>NZ_WQOH01000071.1 GCF_018784445.1 Gemmiger formicilis | reverse complement strand
TTTTTCCGGATATGGATGGCAGGGGTAGAAGGATTCGAACCCTCGGCACGCGGTTTTGGAGACCGCTGCTCTACCAACTGAGCTATGCCCCTATATGAAGAAACCCACAATGCGTATCTTGCACTGTGGGCTTCAGCGCTGGAGCTGCTAAGCAGATTTGAACTGCTGACCTCATCCTTACCAAGGATGCGCTCTACCAACTGAGCTATAGCAGCATATGGCGACCCGAATCAGGCTCGAACTGACGACCTCTAGCGTGACAGGCTAGCGTTCTAACCAACTGAACTACCGGGCCATACCCAGCTTG
>NZ_WQOH01000070.1 GCF_018784445.1 Gemmiger formicilis | reverse complement strand
CAGTTGGTAGAGCAGCGGTCTCCAAAACCGCGTGCCGAGGGTTCGAATCCTTCTACCCCTGCCATCCATATCCGGAAAAATCATTGTGTTGCCTATCGGCTTGATAGTTGCAGACTTTGCTTTTTCTCGGTAAACGAGTAGGAGGTTCTCCTTAAAGAGCCGGCCTCTCACATCACCGTGCGTACCGACCGGTACATGGCGGTTCAACCGCATGAGTGCAAGGACTCGTAGTAGTTAGGGATGCTAAAGTATCCCGCTGCTACGAGTCTTTTGCTTGTAATGGAACATTTTAATGCAGGACTGCCGGCGATACGTCAATAGCCCAGTCTGGAATTTTCCCACTGGTAAGCCCTGTCGGCCGGGATGCCCAGCTTTCTCAAGTTGGCAACCTTCGTTTTGGGCTTCTTCCACTGCTTCCAGATGTACATTCGAAACCTGCGCCGCATCCATTCATCCCAAAACGTCAGCGTCCGCTTCATATGCCACACGAAAATAGCCAATCCAACCACGGATAGACACTTTCACTTCCTGCATCACTCTGCGGACATTGCGTCTACGGTTTTGCTTTGTAAGAAGTTTCAGCGATCACTTTGCTTTGTCAAGAAACTTCCGGTGTTCACCACCTGGTTTCTGCCCATGCCGAGCGCACCCAACAGAAAAGCCCCCACCGGTTTGCCCGGTGGGGGCTTTCTGTTTTACCGAGAAAAAATAAAGTCTGCAACTATCAGACCGATAGGCAACACAATGATTTTTTCCGGATATGGATGGCAGGGGTAGAAGGATTCGAACCCTCGGCACGCGGTTTTGGAGACCGCTGCTCTACCAACTG
>NZ_WQOH01000069.1 GCF_018784445.1 Gemmiger formicilis | reverse complement strand
GTTCGATATTCAGTTTTGAGGGTACATCCCTTGACAGGGTAGCATGAAAGTGTTATCCTAGACAAAAAGAGAAGCATGACGAAGGTCACGCGTTGGCCGGTGTCAATGACGGTGAGGTTCCACCTGTTCCCATTCCGAACACAGAAGTTAAGCTCACTTGTGCCGAAGATAGTTGGCTGGAAACGGCCTGTGAAAATAGGTAGATGCCGGCTTCTCTT
>NZ_WQOH01000068.1 GCF_018784445.1 Gemmiger formicilis | reverse complement strand
TTGGTACTCCTTTTGGCATAGCAAAACACCCCACTTGTTAGATAGTATATCATACTGTCTAACAAATGGGGTGCTGTTCACTCAATACTGCCTTGGGGATTTTATTGCGCTTACTATGTGCTAAGTCCAGTACTACTTTTCAATCCTTATATAATGAACACCGTACAAAGCTCTGCTGCTTAGTTATCCTTCAAAAGTACAACTCAAATCCGGCCATGTCTCGTCATCTACTGTATTGCTACTTGGGCACCAAACGAGAACAGAACGCCTATCCGTTCCAGAAGAATTGCACGCACTGCACTGCCAATCTTGAGAATATACCACTGTGCAATAGCATGGATGGCTTGCAGGCGCCTGATGAATTCTGGTTGCATCAACGGTGCCATAATAATGCTTGCTTGTATGATTACCGTTAGCGCATCCACTTTTGGGCATAATCGAGCTCGAAGATTCGGTCGAAGAAAAGCCAACCTTTACAATCGTACCATCATCAAGTTCGATGTCTCGAATGCCCTGGTCATAGGTTTTTTCTGTTGTTTCATTTCCTTTGGCCGTACTTGTATTTGATCCCTGCGCTAAAGCTGCCATAGGAATCATTACCACCAAAGCAAGAATTGCCATAAAAAACGATACTGCTTTATTCATCATTTCCCTCCTAGCGTGTTATCTATGCTCAATATATAAGGATTCAATTTCTTGGGGCACATTCTTCCATTTCGTCCAATATTGCAAGGAAGTCATTTATTGGTATGTCTGCTCGCCCTGACTCCTGCGCCCACACATCTGCGTATATATGATACAGAATATTATCTTTCACAAAGTATGTGTTAATTTGACGAACTTTTCCACCATTCTTTGTTATCGCAATCTGTATCTTTGTTCCATACGGCAATGTGTACTGCATAAATGTAGTGTCCGCTATTCCTATATTCCCCACCGTCAACGAATCGCTTTGACTTTCTGCTCCTATTTGTGTCTCGGCTGTATACCACACAGTATAGTCATTTTCTTCATTATCATTTGCTTTGTATAGCGCTGATGCAAAGACTTTTTCAACATTTCCTTCTTCATCACATTCTGCTGTAATGCCCACCCTTGGCTCTGGATTATTCAAGTTATCTTGCAACCACCTGCTGCTTAACATACTAAGTCCTATTTTATTTACAGCACTTTGCCAACTGTCAACTTCATAAAAGGCTTTCCTGTCAGTATTTGCACTTGCTTGTTCCTTTGCATCCTGCAAAAAATCGTTTGACACATCTTCTTTCGGTGTTCTATAATCAGAAGTCGCAATCTCAAACTCATATTGCCCATACTGCTCACTTTTCCAGTTCAGTTTCACACTTTGGTATATTCCAGCACCAGCCAAAAACAATGCCGCAATCACAACCATGTATTTCCAATGTAGAATGTTGCCATGTTGTTTTACTGGCACAGCAGCGTCAAGAATCACTCTGCGAATTTTTGTTTTTTCACTTTCTCCAAGCACAACATTTTGCATACTGTCTTTATAAGAAGCTTTCATTAAAAGTCTCCTCTCCGAGTAACAATTTGAGTTGTCTACGTGCACGAGTCATGCGCATAGACACCCCAGATTCAGTGAGCTTTAGAATTTTTGCCATTTCGCTTGGTCTATACCCCACATAATAGTAAAGATAAATAACAATTCGATATTGGGGGTCAATTTTCATCAGTGCGTGCATTATTTCTTCTTGGTCTTGAAAGTCCGTTTCACTTGGAATATCCACATTATCAAGTGGAATATATTGCCTGTGCTTATTTTTTCGCAGTAAATCCTTACAACAGTTTACAGTTATCCTCGCCAAAAACGCATCTTCAGATTCTGTTTTTATAGAATGATTTTTCTCAAGAAGTTTTAAGAATACGTCTTGAACAATGTCTTGTGCATCATCTCGATTCATCAAATAACTATACGCCAACCGATACACCGCATCGCTGTGGTGATCATATAAGCGCAGCACTTCCGTTCGCTCCATTGCAGCCCCCCAGATGGTTTCTCTTATTACTATAACGTATGAGGCCATCGTTTTCACACCGGAAAAAATACATTTTACCAACATTTTACTATGTAATTTCTGTTCGTCGGTTCTGGAGTTTGCCCGCCAGCGTTTTTTCCCGCTGACACCCCGGTTCCTTCAGGTTTCACCGCACGGTGGTCACCCTTGCTTTCGGTTAACACTTCCTACTGCCGAGCACGTAGTGGTCTTGCACAACCTAGTTGTTGCCCATGCTGGGCGCACCTAAAAAATAACCATCAGGGATCCGGCATCTGCCAGATCCCTGATGGCCATTGTCATATTGCTTTTTCTGTCGGCTGTGGCCCCTCAAAGCCGGCGACAACCTGCGCACTGCTTTGTAGGCTGATTGGCAGATAGCTTTCGTCTGCCCAACCAATCAATCGCGGATTCAAATCATCATCGTAGACGATTTTGGAAATAGATGTATTGCCCGGCTGACCGAGCGACCACAGATCCCGGATCGGCGTATTCGTCAGGTAACACCCCACTGTCAGAATTGCCCCCATATGGGAGACCACCGCGACATTTTTGCCCTGATTGGCCCGTGCAATGGCCCCCAGCGCAGAGATCATCCGTTTTTGCACATCGGCAAAGGAGTCCCCCTCCGGAATTTTCAGCTTATCAGGGTGGTTTGCCCAGTGATCCAGCTCCTTTGGCCATTTCTCACAAACTTGCTTCGCGGTGAGCGTTTCCCATGCGCCGCAGTTGATCTCCTTCAGGCCGTTTTCGATGTGAATTTGTTTTCTCAGCACTTCTGCAATCGGTGCTGCCGTAGCGATTGCCCGCTGTAAGGGACTTGCATAGATTTCCTCAATGGCGCATTGCTGCAGCTTATAGCAAAGCTCTTGAGCCTGCACAACGCCTTTTGCATCCAATGGAATATCTGTCCATCCGATATAGCGCACCTCTGCATTCCCTGCCGTTTCCCCGTGCCGGATTAGATAGATCGTCGTACTCATGATAACCGCCGCCTTCACTATACTTTCTGGCATTTATAATGGCACACAGGAACTGCAAAATCAAGGGCTTTTACAATATTTTACAGTGTAATTACATTATATACACATTCGTCATCTTTTCATTTTGGGCAGGGGTATTTCATCAACCTATGCGCATGTAGCGTGCCCTTTCTCGTAATAGGTTTGCAAAATAAAAACAGACGATTTTGTTTTTGCACACTGTTTCAACAGCCGTCAAAGATTCTCTTAAACTTTATAGTGTAAAGTATTGCATTGCATCCGCACGGTTGCCCTCGATTCTTACTTCCAGATGCAGATGGCTGCCTGTCACCCGCCCGGTGTGACCAACATAGCCAATGACCTGCCCGGCCTGCACCTGCTGGCCGGTGGTGACGCAGATGGACGAACAGTGGGCGTACAATGTTTCCAGCCCGCCGCCATGGTCGATTTGGATGTAATAGCCGTAGCTGCCGCCCCAGCTGTCAAGGCCATTGGCAACGGTGACGATGCCGTCTGCAGCGGCAAGGATGGGTGTGCCCTCGGCGCAAGCAATGTCGGTGCCAGTATGTGAGCTGACTTCGCCAGTGATGGGGTCCACGCGGTGGCCGAACTGCGAGGTAATCGTACCCGCAACCGGCAGTGGCCATTGCAGCGTGCCCGTTGGCGTGCGGGTGCTGTCAGGAGACATGACCTCTCCCCCGCCCTGTGCAAAGCCGCCGAGCAGTTCCGCCCACAGTTCTTCGTACTGCGGGTCTTGTAAAAGTTGTAGGTAGGTGTTCTGGCGGGTGGTGAAATGATAATCTGCCGCCATTTCGCTCGGCGTTTTGTGGGTAAGTTCGATTACGAGGACGGTTTCGGTTATTTCTGTGGTAGTCGGGTTGCCATCCTCATCGGTAGTGTCTATGGTAGTCGTCTCCGGGTGGGTGGAATAGTCCACTGCATTCATCGCCCACATAGTTTCCCGCAGCTTGTCCACCTGTTCCTTTGTCAGCGCCGCAACGGGTGCGCCCTGCTCATTGCCCGAAACATACGATGAAAAGACCGCCAAGACATCTTGCCAGCGGATGTAGTATACATCATCGTTGGCGGTAATGTCTTGGCGGTCGTGCTGTACCGTATCGGAGATTGTTTCCAGTCTGTCGCGGTACTCTTCGGTCAGGGTTTCTACGGCTTCGCGCACGGCGACGGACGCTGCGTTGGGGGCATCGGCGGCAAAGAAAATGCCGTAAGGCGAACCGGATACAAACGCCACAAGGCAGATGACGATAACAATGCCCAGTGCCGCACCTGCGCCCGCTGCAAGAATCGCTGTAAGGCTGTGCAAATCGGCAAGAAAGTTCCGGATAGCCGAGCGTACCGCCGCAACTGTCTTGCGGGTGCTGCTGGCGGCTTTCTGGATAGCAATCTGCACTTGGCGTGTGCGGATCTGCATTTGCGCTTGGTTCGTTATGTTCCGCACCGTTTCATTTGCGGCGGTGCGTGTCCAGCGCTGACTTTGGGTCACGCCGCGAATATCGCGCGGTGCGGTCTTGGCGGTGACGACTTTTTCTTTTGCCCGCTGGCGGGGCAAATCTGCCCCACGGCGCGGGCGTTGCGCCGCATCGGGCAGCGTGCCGCACTCGACTTGTTTCGGGCTGACACCGCGCTCACCGGCGGCGTGGGCGCGGGCAGCAGCCTCCTTTTGGCGGCGCTGTCGGGCTTGGGTTTCTGCCAATTTCCGCCCCTGACGCAACACAAAAGATGCCGACTGTTCCGCAGCCGAACCCGCAAAATCTGTCGGTTCCTGCTGTCGGGATTCGGTGTCATTTTCCCGCGCGGCGGTGCGGGCTTGTTCCTTCGTTTTTAGCCACACCGCTTTTAGGGCGGCTTTCGGTATCGTCCCTGCCGTACTTTTGGGGGTATGGTCGCGGAGTTTTTGTTTATTCTCTTTTGGCGTTCTCATACTCTCACCTCGGTTCGGTTATACGCTTTGCCACAACGACCACCCTGCTGTTTTTGCCGGAATCGTCGCAGGTGGACAGCGTAAGCAGCTTGTCCCCATAAGCCGCCGTCACGCCGGTTTCGTACAGGGCGGCGTTCTTGCAGGCGTCCACATAAGCGGCAAATTCCTGCGGTGTTTCGGCATCGGTACATCGATAATAGGCAAACTTGTCCTCCGCTTCGCCCTGAAATACCGCCATCACGGTATATTCTGTCTGTGCCGTCAGGGTATCAAATCGGATAATTCTATGCTGCTCCCAAAAGGATTCGCGCTTGTATTGCAGCAGGTCGGAGAACATAGTGCCGTCCTTCATGTTGTGTCCGTACACAAGGATGTTGTCGGATTGCGTTTGCAGGTCGCAGTTTGCCTGCACATACGGGCAGCCATGCGGGGAGTCGGCTTTTTCAAAGTTGTGCTTTAGGTAAAAGTCGGGGTCATGCTTTGACTGCATGACCGGGTAGTTGATGTTGGTGCCGTCAATCTGTATCCACCCGGCGAGGTCGCTGTTTTGCGTGTACGGCGCCTGATACTGCGGCAAAAAATCATTCCCCGTTGACGCGGCGTCACCGGGGAAATTTTCTGTCTGTGCGGCAAGCTGCCGATACATTCGCGCTTGCGTACAGGAGTCGGCGACATAGCGGGCAATACCTGCGGTACTTGCAAGAAAAACAGCGGCAAGGGGTAAAAGCGGGATGCGGTAGAATTTCAACATAGGGTGTCCTTTCTCGGAATCGGTTTGCAAAGGAAAAACGGACGATGTATAATATAGATATGTTCAAGGACTGCGGGGATTTGGAAAACAATATTTTGCAGCACTAAAACATGTTTGAAAATCCGAGAAGTGAAAGAAAAAAAGCAATTCATGTCATTATTGCTATTAGCTGATGAACAGGAAAGTATGGTTGACCGCTATCTTGAGAAAGGTATCATTTTTTCATACAATCACCCTTTTTGAGATTTGTTATGCTCTACGCTGCTATTATAAAGGAACAGGTGGACATAGACTTTGTCCATCTTGAAATTGCATGATAGGTGTAATCATCAACGATACACAGGCCATCACATTTGAGGAAGCGGCAGAAGTCGCATCAAAGAGAAATGGTTCGGATTTGGATTGCTTTACTGCACCAAATTCTGAACGTAAAATCGTAAGATTTTGCGTTCTTCCTTTATGCAGGAAAGCGGCTGCACACTTTCTGCACACCAGTTGCACATTTCCCGAATATCAAGTCTTTTTGCGCAAGATGCGCACTGCCTGCTTTCCTTTGCATAAAAGGAAGAAAAGTTAGGCGAACAAGGCTCTCGTCAACTCTCTGCGTTCGTCTGCGTCCATCAGCCGGATGGCTTCAAGAATCTCCTTGCCGGAGATTTTTGTTGCCGCCGGCTTTTCGTTTTGCCGGGGTTGGGGTGCTGCCGGGGACATATTTGGGGAATAGAAGTTTGCCTCGATCTTCTCGGTCAGCTCCAGCCGGGGCTTGTCCTGTGTGTGGGCGTAGGTATCCATTAAAACGGCGGCAGTCGCATGGCCGATGTTACCCTGCACCGACTCGAGGTCGCCATCCGACTGCAAGAACTGGTAAGAACATAATAAAGGCAATTATTTGAAATTTTTGAAAAAACAGAAATCATTTTGATGATGTTGAACGTTTTAATAGACAGGAAGGGGGTGAACCGTATCCAGACAGAATTATTGCTGCGGAAAGCGCAGAGCGGAGATACGGGTGCGCTGGACACTCTGATTACAGCGTACTATCCACAAATTCTGAACTATTGCCGTTGGCATACAGCGGACGAGCAGCAGGCGCAGGATGCAGCACAGGAAACCTTTTTGAAAGCGGTGTGCTGGCTGGATTCCTGTGGTGGATTTCAGGGGGCATTCCGTCCCTTTCTGTACAAAATCGCAAAAAACATTTGCATCGATCTGAACCGTACGATGAAGCGGACGGAGGTATCGCTGGAGAGCTTGCCGGACGAACCCGCCTATCAGGAAAGCGGCTTTGCTGCGGCAGAGGAGAAAGCAAACCTGCGAGCGCTGACGGCCCAGTTGGAGCCGGAACAGCGGGAACTAGTATTGCTGCGGTTCGCACAACAGCTTAAATTACGGGAGATCGCGCAGATCACAGGTCTGCCCCTGCGCACGGTGCAGTCCCGCCTGCGTGCCGCATTGAAAACCTTGAAAATGCAATTGGAAAAGGAGGACTGGAGATGAATCGAGCCTTTGAAAAAGAACTGTCCAGAGCACTGGCGGCAGAGCCGGACACAGCTGTCCCGGAAACGCTGCTGCGCCGCTGCCGGGCGGAACATGTCGTAAAACAACGGAGTGATTGGCGTGATTTGCTGCACTGCCAGTTCAAATTGCTGGGCTGGAAGGTCTGGGCGTTGGAAGCAATGGCGGCACTGGCGTTGTACAGTGTGGGTCGGGAACTTGCCCTGTGGGAGAAGGCATGGACATTACGCAATGCACTGTTTGGTCTGAGCACACTTGCCATGCTGACAGCCCTGCTCGGTCTGCCGTTTTTATACCGGGCAAGTCAATATAAGATGCTTGAACTGGAACATGCCACATATGCAGGAGTCGGTCGTCCGCTGGTGATGCGGTTTTTGCTGCTGCTGGCGGGGGAAACAATCCTGCTGGGAGTGCTGGTACTCAATGTGCGGGCAGCCGTGCCATGGAGCATCGGGCGACTGCTGGCGGTGCTGACCGTGCCATTCCTGACCGCAAACAATGAGCTGCTTCTGCTGCTGCGCTGGGTGCGCCCGGAATGGATGATGACCGGGGCTGTACCACTGTTTGCAGGGCAGCTGTGTTTGCTGCGGTTCGTGCAATTATCGGAACTGCCGAAAGGTCTGCCACTGGCGGCGGGCGTGCTGGTGCTCTGTATGGTGTTGCAGTGCATCCGGCTTGCCGCCCGGTCAGAATATATTGCAGAAGATTGAAAGGAACAAGTCATGGAACTGAAAATTCAGAATATTACAAAGCGATACCGGGATAAAACGGCGGTGGATGATGTGTCCATCACTCTCACGCCGGGTGTGTGGGGACTGCTGGGGGCGAACGGTGCAGGCAAAACAACCTTAATGCGGATGCTGGCGGGCATTCTGCGGCCCAGCAGTGGCCGGATTTTGTGCGATGGGGTGGAGATTGGGACGCTTGGTGCGGCCTACCGGGAAAAGCTGGGGTATCTGCCGCAGGAATTCGGGTTTTACCCGGAATTCACGGTGCAGGACTATCTGGAATATATGGCGGCACTCAAGGGTCTGCCGCGTACAGAGGCTGCCCGGCAGATCGACGCACTGCTGGAGCGGGTAAGCCTGACTGAGGTGCGCCGCAAAAAGATTGTGAAGCTTTCCGGCGGTATGAAGCGCCGGGTTGGTATCGCACAGGCACTGCTCAACGACCCAGAATTTTTAATTCTAGATGAGCCCACGGCAGGGCTGGACCCTGGAGAACGGGTGCGGTTCCGCAATCTGCTGTCGGAGTTTGCACAGGAACGAATCGTTCTTATTTCAACGCATATCGTTTCGGATGTGGAATACATTGCGGCCGAAAATGCCGTGATGAAGGCTGGTAAGATCATTGCGAAGGACACCACCGAAGGGCTGGTAAAGCGGATTGAGGGCAAAGTCTGGCAAGGAAATATCCCGACGGAAACGCTCTCCCGGTGGGAGCACCGGCTGCGGGTGGTGAACCTGCGCAACGAGCCGGATGGGACGGTAACATTGCGGTATCTGGCAGATGCACCGCAGCTGCCGGACAACGTCCCGGCACAGCCCCGGCTGGAAGATCTGTATCTGTGGCTGTTCCCGGAGGAAATGGAGGAAGCAAAATGAACCTGTATCGTTTGGAATTGAAACGTGTGTGCAAAACTCGTATGACAGCTATTCTGCTGGCCATTGCACTGGTGCTGGCCGTGGTTATGGCATATCTGCCGGTGACCTTTATCGGCTGGACGGAACTGGATGCCAGCGGAAACGAAGTGTGTTACACGGGTCTGAAAGCAATTCGGAAACGGCAGGAGCAGCAGGTATCCGGTACCATCACGCCGGATGTCATGCAGGAAGCACTGGAAGCCTATCAGCGGGTGTACCGGCAGTATGATGCAAGCTCCATCAACGATATCCCGGTCGAGGTGTTTTATAAAGAACTTGCCCGGTATCAGCCTCTTGTGAACAACGCAAAGGAAGCCTTTGCCGACCCGAAAACCGGCATGGCACCGGGCGTGATGGGGCTGACCGCAGAGGATATGCAGAACTTTTACAGCCAGCTCCCAAAACGGCTGGAATCGGTGATCTGGCTGGAACAAAGCGGAAAGCCCGGCTATGAGCAGGCGCAGGCCATTGCACAGAAAAAGTTCGATGCTGTACAAAGACCGTTCACCTATTCATTTGGGGTCAGTCCAGACGCAATGGATTACCAGACCCTGTTGAGCTTGCTGCTCACCCTGCTGTGCGCGGTGATTGCGGCCCCGGTGTTTGCATCGGATGCACAGACCGGGGCGCAGGACATCCAATTGTGCACAAAAAACGGCGGTCTGCGGCTAGCAGCGGCAAAGCTAGCGGCGGCGTTTAGTATCACAGGGGCGGCGTATCTGCTCTGCGGCGTGGTGTGGATCATGGTCACGAATGCTCTATTTGGTTGGGAAAGTACCCAAACTTCCGTGCAATGGCTGTTTTCTGTGACCAGCCTGCTGCCGTATACCGTTGGCCAGATGGAGTGGGTCATGCTGGTGGCAAACTTCCTGATCTTCTTTGCGGAGGTGGCCTTTGTGCTGATGGCATCCGTATGGGCCAAGAACAACCTGACCGCTTTGTCTGTGGCGCTGATCAGTGTGGTGGCACCGCTGATTGTTTATATGGTCGTGCCGGGCTCCTTTGGAGAATGGCTGTCCACCCTGATTCCGGCAGGGGGCATTGGGTTTTCCAATGCATTGCTGTATAAAATGATCAACTTTGATTTTCTCTATGCAGGCGGGCATGCCTTCTTTCAGGCAGATGTACTGCTGGCATCGGCACCGATCAAGATCGTTCTGCTCGTTGGATTGGCAGCATGGGGGTATCTGCGAAAGACCAAGGTGGCTTAAAAGGAAACGCTACTGAAAAAAGTTCATCAGATGCATAGAAAACTGCATCGGATGGTGTATTTGCAAAAACATATATAAATTCCAGTTTGCAGCACCCCTGAGGGACCGCTTCGGCGGTCCTCTATTTTTATAATGCAAAGATTTACTCCCTTTTCTCGGACGGGTTGGTCGACATCAATTTATATAGCTTTGTATGTCGGGGAAAAGAATTTGTAAAAGGCACGATATTCCCCGCGCAGCGAATCAGTCCGCAGCCTGCGGGGACGTTGGTCACATAGCCAAGCTGGTTGTCCGAGATGTTCAGCAGCTTCGCCAGTTCCGCGCGGTCGGTGGCGCTCTGGTTCAGCATCACGAGAAACTCCGAGTTTGCCAGCATCAGGCGGGCGGTGTCGGAGCGCAGCAGTTCGTCCACATTCTGCGTCAGTCCGGTCACAAGTCCGTTGTACTTGCGGATGCGCTTCCACAGCTTATAAAAGAAATTGGCGCTGTACTCATAGCGGAACAAAATATAAAACTCATCGCAGAAAATCCATGTTCTGCGCCCCTTTTTCCAGTTCTGAATGACGCGGTTATAAATGGCATCCAGCGTCACCAGCATCCCCAGCGGCATAAGCTGCTCACCCAGTTCGCGGATGTCGTAGGCAATAATCCGCGCCTGCGTGTCCACATTGGTATGCCGGGCAAAGGTGTTCAGTGTGCCTGTAATGAACAGCTCAGATGACAGCGCCAGCCCCTGTGCTTCGGGTTCGGGCTGCATCTGGAGCAGACGGTAAAAGTCCTGCAGCGTAGGCGGTGTGCCTTTATAGCCGTTGCGAATGTAGGGCAGGTACACCTGCTCGGTGCAGCGGCCGAGGATAGACTTTTCTTTCGCGGTCACCATGCCATCACCGATGAGCTGCTCGAACAGCGACAGCACAAACTCCGACTTGCTGACGATGGGGTTGCGCTCATCACCGTAGGCGCGGTCCATATCCAGCGCGTTGATATGGGTGTCGGACGTGGCCGAGATATGAATGACCTCACCGCCAAGGGCTTCGGTCAGATAGCCGAACTCGGACTCCGGGTCGAGGATGAGAATGTCATCCTCGGTGGAAAGCGCGATCTGCACGATTTCTTCCTTGGCGCTCATGCTCTTGCCGGAACCGGACACGCCCAAACGGAAGCTGTTACCGTTGAGCAGCAAGCGGCGATCCGCTACGATCATGTTCTTGCTGACGGCGTTCTGCCCATAGTACAGACCGTTCGGCTCCATGATTTCCTGCGCACGGAACGGAATCAGCACGGCGGTGCTTTCGGTGGTGAGCGTGCGCAGGGCTTGGATTTTTCGCAGTCCATACGGCAGCACCGTGTCCAGCCCGTCCTTCTGCTGCCAGCGCAGCGTCGAAAGCTGGCACAGGTGCTTGCGCGCCGTGGAGTAGAGCGTTTCGGTGTCGCTGTCAAGCTGCTCCTTATTGTCCGCCAGATGCACCAGTGTCACCAGCCCGAACATCATTCGTTGGTCGCGGGTGGTCAGGTCGTCCAGCATTTCTTTGGTTTCCTTGCGCTGGAGTTCCATATCGTAAGGAACTGTCGCGGTAAAATTGTTGTTGGCGTTCTGGCGGCGCTGCCAGTTGGCAACGTTCGTTTCCACGCCCAGCAGTGTGCTTTGCAGCTGGCGGGCAGCCTCGTCTGTCGGCACCGGCAGGATATCAATGGATAACATCAAGTCACGGTCAAGGTCGCAGAGTTCCGACACAAAGCTGTCCTTGATGTAGCTGGCATAGTCCTGCAAATACAGCACCCTGCCATAGCGGGCATCCAGTTTGAAATGGTCGGCGGCAAATTCCATGCTGTCGAGGCAGAACCAATCCTTGAAATGCTGCCCGCGCTTGGCGTGTTCGTGGATATTGAACTCCGCCGCAGCCTGTTCCCCGGCCTTGAAAAAGTCGCGGAAAATATGCAGGCGCTCGTTCAGCGTTAGTTCGGTTGCTACCGAGGAAAGCTGCGCAAGGTGTGTCACCAGATCCGTGCCGACGCGGGCAAAGTAGCTGCGTGCCTCGTCTGCATTGCGTTTCACCACGCTCACGGTCAGATAGCGCTCCCGCACAATGCTGTTGCTGGTGCCGGTGACCTGTGCGGTCAGCATTTGATTAAACTCGTGGCGATATTCGTCCAGACCATCATCCTTGTCGGGCAGCAGGACGCTGCGCTCAAACTCGGCCTTGTTGATGCGTCGATTGTAAATTGTGATTTTTGCCGATGCGCCGGAGTCGAGGGCGTTCAGCAGTTCCGAGTAATCAAGGAACATACTGGTTTTGTCCTCTTTGCCGGCGATAGCGTAGTTGATGTCGGTAAACGACCACGTCTTGGAATATTGGTTGCCGACTTGGAAAATCCCATCCGCAAAGATGCGGCGGATGGGAATGGTGTCCTGCACACTGCGCGGAATCCGGAACTTTTCGCGTTCCATCTTCTGCGCTTTCGACAGGGTTTTAATCAAGCATTTTCCTCGCTGTCATGGGTGTTTTTCTTCATAGGCAAACCTCTCTTTCGCTTTATGCCCGCGCGAATGACGGGCTGCATGGCTTCGTAATAGTAACTGTCAGACTTGAACACGAGGCGTTTCGGGCAGAGGATTTCGGATTTGAACCAAGCCCAAAGCACCTGTTCGGCGGTCATGCCGTGGTAAGTAAAGAATCCACAGGCGGCAAACGGTGCGGCACCCAAGATGCACATCCAGCCGATTTCTTCGGTGCCGACATACGGCTGCAAGGCAAAGTAAATGCCCACTGCAACACCGACCGCCAGCACCGAGCAAATAAACTGCCGGGTGTTCAAGCCGAAAAAGATGTTTTCGTGGTAGTCGCGGACTTCTTTCGGTATTTTGATTTCTATACTGCATTCCTTCCTTCTTTAATAAATAGGTTGAATTTATCCTATAATTCGTGTATACTATACTTAAAGGAGGCATTGAATTATGGTTATTAACACAGACAATCTTGTATCCATCACGGAGGCCAACCAGAATTTTTCCCGTGTAGCACGGATGGTTGATGAGAACGGCGCGGCGGTCATCTTAAAGAATAATGTCCCGCGTTATGTGCTAATGGAGTTCAGCCAAGTCGAGGACGAGCAACAGGCGAAAGACGAGGACATTCTCGAAATCTCCAAGCGTCTGATTGCCAAAAACAAGCAAGCCTATGAGGTACTTGCCAAATGAAAACGCTGAGCAAGGAACAGGTTTTAAGGCTGCATAATGCTCTGTTGGAGACATTTGGCGGTACTGCCGGCATCCGTGACGATGGTTTATTGGAATCTGCTTTGAATGCTCCTTTTGCTACATTCGGCGGGCAGTATCTATATCCATCCGTGCAGGCAAAGGCGGCACAGCTTGGATTTGGCTTAGTCTGCAATCACCCATTCGTGGATGGCAACAAGCGCATCGGCGCCCACGTTATGCTGGTTTTTCTGGCAATTAACGGAATTGAACTTGACTACACGCAGGAAGAACTGATTGACATTATTTTGCAAATTGCAAGCGGTCGTGCAAAGGCAGCGGATTTGCTGGAATGGATTCTCTATCATCAGGCGTAATATTTGCGGCGCACCATAATGGTGCGTCGCTTTTGCTTTACAATCCCATAATTTCTTTCACAATGCGGTCACAGCCCTTGATGGCTCCCACCAGCACCAGCAGGTTGAACGCCAGTTCCCCGACATAGGTCCATACCGCCGTGACAACGGATGCGCCGGTATCCACGGCGGGTGGGCTGGACGAGATGGCGGAGAAAATGATGCAGGACAGTGCAATCACCACGCCCTGCAAACATACACCTGCGTAACTGCGGATGAAGTTTTTGCCGACGCTGTTGGTGGGTTCGCCAGCAAACGTGGACAGCGGTATCGGCGCAATGGCTGCATACATCCACAGGCTGAACATTCTGCCGTAGACCGTGAGAATCATGGTAAAAGATAAAACCGTAATCAGCAGCCCGCCGATCAGCGTAACCGCCCACAGCGGGATGCTATCCCAAAAGCCCACATTGTTGATGGCGTCAATCAACTCCTGCGGCAGCGATACGCTGCTCATGCCGGAGGAGCCAGACTGCGAAATAATCGTAGATACCATTCCCTGCACAATCGAGAACACCGCCAGCATCAATTCCAGCCCGTAGGTCACCGCGCCTTTTGCCAGTGCAAAGCGGATGAACAGCTTTAGGGCGTGTTCGGGCTTTTTGACTTCCACAAAGCTGCTGCAGGTTTTCATAACACCCACGGCAAAAAACAGCACGAGCAGCCCATAGCCGATTGCCTGCAAGGCACTGTGGATACCGGTCATTACACCCCAGACCTGCCCGCCCTTGAATGTCTGCGGGCTTTCTGTCAGCAGCGACCAAATCTCCGCCAGCTTGTCGTTCCATGTGGAGAGCGCGGCATTTAAGTTGCTGACGATCCATGACTCACCCACAGGGCATCACCACCTCGTATTATAAAGTAGTAGTTATTAGAGTCCCTCTCCAAGGACAAAATGCTACAATAGACAAGGTGCTGTGGATTGGT
>NZ_WQOH01000067.1 GCF_018784445.1 Gemmiger formicilis | reverse complement strand
AATCCACAGCACCTTGTCTATTGTAGCATTTTGTCCTTGGAGAGGGACTCTAATAACTACTACTTTATAATACGAGGAGGAACATGATTACAGTAACAAAAAAAGACTTAATAGAACTGGGTTATGGGACTTCATTCGCAGCAGACATCATAAGAGAAGCAAAAAAACTTATGATTTCAAAAGGGCATACCTACTATCAGTCACGCAAACTGGACAGGGTTCCCAGAGAAGCTGTGGAAGAATTGCTAGGGATTACTTTTACTGATAAATCAAACTGATTGTACTTCTTGCACATTTATGTAAGGAGTGAAATCATGGCAAAAGACCCTATTAAGAAAGCAGAAAACGGAACTTATTATTTTAGAGCAAACTTAGGTTTTCATCCGATTACCGGAAAACAGATTCAGAAATACAAAAGCGGATTCAAGACAAAAAAGGAAGCTAGAGAAGCATATTCAAAGCTTATGCTGACATCCACAGAGGAATTAACGGAAAAGAAACAGCAGCTATCCTTTCAACAGTTCATTGAAGAAACTTACCTGCCTTGGTATAAAACACAGGTAAAGGAAAGTACCTATCTGAACCGCCGTTCTACCATTCAGAAGCATTTTTCATACTTTTACAAAATGACGGTGGATGAGATAGAACCCATTAACGTCCAGAACTGGCAGCTTGAACTCGCAAAAGAATTTAGTCCAAACTATATCCGTATTGTACAGGGTATGCTCTCCATTGCCTTTGACAGAGCAGTTGTTCTCGGTCTTGCAAAGAAAAATCCGTCACGAATGATAGGAAACATCAAGAGCAAGAAAACAAAAGTGGATTTTTGGACACTGGATGAATTTCAAAAGGTAATTTCCCTGCTCTACAAGGGCGATTATTACGAACATTACCTTTTCATCTCATACTGGCTCCTGTTTATGACCGGAATGAGAATCGGAGAAGCCGCAGCCCTGCAATGGTCGGACATCAACTTTGAAACCGGACTTTTAAGTATAACGAAAACGCTGTACTATAAAACAATGGATGAATACAAATTTATGGAACCAAAGACACAAGCCAGTATTCGCACTATCTATATTGACACAGATACCATTAAAGAATTAAAAGCATGGCAGGAAGTACAGCAAAAGGTTTTAAAGGGCTGCGACCTTGTACTAAGCTATAATGGGATTCCCACCAGTAAGCACACCCTCCCACGGGCATTAGAAAAGCTTGCTGGATTGGCAGGCGTACACCGTATCAAAATTCATGCACTCAGACATTCCCATGCTTCCCTGCTCATCAGTATGGGAGAAAATCCTTTATTGATTAAAGAACGTCTGGGGCATGAAAAGATACAGACCACGTTAGGAACCTATGGACATTTATATCCCAACACCAACGTGGAAGTTGCCAAAAAATTAACTGGCGTTCTCACTTATACTCCGGCAACAACCAGTGTTGCCGATTACACCAGCAATCAACATACAGCAATCTATCACAGAACAGTTGAAGAAAAATAATGCAATGAAAATGCAATCCTATAAAGGAAAAGCTGTAAAACCCTTGTAAACAAAGGCTTTACAGCTTAGCTCCAACTATTCAAACTCAATCGTTGCTGGCGGCTTGGTCGTGTAGTCGAACATAACGCGGTTAATGTTCTTGACTTCGTTGACGATGCGGTTGGCGGCGGTGGTGATGGTCTCGGTCGGCAGGATCGTGACCTCGGCCGTCATGAAATCGGTCGTCGTAACGGCACGCAGGGCGATGGCGTAATCGTAGGTGCGCTCGTCGCCCATGACGCCGACGCTGCGCATATTCGTCAGCGCGGCAAAGTACTGACTCGGGCGCTGGGCCATGGGCAGCTTGTCGACCTCCTCACGCCAGATGGCGTCGGCATCCTGCACGATGGCGACCTTCTCCGGAGTTACATCGCCAATGATGCGGATAGCCAAGCCCGGGCCGGGGAACGGCTGGCGGGCGACCAGGTACTCAGGCAGACCCAGCTCGCGGCCGGCCTGGCGGACCTCGTCCTTGAACAGGTCGCGCAGGGGCTCTACGATTTCCTTAAAGTCCACGTAGTCAGGCAGACCGCCGACATTGTGATGGCTCTTGATGGTGGCAGATTCGCCGCCGAGGCCGCTCTCGACCACGTCGGGGTAAATCGTGCCCTGGGCCAGGAAATCCACAGCACCGATCTTTTTTGCCTCATCCTCGAACACGCGGATGAATTCTTCACCGATGATCTTGCGCTTGCGCTCGGGGGCATCCTGACCGGCCAACTTCTTATAGAAACGATCGCGGGCGTCGACGCAGACAAAGTTGATGTCGAACTGGCCGCCCTCGCCAAAGACCTCGCAGACCTGCTCGCGCTCGTTCTTGCGCAGCAGACCATGGTCAACGAACACGCAGGTCAGCTGCTTGCCAATGGCCTTTGCCAGCATAGCTGCGCAGACGCTGGAATCAACGCCGCCGGACAGGGCGCAGAGCACCTTGCCGTCGCCGATCTTCTCGCGCAGGGCCTTGACGGAGTTCTCGACGAAAGAATCCATCTTCCAGTCACCAGCACAGTGGCATACATTATAGACGAAGTTATGCAGAATTTTCGTGCCGTTCTCGGTGTGCAGTACTTCGGGATGGAACTGCACCGCATACAGGCCGCGGGCCTTATCCTGCGCGGCAGCCACCGGGCAGTTGGGGGTATGCGCGACGATCTCAAAGCCGGGGGCAGCCTGTTCGATGTAGTCATTGTGGCTCATCCAGCAGATGTTCTGAGCGGGGAGCGTATCAAACAGCGGGCTGGCTGTGTCCAGGTCAACCAGCGTTTTACCGTACTCGCGCTCAGGCGCTTTGCAGACCTTGCCGCCCAGCATGTGCATCATCAGCTGGCTGCCGTAGCAGATGCCGAGGATGGGCACGCCCCAGTTGTAAATTTCGGGGTCGATGGTGGGCGAATCCGGCAGGTAAGCGCTGTTGGGACCGCCGGTAAAGATAATGCCTTTCGGGTTCTTGGCCTTGATTTTGGCAAGGTCGGTACGGTAAGAATAGATCTCACAATATACGTTGCATTCGCGGACACGGCGGGCAATCAGCTGATTATACTGACCGCCGAAATCCAGAACGATGACAGTTTCCTGCTGCATGAGGGGTCTCCCTTCTCTATTTGTAGTCCTATTAAGTTATTATAGCACATCAGGCAAGGTTTGAACAGATGGGGAGGAAAAATAAATTATTTTTGCGCGGAAGGTCTGCAGTGATGGGAACGAGCTGCGGCGGCCAGAGGACTGGCCGCCCTCCACATCACACCAGCTCCACCTTATATTTCTCCAACCAATAATTCAGCTGCACAAACCACGCGATGGTCTGTGGAGTGGTCATAAGCTGACCGTACCATGGGATGGGGTTATCCGCGCCCGACGCCAGCAGGGTTTCCAGTGCGTCGGCCTTGATAATGCGCAAAATTGGTGCGGCGGGGTCGACCAGAATACCTCGCAGCTCGGCTGTAACCGCCGCCAGGTAGCTGGGGTTCCAAGTTTTGGGGTAGGGGCTTTTGCGCCGCCACAGTACTTCATCTGGCAGCACGCCGCGCATGGCTTCGCGCAGCAAGCCCTTCTCCTGCCCGCCCCAGTCCTTGAACTCCCACGGCACCGAGTAGAGATACTCCGCAATGCGGTAATCGCAGAATGGCACGCGCACTTCCAGGCCGCTGTACATACTCATGCGGTCCTTGCGGTCGAGCAGCGTCTGCATGAACCACTTGAAATTCAAGTTGATCATCTGGCGCATACGGCGTTCCGTTGCGGGCAGCCCGGGGCGGATGGATGTTTCTGCCAGGGTCTGCTGGTAGCGTGTATCCACAAAGGAAGCCGGGTCAATGCCGCCCAGCACGCCGGGCTTGAGGAACGACGCGCGGTAGGCTGTGGACTGCGCCCAGGGAAAGCCGTACTTTTCCCGCACGGCGGGGTCACGATACCACGGATAGCCGCCGAAAATCTCATCGGCGCATTCCCCCGACAGGGCCACAGTGGCATGGGGCTTGATGTGCTGGCAAAACACAAGCAGTGACGCATCCACATCGGCCATGCCGGGCAGGTCGCGGGCATCCACCGCCGCATACAGCGCAGGGACAAGCTCC
Source organism: Gemmiger formicilis (assembly GCF_018784445.1). Lineage (GTDB taxonomy): Bacteria > Bacillota > Clostridia > Oscillospirales > Ruminococcaceae > Gemmiger. The sequence continues at coordinate 51,332 of NZ_WQOH01000067.1, read as the reverse complement.
GGGGTGTCCAGCGTGACCCAGTGGTGGCGGGCGTGGAGAAAATCGTTCATCTTGCGGATGTAGGGTGCATCCGCGCCGGGCTGGAATTTTGTCGCATGAAAATACTTTTTATTGTCGCGGTAGCCAACCGAAAAAGTTTGCAGCTGCTTTCCCTGCGCCGCAAAATGGGTGTCGGCAATGGCGGAAATCAGGCTGGAATCCAGCCCGCCCGAGAGGAATGTCGCCACGGGTACGTCAGAGACAAGCTGGCGCTCAATGGCATCCGTCACCAGGTCACGGACTTTTCGCGTCGTGGCCGCAAAATCATCAGGGTGGTCGTGGTCGGTCAGCTGCCAGTAGGTGTGTAGCGTCAGGCGGGCGGTGTCGGCATCGTAAGTTGCGCACTGGCCGGGGAGCAGTTCCCGCACGTTTTGAAAAACACCGCAGCCCGGCGTGCGCCCAGGGCCTAGCAGCAGTACTTCAGCCAAACCGTTGGCGTCGATGCGTGGCGGTACTGCCGGGTGGGCCAGCAGGGTTTTCAGTTCGCTTCCAAAAATCAGGCTATCCTCGGCCTGGGTATAGAACAGTGGCTTGACGCCGCAGCGGTCGCGAGCCAGAAAGAGCGTTCCTGCGTTCACCCGCCAGACTGCGAAGGCAAAAATACCGTTGCACCGTTCCACGCAATCCGCGCCCCATTCGGCAAAAGCGTGGAGCAAAACTTCCGTGTCCGAATGGCCGGTGAAGCTATGGCCGCGGTTTGCCAGCGCGGCACGCAGCTCTGATGTGTTGTAAAGTTCGCCGTTATAGACGAGGACGTAGGTTTCGCCCTTCCAATCCAGCTGCATGGGCTGCAGGCCGTTTTCCAGGTCAACGACCGCCAGCCGCGCGTGGATGAGCGCTGCCCTGCCGCTGATATACATACCGCGCTGGTCCGGCCCACGCCGTGCCAATGTCTGCTGCATGGCGCAGTACGCCCCATAGTGTGCCTGGATGGCCCGGGGGTCGCGCCCCACCTGCCCCGCAATTCCGCACATAAAAATGCCCCCTTTGCATCATTCGTAAAAGTGTATGCAGGAGGGGGCAGGGGTATGATTTTGTTTTATTTACCTGCAATCGCGTCGGCAATATGCCCGGCGACGGCGTCCTTGCTTTGCAGGGGCAGTTCGGTGATGCCCTGGGTGGTGATGATGGTGACGACATTGGTATCCACACCGAAACCTGCACCGGGGACTTTCAAGTTGTTGGCGACGATCATGTCCATGTTCTTCTTTTTCAGCTTGGCGGTGGAGTTTTCAATCAAATCGCGCGTCTCCATCGAGAAGCCGCAGACGAACAGCTTTTCTGGCTTGTGTACGCCGACCCAGGCGAGGATATCGTCAGTGCGTTCCAGTTCAATATTCATCTCGCCGTCGTGTTTTTTCACCTTATCGACGGCCACGGTGGCCGGGCGGTAGTCCGCCACAGCGGCCGCCATGACGAGGGCGTCAGCGTCCATAGCGTTGGCCTTGACAGCCTCAAACAGGTCAGCCGCGGTGGTGAAGGGCACTATGTTTACAAACGGTACCGGCGGCAGCGTGCAGCCGGTGGACGCCAGCAGCGTGACGTCTGCGCCGCGCAGCATACAGGCGCGGGCCACGGCATACCCCATTTTACCGGTGGAATGGTTCGTCAGGTAGCGCACCGGATCCATCGGTTCCTGGGTCGCACCGGCAGAGACAACGATCTTTTTGCCCTTCAGATCCTTCTCACAGGCCAACTCTCGCAGAACGTAATCCACCAGCACACCCTCATCGGGCAGGCGGCCCGAGCCGACATCGCCGCAGGCCAACATACCGGACCCGGAGGGAATGACCGTGAAGCCGTAATGCTCCAGCGTTTTCAGGTTGTCCTGGGTAATCTGGTTTTCCAGCATATGGGTGTTCATGGCCGGGGCGATGAGCTTGGGGCAGGTCGCTGCCAGCGTGACGGTGGTCAGCATATCGTCCGCCTGGCCGTGAGCCATCTTAGCAATGACGTTGGCCGTGGCCGGGGCAATCAGCATGAGGTCCGCCGCGTTGGCAAGGCTGATGTGGGCCACATCGTACTGGAAGTTGCGGTCAAAGGTATCGACCTGGCAGCGGCGATGGGTCAGTGTCTCAAACACCAGCGGCGAGATAAACTCAGTGGCGTTTTTCGTCATCAATACGTGAACATCCGCGCCCAGCTTGACCAGCGCATGAGCCACATTGGGCATTTTGTAAGCGGCAATGCCCCCGGTGATGCCGAGGACGATGGTTTTTCCGGTAAGTAACATAAAATCAACACCCTTAATAACTAGATAAGAGATACTAGATAAAAGATAATAAAATTGGTGGAGTTTTCGCCTTTGGCGAAAACAAAATTTGTATTGTGGTTATTATAGCAGATTGACGCCTTATATGCAAACAAGTATAATAATTTTGTGCGGCGCAAAGCGACGCGATCCACCATATTTCTTATCTATTATCTCTTATCTATAAAAGGAATTTATTATGGTTCTATCAGTCGATATCGGCAACTCCAACATCTGCATTGGCGGGCTGGCGGGGGCAGGACACCGTGAAATCGCGTTCACCACCCGCATGGTCACGCGGCCCCGCTGCACCGTGGACGAGTATGCCGCCGAAATGAAATTTTTGCTGCACCGCCTGACCGTGGAGCCAACGGCCTGTGAGGGCGTCATTGTATGCAGCGTTGTTCCCCGGCTGACCGGCGTGCTGGCTGCCGCCTGCAAGCGGCTGACCGGCAAAGAGGCCCTCATCGTCAGCTGTGAGCTGGATACCGGGCTGACCCTTCAAGTGGACGAGCCGGCGAAGGTAGGTCGTGACCGTCTGGCCGATGCTGCAGCGGCCGCCGCGCACTATCCCCTGCCCTGCATGACCGTCGATTTGGGCACGGCCACGACCTACAATGTTATCTCGGCCAATCGTGAATTTCTGGGTGGCTTCATCGTGCCCGGCGTACAGACCAGCCTGCGGGCCATCAGCGCGGGCACGGCGCAGCTGCCCCCCATTGCGCCCGAGCCGCCCGAGCATCTGATTGGTGCCAACACGGTGGCTGCACTGAACAACGGGGCCATGTTTGGCACTGCCGCCCAGCTGGACGGACTGGCTGACCGCGTGGAGGCAGAACTGGGCCAGCCGCTGACTGTGGTTGTGACCGGCGGGCTTGCACCGTACATCACCCCCTGCTGCAAGCGCAAAGTCATCTATGACGCAGACCTGCTGTTTAAGGGGTTGGCGCTGATTTGGGAGAAAAATCACCTATGAAAAAGTTGGTTGTATATATCCACGGAAAGGGCGGCAGGGCGGCGGAAGCCGAACATTACAAGAAACTGTTTTCTGCGTATGACGTCATCGGATTCGATTATCAGGCACAGACACCTTGGGACGCTGTTTCGGAGTTTACGGCATTTTTCACACCTCTGCGCCAGCAGTACGATACGGTCGTACTGCTGGCAAACAGCATCGGGGCATTTTTCTCGATGAGCTCGTTATCCGAGAAGTTTATTGACCGAGCGTTGTTTATCTCCCCCATCGTGAATATGGAAACGCTCATTTCCGATATGATGGGCTGGGCTGGGGTGACGGAGAATGTGCTGCACGCGCAGGGCGAAGTCGCCACCGATTTTGGCGAAACCCTGTCGTGGGAGTATCTCTGCTACGTGCGGGCACACCCGCTTGTGTGGGATGTACCAACCTGCATTTTGTACGGCGAAAAAGACAATCTGACCTCCTATGAAACGTTGGCCGCGTTTGCGCAGAAAGTCCATGCGCCTATTACGGTCATGCCAAACGGCGAGCATTGGTTCCACACCGAAGAGCAGATGTCGTTTTTGGACGAATGGGTCAAAGGACAATGTTCATGAAAAAGCTGTATGGGATTTTGAAGGCCGCCCTCGGGGGTTTCCTCGGTGTGTTTTTGGGCATGACAACGTACACCTGCTGGGACTACCGCGCCCACCCCGGACTGTATGCGCTGCAATCTGCACCGTGGTATCTGAGTATACAGATTCATGCGGTGTTTACCATAGTGGTTTGCGGGATGCTGGCACTGGGAATATGGATCTTGCGAAAGAAAATGTAATCCTGTAGGGCGGCCTGTCCTCAGGCCGCCGCGGAGGGAGCAAAATTCTTCCCTATAAATCTACGGATAAGAGGGTGTCTGCCGTAAGCATGCGGGCCGGGCATGCCCGGCCCCTACAGGCGTAATATAAAATACCGTACCGGCACATTTCTGCACTGGTACGGTGTTTTTTATGCTTTATCTGATTTTACATATCGGGCGTAACAGGTACGGCACCGTAGTTGCGGATGTTCAGCACATGGCAGCTCCCCTCGCCGAAGCAGCCATCGATGGCCGCCTTGTAGGCATCCAGCAGGTCCACCGGCACAAACGCCTGGATGGTACCCGCAAATCCGCCGCCCTGCAAACGCCAGGCGCCGCGGCCGTTCAGCACTTTCTGGCTCAGGGCCAAAGCCAGGGGCACACCCTGCTCCTTCGGGGCCTTGATGCTGTACGCGTTCTGGTTGAACTCAAAGCTGGAATGGCCGCCCTCGATGATGAGTTTGAGGAAGGTATCAAAATCATCATCGCGCACGGCGTCGCAGAGCTGCGCGGCGCGGCGGCAGTCATTGTAAAAGTGGATGGCACGCACGACGGCGCGGTCACCCACGGCCTTGCGCAGCTGCGGGATGGCCTTGTAGAACTCATCCTCGTCGACATCGCGCAGGACCTTTTTGCCGAACTGCGCGGCGACGCTCTCCATTTCGCGGCGGATGGCGGCGTAGTCGTCGGTCAGGTCGGCGTGGCTGCCCTTCGTGTCACTGATGCACATGACAAAGCCATGCTTTGCCAGGTCAATGGCTGTCTGGCCCACGACCGGTTTGGACGGATCCTTGAAGTCGATGGTGATGACGCCGCCGACGGCGCAGGCGGTCTGGTCCATCAGGCCGCAGGGCTTGCCGAAGAACACATTCTCGGCGTACTGGCCGATCTGGGCAATTTTGACCTGGCTGAATTTTCCCATGTCATTGTTGTTGTACTCACCGCGCAGGATGGCACCGATGCAGACCTCGAACGCCGCCGAACTGGACAGGCCGGAACCGCGCAGCACATTGCTGGTGGAGTAGCAGTCAAAGCCGCCCACCTTGCCGCCTGCATCCACAATGCCCTTGGCAACGCCGCGGATAAGGGAGGCAGAATGCTCGGCCTCGCGGGGCTGCGGGGTCAGGATGTTGACGTCAACATCGTCGATTTTGTCAAAGCCCAGGGACTTGACGCGGATGACGTTTTCCTCGTTCGGAGATACAACGGCCACCATGTCCAGATTGACGGAACCTGCCAGCACGACACCGTTGTTGTGGTCGGTGTGGTTGCCGCCGATCTCGGTGCGGCCGGGGGCTGAGTAGAGACGGACGGTGCGCTCAGTGCCGTAAGCCTTTTCAAATTCATTGATCAGGTCGGTATAGCGCTTGCGCTGCTCCTGCACAGCAGCTGCACCGTACAGCTTGGTAAATGAGGCGTCGTATTCGCCCTGCGCGATCTGCTGTTTGAGTTCAATGGTATTTGCCATAATTCCACTCACCTTTCCTGTCGAACAGCTCTTTTTGTAATTATGCACAAATTGAGCCTTATGTTTTTGGGCAAGCAGCCAAGGAGCCGGCGGCCTGCGTGTTTCTTGTTTTCAGTATAGCAAATCCTGCAAAAAATGCAAACAGTTTTTGCGCCGCATTTATGGACTTTTGATGAATCCTCTGCTATAATAGAGATACTATGCAAGCGAGGTGCAGCCATGACCATCAATGAGATGAAACAATCCTACAAGCAGAGCTATACGGACAATGTTGAGCTCTCGATTTTTAACTGCGGGCACGAGCCCTGCCTGTCGGGCCACACGTGGGGCCCCGGTGTGCGCGACCACTACCTAATCCACCTGGTTGTGGCGGGCAAGGGCGTCTACCAGGTCAATGGTGCATCGTACACTTTGCAGGCGGGCGATCTGTTTTTGGCCAAACCCAACCAGCTTATCACCTACGCTGCCGACGAGACCGACCCTTGGGAATACTACTGGGTCGGTTTCAATGGCGCGTGCGCCAATAAGCTGGTGCAGCAGACACCATTCTCGGAGCTTCACCCGGTTCACCACTGCAAGGACCCGCAGACCGTGCGCGAGGCTTTGTATAATATCTATCTTTCCCGCGGGACCGAGCCGCAGAACGAAGCCCTGATGACCGGCTATCTGTACATTTTTATGGCGCACCTGATGAAGGAAGCCCGCGACGCCATGCCGAACGTTGGGTCGTCCAGCAGCCAGTATGTGCTGGCCGCCATCAAGTTTATCCAGTTCAACTACTCCCACGATATCTCGGTGGACGACATTGCCCAGGCCGTCGGCGTCAGCCGTAGCCATTTGTACCGCGTGTTCATGTCCAACGTCGGGCAAAGCCCCATTGACTACCTGACGAGTTACCGCATCAGCGAGGCGTGCAGCCTGTTGAAAAATTCCGGGTTGTCGATTGCCGAAATCGCCGTATCTGTGGGATTTTTTGACCAGTTCTATTTCTCCCGCGTCTTTAAAAAGGTCAAGGGCGTGCCGCCGAGCAAGTATCTTGTCACATTGGAAAAAGAAGCACAGGCTGCGCCGCAGCCCATCAATCCGTAACTACAAGGAGCAACTATGCCTTTTAAGAAAAACCAGATCGTAACTTTGCAGATCGAGTCTCTTTCCAACGACGGCAGCGGCGTGGCCCATCAGGACGGCCAGGCCGTTTTTGTGCCGCTGACTGCCCCCGGCGATGTGACCGAGGTGCGCATTGTCAAGCCGATGAAAACCTACGCCTTTGGTCGCGTGGAAAAACTCATCACCGCCGGGCCGAACCGCATTCAGCAGGATTGCCCGGTGGCCGGGCCTTGCGGCGGCTGTGGGTTGCGGCATATCAGCTACCAGGCAGAGTGCGCCGCCAAGACGCAGTTTGTGCGCGACGCCTTTGCCCGCCTGGGTAAGCTGGATGTGCCGGTGCTGGATGTGCTGGCCGCCCCTGCGGTGGACCGTTACCGCAACAAAGTCCAGCTGCCGGTGGGCACCGATGAAAACGGGCATATCGTGACCGGGTTCTTTGCCGGGCGCAGCCACCGCATTGTGGCATGCAGCGACTGTAAGTTGCAGCCCGCGTGGATGAACCAGCTTGCCGCCCGCACCTGCGAATTATTGGAAGAGAACGGCATCACCGCCTACAACGAGGGAACCCACACCGGCCGTGTGCGCCATTTGTATATGCGTCAGGGCTGGCACAGCGGCCAGCGGTTGCTCTGCTTTGTGGTGAACGGCAACGGCCTACCAAATGAGGCTGAAATTTGCGCTGTTTTGCAAAAAGAATTTGATTTAACGACGATTTTGATTAACCGCAACAGCGAGCGCACCAACGTAATTTTAGGCCGCAAGACCCGCACCGCCGCCGGCCCCGGCACTATTGAGGATACATTGGCCGGGGTGCCGCTGCACATGGGCGTGCACGAGTTTTACCAGGTCAACACCCCCGCCGCCGAAGTACTATACGCCAAGGCGCGGGCGTATGCCGGGCTGAAGCCTGACGACTTTTTGCTGGACCTGTACTGCGGCATGGGCACGATCGGGCTTTCGATGCTGCCGGACTGCCAGCGCCTTGTTGGCGTCGAGGTCGTGCCCCAGGCTGTGGAAGGTGCCAAGGAGACCGCTGCACGGCTGGGACTGGGCGCAGAAAAGGCAGACTTCCGCTGCCAGGATGCCGGTGCCGCTGCGGCCCAGCTGGCCGCCGAGGGGGCCCGCCCCGATGTAATTGTTGTGGATCCGCCGCGCAAGGGCTGCGACGAAGCCACGCTGACCGCCATTGCCGAAATGGCCCCGCGCACCGTGGTCATGGTCAGCTGCAACGCTGCCACCGCCGCCCGCGATACCCGCTGGCTGGCCGAGCATGGCTATAAGGCTGTGGAGGTGCAGCCGGTGGATTTGTTCCCGCGGACGAAACATGTGGAGTGTGTGGTGAAGATGGTGCACTTCTAAAATTCATCTTTATTTAATCCATCTTTACAGAGGTATAATATGGCAACTTCAAATAATGAGTGTAACGTATGGGGAATCCATACACAAGATGACAAATTGTTTTTGAACGGAAACAAAATTGCTCTCGGTTGGCCTGCTTTTGGAGACCTTTCAAAAATCGAGGCATCTCGCGAGGCTTTCAAATCTCACTACATTACAGCCTACCCTGCCGCTAAAAAGGGTTCCATTCCAACCAGTTCTGGTATGCTGTTTCGTTTCATTCACGAAATGCAAATCGGTGATTATGTAATCTTCCCATCTAAAAGTGACCGCAAAATCAACATTGGTATTATTGAAGGCAATTATACTTATGTTCCCTCTGCGACTGAATATGTACAGCAACGTACTGTAAAGTGGATAAAGCATTTACCGAGAACCTTTTTCTCTCAAGGAGCTTTATATGAGGTAGGCTCTATAATGTCTTTTTTTGCCATAAAAAAATACGCAGATGAGTTTCTTGCTGCTCTCGACCAAAATTTTTCTGCCAGCAGCACAGTGCCAGACGATGAGGACGAAAGTGTTGCTGCTACTGCGGATGATATTATAGAATCGACAAAGGATTTCATTCTGAAAGAATTAAGTAAAAATCTAAAAGGATTCGATTTTGAATATTTCGTTGCAGACTTGCTCCGTGCAATGGGTTACAGAACAACCGTCTCACCACACGGCGGCGACCATGGAATTGACATTATAGCTTATAAGGACGAACTGCCGCCCCGCATTTTGGTTCAAGTCAAAAGTCAAGACAGCGACATCAAAGAAACCACAATTCAATCTTTAAAGGGTGCTATGCACGAGGGCGATTACGGTTTGTTTGTATCGCTTTCTAATTATGCGAAGAATGCACAAGTTTATTTACAACACACACCAATCATACGGGGAATCAACGGAAACGAGCTAGTTGATTTGATTTTAAAGTATTATGATGACCTTAGCGAAAAATACAAAAAAATGATTCCGTTGAAAAAAGTCTATATACCTGTAGCACATATAGATGCTGATTAAATCTAGCTTTTGTTCAAATTCTATTTCCCGCTTGTTCACGATTTGCCCATATTTATATGTCATACTAAAGTGTAAACAATGCGGCTTTGCCGCAAAAAGGTGGTTTTTATAAATGAAAGGCTGGTTTCAGCGCTTTATGTCCGGCCGCTATGGGTTTGACCAGTTCGGCGGGTTTCTGTGCATTGCCTCTCTCATCCTTATTGTGATTGGGGCGTGGGTGTCGCCGATTCTCTACTGGCTGGGGCTGGCAGCCATCATTTACAGCTACTTCCGCATTCTCAGCCGCAACACCCGCAAGCGCTATGCCGAAAATCTCAAATACTTATCCTACCAAAACCGCGTAACGACCTGGCTGGGCAAGTATCAGGTGCGGTTCAAGCAGCGCAAGGACTACCACTACTACCGCTGCCCCAAGTGCGGTCAGCAGCTGCGCGTGCCCCGTGGGCGCGGCAAAATCAGCATCACCTGCCCCAAGTGCGGCAACCAGTTCATCAAAAAGAGTTGACGCCCGATGTTTGGATATGTTACGATTTATCGCAAGGGGCTGGCAGACGCCGACATGGATCGCTACCAGGCCTATTACTGTGGGCTTTGCCGGGCGCTGGGCCGCCGTTATGGCCGCACCGGGCAGCTGGCGCTGAGCTATGACATGGCGTTCGTTGCCATTTTATTGACGGCGCTGTACGACGTCCCCACCGCCTACACAGCGGGCCGCTGCGCACCGCACCCCATCAAGCCTCGGCCCAGGGCTGACAATGAGTTTATGGACTACGCCGCCGACATGACCGCCGCGCTGGCGTACTATAACTTTATGGACGATTGGCAAGATGACCACCGCCGTGCCAGCCTGGCCCAAGCGCAAAAGCTGGAGCCGCAGCTGCCCGCCCTGCGGGAACGCTGGCCCCGCCAGATGCAGACGATGACCGACGCACTGGACAAGCTGAACGCCCTGGAGAGCGCAGGCAGCCACGACCTGGACGCGCTGTGCAATGCGTTCGGTGCGCTGCTGGGCGATGTTTTCGCCTGCCGCGACGACATCTGGGCCCCGGCGCTGCGGGCCATGGGGCAGGGCCTGGGCGGCTTTATCTATTTGATGGACGCCTATGATGATTTGGAAAAAGACGAAAAAAAAGGACGTTTCAACGCACTGCGTCAGCTGGCAGATGAACTGCCGCCTGCCGCCTATGAGCAGCGCTGCCACGAGCTGCTGACCCAGCAGATGGGCCGCTGTGCGCAGCCGTTTGAAATGCTGCCGATATTAAAAGATACCCCGGAGGGGAAACTATTGTACAACACGATCTATTCCGGCGTGTGGAGCAAATACGCGCTGGTACGTAAGCACCGGGAGGGGCGTAGACATGACTGATCCATACAGCGTATTGGGCATCACTCCCGGTGCCGATGACGAAACGATTAAAAAAGCCTACCGTCAAAAGTGCAAGCAATACCACCCCGACCTGCACCCCGACGACCCTTCCGCCGAGGAGCACTTTAAGGAAGTGCAGGCCGCATACAGCGAGATCATGCGCATCAAGCAGGGCGGCGGCGCGACGTACCGGCAAAGCAGCCAATCCTACGGCCAGAGCGGGTACGGCCAGCAGTACCAGGACCCCTTCAGCGGGGGCGGATTCGGCTTTGGGCCGTTCGGGTTCGGGTACTACAGCACAAGCGGTTCAACCGGGGGGCAGAGCTACGGCAGCACCGCAGGCGACCCCGAGCTGCGTGCGGCGGCAAACTACATCCGCAGCGGCTTCTATGAGGAAGCCATGAACACGCTGAACGGCATCCCCACCGCCAACCGCACGGCGCAGTGGCACTACTACGCCGCGCTGACCAACCAGGGGCTTGGCAACAATATCCGTGCCCAGGAGGAAGCCCGCACGGCGGTATCGATGGAGCCGAACAACTACGCCTATCAGAACTTGCTGGACCAGCTGCAAAGCCCGGGCCGCAGCTACACGAGCTACCAGCAGCCCTACGCCCAGCCCAGCGGCCGCCCGGGATCGTTTTGTTTGTCGTTCTGGCTGTATTTGCTGGTATGCAATGTGCTGAGCTGGTGCTGCTGCGGCGGCAGAGGCGGATTTTATATTTGCTGATTTTGGATAGAAAAGGCGCTGTGGCCGGTGTGGTCACAGCGCCTTTTGTTATTGTTCGGCAGGGGCCGCACATATGCGGCCCGCAGCAGGGAGGCCCGCAGGCGTTTATGGGAAAGTTGAGGGCCGGGTATGCCCGATTCCTACTAATTTTGATTTACAGCATCCTATCCAGCAGCGGCATCAAAATTTCTATGTTTTGGTAAAACTGCGGGTAGAACTCGTCGCCAAGGGAATAGTCGTAGTAGAGGGCGCGCTCCGTGCGCTTGGCGGCGGCAGAGAAGTGCGGATTGTTCTGCCCACCCGCGGCCTGCAATTTCTGGGACAGTTGCGTGCAGACGATGGCCCAGCGCGCGTCGATACCCTCACGATCCGGGATGGCGGCATCGTTCAGGTAGTCCTGCAAGGTTCGTTTCCCTGCCCGCGCACCGCACAACGGCGTTTGGACGTAATACTCCATCCTGGCTGTCACGGTATCAATGCTCTGGCCCAGCGGGTAGAGCGCACAGGCCAGCGGCCTTGCGGCATGGATGGCGCAGGCGCTACCTTCAAAAAAGCGGCAGTCCCCGGTCTTAGGGTCGGGCGTCAGCCGAAGCGCAGGCAGGCAGGTCGTATCGGCCACATAGCTTTTGCAGAAGGCCGATGCCACGATGCGGGGCGACAGCCGCAGTCGCCGCGCAATGCGGTAGAGGTCATACCCGGACAGCACCAGATCCCGCCGTTTGCGGCAACAATCGCCGCAGCCTGCGCAGGCAAAATCAAACGTCTCCCCTGTTGTCAGGTGCGGGCAGCTATCCCAGTTTTCACCGCAGCGGCCCGGCTCCACGTTGACAGCCGTCACAGCTGCACCTCGCCTGCGTAGGGCCGACCGTGGGCGTAGGCGTCCAGCGCCTCAAAGGGCGATTTGACCATGTTTGCCACGTTCACATCGGTGTAGAACGCCGTGTGCGGGCTGAGGATAACATTGGGGTAGCTGCGCAGCAGGTTCAGCTCGCGGTTGGGGATGGCCTCGCCCATGCGGTTGTAGTAGCAGATGCCGGTCTCGTCCTCGATGACGTCCAGCCCCGCGCCGCCGATCTTGCCGCGTTCCAGCCCGTTCACCAGCGCGTCCGGGTCGATGAGGGTGCCGCGTGCCGTGTTGACCAACAGCACGCCGTCCTTCATCTTGGCGATGGCGTCGGCGTTGATGAGGTGGTGGTTTTCCGCCGTAGCGTTCGTGTGCAGCGTGATGACGTCGCTGCGGGCATACAGCTCGTCCAGCGTGACATAGTCTGCGTATTTCTTTACAGCGTCGTTCGGGTAGAGGTCGTAGGCCAGCATCTTGCAGCCGAAACCGCTCAAATTGCGAATGACAGTCTGGCCAATCTTGCCGGTGCCAATGACGCCCACTGTGCAGTCCGAGATATCGCGGCCCATCTTGCCGGGCAGCGAGTAGTCCTGCACGTTGGCGCGCAGCATGATTTGGTTCATCTTGCGGGTACACATCAAAATCAACATAATGGTATAGTTTGCCACACCCTCCGGCGGGTAGTGGCTGTGGCTGATGCGCATACCCAATTTTTTGGCGGTATCCAGCGGGATATGGTCATACCCGATGCTGCGGCAGGGCAGGTATTTTACGCCCATCCCGGCCCAGGCTTCCAGGTATTCGGGCCGAATCTCGCAGGGGTTCGTGCTGACGGCGTCGCAGCCCTCGGCCAGGTGCAGGTTCTCCGGCGTGGGCACGCCGGGCGTGCCGGTATAGTCGATGCCGTACTGTTGTTTGTACGGCTCGCAATACTGCTGCTCGTCAAAGGGGCGCAATGTGTAAAACATGATCTTCATGTTTTGTCATCTTCCTTACAGGTGATAGTTGAAGAGGTCGGCCAGCCAGTCCGTACACAGATCCACCCAGGCGCGGTTGTGGGCGTTGGGGGTGTTGACCTCCCGCGTGCAGGTGCTGGTGCCGTGGCCATCGTGGTTGAAGAGATGCAGCTCAAACGGCACCTTATGCTCGGTCAGGGCCGACGCCAGCAGCAGTGAGTTCTGCACAGGGACCGAGCCATCCTCCACCGTGTGCCAAATAAAGAAGGGCGGCAGGTCGCCGCGGATTTGATTTTCCAGGCTCATGGTGGCTTTCAGTTCAGCGTCGTCGCCGCAGAGATTCTTGATGGAGCCGCCGTGGGTCATGATGCCCGACGTGATAACTGGGTAGCCCAGCACAACAGCATCGGGGCGGGCTTCCTCGGCGTGGATGCCGAGGGCTTTCTGCACTGGCTCGGCATCCCACAGGATGGCCGTGGATGCCGCCAGATGCCCGCCCGCCGAGAAGCCGCAGACGGCAACCTTGAAGGGGTCAACACGGAACTTTGCCGCGTTGCGGCGGATGTGCAAAATTGCCCCCGCTGCGTCGATCAGCGGCTGCCAGCGCAGCGGCGGCTGGGTATCGTCCTTACGGCAGGTGTAGGTCAGGATAAAGACGTTATAGCCTGCCTGCAAAAACTGCATGGCGACGGGGTCAGCCTCGCGCGAGCTGCACCAGGCGTAGCCGCCGCCCGGCAGAATTAGTATAGCCGGGCGGATGTTGAAGGCGGGCATTTCGGCAGTCTCGTCCCTCAGGTAGCCAACGAGGGCTGCGCCGCTGGGGAGGGTATGGTTGTAGAATTGCATGGATATTTCCTCGATTCTGATTTTATATGCAGGGGCGGGATTTATCCCTTCCCCGGACGTTGCGGCATGGCAGCGGTCAGAGGGCTGGCCGCACTACGAACGGAACACGGTTGCAGGGGCGGGGTATGCCCCACCCTTAACACAATGGCAGACGGCCGTTCAGGCAAATCCGAGGGCCGGCTAGGCCCGGCCCCTACCGGGTTCTTTATTTAGGGTGCGCCGCGATGTACTCCGCCATGATATCAGCAGCAAGGCGGCAGAGTTCCGGGCAGGGGCGCTTTTTGTAGTATTCGGGGGTGCGGGGGCTGGCGATGGGGCTGCCCTCGGGTTCTTTCAGGCCCAGAAGTTCTTTGCAGATCATGCTTCCCCTGCCGTTGCGGGCCTTGTACTCGGCGGCCAGAGCTTGTACGTCGGTGTAGAGCGCGGTCTTTTTCGCCGGGTCGTCGCTGCCGTAGAGTGCCCCCAGCACCAGTGTAATGCCGGAGAACGCACCGCAGACCTCCCGCATACGTCCAAACCCTCCGCCGAAACCTGCGGAAATTTGCAGGGCCTGCTTTTCGGTCATGCCCATTTCCTCTGCAAAGGCCACCGCCACCGATTGGCAGCAGTTGTAACCCTTGAAAAACGCCGCATACGCGCGGTCGCCGTAGATGCTCATGTGTGGGTGTCCTTTCTGGAAATTTCTAAAGGCTCCTCTTAAGGGGCGTTTAAGCTGCGTATATATTTCTAGCATACCGCAAATCTCTCTGTTTGAAAACCCCTGATTTTAAATTTTTTGTTAAAATACGGTACAAGGGTTGCACTTTATAAAAAAGAGTGCTAAACTAGCTTTAGCAGTTGAAATAAACGAGTGCTAATTTCATTTGTATAAGTGAGGTTTTCTACTATGGCAATGCGTCAGTTCAAGGCCGAAAGCAAAAAGCTGCTCGACCTGATGATCAATTCTATCTATACAAACCGCGAGATCTTCCTGCGCGAGCTGATTTCCAACGCTTCGGACGCTTGCGACAAGCGCTACTTCAAGAGCCTGACCGACACGTCTGTCGGCATCACGAAGGAGGACTTGAAGATCCACATTCAGCCCGATAAGGAGAGCCGCACGCTGACCATCAGCGACAACGGCATCGGCATGACGAAGGACGAACTGGAAAAGAACCTGGGCACCATCGCCAAGTCCGGTTCCTTCGACTTCAAGACCGAGAACCAGAGCGACAATATCGACATCATCGGTCAGTTCGGCGTCGGCTTCTACTCTGCCTTTATGGTTGCCAAAAAAGTGACCGTCATTTCCCGCGCCCAGGGCGAGGATACCGCCTGGAAGTGGGAATCCACCGGCGTTGAGGGCTATACCCTGACCGAGACCGACAAGGACGATGTCGGCACTGAAATCATTTTGGTCATGAAGGATGACACCGACACTGACCATTACAGCGAGTATCTGGAAGACTACGAAATCACCAACCTCGTCAAGAAGTACAGCGATTACATCCGCTTCCCCATCACGATGTACCGTGAGAAATCCCGCCAGAAGCCGAAGCCGGAGGATGCGGGCGACGATTACAAGCCCGAGTACGAGACCTACACCGAGCTGGAAACGCTGAACAGCATGGTGCCCATCTGGAAGCGCCCGAAGAGTGAAGTCAAAGACGAGGACTACAACGAGTTCTACAAGAACAAGTTCATGGACTACACCGACCCGCTGCGGGTCATTACCAGCCGCACCGAGGGCACGGCAACCTACACGGCGCTGCTGTTCATCCCCGGCTCCACCCCGTATGACTATTACACCAAGGAGTATGAGAAGGGCTTGGCACTCTACGCTTCCGGCGTCATGATCATGGAGAAGTGCGGCGACCTGCTGCCCGACTATTTCAGCTTTGTCAAGGGCGTTGTGGACAGCGAGGACTTGAGCCTGAACATCAGCCGTGAGACGCTGCAGAAGGACAACCAGCTCAAGCTGATGCGCAGTTCTCTGGAAAAGAAGATCAAAAACGAACTGCACGCTATGCTGGTCAACGACCGCGAGAAGTACGAGACGTTCTGGAAGAACTTCGGCCGTCAGGTCAAGTTTGGCGTCTACGGGGACTACGGTATGCACAAGGACCTGCTGGGTGATTTGCTGATGTTCTACTCCGCCAAGGAGCAGAAGCTCGTCACGCTAGATGAGTACATTGAAAAAATGTCCGAGGGCCAGAAGTGCATCTACTTTGCTGCCGGTGATGATACCGACCGCCTGGGCAAGCTGCCCAATGCCCAGCTGGTGCTGAGCAAGGGCTATGACCTGCTGCTCTGCACCGAGGATGTGGACGAGTTCTGCCTGCAAGTCATGCACGACTACAAGGAGAAGGAATTCCAGAACATCAATACCGGTGACCTGGGCCTGGAGACCGAGGACGAGAAGAAGGCCGCCGAGGCTGCCGAGACCGAGAACAAGGACCTGTTTGAGGAAATCAAGAAGGACCTGAACGGAAAAATCAAGGAAGTCAAGGTCAACCCCACCCTGCAGGAGCACCCGGTCACGCTTAGTTCCGCCGAGGGCGGTATCTCGATGGAGATGGAGAAGGTTCTGCGCCGTATGCCCAACGCCGAGGGCGTCGAGAGCACGAAGGTGTTGGAGCTGAACCCGAACCACACTGTCTTTGCCGCGCTGAAAGCCGCCCATGCTGCCGGTGATACCGACAAGGTTGCGAAGTACGCCGAACTGCTGTATGACCAGGCCCTGCTGATTGCAGGCCTGCCCATTGAAGACCCTGTGGCGTATGCACAGCTGGTCTGCGGATTGATGCAGTAAGCTTTTGATACAATAACACAGCCGCCCGCCCAGGTATGATGATGCCTGAGCGGGCGGCTGTGTTTTTGACCGGGTTGTAGGGGCCGGGCATGCCCGGCCCGCCAGCTTCTGGCCGACTGATGCCTGTTGGGAACTTTGTAGGGGGAGGCATTTATGTCTCCCGGGGCGCATGCGGCACCTGCAAGGTTCACGAGAGGGATGAATCCCTCCCCTACGCAGAAACAACTTTAACTATCTGCCTTTTCCAGCTGTTTTAATGTTCTTCCATCCTGTGTTTTGCGTGACCGTGCGTGGCCACGGGCGCATATAGAATGCGCCCCTACGGTGTATACCGTAAACGGGTGTTCAAGGGGTGCTTGCGGGCCGGGCATGCCCGGCCCCTACAGCTCTATAAGGCATAAAAAATGCGTCCCAGCGGAGTTGTTATCCGCAGGGGCGCTTTTTACATTTCTATGCTCTTTTACACAAACGGATTATAAAACCGACCAAATTTGATCGTCACGGTCAGGCTGACCGCCAACAGCGCGACGCCGATACCCAGCGCGATAAAATCACGGAGGGCGAAGGGGCGGCGGGTGTACCAGGTGCGTTTGTCACTTTTTCCAAAGCCGCGCAGCTCCATGGCGTTGGAAATCGTGTCAATACGGTTCAAGCTCGTCAAAATCAGCGGCAGCAGGATGTTGACCGAGTTTTTCAGTCGCTTGAAAAACGGCTCGCTGCGCCCCAGTTCAACGCCGCGAGCCTGCTGCGCCTGGCTGATGCTATGGTAGTCACGCTGGATATCCGGGATGTACCGCAGGGCAATCGCCACCGAGTAGCCGACCTTGTAGGAAATGCCGATGCTGTTGAGGCTGGCGGCAAACTCGCTGGGGTTCGTGGCCGAAATAAAGAGGATGGCCACCGGCAGCGCCACAAAATATTTCAGCGAAATGTTGAACATATAAAACAGTTGCTCAGCGGTCAGATCATACCGCCAGAACAGATGGCACAGCACCGTGCGGGTGCCATAGAGCGTCGTGCCCTGGTTGGGGTCAAACAAAAAGATGAACAAATCGTTCAGCGCCAGGAACACCAGCATAAAGACCAGCATGAACCGGACTTCCCTCAGCTTGATGTGGCTGAGTTTGAACGCCGCAAAGCTGACGACCATCAGCCCCAACAGCACCCAGGTATTGTAGGTGATCATGCCAGCGAAGGTGAACAGCAGAAAGAACGCCAGCTTGGTTGTTCCAGTCAGCTCATGCACCACGCTTTTACGCGGCAGGTAGTTCAAAACGGTATTAGCAGCCATGCGCTCGCACCTCCCTGTCAGCCGCGATAAAGCGTTCTACAAAATCTTCCGCGGGCGCAATGCCACAGCGGTTGGCCAGCGTGTACAGGCTGGTTTCTTTCAGTGCCGCCTGCTCGATGAGCTTTGGGTCGCAGAGGATGGCCGCCGCGCTGCGATCCGCAATCAGCCGCCCGTCACAGAAGGCCAGCGCTCGGGGCGTGTATTCCAGCATCAGGTGCATATCGTGGGTAATCATCACGACGGTCACACCCTTGGCATTCAGCCCGCGCAGGAACTCCATAATGTCCGTATAATGGCGGAAATCCTGTCCGGCTGTCGGCTCATCGAGGATGATAAGCTCGGGGCCCTGCACCAGCACGCTGGCGATGGTCACACGCTTTTTCTGGCCGAAGCTCAATGCAGAAATCGGCCAGTTGCGGAAGGGATACAGGCCGCAGATCTTGAGGGTGTCCTCGACTTTGGCGCGGATGTCAGCCTCGCTCAGGCCGCTGCCCTGCAGACCCAGCGCGACTTCATCGAAAATCATCGTTTTGGAAATCATCTGGTTCGGGTTCTGCATAACGTAGCCGATGTGCCTGGCGCGGCGGCGGATGTTTTCTTCTTTCAAGTTCTTGCCGTCAAAGAAAATTTCACCGCTGTCCGGCGTCTCAAAACCGCAGATCAGTTTGGAGAGGGTCGACTTGCCCGCGCCGTTGCGACCCACGATGCTGACCATCTCTCCCCTGCCAATCGTGAAACTTACATTGGTCAGGGTGTGCTGGCCCTTGTTGTAGCCGAAGCTCAGACCTTTGACTTCCAGCAGCGGCTGGGGTGCGGGCTTGGGGGCAGGCAGCGGCTCGGCCTTGAACCAGGCCTGCAATTTTGCGGTGTCGGCGTCGTCCAGTACGACAGAATCAATGTGAGCAGGGTGCTTTTCAGGCGTGATGGCAACGCCCGCATACCGCATAGCCGTGACGTAGAGCGGCTCGCGGATGCCGTTTTCGGCCAGCAGTGCGCCGGACAGCAGCTCGTCGGGGCGCAGGTCCGCCAAAATGCGGCCGTCGTTGACCAGTACGATGCGGTCCACGCTGCGCCAGAGCACATCCTCGAGGCGATGCTCGATGATGAGCACCGTCGCGTCGGTTTTTTGCTGGATTGTGTCGATCAGTTCGATGGCCTGCTTGCCGGTGGCCGGGTCGAGGTTTGCCAGCGGCTCGTCAAAGAGTAGGATTTTGACCTCATCGACCATGACACCCGCCAGACTGACGCGTTGCTTCTGCCCGCCCGAAAGCTCGTGCGGGGCGTAATCCAGGTGGTTTTCGATTCCCACCAGTTCAGCGACGCGGCGGGTCGTCTCGTGCATTTCTTTCTGCGGGGTGCAGCTGTTTTCCAGCGCAAAGGCGATATCTTCCGCCACCGTCAGGCCGATGAACTGGCCGTCCGGATCCTGCAGCACGGTGCCGACATGATCCGCCAGTTCAAAAATGCTGCTGTTGGGCGCATCCACGCCGTCTACTGTCAGGCTGCCTGTACACTCACCGGGGTTGGAGAATGGATTCAGGCCATTGATGCAGGCTGCCAGTGTGCTTTTGCCGCTGCCGGAAGGACCGGCAATCAGGACGCGCTCACCCGGGTAGATATCCAGGTTGATATCATGCAGGGTGGGCTGCTTTTGGGCGCGGTACTGGAACGAAAAATTTTTGAAGGATATGATGGGTGTTTTGGTCTCTGCCATACGGCACCTCGCAGGGAAATAGTTGTTGTAACAGCAAAATGCCTTCCCGCGTTCGTGGGAAGGCATACGGGGGTCAAACGTGATTACTCTTTGTCCAGAGAGCCCTTCTTGGCAATGGTCTTGGTGTAAGCCAGAATCAGCAGGCCGCCGACCACGACAGCCGTGATGATGTTGGACACAGCGGCGAAAGCGCCTTGTGCAAAGACCTTCTTAACAGGCTCAGAATAAATCAGGATGTCCAGCACAGGCGCAACGACGATCCAGGCAATGGCGTGGGCCACAACGTTGGCAACGGCGAAGATAGCGGCCTTAGCCTTGTTGAAGTCACCATCCTGGATGTTCAGCTTCTTGGCAAACAGGCCAACGACAACACCGGTGAAGGCAGAGGCAATGACCCAGCTCCACCACGGGATGCCGCCCCAGGACAGGTCGATAAGGGCGTGACCGATGAAGCCGATCAGGCCACCAGCCACAGGGCCGTACATAGCAGCCAGCAGACCCAGAACAGCGTACTGAAGGCTGATGTTAGTGTTGGGTACCGGGCTGGGGATCGCTACGAAACGGCCCAGGACAAAGAACAGGGCTGCGCCGATGCCGACGGCAACGAAAGTTTTAATGGTATTGTTTTTCATGATTCCGCACTCCTTTTTTAATATACCGCAAATCTTCCCTGCTTTTGTCAGGGAACAGCTTCAGTATACCTTTATAGAGAGGCCGCGTCAATGGGCAAAAGGCAGGGTATGCACTATTTTTGCCGCATTGAGGCACAAAAAAACCACCCCGAAGGGTGGTCAAAAGTGGAGCGGCCGACGAGGCTCGAACTCGCTACCTCCACCTTGGCAAGGTGGCGCTCTACCAGATGAGCTACGGCCGCTTAAAATGGTGCCTCCGATCGGAATCGAACCAATGACACGGGGATTTTCAGTCCCCTGCTCTACCGACTGAGCTACAGAGGCAAGCAACGGATATAATTATACACGATGGAGATGGGTTTGTCAAGGAGAATCCGGGAAAATTATAGGGATTATTTCGTTTTGGATGAGGGCAAAATGGATTCAGGCTCTCTCCAAAACTATTCTTTACTCGATACTGTCCAAGCCGGCGAAACCACATATGGCATCTACGCCCGTCAAAACCAATTAAATCACCCATTTAAAAATCTCACAAAACGCCGGGGCATATCCACCATACAGTTGGATATGCCCCGGTGCTTTGTAACAGACTTGAGCTTTTTTACATTTTTTGTTTTTATAAATTTTTGTTGCTTGCTTATCGTCATGGTGTTGGGCTGCCTGCCCTGCGGCATTATGCGTGGCGCTTTTTGTCCAAGCGAATTTTATCCGAAATCATGGCGATAAACTCGCTGTTCGTCGGTTTACCGCGCAGGTTGTGGATCGTGTAGCCGAAATAACTGTTCAGCGTGTCCACATCTCCGCGGTCCCACGCCACCTCGATGGCGTGGCGGATGGCACGCTCCACGCGGCTGGCGGTTGTCATGTTCCTCTTGGCAATCTCCGGGTAGAGGCGCTTCGTCACGGCATTGATGTACCCATGGTCGCTGATGGTCAGCAAAATTGCATCGCGCAAGAACTGGTAGCCCTTGATGTGTGCCGGTACGCCGATCTGGTGCAGGATCTCCGTCACGGTGAGTTCGTCGCTGTCCTGGGACACGATCTGCGGGCGTATCGTGTTGCCGGCCGCTTTCAGGACGCGGCTTACCAGTACATTTTCATCAAAGGGCTTGACGAAGAAGAACGAGAACCCGCTGTCCAGCAGTTCCTGCTCGATCTCCTCGCTCTGAAACGCGCCGGTGACGAAGAACGTGGTGCGGCTGCCGCCCGCGTTCTGAGCCTCGTAACGCTGCTTGACCGTGATTGCATCCAGGTCAGGCATAAAAGCATCCAGAAGCACGGCCTGCGGGTGGATCGCCAGCAGTGCATCCAGCGCCTTGGTGCCGTTTTTCTCACAGACGGTCACGGAAACTCCCTTTCCTTCCAGCGCACGTCTGCAAGCATCGGACACCTGCGTGTCAGTGTCGGTCATCACAAATTTGATCTTTTCCATCGTCACATATCCTCCATACTTTCTGAGCTGCGCGTTCCTTTGCGCGTAAACTTTGCTCAAGCTCTGCTTACATTGGAAATTTTACCATGTTTTTCCACTATCTGCAATAGGGTATGGAGCATTTTTTCATAATTTAGGCTAACTTTCGTTCGACAAGTTTTCCTATATTTCGCCGCAATTCGCCGCAATATTACACGCAGCGTCACGCTATTCCATTTTACGTCATTTTCCCAGGCAACTTTTTTCCCGCTCTGTTCGGGTAGATAGGGCACTGCTCATCACTTTATGACAGCATCCGCTTTTTCCAGCATCGTTGCCGCAAAGATGGCGTAGCCCTTCGCTGGGTCATTGACCAGCACATGGGTCAGCACGGCTGCCAGCTGCCCATTCTGCACAATAGGCGAGCCGCTCATGCCCTGCACAATGCCTCCGGTTTTTTCCAGTAACCGCTCATCCGTCACTTTAATAAGCAGGTTGCGGTTCGGGTCGCTGCCTGTCATCGTCACCCTCTCGATCCGTACTTTATAGGGCTGCGCGGTCGTTCCCTGCACAGTCGTCCACAATTCCGCCTCGCCGGGTGTGACTTCCTGCACATTCGCCACCGGCACAGCCTGGCCGATCGTACCGCCGGTATAGCTGCCGTACACCCCGGCGGCATCGTTTGCCAACACCTGGCCCACCGCCTTAGCGGAGAACTCGCCCCGCAGTTCCCCCGGGCTGCCCGCCGCACCCCGGATACAGCCGGTGATCGTCACCGGGACAATTTCACCCGAGAGCAGCGTCAGCTCAGTGCCGGTGTCGGTATCGCTGATGGAATGGCCCAGTCCTGCAAAGGTGCCGTGCTGGGCGTCTACAAAGCTCATTGTGCCGATGCCCGCCCCAGAGTCCCGCACCCAGACGCCCGCCTTATAACGTCCCTTTTCGTCCTGTGCCGGTGTCAGAGCCGCCGTGTGCTGTACGCCATCACGGCGATATACTACGCTCAGCGATGCACCGTCCGCCGCCTGGATAGCCGCCGTCAGGTCATCGTTGCTGCGCACAGGCCGCTCTCCTGCCGAGACGATCCAATCTCCCAGCCGCAGGCCTGCAGCCTTGGCCGGGTTCTCACTGCCCAATGCCGTGTAGCGGTCGGAGAACGCCACAATCAGTGCCCCGTCGGAGAACATTTTGACCCCAAACGGCGTACCACAGACCTGCACCGTGCGGCGTGGGGTGCTGACCGCGCGCACCGTCTTGATGGGCACAACCCCCAGCAATGTCAGCGTCACGTTGCCGCTTTTATCGGCCACGGCGTTGTCTGCCGCCACGCTCCCCTGCCGGGGCTGCGCGACGGACAGAAACGGCATGGCGGCGATTTTTAAATCGGTCAGTGCACCGTCGATGTAAAACGTATCCGGCAGTGCCTTGGCAAGGCCAGCCAGACAGGCGGCCCCCAGCAGCAGGCAGGCGGCCAACACTGCCAATACCCGCCGCAAAAATTTGTGTTTGCGCATAGCACATTCCCTCGCTTTTGCATTAGGATGTGCAGGGCATGGGCGGATTATGTCGGCAAAAAGTCCCTGCACCGCAGTTGGCGCAGGGGCTTGGGGTCATATAGATTCTTCCTTGCTGCCATGCAGCAGGTCAGCCACCGGGCTGATGGCCATGTAGGCGTTGGGGTCAATGGCCTTAACGAACGTTTTCAGCTTGACAGTCTGGAAGCGGTTGACCACGACATAGAGCACTGTTTTGGGGGTGTCTGAGTAAAACCCGTGGGCATCGAGAATTGTCAGGCCGGTGCCGAACTCTTCCGACACGGTGCGGGCAATTTCATCCGGGTTTGTCGTAATGATCATGGCCGCCTTAGCACTGTCCAGGCCGTCCACGATGAAGTCCACCGTCTTGGACCCCGCCGCGTAGGTCACGATAGAGTAGAGTGGCAGTATCCAGCTGCCCATGACCACGCCGCATATAATGTACAGCAGCACGTTATAAATCAAGACAAACGTGCCCACTGAAAGCCCCAGCGGCTTGGCAAAAATGACCGCCACGACCTCAATGCCGTCCATCGCGCCGCCGTAGCGTATCGCCAGGCCACTGCCGACACCCGAAATAATGCCGCCGAACAACGCGCAGAGGAACAGGTCTGTTCCCGCCAGTGGCGACGCAATGCTCACATCGATGGGTAACACGTCGGTGATAAGCCAAGCCGCCGCCGAGTAGACGCAGACCGCAAATATGGCGTAGACAGAGAACACCGCTCCCTGCCGCTTGAATCCGAACAGCAGCAGCGGCACGTTGAGCAGCACCAGAAAGAAGGACAGCGAGAGATAATCCGGCGTCAACTGGGACAGCAGGATCGATGTGCCGGAAATGCCGCTGTCATACAGCTGCACCGGTGCAATGAACAGCGTAACACCAATAGCGTTGATGATGCCCGCGACGAGCAGCATCAAAAAATTGAAGGGCGAGAATTTGGCAAGCAGGTTTTGTTTCAAGGTGTACCTCCGTAGTCACAGGTGAGCGGGCGGTTTGGGTATAGTATACCGTATAACCGGGTTGCGCGTCCATAGACAGAATGTAAAAAGCGCACACAGTAGGTACAATTTTCCGTGTGCAATCCCATTTCTATTTTACTTTTTCTCGCCCAGCAGCACAACTCCCTGCGGCAGGTTAGCGTTGGTGGTGCCCACAATGGGATGCGGCAGGCAGCATTCCGCCAGGGCGGCTATATCCTCCGCGCTCAGGCTACATCCAGCGCCCGCACTTTGCCCGCCCCGCCAAAGCTCATGCAACCCACGCAGACCTTGGAAACTTCAATATCGGTGTATCCCAGTTTTGTGTATTGCATAGGTGATGCCCTTTTCTTATAGAATAATCGTCTTGGGGCGCGGTGTCAATCAACATTTTGCATTGACAAATGCACCGAAACTTGGTAAACTATTTTTGTTATGCGGCTATGGCGGAATTGGCAGACGCGCTGGTTTTAGGGTCCAGTGTCCACGACGTGCAGGTTCAAGTCCTGTTAGCCGCATCGTTTCAAAAAGAGCGTATCTACGAATCATAAACGTAGATACGCTCTTTTTTATGTTCTTCAACATTTTAACATGTTCAAATACGTTGTTTTCGCGTCGTAAAAGCGTCGTAAAAAACAGCCCGGTTGCAACCCACAACCGGGCTTAAATTATATCGTTTTATCACTTATAAATTTTTCCAGTGCCGCGCCTGCTGTATCAAGCTGGCGTTCCCGTATATGTGTATATACTCGCCGTGTTGTCGTAATGTCAGAGTGCCCTCTTTGCCGTGGCACCGTCGTTGAACATTTGCTCCACGATTTTCTTAAACGTCTCGACGACCGTACATAAAAAGCGAAAGCCTTTCCTGCTGCGGAAAAGCTCTCGCTTTTGTGTTTTATTCTGCTGTTGTGGTCTCCGCCGGTATCACACCGTATTCATCGGCGTTCACCGGGTCGGCGTAGACAGCATAGCGCTGAGGTGTGTGGGTCAGGATGCCGAAGGGGTAGCAGGTGTACAGCACAGCGCTGGGTTCGGTCGCACCAAGGCGCACCTTGTCCACATCCGTCTCCTGGATGACCTTCATCTCGGTGACTTTGTAGGTAAAGTCGCCCCAGTCGGTCTCCAGGTGGATGATGGCCCCCAGCTCGGTGGAGCCGAGATCCGAGAAGTACGAGCCTGTATGCCCGCCGATAAAAACCGTGCCGTTCTCGCCGGGCAGCACGCAGTCACTCTCGGATCGGCAGCCTGCACCGCGGCTGAACTGGGTCTCGCTGTCGCCCCAATAGAGGTCGCAGTCGACGTCGGTTCCCTCGATCCAGATGCGGCCCAGCTTATCGCCGTACTGGATGCGGTCGCGGGCATCCAGGGCAGCGGCTATCTGTTCCGCACGCTTGGC
This sequence comes from Gemmiger formicilis, assembly GCF_018784445.1. Lineage (GTDB taxonomy): Bacteria > Bacillota > Clostridia > Oscillospirales > Ruminococcaceae > Gemmiger. The sequence continues at coordinate 25,757 of NZ_WQOH01000067.1, read as the reverse complement.
GGCGGCAGCTTCGGCGGCAAGGCGTTCGTTTTCGGCCTCTTGGGCGGCCTGGGCCGCAGCCTCACTGGCAGCGCGGGCCGCTTCTTCTTCGGCTGCGCGGGCAGCGGCCTCGCTGGCCGCAGCTGCTTCGGCGGCCTTCTGTTGATTTTTCGTGATGATGAGCGCCGCCGCGATGCCGATGCTCACGGCCAGCGCCAGCGCACAGAGGACCAGCCGTATGACGAGCCGTCTGCAGCGGGTCATGCCTGGTGCTCCCGGCTGGCAAGGTAGGCGGCGGGGCCGCTCTGGTACAGATCGCCGCCGTGGGTGTCCAGCAGAACGGTCAGCGGGAAGTCCTTGACGACCAGCTTGCGCACAGCCTCACAGCCCAGATCCGGCCAGGCGATGACCTCGCAGCTCTGCACGCTGCCGGCCATGAGCGCCCCGGCACCGCCAATGGCGGCCAGGTAGACCGCGCTGTTCTTGACGACCGACTGCTTGACGGCCTCGCTGCGCTTACCCTTGCCGATCATGCAGGCAAGGCCCAGATCCAGCAGCCGCGGCGTATAGGCATCCATGCGGCCGGAGGTCGTGGGCCCTGCGGCCCCGATGGCACATCCCGGGCGCTCCGGCGTGGGGCCGACGTAGTAGACCGCCGCGCCCTCAACGGGGAACGGCAGCGGCTCGCCCTTATCCAGCAGTTCCATCATACGGGCGTGGGCGGCGTCGCGGGCGGTGTAGACCACGCCCGAAAGCAGCACAGTGTCCCCTGCCTTGAGCGGCGCAAGATCCGCTTTGGTCAGCGGCGTATGTAAAATGTATTGCATCAGCGGCCTCCCTGTTCCCGCGCGCGGCGGCGCAATTCTTTGTATTCCTCATGGTGACGGTTGACGAATTCCAGTTCCTTCATCGTGATATCTGTCACCGGGCGGCGGGGTTCCTCGCCGTCCAAGGGGATATCAATGCTGGCGCGTTTGGTTTTGGCCGAGCGGGCGCTCTCGCCCACTCCATCCAGTGAAATATCAATGTTCGGTTTCGCCATCGCTCACACCTCCCGGCTGGCGCGGCGGGTCACATGGCAGCTGATGTTGACTGCCACCGGCAGACAGGCCACATGGGTGGGCTTCTGCTCAATGGCGACACCCAGGCAGGTAGTGGCCCCGCCGAAGCCCTGCGGCCCGAAGCCGGTAGCGTTGATGGCGTCCAGCAGCTCTTTTTCCAGCGCCGCGTAGTAGGGGTCGGCGTTGGGGGTATCGAGCGGGCGCAGCAATGCCTTTTTCGCCAGCGCAGCACAGTGGTCAAAGCTACCGCCGATACCGATGCCCAGCACGACGGGTGGGCAGGGGTTGGCCCCGGCCTGCTCGACGGTGTCCAAAACAAACTTTTTGACGCCCTCTACCCCATCGGCGGGCTTGAGCATGGCAAGGCGGCTCATGTTTTCGCTGCCCGCGCCCTTGGGGGCGACGGTGATTTTGCAGCCGCTGCCCGGCACCAGATGCACGGTCAGGAAGGCGGGGGTGTTGTCCCCGGTGTTGACGCGCTGCAAGGGGTCAGCGGTGATGGATTTGCGCAGGTATGCTTTTTCATAGCCGCGGCGCACGCCCTCGTTGACGGCATCGGTCAAATCGCCGTTGATGTGGGCGTCCTGGCCCAGCTCAATAAAGACGCAGGCCATGCCGGTGTCCTGGCAGATGGGCAAGTCTTTGTCCGCTGCAACGCACAAATTTTGCTGCAATAAACCCAGCGTTTCCTTTGCCAGCGGCCACGGCTCGTTGGCTTCGGCTTTATCCAGTGCGGCCTTTACGTCGGCGGGCAGCTGGGTGTTGGCCTCGATGCAGAGAGCTTCGACCGCGTCGGTGATGGCGGCGGCGGAAATTTCACGGATGCTCATACGCGCGCCACGCCGCTTTCCCGTGCAGCCTGGGCAACGGCTGCGGCCACAGCGTCAGCCACGCGGGGGTCAAACGCCTTGGGCAGAATATTTTCCTCGTTCAGCTCATCGTCGGGGATGAGGCCCGCGATGGCCTTGGCGGCAGCCATCTTCATGGCGGGGTTGATATCCCGCGCACGGACGGACAGCGCACCCTTGAAGATACCGGGGAACGCCAGCACATTGTTGACCTGATTCGGGAAATCCGAACGGCCGGTGCCGATAACGCGGATGCCCGCCTGCTTGGCGAGGTCAGGCATAATCTCTGGCGTGGGGTTGGCCATGGCGAACACAATGGCATCTTTCGCCATCGTGGCAGCCAGCGCGGGCGTCAGTGCGCCCGCAATCGACGTGCCAATGAAGATATCAGCGTCCTTGATAGCCTCAGCCAGACCGCCGGAGAGTTTTTCCGGGTTCGTCTCCTCGGCCAGTTTGCCCTTGTGGCCCTCGAGGCCTGCAGGGCGGCCCGGGACCAGAATGCCGTGCTCATCGACAGCGATAATGTGCTTGGCCCCCGCAACCTGCAGCATATGAATGATGGCCGTACCCGCTGCACCGGGGCCGTTCTGGACGATCTTGACATCCTCAATGCGCTTGCCGACAACCTTCAAAGCGTTCAGCACGCCCGCCAGCACGATGATGGCCGTGCCGTGCTGGTCGTCGTGGAACACGGGGATATCGAGCTCGCGCTCGAGTTCGGCCTCAATTTCAAAGCACTCGGGGCTGCGGATATCCTCAAGGTTGATGCCGCCGAACGTCGGGGCGATCGCCTTGACGGCAGCGATAACTTCCTCTTTGGTTTTGGCATTCAGGCAGATGGGGAATGCATCGACGCCGCCGAACTCCTTGAAGAGGACGCATTTTCCCTCCATGACGGGCAGGCCGGCCTCGGGGCCGATGTTGCCCAGGCCCAGCACTGCCGTACCGTTGGTGACGACCGCAACGGTGCGGCCCTTCATCGTGTAGGTGTAGACGTCGTCGGGATTTGCTTTGATTTTACGGCAGGGTTCGGCCACGCCGGGGGTGTAGGCAGTAGAGAGTGCGTCACGATCCTTGCATTCGCAAAGGCTCTGCACGGCGATTTTACCGGGGAATTTGCTGTGAAGTTCCAGGGCTGCTTTGTTGTAATCCATGCTGTATGTCTCCTTTATATGGTTTTACTTTCCGCAAGGCCGCTCGATAGAGGTCGGCTATGTCCGGCCCTCTGCTTTGCCTTTACATCGCTATTATTTTTACGCCGAGGGCAGGGCATGCCCTGCCCCTACGTGGTTACGTTTTTCCCTCATGATGCACCGGAGCGTAATCAGGTTCCAACTTTATGACGCAAAAATGGTCGGGCCATTTGGCCTGTACGGAATTGCGCAAGGCGTTGACGAGCTTGACGCCGCGGTGCTGCTTGTCGGCCATGTACTCAGCCGGCACGGCACAGTCAAAAATCACGTTGGTATGCGTCGGGCCAGGCACGATGCGCAAATCGTGGATGTTTGCCAGCGGTTCCAGCTCCTTGACCTCGTTCTGTAAGAAGGTTTTCAACTCGTCCACGTGGGCATCGCCGGTGACGATGGGGTCAAAGTGTACCGTGGCGATCACCCCATCCTCGACGAGCAGGTCACGCTCGATACGGTCAATGACATCGTGGCTGTGCATGACGTCGTCCTTGGCGTCCATTTCCAAGTGGAAGCTGACAAGGCGGCTGCCGGGGCCGTAATCGTGGATCATCAAGTCATGCACGCCCAGCACGCCGGGGTAGCTCAATGCCTTTTTCTCGATGTGCTCCACCAATTCCGGGTCGGGGGCTGCGCCCAACAGCGGGTCAATAGTGTCTTTCACAAGCATGGCACCGCTGTACAGGATGAACGCCGCTACGCCCAGGCCCATCAGGCCGTCGATGCGGTCAAAGCCGGTGAGCTTCGTCAAAATCGTGGCTGCCAGCACCGCTGCCGTGGTGATGACGTCATTGCGGGCGTCAGCGGCAGTGGCAAGCAGCGTCTCCGACTCAATGGCTGTGCCTATGTGCTTGTTGAGGGCACTCATCCAGAGCTTGACGAGGATGGACGCCGCCAGCACCGCGACCATGACCCAGTTGAAGGCCACCGCCGTGGGGTGCAGGACTTTGGCGAAGCTCTCTTTCAGCAGCTCCACACCGATGACGAGAATCATGACCGACACAGCCAGCCCGGCCAGGTATTCATACCGGGCGTGGCCATAGGGATGTTCCGAGTCTGCCGGGCGTGCGCCGAGCTTGAACCCCACAAGGCTTACGATATTGGAACTGGCGTCGGAGAGGTTGTTCATGCCGTCTGCAGCGATGGCAACGCTGCCGGTCAGCACGCCGACGGCGATTTTTCCGCCTGCTAACAGCAGGTTGCACACCACGCTGACCAAGCAGGCCAAGTTGCCGTAAGCCGTGCGGACGGCGCGGTCAGCGGTGTTTTCGTGGTTTTTGATGAAGATTTTTATCAGCAGGTCTATCAGCGGGAATACCCCCTTTTTTCAGAAAAAGGCAGACCGGGTAAGGGTCTGCCTTTTTGGGTTGGTTTCTATTTTGAACCGCAGTCTGGTGGGTCGACGCGGGCATCGACTCCTACATTGCAGGGGCGGATTCCTTGTCCGCTCGCATCAGCGGCCGCCTTTGCCGGAAATCACTCCCGCACGATGCAGGCGTCGCGCTCGGGGCCGACGGAGATGTACTTGATCTTGCAGCCGACCAGCTCTTCCAGGCGCTTGACGTAGTTCTGGGTGGCCTGGGGCAGATCCTCAAACTTGCGCACGCCGGTGATATCGCAGTGCCAGCCGGGGACTTTCTCCACAACAGGCTGGGCATCGTCCAGCGTCTTGCCCATCGGGAAGCGGGTCGTGGTGGTGCCATCGGTCAGCTTGTAGGCGGTGACGATGGGCACTTCCTCCATGTAGTCGAGGACGTCCAGCAGGGTCAGTGCCAGTTCGTCGCAGCCCTGGCATTGCACACCGTAGCGGCTTGCCACAGCGTCGAACGGGCCGACACGGCGGGGACGGCCGGTGGCTGCACCGTACTCGTGGCCGTGCTCACGCAGCACATCCTTCTCAGCCTCGGTCATAGCCAGCTCGGTGGTAAAGGGGCCCTCACCGACGCAGGAAGAATAGGCCTTCATGATGCCGATGGAGAGGTTCAGCTTATGGCCCGGGATGCCCGCACCGATGGGCGCATAGGCGGAAACGGTGTTGGAAGAAGAGGTATAGGGATAAATGCCGAAGTCGATGTCGCGCAGTGCGCCGAGCTGGGCCTCGAACATGATCTTCTTGCCCTCACGGTCAGCCTTGTCCAGATAGTCGCCCACATCGCAGATGTAGGGGGCAAACAGCTTCCCGTACTTCTCGCACCAGGCCCACATTTCCTCCACGCTGACAGGCTTCTGGCCGTAGATGCTCACCATCGTCAGGTTCTTGGACTCAACGATCGTCTCCAGACGCTTCTTGACGCTGGCGTCCATATGTACGAGGTCGCCCATACGCAGGGTCTTTTTCATGTACTTGTCGCCGTAGGAGTAGGCAATGCCGCGCTTGGTGGAGCCAAACTGGGCACCGGTCTTGGACAGGCGCTCCTCCTCCAGGCCGTCCTGTGCCACATGGAAGGGCATGGTGATGGTGGCGCGGTCAGAAATTTTCAGGTTCTTGGGGGTGATTTCCACACCCTTTTCGGTCAGCGAAGCGATTTCCTTTTCCAGGTGCTCGGGGTCAATGACCATGCCGCCGCCCATGACGCAGACGACGTCCGGGCGCAGGATTCCGGAGGGGATCAGGTTCAGGACGAATTTGCCGCGCTCGTTCTTGACGGTGTGGCCTGCATTGTCGCCGCCCTGATAGCGCGCAACAATGTCATAATTCTGGCTGAGCAGGTCGACCATGCGGCCCTTGCCCTCGTCGCCCCAGTTAATGCCGGTAATGGAAGTAAGCATACGTTTCTACCTCTTTTGTAAGTAAATAGGCATTTCAGCCTTTTCCGGAATCTCCGGGATCCGCTGCCATCAATCATTATAGCATAGCTGTCAAGGGAATTCTATAGATGTTTTGTACAAGAATTTTTGCAGATTCCGTATGTTCTGTCTTCCCCCTTGGGGGAAGGTAGCTCGAAGAGCCGGATGAGGGACGCGTTTGGCGTAGGAACACGTTATGCGCAGGCAAGGCAGGGCTGCCTCTCATCAGTCCGCTTCGCGGCCAACTTCCCCCGCAGGGGAAGCCTTTTTGCTCAGTTTCGCATACTCCGCGTAAGGTATCTTTGCACCGTCGGCGGTCTGGACATAGGTGTTATCCAGCTGCTGCCTGAACGAGGCACGCATATCGGTCAGGTACTCTTTGCGCAGGGCATCGCGCTCGGCGGTCTCGCGCTCGGTCAGGCCGATGGATTTTGCCTTTCTGGCAAGAGCGTTGATGCGGTCTATCTTAGATTTTTCCATGGGGTTGTCTCCTTTTGTAAAAATAGTGTTTCTATTATACCACATTCCCGCCGCATTTGCCCAGCGGGACCTGCGCTACTGTAATTTTCACACAATTCCCATTTTACTTTTTCTAAAAAGCGTGTATAATAGTACAGTATGCAATTTTACAAAGAAACAGGAGAATCCCATGAAACTGAAGAATTTCCATCGCCTGGCAGCCCTTGGTTTGGCTGTCGGCATGACCACTGCCTTGGCTGCCTGCGGCAATACCGCCGAGACTGCCGAATCTACTGCGGAGACCGCCGAGTCCACCGAGGCAGCCTCCTCTGAGGCTGCGGACGCCGCCACCGACGAGACTGCCGCAGATGCCGAGTACGCCTACCTGGCAGATTTCAGCTTTTCCGACGCTTTCGACGAGAACGGCTATCTCAAGGGTGTGACCGCCACCGATTACGTCACCCTGCCTGACGACTACGCCGATATCACGATCGATGCCGACCTGGGGCAGGTCAGCGAAGAGGATATCGACAACTACATCACCTCCAACGTGCTGTCCAAATTCTCCACCACCGAGCAGGTCACGGACCGCGCGGCAGCGGACGGTGACACCGTCAACATTGACTATGTAGGCCGCATCGACGGCGTTGCCTTTGACGGGGGCGACACCAAGGGCAACGGCGCTGACCTGACCTTGGGCAGCGGCACCTACGTCGACAACTTTGAGGAGCAGATCGTCGGCCACAATCCCGGCGAGACCTTCGACGTCACCGTCACCTTCCCCGAGGATTACGGCAACGAGGACCTGAACGGCAAGGAGGCCGTCTTTGAGACGACCCTGAACTACATCAAGGACACCGTCACCCCCGAGTTGAGCGACGAGTGGGTTGCCGAGAACCTGGCCGCCACCATGAGCCTGAACAATGTGGACGAGCTGAAAGCCTTCGTCAAGAGCACGATGCTCTACGACAACCAGGCCAGCGATGTTTACACCGCCCTGCACGACAAAGTCAGCTACGCCGACGAGCTGCCTCAGACCGCACTGGACTACTACCGCGATGTGCTGCTGTACCGCATTTACACCTACGCCCAGAACTACGGCACCGACATGGCCACGCTGCTGTCCTCCGGTATGATGGGTACTACCTATGACAGTGTGGACGCTTACCTGGACGATGCCACCGACAGCATCAAATCCATCACCCAACAGGCACTGCTGATGCAGGCTGTGGCCGAGAAGATGGGCTTCAAGTGCGACACCGACACGATGAACGCCGACTTTGGCCGCTACTACGGCACGACCGACCCGAGCCAGTATGTTTCCGCATATGGCGAGAATTACATCAAGATGAACGTCCTGCAGAGCGACGTGATGCAGAACCTCATCGATAACGTCAAGTACGAATAAGCGTTTTTGATCGCCCCCGCGCCCCCGGCAGATGCCGAGGGCGTTTTTTCTTGCTTTTTGCGGCGGAAGCCTTTATAATAGAATTATTCTATAGCAAGGAGTTCTCCCCTATGCCGCTTATCATTCCTAAAAATCTTCCTGCCTATGATGAATTGCAGAAAGAGAACGTCTTTATTATGCATCAGGAACGCGCCATGAGCCAGCACATTCGGCCGCTGCGCATCCTGATTTTAAACCTGATGCCGACAAAAATCGTCACCGAAACGCAGCTGGCGCGGCTTTTGGCCAACAGCCCCTTGCAGGTGCAGGTCACGTTTTTGCAGACGGCTACCCACAGCACGACCCATACGGCACCCGAGCATATGAAGGCGTTTTACAAGACGTTCGATGAAATCAAAAATGAGCGTTTCGACGGTATGATCATCACCGGCGCGCCCATTGAAGATTTGGATTACGAGGATGTGGACTACTGGGAAGAGCTCTGCCGCATCATGGATTACACCAAAGAAAACGTTTACTCTACCATTCATCTGTGCTGGGGTGCACTGGCAGGTTTGTACTACCACTTCGGCATTCCCAAGGTGCATCTGGATAAAAAAATGTTCGGCGTGTTCGAGCACCGCGTCACCCGGCCCTCCAATCCGCTGGTGCGCGGTTTTGACGAGGTTTTTTACGCCCCGCACAGCCGCTGGGCCGGGCTGGACCGCGCCGCCATCGATGCCTGCGGCGATTTACGCATTTTGGCAGAAAGTGACGTAGCCGGGCCGATGCTGCTTTCCACCGAGTCCGGGCGTCAGATTTTTGTCATCGGCCACCCCGAATACGACAAATACACGCTGGACAAGGAGTACAAGCGGGATGTTGCGGCAGGCAAACCCATCAACATTCCCTGCAACTACTACCCCGACGACGACCCCAGCCGCGACCCGCTGTTCCGCTGGCGCGCGCACGGATATCTTCTGTACACGAACTGGCTGAACTACTATGTCTACCAGGATACGCCGTATGATTTGAACCGCCTGGAAGCATTGGAAAAGTAATAGTCTACTCCGTAGGGGTCGATGCTTGCATCCGCCCTTACAAGGTTTAACGGTAAGGAGCACCTTATGCCCAAAATCAGCGCCTGCATTGTGGCGTACTGTGATTATGACGAGGTCTGCGCGGCGGTGCGCAGCATTTTACACTACACCCCCACCCCGGATCTCACCCTGTACGTGGTGGATAACGCCAGCCCCGACGGCTGCGGCAAGCAGCTGGCGGAAACTGATTTTGGCGACACCCGCGTAACCGTGCTGACGCTGTCGGAAAATGTCGGCTTTGGCCGAGGGCACAACGCTGTGCTGGATCGCCTGACCAGCGAGGTGCATTTTATCCTGAATCCTGACATTGTGCTGACCGAGAATATTTTAGAGCCAATGGCCGCCTGGCTGCTGGCACAGGAAGGGGCCGCCATGGCAACGCCGCAGCTGCACTACCCGGATGGCCGTTTGCAGCACCTGCCCCGCCGTAAGCCCACACCCTGGCTGCTGCTGGCACGGCAGCTGGCTCCGAAGTTTGATGGCATCTTCAAAAAAGCGGACGACCACTACACGATGCAGGACGAGGATTTGACCGTGCCCCGCCGCATTGCGTTCTGCACCGGCAGCTTTATGGCCGTGCGCACCAATGTATTCAAAGAAATCGGCGGGTTTGACCCCGCGTATTTCATGTATGTCGAGGACGCCGATCTGACCCAGAAAGTGCTGCAAAAGGGCACTGTCTGGCTGACACCGCAGTTTTCTGCCATCCATGCCTGGCACCGCGCCCCGATGCGCGACGCGGGCAAGTTCAAGATGCAACTGGTGAGCATGGGGCGGTATTTCAAAAAATGGGGTTGCGGAAAAGGGACGTTTTGATTCTTTGGCTCCTCCAAAGGGGATGCTTTTTTGCCGTAGACTCTTGACAACTGTTTTTGTCTGTGGTACATTTAACCCATAGCAGGGCCGCTGACCGACGGATTTTGTGGGGATGACCCCAGGGGATGCGGCGCAAAACCTGCGTTAAGCCGACCGTCTGGGCTGCATACACTGGTGTATGGTGTGTGCGGCCCTTTTATTTTTACAAAAACGGAGGAATCGTTATGCTGAGCGACATCGAAATTGCACAGGCCGCCGAAATGAAGCCCATCACCGAAATTGCAGCCCAACTGGGTCTGCAGAGTGAGGACGTCATCCCCTACGGCCACTACAAGGCCAAGATCAACCATAAGCTGGCCAAGCGCGACAAGCCCGAGGGCAAGCTGATTTTGATGACCGCCATCAGCCCCACCCCCGCCGGTGAGGGCAAGACCACCACCAGCGTCGGCCTGGCGGACGCCATGAACGCCCTGGGCAAAAAGACGATGCTCTGCCTGCGTGAGCCGTCCCTCGGCCCTGTGTTCGGCATCAAGGGCGGCGCGGCCGGCGGCGGCTATGCCCAGGTCGTGCCCATGGAGGATATCAACCTGCACTTTACCGGCGACATCCACGCCATCGGCACTGCCAACAACCTGCTGGCGGCCATGATTGACAACTCCATCCAGCAGGGCAACCCGCTGAACATCGACCCCCGCCGCATCACCTGGAAGCGCTGCATGGATATGAACGACCGCCAGCTGCGGTATATCGTGGATGGCCTGGGCGGCAAAGTCAACGGAACGCCCCGTGAGGACGGCTTTGATATCACCGTCGCCAGCGAGGTCATGGCGGTGTTCTGCCTGGCCACCGACCTGGAAGATTTGAAGGCACGCCTGTCCCGCATTGTCTGCGCCTACACCTACGACGGCCAGCCTGTCACAGCCGGGCAGATCGGCGCAGCGGGCGCGATGACCGCCCTTCTGAAAGACGCCATTGATCCGAACCTTGTCCAGACGCTGGAGCACAACCCCGCCATCATTCATGGCGGGCCGTTCGCCAACATTGCCCACGGCTGCAACAGTGCCATTGCCACCAAGCTGAGCCTGAAGCTGGCTGACTACGTTGTGACCGAGGCGGGCTTTGGCGCAGATCTGGGCGCGGAGAAGTTCCTGGATATCAAGTGCCGCGCTGCCGGGCTGCACCCTGCCGCCGTTGTGCTGGTGGCAACCGTGCGTGCGCTGAAATCCCACGGCGGCGTGGCGAAGCCCGATTTGAGCAAGCCCAACGCCGAGGCTGTGCGGGCGGGTTCTGCCAACCTGGCACGTCACATTGAAAATTTGCAGAACTTCGGCCTGCCGGTCTGCGTTGCCATCAATGCCTTCCCCACCGACACGGCGGAGGAAATGGACGTCATTTACGACGTCTGCGCCAAGGCCGGTGTGCCCTGCGCCCTGAGTGAGGTCTTTGCCAAGGGCGGTGAGGGTGGCAAGGCCCTGGCCGAGACAGTGCTTTCCATCCTGGACGACAAGGCTAAGGTCAACTACACCTATGAGCTGAATGTACCGCTGGCCGATAAGATTGCGGCGGTTGCCAAAAAGATTTACCGCGCGGGCGGTGTGAGCTACACCCCCGCCGCAAAGAAAACGCTGGACGAGCTGACCGCGCTGGGCTATGGTGATTTGCCGGTTTGCATTGCCAAGACGCAGTATTCTTTCAGCGACAATGCCAAGCTGACCGGTGCCCCCGAGGGCTTCACGCTGAATGTGCGCGAGGTACGGCTTTCTGCCGGTGCGGGTTTTGTGGTCGTGGTCTGCGGCAGCATCATGACGATGCCCGGCCTGCCCAAACACCCCGCCGCCATGGACATTGACGTGGATGTACATGGAAAGATCACGGGGTTGTTCTAAGGCAACACCGCATAATTCCCGCCTTACGGCTTAAGCACCGCTCCGGCGGCTGCGGCACGGCATCTGCGTTGCCAAAATGCTCGATAATACACAAAGTATTATCTGCGCTTTTGGCTTAGCAGCTGCCGCACCTCGCTCGCCGTATCGGCACTTAGAATTATGCGGTATTGCCCTAACTTATTACATCAATCAAGCAAAGCGGGTATCCAAACGGATGCCCGCTTTGTTCATTATACCGTAGGGGCGGGCTTCCAGTCCGCTCGTGGACATTTGCCGCACCTTTTCCCTGTTCTTTCCAGACCGGGTATTCTATGCCCGCAGCGTGGCGGTGTCAGGCATCGGCTTCCGGGCATTCCTCTGGTGCCTTTTTCATATCCGGTGCGGTCTCGCCGCCGGGCAGCTTCTGGCCGAAGGACGGCACAAAGAAATATTTGCGGATGATGAAGATCAGCGCGATGGCACCGACGCTGACGAGGTTCTGCACGGCGTCCTCGTGGCCGACGATCATATGGCGGGCGATGGCGTAAAGTAGCACTTCCAGCACGCTGCCGGGGCTGTGCTTTGCCAGCATCTTGATGAATTCGATGCCGATAACGATGTCCAGCGCACGTTCCAAGAACGTATGTACCTCTATGCTTTCCGCGTCGGTCAAAAGGCCCGGCATCAGCTCCACCAGCGGGACGATGCTGAGCAGCAGGGCCACCAGCACAATGCCGGAGAGCACAACCTCCAAAATACCAGCGGCCTCGGCGATCTGATCGCGGAAAACGCGCTTGAACCGTTCCTCCTTGCCGTGCAGGGCGCGGCGTGTCAGGCGTCGTCTGGGTTCACTCATAACTTTCTCCTTTTTTGGGTATTTTTATTATCATAGCATATTTTGCCCCGATATACCAGCATAATTATACAGGCCGTTTTAAAGTATGACAATCACCTTCAAAACTCCATCAAAAGCGACAAAAAGCACCGGTCAAAACCGGGTGGCGTGGTTTTTTGGCTGAAATGTCCGCCGGACGCTTGCAATTTCTTTTCCCAGAGTTTACACTGGTTTCACAGGGCATCATCTTACTTTTATATTAAAGGGGGATCTTCCGTGGCAAACGCAATGCAGCGTCTTGGTTTTCACGTGGGTGTTCTGTACCGTCATACTCTTTTCACATCAAAACCGCAGCGCAGTGTATCCTAATGGGGCACTGCGCTGTTTTGCTTCGTAAGGGAGGTTTCTAAACGCATGAAAAAAGTAGCGATCATCATGGGTTCCGACAGTGATTGGCCGGTGGTCAAATCCGCCTGCACGGTGCTGAAGGATTTCGGCGTGCCCTATGAGGCACACATTCTTTCCGCCCACCGCACGCCGGAGGCTGCCGCCGCGTTTGCCAAGTCTGCCCGCGCCAATGGGTACGGCGTGATTTTGTGCGCTGCCGGTATGGCCGCACACCTGGCCGGTGCCTTTGCCGCCAACACCACCCTGCCGGTCGTCGGCATCCCGATGAAGGGCGGCGCGATGGACGGCCTGGACGCATTGCTTGCCACTGTGCAGATGCCCAGCGGGTTCCCGGTCGCCACCGTGGCGCTGAACGGTGCCAAGAACGCCGCCTACCTGGCCGTGGCGATCCTGGCTGTTGCCGACGACGAGCTGGCGGAAAAGCTCGATAAATTCCGCGCCGACACCGCCGCCGCGATTGCCAAGAAGGACGCCGCCATTGCCGCCGAGGCTGCGGCGCTGTAACACTTGCATACCAACCACAACCATATTATAATAAAGTAAAAGGAGCGTTTCTCATGAATTACGAAGTTAAAGAGCAACTGTACGAAGGCAAGGCCAAGCAGGTTTTCGCTACCAATGACCCCGAAATCGTCATGGTCCACTACAAGGACGACGCCACCGCAGGCGACGGCGAGAAGAAGGGTACCATCCGCGACAAGGGCATCGTCAATAATAAACTGTCCAACGCTCTGATGCAGAAGCTGGAGAAAGAGGGCATCCCCACCCATTACGTTAAGGAAGTCAACGACCGTGATACTTTCGTCAAGAAGGTAGACATCGTTCCGCTGGAAGTCATCATCCGCAATGTCGCCGCCGGTCATTTCAGCCTGCGCATGGGCGTACCCGAGGGCAAGGTGTTCAAGACCCCCATCCTCGAGTACAGCTACAAGAACGACGACCTGCATGACCCGTTCATCAACCACTACTACGCCCTGGCCCTCGACCTGGCTACCCAGGAAGAGCTGGACACCATCGCCAAGTACGCTTTCAAGGTCAACGAAGTGCTGAAGAAGATCATGCTGGACGCCAACATCCGTCTGGTCGACTTCAAGCTCGAGTTTGGCCGCCTGTCCGACGGCACCATTATCCTGGCTGACGAAATCAGCCCTGACACCTGCCGTTTCTGGGATGCCACCACCGGCGCACACCTGGATAAGGATCTGTTCCGCCGCAACATGGGCGGCGAGGCCGATGCCTACCAGGAAGTCATGAAGCGGCTGCTGGGCTGATTTTCCGACAATTCGGGTGACGCGTAGGGCGGTATCTGCCGCGGGGCGTCGGGGACGCCGCCCCCTACAACATACAAACGGAGCAAAACATGAGCGAATTTTCCCAATACACTGAAGCCCTGCACGAGGAGTGCGGCGTGTTCGGTATGTATGACAAAACCGGCGAGACTGATATGGTCAGCGCCGTGTACAGTGCGCTGTACGCCTTGCAGCACCGCGGCCAGGAGAGCTGCGGCATTGCCCTGAACGTAGACGGCGTTTTGTCCGGCCACCGCGATCTGGGCCTTGTCAGCGAGGTTTTCACCAAGCGCGTGCTGGAAGAACTCCCCCGTGGTGCCAAGATGGCTACCGGCCATGTGCGCTATGCCACGGCCGGTCAGCGCAGCCGTTCCAACGCGCAGCCGATGGTCCTGCATCACTGCAAGGGTGCTATGGCGGTCTGCCACAACGGCAACCTGGTCAATGCGCCCAAGCTGCGCCGCAAGCTGGAAATGAGCGGTTCCATCTTTCACGGCACATCGGACACCGAGGTCATTGCCTATCTGCTGACCCAGAACCGGCTGCTGACCCCCAACATTGAGATGGCTGTCAGCCGCACGATGGACGACATTGAGGGCGCATACTCCCTCGTCATCATGACCCACACCAAGCTGATTGCGGCGCGTGACCCCAACGGTTTCCGCCCGCTCTGCATCGGTGAACTGCCCGACGGCAACGGCTGGGCCTTTGCCAGCGAGAGCTGCGCACTGGACGCTGTGGGCGCGAAGTTCGTCCGCGATGTTCAGCCCGGCGAGATCGTCATTGCCGACCACAACGGCCTGCGTTCCATCGTGGATCATTGCGGCACCGCGCCCCACACGATGTGCGTGTTTGAGTACATCTACTTTGCCCGCCCTGATTCCATCATCGAGGGCACCTGCGTCCACGAGGCCCGCCTGCAGGCTGGCCGTTTCTTGGCACAGGAGCACCCGGTCGAGGCTGATGTTGTCATCGGTGCACCGGACTCCGGCCTGGACGCCGCGCTGGGTTACGCCCAGGAGAGCGGCATCCCCTACGGCGTTGGCTTCATCAAAAACAAATACGTCGGCCGTACCTTCATTCAGGGCAGCCAGGCCCAGCGCGAGAGCAGCGTGCGCATCAAGCTGAATGCCATTTCGTCCACGGTCAAAGGCAAGCGGGTCGTCCTCGTCGATGACTCCATCGTGCGCGGCACCACCAGCGCCCGCACCATCCGCCTGCTGCGCGAAGCCGGGGCCGCCGAGGTACACTACCGCATCAGCGCCCCGCCGTTTGTCCACCCCTGCTACTTCGGCACCGACATTCCCGACGAGAAAGATTTGATTGCCACCGGCCATACCGTGGAGGAAATCAACAAGATGGTCGGTTCCGATACGCTGGGATACCTGAGCATCGAGCATGTCCAGCAGCTGGCCATCCACAGCAAGTGCGGCTTCTGCACCGGCTGCTTTAGCGGCAAATACCCGGTCAACCCGCCCACCGAGACCATGGATATCGTCTACGACAAGCCATTGAGCGTGTCGAACCCGAATAAGAAATTGTGAGGATTTCAAGATGGAAAAAAGCTATTCTGCCAGCTATGCTGCGGCCGGTGTAGATATCACCGCCGGTTACCGCTCTGTGGAGCTGATGAAACAGTACGTGGCCCGCACGATGACCGAGAACTGTATCGGCGGTTTGGGCGGCTTCGGCGGCCTGTTTGAGCTGGACTGCACCGGCATGGAGCATCCTGTTCTGATTTCCGGCACCGACGGCGTCGGCACCAAGCTGCGTATCGCCATGCTGCTGGACAAGCACGACACCATCGGCATCGACTGCGTTGCCATGTGCGTCAATGACGTGATCTGTGCAGGCGCGAAGCCACTGGTTTTCCTTGACTACATTGCCTGCGGCAAGAATATCCCCGAGAAGATTGCCGAGATCGTCAAGGGCGTGGCCGAGGGCTGCGTGCAGGCGGGCTGCTCCCTGGTGGGCGGCGAGACTGCCGAGCACCCCGGCATGATGCCCGAGGATGAGTATGACCTGGCAGGCTTCACTGTCGGCGTGGTGGACAAGGCCAAGATTTTGGACAACTCCACGATGCAGCCGGGCGACGTCATTATTGCGCTGCCCTCCACCGGTGTGCATTCTAACGGTTTCTCGCTGGTTCGCAAGATTTTCGACATTGACAACAACCCCGATGTGCTGAAAAAGACCTTTGACGGCATGGATAAGCCCCTTGGCGAGGCCCTGCTGGCCCCCACCCGCATCTATGTCAAGCCCGTTCTGGCCGTTATGGACGAAATCACGGTCAAGGGAGTTTCCCACATCACCGGTGGCGGCTTCTACGAAAACATTCCCCGCAGCCTGAAGAAGGGCTGCGCCGCCCGCATTGCCAAGGCCGATGTACGCACCCCTGCCCTGTTCGACGTGATGCAGCGTGAGGGCGGCATCTCCGAGCACGATATGTTCAACACCTTCAACATGGGCGTTGGCATGGTGCTGACCGTCGCGCCCGAGGACGCCGACAAGGCCCTCGAGATTTTAAAAGCTCATGGCGAGGACGCCTACCGTCTGGGCACCATCGTCGAGGGTGATGGGGTCGTGCTGGTATGAAGCGTGTAGCAGTTCTGGTCTCTGGCGGCGGCACAAATTTACAGGCCCTGCTGGAAAGCGAGCAGCGCGGCGAGAACCCCAACGGTAAAATCGTTCTGGTCGTCGCCAGCAAGCCCGGCGTCTATGCATTGGAGCGCGCCGCGAATTTTGGCGTGGAATCCGCCGTCGTCAGCCGCAGGGACTACGCCAGCAGCGCCGATTTTGACGCCGCCCTGCTGGGCGTTTTACAGGCCCATGACATCGATGTGGTCGTGCTGGCAGGCTTCTTGAGCGTGCTGGGTGAGCGTGTCATTGCGGCCTACCGCAATAAGATCATCAATGTTCATCCGAGCCTGATTCCCAGCTTCTGCGGTCCCGGTTTCTATGGGCTGAAAGTGCATGAGGCAGCGCTGGCCCGGGGCGTCAAGCTGACCGGCGCGACTGTGCATCTGGTCAATGAGGAATGTGACGGCGGTCCGATCCTGCTGCAAAAGGCCGTGGCCGTTCAGCCCGGCGACACCCCCGAGACTTTGCAGAAGCGCGTCATGGTGGAGGCCGAGTGGCAGTTATTGCCCAAGGCACTGGCCATGGTGTGCAGCGACGAGGTATAAATTATGAAAAAGAACCTTTACAAATATCTTGCCGGGAATGAGTACCCGGGCCGCGGCATTGTGCTGGGGCAGAGTCCCGACGGCAGCAAGGTGTTCGTCGCCTACTGGATCATGGGCCGCAGCGCCAACAGCCGCAACCGCGTGTTTGAGCCCATCGAGGGCGGCATCCGCACGGTGGCCGCTGACCCTGCCAAGCTGGAAGATCCGCACCTGATTATTTACAACGCCGTGCTGACCCTGCGGGAGACCACCGTTGTGACCAACGGCGACCAGACCGACACGATTGCCCAGTTCATGAACGGCAACCTCTTCCCCGGGTACAGCTTCGAGGCGGCCCTTGCCACCCGCACCTACGAAGACGATGCGCCGAACTTCACCCCGCGCATCTCCGGTGTCGTAGATATGCGCCGCGGCGGCTACAAGCTGTCCATCGTCAAATCCAACGAGGGCAACGCTGACAGCGTACAGCGCCAGACCTATGACTACCCGCAGCCCGTCGCCGGTGAGGGCCATTTCATCAGCACCTACGTCAAGAACGGTGCCCCCATCCCGAGCTTTGCGGGCGAGCCGCTGCGCGTCGCCATCGACACGAACGACGCCGACAAGTTCGCTGAGAAGCTGTGGGGATCCTTGAACGAGGACAACAAGGTCAGCCTGTTTGTGCGCAGCATTGAGCTGGAGACCGGCACCTACGAGGATCTCATTCTGAACAAATACACCGCTGTGGAGGGTTAATATGAACGAATTTCAGCTGAAATACGGCACGAACCCCAACCAGAAGCCCGCCCGCATCTACATGGCGGACGGTTCCGACTTGCCGGTACAGATTTTGAATGGCCGCCCGGGGTACATCAACTTCCTGGATGCCTTCAACTCCTGGCAGCTCGTGCGCGATTTGAAGAAGGCGCTGGGTCAGCCCGCTGCCGCCAGCTTCAAGCATGTTTCCCCCGCCGGTGCGGCCATCGGCCTGCCGCTGGATGACACGCTGCGTGCCATGTACCACATTGCCCCCGAGACCGAGCTTTCCCCGCTGGCCTGTGCCTACGCCCGCGCCCGCGGCGCGGACCGTATGTCCAGCTTTGGTGACTGGATCGCGCTGTCTGACGTCTGCGATCTGAGCACTGCAAAGCTGATTCAGCATGAAGTCTCCGACGGCATCATTGCCCCCGGCTACGACGCTGACGCGCTGGAAGTGCTGAAGGGCAAGAAGAAGGGCAACTACGCCATCGTCCAGATTGACGCTGACTACGAGCCGCATCCGCTGGAGACCCGCACCGTGTTCGGCGTGACCTTTGAACAGGGCCGCCAGGATCTGGATATCTCCAACGAGACGATGCTGCAGAATATCGTGACCGAGAACCAGTTCATCAGTGACGAGCAGCGCCGCGATCTGGTCATCAGCCTGATCGTGCTGAAATACACCCAGTCCAACAGTGTTTGCTACGTGCAGGACGGCCAGACCATCGGCGTCGGCGCGGGCCAGCAGAGCCGCGTGCATTGCACCCGCCTGGCAGGCCAGAAGGCCGACAACTGGCAGCTGCGCCATATGCCGAAAGTATTGGCCCTGCCTTTCCGCGACGATGTGGCAAAGCCCAACCGCGACAATGCCATTGACGTGTACATCGGCGACACGCCGGAGGATGTCATCGGCGATGATGTCTGGGCCGAGACCTTCACCGAGCAGCCCGCCCCGCTGACTGCCGAGGAAAAGCGCACCTGGCTGGACGCCGTGACCGGCGTTTCCCTGGGCAGCGACGCGTTCTTCCCCTTCGGCGACAACATTGAGCGCGCCCGCCGCAGCGGCGTGACCGCCATTGTGCAGCCGGGCGGCTCCATCCGCGACCAGCAGGTCATCGACACCTGCAACAAGTACGGCATTGCGATGGCATTCTGCGGCATCCGCTTGTTCCATCACTAAGCAATATTCAACGCGCCTGCGGCGTATTTTGCGTCGCGGGCAATTGGTGTTTTACAGGAGGTTCCTCATGAAAATTCTGGTCGTTGGCGGCGGCGGGCGTGAGCACGCCATCATCCGTGCGCTGAAAAAAAGCCCCCGCTGCACTGAGATCTGGTGCGCACCCGGCAACGGCGGCATCAGCTACGATGCCACCTGCAAGGCCATCCCTGCCACCGATGTGGACGCGATGGTCAAGTTTGCGAAAGAAGAAGCCTTCGATTATGTAGTCGTCGCCCAGGATGACCCGCTGGCCCTGGGCATGGTCGATGCACTGGCCGCTGTCGGCATCCCGGCTTTCGGCCCCGACAAGGCTGCGGCCCGCATTGAGGCCAGCAAGGTGTTCAGCAAAGACCTGATGAAGAAATACGGCATTCCTACAGCGAAATATGAGACGTTCGACGATCCTGAAAAGGTCATGGACTACATCAAGGCCGAGGGCAAGTACCCGGTCGTTATCAAAGCGGACGGCCTGGCGCTGGGCAAGGGCGTTCTGATCTGCCAGAATGAGCAGGAGGCCGCCGACGGTGTCAAGGAGATCATGCTGGACAAAAAGTTCGGCGCGTCCGGCAACCATGTGGTTGTGGAAGAGTTCTTGACCGGCCCCGAGGTCAGCGTACTGTCCTTCTGTGACGGCAAGACCGTGAAGCCGATGGTGTCCAGCATGGACCACAAGCGTGCGTTGGATCACGATGAGGGCCTGAACACCGGCGGCATGGGCACGGTGGCCCCGAACCCCTACTACACGCCGGAAATCGCCGAGCGCTGCATGAAGGAGATTTTCCTGCCGACGGTCGCCGCCATGCAGGCCGAGGGCTGCCCTTTCAAGGGGTGCCTCTACTTTGGCCTGATGCTGACGCCCGACGGCCCCAAGGTCATCGAGTACAACTGCCGCTTCGGCGACCCCGAGACCCAGGTCGTGCTGCCCCTGCTGGAAAGCGACCTGCTGACCGTGATGGAATCGACGACCAACGGCACGCTGGATACGACCGAGGTCAAGTTCCGCGACGGCGCGGCGGCCTGTGTGATTCTGGCCAGCGGCGGGTATCCCCTTTCTTATGAGAAGGGCAAGGAAATTTCCGGCCTGGCTGCGGGCCAGCTTGACGCTGCGGACGTGACGGTGTATCATGCAGGTACGGCCATCAAAGACGGCAAGCTCGTCACCAACGGCGGCCGCGTGCTGGGCGTGACCGCCACGGCCAACACCCTGCCTGACGCGCTGAAAAAGGCCTATGCCGCAACCGAAAACATCCATTTTGACAAGCTGCACAAGCGCAGTGATATTGGCGCAAGAGCGCTGGCGGCGATGGAGTAACGGAGGAAATACAATGGTATATCGCATTTATGTTGAGAAAAAGCCCGGCTTCGACGGTGAAGCCCAAGGGCTGCTGCATGAGCTGGTCGATTTGGTCGGTATCCGGAACCTGACCGGCCTGCGCCTTTTGAACCGCTACGACGTCGAGGGCATCGACAATGTGCTGTTCCAGCAGGCCATCCCCACTGTGTTCAGTGAGCCGCCGGTGGATGTGACCTACGACGCACTGCCCGACGCCAAGACCGTGTTTGCCGTTGAGTACCTGCCCGGTCAGTTTGACCAGCGCGCCGACTCCGCCAGCGAGTGCATCCAGCTGTTGAGCCAGGGCGAGCGCCCCGCTGTGCGTTCTGCCCGCGTCTATCTGCTGGACGGCGAGCTGACTGCCGATGATCTGGCCGCTATTAAAAAGTACGTCATCAACCCGGTGGAGGCCCGCGAGGCCAGCCTTGACGAGCGCAGCACCTTGAAGATGGAGTTTGCCATCCCCACCGAGGTCGAGACGCTGACCGGCTTTACCGCCCTGGATGACGATGCACTGGAAGCCTTCCGCAATGAGAAGGGCCTTGCCATGGACCACGCGGATATCGTGTTCTGCCAGAACTACTTTAAGTCCGAGCACCGCGACCCAACCATCACCGAGATTCGCCTCATCGACACCTACTGGTCCGACCACTGCCGCCACACGACGTTCGGCACGATTCTCGACGATGTGAAGATCGACGACGAGTTGGTACAGGCTGCGTTCGACCGTTACATGGCTCTGCGTGCCGAGACCGGCCGCGACAAGAAGAACCGCACCCTGATGGACTGCGCGACGATTGGTGCCAAGGCCCTGAAGCAGCGCGGCATTCTGAAGAATCTCGACGAGAGCGAGGAAATCAACGCCTGCACGGTTAAAATCAAGTGCGATGTGGACGGCGAGCAGCAGGATTGGCTGTTCCTGTTCAAGAACGAGACCCACAACCACCCCACCGAAATTGAACCTTTCGGCGGTGCGGCAACCTGCATCGGCGGTGCCATCCGCGACCCGCTGTCCGGCCGCAGTTATGTTTACCAGGCCATGCGTGTGACCGGTGCAGCTGACCCGCTGAAGCCTGTTTCCGAGACGATGCCCGGCAAGCTGCCCCAGCGTAAGTTGGTCACCACCGCTGCCGCCGGCTATTCCAGCTACGGCAACCAGATTGGCCTTGCCACCGGTCAGGTAGCCGAGCTGTACCACCCCGGCTACGCCGCCAAGCGCATGGAGATTGGCGCGGTCGTGGGCGCAACGCCCGCCAGCCATGTACGCCGTGAGGAACCCGCCCCCGGTGATGTGGTCATCCTGCTGGGCGGCCGTACGGGCCGTGACGGCGTCGGCGGCGCAACGGGTTCTTCCAAGGCGCACAAACTGACGAGCCTGGAAACCTGCGGTGCCGAGGTGCAGAAGGGCAACGCGCCCATTGAGCGCAAACTGCAGCGCCTGTTCCGCCGCGAGGATGCCTGCCGCCTCATTAAGCGCTGCAACGACTTCGGCGCGGGCGGTGTGTCTGTCGCCATCGGCGAACTGGCTGACGGTCTGCATATTGACCTGAACAAAGTCACCCGCAAGTATGAGGGCCTGGACGGCACCGAGCTGGCAATCTCCGAGAGTCAGGAACGCATGGCCGTGGCCGTGGCTGCGGAGGATGCCGAGACCTTTATGAAGTACGCCGCCGAGGAAAACCTCGAGGCGACCATCGTTGCCACCGTCACCGAGGAAAAACGGATGCGTGAGGTATGGAACGGCAAGACCATTGTTGACCTGTCCCGTGAGTTCCTGAACTCCAACGGTGCCGAGCGCCACGCCAACGCCCACATCCTGCCCGGCCATGTCTGGCAGCCCCAGTTTGCCGGTGTGAGCTTTGAAGAAAAAATGGAGTCTATGGTCAGTAACCTGAACGTTTGCAGCCAGAAGGGCCTGGGCGAGCGCTTCGACTCCACCATCGGCGCAGCCACCGTGCTGATGCCTTACGGCGGCAAGTACCAGCTGACCCCGACCATGGCCATGGCCGCCAAGCTGCCTGTGGACGGCGAGACAACGACCTGCTCCGGCATGGCGTGGGGCTTCAACCCCTACCTGACTGAGGCTGACCCCTACCGCGGTGCCTACCTGGCCGTGGTGGAGAGCGTGACCAAGCTGGTCTGCGCGGGCTTCCACCATGAGGATATGTACCTGACCTTCCAGGAATATTTTGAGCACATGAACGACAAGCCCGAGCGCTGGGGCAAGCCGCTGGCCGCCCTGCTGGGCGCACTGGATGCCCAGATGGGCCTGGGGATTGCGTCCATCGGCGGTAAGGACTCCATGTCCGGCAGCTTTGAGGGGCTGGACGTGCCCCCGACGCTGGTCAGCTTTGCAACGGCCATCGGCAACACCCGCGACGTGCAGAGCCCCGAGTTCAAGAAAGCCAACAGCTCGATCGTCATCTTGCGCCCCAACTACAAGAACGGTCTGCCCGAGATCGGCAGTCTGATTGCCATTTACAAGACCGTCGAACAGATGATCGACGAGGGCAAGGTGCTGGCCGCTGCGACGCCGGGTTACGGCGGCGTGGCCGAGGCGCTGTTCAAAATGTGCGTCGGCAACCATGTCGGCCTGCAGCTATCCAACGATATCGACCTGAACGGCCTGTTCAAGCCTGCCTACGGCGCGGTCATCCTGGAACTGCTGGATGCCTCCGCCGGTGAGTTCCTGGGCTTTACCACCGTAGACTACACGCTGGAAGCCGAGGGCAAGCACATCGACCTGGCCCGCCTGCAGGAGCTGTGGGAGCAGAAGCTCGAGCCTGTGTTCCCCTACCGCAAGGCCGGTGAATTTGTACCTGCACTGGAGCATGACTGCCCTGCCAACAAGCGTGTGGCCCCCGCTGTGCGCCTGGCGACGCCGCGGGTCATCATCCCGGTGTTCCCCGGCACGAACTGCGAATACGACACGGCCCGCGCCTTCCGCCGTGCCGGCGGTGATCCGCACATTCTGGTTTTGAAGAACCTCTCCCCCGCTGACGTGGCCGAGAGCTGCGAGGCGCTGGTGAAGGAGCTTGACCAGGCGCAGATTTTGATGCTGCCGGGCGGTTTCTCCGGCGGCGACGAGCCGGACGGCTCCGCAAAGTTCATTGCTTCCTTCTTCCGCAACCCGGCGGTGGCCGACGCCGTCAACCGTCTACTGAACCAGCGTGACGGCCTGGCCTTGGGCATCTGCAACGGTTTCCAGGCGCTCATCAAGCTGGGCCTGGTGCCCTACGGCGAGATCCGCCCCATCACGGCGGACGACCCGACGCTGACCTTCAACACAATTCACCGCCACCAGTCCATGCTGGTCCGCACCCGCGTTGCCAGCAACAAGAGCCCTTGGCTGAGCCGCTGCGATATCAACGACGAGCATCTG
This sequence comes from Gemmiger formicilis, assembly GCF_018784445.1. Taxonomy (GTDB): domain Bacteria; phylum Bacillota; class Clostridia; order Oscillospirales; family Ruminococcaceae; genus Gemmiger. Next base: position 1,879 of record NZ_WQOH01000067.1, on the reverse strand, counting down.
ATCGCCATCAGCCACGGCGAGGGCCGCTTTGTCTGCAACGAGACGCTGCTGAACCAGCTGATCGACAACGGCCAGATTGCAACGCAGTATGTGGACCTGACCTGCCGCCCGACGATGGATATGCGCTACAATCCCAACGGTTCTGTGCTGGCCATTGAGGGCATCACCAGCCCAGACGGCCGTGTCTTTGGCAAGATGGGCCACAGTGAGCGCAGCGGCGAGCAGCTGTACAAGAACGTCACCGGCGACAAATACCAGCCAATCTTTGAGGGCGGTGTGAATTACTTTAAGCTGTAAGAAAGTAGAGGACTTTTCCCATGGCACAACATGACCGTTATATTTCCCCTTTCTCCACCCGCTATGCTTCGGACGAGATGCAGTATATCTTCTCCGACGACAACAAGTTCCGCACCTGGCGCAAGCTGTGGATCGCGCTTGCCAAGGCTGAACAGAAGCAAGGCCTGGCAATCACCGATGAGCAGCTTGCCGAGCTGGAAGCCCACAAGGACGACATCAACTACGAGGATGCCATCGCCCGCGAGAAGCTGGTGCGCCACGACGTTATGAGCCATGTCTACGCCTATGGCCTGCAGTGCCCCAAAGCAAAGGGCATCATCCATCTGGGCGCGACCAGCTGCTATGTCGGCGACAACACCGATGTTATCGTCATGCGCGAGGCTTTGCAGCTGGTGCGCAAGAAGATCATCGGCGTGCTGGCAAACCTAGCCAAGTTCGCCGACGAGTACAAGGCTATGCCCTGCCTGGCCTACACCCACTGCCAGCCCGCGCAGCTGACCACCGTCGGCAAACGTGCCACGCTCTGGATGAACGAGCTGTACATGGATCTGGAAGCCATCGACTACCAGATTTCCCAGCTGGCGCTGCGCGGCGTCAAGGGCACCACCGGCACCCAGGCCAGCTTTATGGAGCTGTTCAACGGCGACTCCGCCAAGATCAAGGCCGTCGAGGCCGACGTCTGCGCCCAGATGGGCTTTACCAAGGTCGTGCCGGTCTGCGGCCAGACGTACAGCCGCAAGGTGGACTACAACGTCCTGTCCGCCGTGGCGGGTCTGGGCCAGTCTGCCATGAAGATGGCGACCGACATCCGCCTGCTGGCAAACTTCAAGGAAATGGAGGAGCCGTTCGAGAAGAATCAGATCGGTTCCTCGGCCATGCCCTACAAGCGCAACCCCATGCGCTGTGAGCGCATCTGCGCCTTAAGCCGCTACCTGATGGTGGATGTGCTGAACCCCGCCATGACCGCTGGTACCCAGTGGTTTGAGCGCACGCTGGACGACTCTGCCAACAAGCGCATTGCGATGGCGGAGGGTTTCCTGGCTGCTGACGCAATTCTGAACATTTTGCTGAATGTCTCTGACGGTCTCGTCGTCTACCCGAAGGTTGTCCGCGCCCGTGTCATGGCCGAGCTACCCTTCATGGCCAGCGAGAACATCATGATGAAGGCTGTCAAGAAGGGCGGCGATCGTCAGGAGCTGCACGAGCGCCTGCGCGAGCACGCCGTGGCTGCTGCCGCCGTCGTCAAGCAGGAGGGCAAGTCCAACGACATGATTGCCCGCGTCGAGGCTGACCCCGCCTTCGGCCTGACCCGCGAGGAAATTGAGGCTGAGCTGTCCCCCGAGGCCTTCACCGGCCGCAGCAGCGAACAGGTCACCGAGTTCCTGCGCGACGTCATCCAGCCTGTGCTGGACGCCAATAAAGAGGACTTGGGCCAGCATGTGGAACTGAACGTGTAAAGCCCCACACTAAGCAAACAATAAAAATACCCCGCAGCGTTCTTTATGAAGTGACCCCCAAAAGTTAGACAATATTTTGAAGTAAAAATTGTTCAAGCAGCCGAAAGGGCTTGCTGTCTGTGAAT
>NZ_WQOH01000066.1 GCF_018784445.1 Gemmiger formicilis | reverse complement strand
TATGCGCGGGCACACGAAAAAATCCAGAAAGGCGCAGAGAAAATCAAGACAGCGCATAGGCGCTCGCTCCACTCCGTTCCGCTCGCAATCCGCCTAATCTCCAAGCCAACTCCAAGAAAATTCCAAGTCCACACCAAGCAAAATCAACGCATTATCTCATGTTTTCCCGCATGGGACAGAATGAGAGAGGATTGGAAACAAAAAAGAAAGCAGGCCCCGGAGCCGGATGGCGGAGGGGCCTGCGTGTGGATTCTTAACTTGTCTCTTTGTTCTTCGGTGAACGCCCTGTATCA
>NZ_WQOH01000065.1 GCF_018784445.1 Gemmiger formicilis | reverse complement strand
ATCCTCCGGCAATAGCTGCACCAGGGCGCCCAGAAATCCACCAAAACAGGCTTTTCCTCCCGGATCAACTGCTTAAACTGCTCCTGATTCATGTTCATAGCTGCCATATCTGCCAGCTCCTTTCCTTTATTTTCTTATAAATCGTCTATTAGTGCGGTACTCTTGGCGTAGGCGGTACTGCGTGCCTCAAAGAAATCGGTCTTGACCATGTTGGCGTCGGCGTACTGGCTGACCCATTCCATGCTCTCCGGTTCGCTCTCAAAGCCCGGATACAATGCCGGATAGCCAAGGCTCGTCCAGCGAAGATTGCCGAGATAGCGGATGTAATCGCTGATCATCTGCCGGTTCAGTCCCGGGATGTCGTCGCCGATCACATAATGCCCCCATGCGAT
>NZ_WQOH01000064.1 GCF_018784445.1 Gemmiger formicilis | reverse complement strand
CCATGACCATGAGCACGGCGAGGCTGGTCACTCCTGCGGTGACCACGGCTGCGGCAAGCACAGCTGCCATTGATATGGAACGCACACTGACACAACTTCCGTTCTGGTCATCCTTGACCGAACAGGAGCAAGAAACGCTACGCCGAAGTGCCTTTGTCCGTCATTATAAAAAGGGTGCGTTCGTGCACAGCAGCGACAATGAATGTCTCGGAATGCTGCTTATTCTTTCCGGCGAGATCCGCACCTATCTTCTCTCTGATGAGGGGCGGGAGGTAACGCTGTTCCGCCTGTATCCGGGCGAACTATGCGTGCTTTCCGCCTCCTGCGTGATCAGTCAGATCACCTTTGATACGCAAATGACTGCCGGAATGGATACGGACGTTCTGATTATCCCTGCAATTGTCATTGCTGCACTCAAGGAGAAAAATCTCCATGTCCGCTGTTTTCTCTATGAACTGGCAACGAAACGGTTTTCTGATGTGATGTGGGCGATGCAGCAGATTATGTTCAAGGGATTGGATCAGCGGCTGGCAGAATTTCTCCTTGCCGAAGCGGAACGTACCGGCTCCGACACGATACGCATGACCCATGAGCAGATCGCCCAGCACATCAGCTCGGCACGGGAGGCAGTGGCACGGATGCTCAAAAGCTTCTCGGAGGACGGGCTGGTGGAGCTGAAGCGTGGTGCAATCACGCTGCGGGATAAGAACAGACTAAATCGTCTAAAATAAAAAGAAATGTGACTTCGTTACAGAA
>NZ_WQOH01000063.1 GCF_018784445.1 Gemmiger formicilis | reverse complement strand
GGTGACTATATCCTTGCCCACTATACCCACGAGGAGATTGCCATGGCGGAGGACTTTCTCTGCCCGGAACGGGACGAGCTCTTCACCTACTCCGGCCTTGACCTTCTGCTCAAACGCTATGTAATCCAGTCACGCAGCCGCGTGCCGCTGGAAACACCGCAGGAGATGTTTTTGGGTATCGCGCTGCATCTTGCTATGAACGAAGG
>NZ_WQOH01000062.1 GCF_018784445.1 Gemmiger formicilis | reverse complement strand
TTCCATATCAATGGCAGCTGTGCTTGCCGCAGCCGTGGTCACCGCAGGAGTGACCAGCCTCGCCGTGCTCATGGTCATGGCGGTCACAGTGAACATTGGGATCGTAGCCCAAACTTCCGTTGAGCAATGCGCTCACCGCCGCATCAGCGTCCCCGCTGACACCGCCGTAGAGCTTGATGCCCGCTTCGGCGAGTGCTGCCTGCGCACCGCCGCCGATGCCTCCGCAAACCAAAGTGTCCACACCGTGCTGCATTAGGAAGCCCGCCAGTGCGCCGTGACCGCTGCCGTTGGTGTCAACAATTTCCGCATGGACGATTTTGCCGTCCGTAACTTCATAAAGCTTGAACTGCTCGGTGTGACCGAAATGCTGAAAGATTTGACCGTTTTCATAGGTAACTGCAATTTTCATAATGGAATCTCCTTTGCAAGTTTTGCCTGATTTTTCCATGTCGGCTCTCTGCATCCGGCAGCAACGGCCGCAGTGAGCTGCCTCCGGTCCTCCGCAGATGCGGTAGTTTCCCCCGGTGATGTGCAGCGGTTTCCCGTGGACAAGACACGCTGCGATCTTGCGCCGTGCGCCTTCGTAAATCTCCTGCACGGTAGAGCGTGAAATGTCCATCTGCGCGGCACACTGCTCGTGGGTTTGCTGCTCCAAGTCAACCAGCCGAATGACCTCGTATTCGTCCAGCGTCAGCAGGATCGGCTCGGTATTCTCGCACCCGTTGGGACAGAATGCATCGACCTGTGGTACGCCACAAATTCGACGGCACCGTGGCGGTCTTGGCATGGGAGCTTTCTTCCCTTTGTATTCGGTATATTCCGATTATAGCACTTTGAGCAGAAAAAAACAATTTTTTCAAAAGCTGCTACATTTTCCGTCCTCATATGTGTACTGGCTGATATTCGGTGTCAAAGACTACGTGTGAGGCATGTTCGTATTGTCAGATTATCTACATTTGACAGAACTTCGCAGGGCATGATGGATTTGCTTGGATTCATTATGAGTTTAGTTTACATGCAAGCCGTTCACGGGCGGTTGTCCACCTATGAACGGCTTGTAAATTCTCAATTTTTTTCCTTACTTGACACAAGAAGATCTCAGTCGCCTCGTTAGAGATTACATCGAAGCGGGCAAGTAGTATCTCTATTTTGTCATTTTCAAACGCAGAGCACGATTAGATTTTCTTCGCAATCGCAGACAGCTCCGAAATAATGCTCAGAAGATCATTTTTGACTTCCTCTTTACTTGGCTCACTGCCCATCAGAAGATAATCCGTGCTGACATGGAGGATGCAGGAAAAGCGAAAAGAAGTTGCTGCGGTTACCAAGAACTTACGAATTTGCATAACATACAAGCCTGTCTGGATGCAGTATGTAGAGTTGCCCATGAGTCAGAAATCGGCTTTTTACAGTGGTCATAGTACGGAATTGCAGGCTTACAGTAGTGCAGCAAAGAATTTGGAAAAAGAAGGAATTGACCAATCCGTTGATCTGGATAAAGCGATTGGATTTACTGAGCAACTTGAAAGGAAAATTGAAGAAACGAAAGAACAACTACGCGAGACAAATTCTGAAGAGAAAAAGGCCCAACAGGAGCGGAAGAAGGTTTTAGACATACAGGAAAAACACACGATAAACAGAACAATATTGATTGTTTTGTGCAAAGTACAAATTATTGGATAAGTCGGGTTTTATAATAGAGATGTCGATACTATTGCCATCAGATGACGGATATTTGCAGCAAATAGCAAAATCCGTGAGGGAAAGTAAAGCATTTTAGGCAATGGAAAAGAGAAAGCATCTCTAAAAATAGACGGCAAACATTAAATAATATCAAAAAAGGACCGGAAAATCTCTATCGACGTGTTCTCTTACCTTTTGAAGGGAGAGTGGCGATCGTGCGCAGAGTTTCCGATCCTTTGCCTTTATTTAAGCATTTTACTAGCGATGCCGTTCCAAGGGCACCTCCTTATTTTTTGATTCTCAACAAAAAATAAGGAGGACGTATAATGATCCAGCATGAATTTGAAGAGTTACTTGAGCAATTTAGTCAAGATGAACTGAATGAAAAAAGCACGGTGAAAGGACAGTTCACTAGCTATATAACCCGCCGAATGGAATGGCACGCAATTCGCTATGCTGCTAAGAATCGACCCAATGTCATTGTGATTTCCTTGGATCAGGCCCCGCGACATCTGACAGATATTGATGCCGAGCAAATGTTTCGGAAGGTTGAGATTGAACTGGCTCTTCAACAGGAAGTACAGAGGCTTTCACCAAAAGAAAAGGAGTGGCTTTTGTGCTTTCTGAAAATGAACTACAAAGAAATTCAGAAACACTTTGGCTGTGGGCATACCTATGTCTATGAGAAGCGCAAGAAGCTGGCTGAAACAATGAAGGCGTTGAAGGAGTAACGATTATGAAGAGCTTTGAAGAACATCTGCGAGGCGCAAAAGCACATAACCGTGAGGATAAAATCTGGCTTGTTACGTGTTTTTCTGGGAAAATGGCTAAGTTGTGTGCCAAGTACGGCTTTCCCGATGATGAAGATATGTTCGTCTACCTGATCGAGCATTTCCTGCGGGACTTGGATAGGTTTGTCATATACGGTGATAACCATACCGTACATAGCGGAGGAAATGGCAGTGGCAACAGATAAGATTCGATATAAGGATGTAAAAGTTCGCATTCCGGAGGAAGAACTGGCTGTACTGAACTGCCGTGTTGCTAAAACAGGTATGTCCAGAGAACAATATATCCGTTGCTTGATTGCAGATACGATTCCTGCTGAATATCCGCCAGCAGATTACAGGCTTATCATTCGAAAACTGGATGAATTGCAGGAGGTGATGGAAGCACTGGTTGACGAGAACCCCGTCAAACGAGATGCAATGAAGCTGTATATTACGCTTCAAAATGTTGCGAGTACGGCGGATGTGCTGCGTAGGGCCGTGATGCCATTTGTGTCAAGACGCGAAAAGAAATAAAAAGTGGGGCTGCTGTATGTGGCAGCCCCATTTTCTATTATATTTGATCCCAGAATTCGACCGCAGGAATATAATTTACTTCGTATTTCTCCTCTATGCCTTCGTTAGACATTGCATTATTCAGGGAGTTATAAGCGGTGTCGTCATGGTAATAGGCATCCCTATATTCCCTTCGGCAAGGTCACACTGCTGCAAGGTGATTCCGGTGACGGCAAGAGTAAGCTGATGCTTTCTCTTGCCGCTTTGCTTTCTAAGGGAGCGCCGCTGCCGTTCTCCGATGACGAGGAAAGATACGAGCCTGTGACGATCATCTATCAGATCACGGAGGACGATGCCGATGATACGGTTGTGCCGCGCTTCAATGCGGCTGGCGGCGATGGTGAACGGCTGTCGGCTGCACAGCGGTTTTTCTTTTTCAGATAGCATTCAAGAAGTCATAAAGTCGGGAAAGTAATGGAAGAGGTAATGCGTTTAGAATAGTGACCGACAATATTTTGAACGCTACTTGTGGTTTTATGGAGAATCTGCTATAATATCTATGTTTATTTGTGAGGAATGGAATTGATATTTTTTTTCTTACTAAAATTACGGAAGGAGGGCTTGACAATGATGCTCAAAGGCGCGAAAATGGCTCGGCTCGGCTCGGCTCGGCTCGGCTCGGCTCGGCTCGGCTCGGCTCGGCAGTAGTATTGCGTCTTTTTTTCAGTGTGTCAAGCTCTATTACATCAAATCGTCAGGTAAAATCCGGAAGCAGGGTGAACTATACCCTGTTTTCGGATTTTTTCTTTTGTGGGAAGGGGGAACACTACTGAAACTTTATGCCTGATTGTCAGGTATTGCGGATGCTTCAATCTATTTTATCGGTACGCTTACTGCGGCAACAATTTTTGGTGATTCAAACACACAGGAGGAATGAAAATGAAGAAAAAAGTTCTTAGCCTTCTGCTAACGCTTTGCCTTGTCATGACTTTCGTACCAATGGCGGCGTTTGCAGCGGAAGCTAACAAAATTTCAATCACAACAGTAGATGAGCTTTTGCAATTTGCAAAAGCTGTGGACAATGGCGAATATGACGATAAAACAGATGCGGTTGTATCGCTGGATGCAGATTTGGATTTAACAGGTGTTGCGTGGACACCAATTGGCAGCGTATTTGCCGCCGATGGAACTCTACTGCATTACTTCAGTGGCAAATTTTACGGAAACGGGCATACGATTTCCAATTTGGATTTTTCCGAAAACTATGGAAAGACAGAGTATCCGTCTTTCGGATTTTTCAGTGAGGTTTACGGCGCTGAAATTTCCGGCTTGACGATTCAGGGCAAGCTGGATGTGTCTAATTCTGACCCCGTCTATTTTGGAACAGTTGCGGGCGTTGCAGCAGACAGCAAAATTTCTGACTGCGTTTCAGATGTGTCGTTCACAGATACAGATAAATATATTAACGGTACTGTGGCTATGTGCGGATATGCAATCAATAGCACGATTGAACACTGCCAAAACAAGGGGAATTTTTCAATAACGATAGATACTACCTCTTTTCAGATGGGCGGTATCGTAGGTCTTGCTCAAAACAGTACCGTACAGTATTGCGCCAATACAGGCAATATGACTTCTTGGACACCCTGTACCGGCGGAATTGTTGGGCAGTTGATTCAGAACTCAAAGGTCATAAATTGTTATTCCACAGGGGAAATGGCCCCTCTTGGCAATGGCACTACGGATTTCGGCGGCATTGCAGGCATAGTTGGTGCAGGTACAGAAATCAGACATTGTTATTTCGCTGGTGAAATGGATTTATCTCAATATACTGCCACTCCACCTTATAAGCGTTTAGGCGGTATTGCAGGCGGTGTTTCTTCTGATACCCCTGTTTTTGAAAACAATTATTTCGTGAAAACTGAAAATGTCCCGGCTTGCTTTAAGTATCAGGATGCTGGAACAGAAAAGACCCTTGACTTTATGAAAACGGAAGATTTCTTTAATGAAATCACTGCTGCTGGCGGCAATTATCGATTTAACTCAAATGGCACACCTATTCTTCCGGCACCGAAATATGCAGTTTCTTTTGTTGTAACACCTGCCGAACTGACAAATGTAATCATCAAAGTGAACGCTCAGGTAGTGACAAGCCCCGCCAATTTGGAAGCAGGTACTTACCCTGTCGAAGTAAGCGCAGATAATTGCAAGTTATTCAATTCCAATATTACGATTACGGCTGATACAGCAACTCATACGCAGACCATTGCAATGACTTATTTACCTGCCGACTACACTAAGGTCGACGAAGCCATTGCCAAGGCAAATGCACTGAACAAGGACAACTACAAGGACTTCTCTGCTGTAGAAACTGCTGTCAATGCTGTTGTCCGTGACAAGAATATCACTGAACAGAGCGAAGTGTATGCCATGGCGCAGGCTATCGAAGATGCCATTACTGCCCTGCAATACAAGGACGCCGACTACACCAAGGTCGATGCAGCCCTCGCCAAGGCAAATGCTTTGAAGAAGGATGACTACAAGGATTTCTCCGCTGTGGAAACCGCCGTCAATGCCGTTGCCCGTGGTAAAAACATTACCGAGCAGGCAGAGGTTGACGCTATGGCAAAGGCTATTGAAGATGCGATTGCTGCCCTGCAATACAAGGACGCCGACTACACCAGAGTCGATGCAGCCATTGCCAGGGCAAATGCACTGAACAAAAATGATTACAAAGACTTCTCCGGCGTAGAATGCGCTATCAGAGCAGTTGCACGCGGCAAGAACATCACTCAACAGGCAGAGGTTGACGCCATGGCAAAGGCTATCGAAGATGCCCTTGCTGCCCTGCAATACAAGGACGCTAACAAGACAACACAGCCCACACCGGCACCTGCTGCAACGCCCACACCTCAGTACACCATTCCGCAGACCGGCGACACCAGCAACCCTGCTTTGCTGGTTGTCCTTATGCTTGTCAGCGGTAGTGCAGCCATTGGAACAGCCGTTGTTGCCAGCAAGAGAAAGAACAACAGATAACTGAACAGCCCCCGTTCCATCTTCCGGGCAAAGCAAAAGCGCCGCAGCGATGTGGCGCTTTTCTATTGCCACAAAGCGGCAAATAGAGGGCTTTCCCACCATAAGCGACAAGTTATATTCCCCACCACCGTAAAGCCCCTCATATCTAACAAAAACGTCCAAAATCGCCCCGAAAGCGAACAGTTTCGGGAGATGTTGGGCGTTTTTCTATTTTCAAAAGCAAATCCGCAAACCCGGCGCGGGCAAGGAAGTGATGCAGATGCCCCGTATGCCGAAATATCTCAAGAGAGAATGGGCGTTCTTTCTTGGAAATTGCGGACGGAAGAAATATAACCCGCTACCCAGCGACAAGCTGCTGAAGGGGGCGCAGCTCATTTGCAACGAACCGTTCCTCCGGATATTTGCCCGGCTGAACATACAGAAAACGGATTTTGTTTTCGTTAGACATTGCAATAACTCCTTTTTTGACAACAAAAATACCGCTGTATCGGGTGATACAGCGGGGGATAACAAATATAAAGTGTCCGGCCCCTTATGCGTTAGACGGGGGCGTTTGCTTGGTAGCCACCTTCGCCGCCACAAACCACCGTCCATCTTCAAACCATAACTCGCGCTCTTTGCCTTGAATCATACAGGTATAGCGGTCGCCAACACCGCCCACGTCGGCGGCACGGCGGCAGATGTCCTTGATCTTGTCGATTTTGTAGACCTGCCCTTTATCAAAAATAATTTGCAAGGGTCTCAATCGTCCCTCGGTGCTGAAGCGCACATCGACTTCCACATAGCGCTTTTCTCGTTGGATCATTTATGATGCCTCCTATGCCGTATGAAAATACCCGACCGGGTGGATGTTGTGGTCGTCGTAGGCGTTGATGCCGCCCAAAACGGGGTCTGTGTATACGACCGCCCGCTGTACACTGCGGTAACCGTATCGCTGGCGCAGGGTGTCCACTGCTTTGTCGATGTGCTCCAGCTTCTCGCGCTTTTCCTCATTGGAGAAAAAGCCTAATTGCACTGCACAATCCGCGGGGCACAAGTCGGCACCGCGCACACCGATGCCACGCAGGGGCTTTGGCCACGAGTAATTGCGCTTGAATAAATCAAAGGCAATGCGGGCAATTTCGATGCTCACATTGGTGGGGCTATCCAGCTTTCGACGGCGCGTAAAGCCGGACAGTTCATTATCCCGCACATAAATCTCCACCACATTACACTTGCTGCCGAGGTCGCGCATACGCATGGCAACGCTTTCGGAAAGCAGCACCAGCATCAGCCATACATCTTCGTCCGTAGTCAGATCGCGCGGCGTGGTGGCGCTGTTGCTCACACTCTTAATGGCGGAATGTGCATCCTGCTTGGCGACCGGCGTTTGGTCCAATCCGCGCGCAAATGCCGAGAGCGTATAACCCATCACGCCAAACCAGCCCTTGAGGACTTCAGGATTCATTTCCGCAAGCTGACCGATGGTGCGGATGCCGTAATTGCCGAGCTTGCGCTGTGTGGCTGCACCAACATACAAAAGATCTCCCGCAGGCAACGGATATACGATTTCCTTATAGTTTTCCGGCTCAATAATTGTGATAGCATCCGGCTTTTTGTAGTCACTGCCGAGTTTCGCGGTAATTTTGTTGAAAGAAACACCAATGGAAACGGTGATACCCAATTCACGCTTTATACGCGCACTGATTTCCTTTGCGATCTTGACGGGGCTTCCGAACAACCCTACGCTGCCGGTTATATCCAGCCATGCTTCGTCAAGCCCAAAGGATTCAACTTGATCTGTATAATCATTAAAAACTTCTCGCACATAGCCGCTGTACTTCTGGTATTTTCCATAGCTGGCGGGTACAATAATTAAGTCACGGCAATGCTGTTTGGCTTCCCAAATAGGCATCCCTGTTTTCACGCCCATACGCTTGGCAGGATAACTGGCGGTAAGTACAATGCCGTGTCGTGCTTCCGGGTCACCGCAGACCGCAATGCTTTTCCCGCGCAGTTCCGGGTGTTCCTGCATTTCAACGCTTGCGTAAAAGCAGTTGCAATCGCAATGCAGTATATGCCGCTGTCCCATATTGTTCCCACCTCCTATACGCCTATTGTAACACCACAATGTTTCACTTTCAAGTGCATTTTACAGGGCTATAAACGAAAATCCGTGTAATGGTACACTTGACTTTACATACCAGAAGCGGTACAATATAGCTGAGGTGATATACCGTGAGCAACTGGAATATGCGTATTCGTGCCGCGCGTGAGGCGCAAAAGATGACCCGCAAGATGGTCGTACAGAAAATGCAGCAGTTCCTGCCGGAATCCGAGAAGGCCGTGACCACACGTGCCTTGATGTCGTGGGAGGCCGGCGAGCGCGAACCCCGCGTTACCGTGGGTGTGGCGCTGGCAAAGGCTTTGGGGTTTGAGGATGTGGCAGTTTTGTATCTGGATTCCGAACCCAAGCTGAATCAGGCGGGGCAGCAGCGTTTGGGGGAATACCGTTCCATGCTGCTGCACACGGCAGAGTTTACCGAAAAACCGGAACCGACACTGCGATTGCTGCCGGTCTATTTACAGCCTGCCTCTGCCGGTACCGGTCAGTGGCTGGACGATGACGCCCAAGAGATGACCGAAGTGGACGAATTCGTACCCGCCAAGGCGGAGTTCGGTGTCCGCATCGCCGGTGACAGTATGGAGCCGCGCTTTGTGAACGGGCAGACCGTTTGGGTCAAGGCGGCACAAGATGCCAACAACGGCGATATTGTGCTTTGCACCTTGAACGACCAAGGCTATTGCAAAAAGCTGCGCAAGGACGAAAACGGCATTGCGCTAATCTCGCTGAATAAAAAATACGCCCCCATCCCTGTGAGGGAGGAGGACGAGTTCAGAATCGCCGGTATTGTAGTAGGATAAGGAAGGAGCGTCGCGTATGTGTGGACGGTATCAGTTTTCTGCCGATGAGTATAAAGAGATTCGCCAGATCGTGCGCGATGCACAGCGCCGCAGCGAGGGAAATGAACTCAATTTCCCAATGGCAGGAGATATTTGCCCCTCGCAGGTGGCACCAGTGCTGGTTTCACGCGGGGAGAAGATCGTGGGCGAGTTCCAGCAATGGGGGCTGCCCGGTTTTCGCGGCAGACAGCAAATCATCAATGCCCGCGCCGAAACGGTGACGGAAAAGCCGATGTTTCGCCGCAGTATTGCCTTCCAGCGCTGCGTGATCCCTGCCACCGGCTTTTATGAATGGGACGCCGCCAAGCACAAATATTTTTTTCAAATGCCGGGACAGCCGATTTACTTGGCGGGCATTTATGATACTATAAATGATGTGAACTGCTTTATCATTCTGACCACCGCGCCCAACGATTCGGTAGCGCCCATCCACGACCGTATGCCGCTGCTGCTCTCCCACGAGCAGGTGCGCCCGTGGTTGGTGGACGCCGGTGCGGCGCTGGAACTGCTTTGCAGCCGCCCGCCGCTGCTGCAGCGCACAAGCTGCGACGGGCAGTTGGGCTTTGATGACCTTGCGTGAGAGGGTTCTATGGATCAAATCGAGAAATTTGTAAAGGATTCGGGGCTGACTATTTCTGCCTACAATGTCTGTTTTTATGACAGCAACGGCACCGATGAAATTCTGGACAACATTCTTTGCGGCAAAAAACGCGCCAACACGGGGCTGTTCAATCTGTTTGAAACCCAGATGCAGCTTCTGCCGCGCACGGGTGATTACACGGTCGTGTTGGACAGCGATATGCAGCCGCGTTGCATTACCCGCACCACAAAGGTGGAGGTTGTCCCGTTTGAAGATGTGACGGCAGATTGTGCCGCCGCCGAGGGGGACGGCACCCTTGCCGCGTGGAAGAAAGTCCACCGCAAGGCGTTTGCCGCAGCGTGTGAGGAAATCGGCAGGAACTTTGACGAAAGCATGAAGTGCGTCTGCGAGTATTTTGATGTGGTTTACCGGGCAGATGGGCAGTGAGATAAATCGGAAGTTGTGAAGGTAAATGAATCGGATACTACGATACAAGTACCATGGAGGAATATGAGAATGTCGAAAGATGAGTATTTGATAACCGATGCGCCCCTCAAAGCGTTGACGTTTTTTGCAATGCCGATGATTCTTGGGAGCTTTTTTCAGCAAATATACAATATGGCCGACTCCATTATTGTCGGCCAGTTTGTTGGTTCTTCTGCACTTGCAGCTGTCGGTGCCTGTGCAGCATTGACCAATGTGTTCATTTGTGTGGCACTGGGAGCCGGCGTAGGTGCCGGTGTGCTGGTGAGCCGCTATTTCGGTGCCAAAGAATATGGCAAAATGAAAACCATTGTGTCAACGTCCTTGCTCAGCTTTTTGATTCTGAGCATTGTCCTTGGCGTTTTTGGCTTATGCTTTTCCCGCCCGATGATGCAGGGCTTGCAAACCCCTCCCGACATTCTGGATGAGGCAGTGCTGTATCTGCAGGTCTATTTTGCGGGCTTTCCGTTCTTGTTTATGTATAACATTCTCTCCAACATGTTCACCTCCATCGGTGAATCAAGAATTCCCTTGGCACTCCTGATTTTTTCTTCTGTCCTGAATATTTTTATGGACCTTTGGATGGTTGCCGGGCTTGGTCTGGGCGTGTTCGGTGCCGCTCTTGCAACTTTGATTGCCCAAGGCATTTCCGCCGTATTTTCCCTTCTGATTTTTCTTCATCGAATGCGGCGATACGAGAGCCCATTTCAACGATTTGACTGGCGGGGGCTGCAATCCATGCTGCAAATTGCCGTGCCGTCGATTCTTCAGCAGTCTACGGTGTCCATCGGTATGCTGATTGTGCAGGCAGTTGTAAATCCATTCGGCACACAGGCGCTGGCAGGCTATTCGGCGACAATGCGAGTAGAGAATTTGTTCTCTTTGATTTTTGTCTCCATCGGCAATGCGGTTTCGCCGTTTGTTTCCCAAAACCTTGGTGCAGGCAAGCCCCAGCGCATCAAAAAAGGCTACCACGCTGCACTGGTGCTGGATCTGTGCTTTGCAGCCATTGCGTTTGTGGTCATTGAAGCGCTGCACACGCAGATTTCCTCGCTGTTCTTGGGAAAAGACGGAACGGCGTTGGCCTATCAGGTGTCTGGTGATTATATGAGGTGGATTGGTTACTTTTTCATCTTCATGGGTATCAAGATGGCAACCGATGGAGTCCTTCGTGGTCTCGGAATTATGCGTCCGTTCCTCGTTGCAAACATGGTGAACCTTGCGATTCGTCTGTCCGTTGCCCTGATCTGTGCACCGCGTTTCGGCATTGCCTTTGTCTGGCTTGCTGTACCAGCTGGTTGGCTTGCGAACTTCTTAATCTCCTATGGGGCTCTCAGGAGATCATGGCAGACTGATAAAATGGCATCAACCAGATAACTTCCAGTTTGTTAAATTGGAAAATTTGAATTTGGAAGGTGCGATGATATGAAAATTAAAGAAATCAAGGAGAATAAAAAACAATTTCTTCCACTGTTGCTATTAGCAGATGAGCAGGAGGATATGATAGATAGGTATCTTAATAGAGGGACAATGTATGTTTTGGACGATGGTGGAGTTAAGTCCGAATGTGTCGTAACAGACGAGGGGGGAGGTGTTCTTGAAATCAAGAATATTTCAACTGAACCAGAATATCAGGGGAAAGGTTACGGTAAAGTACTAATCGACTTTGTCGCTGCGAAATACAAAGGGAGGTATTCTATACTGCAAGTTGGCACAGGGGATAGTCCGTTGACAATCCCGTTTTATGAGAAGTGTGGATTTATTCGTTCTTATAGCATTAAAAACTTCTTTATAGATAACTATGACCATCCTATATATGAAGCAGGTATGCAACTGATAGATATGATTATGCTGCAAAGAAAACTGTAAATCCCAGTTTGTTAAGGTGAAAAAAGTTTAAGTAAAATTTGAATTTATCTGTATGATAATTCTGCAAAATAAAAAAACACATAGAATAGGTAAAATCTGAGTAAAGAATGTCTATAATGGTTCCGTAAAATCACGAAAATCATATTTTACGTACAGACATAAGCCGTGTCAAAATTTATACTAGATAGATGTAAGCTCATGTCCATATAAAACATCGCCTCAATCAAGGCCAGAACACGAAGCCATAGAAAGGATGATTCTATGAAATTATTAAAGCATGCCAATGTTTACACACCAGCTCCTCTCGGTAAAAGGGATGTGCTGATCGAGGGGGAGAGGATCCTCCGAATCGCGGAAGAAATCACAGGCTATGATGAACTTCCGGATGTCGATGTCTATGATCTCTCGGGAAAGACCCTCGTGCCGGCCTACATCGATCTGCATGTGCATATCACCGGTGGCGGCGGAGAGCAGGGTCCGGCTTCCCGTGTGCCGGAGTCTTCACTCAGCACCTTTTTTAAGAATGGTATCACGACCGTCGTCGGGCTTCTGGGCACGGACGGCATCACGAGAAGCCTCGAGAACCTGGTGGCGAAGGCCCGTGCACTGACAGAAGAAGGCATGACGGTGTACACATTGACCTCGTCCTATGGCTACCCGCCGACGACACTCACCGGCAGCGTCGAGCGGGACATCGTTCTGATCCCACCGATGATCGGTGTGAAGGTCGCGGTATCTGATCATCGAAGCTCGAATCCGGGTGGAGCGGAGCTGATCGCACTGGCAACAGCTGCACGCCGCGCCGGTCTGCTAAGCGGCACACCGGGGCTCGTGACGATGCACATGGGCAGCGGGAAGGCGAAGCTGGATCCGATTTTCTACGTACTGGATCACTCGGATGTACCGGCGAAGAACCTGCTCCCGACGCATATGCTGCGCTCACCAGAGCTCATCGACGCTGGCGTAGAGCTCGTGAAGCGAGGCGGCTACATCGACTGTACCGCCGGCTCGGATGAGGTGGCGGTGAAAGAGGACGCCCGAAAGCTCTTTGATTTACTGCACCGCGAGGGCGTAAATCCGGATCATGTGAGCCTGTCAAGTGACGCCTACGGAAGCCAGCCGCGTTTTAACGACGCAGGCGAGTGCGTGGGACTGACCTATGCGTCGCCGAAGTACCTGCATAAAACCATCCGGGCGCTGGTGCGCATGGGCATGCCGCTCGAGCAGGCACTGAAGCTTCTGACGACCACACCGGCGACTCTGCTCGCGCAGGATGGCCGAAAGGGATGCATCGCCGCAGGCGCCGACGCAGATCTCCTCGTACTGGATGAAGAGCTCGAGATCGACAGCCTCTTCGCGCGAGGACAGCTCGCGCTGTGGCAGAAGGAACTGTGCATGAAGGGAAGATTCGAAGAGTAAAGCGGATTTTATATCCTCTAGTTAAGATCATTGCTTATGCTGGCAGTTCAGCAGAAGGATACCCGACAGAAATAAAAATATTTTTCTTTCTGTTTTTGATTGACAAATCGGAAGTTGGAGGATACACGCATGAAAATTGTAATCATTAATGGAAGTGCCAGAAAAGGAAACACGCTGACAGCAATCAATGCATTTATAAAAGGAGCATCAGAAAAGAATGAAATTGAAATCATTGAACCTGACAAACTCAACATTGCACCATGCAAGGGATGTGGTGTCTGTCAATGCTCTAAGGGATGCGTCGATAAGGATGATACAAATCCTACAATTGATAAAATTGCTGCCGCAGATATGATTCTTTTTGCTACACCAGTTTATTGGTGGGGAATGTCAGCACAATTGAAACTTATCATTGATAAGTGCTACTGCCGTGGATTGCAGTTAAAAAATAAAAAAGTTGGCACGATTGTTGTAGGCGGTTCTCCCGTAGACAGTATCCAGTATGAGCTGATTGATAAGCAGTTTGACTGTATGGCAAAATATCTTTCATGGGATATGCTTTTCAAAAAATCATATTACGCAACAGCCAGAGATGAACTTGAAAAAAACAAGGATTCCATGAACGAACTTGAGGGGATCGGAAAAAATTTATAAAGCACGTTCCAAATTCCAGTTTGTCGAACAGATCCGCAACAAACAGCAGCAGTTAGGAGAACCCCATGATTTTACACATAAACAGCAGTGAGTATGATTACCACACCTTGGTCAAGGTTGCAGAGATGGCAGGGCTTGCGGGCCTTGTCGGCTTTCATGAATCCGAGGACGGCTATATTGTCAGCTTTCCCGATACAGAAAACACGCAGGCGCTTATTAATGACTACAAAGCGCGTCTGCGTGATTTAGAAAACAATATCTGGCAGCACTAAACTGCCACTGACTCTAAGGCGGGCTTCGACCCGCCTTTTCTTTATGCAAAATCATTCTTGCTTCTTCCTTCCTCCCGGTTTCGTTGTGATGAGCTGATAGACATCACTATCCTTGGGCTCCAGATTGGTGAATGGTAATACACTGTTGCCCATCTTGATGATGCCGTGCCCCTCGCTGGCGTTGCGCAGAAATGAGTGAAGCCGATGTTAATAGCCTTTTGCCGGGGTACCATATTGACCAGCTTAGAGAGGTATGGGGGAAGCCTGATAGCAGTGAAAACAGCACTGCATGTTGGAAACTTGGGAATGACACTACTCTCGTTGTAAGTTATAAAAATAATGGTATAGTTGCGATTTGTGGCCTTAAAGACGATAGCGGTGCCTCCATAGGAGAATAATAAATTCCAGTTTGATAGCCCGGCTGATTTTTCGAAATAGTTATTTGAAAAAGTCGGAGCCGGCCCATCAACCAGTTATGTATGAAAATAAAACGAATATATATTTTGATCCTGCACAGAATCGTGCAGGGTCATTTTTGTTGATATGTTCTGAAAAATGCTATCCGCGTGGCATGGCTACTTGATGTATGTCAAGTGCAATGAAATAAAAATAGTGATTGTGGAAAAAAATCAAGAGAACGTACTCTTATAGTATAGAGCAGCAACGCTCATACAAGGATGGCAAGTGTACCAGTGTTTTTGTACATTTCCCTTATGAATTTGCCCCTTGTACAATGAAAGAACAAGGAGGCGTTCGAAATGACAGACTATATTGGGAATTACAAGAATCGACCGCGCAGGGTGGTGTTTTATGGCCGCGTTTCAACAGAACATGAGGAACAGCTATCTGCGCTGGGAAATCAGATGGAATGGTATACAGACCTTGCATTACGCAATCCCAACTGGACCGTTGTAGCGCAGTATATAGACGAAGGCATAACTGGTACCCAAATGAAGAAACGTCCATCATTTATGCGGATGATAGAGCACGCAAAGGAACACCGCTTTGACTTGATTGTCACACGTGAATTGTCGAGGTTTGCGCGTAACACTGTGGATGCGTTGAATGCTACGCGAGAACTGAAGCAATACGGCGTGGAAGTCTATTTTGTAAATGATGGCATCTGGACAATGGACGGTGATGGAGAAGTTCGCTTGACCATTATGGCGAGCATTGCCCAAGATGAAAGCCGCAAGACCAGTGAGCGCGTAAAAGCCGGACAGAAGATGAGCCGTGAGAAAGGTGTACTCTATGGCAGCGGTAATATTATCGGTTATG
Organism: Gemmiger formicilis; assembly: GCF_018784445.1. Taxonomy (GTDB): domain Bacteria; phylum Bacillota; class Clostridia; order Oscillospirales; family Ruminococcaceae; genus Gemmiger. Next base: position 5,628 of record NZ_WQOH01000062.1, on the reverse strand, counting down.
ACCGTGTGGATGGAACTTATGTAATCAATGAGGAACAGGCGGCAACGGTGCGCAGAATCTTTAATCTGTACGCCGAGGGGCACGGAGAAACGACTGTTGCCAAAATGCTTATAGAAGAAAACCGCAAGGATGGCGGTGGTGGCCTGAGCTGGACGGCGAGCAAGGTATCACGGGTACTCCGCAAGCCCACTTACAAGGGCTATATGACCTATAATAAATCCCATATTGATGACTTTCTCAGCCATAACCGCATCAATCACAGCGAGGAGGACTTTGTTCTTGTAAAGGGAAACTTTGAGCCAATCGTCTCAGAGGAGCTATGGGAAACCTGCAATCAGATCCGCAGTAAGCGAGCTGCATTTGTCAAAGGAAAAGATGGTCGTGCCCATAAATTTGGTGTGTCCTTTCCGCAGAACAAATGGACGAAAATTCTGTTTTGCGATTGTGGGATGCGATTCCAAATCGAAGGCTACGATAAAACGGCCAACGGAGGGAAAAATATGCGGCTTATCTGTGCACGGTCGAAAATGTTCAAAAAGAAAGATGCCGCCAGAACACTGAACGGTATTCCTTGTCCGGCACCATACGCATCTGAATGGAAGCTGGAATTGATGGCAAGGGAAGTGTTCCGTACTGTTTGGAAAGAAAATGCCGAGGATATACTGGGTCTTTTGCGGACGTTGGATGCAAATCTGAACACTACCGGCACACCGAATGATGGAAACCAGCTGGAGAACAAGCTCTCTGCGCTGAATGAGGAATTGGACGATCTTGTCAGCCAGCGGGCAAGCCGAAGCATAACTATGGATGATTTCTTAAGCAAAAGTACGGAAATCAACAATGAGATTATAAATGTCGAAGGCTTACTGCAAAGTTCCATACAGGAACAGCGTCCTAAAGCAAGGTTAGATATGCACAGCATCGAGGCTGCACTCAGTGATGATGCCTCTTTTCCGGATGGTAAAATAGAGCCGGGCTTTCTGGACAGGTATACCAACCGGATTGTAAAAAGCAATAACCGCTACATTTGGATGTTGCAGTTGATGAATGTGCAGCAGATCATGCCTATCCAATCGGAAAGGCAGCCGATAGCGATGGTTACCTATAAAAGTGGCGTTCCCTATGATATTGAGCAAGAGCAAATCGGCAAGCAGGATAAAGAAAGTGCTGGACCCGATTGCGCGACAATATGTCGTCCACAGGATTTCTTTTTGAATATGAGCCGAACCAAAAGAAAGCGTAAGTTGGTGGAATGGCTGGAAAGCTGTCAAGAAAATCAGGTGAGCGTGCTGGATGAAAAGATGCCACTTTTGAGTTTTGCGGTTGACTTTGTGACAGCCTATGAGTATCAGAAAGCGCGGGGGATTAAGATCCACCCCGGTTTGTGGAAAGATATGCGTGTGGATATATTTCTGGTAAAAAAAGAAAATTGAAAAAGTTGTGGAAAAAATCCGATTCGCTGTTCTCTTATGTATTAGGAGGTTCCAAACCTCCGAAAAAGTGAATAGCGTCCTCTGCTGTACCGTATTGGGGAAGCAGCGCCATGACTGGATTCCACGAGCGTGCCAAGATGCGAGAAAACATATCGCATGGCTGCAAAGCGATGCGAGGCAAAGCGCCGGGAAGGGTTGCCTGTCTGGAATTTGCAGAGGGAGAGAAACGCACAGCTATAACGACAGATCGTGCCGTGGAGGAAAAACTTCCACGGCATTATTGTGCCGTTATGGAATGACGCTAGATTTGCTATTTGAATCAGTAAATGGTAATATTATAATACGGATGAGGAATAGACCGTGATGGCAACTATTCGGGAATTCCGAATGGTTCAAACAGATGATATCTGACAGGTTCATCGAAGGGAAATTATCGCAATTTGTGGCTTATTGCGCCTTTCGAGTTTTATCTGCATATATTTTTGAAGATTATATGCAGAAAGCAGGATTCTATGTGGCAAAATTTAATCATCGTCATAGCAGATGAGGTGTCTGCGATGATAGATCATGCTATGAAAGAAATCCATGCTGCGGTGCTTTTGTACTATTATAGGGAAATTTCCAACTTGCTATTTGTATCGATAAATGGTACTATATGACTATACTAATGTCATTTGAATGTTTAGAAATAAATGACTTCTGAAGGAGGCTTTGGCGAAATGGGAAGATTCGTGAATCCGGACAATAGTGCGTTTCAAGTTGCACTGAATTCAAAAATTTATGTGGATAAAACGGGTCTGCTGGAATATACCAACAGCGTTCTTGATACACCAGAAGCATACATCTGCAATAGCCGCCCCCGGAGATTTGGTAAGTCCTATACGGCTAATATGCTGGCAGCCTATTACAGCAAAGGCTGCGATTCAGAAAAGATGTTCGATGGGCTTACAATCGGCAAGAGTAGCGACTTCAAAAAGCATCTCAACAAGTATGATGTGATCCATATAGATGTACAATGGTTTTTGTCCAGCTGTGCAGACATCAAAAGTATTATATCCTACATTACGCAATCAGTTTTTGAGGAACTAAAAGAGTACTACCCTGAAGTTCTTCCTAACGAAGTGTTGACATTGGCGGATGCTTTGTCGCGCATCAGAAACTCGACCGGTCAGAAATTTATTGTGATTATTGATGAATGGGATATTCTGATCCGAGATGAAGCAACCAATAAGGCTGTTCAAGAAGAATATATCTATTTCCTGAGAGGCTTATTCAAAGGAACAGAGCCGACAAAATACATTCAGCTTGCATACCTCACCGGCATTCTGCCAATCAAAAAGGAAAAAACGCAGTCGGCCTTGAATAACTTCGATGAGTTTACCATGGTCAGTGCCAGCACGTTGGCACCTTTCATTGGCTTTACGGAAGAAGAAGTTAAGAATCTTTGCGAGGAGTACCACAAAGACTTTGACAAGGTAAAAAAGTGGTACGATGGTTACTTGTTGCGGGATTACCAAGTTTATAATCCCAGAGCTGTTGTCAGCGTTATGCTGAAGGGAGAGTTTAAGAGCTACTGGTCGGAAACGGCTTCCTATGAAGCAATCGTTCCTCTTATCAACATGAACTATGATGGGCTGAAAACGGCAATCATTGAAATGCTTTCCGGTGGGGAAGTTAAAGTAAACACGGCTACCTTCAAGAACGATACCGTTAATATCCAAAGCAAAGATGATGTTTTGACATATATGATCCATCTTGGCTACTTGGGATATGACCAGAACCGAAAAACAGCGTTTGTTCCGAATGAGGAAATCCGGCAGGAATTGACACTTGCGGTGGAAAGCAAGCATTGGAATGAGATGTTGCTGTTCCAGCAGGAGTCTGAGAAGTTGCTGGATGCGACATTGGATATGGATGGCGATGCAGTAGCCACTCAGGTTGAGAAAATCCATGATGACTATGTTTCTGCCATCCAGTACAACAATGAAAACTCCTTGAGCAGCGTCTTGGCGATTGCATACCTGAGCGCTATGCAATATTACTTTAAGCCGGTTCGAGAGCTGCCCACAGGCAGGGGCTTCGCAGACTTCGTTTTCATTCCAAAACCGGAGTACCGAAATGACTATCCGGCGCTTGTTGTGGAGTTGAAGTGGAACCAAACGGTGGAGACTGCGATGCAGCAGATTAAGGAAAAGAAATATCCGGATTCGCTGCGTGGCTATACAGGAAATCTTCTCTTGGTAGCTATCAACTATGACAAGAAAACGAAGAAACATCAGTGCCTTATTGAAAAAGTAGTATAAAGATCATGCCGTGGAAGGAACCTTCTTCCACGGCTTTTCTATACCATGATTGAGTCATTGACTTGTACATTTTGAAAATACTGAATGCAGTATTATACTGATGGGGAAGGAGGGAAAACCGATGCAATATGATAAAGCAGACCAGCAAAACTGCCCGCGCAGAGTCGTGTTCTATGGGCGCGTGTCCACGGAACTTGAGGCGCAAATATCAGCACTGAAAAATCAAATGAACTGGTATCTGGAGCTTGCAGAACATCATCCGAATTGGACGGTGGTTGGGCAATACGCCGATGAAGGAATCTCAGGTACTGGCATGAAAACCCGGCCTTCTTTTATGAAGATGCTGCGAGATGCCCGGAAAAAGAAGTTTGACCTAATCGTGACCCGCGAGGTTTCCCGTTTTGCCCGAAACACGGTGGATACTTTGGTTACGACCCGTGAGCTGAAACAGTACGGCGTTGAAGTGTACTTCGTCAATGATGACATCTGGACGATGCGTGGCGATGGAGAAGTTCGCCTGACCATTATGGCAAGCCTTGCGCAAGATGAAAGCCGTAAAATGAGTGAACGCACCAAGGCGGGCATTCAGACGTCACAGAAAAAAGGCACCTATGTTGCGGGACCGACACCGTTTGGATATAAGCGTGATAAAAAGGCTCATACGCTTGTGGTGCAGGAAAGTCAGGCAGAGACTGTCAGAAAAATTTTTGCTTGGTATGCTGATGGCATAAATGGCACCGAGATAGCCCAGACACTAACGCAAGAAGGCGCACCGAATAAATCCGGAATGCCACAATGGAGCGCGCGTCAGGTTCTCTCAATCACCAAGAATACGATTTATAAAGGGTATTTGACATACAACAAATCGCATATTGATGATTTCCTCAGCCATAAAAGCATCAAGAACAGCGAACAGGATTACATTCTGGTGAAAGGCAGTTTTGCGCCAATCATTTCAGAGGAACTATGGGATAAATGTCAGCGTCGCAGACATGCATGGCAGTCGTACAAAGACGGCAATATAACGCAGGCTTACTTGTATGGAAAGAGCGAACACGCCGACAAATGGGCTTGCCGCCTGTTTTGTGGCTGCGGAGCCAGAATGCGGGCGTTCCGCGCAGAGAAAGGCATTGTTCGATATATCTGTTATCAGCGGTCACTGAGGAATGTAGCCCCCAAATGCAGCGCCCCCAATGTGCAAGCATGGAAGCTCGAATTGATGGCGCGAGAAATCTACAAAAACGTTTGGCAGGATCACCGGCAGGATATTTTAGAAGAATACCAGCAGGAACAAGAAAACGGAGCTGCCGATAGTGAAAAGGTAGAGGAAGCACTCAGCTGGCAAGAGTCGTTCCCAAACGATGAAATCAGCCGGGAATTTCTGGACAGATTTGTGCCGAGAATCTTCTCCATCGATGGACAGAAATTCATCTGGGAACTAAATCTATTTCAAGAGTCATGCACTGTTCAATGCAATGTGCGCGGAATGTACAATTACCATTCGATTTCGGCGGAAAAAATCATGCCGGGAAAAACAAAAGCGAAGAAAGGGGATGGGGCCGTCAATAGGATACTTGAGGATGCAAACAGTACGCGCTTTTGGGTACATACCTATGATGACGACCCAATAAGCAGGCAGCAATTAAAAATCCACGCAAGTAATTTGCAGGTTGGTTCTAAGCGCCGCAATGGCTTCCAATAGGGATACATCCTTATAGGAATTGGCGTTGCTGCGTGCTTTGGCTGGGAATGTGGAAAGACCTGAATTCTAAGGTCAATCTATAATAACCTGTTAAGTCCCTAATTGCTTTTATGAACAGCACCCCATTTGTTAGACAGTATGATATACTATCTAACAAGTGGGGTGTTTTGCTATGCCAAAAGGAGTACCA
>NZ_WQOH01000061.1 GCF_018784445.1 Gemmiger formicilis | reverse complement strand
ACCTGCACAGGGATATTGCATTCCCTGTACCCATGCACAAAGGGCTTGCCGCCCTCTGTACTCCTGCCCGATAAACTGCTCCACATCGTCAGCTGCCGACATTCGCAGTCCATCGGTTTTTGCGAAACTCTCCACCGGAGACTTTCACAAAAAAATGGAGAAGTCCAATTTCGTCAAATCGGATTTCTCCACTTTCCGGATATGCCGTTTCCGGCACATCCGCTTTGCAAATGAGCAAAGCAAAAGCGACCAACTTTTTACGGTTAGTCGCCTTTGGTTTGTTCATTCTATTCAGTTTTTACGAAACAAGAGAGTTTCTACCATTACCTTTCTAACGCTAAGTATTCTTGCCCCATAAAGAAGATTGTCAATTCGTCATGATCTACTTCTATCTCAAATTCCACGCTGTTATCTCCCTGTGTCACGCAGATTATATCCGAGTAAGAAAAACCATAAGATGCGTTACCGCAGGACAGACCCGAATCGGGC
>NZ_WQOH01000060.1 GCF_018784445.1 Gemmiger formicilis | reverse complement strand
CAGTTTAAGCAGTTGATCCGGGAGGAAAAGCCTGTTTTGGTGGATTTCTGGGCGCCCTGGTGCAGCTATTGCCGGAGGATCGGCCCTGCGTATGAGAAGATTGCAGAGGAATACGCGGACAGCCTTGCCGTCGGCAAGATCAATATTGACGAGGAGCCGCAGTTGGCGGGGGCCGAGGGGATCAAGGTCATCCCAACTCTGGTGTTGTTCCGGAACGGAAAGGCCGTAGGTTCCATCACCGCGCCCGGCTCAAAGGCAGAGATCGACCGTTTCATTCAGGAAACCTTGGCGAAATAACGGAGGATTCAGATATGAACAACAATCATGTTTATGATATGATTGTGGTGGGCGGCGGACCGGGCGGCTACACCGCCGCCCTGTACG
>NZ_WQOH01000059.1 GCF_018784445.1 Gemmiger formicilis | reverse complement strand
CTACTGCAACCTCCACAGTCTGTGGAAAGCGTAATTCATCTTTCAAAAATCCGGTGCTTTTTTGAGCACCGGATTTTTTTATTAATGTGACCTCGTTACAGAAAAATACTTTGTCCTGCGGTATGATATAGCCACAATCAATAAACAAGAAAGATGTGGCGAACATGGAAATCAACCATGACGCAGGGTATTTGCAAGCTGAAAAACAAAGAATCATAAAAGATCAACGAAAGGAGTCACTCTCATGACTGAACTGAAAATTACTGCTGCGAATTTTGAAAACGAGGTACTGCATTCCGACAAACCCGTTTTGCTGGATTTCTACGCGGACTGGTGCGGACCGTGCAAAATGCTCTCTCCTATACTGCATGAGCTTGCCGAAGAAAAAAGCGGTGCCCTCAAGGTGGGCAAGATCAATGTAGACGAGCAGATGGAGCTGGCAATGCGTTTTCAGGTATCCAGCATTCCGATGCTGGTCGTTTTCAAGGACGGAAAAGCCGTTGCCAAGTCGGTGGGCTATCGGCCTAAGTCGGAGATCACCGCAATGGTGGAGAGCGCAAGATGAAAGTTGTGATCGTAGGCGGTGTGGCGGGTGGTGCTTCGGCCGCTGCCCGCATCCGCCGTTTGGATGAACACGCGCAGATCATCATGATCGAGCGCAGCGGCTATGTGTCCTATGCCAACTGCGGCCTGCCGTATTATGTGGGCGGTGTGATCAAAGAGCAAGCAGAACTGACGCTGCAAACTCCGGAGAGCTTTTGGGATCGCTTTCGCATTGATGTACGAGTACGGCAGGAAGTAACTGCGATCAATCCCGCAGAGAAAACCGTCACCGTCCGTGCACTGGACAGTGGGAAGGTCTACACGGAAACCTATGACAAACTGCTTCTTGCCCCCGGCGCAAAGCCGACGGTGCCCACGCTTTCCGGCGTCAGCAGTGAGCGCGTTTTTACGCTGCGCACCGTGGAGGATACCCTCCGCATCAGGCGCTTTGTTGAGGATCAGAAGCCGAAAACCGCTGTTTTGGCTGGCGGCGGCTTTATCGGTCTGGAAATGGCGGAAAACCTTGCAGAAATGGGTGTTTCCGTCACCATCGTCCAGCTTCTCCAGCAGCTTTTAGCGCCGCTGGATGCGGATATGGCGAGCTTTGTCCATTCGGAAATGCGCAGACACGGCGTGGCTCTGCGGTTGGGTGAAACCGTCACCGAATTCCGACAGGACGGAGATTCCGTGCTGACACTGTTGGAAGAAAGTGAACCGCTGCATTCGGATATGGTGCTGCTGGCCATCGGTGTTACCCCGGATACGCATTTGGCAAAAGAAGCCGGACTCAGGCTTGGTATTCGTGACAGCATCGCTGTCAACGAGCGGATGGAAACCTCCGTGCCGGACATCTATGCTGTGGGCGATGCCGTAGAGGTTACCCATTTCGTGACCGGGCAGAAAGTGTTGATTTCGATGGCGGGACCCGCCAACAAGCAGGGACGCATTGCCGCTGACAATATCTGCGGCGGAAACAGCCGCTATCACGGCTCTCAAGGCTCGTCTGTTCTGAAACTATTTGGCTTGACAGCGGCCTTTACGGGGATCAATGAAAAGACAGCGCGGGCAGCAGGGATCGCTTACGACAAAGTCGTATTGTTCCCGGCATCCCACGCGGCCTATTATCCCGGTGCACAGTCTATGGTAATGAAGGTGCTGTATGAAAAAGAAAGCCTGCGGCTGCTCGGTGCGCAGATCGTTGGCGGCGACGGTGTGGACAAGCGCATTGATGTACTGGCAACGGCCATTCGCGCAAAAATGACAGCTCTGGAACTGACGGAGCTTGACCTTTCCTATGCACCGCCTTATTCTTCTGCCAAAGACCCGGTCAATATGGCCGGTTTTATGATTGAGGATTTAGAGAACGGGAAGGTACGGCAGTTCCATTGGAATGATGTTGAGGACTTGCCTTGCGATGGCAGTGCGACGCTGCTGGACGTCCGCACGGCGTGGGAGTATCAGCGGGGTCATCTGGACGGCTTTCGGAACATACCTTTGGACGATCTGCGGGAGCATTTGGACGAGTTAGACCGGGGTAAGCCTGTTTATATGAATTGCCAGACAGGGCTTCGCAGTTATCTGGCCTCCCGACTTTTGACGCAGTACGGTTTTGCCTGTTCCCATCTCTCCGGCGGATACAGTTTTTATCAGGTCGTAACACAAGAGCGGCAGACAGCGCGGAGCGCCTATCCCTGCGGAATGGAGAAGCTATGAGTGAGAATTTATTTGGCTTGACGGTTGCGGCAGATAAAGGCTTAGATGATTTGCAGTGCCAGCGCCTTTTAAGCGAAAATCGCAGGTATCAGGAAGTAATGCTGCAATACCGATGTGCGCTGAAAGCGCTTGAAAGCCGATTGGAAATTTTGAATGAGGAATTTTCATTGCAGCATGACCGCAATCCGATAGAAAGTATAAAAAGCCGCTTGAAGTCGCCGTCCAGCATTATGAATAAGATGCAGAAACGCGGACTTCCTCTGGATTTTCCGACCATGCAGACAAATATCATGGATATTGCCGGTGTGCGGGTGATCTGCTCTTTCGAGGAGGATGTGTTCTTTTTGGCAAGGTGCTTAAAAGATCAGTCTGACATTGAAATTATCACAGAGAAAGACTATATTTCACACCCTAAGCCAAATGGCTATCGCAGTCTGCACCTGACGATCCGGCTGCCGGTATTCTTTGCGGAAAAAGAGATCCATGTGCCGGTGGAGATACAACTCCGTACAATCGCCATGGACTTCTGGGCAAGCCTTGAGCATACAATCCGCTATAAGAAAAACCTGCCGATAAATACTGAAATCGAAACTGAACTGAAAGAGTGCGCCGATTCCAGCAGAGAATGGGACAGCAAAATGGAGCATCTACTGCACATCTTAACATAATGCGTCGAATATAAAATGAAAAGTACGCACTTTATTGCTTGTTTCGGTTGGACGGCTTATGACAAGATGGGCATTCGCTCCTCCTCCACGGCGGAGCTGATCTTCAACGACGTGAAGGTCCCCAAGGAAAACCTATTAGGCTAGTGACCGGAGAAGAGGAGAGAATCGAAATGGAGATCAGAAAACGAAACGGGGAGTCTGTTCCCTTTCAACAGGAGAAAATTTTCAACGCCATGAAAAAGGCGTTTGACGGACAGGGCAAGGAGATCGGGAGCAGAGAGCTGGATGAGATCCTCGCCACCGTTCTCGACAATCTCTCCGTCACAGTGCCGCTCACCGTGGAACGTGTGCAGGACGAGGTGGAGCGAACGCTCATGGAGCGCGGACACTATGAGGTGGCCAAGGCGTACATCCTCTACCGCGAAAAGCGGTCTGCGCTGCGCCGTGTCCGGCATACCATCGCGCGGGCGGTGGGGGATGACTTGCTTGACGATGTGCTGCGCCGCATCCAGATGGATTTTACCGAGGAAGTCTACTCCCTCGCGGCGCTTCAAATGAAGTTTGAGAGTTTCTG
>NZ_WQOH01000058.1 GCF_018784445.1 Gemmiger formicilis | reverse complement strand
GCAGGCAGCACCATCCGCGGCTTTCAAGGGGCGGCGGGTGGTGTTATCCGCTGGATTCGGCTGGTCAACGACACCGCCGTAGCGGTGGATCAGTTGGGGATGCGGCAGGGCGCTGTGGCGGTTTACTTAGACGCATGGCATCGGGATCTACCGGAATTCCTTCAACTGCGCACTAACAATGGCGATGACCGCATGAAGGCGCATGATGTGTTTCCCGCCGTGTGCTATCCGCATGAGATCCTCACGGTCAAGGGCTACGCTCTGGAGGATTACTGGGGTACGGAATGGGAGAAGCGGTATCTGGACTGCGTCAATGACCCGCGCATCGAAAAGCGCAGCGTCACCGTCAAGGACATCGTGCGGCTGGTGCTTCGCTCGGCAGTGGAGACCGGCACGCCCTTCGCCTTCAACCGCGACAGCGTAAATCGTATGAATCCAAACGGCCACACGGGAATGATCTATTGCTCCAATCTCTGCACGGAGATCGCGCAGAACATGGCGCCCACCGAGCATATCAGCACTGAGGTGCACACGGAGAACGGCGACACAGTGGTGGTGACGACCACACGCCCCGGTGAGTTTGTGGTCTGCAACCTGGCGAGTCTGTCTCTCGGTAATCTGCCGGTGGAGGACGAGGCCTATATGGAACGCACGGTGGAAACGGCCATCCGCGCACTGGATAATGTGATTGACCTCAACTTCTACCCGTTGGAATACGCCCGGCTTACCAATCAGAAGTACCGCAGCATCGGCCTGGGCGTCAGCGGCTACCACCATATGCTGGCAAAGCGCGGCATCCGTTGGGAGAGCGAGGAGCACCTTGCCTTCACCGACGCGGTGTTCGAGCACATCAACTACGCCGCCGTCAAGGCGGACGCAGCACTGGCACGGGAAAAGGGTCGTTACGCACTCTTTGAGGGCAGCGACTGGCAGACGGGCGCGTATTTTG
>NZ_WQOH01000057.1 GCF_018784445.1 Gemmiger formicilis | reverse complement strand
CTTGACATGGACGATGCCGTTTTCCACCGTCCAGACAGGGACGTGCTTCTCCACGGCGGCGTCGGTGGTGCCGGGAACGAGCTCGCTCATCGGCTCGCCGCAGCAGACGACAGGGACGCCTACGTCCTTAACTTTGGCAATGATGTTACCGCAACGCTTGCAAATGTAAAACTTCTGATCCATGATAATTCTCCTTTTCTTTACTTTAATAGTTTTCTGCGTGAATTTCAAAATA
>NZ_WQOH01000056.1:16697-17856 GCF_018784445.1 Gemmiger formicilis | reverse complement strand
TTCCATATCAATGGCAGCTGTGCTTGCCGCAGCCGTGGTCACCGCAGGAGTGACCAGCCTCGCCGTGCTCATGGTCATGGTGGTCACAGTGAACATTGGGATCGTAGCCCAAACTTCCGTTGAGCAATGCGCTCACCGCCGCGTCAGCGTCCCCGCTGACACCGCCGTAGAGCTTGATGCCCACTTCGGCGAGTGCTGCCTGCGCACCGCCGCCGATGCCTCCGCAAACCAAAGTGTCCACACCGTGCTGCATTAGGAAACCTGCCAGTGCGCCGTGACCGCTGCCGTTGGTGTCAACAATTTCCGAATGGACGATTTTGCCGTCCGTAACTTCATAAAGCTTGAACTGCTCGGTGTGACCGAAATGCTGAAAGATTTGACCGTTTTCATAGGTAACTGCAATTTTCATAATGGAATCTCCTTTGCAAGTTTTGCCTGATTTTTCCATGTTGGCTCTCTGCATCCGGCAGCAACGGCCGCAGTGAGCTGCCTCCTGTCCTCCGCAGATGCGGTAGTTTCCCCCGGTGATGTGCAGAGGTTTCCCGTGGGCAAGACACGCTGCGATCTTGCTCCGTGCGCTTTCGTAAATCTCCTGCACGGTAGAGCGGGAAATGTCCATTTGAGTGGCACACTGCTCGTGGGTTTGCTGCTCCAAGTCAACCAGCCGAATGACCTCGTATTCGTCCAGCGTCAGCAGGATCGGCTCGGTATTCTCGCACCCGTTGGGACAGAATGTATCGACCTGTGGTACGCCACAAATTCGACGGCACCGTGGCGGTCTTGGCATGGGAGCTTTCCTCCCTTTGTATTCGGTATATTCCGATAATAGCACTTTGAGCAGAAAAAAGCAATTTTTTCAAAAGCTGCTACATTTTCCGTCCTCATATGTGTGCCGGCTGATATTCGGAGTCGAATGCTACATGTGAGCCTTACCGAAAAACCGGAGCCGACACTGCGTTTGCTGCCGGTTTATTTACAGCCCGCCTCTGCCGGTACCGGTCAGTGGCTGGACGATGACGCCCAAGAAATGACCGAAGTGGACGAATCCGTACCCGCCAAGGCGGAGTTCGGTGTCCGCATCGCCGGTGACAGTATGGAGCCGCGCTTTGTGAACGGGCAGACCGTTTGGGTCAAAGCGGCACAAGACGCCAACAGCGGT
>NZ_WQOH01000056.1:0-16605 GCF_018784445.1 Gemmiger formicilis | reverse complement strand
CACCTTGAACGACCAAGGCTATTGCAAAAAGCTGCGCAAGGACGAAAACGGCATTGCGCTAATCTCGCTGAATAAAAAATGCGCCCCCCTCCCTGTGCGGGAGGAGGACGAGTTTAGAATCGCCGGTATTGTAGTAGGATAAGGAAGGAGCGTCGCGTATGTGTGGACGGTATCAGTTTTCTGCCGATGAGTATAAAGAGATTCGCCAGATCGTGCGCGATGCACAGCGCCGCAGCGAAGGAAATGAACTCAATTTCCCAATGGCAGGAGATATTTGCCCCTCGCAGGTGGCACCGGTGCTGGTTTCTCGCAGGGAGAAGATCGTGGGCGAGTTCCAGCAATGGGGGCTGCCCGGTTTTCGCGGCAGACAGCAAATCATCAATGCCCGCGCCGAAACGGTGACGGAAAAACCGATGTTTCGCCGCAGTGTTGCCTTCCAGCGCTGCGTGATTCCCGCCACCGGCTTTTATGAGTGGGACAGCGCCAAGCACAAATATTTTTTTCAAATGCCGGGACAACCGATTTACTTGGCGGGCATTTATGATAATCTAAATGGTGTGAACTGCTTTATCATTCTGACCACCGCGCCCAACGATTCGGTAGCACCCATCCACGACCGTATGCCGCTGATGCTCTCCCACGAGCAGGTGCGCCCGTGGTTGGTGGACGCGGGCGCAGCGCTGGAGCTGCTTTGCAACCGCCCGCCGCTGCTGCTGCGCACAAGCTGTGATGGGCAGTTGGGCTTTGATGATTTGCTTTGAGGAAAGCTATGGATCAAATCGAGAAATTTGTAAAGGATTCGGGGCTGGCGATTTCTGCCTACAATGTCTGTTTTTATGACAGCAACGGCACCGACGAGATTCTGGACAACATTCTTTGCGACAAAAAGCGCGCCAACACGGGGCTGTTCAGCCTGTTTGAAGCCCAGATGCAGCTGCTGCCGCGCACGGGTGATTACACGGTCGTGCTGGACAGCGATATGCAGCCGCGCTGCATTACCCGCACCACAAAGGTGGAGGTTGTCCCGTTTGAAGATGTGACGGCAGACTGTGCCGCCGCCGAGGGGGACGGCACCCTTGCCGCGTGGAAGAAAGCCCACCGCAACGCGTTTGCCGCAACGTGTGAGGAAATCGGCATCGATTTTGACGAAAGAATGAAGTGCGTCTGCGAGTATTTTGATGTGGTTTACCGCGCAGTTGGACAGTGAGATAAATCTTGCTAATGTATTTGTCAAGAGTTTTTTTAGATTTTCCGATTTTCTTTTGGAAAAAGGGCGCATTAAATTGAATCCACAGCAGTTGTGGATTTTTGAAAAAGATATATAATAGAGTCAGTGGTTACTGTTGCTTGAGTGTTTCCATCGATCTCGCGTAGTAGATGCGGAGAAACTTGTCGACTCCGGCCATTTTAGCTACATTATACGGTTTCCCTTCCTGTTCCTTTTTGAGCAGAAAAAGGTAGACAGGGTCATCTTGAGGTCGTGTAAGTTTGAGTGCCTGCATAACCTCAAAGCAATACTTTCTGAGAGCCGCATTCCCACGTTTTGATATGTGGCGATTGTAGCTCTCAAATGTTCCAAACTGATATGGAGGCGGATCGTTACCAGCATAAGCGTTGAGTGCTTTTCCACTGTGAAAGCGGCGGATATCTCCAATTTCAACAAGGATAAGGGGACCGAGTCGATCCCCAACACCAGCCATAGAGCGCAGAACAGCGTACTCGGGCAACGTTTCAGCTAATAAATAATGTTTTGAAATCAGGGATGAGGTAGAAAGGAAAGTTCCATGACAAAAGATGAAGTAACAAAACTCAGGATGAACAGTCCGGAATCACTACAGTTTTTAAATAATGCTACAAAATTTTATAATTTAATGATGATGTATCGTTGTGCTATTCGGGAGATACAAACTAAGCTTGAGGTTTTGGATGATGAATTTTCAGTTGAGAACAATCGAAATCCTATTTCTTTTATAAAAACAAGAATTAAGAAGCCCAATAGTATTTACAATAAACTGCAGAAGATGGGATATGAATTTACAACAGAAAATATACAGACATATCTCAATGATGTAGCAGGCGTTCGAATAGTTTGTGCGTTTATTGACGATATTTATATGATATCAGATTTGATTACCCAACAGGATGATATTAAAGTTATTGAAATAAAAGATTATATAAAAAATCCAAAATCGAATGGTTATCGAAGCTATCATATGATTGTTGAAATACCAGTATTTTTTGCTAAGGGTAAAACACCTATGCGTGTAGAATTACAGATTCGAACCAATGGTATGGATTTCTGGGCAACGTTGGAACATCAACTTCGCTATAAAAAAGGAATTGAAGAAATGCCTGGCTATGATGAGATAAGTGAAGAATTACTTCATTCTGCAAGAGCTATCATTGAAGCAGATAATGAAATGCAGAGAATAAAAGACAAAATTGGTATGTTCCACGAAATTTAAGCAGAAATTTGATCGAGTAGAAAGGTTGGAATATATATGAAACAAGATACTTTAGAAGGAAAAGCGAAAACAAAAAACGGAGTAAAACGATTGTGTTTTTCCATAGTCTGCATTCTTCTAGAAGTAGTTTTTATTATTACTATTGTAACACGCTTAAATGAATATGCAGAAATCATAAATCTATTTACAAGGATTTTAAGTGGAATTTTAGTTTTGGGATTGTATGCATCAGATAAGACATCTTCCATGAAAATGCCTTGGGTTATATTAATTTTAATTTTCCCAATTATGGGTGTAGGCCTATATTTATTGATTGGTTTGAATGGCGGCACACATAAAATGCGTGAGCGATATGCAGAAATTGATAGCAAATTGTTACCAATGCTTTCCGATAATCAGGAGTGCTTAAACAGAATAAACGAAACGATTCCGAAGGCAGGAAATATTGCAAGTTATATACAAAGAAATTCGCAGTATCCAATCTATCAGAATACGGATATTGTGTATTTTGATGAAGCAGTGAAAGGATTAGAAGCACAGCTTAAGGATTTGGAAAAAGCACAAAAGTTTATCTTTATGGAATATCATGCGATAGAAGACGCTGAAGCATGGCATAAGATTCAAGATGTTCTGGAAGAGCGAGTAAAAGCAGGTGTGGAAGTTAGAGTATTCTACGATGATATGGGTTCTATAGGCTTTATTAACACAGATTTTGTGAAAAAAATGGAGGCAATAGGAATTCATTGCCGTGTATTCAATCCGTTTATGCCAGGTTTAAATCTGTTTTTGAACAATCGTGATCATAGAAAAATAACAGTTATTGATGGAAAAGTCGGATTTACAGGTGGATATAATCTAGCAAACGAATATTTTAATTACACACACCCGTATGGACAGTGGAAAGATACAGGTATTCGTTTAGAAGGAGATGCTGTTCAGTCGCTTACAGTGACATTTTTAGAAATGTGGAATGCTGTTAGTGAAAAAGCTACGAATGATACTGATTTTAGTAAATACATTATTCATTACGATTATAAAGCACAGCAAACAGGTTTTGTTCAGCCTTATGCAGACAGTCCTATGGATAATGAGCAGGTCGGAGAAGAAGTTTATATCAGTATGATAAATAAAGCTGAAAAATATTGTTGGTTTATGACTCCATATCTAATCATAACAGATGAAATGACGCATGCGTTATGTCTGGCTGCTAAGCGAGGGGTAGACGTAAGAATTATCACACCTGGTATCCCTGATAAAAAATTCATTTATAATGTAACTCGTTCTTTTTATCATGGATTAGTTAAACATGGTGTTCGTGTTTATGAGTGGACTCCTGGTTTCTGTCATGCAAAAATGAGTGTGGCAGATGACTGTATGGCAACTTGTGGAACAATTAATTTGGATTATCGAAGTTTATATCACCATTTTGAAAACGGCTGTTTTATGGCAGATTGTCAGGCAGTTGTGGAAATAAAAAATGATCTGATAAGAACGATGGGAGAATGTCGTGATGTGACAGACCAATATCAAACCGGACGAAGTGCATATTTGCGACTGGGACAATTATTTATGAGATTATTTGCTGGATTGCTATAAGAATCTGATGAAACGACCTTTCAAAAAACAGTCGATTTAGAAGTTAACTGTTTTTGAAAGGCCGTTTTTGCTATATCTAACAGTCTGTTGTACAAAGAAGATTTTGCATGGATGAAAAAACAAACCTTGTTGAGGTTAAATTGAGTTTTCCATTGCATTGTATTGCTAATGAATAAGAATAAGAAAAAGAACAGACAATGCTGAATGCTCTGGAAACAAGAATATCTGAGTATAGTATGTAAGTTCGTAACAGAATGAAATGAGCGATTCAAATGAGCAATTTGGAAAATTATATGAAACAGCAAGCAATTTTTTGTGAACAAAATGATAGCATTAGTAAGAATCTGTATTCAGAGTATGGTGTAAAAAGAGGCTTACGAGATGAAAAAGGCCAAGGTGTGTTGACGGGGCTTAGAGCCAATTGAATTGACAAAGAAGCGTCAGAGAAACGTACTTTTGGTACAGCATCTGCTTGGATGGGCAAGATATCTGTTCTGATAAAGGAGGAAGAAGATCGTGTTTCAAATATTAATTGTAGAAGATGATAAAGAATTAAGCCAGCTATTCCAAAAAGTGCTTGTGAAGAATGGATATCAGGTCAAAAGTGCATCGGATGGAGCACTGGCATTAGAAATATTGGATAAAGAGCATATTGATCTGATCATTTCCGATATTATGATGCCGGTTATGGATGGTTATGAACTGGTGTCGGAACTCCGTTCAGCAGGATATCAGATACCGGTACTTATGATCACTGCGAAAGGTTCCTTTGATGATATGCGCCAGGGATTTCTTTCGGGAAGTGACGATTATATGGTAAAACCGGTAAATGTGAATGAAATGGTTTTAAGAGTCGGAGCACTGCTTCGCCGTGCACAGATACTGAATGAGCACAAAATTGTGATCGGTTCAACAGAGCTTGATTATGATGCAATGACGGTTACAACTGATAAGGAAAGTCTTGTTTTGCCTAAAAAAGAATTTCTGCTTTTATATAAGCTTGCAGCTTCGCCAGGCAGAACATTTACAAAACAACAGTTGATGGATGAAGTATGGGGATACGAGACGGAGGCAGACCCACATACGATAGAGGTACATATAGGAAGAATCAGAGAGCGTTTTAAAGATAATCCTGATTTTGAAATCGTAACAATGCGTGGAATTGGATACAAGGTGATGAAAAAATAATGGTACAAAAGAAAGAAAAAGGATTGCGGATCCGATCCTGTCTGACTGGTGCAATCTGGCTGGCACTTGTATTTTCAACAGTCATATCTGCTTTATTATTTGCTTTTTTGAATCATTTTTTTAATCTGCCGGGCAGCATACCTGTGCTTGGCTGGCTTTTGATTTTCAATACATTGATTGCAGGGCTGATCACTTCCTTTATTAATGCAAAGTTACTGGAACCAATTATCAGACTTAGTAAAGCAATGAAGGAAGTTTCTCGGGGAGATTTTGAACAGCATTTGGAAACGAATAGCCGTATAGCAGAAGTTGGAGAATCTTATCAAAGTTTTAACGTTATGACAAAAGAACTTCGTGCAACAGAGGTGTTGCAGATGGATTTTGTATCTGATGTTTCTCATGAGTTTAAGACCCCGATTAATGCCATTGAAGGATATACAATGCTGCTTCAGGGAGAAGAACTGTCTCCGGATCAAGAGGAATATGTAGAAAAAATCTTATTTAACACCCAAAGACTTTCCGGATTGGTTGGTAATATTTTGCTGTTATCCAAGTTAGAGAATCAGAATATACCAATGAAAAAAACAGAATATCGTCTGGATGAACAGATCCGTCAGGCAGTTCTTTCATTGGAAACAAAATGGACAGAAAAAGAAATTGGTTTTCAGGTAGAATTGGAGGAAGTTAAATATACTGGGAATGAAGGACTTTTTATGCATATCTGGATAAATCTTTTGGATAATGCGATTAAGTTCAGCCCTTCAAAGGGGACAATTACGATGTTTCTGAAACAAGAACAGGATTCTGTTAAGTTCATTCTGGAAGATGAAGGACCAGGAATAGAGGATGATGTAAAATCCAGAATATTTGACAAGTTCTATCAGGTAGATGGATCTCATAAAGCAGAAGGAAATGGCCTAGGTCTTGCACTTGTAAAACGGATTGTAGATAGTGCCGGAGGAACAATCAAAGCAGAAAACCGTGAATATGGTGGATGCAGATTTGTTATAGAGCTGCCAAAGCAGAAAGATGAGATTATCTAGTTTTAAGATAAATTAGAAGATGGGAGAATTTATATGACATTTTATCAGGAGTTGCAGTTAAATCAGGCAGGTTCTAAAAACCTGTTGAAAAAGAGTGAAACACTAAAAGAAAAATTATATCATATGTGGGTATATCTGGTGAAGATAGCTGCTACAATGGCATTTTGTTTTTTCTTTGTTAGTATTTTCAGCATCCTATTTGGAAATGAGAACAGCATTGTAGGTGTAGTAGTCTTATTATGTCTCATGGTGTTTAGGAATTCGGATCTGGGGATCCACACCGGACAATCTACGATGCTTTTGGCTTTGTTCTTTGTAATTATGACTGTATGTCCGCATTTAGCAAATCAGTTTTCACCGGTATTGGGAATGCTGTTAAATATTGCGGCACTGGCTGTGTTGATTCTGTTCGGATGCCATAATCCATCCATGTTTAATCAATCTACATTGGTTCTTGGGTATCTGCTGCTATATGGTTATGATGTTACGGGAAAAAGCTATCAGATGCGATTAGTCGGAATGGCTTTAGGTGCAGCACTTACCTGCTTCGTATTTTATCGAAATCATAAAAACAGAACTTATAAAAGAAATCTGAAAGATCTGATACAAGAATTTGATATCACTTCTTCCAGAACAAAATGGCAGATATGTCAGATTTTATGCGTGCCGATTGTCCTTTGCATTGCAGAACTTTGTAATATGCCACGTGCAATGTGGGCTGGTATTGCGGCCATGTCCGTGATTTTGCCGTCTATGGAAGATATGCACTACAGAGTCCGTAAAAGGATTGTCGGAAATATTGCAGGTGTTATATGTTTTACAGTATTATATTTTCTGCTTCCTTCGTCAATCTATGCATATATAGGAATTCTTGGTGGAATCGGTGTAGGATTTTCAGCACAATATGGCTGGCAGGCAGTATTTAACACATTTGGTGCTTTAGCCATTGCTGCAGAGACATATGGACTACAAGGAGCGGTTAGTCTTAGAGTGAGTCAAAATGTTTTTGGTGTTGTGTTTGCTTTAGCATTTTGTGTTATATTTTATTGGTTTATGCCTAAAAAAAAGGAAAGTGAGGTGACCGTACATGCAGAGTGAAGTGAATCAGGAAGAAAATTTGAATAGAATTATTACGGTTCCTAATCTTCTTTCTTTTTTCGGCTTTGTCTGATTCCGGTAATTATATGGAGTTATTGTGTAAAGTAAAATCCTCTGTTAGCTGGTGAAATCTTATTGCTGTCTGGTCTTACGGATCTTGCTGATGGATATATCGCAAGAAGATTCCATAGGATTAGTAATTTAGGAAAAATGCTTGATCCGGTGGCTGATAAGCTGACACAGGCAGCGATGTTAATCTGTCTGTTTACTCGTTTTCCGCATGTGCTTCTTTTAATCGTAATAATGGCAGGTAAGGAGCTGTATATGGTAGTCAGTGGATGTCTTGTGATACAAAAGACAGGAAAAGTACATGGTGCAGACTGGCATGGAAAGATAGTAACCTTTTTATTATATGGAACTGCAGCGGTGCATATTATATGGTTCCACATTACACCGATGGTATCAGATCTGTTGATTGGTTTGTGCGCTATAATGATGGTCATATCGGTCGCTCTGTATATTATACAGAATACCAGGACTATTAAAGGAGAGACTGTATAAGCAATTTTATATTGCAATGACTAGAAAAATATTTAGGAGAAGATAGATATAAACAGTAAGTCAAACACACAAACTAATCCGAGGACGGCTATATTGTCAGCTTTCCGGATACAGAAAACACGCAGGCGCTTATCAAGGATTACAAAGCGCGTCTGCGTGATTTAGAAAACAATATCTGGCAGTACTAAACTGCCACTGACTCTAAGGCGGGCTTCGGCCCGCCTTTTCTTTATGCAAAATCATTCCTGCTTCTTCCTTTCTCCCGGTTTCGTTGTGATGAGCTGATAGACATCACTATCCTTGGGCTCCAGATTGGTGAATGGTAATACACTGTTGCCCATCTTGATAATGCCGTGTCCCTCGCTGGCGGTACGCTGATTGAAAAGCTGCACATGGAAAATCAGGTAGAGGAATTTATCCGCAGGGCATCTGCCGTGGACATTGCCTCCCCAACGTTGACGCAGAAGGAACGGCTAGTTTATGCCAAGGATCAGGTAGCGGAAACCTTCAAGAAGGTCTTTCCGTACATTCTCATCGGCGTAGGCATTGGGGCTGTCATTCACAACTGGATTCCCGAAAGCTGGGTTGTGGCGGTTCTTGGTAGCCATAACCCCTTCGGCGTAATATTAGCAACCATCATCGGCATTCCTATGTATGCCGATATTTTCGGCACGATTCCCATTGCTGAGGCTTTGCTTGGAAAAGGCGCACAGCTTGGTACGGTGCTTGCCTTTATGATGGGCGTCACTACGCTGTCCCTGCCGTCAATGATCATGCTGCGCAAGGCAGTTAAGCCGAAGCTGCTGGGTGTTTTTATCGCTATCTGCGCTTTGGGCATTATCGTTGTAGGCTACTTATTCAACCTGTTTCAGGGATTCATTTTATAGTTGGAGGGTATCAAAATGTCAATTTTCGGATTTGGTAAGAAAAAAGAAGAACAAAAGCAGCCTTGCTGCTGCGGCGGGAGCTGTACGCCGGAAGCAATGCAGGCGGCAGAAGCCGAAAAGAAGGAGTCCGGGATCAAAATTCTTGGGGGGCGGCTGTGCCAAGTGTAATGCGCTGGAAGCGGCAACTGTAGACGCACTGCGGGAGCTTGGGATGGATACGACCATTGACCATGTGCGGGACTTTGAGAAAATCGCAGCCTACGGCGTGATGACCACCCCTGCTTTGGTGGTGGACGGTCAGGTGGTGTCCTACGGCAAGGTGCTGAAAAAGGATGAAGTCATTGCGATTTTGAAGAAGGTAAGAGTATGAAAGAGCGCAGCGCTTCTCCCATTGGATTTTTTCAAAAGTATCTGACCGTATGGGTCATTCTCTGCATGGCGGTGGGGATCTGCGTCGGCAAATTTCTGCCGCAGATTCCGGAATTTCTGAACCGGTTTGAGTATGCACGGGTGTCGATTCCCATGGCGATTCTCATCTGGGTGATGATCTATCCCATGATGATGAAGGTGGACTTCCGCAGCATCAAAAATGTGGGCAGAAATCCAAAGGGACAGTTTGTTTTAAGATATTTATGGAGTTGAAGTCAAAAGGTTGATTTCCAAAGTAAAAGACAAGAAAGGAGGAAGGTGAAAAATGGCGCAAATTCGTGATATTAGCAAGCGCACAGCCCTTTATGAAAGACTGTCGAAAGACGATGAACAGCAGGGCGAATCAAACTCGATATTGAACCAAAAGCAGTATCTCGAAGAATACGCCCATAGAAATGGATTTGTAAATATCCAGCACTTCACTGATGATGGGTATACAGGGCGAAATTTCAATCGTCCGGGATTCCAAGAAATGCTTGCGGAAATAGAAAACGGAAAAATCGGAACCGTCATCGTAAAGGATTATTGTGCGATAATAGGACTAAATCAGAAAGACCTTGAAAATCAAGGCATTCTGGCTTAGTCCCTTCTTTTTTTGACCGAAAACAAAGGACTTTCACAATAATCAAGCAAGCCGGAGGGTGCTGCTGCACACTTCCGGCAGAAGGAGGATATAGTGGGTGCTATCAAAGTCTTCTTGAAGGAGGTTCTGCTTCCAATCGCGCTTGCGTTCTGCCTCGCGTCATTTCTCAAGCCGATCTATATGCCTGACGGCGTATGTGACTACTTCCTTATGTGGATCTGCGTCGGCTTGCCATTCGGCATCCGGAGGATGTGCCTCTGGCTCGTTCCCAGCGGCTACGGTATCTCCGGCTCAGTCGGCATCTTCGCATTGAACTTAATCATAGGCGGTCTTATCGGAGGACTTGCCTTCTTCATCGGGCTGCTGCTCGGTGTCATTCATACCATCCGAGAAATCATCTGAACTACATCGTAAACGAAGAGGGTTTGTTTCTTCTCCAATTTGGAGTAAGAAGCAAACCCTCTTTTTTTGTTGCCCAAAAGCCGCAATATTTGCTGGCGATGCGGCGAAAGAAAGGAGTTTTTAAGCATGAAACGCATGACAGCCGGTGATCTGCAAGCACTGGAATTGCTGATGCAGACCACACCCGGCTTTGAGCATTATGACAGCGGTGTGGATGGCATTCTCCCTGAGTGCCGAAGCTGCCGTTTTCATCGTCCCTTCTGGAAATATCAGTCCTGCGTGTTTGCGGAGTGTCCCTACTGCTGCAATTCCGTTTCAACCCTCAAAAATCAAAGTGGCACATCTGATGCCGGAAAGGAAGCCAGTCATGGATAACAAAATCGAAATCTTCAAGAATGAACAGTTTGGTGAGGTAAGAACGATCCTCGAAGGAGAAAAAGTTCTGTTCTGTGCGGCAGATGTTGCAAAGGCACTCGGTTACACCAACCCGAACAAGGCGGTCAACGACCATTGCAGGGCTATAACGAAACGTTCTACCCCTATCAGCGGGAAAGTTCAGAGTATCAACTTCATCCCGGAAGGAGACGTTTATCGGCTAATTATTCGCAGCAAACTTCCTGCGGCTGAAAAGTTTGAACTGTGGGTATTTGATGAGGTCATTCCTACCATTCGCAAGACCGGCGGCTACATGACGGACTCCCTTCTGGAACGCATACAGAAGGAACCTGCGGTCATTGTGGAGTTTGCTCAGGCGTTGATTTTGGAAAAGAATCGCGTAAAGGCTCTTGAGTGTGAGCTGATCACGGCAAAGCCCAAAGCTGATTATTACGACGCCTTCATCAATCCGGATGACTGCACCAATATCCGAACGACGGCGAAGGAACTGAAAATCCCGGAGCGCAAGTTCGTCCAGTTCCTTCTCAAAGAAAAGTACCTGTTCCGCTCTCCTTCCGGGCAGCTACTTCCCTACAACAAGGACAGCAATGCCGGACTGTTCATCGTCCGCGATTTTGTGACGTTCTGCTACACCGGTTCTCAGACCTACTTCACGCCGAAGGGCAAGGAGGTCATCCGAATGAAGTTCCAGAAAAAGTGCGGCGAAGAACTGCTTTCCAAGATGGCAAGGTGATTTTCGTGGCAGTCTATCGCGTAAATAAAAATCGTGGCTATACCGTCATGGCGAACTTCCACCTCCGAGACAAGAGCCTGTCACTCAAGGCGGTCGGTCTTCTCTCAAAGATGCTCTCGTTCAATGATGGCTGGAAGTTCTCAACCAAGGGACTTTCTGCAATCTGCAAGGAAGGTCCGGATGCCATTCTCTCCGCGCTCCGTGAGCTTGAAAAGCACGGCTACCTTGTCCGGCACCGGCAGAGAGACGGTAAAGGCAGGATGAGCAGCACAATCTTTGAGATATACGAAGAGCCGCAGGAGTCCACGCCAGAACGGGAAATACCACACACGGAAAATCCATGTGTGGAGAAGCCAGATGTGGATAATCCACGCGGGGATAAGTCCGCACAAATAAATACTGATCAAGTAATTACCCAAGAAAGAAATACTCTCTCAAAGAACTATCAATCCATCAATCTTGATGGGATGGACAGGATGGATGAGCGAAGCGAGTATGAAGAGATTATCAAAGAGAATCTTGACTACGACATTCTCTGTCAGGATCCGAAGTTCGATGAAGACCGCTTCCGGGAGATCATGGACATCATGCTGGATGCCGTCTGTTCCACTGCACCGACCATCCGCATCAATGGCGAGGATATGCCGCAGCAAGTAGTCAAATCCCGCTTTCTCAAGCTGAATAGCAGCCACATTGAGTACGTTCTGGAAGCAATGAACAAGAACCCGTCAGACATCCGTAATATCCGGGCGTACCTGTTGACCGCTCTGTATAACGCCTCTCTGACGATAGACAATTACTACTCCGCCCTCGTCAATCATGATTTCTACGGGCAGGACAGATCGGCAGGGTCAAAGAAGCCGAAGACCTACGATTATAGCCTTTGTGAAGACACTCTTTAATGAATACCATCGTGAGCAATGCTCGGAAAGGAGGACAGTGTAAATGAAAAGCATCTATCGCTGGATTGTGCCGCCTTAGCTGAGGCAGCATTCCCTCAATCATTTCAAGGAAAGGAGGTATCACTGCAATGCAGGATGAAGTCAACACCAAAGTTGTTGCAATCATGATCAAGGGCGGCAAAATCTCAGCCGAGGTGCTCAAAAAGGCGCTGGACAAATTCGTTCAGGAGATTGAGAAGGCGCAGAAGCAGATGCAGCAGCCCAAAACCTATCGCGGCAAGCAGTCCATCAAGCATCTGATGAGCCAGAATGCCGCCATCTCCAACATTGAAGTGACGGACGGCAACATCAAATCCTTTGAGCGGACTGCCAGCAAATACGGTCTGGACTTTGCGCTCAAGAAGGACGTTTCCGTTGAGCCGCCCAGCTATCTTGTCTTCTTCAAGGGACGGGACGTTGATGTTATGACCGCCGCGTTCAAGGAGTTCTCCGCCAAAACCGTCAAGCAGAAGGAACAGCCGTCCATCCGGCACAAGCTGGATCAGGAGAAAGCTCAGAGCAAGGCGCAGCACAAGGAGAAGGTCAAGGTCAAAACCAAGGATCGGGGTGTGGAGCTGTGAACAAACCCGATGTGAAGAAGCTCGTTCTTCTGAACCTTCCGTATATCTTCGCCTTCTACTTTGCAGATAAGATCGCCGCCGTGTTTCGTCTCGCCCCCGGCACAGAGTTCATCGACAAGCTGACAAACGGTTTTGCCGTGTTCGGCACAGCCTTCGCAAATCCGCTGCCCAGCTTTCATCCCGTTGATCTGCTCATCGGTCTGATTGCCGGTGCGCTGCTCAAGTTGGCGGTCTACGTCAAAGGCAAGAATCGCAAGAAGTTACGGCAGGGCGAAGAATACGGATCTGCCCGCTGGGGTAAGCCGGAGGACATCAAGCCGTACATGGACCCGGAGTTCTCCAACAACGTCATTCTGACGCAGACGGAGTTCCTGACCATGAACAGCCGCCCGAAGCAGCCGAAATACGCCCGCAACAAAAATATCCTTGTCATCGGCGGTTCCGGCTCAGGTAAGACACGCTTTTTCGTGAAGCCGAACCTGATGCAGATGCACAGTAGCTATGTTGTGACTGACCCGAAGGGTACGGTACTGGTGGAGTGCGGCAAGATGCTTGAAAAGGGCGGCTATGTCATCAAGTCGCTGAACACCATCAATTTCCGGAAATCCATGCACTACAACCCTTTTAGCTACATCCGCAGCGAGAAGGACATCCTCAAGCTGGTCAATACGATCATCGTCAACACGAAGGGAGACGGCGATAAGTCCGGCGAAGATTTTTGGGTAAAGGCGGAAAAGCTCTACTACGCAGCTCTCATCGGCTACATCTGGTACGAGGCACCCGACCACGAGAAAAACTTTACTACCCTGCTCGAAATGATCAATGCCTCAGAAGCCAGAGAGGACGATGAGACCTTCAAGAACCCCGTGGATGTCATGTTCGATGAGCTGGAAGCCCGCGATCCTGACCACTTTGCGGTCAAGCAATACCGCAAATACAAGCTGGCGGCGGGTGTTGTATGCTTTAAGAGACTTATTCATCACGATATGAGTAAGTCTCTTAAAACATATAAGGCTACAAAGCAGAAAGGAGACCCCCATGAGCAAACAGAAAATAACCGCCCTGTATGAGCGTTTGAGCCGTGACGATGAACTGCAAGGCGAGAGTAATTCCATATCCAATCAGAAAAAATTATTGGAGGAATACGCCGCACAGCAAGGCTTTACAAACTGTGTCCACTTTACGGACGATGGAATAAGCGGGACTTGTTTCGATAGACCCGGCTTTCTTGATATGATGCGGCAAGTCGAAGCCGGAAATGTGGACTATCTGTGCATTAAGGACATGAGCCGTCTGGGGCGTGATTATCTCAAAGTCGGTCAGATTATGGAGATTTTACGCCAGAGAGGTGTCCGTCTCATTGCCATCAATGACGGTGTGGACAGTGCCAGAGGAGACGATGATTTTACCCCTTTTCGCAATATCATGAACGAATACTACGCCAGAGACACAAGCCGCAAAATCAAGTCCACTTTCAAGACCAAAGGCATGACAGGCAAGCATCTGACAGGGACGGTCATTTATGGTTATCTCTGGAATGAGACGAGAGACCAATGGATTGTTGATGAATACGCCGCCGAGGTTGTCAAGCGTATTTTTGCTCTCATTCCCTCTGCCTACCTTGCACAGCATAACGAGGGCGTGAACAAAAACAAGACTTTCAAGGATGTGTACGGTTGGGGTTCTTCCACTATCGTCAATCTGTTGGACAAGCGTGAATATCTCGGTCATACCGTCAATTTCAAGACCCGAAAGCACTTTAAGGACAAGAAAAGCCATTATGTCCCGGAGGACGAATGGACGATTTTCGAGAATACCCACGAAGCCATTATCAGCCAAGAGGAAGCTGCTCCCCTCACAGGCTTGCTCTACTGTGCCGATTGCGGCGGCAAGATGTATGTCCACCGCACTAACAACGGCAAGCGTATCTCTCAATACACTTGCTCACAGTACACAAAAGTCCCTTGTGGAACGCTCTGCAAGACACAGCACCGTATCAATGAAGATGTGGTACTTTCCCTTGTCTCCGATATGCTCCGAGCCATAGCCGAGTATGCAAAGCATGAGCGAGCCGAGTTTGTCCGAGTGGTACAAGAAGCACAGTCCAGTCAGCAGACAAGCGAGGTCAAGAAGCAACGCACAAGGCTTGCTACGGCAAAACAGCGTGTTTCAGAACTGGAAGTTTTGCTCTGTAAAATTTATGAGGACAATGTATTGGGCAAGCTCCCCGATGCCAGATATGCCGTTCTGGATGCACAGTACGCAAAGGAACAGGCGGCACTTACCGCCGAGATTGCAACACTTGAAAAGGCTGTCGGAGATTATGAGAAGCATGAGAAATCCGCAGACCGCTTTATCGCTCTGATTGACAAGTATCAGAACTTCGACAAGCTGACAAATACCATGCTCAATGAGTTTGTCGATAAAATCCTTGTCCATGAGCGAGCCAGAAAAGGCAGTCGAGAGACTACGCAAGAGGTTGAAATCTTCTTTAACTTTGTCGGGCGTTTCGTCCCTCCGGCATTTGCCGAAGTGGAGCTTACACCGGAAGAATTAGAGGAAATCCGCAAGCGTGAGGAACGCAAGGACAAACTTCATCAGAACTACTTGAAGCGTAAAGCCAGCGGTGCCCAGAAGCGTTATGAGGACAAAATCAAGGCGGCAAAGAAAGCCGAGATGGACGAAAAGAAAAATGCCATTCGAGCCGAGGATATTGCAAGGGGCGTATTTATCCCTGTCAGCAATCTTCCGAAGCGAGAACCACAGAAAGGAGCTATCACAGCATGAACGAACTGAAAGCGAGAATCCATGAAAACGGCATTGACTATGTCCTTGTGGGAGATTACTATGTGCCGGATTTGAAGCTGCCGGAGGAAAAGCGACCTATCGGGCATTGGGGCAGACTTCACAAAGCCTATTTGCAGAACTACCGCCCCACCGTTTACAACGAGCTTGTTTTGTCCTGTCGGCTTCATTCCGTCCTTGCGGATCTGAACGAACAGGCAAATGACCGCTTCTCTCTGATTATGGAGCAGATGGCAAGAGCCGAGGGCGTGACAGAGCAAATGAAAGCGGAAAATCAGATGTTGTGGGTGCAGTCTATGAACTCTATCCGCAACCGAGCCGAGGAAATTGTCAAGCATGAAATGATTTACTGCCATTATAGCGGAGGGGGTGATTAAATGATTATGGAAGCGATTTTCGGCGGCGATATGTACCCATTGGAGAACATTGTACCGCAACAGGACGGCTACAAGGCAGAGGTCAAAGCCATTGCCGACCTTATGGACGAACTGGCGAACAGGTTTTCAAAAGCTGACTTTTCCAAAGTGGAGGAGCTTCATCAGCGAATGACGATTATTCAGCAGTACGAAAGCACCGAGCATTTTAAGTGCGGACTGTCCACAGGATTGCTACTTATGAAAGAAGCCTATGAATATCCACTCAATCCCAAAGAGGATTAAAAAAACAAGGTCTGAACCCGACAATTTAATACCGTAATTCAAGCGGCAAGTGTTTCGTTCTTCGTGAAATGCTTGTTGCTTTTATTAACCTTAAATCTTAATCTTTCAAGGAGGAACCCACTATGAATATGAACATCAATGAAAAGAAAGCTCTTTATGCTTTTGGCTGTCCGAATCGAGAAGCGACCGTTCAACGCTTGCGTCTTGTGGCTGCACTTGCTCCCGACCCTGCGGCTAA
>NZ_WQOH01000055.1 GCF_018784445.1 Gemmiger formicilis | reverse complement strand
TATTTTGAAATTCACGCAGAAAACTATTAAAGTAAAGAAAAGGAGAATTATCATGGATCAGAAGTTTTACATTTGCAAGCATTGCGGTAACATCATTGCCAAAGTTAAGGACGTAGGCGTCCCTGTCGTCTGCTGCGGCAAGCCGATGAGCGAGATCGTTCCCGGCACCACCGACGCCGCCGTGGAGAAGCACGTCCCTGTCTGGACGGTGGAAAACGGCATCGTCCATGTCAAG
>NZ_WQOH01000054.1 GCF_018784445.1 Gemmiger formicilis | reverse complement strand
TCGTTCCCGGCACCACCGACGCCGCCGTGGAGAAGCACGTCCCTGTCTGGACGGTGGAAAACGGCATCGTCCATGTCAAGGTCGGCTCCGTGGAGCACCCCATGCTGCCGGAGCACTATATCGAATGGGTATCTCTCCAGACCAAGCAGGGCAATCAGCGTAAGGAACTGCATCCCGGCGAAAAGCCGGAGGTCTGCTTCGCGCTCTGCGAGGGCGACGAGGTCGAGGCGATCTACGCCTACTGCAACCTCCACAGTCTGTGGAAAGCGTAATTCATCTTTCAAAAATCCGGTGCTTTTTTGAGCACCGGATTTTTTT
>NZ_WQOH01000005.1 GCF_018784445.1 Gemmiger formicilis | reverse complement strand
GGTACTCCTTTTGGCATAGCAAAACACCCCACTTGTTAGATAGTATATCATACTGTCTAACAAATGGGGTGCTGTTCAGACACCACAGAAGGGATTTTTTTTGGCTTCCCCCCTTGGGGGAAGCTGTCACCGAAGGTGACTGATGAGGGGCAGCCTTCCCACGGCAACCTATTTATGGGCAATAATGGCAAACTTGCCCCTCATCCGGCGCTCCGCGCCACCTTCCCCCTTGGGGGAAGGCTTTTCCTTTAACACGCACCCACAAACGCCGCAAAAATCTTGCGGCTGTCCGCATTGACGGGGAACGAAAACTCCGGGTGCCACTGCACGGCCCAGACAAACTTCTTGCCCGGCAGACAGATGGCCTCGGGGATGCCATCCTCCGACAGGGCCATTACTTGCAGCGTCGGGGCCAGTTTGCGGATGGCCTGGTGGTGCAGGCTGTTCACGGCCAGCGTATCCTTGCCCAAAAGTGCCCAAAGCGGGCTGCCGGCCGTCAGCGTAACACTGTGTACCGGCACATCGTAGGGCGGCTTCTGGTGGTGCTCCGCCGTCGAGGGGTGCTCGGTGGGCAGGTCCTGGTACAGCGTGCCGCCCAGGTAGACGTTCAAAAACTGGATGCCCCGGCAAATGCCCAGCACCGGCTTGTCCTGTTCCAGGGCCAGCGCCAGCAGCTTTGTCTCCATGGCGTCACGCGCGGGGCAGGTCTCACCGCAGGCGGGCGCAGGGGCCGCGCCGTACAGGGCAGGGGAGACATCCTGGCCGCCGGTCAGCAAAAATCCGTCGCAGGTGTCGGCCAGCTGGCGCAGAGCGGCGTCATCGTCGGTCAGCGGCAGCATAATGGGCAGGCCGCCCGCCTGCTCCACGCCCCGCATATAACCGGGCAGCATCCAGTAACTCTCCCGCTGGGCATCCACCAGCGGCACAATTCCAATCAAAGGCCGTTTCATTCTTCCCACACCTCACTGTAAAAAATAAAACAGAGAAGCCCTTGCGTGACTTCTCTGTCCGTTGTGCTGATTATACCGCGCCGCGCGGCAAAATGCAAGCCCTACATCGGCGGGTGGTTCGCCTTAAACCGCTTGTCCGTCGGCAGGGTCGTGTATTTTTCGTACAGCTCCCGCAGCAAAACGGTACGGCGCACCATGCCGATAAACACGTTGCGGTCATCCACCACCGGCACAAAGTTCTGGTCGATGGCCGCCTTTAACAGCGTCGGCATATCGGTCGTGACCGTCACGGCTTTGTAGTCGCGGCGGCGGGGAAAACTGGAAATGGGTACGTCCTCACTGGCTTCCAGATCCAGGCCGTGCAGGTTTTTCATGCCCCAGAGGATGTCACCCTCGGTGATGCTGCCCACATATTCGCCGTTCCGTTTCAGCACCGGGATGGTGGCGTAGCGCTGGTTCGACCATTTTTCCAACGTCTGGCGCAGGGTGAAATCCTCGTAAATGTACAAGACATCCTGCTTGGGTGTCAAAAAGAACAAAAGGTTCATATCTTAACTACTCTCCTTTGGTAGTGTTGTCATACTTCTGTAACCAGTATATACGTTTGCACTGTAAACTTTGTGAATGGAATGTTAAATCCGCGCAACAAAATAAATTTCTCCGAAATGCCCTGTTCAAGCGGGAAAAAATGGTGTATAATAGCTAATGATTCATATAGTGCAGCCGCGGCTTTAGTCGTGGCTAACCCCGAAAAGGAGGATCGCAGATGATCACCAAGGTCAATCCCTATGGACATATTTCGCTGACCAATGACTACTTCTCCGGCCTGGTCGAGCAGGCCGCCAAGCAGTGCTACGGCATTGCCGCCATGGGTCAGGCCCCGGCCGAAAGCGTTGTGCGCAGCGCCCTGCGCACCGGCAGCCTGCCGCCGAAGGGCGTCACTGTCACGCAGGAGGGCGGCAAGTTGGTCATCGCCCTGCACATCAAGGTCGGGTTCGGCCTGAACATTTCGACCATCACCCAAAGCATTACCCACCGCGTCAAAGACGAAGTTGAACTTGCCACCGGCTTGAAAGTCGCCCGCATCGATGTGTATGTGGACGACATCATTGCCGACTAACAGAATTGTATCTGCAAACATGAGGTGTAACGAAACCATGATTACTGGCCAGACCCTGCGCGACGCCATTCTTTCCGGCGCCAACAACATTGCCAACCAGCGCACCCGCGTGGATGAGCTGAACGTTTTCCCTGTGCCCGACGGCGACACCGGCACGAACATGAGCATGACCATCGGCGCAGCCCGTGCCGAGCTGGAAGCCATGCCCGACAGCTGCACCGTGGCCGAGGCCAGCAAGACCGCTGCCTCCGCCATGCTGCGCGGCGCACGCGGCAACTCCGGCGTTATCACGAGCCTGCTGTTCCGCGGCTTCTCCAAGGCACTGAAGGATAAGACCGAGGCTTCCGCCGCCGACCTTGCTGCCGCATTGCAGCAGGGTGTTGAGGCTGCCTACAAGGCCGTCATGAAGCCCACCGAGGGCACCATCCTGACTGTCTCCCGCCTGGCTGCCGAGAAAGCCGCCGAGTGCACCGAGCTGGACGTGCCCGCCATGTGGGATGCCACTTTGCAGGCCGGTCAGGCCGCACTGGACGACACCCCGAACCTGCTGCCTGTGCTGAAAAAGGCCGGCGTCGTGGACGCCGGCGGCCAGGGCATCATGCTGATCTTTGAGGGCATGAAGCAGGTGTTCGACGGCGGCGAGATCATTGCCGGTGCCGAGGTTGCCGCCAAGCCCAAGGTCTCCAGCGAGGCCGCCGGCAAGGGCGTCTTTGCCGATGACCTGATGAAGGTCGAGGACATCAAGAACGGCTACTGCACCCAGTTCCTGCTGCATAAGGACGAGGGTGCCAGCGTGGCTCGTCTGCGCGCATTTTTGGAGTCCAACGGTGACTCCGTTGTCGTGATCGAGGACGACGACGTTGCTAACTGCCATGTCCACACCTCCGACCCCGGCATGATGCTGAGCGAGGCCATCAAGTACGGCTACCTGACCAATTTTAAAATTGAAAATATGCACGAGCAGTTCCTGGCTCGTCAGAAGCAGGCTAAGGGCCTCGAGAAGCAGGCTGAGGCCGAGGAGAACAAGACCAGCGAGTTCACCTACGCCGCCGTTGACCCCGAGCGCGAGTACGGCTTTGTGGCCGTGGCCGCGGGCGAGGGCCTGAAGGCTGTGTTTGGCGACCTGGGCGTGGACGCGGTTGTCAGCGGCGGCCAGACCATGAACCCCTCCACCGAGGATATCCTGGCAGCTGTCCAGAGCGTGCCCGCCAAGACGGTGCTCGTTCTGCCCAACAACAAGAACATCATCATGGCATCCGAGCAGGCGCAGAAGCTCGCGGACCGCAAGGTCATCGTGCTGCCCACCCGCACCGTGCCCCAGGGCATGACCGCCATGCTGAACTTTGACCCCGACCTGAAGCCGGAGGAGAACGCCGTTGCCATGATGCAGGCGGCGGACCACGTCAGCACGGGTCTGATCACCTATGCCGCCCGCGACAGCGAGTTTGACGGCAAGCCCATCAAGAAGGGCGAGATCATGGCGCTGGAGAACGGCAAAATCGTTGCCACCGGCACCGACCTGGTCAAGATGACCTATCGTCTGGCCCGCTCCATGAAGAAGAAGGATTCTCAGTTCATCACGGTCATTTCCGGCTGCGACGTCAGCGACGAGGACGCCGAAAAGACCACCGAGCTGGTGCGCGCCAAGTGCGGCAGCAGTGTCGAGGTCAGCCACATCAGCGGCGGCCAGCCCGTGTACTACTACATGATCTCTGTGGAGTAATTCGGACGTTATAACATTAAAAAGGCGAATTTGGGGCAGTTCCGAGTTCGCCTTTTTTGGGTATATGGGCGTGGATGCGGCAAGGCTGCAAAGCCCCTCGCCTTAATCACCCTGTAAAAATTCCACGAAAGGAGGCCGCCACCCTTGCCCACCATCAACGACTCCGTCCAATACCTCAAGGGCGTTGGCCCTGCTTTCGCCAAAAAATTTGAAAAACTCGGCATCGTCACCATCCGTGACCTGCTTTTGTGCTACCCCCGCAAATATATCGACTACACCCAGCCCTACACCGTCGTATCGGCCCCCTACGATATGGACTGCTGCGTCAGGGCCACCGTCCTGCAAAAGGAGCCGCCCCGGCGCATCACCGGCGGGCGGGTCATGAACCGGGTGCTGGCCGCTGACGATTCCGGGATTTTGTCCATGACTTGGTTCAATGCGTCCTACGCCGCCAACAATCTGGTGGTGGGGGAGACCTACTACTTTGAGGGGCGCATCGGCGGCACACTGACCCGGCGCGAGATTTCCCACCCGCTGGTGCGTACCGTGGCCCAGGTCGCGGCCTGTCCGTTCGTGGCTGTCTACCCGGGCACCGACGGTCTGCCCGCCGCCCGCCACGCCAGCTGCGCCCACGCGGCGCTGGCCTTCGCCGACGAGCTGACCGACCCGCTGCCGCCTGAACTGCTGGCCCGCTACCGGATGCCCACCAAGGCCGCCGCCGTGCGGGGCATCCACGCGCCCCAGAGCAGTGAAGAACTGGCTGCCGCCCGCCGCCGCCTGATTTTTGAGGAACTGTATTTACTGCAAATCGGCATCTTTTTGCTTCGCAGCCACGGGCGGCACAAGACCAGCGCCCCGATGCACCCGCTGGATTTAGGGCCGTTCTGGCGCAGCCTGCCGTACCCGCCCACC
This sequence comes from Gemmiger formicilis, assembly GCF_018784445.1. Lineage (GTDB taxonomy): Bacteria > Bacillota > Clostridia > Oscillospirales > Ruminococcaceae > Gemmiger. Next base: position 106,506 of record NZ_WQOH01000005.1, on the reverse strand, counting down.
GGCGCACAGAAGCGCTCGACCGAGGAAATCGTGGGGGACTTATGCGGCGAGGTTCCGATGAATCGCCTGTTGCAGGGCGACGTCGGCAGCGGCAAAACGCTGGTGGCGGCGGCAGCCATCTGGTTCGCTGCGCAAAACGGCTGGCAGAGCGCCATGCTGGCCCCCACGGAAATTTTGGCCCGGCAGCACGCCGTCACGCTGGCGGACCGGCTGGAGCCCTTCGGCGTCAACGTCACGCTGCTGGTCGGCGGCATGAAGGCCAAAGAAAAACGCATCGCGCTGGAGGCTATCGCCGACGGCCGGGCCAATTTGGTCGTAGGTACGCATGCCGTGCTGACGGACACCGTGGAATTCAAAAATCTCGGTCTCGCCATTGTGGACGAGCAGCACCGTTTCGGCGTGCGGCAGCGCGGCCTGTTGGCGGGCAAAGCCCAAAGCCCGCACCTGCTGGTCATGAGCGCCACGCCCATCCCGCGCACGCTGGGGCTTTTGATGTACGGCGACCTTGATATTTCCGTCCTGGACGAGCTGCCGCCGGGCCGCAAGCCCATCAAAACATGGTTTATCACCGGCAAAAAGCGCCGGGATATGTACGGCTTTTTGGACAAACAAATCGCGGCGGGGCATCAGGTGTACATCGTCTGCCCGGCCATTGAGGAAAACGAGTCCATGGGCGACCTGCAGGCCGTGACGACCTACTACACCGAGACGGCCTGCGCGCTGCTGCCCAACCGCCGCATCGGGCTTTTGCACGGCAAGATGAAGCCGAAGGAAAAGGACGATGTGATGCAGCAGTTCAAGGCGGGCGAGCTGGATGTGCTTGTCTCGACGACGGTCATCGAGGTCGGCGTCGACGTGCCCAACGCCACGGTCATGGTCATTGAGAACGCCGAGCGGTTCGGTCTGTCGGCACTGCACCAGCTGCGCGGCCGCGTTGGGCGCGGCGCGGCGGATTCCTGCTGCATTTTGATTTCCGACAACGGCAACGATGCCGTGCGGGAGCGGCTGCAATTTTTGTGCCGCACGTCGGACGGCTTCGCCGTGGCAAAGTACGACCTTGAAACCCGCGGCCCTGGCGATTTCTTCGGCTCCGCCCAGCATGGCCTGCCGACGCTGCGGGTGGCCGACCTTGTGCAGGATACCCGCACGCTGCGGGTAGCGCAGGATGAAGCCAAAGCGTTATTGGCCGAGGACCCGAATTTGATCGACCCGGCGCACCGGGCACTGTCCGATGAGGTGGAGAGGCTGTTTGAGACCGCAGGGGCGATGAACTGAGGCCTTTGGCTTCCCCTGAGGGGGAAGCTGTCACCGAAGGTGACTGATGAGGGGCAGACTTACTGCGGCCGCCCATGTATGGGCAATAATGGAGCCGCTGCCCCTCCTCCGTCTGCGGTCGGGGCCGCAGACACCTTCCCCCAAGGGGGAAGGCAGCGCACCCGAAAACACCACTCCCACCGCCAAAAAATCCTGCATATCCCTTTTATTTCCCCGCAAAGTTTGGTATACTGATAGGTAACTTTACAAAGGAAACCTTTGCCTATGAAAAAATTCTGCGCGATACTATTTTCCTTCGTGCTCGTGCTGATCATAGCGCTGCCGGTCGCGGCGGAAGGGGAGAGCAGCACCCTTGCGGACAATGCTCCCTCGCTGACCGCCCCGGCTGCCTACGTGGTCAACCTCGACACCAACATCGTCGTGTACGAGAAAAACAGCGAGACGCCGCTCTCCGCCGCCAGCCTGACCAAGCTGATGACGACGCTGCTGCTGCTGGAAAATTACCAGGACCAGCTCGACTCCATCAGCCTGACCGCCCCGAGCTATGTCTACGACCTGATTTGGGAGCAGAGCACCAACGCGTCCTCGGCCGATATCCGCCGGGGCGAGACGCAGAGCCTGCGCAACCTGCTCTACGCCATGCTGCTGCCCAGCGGCAACGAGGCCGCCTACATCGTGGCGGACTACATGGGCGGCGGCAGCATTGACAACTTTGTCGCCATGATGAACGACGAGGCTAAGGCCGTGGGCTGCACCGGCACGACGTTTGTTGACCCCTGCGGGCTGAACCCCAACAACATCACCACCGCGCGGGACGCCTACCTGATTCTGCGGGCGCTGACCGCCTACGATGTGTTCTCCACGGTCGTCGGCACGCCCAGCTACGATATGGGCACGAACGACCGCTACACAACCCCCGGGACCTATATCATCCAGACCACCGACAAGCTCATCACCAACAGCAGCTACCACCGCGACTACACCAAAGGCGGCAAGACCGGCAGCCTGGGCGAGTGGCAGAACTTTGCCGGGTGGCACAGCCAGGACGGCGAGAGCTACATCAGCATCCTGCTGAACGTGCCCTACGACGCTGACCCCGAGGGGATGCGCCCCGCGCTGGTGGAGACAGCTACCATCATGGACTGGGTGTTCGATACCTACACCATTGCCCCAGCGCTGGACACGACCCAGCCCATCACCGAAGTGCGGGTGGCCTATTCGACCCAGGCCGACACCGTCATGCTCTACCCGGCTGACAATATGATGACCCTGCTGCCCAGGGAGGGCGGCGCAGCTCTGACCGAACAGGTGTTCAATGTGCCGGATCAGCTTCCCGCGCCCATCAAGCAGGGGGACATTGTGGGCACCGTGACCCTGACCATAGAAGGGGAGACCATCGGCACCGCCGACCTGATCGCCGGCAGCGATGTTTCCCGCAATCAGCTTTTGTACACGATTTCCCGGGTGAGCCTTTTTTTTTCAAGCACATATTTCAAAGTCGTCGTTATCCTGACCATGCTCGTCATCGGTGCTTACCTGATTTTCACCGTTGGCCGCATCCTGCGCATCTGGAGCAAAGAGGTCTGAATATAGGCGTGCCGCCCGGTGCGCTGCAAAATTCCACAGGAGGGTTTCTACCATGTTGGATGTAAAACGCAATTTGACCACTATGACCGATTTCTATGAGCTGACCATGTCGGCGGGCTATCTGGATGAGGGATATGTTGACAAGATCGCCGTCTTTGATATGTTCTTCCGCCGTGTGCCGGATGGCGGCGGCTACGCCATCATGGCGGGCCTGCAGCAGTTCATTGACGCCGTGGACCACCTGAAATTTACCGCCGAGGATATCGACTACCTGCGCTCCACGAAGGCGTTCGGCGAGAAATTCCTCGACTATCTGAAGAATTTCAAGTTGCACTGCAACATTTGGGCCATTGAGGAAGGTATGCCCATCTTCCCGCAGGAGCCGATCGTCACCGTCGAAGGCCCGGCCATCGAGTGCCAGCTGCTGGAAACGCTGCTGCTCGTCACCTTCAACCACCAGTGCCTGATTGCCACCAAGGCAAACCGCATCGTGCGCTCTGCCGCAGGCCGCCCGGTCATGGAGTTCGGCGCCCGCCGCGCCCAAGGGTATGACGCCGCCTATTTCGGCGCACGCGCCTCTTATATCGGCGGCTGCGGCTCCACCTCCTGCGTCATGGCCGCCCGCGATTTCGGCATCCCGGCCTCCGGCACCATGGCCCACAGCTGGGTGCAGATGTTCCCGACTGAGTATGATGCTTTCAAGAAATACGCCGAGATGTACCCCGACGCCTGCGTGCTGCTGGTGGACACCTACAATGTGCTGCGCCACGGCGTGCCCGATGCCATCAAGGTATTTGATGAGGTCTTGAAGCCGATGGGCAAGCGCCCGAAGGGCATCCGCATCGACTCCGGCGATATCGCCTACCTGTCCAAGAAGGCCCGCAAGATGCTGGACGAGGCCGGCTACCCCGACTGCACGATTTGCGCATCCAATTCTCTGGATGAGTACATCGTCCGCGACCTGATTTTGCAGGGTGCCCGCGTGGACAGCTTCGGTATCGGCGAAAACATGATCACCGCCAAGAGCGACCCTGTGTTCGGCGGCGTGTACAAGCTGGCCGCCGTGAAAGAGGACGACGGCAGCTACACGCCGAAGATGAAGCTGTCCGAATCCGCCGAGAAAATGACGATCCCTTGCCTGAAAAAGGTTTGGCGTATCTACGACGAGGACGGCAAGGCCATGGCCGACCTCATCACGATGGCCGATGAGCAGGTCGAGACCCAGCACGGCATCACGCTGTTTGACCCCATCGAGACGTGGAAGGAATGCACCTACGTCAACTGCACGGCTCGCTGCCTGTCCACCCCGATTTATGAGAACGGCAAGCGCGTCTACAACTCCCCGAGCCTGGATGATATCAAGAAGTTCTGCAAGGCCCAGGTGGGCACGCTGTGGGACGAAGTCAAGCGTTTTGAGAACCCGCACCGCTACTACGTCGACCTGAGCCAGAAGCTGTGGGATACCAGAAGCACACTGCTGAAGAAGCTGTCGAAGTAAAAAATCTCCGGCTTCCCCCTTGGGGGAAGCTGCCGCCCGCAGGCGGCTGATGAGGGGCAGGCTTACCAATACCGTCCGTTTACGGGTCGCCGCGGAAACGCAACCCCTCATCCGTCTGCGGGCAGGGCCGCAGACACCTTCCCCCAAGGGGGAAGGCATTTCTTCCCAAAAACTTCCACCATCCTTACAAAACGGTTACAGCCCGCGCCCCCTGCACATACTGTTGCTAACAGCTTGTGCAGGGGGATTTTGTATGTTGGAACGTCTTTCTCTGTTTTGTCTGGGCGGCGGGGCCTATGCCGCACTGGAACTGGCCTGGCGCGGCACCACCCACTGGACGATGTTTCTGGCGGGCGGGGTCTGCCTCTGCCTTTTGCAGGCACTGGCCGCCGGGCCGCTGCCGCTGGCGGTCGCGGCGGCCCTGGGCGCGGCGGGCGTCAGCGGGCTGGAGCTGGCTGTGGGCGCGGTCTGCCGCCGCCTTTTGCATATCGCCGTCTGGGATTATGCCGATGAGTGGGGCAACCTGGCGGGCCTGGTCTGCCCGCGCTACACCTTTTACTGGTTTTTGCTCTGCGGGTGGGTCGTTTTCGTGCTACGGGGCGTTGAAAGTACCGTTTATCACCCTCAAAAATCGGTACAGAAGAGTTAAAGTCCAAATTATCGTACTTTCCGTCTGGTATAATAAAGACATACCAGATAAGAAAGGCGATACATACCATGACTCAGCAGTTCAGATACGTCGGCGGCCACATTGAAGTCTTTTCCGAGAGCGGCGAGTTTCTCTTCTCGGCTGATACCATGCAGGAGGCATGGGAGGAATTGTCCGCGTGATGCGTACAGTCGCAACGTGCATATGTACAGTTTGCCGAAATAGTGGAATATATACAAATAACTTTTGTAAGTTTGTACAAAATGCAGCTTGCAAAAGTCAGATCTTTCGCATATAATAAAGACAGAACAAGGGAAGCGGAAAGCCTCCCAAACTACTTGCCCTACACTAGGAAAGGAGACGGGGTTACAATGTTGAAGCTGCACACTTTGGCCGAATGGATGCACGGTTTTCTGGATCCGGAACGGCCCTACGGTCTGCCGGAGGATGTCTACAATGATGTGATCCCTTCGGGCATCCACAATTTCAACCGCAACGATCTTTTTTAAGACCTCTTTTTAACCCTCGCCCCCGGCGCGGCCCGCAAGCCCCGCGCCGGGGGTATTTTTTTGCAATAATGCGGCACGGTGAATCGTACTATATGTAAAGCCTTCCCCCAGAGGGGGAAGGTGGCCGAGCGAAACGAGGTCGGATGAGGGGCGCACTTGCCGCAGCCACCCACAAATGGGCTATTGCGGGGCATCTGCCCCTCATCAGTCCGCTTCGCGGACAGCTTCCCCCTAGGGGGAAGCCTTTTCACAAAACTTTCCCTTGTTTTTTTCGTCAAAACGCGGTATCCTATAATAAGTATATTATGCCTTTTAAAAAGGAGCTTTTTATGAAACTCATCACCTTTACCGTGCCGTGCTACAACTCGGCCGCTTACATGGATCATTGCATCGAGACCCTGCTCACCGCAGGCGAGGATGCCGAGATCATCCTTGTCGACGACGGCTCCAAGGACGACACCGGCAAAATTGCCGACTCCTACGCCGAAAAATACCCCACCATCGTTCGCGTCATCCATCAGGAGAACGGCGGCCACGGTGAGGGCGTCAACCAGGGCATCCGCAACGCGACGGGCGTCTATTTCAAGGTCGTCGACTCCGACGACTGGCTGGACACCGACGCGCTGCAAAAAGCTCTGGCCGAGCTGCGTGCCCACCTCAACGACGAGCATCCGCTTGATTTGATGATGGCGAACTACGTCTACGAGCACGTTGCCGATAATACGCGCAACATCGTCGATTACAAGGGCATCCTGCCCGAAGGCCGCGTTTTTACCTGGCAGGAGATCGGCAAGTTCCCGCCGAACAAAAACATCCTGATGCACAGTGTCATCTACCGCACCGAGATCCTGCGCCAGAGCGGCATGGAACTGCCCAAGCACACCTTCTACGTCGACAACATCTTTGTGTACCAGCCGCTGCCCCAGGTCAAGACTATCTACTATATGAACCTTGACCTCTACCGCTACTTCATCGGCCGCGAGGATCAGAGCGTCAACGAGGCCAACATGATCAAACGCGTAGATCAGCAGCTGCGCGTCACCCGCATCATGATGAATGCTGTGGACGTCTACGCCCTGCCGCCGGAGCAGAACAAGCTGCGCGCCTATATGCTGAACTATTTCTCGATGATGATGGCGATTTCCAGCATCTTCCTGACTTTGGACGGCAGTAAGGAGGCGCTGGCCAAGCGCAAGCAGCTGTGGGACGACCTGAAAGCCCACGACGGCCACCTGTACCGCCGCTGCCGTTTCTCGGTAGCCGAGGGCTGCAACCTGCCCGGCTGGCTGGGCAGCAAGATCAGCATTGGCGGCTACCGCATTGCCCAAAAGCTGTTCAAATTTAACTAAAAAGGATTTTTATGCGCAATTACGATGTTATTTTGTTTGACCTGGACGGCACGCTGACCGACTCCGCGCTGGGTATTTTGAACTCGGTACGGTACGCCTGCCGCAAGCTGGGGCTGGAAATCCCCAGCGAAGCCACACTACGCAAATTTTTGGGGCCGCCGCTGATCGACTCGTTCCGCACACTGGCAGGATTGAGCGACGCCGAGGCCGACCACGCAGTCAGCGCGTTCCGGGAGTATTTTCCCACGAAAGGCATTTTTGAAAATGAGGTCTATGACGGCGTCCCGGCCCTGCTGGCCGATCTGAAAGCCGCCGGGAAAACCGTCATCATCGCCACCAGCAAGCCTGAGGACTTTGCCAAGCGCATTATGACGCACTTTGATTTGGCGCAGTACTGCGATTTTGTCTGCGGTGCCACAATGGACGAGACGCGCACCGACAAGGCTGAGGTCATTGCCTACGCGCTGGAAACGGCGGGCATCACTGACAAGAGCCGCGTCGTCATGGTCGGCGACCGCGAGCACGACGTGGTGGGTGCCAAGAAGAACGGCCTGCCGTGTATCGGCGCTGTCTACGGCTACGGCTCTGCCGAGGAGCTGACCGCCGCCGGGGCCACCGCTCTGGCCGACACGGTGGACGAGCTGCACAAACTGCTGCTGGGATAAATCAAATGGGAGACAGCCCGCGCTGTCTCCCATTTTTTATTGGTCCCGATCGTTGTAGTAGAGATACCACCCGCGGAAGCCGTACCCGATGCCAAGAGCGCCCAGCACCAGCAGCATAGCCGCCTTGTCGGGCCAAAGCGGCATATTCCGGGTGCAGACCCAGACCACCGCCAATGCAAGGCATACAAGCACCGGCAGACCGTAGTGCAGAAATCTCTGCACTCGCAGCCGCTTCGGGTCGCCCTCCACCGCCAGCGCCGATGGATCGCACACCTCACACCGCACCCGCAGTATCGGGATATTGCGCACATGGCTCGAATACCGCACGGCCCTGTACTCAATGCCATCCAGCATAAAATGCGGGGTCATGCTCTCCCTGCTTATGGTCACATCCACGCCGTTTTCGTCTGCCCACGCCAGCAGTGCTGCCGTAAAGTCCTGCGGCGTGCCGATGGCGGTGTCCGGCGTAAAGGTAAACTGCCGCTTATGCTCGGCAGCCGCCATCTTCCGGTAGTCCTGCACCCAGCCGGTAAACCAGCCGCCCGCCGGGGCAGGGGAGTCCATCCGTGCCAGGCAGTCGTCCACATCCAGCTCTGCCGCCGTTCGGCCGTCGGCGGCCAGCTCCGTGCAGAAGGCTGCGGCCGCTGCCAGCTTTTGCTGCTCGGCCTCCAGCTGTCGGCGCTGGCGTTCAGCAGCCTCGGTCAGCGGCAGTGTACCGCTCAGCACCGCGCGGATATCCTCCACTGGCATATCCAGTGTGCGCAGCACACGAATCAGTTTCAGCGTCCGCACATCGGCATCCGTATAGATACGGTAGTCGTTCTCTGGGTTGCGTGCCGGGGCCAGCAACCCCGCCTGCTCATAGTAGCGAATGTTCCGCGCCGATACGCCCGACGCATCCGCTGTCTGCTTGATGTTCATAACATCACGCTCCTTTCCCGGTCATCGTACACCCTGCACCCACTGGAAGGTCAAGGGTTTTTCCGAAAACAGGCGAAAAATCATAACATTTTAATTTCTACCGTCCGCCCGCCCAGGCTCTCATAAATTCTGTGGGACACCGACAGTACCGTGCGGCCCTCGGACGCCCGGCGCAGGGCTTCCAGCACGCGGGCTTCCGTCTCAGCGTCTAGGTTCGCGGTGATCTCATCCAGCAGCAGTACAGCGGGGTCTGCGGCGGCGGCGCGGGCGATGGACAGCAGCTGCCACTCGCCCTGGGAGAACATCCCCTCGCTGCACACGGTATCGTACCCCCCGGGCATGGCCGCAATGGCTGCGTCGATGCCCGCCAGTTTCGCGGCGTTCTTTGCCATTACTTCTGTAATCTGCGGGTCGCCCAGCGTGATTTGATCCAGCACCGTGCCGGGCACGCGGGCGAAGTGCTGTTCCACGCAGCTGATGCAGGTGCGGCGCTCACGGTCCTTGATGTCTGCCACATTCACGCCGCCGATCGTAACCGTACCGCTCTCGGGCGGGTACAGCCCCAGCAGCAGCTTAAACACGGTGCTCTTGCCCGCACCGGTGCGGCCCACCAGCGTGACCTGCTCGCCCTGCTTGACGGTCATCGAGAAATCGTTCAGCACGTGCTTTTCTCCATAGCCGAAGGTCACGTGGGCCAGCTCCACGTCACCCCGGGCGGCTTTGGTGCGTTCCGCGGGGATCGTGCGTTCCGGCTGCGCCAGAAATGCGTCAATGCGCTTGACACCCGCCATGGCGGACTGGATAGTCTGGATCTCCATGCCCAAGCTTTCAATGGGCGCAAAAATACGCGATATGTAGTTAATAATGGCCACCGAAGTACCAACCGACATACCAAACAGCGCCAAAGCCGTGCCGTTGCCCGACGCCGAGAGCAGCATAACGATACCCACCACCACGGCGTTCAGCGTCAGCACAGCGGGGGAGTAGATGGCATCATAGAAATTCGTGCGTTCCATCGCGGAATAGCTGTCTGCAATGCGCTGGTCATAGCGGCGCTCCATGTAGGCTTCCATGCCCAGTGCGCGAATCGTGCGGATGTTGTGCAGCGTCTCGGGCACCTGGCCGGAAACGGCGGCCACAGCGCGGCGGTTGTCCAGCTGGGCGGCCAGCATCCGCTTTTGCACACGGCGGGTGAACACCGCAAACAGTGGCATCACCAGCAGAAAAATCAGCGCCAGGCCGGGATTTTTTACAAAAATGACCGCCATGATAGAAATGATGCGGCAGGCGTCCGCCACCATGCTGATGATGCCCGACGTGAACAGTGCCTCCACCGTGTCCACATCGCCGGAGAACCGCGCGGCCACCTCGCCGGGGTTCTGATCCACCAGCGTGGCGGCGGGCAGCCGGGTCAGCTTGTGGGACATTTCCGAGCGCAGCGCGTGGGTCATCTTCTGACCAAAAACGACCAGCAGACTCTCCTGCGCACTGGATAAAACACCCTCCAGCGCCAGGCTGGCAAAGTAGGCCAGCACGGCCCAGATCGTCAGCGGCAGGCCCGCCGTCAGACGGTCGATGCAGCGTGCCAGCAGCAGCGGCGGCAGCAGCGACGCCGCAACCGACGCAGCCACGCACAAAATCACGCCAACTGTCAAAAAACAGTGTGCCATGGCCGCCGTGCGCAGGGCGGCAGCCACACCGTTTTTATTGCTCGTTTTCATTTTGCTGCCCTCCTGTCTGGCTTTCGTACAGCTGGCGGTACGCGGGGACCGCCGCCATCAGCTTGTCGTGGGTGCCCACAGTGGTCTTTCCATCCTCCATAAAAACCACCTGCCGCATCTGCGGGAAGTGGTACAGCCGGTGGGAAATCAGGAACACGACTTTATCTTTGGCGTAGGTCTGCAAATTTGCAAACACGGTATCCTCGGTATGGCGGTCCAGCGCCGAGAATGGGTCGTCCAGCACCAACACCGGGCGGGGGTGGGCCAGCGTGCGGGCCAGCGCCAAACGCTGGGCCTGCCCGCCGGAAAGCCGCGTACCGCTGGGGCCGATGACGGTATCTCGGCCCTGCTCCATGGCCCGCACCTCGCCGTCAAGCGCGGCGGCGGCCAGATAGGGCGCGGTGTCCTGCGCACCGCCGCAGAGGACGTTATTTTTCACGGTGTCGGCGCTCAGCTCTGGGTCATGGCCCAGGTAGCCGACCGTGGCGGAGATTTGCCGCGGTGTCAGGTTCGAGAACTCTTTGTCCCCGAACTTTGCCGAGCCGCCGTAGGGCGCTTCACACAGGAACACACGCCCCAGCGTGGATTTACCGCAGGCGACCGGACCGGTGATGCCGATGATATCGCCGGGGTGCGCCGTCAGAGTAAGCCCTGCAAAAATCGGTTCGTCGGCGTAGGCGAAGGAGAGGTTTTTCAGCGTCACGTCGGCGGGGGCTGGGACCTCCAGCGGGGCCAGCTGCTCCGGCAGCTTCATCAGCGGCTTGATGCGCCGCCAGGAAACTTCGGCTTTTTGGACGGAGTTGAAGAGCTTTGCAACTTTCGATGACTTGACGACCAGTTTCGTGAAGCAGGACAAAAACGTCGTGAACGCGGCAATATTCCAGGCGCACCAACCGGTGCCCAGGACGTTCTTCGCGCCGAACCACAAGATAAACAGCACGCCCGCCTCGGACACAGCCAGGTAGAGCGGCGGCAGCGCCGACTGCCAGACATTGCTGCGCACGGCGGTCCGCTCGTAGTTTTTCAGCACATCCTCGTACCGTTCCTCGCGGGCGGTCTCACAGCCGTAGTTGCGGTAGGTCGCGGCGTTCCGGGCACGATCCAGCGTGGCGGCGCGCAAAGCGCCCGCTGCCTTTTTGTAGGCCGCCCCTTCGCGCTGCACCGGCTTTTTCATCCCAGCGGCGCAGACGTAGGAGACCGGCGTAAACAACAGGCTGAGCAGTGCCAGCCGCCAGTCATACACCAGCAGCATGACGATGTAGCCCACCAGCGCCACGCCGGTGTCGAACACCTCGGTCGTGAATTTGCGCATTCCTTCGACGCAGTCGTCCACATCGGAGATGGCCTTGGTCATCAGCTCGCCCGCGCCCTCTTTTTCCAGCGCGGCGCGGCTCTGGCGCACAAGGTTGGCGTAGAGCACGCCCTTCATCCGGCGGTTGATGTTGTTGGCAAAGCGTCGCACGTAAAACCGCTTAATGAACCGCGCCGCCTGCACCAGCAGCGTGACGAGGATGTAAGCCAGTACGAGCATCGCCATGGCGGACGCTGCCGCGTTGCCGCCCAGAATGTCGGCCAGGCATTGGGCCAGCCGCCCCTCAAACCAGGGCGCGGCCAGCAGACCGATGTTGTAGATAAGGCCCGACACCGTGACCAACACCAGCGGCAGCCACTCGATGCGGAAATAGTCGCCGATTTTGTCCGGGCGGAATTGTTTTTCACGCTTCATCGTCTGTCTTGCACTCCCTTTGGAAATGCGGGAACCCCGCGCGGCTCTCGGTCTTGGACCGATGGTACAGCTTATCCAGCGTTGCCGCAAAGGCAGCGGCCTCGTCGGCGGGCAGCGCGGCGGTCAGGTACTCATAGAAGGCCGCCTCGATCTCTGCCTTCGAGGATTTCAGGTTCTCAGCCTTCCCGGTCGGGTACAAAAACTGGCTGCGCCGATCGTTGGGGGCATCTTCGCGGACAAGATAGCCCTTGGCCTCAAGGTTTTTCGTGCGCCTTGCGATGGCCGCCTTGTCGGCGTGCAGCAGCTCGGCCAAGGCCGCCTGGGTGCAGCCGGGGTGGTGGCGCAGGGCGTGGATCAGGTCGATTTCCGCCGTGCCCACACCCTGTTCCCGCAGGGTGCAGAGGACGAGTTTTTCGGCCTCACGCGCAATTTTTGTGATTTTTCGTTCGGTAATGTCCATAGACGCCTCCCGGGCTTCAGAAAGATGTACCTACATCGTTGTACCTACAACCATTATAGCCCGGTTTTGCGCCGTGTCAATAGAGTGGCGCACAAGGTCTGGATATGGTATACTTAGAACTATAAATCGAAATTTATATATAAAGGAGAATATTGATGAAACTGTTTTTATGTTCGCACTTTTCAAGTGTAGGAAGTCTGATAAAGGAAGAAATTGAAAATAAAAAAGTCGCATTTATTCCAACAGCTTCGCTGCGTGAAGGCTACACCGGTTATGTCGGCTCGGCTCGAAAATTATTCAAAAAGTTGGGAGCAATCGTAACTGAAATTGATATTTCAACGGAGGCTTATTCAACGATACAGTCTGTTTTTGAAGATGCGGATGTGATATATTTTACCGGCGGAAATTCTTTTTTCCTTATAGACCAGCTCCGTAAAACGGGAACGGATGAGCTGTTGAGGAAAGAATTGGCAAAGGGAAAACTGATGATTGGTGAATCGGCAGGTGCGATTATATGCGCTCCAAGCATCCAATATATCGAGCAAATGGATGAAAAGCCGGAGGACTACTCACAAGAAGATGATGCAGGGCTTGATTTGATTGATTTCTATGTTCTTCCGCATTATCTTACAGCACCATTTAAGAAAGTTACCGAGAAAATAATGACTGAGTTTTCGGATTTGAATCTATGCCCAATTAACAACCGTCAGGGAATTGTAATTGATGGTGAACGTTCAAAGGTTATTTGCAAAGACTAATTTGAAAATTCCAGTTTGTAGTGGCAGGGGCGTCGAGGCCGCCGCCCCCTACAAGAATACCGTTGTACGAAAGGCGAGGTGCGGCGGCCAGGGGACTGGCCGCCCTGCTTTTTTATTTTCGGGACATACCTCTAAAATCCCTATACCCAAATTGCAAAAAATGTGCTATACTGTTTTCATATATTATGTAAAAGAGGGAATTACCATGTACAAACCCGGTGACGATAAATTGGAAGTCCGCGAACTGCTGGTCAAGGCGTTCGCCAGCGCGTGGGAGGTCGGCGACAAGACCGTTGACCGCGACACCTACATCAATTCCAGCATCAATGTGATCGACTCTCTGCAGGTCGGCCCTGAGATGATCTACGGCGAGGAAGGCCAGGGCCTGCTGGACGCCGAGCTGGACCACCTGCCCGACCTGCTGCGGGCCGACGGCGCATGGGTCTACTACGCCGTGCCCGCCGAGAACTACTTTATCCTGACCTGGATGGAGGACGCCGAGAAGGCCGCCGCCAAGGTCGATTCGCTGAAGGACGAGGACGACAGCCTCGCCTGCATCGTGGATTTGACCCAGGAATGGACCCACACCGAAGAATAACCGCCAAAAACGCCACAAGAGGGGAGGGGAACGCATGAGCCGCGATACGATACGCCTGCCGCACGACGCCTACTGGCTGCTGCAAACGCTGCGCGCTGCCGGGCACAGTGCCTACGTGGTGGGCGGCTGCGTGCGCGACAGCCTGCTGGGCCGTATGCCCGGCGACTGGGACATCTGCACCTCCGCCCGGCCCGACGAAATGCGGGCGCTGTTCCACGACCAGCGGATGATCCTGACCGGCGAAAAGCACGGCACGGTCGCCGTCATTTTGCACGGCAAGCCCTACGAAATGACGACCTACCGCTTAGACGGAAGCTACCGCGACCACCGCCACCCCGACAGCGTGCAGTTTGTGGACGATTTGGCCGAGGATCTGGCGCGGCGGGATTTCACCATCAACGCCATGGCCTACGCCCCCGGCGAGGGCATCATTGATTTGTACGGCGGCCGCCGCGATTTGGCGGCAGGCATCGTGCGGTGCGTCGGCACACCTGCCGACCGCTTTGCCGAGGACGCGCTGCGCATTCTGCGGGCGCTGCGGTTTTCCGCCAAGCTGGGCTTTGCGCTGGATGCCGCCACCGCCGAAGCTGCTTTCACCGCCCGGGAGACACTGCACACCGTCAGCGCCGAGCGGCTGTATTCCGAACTGGACGGCCTGCTGCTGGCCCCCGGCGCAGGGCAGACTTTGGCACAATACGGCGAGATTTTAGGCGGCGTTGTGCCGGAGATCTTACCCTGCATCGGCTGCACGCAGCCCGGAAAATGGCATTGTTACGACGTTTGGCAGCATTCAGCCGCCGCCGTGGCCGCGCTGGATCTGCGCGGCCAGGACACCCGCGGCGTGCGGGTGCTATGCTGGGCCACCTTTTTACACGACATTGCAAAGCCTTTGTGCCGCAGCGTCGGGCCGGACGGCGCGGCGCATTTCAAGGGGCACAACCAGCGCGGGGCACAGCTGGCGCGGGTCATTCTGCGCCGCTTAAAAGCGCCCGCCTACCTGATTGACGGCGCGGTGGGGCTGATTGCCGTACACGACGCACCGCTGCCTGCCGACGATGCCGGGATTTTGAAATTGCTGAACCGCAACGGCGCGATTTTCCTGCGCCGCCTTTGTGTGCTGAAATACGCTGACCTGGACGCCCACGCCAGGACGCCGGAGGTCGCCGCCCGCCGCGCTGATGTAGCGGCCTTTGAGCACCGCATGGACGAACTTGCCAAGACCGGCTGCTACTCCATGCGCCAGCTGACCGTGAACGGCGCGGATTTAATGGATGCCGGCATCCCCGCCGGGCCGGACGTCGGCGCGACCCTGCAAATGCTGCTGACTGCCGTCATGGAAGGAAAACTGCCCAACGAGCGGGAAGCACTGCTGAAAGCGGTGATTTCATGATTTTGGGCGTCGGCATTGACCTGTGTGATGCAGGCCGCATGGAAAAAAGCATCACTCGGCAGAGCTTTCTTGACCATGTGTTTGCCCCCGAAGAACAGGCCCTGCTGGCCGCTTTGGGGGATAAGCACCGGGCCGAGACTGCCGCCGCGAACTTTGCTGCGAAGGAGGCCTTTTTGAAGGCCGCTGGCACCGGCCTGGGCGGCTTTGCCATGCCCGAGCTTGCCGTGCTGCGCCAGGAAAGCGGCGCACCGTACTTTGCCCTGACCGGCGCTGCCGCCGCCTGGGCTGCGGAGCAGAATTTGACTGTGCATGTCAGCTTGAGCCATGAACGTGGACTTGCGAGTGCAGTGGTGATTCTGGAAACAGGCGCCCTGTAGGGGCCGGACTTGTCCAGCCCTCGGCTTTCCCGCAAATACGCTCCTATTTATAGGCCGCGGGCCTGGTATGTCCGGCCCCTACAATTTTGCTGTCATTTTTCAAGGAGGTTCCCATGCCCGGCAAGACCCAGCGCAGCAGCAATTTAGAATTGCTGCGCATCCTGTGTATGCTGCTCATCATCGGCGACCATCTGACCGGGCAGGGCGGCATTGCGGACTATACCACGCTGCCGTCCTCCTTCGCATTCTGCCTCATCGGCTGCGGGTCGCGCATTGCGTGCAGCGTGTTCATCCTCATCGGCGGATGGTTTTTGTGCGAACAGCCGTACAAAACACGCCGCCCGCTCTCGCTGTGGCTGTCGCTGTGGCTCTACACGGTGCCCGTCACGCTGCTGTGCAGGCTCGCCGGGCTGGATGTCTCCCTCGGTGCGCTGCGGTGGGCGGCGTTCCCGGCCTCGACCCGGCAGCTATGGTTTATCTCGGACTATCTGCTGCTGTTGCTCTGCGTGCCGCTGCTGAACCGCGTACTGCGTGGCCTGCCGCGCACCGCGCACCGGGGGCTGTTGGCCGTGCTGGCCGTTCCGATGATCCTCTACCCGACGCTTTTCGGCGAGAACGGCATCGTCAGCGACACTGCCTGGATGTTTTTGTATGAGTACCTGCTGGCCGCCTACCTGCGCCGCTATCCCGAAAACCGCCTGGCCCGCCTTTTGCAAAACCGCGCGGCGGCGCTGGCCCTTGGGCTGGGGCTGCCGCTGGTCAACACGGCCATCCGCGCTGTGCTGGAAACGCGCGGTCTGACCGACGGCAAGGCGTTCCAGTACGTGGCCTACTACCGCACGGCGCTGGGCGCACTGCCCAACCTGCTGGCCGCGCTGGCGCTGTTCTACCTGTTTAAAAATTTGGATCTCGGCTGTGTGCGGTGGGTCAACGCCCTGTCCGGCACGACGCTGGGCGTTTACATTCTGCATCAGGTGCCCGCGTTCCGCAACTTTTTGTGGAACGGCCTTTTGCAGGCCCAGGCGCACCACAGCTCGGTGGTGTACACGCTGTTCGCGATTTTTGCCGTGCTCTTCGGGTGTGCGGCAGTGGACGCCGTGCGCACCCGGCTGGTGATGCGGCCCTTGGAAAACACCAAGCTGTTTACAGCGCTGTGTGAAAAAGGCGATGCCCTCGCTGCAAAAATCACGGCGGATGATTAAAAAGACCTCCCTCTGCTTATACTTTGAGTAACAAGCAAAGGGAGGTTTTTCTTATGGAAGTCCACCGCGGAGAGGTTTTCTACGCCGACTTAAGCCCGGTCGTCGGGTCCGAGCAGGGGGGCATACGGCCGGTACTTATCATCCAGAATGAGATCGGCAACCGGCACAGTCCCACGGTCATTGCAGCAGCCATCACGAGCCGCCAGGACAAAAACCGGCTGCCCACACATATCAGCGTGCGGGCCGACCGCTGCGGCCTGGCGAAGGACAGCATCATTTTGACCGAACAGATTCGCACCCTCGACAAACGCCGCCTGCGGGAGCGGGCAGGTATCATCCCGCCCGACGATATGCGCCGCGTAGATGAAGCGTTAGGGGTATCCATGGGACTGGAAAGCGCGGATGTGCACACGGATACCGGGTATTTTTGAGAGTATCGGCTAAAGGATAAACGGCAGGCTCCCGGGAGGCAGCTTTCTTTTGGCCGCAAAAGAAAGCTGGCAAAGAAAACTGCCGCTGTTGCGACGTGGTGCGGGGTTGTGAGTCAGGGGCCACAGTTGAGCGAAGCGAAACTGGGGTGGCGAACAATGTTTGCCCCTGTGGGGCAAACAACCGCAAGAGCGGGTTTGCGGAGCAAACTGGCGGCGCTCGTTGTGCGCCGCCAAGCGGGACCCGCGCCTCGGGGGCGGCGTCCTCGACGCCCCGCCTCTTTCCCTTATCGCCCCTTTACGGCAAAAAATTTGCCGCCACCGGGGCCAGGATCGCGGTCATGATACCCGCAACCGCAATCGCAAGCCCGCTCATGGCGCCTTCGACCTCGCCCATCTGTAAGGCTTTGCTCGTGCCGATGGCATGGGCCGAGGTGCCCAGTGCCAGCCCCTTGGCCAGCGGGTCTGTAATATGGCAGACCTTGCAGACCGTCTCACCCATCAGGCTGCCAACAATGCCGGTCAGAATGATGACCGCGCCCGCCAGCGCCGCCGCACCGCCCAGCGTCTCGGCCACATCCATGCCGATGGCCGTCGTGACCGACTTGGGCAGAAAGCTCACCGCATGGGTGCGCTCGATTCTCAGCACCCACGCCATCGCCAGCACGCTGCCCAGGCTCGTCAGCACACCCGCCGCAATGGCCGCAAAGATCGCGGCCAGGTTCTTTTCCAGCAGCTCCCATTTTTCATACAGGGGGATCGCCAGGCTGACCGTGGCAGGCATCAGCAGCCAGCTGATGGGCTGGGCGCTGGATTTATAGTCGGCGTAGGGCACGCCGAAGCAGCTTAAAAACACGATGACGAAGATGCTGCCCATCAGCAGGGGATTGAACAGTGCCTTGCCAGTCTTGCGGTTGACCCAGACGCCCGCCGCGTAGGCCGCCAGCGTCGCCAGCACGCCCCAGCTGCCGCATTGCTGCAAAAATTCAGCCATTTTTGTGCTCCTTTCTGCCTGCGCATTTCTGCGCGACCATGCCGGTCACGGCCATGACCAGCGCCGTGATGGGCACGATAGCCAGCACGGCGGGCAGCAGCAAATCCATAAGCTGGCTGCCCAGCTCCACAACGCCGGCCGCCGCCGGGACGAACAGCAGCGGGAAGATGCCGGTCAAAAACAGCCCGGTCTCCCGCACCTGGTCGAGCTTGAGCACGCCTGTTTTCAGCGCCGCGACCATCAGCAGCAGGCCGTACACGCTGGCCGGGATGGGCAGCGGCAGCACCACCGCCAGAACCTCGCCCGCCAGGCAGAACGCCGTGATGCGGGCAAACTGGAAAATATACTTCACCTTATTAGACCCTCTTTTTGCAAAATTCCTGTACATCATACCACACCGCTCCATTTTCGACAAGTTGTACATTGTATGAAAAGCGTCCACTTTTTCCCACCTGTGTTGTAGGATTCGGCACTTGTATTTTGGAAACGATTGTGGTATACTAACCGCAAACACAAGATTTTTACTCGAAAAGAGGTTTTGACCATGTCTTTACTGAAAAAACTGGCCGGTTTGGCCGTGGGCGCCGCTGCTGTGGGCGCTGCCGTTTATGTTCTGCAGAACCGTGCGCATCACGACGACGAGTACGAGCATATTTGGGGTTCGGAGGACGAGGTCGAGCCTGAGACCGATTCCGCCGAGCCCGCTGACGATGCGTCCGCTGTGGCTGAACCCGCCCCCGCCGCACCTGAAGAACCTGCCGTCCCCGCCGAGGAGGAAAAGCCCGAGGAACCTGCGGAAGTTGAAGAGACCCCCGCCCCGAAGGCTGCCGACTACGACACCCCCAACGTGAACCCGGTCGAGCTGGGCCACACGGAGGCCCCCCGCACGGCGGACGGCAAGATTGACCCCACCCAGATCGTTGACCCCGCTGTGGCAGGCGACTGGGAGGAGCAGGGCTGCAAGGGCTGATACACCAAACGCGCAAGGCGCATCTTTGTTTTATGGCAAAGGTGCGCCTTTTTGTATTTGTTGCTGCGGGATCGCGCCGCGGCGGGCATGGGACTGCCCGCCCTACACAAGTGCCACGGCCGTAGGGCGGCCAGTCCTCTGGCCGCCGCACCGTAGCCGCAATTTCCGCGCACAAATGTCCGCGATTTTACTACAAAAGCACTTTACAACTTTACCGCGCTAAAGTATAATAGAATTTGTATTGGACGAGAGAGGTAGGAACGTTATGGAAATCGAACTCAAGAGCTTCACCCCCGCCGAGCAGGCGACTTTCCGCCTGCGTGCCCTGTACGAGGGCGCAGGCTACCGCAAGTACCGCGCATCCCGGTTTGAGGAATACGCCCTCTATCAGGAGTATCAGCGCTTCCTGCCGGATTCCCAGGTCATCACCTTCACTGACCTGGACGGCAAGCTGCGCGCCATCAAGCCCGATGTGACGCTGTCCATCGCCAAGACGGCCCAGCCCGCAGCGGGGGAGTGCAAGCGCTTTTATTATAATGAAGAAGTCTGCCGCCCCAGCCGCGAGAGCCACACCTTCCAGACCATCCACCAGATGGGTCTGGAGAGCATGGGCGCAGTAGATGCCGACGAGCAGGCCGCCGTGGTGCGGCTGGCCCTGCAAAGCCTGGCCGCACTGGATGTGCCCACCGTGCTGGAAGTCAGCCACATGGGCTACCTGACCGGCCTGCTGGACGCGCTGAACGTCCCCGCCGAGGCGCGGGCCAGGCTGCTGGACTTCCTGCGTGCCAAAAACGCCCACGAACTGCGCACTGCTGCGCTGGATACCGGGCTGGACGACACCGCAGCCGCCGCACTGACTGGGCTGCTTGACCTGCACGGCCCTCTGGGCGCGACGCTGACGAAAGCCCGCGCCGCTTGCCTGTGCGACGCCCAGCGCAACGCCCTGGAAGAATTGCAGGTCCTGCAGAACGCCCTGGGCGAGGATGGCCGCGGCACCCAGCTGGATCTGAGCATGGCGGACGAAATGGAATATTACAACGGCCTTGTGTTCACCGGGTACGTGGCGGGCATCCCCCGCGCGGTGCTCAAGGGCGGCCGCTACGACTACCTGATGCAGCGGTTCACCCCCGGCGCAAACGCCATCGGCTTTGCGATGTACTTGGACGAGCTGGAACGCTTGGCCGCGCCGCTGCCCCCGGTACAGCAGCAGGGCGGCGAAAAGACCTGGCTGAATATTGCGCTGCCGAAGGGCCGCTTGGGCGACAAGGCCTACAAGCTGCTGGCGGGTGCCGGGTACAGCGCCACCGAGGATTACAACGACACCCGCAAGCTGGTGGTGGAAAACCCCGACGCCTGCGTGCGGTACTTCCTCGTCAAGCCCAGCGACGTCGCCATTTACGTGGAGCACGGCGCGGCGGATATCGGTATCGTGGGCAAGGATATCCTGACCGAGTCCGGCGCGGATGTGTATGAACTGCTGGATACCGGCATGGGCAAATGCCGCATGTGCGTGGCTGGCCCCGCGAACTTTGCTGACGACGAAAGCCGTGCTTTGCGCGTTGCTACGAAGTTTGTCAACATTGCCCGCGACCACTACGAGCGCCGGGGCCGCGACATTGACATTATTAAATTGAACGGCTCCATTGAGCTGGCCCCGATTTTGGGCCTGTCCGACGTCATCGTCGATATCGTCGAGACCGGCACGACCTTACGTGAAAATGACCTGACCGTGATTGAGGAGTTCATGCCGATCTCGGCGCGGTTTATCGCCAACAAGGCGAGCTACAAGTTCAAATACGCCCAGCTGACCGAGCTGCTGAATAAAATGAAGGAGGCTCTTGCAAAATGATCCGTCTGTATGACTTTGATGAGGTACGCCCCGAGGAAATTTTGAACCGTGATATCCGCGCCGAAGCCGACGTGGAAGCCACCGTCGACGCCATCATCGCGGATGTCCGCGCCCGAGGTGATGCCGCTTTGATCGAGTACGCCGCCAAGTTCGACCACGCCGAGCTGACCGACGTCCGCGTCAGCCAAGAGGAGATTGACGAGGCCTTTGCCGAACTGGAAAAGACCGACCCGGAGTTCATCACAACGCTGAAGATGGCCGCTGAGAACATCCGCCACTTCCACGAGCAGCAGCTGCACAAAAATTTTGTCGTCAACGACAGACCCGGCATTGTGTTGGGGCAGAAGTACACCCCCATCCAGCGGGCGGGCGTCTACGTGCCGGGCGGCACAGCGGCGTACCCCTCGACCGTTTTGATGGATGTCATCCCCGCCAAGGTCGCGGGCGTCAAGCAGATCGTCATGACGACCCCCGCAGGCAAGGACGGCAAGGTGAACCCCGCCATTCTGGCGGCGGCGGTCATTGCGGGTATTGATTTGATTTTCAAGACCGGCGGTGCGCAGGCCGTGGCCGCGCTGGCCTACGGCACCGAGAGCGTGCCCGCCGTGGATAAGATCGTCGGCCCCGGCAATATCTACGTTGCAACGGCAAAGCGCAAGGTGTTCGGCAAGGTCGGCATCGACATGATCGCCGGACCGTCGGAGATTCTGGTTCTGGCTGACGGTACCTGCAACCCCGCCTGGGTCGCGGCAGACCTGCTCAGCCAGGCCGAGCACGACAAGCTGGCCAGTCCGGTGCTCGTCACCGACAGCTGGGATCTGGCTAAGGCCGTGCAGGCTGAGCTGGAAGTGCAGATCCCGCAGCTGCCCCGCGCCGCCATTGCCCGCGCCAGCGTGGACACGAACGGCAAAATTATCGTCACCGACGATATGAACAAGGCCATCGAGGCCGTGAACATCATCGCGCCGGAGCACTTGGAAATTTGCGTTGACGACCCGTTTGCCGTACTCAACTCTGTGCAGAATGCCGGCAGCATCTTCTTGGGGAAAAATGTGCCCGAGGCACTGGGCGACTACTTTGCCGGCCCGAACCACACGCTGCCTACCAGCGGCACGGCGCGGTTCTCCAGCCCCTTGGGCGTGGACGATTTCGTCAAGAAGTCGAGCTTTATTTATTACACCCGCGAAGCTCTGGGTGAAGTCCAGGGCCGCATCGCCAATTTTGCCGAGCACGAGGGGCTGCACGCCCACGCCAAGAGTGTGACGATACGGTTTGAGGAATGAGTTTACCGAAGCGGAAATCCAACCGTTTGCCTCAATTTGATTATGGCACAGTTGGCGCGTATTTTATCACGATTTGTTCCCGGGATAAAGCAAAAGTTTTCGGCCGTGTCGTAGGGGGCGGCGTCCTCGACGCCCCGCGCACGCTGCCGTCGCCGCACGGTAAAATTGTTATCGCGCAAATTGAAGCCATGGAAAATTTTTACCCGGATTTGCAAATTGAAAAATTTGTGGTCATGCCAAATCATATTCATTTGATTATTGCAGTCACCCAAGGCCCGTCCGGGGCGTCGAGGACGCCGCCCCCTACAACCGTGCGTGCCAATCAATCCGTTCCGGCATTTGTTTCCACGCTCAAACGTATGACAAACCGCACAGCTGGCACGCAATTATGGCAGCGCGGATATTATGACCACATCATCCGCGACCAACTCGACTATGACACCATCTGGCGCTACATCGACGAAAACCACGCCAAATGGCATCTTGACCAATTCTACATACCGGATGGGGAGGATCACCCATGAGCCGTTATTTTACCAAAACCCTTGCGTCGCTGGAGCCTTACACCCCCGGCGAGCAGCTCAAAATCGCTGACATCGTCAAGCTCAACGCCAACGAAAACCCGTATCCGCCCGCGCCCGGCGTGGCGGCGGCGGTGGCGGCGGCCGTGCCCGGGCTGCGGCTGTACTCCGATTTGACAAACGGCGACCTGAATGCCTCCATTGCCAGGCATTGGGGCGTGCGCCCGGAAAACATCCTCTGCGGCAACGGCAGCGACGAAAACCTGCTGCTGGCGCTGCGGGCCTTTTGCGATGAAAATACGCCGCTGGCCTTTGCCGATGTGACATACAGTTTTTACACAGTGCTGTGTGATTTACTGCACATCCCGCAGCACGTCATCCCGCTGGAAAGTGACCTGACCATCGACCTTAAAAAGTACTGCGGCCTGCATGAGACGATCGTCATTGCCAACCCGAACGCCCCGACAAGCCTGCTGGCCCCGGTGGACGCCATCGAGGAAGTGCTGAAAACGAACCCCGACAACATCGTCATTGTGGACGAGACCTACGTCGAGTTTGCGCCCGCCGGGTCGAGCTGCCTGCCGCTGCTGGAAACCTACGACAACCTCGTCATCACCCACACCTTCTCCAAAACCCACAACCTGGCGGGGGCGCGGCTGGGCTTCTGCATCGCGCGGCCCGAGCTGATTGCCGATATGAACCGCGTCAAGTTCAGTTACAGCCCCTACAATGTCAATTCCATGACCCAGGCGGCGGGTGTGGCGGCCATTTCCGACGAGGCCTATTTTGCCGATGTAACAGCAAAGGTCATTGCCGAGCGCACCCACACCACCGACGAGCTGCGCCGCCGCGGTTTTACCGTGTTTGACTCTGCCACGAACTTTTTGTTCGCCACCACCGATCGGATGCCCTGCAAGGAAATTTTTGAAAAGCTCCGCGCCCGCGGCATCCTCATCCGTCATTTCAACGCGCCGCGCATCTCGGATTACCTGCGCATCACCATCGGCACACCCCAGCAGATGCAGCGTTTCTTCGCAGCGCTGGATGAGATTTCAGGGGTTTAAGGGGTCGATCTTTTTAGGGGAGGGAATTTCACATGATTGCTATTGTTGACTACGGCGTAGGCAACCTGTTCAGCCTGTCGTCCAGTGTCAAAAGCCTGGGCGCAGAGATCCGCGTGACCCGCGATGCCGACGATTTGCGGGCGGCGGATCACATTCTGCTGCCCGGCGTCGGGGCGTTTGCCGACGCTATGGCCAAGCTCGAGGCCACCGGCCTTGTGCCTGTTCTGCGCGAAGAAACACAGAAAAAGCCGCTGCTGGGCATCTGCCTGGGTATGCAGCTGCTGTTTGAAAAAAGCTATGAATACGGCGAGCACGCGGGCCTCGGCCTTATCCCCGGCGCAGTCTGCCCCCTGGCAGACGATCTGGCCGCCCCCAATCTGAAAGTACCACACATCGGCTGGAACGCGCTGGACATCGTACCCGGTCGGGAAAACGACCCACTTTTTAAGTACATCAAAAACGGCGAGTACGTTTACTACGTACACAGCTACTACGCCAAAAACTGCGCTGCATCAACGCTTGCCATCAGCGAGTACAGCATCCCGGTCACCGGCGCGGTGCGGCGAGGGCTGGTGTACGGCACCCAGTTCCACCCGGAAAAATCCGGCGGCACCGGCCTGCGGCTGTTAAAGGCCTTTGCCGAACTGTAAAGGGGAGGGAATACCATGAAATTATACCCCGCTATTGACCTGCGCGGCGGCCAGGCCGTGCGGCTGTACCAGGGCGATTACGACCAGATGACCGTCTACAACGCCGACCCAGTGGCCCAGGCGCAGCAATTTATCGACGCAGGTGCGAAGTATCTGCACGTCGTTGACCTGGATGGTGCCAAGGATGACACCACCGCGAATATGCAGACCATCGCCGCCATTGCAAAACTCGGCGGCCTGAAAATCGAGGTCGGCGGCGGCATCCGCGACGAGGCGCGCATTCGTCAATATCTCGATTTGGGCGTTGACCGCTGCATTCTTGGCACGGTCGCCGTGAAAAATTTTGCCTTTACCCAAGAAATGGCGCAGAAATACGGCGCACAGATTGCCGTCGGCGTGGACATGAAGGACGGTTTTGTGGCCGTCAACGGCTGGAAGGAAGTCACCCCCGAGCCGGGCGTGGCGTTCTGCCGCCGCTGTGCCGAAGCGGGCGTCAAGGCCATCATCGCCACGGATATTTCCCGGGATGGCACGATGCAGGGCACCAACATGGCGCTGTACCGCGAACTTCTGACCATCCCCGGGCTGGAGATCACCGCCAGCGGCGGCATCGCCGCCATGGCCGAACTGGCCGAATTGCAGGCCATGCACTGCCACGCGGCCATCCTGGGCAAGTCCATCTACACCGGGGCCATCGATCTGGCCAAGGCTGTGCGGCTGTACGAGGGGGAGTGAACGCATGATTACCAAACGCATTATTCCTTGTCTGGACGTCAAAAATGGGCGTGTTGTCAAGGGTGTGAATTTTGAGGGCCTGCAGGACATGGCCGACCCGGTCGAAATGGCGCGGTACTATAACGCATCCGGCGCCGACGAGCTGGTCTTCTACGATATCACCGCCAGCGTCGAGGGGCGCGGACTCTTCACCGATATTCTGCGCCAGGTCGCCAGCCAAATTTTCATCCCGCTGACCGTCGGCGGCGGCATCAACACGCTGGACGACTTTGACCGCGTGCTGAAATGCGGCGCGGACAAGGTCAGCGTCAACTCGGGCGCCATCCGCAATCCCGGTATCATCCCGGCTGCGGCGCAGAAATACGGCAACCAGTGCGTGGTGCTCTCCGCCGATATCAAACGTGTGGACGGCAAATTTATGTTGTTTGCCAAGGGCGGGCGCGAGAACACCGGCATCGATGCGCTTAGCTGGCTCGAGCAGGGCGTCAAAAACGGCGCGGGAGAGCTGGTCGTCAACTCCATCGACACCGACGGCGTCAAGAATGGCTTTGATTTGGAGCTGCTGGACGCCGTGGCTGCCCGCTGTGCCGTGCCCATCATTGCCTCCGGCGGCGCGGGCAAAAAAGAGGATTTCCTTGAATTGTTCCGCAATCACCCTGCCGTGGACGCCGGGCTGGCCGCGTCGATTTTCCACACGAAGCAGGTGGAAATCAACAATTTGAAGAAATATCTGCGCACGAACGGCGTAGAGATGCGAGTGTGATTCCCCCTTCGCCATGCAGCCACCCGGTAGGGGCCGCACATGTGCGGCCCGCAACATTCCCAAAAGCGTCCTCTTGCGGAAAAGCCGCGGGCCGGGCATGCCCGGCCCCTACTGCGTAACTATAGCAAACCTACACTTTACCTCTTGCCAAAACCCACAAAAAGAGGTACACTAAACTATATTACATTAGGAGTGTCCGACATGGAAATTACCGAAAATTCCAAGACCCTCAAATTTGACGCAAACGGCCTGATTCCCGCCATCGTGCAGGATCATTACACCAAAGAGGTCCTGACCCTCGCGTACATGAACGCCGAGACGCTGGCCCTGACCATTGCCGAGGGCCGCACCGTGTTCTGGTCCCGCAGCCGCCAGGAAATCTGGCGTAAGGGCGATACTTCCGGAAATGTGCAGCGGGTCGTCTCCATCACCGCCGACTGCGACAAGGATGCCCTCGTCATCGACGTTGTAAAGTCTGGCCCCGCCTGCCACACCGGCGCGGAGAGCTGCTTCTTCAACCCGGTCTACGTCTCCGACGAGCTGAAACAGTTCACCTGGCAGGGCCTGTATGAGCTGATCGAGGGCCGCAAGACCAACCCCAAGGAGGGCAGCTACACCACGTATCTGTTCGACAAGGGCTTGGAGAAGATTCTCAAAAAAGTCGGCGAGGAATCCACCGAAGTCATCATTGCGGGCGCAAAGCGCGACAAAGAAGAGACCATCTACGAAATCAGCGACCTGGCCTACCACGTCATGGTGCTGATGATCGAGCTGGGCATTTCTGTTGAGGACATCACCAAAGAGCTCGAAAAACGACACGTTATCGACCACAAGGTCAAGCAGGAAAGGATGCAGTAAACTATGGCTGGCGAATACCTGAAAAGCTCTGTACACGTTCATTCCAAATTGTGCGACGGCAAAAACACCCCCGAGGAGATCGCAGTCACCGCATGGCGCACCGGGCTGCAGACGCTGGGCTTCAGCGGCCACAGCCACACCCCCCACGACCTGGAATACTGCATGACCCAGAGCCGCACCGCCCTGTACAAGGCGCAGGTCGCCAAGCTGAAAGAGCGCTATGCCGGTAAGCTGGACATTCTGTGCGGCCTGGAATGGGACCTGTACAGCGATGACGACCCGACCCAGTACGACTACTGGATCGGCAGCGCCCACTATGTCAAAGGCCCCAAGACCGGCAAATATTATGAAATCGACTGGCGCGAGGAGGATCTGCGCGCCTGCATCGACGACGATTTCGACGGTGACGCGCTCGCCGTGGTCGAGGCATACTTTGCCAATGTGGCCAAGGTCGCCGAGAAGAAGCCGACGATTTTGGGCCATTTTGACCTGATTAAAAAGATCAACGGCGACGGCAAGTTCTTTGACGAGAACGACCCGCGCTACACCGCTGCTGCCAACGCCGCCCTGATGACCGCCGCCCGCAACCGCTGCGTACTGGAGGTCAACACCTCCGCAGCGTACCGCGGCTTCCGCAAGGATTATTTCCCCTCCGACGCCATCCTGAAGGATTGGCTCATTCTGTCCGGCAACGTGGTCATCACCGCCGACGCCCACGACGCCAAGGCGCTGACCTACGGCTTTGAGGAAGCCGCCGCCAAGCTGAAAGAGCTGGGCTACACCAAGGTGCAGGTACTGGGTAAGGACGGCTTCATCCCCTGCGCACTGTAAAATATTTTTTAAAATTTCCCGCCGCAGTGTAACACTGCGGCGGCTTTTGCGTTTCTATGCGTGAGCGACCTCTGAACTAGATATTTTGAAACCAACCGAATTTCAAAAGAGTTTTTACCATGAAACGTATTGCCGCTTTGACTTTGACCGCCGTTCTCTGCTTTGGCGCACTGACCGCCTGCTCTGCCGCCAAGGATACCACGCCGTGCGCACCGCGCCGGAAAATGCGGAATAAAATTTAAAAAAGTTTGCACGGAAGGGTTGACAACCCCTCCGCTTTTTTGTATAATAATACCTGCATTCTGGCGGCAGCCACTGTGGAGAGGTGTCCGAGTGGTTTATGGAACTGGTCTTGAAAACCAGCGATTCGCGCGAGCGGACCATGGGTTCGAATCCCATCCTCTCCGCCATTTTGTAATAACAAGTGAATATTTTATATCACTTTGACTTGTGGAGTAATACTCAAGAGGTCGAAGAGGCGCCCCTGCTAAGGGCGTAGGGTGGGAAACCGCCGCGAGAGTTCAAATCTCTCTTACTCCGCCAACAAAAGCCATGATGAATCGTAAGATTTATCATGGCTTTTGGTTTTTTATGGCGTTTTTACCCACATCTGCACTTTCCATTCTTTGTACCGATCCACAAAATTTCTTGGATTCTTTTGTGCTTTCTGCCAAGTCTTGCATTGTCTGCGGGAATCCGTTATACTTTTGGTATCCCATTGAAAAAGAGGTGCCCACGATGCGGTTATTTGATGTGCTGGGCCCGGTCATGACCGGGCCGTCCAGCAGCCATACGGCGGGCGCGGTGCGCATTGGCAGCACGGCGCGGCGTCTGCTGGGCGAGCAGCCCGCCGACGCAGAGATTTTGCTCTACGGCAGCTTTGCCGCCACCGGGCGCGGCCACGGTACCGACAAAGCGCTGGTGGCGGGCCTTTTGGGGATGCAGCCCGACGACGACCGCATCCCGCGCAGCTTCGCCATCGCCAAAGAGACCGGACTGCACTTCAAAATTGGCACGATCAACCTGCGCGGGGCGCATCCCAACACAGCCGTGCTGCGGCTGACCGGTGTGTCGGGCCGCAAGCTGGAAGTCGTGGGCGCTTCCATCGGCGGCGGGCGCATCAACATCTGCCAAATTGACGGCATCACGACGAATTTTGGCGGTGACCACAACACGCTCATCGTCCACAACCAGGACACACCCGGCCATGTGGCGGCCGTCACCGGCTGCCTGAGCGGCCACGGCGTCAACATTGCCACGATGCAGCTCTACCGCTCGGCGGCGGGCGGCTACGCCGTCATGGTGCTGGAATGCGACGAGCCGATTCCGGACGCCGTCCACGCCGAGCTTGCCTGCCTGCCGGGCATCGTCAAAGTCACCATCCTAAATCTGTAAGGGGGCGGGAAAGATGGCATTTTCTTCAGTTCGCGACATGGTCGAGCTCTGCAAGGAGAGCGGCAAGCCGCTGTACGAGGTCATTCTGGAAAGCGACCTGGCCGAGAGCGGTCTGACCCGCGCCGAGAGCGAGGCCGAGATGCACCGCCTGTGGGCGGTCATGCGCAGCACCAGCGATGGCTACTGCGGGGCCGACCGCTCGATGAGCGGCTTTGCGGGCGGCGATGCGGCCAAAGTCAGCGCAGCGGCGGCCCAAGGGGCGCTGTATGCCGACGGCTTTTTTGCCGATGTGATGTCCGAAGCGCTGAAAACCGCCGAGTGCAACGCCTGCATGAAGCGCATCGTAGCGGCCCCCACGGCGGGCAGCTGCGGCGTTTTGCCTGCGGTTTTGCTGCCGTTATGGCGGCGCGGGCTGGCAGATGAGGACGCCGTACATCACGCTTTGTATGTGGCCGCTGGGTTCGGGCAGGTTGTGGCCGCGCGGGCCACGCTGGCCGGAGCCGAAGGCGGCTGCCAAGCCGAGGTGGGTGCCGCCAGCGGCATGGCGGCGGCGGCTCTCGTGGACATCAAGGGCGGCACAGCCGAGCAGTGCGCCGAGGCCTTTGCCATGGCGCTTACGAATTTAGAGGGCCTTGTCTGTGACCCGGTGGCCGGGCTGGTGGAGATTCCCTGCATCAAGCGCAACGTTATCGGCGCAATGAACGCGGTATCCGCCGCCGATATGGCGCTGGCGGGCGTCGTGGGGCACATCCCCGCCGACGAGGTCATTGACGCGATGGCCGAGGTCGGCAACGCCATGAGCAAAGATTTGCGCGAGACCGGCATTGGCGGTCTCGCAGGCACCCCCACAGGCCGTGCGATCTGTGAGATCGTGACGATGAACAGCGGGGAAGAGAAAGATTGACGGCAAACTCCGGCGAGGCTGCGCGGCGGGGTGAGGGTACCTCGCCCTACGCCAAACGCCATCACAAACCACAGGGCGGCATGGCCCCATGCCGCCGACGACAACCCGATGATGCTTATGAGTATTGCCCTGCGGCCGCTCTGCACACCACCATTCCCGCTGGAACGCATTGAGGAAATGACCGCGCTGATGGGCGGAGAAGGAAGGATGCGGTGAATGTTTGCGGGGCGGCAAATACCATCATCCCGATCCAACTTTCTGTTTACAAATTCCGCCAATGTGGTATACTGGAAGAAAAAACTCAGGAGGAAACTCTTATGAACGTGAACGATCCGCGCTGGGCGTCGATTGACGCCTTTGTGGAAGGCAACCGCGACAACATCCTGCGTGATATCACCCGCCTGGTGGCAGTCCCCAGTGTCGAGGGCACGCCCGAGCCGGGCGCACCATTCGGCCCCGGCCCCAAGGCCGCGCTGGCCAAGGCGCTGGAAATCGCCGATGAACTGGGCCTGGACACCTTCAACGCCGACAGCTACATCGGCTGGGCCGAGACCGGCAAGATCGCCGACGGTCAGAAGTTCCTTGCCACCATCACCCACACCGATGTTGTGCCCGAGGGCAATGGCTGGGACGCTGACCCCTACACCGTCCGCGTGCGGGATGGCTGGTTGTTGGGCCGCGGCGTGGCCGACGATAAAGGCCCCAGCATCCTGTGCCTGTATGCGCTGAAATACCTGAAAGACTGCGGTGCAGCGCTGAAATACCCGGTGCGTGCGCTGCTGGGTGCCAACGAAGAGACGAATATGCACGATGTAGACTACTACGCCGAGCATTACCCGATGCCCGCATTCTGCTTCACCCCCGACGCCGAGTTCCCGGTCTGCAACGGCGAAAAGGGCGGCTTTAACGGCGAGATCGTCAGCCCCAAGTTTGAGAAGGGCATCATCACCGCCTTTGAGGGCGGCGTGGCCCACAACGCCGTGCCTGACCACGCATCCTGCACCGTGCAGGTGGGCGCTGGCGCGCTGATCCAGACCGAAGGCGTGACCTTTGAGGCAGGGGAGGGTGGTTCCACCGTCATCCGCGGCTGGGGCAAGAGCGGCCACGCTGCCATGCCCGAGGGCACCGTCAACGCCATCAGCCTGATCGTGGACTGCCTGCTCAAGAGCGGCGTCTGCACCCCGCAGGAGGAAGCCTACCTGCAGGTGCTGCACACCCTGCACGCCGCCACCGATGGCAGCGCCCTGGGCATTGCCGCAGACGACGGCCTGTTTGACCCGCTGACCATCATCGGCGGCACGATTGAGATGCAGGACGGCATCCTCCGCCAGAGCTTCGACTGCCGCTATCCCACCAACACCGACCCCGAAAAGATGACCGCCGCCATGGAGAAAGTCTGCGGCACAGCGGCAAAAATCGAGAATGTGACGAGCCGTGTGCCGTTCTACATCGACGCGGACAGCCCGGCCATCCAAACGCTCATCAACACCTACAACGATGTGACCGGCGAGGGCAAGACCCCCTTCACGATGGGCGGCGGCACCTACGCGCGCCACTTCCCGTATGCAGTCAGCTTCGGCCCCGAGCACACCGACATCGTCATCCCGGATTTTGCCGGCCCGATGCACGGTGCCAACGAGGGCACGCCGTTTGAAAAGCTGATCGAGGCGCTGAAGATTTATATTCTGGCGCTGCTGCGGCTGCAGGAGATTGATCTGTAAATAAGAAATGGGCACTTGTTTCGACAGGTGTCCATTTTCTTTATTGGATTGTTAATTTTTATACACCTTTCTTATCCTGCATCGATTGCGAAAATTGTTGCAAATCTTGCGGGTTCGGGACAAAATGGCCTGTTTACCCCATTTGATTGCTTGACTTGAACCCCAAAGATGATACAATTAAAGTGTATTGTTATCCGCCTGTGCAGGGGAGCAAACCTGACCTGCCGGACGAGAAAAATGAGAGAAACGGGGGAAATCAGATTGTTCAAGTCCCTAAAGCGCTCTGCCAAGGGTGCTGCTGTGCCGCACACGAAGGCGACAGCCGGGCAGCCGACCAACAAGATGCCGGTGCCTGAGCACGTTGTCATTCCCATGTCCATGCACATCGGCGCGCCCGCAGAGCCGGTCGTCAAAAAAGGCGACACCGTCATGGTAGGCACCATGATCGGCAAGGCCGGCGGCTTTGTGTCCGCCAACATCTATTCCAGCGTGTCCGGCACCGTGCAGGATGTCGCCCCGCTGCGTATGGCCAACGGCAGCATGGCTACCGCAGTCGCCATCAAGACCGATGGTGCACAGACCGTTGACCCGGCCTGCGTGCCGCCGGTCGTCACCGACAAGGCAAGCCTGATGGCAGCTGTCCAGGCCTGCGGTCTGGTGGGCGTCGGCGGCGCGGGCTTCCCGACCCACGTCAAGCTGGCGGCCAACACCATCGACACGCTGCTCATCAACGCGGCCGAGTGTGAGCCGTACCTGACCACCGACTGCCGCGAGATGATGGAGTGCAGCGACACGATCATCTCCGGCATCACCGCTGTCATGAAGTACTGCGAGATCCCGCACTGCATCATCGGCATTGAGCGCAACAAGCCCGAGTGTATCGACCTGCTCACCTCGCTGACCCGCGAGATGAAGGGCGTCGAGGTCAAGGGCCTGCCCATGCGCTACCCGCAGGGCGCCGAGAAAACGCTCGTCGAGACCTGCACCGGCCGCGAAGTGCCGCAGGTCGGCCCTTCCGGCAAGCCGGGCCTGCCCGCGGATGCCGGCTGCGTCATCATGAACGTGACCTCTGTGTCCACGCTGGGCAAGTTCCTCAAGACCGGCATTCCTCTGGTGTCGAAGCGCGTCACCGTCGAGGGCGATGCCATCGCCAAGCCCCAGAACATCGAGGTGCCCATCGGCACGCTGTACCGCGACGTGATCGAAGCCTGCGGCGGCATCAAAGAGGGTGTCGAGCTGGGCAAGATCATTTTCGGCGGCCCGATGATGGGTGCCGCCGCCCCCAGCGCAGATTTCCCGGTGCTCAAGCAGAACAACGGCCTGCTGCTGTTCAGCAAGCAGGCTGCCGCCCTGCCTGAGCCTTCGGCCTGCATCCGCTGCGGCCGCTGCATCGAAGCCTGCCCCATGGGCCTGGAGCCTGTGGTCATTGCGCAGGACTTTGCCAACAAGGACTTCTCTGCGCTGAAAGCACGCTGCGTCGATCTGTGCGTAGCCTGCGGCAGCTGCACCTACGCCTGCCCGGCCAAGCGCCCCGTCAGCCAGACGATGGGCCTTGCCAAGGGCTGGTACATGGCCGAGCTGCGGAAAGGAGGCAAATAACCCATGGAAGATCGTCTGATCGTTACCGCCTCGCCGCATATCCGCGAAGCATCCACCACCCGCGGGCTGATGGGCAATGTTGTCATTGCGCTGCTGCCCGCTGTGCTGGCTGCCGGGCTGATCTTCGGCGTGCAGGCCATTGTGCTGGTCGCTGTGACCACGCTGGCCTGTGTGGCGTTTGAATACCTGTATGAAATGCTGCTGAAAAAGCCGAACACGGTGGGGGACCTGTCCGCCGTTGTCACCGGCATCATCCTGGCGCTGAATATGCCTGTCGGTATGCCGCTGTGGATTGCCGTGGTCGGTGCGTTTGTGGCTATCGTCATCACGAAGCAGCTGTTCGGCGGCCTGGGTTACAACTTTGCCAACCCCGCCCTCGTAGGCCGTATCGTGCTGTTCCTGGGCTTCACCTCCCGCATGACCGCTTACGTCTACCCCGACATGGCCGTGGACGCGCTGGCCTCCGCCACGCCGCTAGCCGTGGCGGACAAGACGAGCCTGTCCCTGCTGGATATGTTCCTGGGTCTGCACGGCGGCATGATGGGTGAGGTCTGCGTACTGGCAATTCTGCTTGGCTTTGCCTATCTCGTTGCCACTAAGACCATCCAGGCTACGATCCCTGTCACCATCGTGGCGACCGTGTTCGTGCTGACGGCCCTCAACACCGGCAGCCCCTACACTGCCCTCATCGAGTGTATGTCCGGCGGTTTGCTGTTCGGCTCTGTCTTTATGGCGACCGACTACGTCACCAGCCCCTTCACCACCAAAGGCAAGCTGTTCTACGGCGTGTTCATCGGCCTTATCACCTTCCTCATCCGCCACTTCGGCTCAATGAATGAGGGCATGAGCTACGCCATCCTGCTGGGCAACCTGATGACCCCCTGGTTCAACGCCTGGGGCCACCAGACGCCGCTGGGCTACAAAAAGCCCAAAAAGGCCAAGAAAGGCGGTGCTGAATAATGGCTGAAAAGCAGAATACCGAGAAGCAGAGCGCCTTCAAGGAGCTTGTGCTGCCTGTCATCGTGCTGGTCGTCATCTGCCTGGTCTGCAGCGCCCTGCTGGCCGTGCTGAACGACATCACCGCACCGATCATTGAAGAAAACACCCAGGCCGAGACCCTGGCCGCCTATGTCTCCGTTCTGCCCGAGGGCACGACCACCGACAGCATGACTGCCATCGACGGCCTGACCACCGCCAATGTGCAGGGTGCCGTCAAGACCGCCAACGGCGATGTGGCCGTCAAGGCTGCGGCCTCCGGCTACTCCGGCAAGGACGTCACCGTCTATGTCGCCTTCAGCGCCGACGGCACTGTCTCCGGCATTTCCATCGATGGCTCCACCCAGACCACCGGCATCGGCTCCAAGGTTTCTGGCGACTCCTTTGCCTCCGGCTTCATCGGCTGGAATGGGGGAGAGGTCAGCAGCGGCAGCCCTGTGGACAGCATTGCCGGTGCGACCTACTCCAGCAATGGCGCGTTCAACGCCATCAATGCAGCCATCGACTGCTACAATAACGAGATCAAGGGGGTGCAGTAAGGATGAACGAAAAACCGAGCAAGTGGAAAGTTTTTACGGCCGGTATCATCCGTGAAAACCCTGTTCTGCGCCTGGTGCTGGGCTGCTGCTCGGCACTGGCTGTCACCACCACCGTTTCCGGTGCGTTGGGCATGGGCCTGGCCATGACGTTTGTTCTGGTCTGCTCCAACATCGTTATCTCGGCACTGCGCAAGGTCATCCCGGCCAAGGTGCACCTGCCGTGCTACATCGTCATCATCGCAACATTTGTTACCGTCGTACAGATGGTTTTGCAGGCATTCGTGCCCGACCTGTACAAGACGCTGGGCGTCTACCTGGCGCTGATTGTCGTCAACTGTATCATCCTCGGCCGCGCCGAGATGTTCGCCTGCAAAAACACCGTCGTGGACTCTGCGCTGGACGGCCTGGGCATGGGCATCGGCTACATCCTGACCATGGTGCTGATGTCCTCCATCCGCGAGATCATCGGCAGCGGCACCTGGATGGGCATTACCCTCATCCCCGAGAGCGTGGACCGCATGACCGTCATGAACTCTGCGCCGGGCGGCTTCTTCGTCTTTGGCTGCCTGATGGCCGGCTGCGTCTGGCTGGAGCGCAAGCTGAACAAGCCCATCGAGCGCAAGAGCTGCGGCGACGTGATGCTGGAAAAGATCGACGCCGCTAAAGATGAGCAGAAGGAGGGTGCCGCAAAATGATGAGTACACATATCGCAACGTTTGCCACCATCTTCTTCAGCATGATTCTGGTAAATAACTACGTTCTGGTGCAGTTTTTGGGCATCTGCCCGTTCCTCGGCGTTTCCAAAAAGCTGGATTCCTCCGCAGGCATGGGCGCTGCCGTTATCGTCGTCATGGTCATTGCCACGGCCGTGACCTTCCCGTTGCAGATCTTCCTGCTGGATGCCTATAACTTGGGCTATCTGCAGACCATCATCTTCATCCTCGTCATTGCCGTCCTCGTGCAGTTGATCGAGATCACGCTGAAAAAGTACGTCCCCGCGCTGTATCAGAGCCTGGGCGTCTATCTGCCGTTGATCACCACCAACTGCTGCGTGCTGGGCGTCACCATCCTGGCCGTGCAGGACTACTCCGCTATCGTGGCCGAGTACGGCTTCGGCCTGGCTTACGCCGAGGCGCTTGTCTGCGCCGCCGGTGCGGGTGTCGGCTTCCTGGTCGCCATGCTGCTGTTCTGCGGCGTGCGTTCCCGCGTCGAGGCTGCCAACCCGCCGGAGAGCTTCAAGGGCCTGCCCATCACGCTGGTTTCCGCCGCTATCACCTCCATGAGCTTCATGGGCTTTGGTGGCCTGGTCGAAAACATCATCAACGCGATATTCTAAGAAAGGGGAATGGAGAGAATGAACCCGATCGTATTTGCTATCGTTGTCGTGGTGGTGCTGGGCCTGGCCGGCGGCGTGATCCTTGTGCTGGCTTCCAAATTCATGGCTGTGTATGAGGACCCGCGCATCGCGCAGATCACCGAATGTCTGGCAGGCGCCAACTGCGGCGGCTGCGGCTATGCCGGCTGTGCAGACTACGCCAAGGCCATCGTTGAGAACGGTGCCCCCACCTTCAAGTGCGCACCGGGCGGCGATAAGGCTGCCGACGCCATCAACACCATCATGGGCAATGCCACCGATGACCGCCCCAGCCTGCGCGCCACCGTTATTTGTGCGGGCGGCGAGAACTGCGGCAAGCGGTTTGATTACCAGGGCATCCAGACCTGCGCCGCCGCGGCTTCCATCGCGGGCGGCCCCAGCGCTTGTGCCTATGGCTGCCTGGGCCTGGGCGACTGCACCCGCGCCTGCAAGTTTGACGCCATCCACGTTATCAACGGCGTGGCCGTCGTTGACCGCAAAAAGTGTACCGGCTGCACGGCCTGCACTGTGGTCTGCCCGCGCCACGTCATCCAGATGAAGCCTATTGCCCCGCAGCCTGCGGTCAAGTGCTCCAACAAGGACAAGGGCGCACTGGTCAACAAGACCTGCAAGGTCGGCTGCATTGCCTGCGGCCTGTGCGTGCGCAACTGCCCGAATCAGGCCATCTTCCTGAAGGATAATGTCGCTGTCATCGACTACACCAAGTGCAACGGCTGCGGCACCTGCGTTTCCAAGTGCCCGAAGAAGGCCATCCAGTGGGTCGAGGGTGTCCCGCGCTCCATCGACGCCCCCGTGCCCGAGCATGAGGTGCTCAAGACCCGCGTGTAATTCGCGGTAAGACCACGCAAAAAAACAAGCCCGCCCCGAACCGCGAGAAAGCGGCCCGGGGCGGGCTTTGCTGTTAGGAATATTATTAGCTCAGTTCGTCGGCCAAGGCGGCGATCTGGGCCTCGCTGGCGGCATTCAGTGCGCCGCGCACGGTGACAGTGGTGGCGGCGTAGGTCAGGTTCTTGCTGCCCTCCAGCATCTTGGTCATGACCTTGGCGGCCATCGGTGCCCAGGAGCCGTTCTCAATAAACGCGACCGTGCGGTTCTGGTAGTTGCGCTCGGTCAGGTGGTGGATGAACTCCTTCATGAAGGGGAACACGTCGGCGTTGTAGGTCGGCGTAGCCAGCACCAGCTTGCTGAAGCGGAACGCCTGGGCCACAGCCTCGGCCATATCGCAGCGGGCCAGGTCCATGGCAATTGTCTCGACACCCTTTTCCCGCAGGGCCTCGGCCAGGCGGTTGGCGGCCTCGGCCGTGTGGCCGTAGATGCTGCTGTACGCCACCAGCACGCCCTCGGTCTCGGGGCGGTAGGCGCTCCAGGTGTCGTAGGCGGCCAGCACATCGGCCAGCTGCTCTTTGTGCAGCACAGGGCCGTGCAGGCTGCACACGGTCTCGATATCCAGCCCGGCGGCCTTTTTCAGCACGGCCTGCACCTGTACACCGTACTTGCCCACAATACCGATGAAGTAGCGGCGGGCTTCGGGCAGCCACGGCTCCTCAATGTCCAGTGCGCCGAATTTGCCGAAGGCATCGGCGCTGAACAGCACCTTGTCCGCATCGTCATAGGTCATGATGACCTCGGGCCAGTGGACCATCGGCGCGGTGACAAAATGCAGGGTATGGCGGCCCAGCGGCAGGGTGTCACCCTCCTTGACGACAACGCGGCGGTCGGCGTAGTCGGTGCCGAAGTAGGCCTTCATCATGTTGAAGGCCTGGGCGGAGGCAACGATTGTCGTGCCGGGGTAGGCCTGCGCGAACGCGGCCACCGAACCGGAGTGATCCGGCTCCATGTGCTGCACAACAAAGTAGTCGGGCGTGCGCTCGCCCAGCGCAGCGGCGATCTTGGTGATCCATTCGTCGGTGAAGTGGGCATCGACGGAATCCATGACGGCAACCTTGTCGTCGCAGATCAGATAGGAGTTGTAGGCCATACCGTTGGGCACGTCGTACTGGCCCTCAAACAGGTCAACAAGGTGGTCGTTGACGCCGACATATAAGATATCGTTGGTGATTTCCATAGTTGCAAACCTCCTGATAAAACCGTGTGAGTTGTTATTCTTGACACAGTATAGCACAACTTTAGGAATTTGTCTCGGTTTTTTGCAAAATTTTTGGAAAAATTTTAATAGGCGTCCAGGTCAAGATTCTGTGCAAAACATTTCAAAATTTGCGCTTGACAAATGCAGGCAAATCCTATATAATATCATTTGTCAATCGCATATGGATGATTAGCTCAGCTGGTTAGAGCGCTGCGTTCACATCGCAGAGGTCGAGGGTTCGAGTCCCCCATCCTCCACTTGGAAAACCCCATACCGTAATGGTATGGGGTTTTGTCTTTTTTGCGTTTTGGGGAGAGGAGAGGGGACATCTATGAAGATTCAAAAAGTTGCACTGCTGGGGGCCGGGGCTGTCGGCTCCTACGTGATTTGGGGGCTTTCCCGCTGCCCGGGCGTTCAGTTCGGCGTCATTGCCGAGGGCAGCCGCGCCGAGCGTCTGCGCCAGGGCTGCGCAGTCAATGGCGAAATCTTGCGTCCCGTCGTCTGGACGCCGCAGGAGGCACAGGGGGCTGATCTTCTGATCGTCGCGCTGAAATATGGGGCACTGCCCGGTGCACTGGACACCATCCGCACCGCTGTCACCGAAAGCACCACGGTCATGAGCCTGATGAACGGCGTGGACAGCGAGGAACACATCGCCGCCGCGGTTGGCGCGGAGCACCTGTTGTATTCGCTCATCAAGATTGCCTCCTGCCATGACGGCAACTGCTATCGCTTTGACCCGGAAGCCACCATCGGCATCATTTACGGTGAACTGCAAGAGCCCTGCCAGAGCGAGCGGGTGCAGGCCGTGGCAGAGCTGTTTGCCGCTGCCGGGCTGCACGCCCGCGTCACCGAGCATATCCGCGAGGAAATGTGGAGCAAGTTCCGGCTGAATGTCTGCAACAACCTCCCGCAGGCAATTTTGGGTGCCGGGGTCGGCTGCTACCAGGACAGCGTCCACATGAAGGCCATCAGCGACGGGCTGCGGGCCGAACTGGAGACGATTGCCGCCGCCAAAGGAATCGATCTGCGCCTTGTGGAGGCATCTTCCCGCCACGGCAGCGCCGTCCCGCCGACGGCCCGCTATTCGACCTTGCAGGACCTGGACGC
The DNA here is from genome assembly GCF_018784445.1 of Gemmiger formicilis. Lineage (GTDB taxonomy): Bacteria > Bacillota > Clostridia > Oscillospirales > Ruminococcaceae > Gemmiger. The sequence continues at coordinate 67,150 of NZ_WQOH01000005.1, read as the reverse complement.
CGGGCGGCACACCGAAATCGATATGTTCTCCGGTGCGCTGATCCGCATGGGCAAAGAGCTCGGCATCCCCACGCCCTACAACGAGTATACCTACCACATGATCAAGGCGCTGGAAGAAAAGAACGACGGGCTGTTTGATTACGACAAAGCCAACCGTAAATCTACGTGGGCCACCTGATTGGCAAGCCTCTTTCTTTGCGAATATTTGCTATAATAAATAAAAATTCTTCACAAAAATCTCTTTACCGCTAAAGGGAGGCCCCTATGTTATTCCTGCAAATCCTGTTATACTGCCCCCGCTGTTTCTTTTGATGGTAAAGTTCCTGGCGCGGGACAGCGGGCGCAACTGCCTGTATTTTTACCCACAAGGCTACCTGGATGAGGCCCAGAAGCGCGGCCTTGCCACCGTGCTGTACCTGGCGATCGCGCCGGCCCCGCCGTGTTGCTCAGCCAACTGCTGGGCTAAACAGCCCCACTGTAACCCCACCTCTCGCCGCCCGGTGTATGCCGGGCGGCTTTTTCTTTTGGGGGCCGATGGACATTTCCCCGCAACTGCGCTATACTGTTGGCAGAACCGGGAAAGGAGATTTTGTTTATGCAAAACTACCGTTGGGCCACCCTGGGCTGCGGCGTTATCGCCAATGAGCTGGCGCAGGCGCTGGCCAGCCGCGGGCAAACGCTGTATTCCGTCGCCAACCGCACCCATGCCAAAGCCGAGGCCTTCGCCGAGAAGTACGGCATTGAAAAAGTCTACGACCAGATCGACGATGTGTTCGCTGACCCGGACGTGGATATCATCTATATTTCCACTCCGCACAACACCCACATCCAGTACCTGCGCAAGGCACTGGCCGCGGGTAAGCACGTTCTGTGCGAGAAATCCATCACCCTGAACTCTGACGAGCTGGACGAGGCCATCCGCCTGGCCGAGGAGCACCATGTTGTGCTGGCCGAGGCAATGACCCTCTACCATATGCCCATCTACCGCAAATTGCAGGAAAAGCTCGACACCGGCGCGTTGGGCGAGCTGCGGCTTATCCAGATGAATTTTGGCAGTTACAAGCCCTATGATATGTCCAACCGCTTCTTCAACCGCAATCTCGCGGGCGGTGCGCTGCTGGATATCGGCGTCTACGCGCTGTCCTTCGTGCGGTGGTTCATGACCTCCGCACCGGACGAGGTCGTCTCCCAGGTGCGGTTTGCCCCCACGGGCGTGGACGAGCAGGCGAGCATCCTTTTGAAAAACAAGGAGCAGGAGATGGCGTCGGTCATTCTCTCGCTGCACGCCAAGCAGCCCAAGCGCGGCACGGTCGCCTTTGACAAGGGCTATGTCGAATTCTACGACTACCCCCGCGGGCAGGAGGCCGTCATCACCTACACCGAGGACGGCAGTAAGGAGACGCTGCGGGGCGGCAGCACCGCCGACGCCCTGCTCTACGAGGTTGAGGACATGGAGCGCGCCATTGCCGGGCAGGGCACGATGCACCTGGACTACACCCGCGACGTCATGCGCATCATGACCGACATCCGCCGCCAGTGGGGCATGACCTACCCGGAGGAGGAATAAGCGATGGTACAGGTCGATCTCATCACCGGGTTCTTGGGTTCCGGAAAGACGACTTTTTTGCGTAAATACGTGCAGTATCTTGTGGCACAGGGGCATAACGTCTGCATTCTGGAAAACGACTTCGGCGCGGTGAACGTGGACGCCATGCTTTTGCAGGACCTCATTGGGGACAACTGCGATCTGGAAACGATCAGCGGCGGCTGCGACTGCGACACCCACCAGCGCCGTATGCGCACCAAGCTCATCTCGATGGCAATGCGCGGCTTTGACCGGGTCGTCATCGAGCCCAGCGGTATTTTCGACGTGGACGAGTTCTACGACATCCTGCGGGATGAGCCCCTGGACCACTGGTACCGCTTGGGCAACGTCATTGCTATCGTAGACGCGAAGCTCGAGAGCGAGCTTTCGCCCCAGGCGGATTACCTGCTGGCGTCGGAGGCCGCCAGCGCCGGGCTGGTGGTCATGAGCCGGGTGCAGCAGGCCGGGGCAGGGGAGTGTGCCGCCGTGGTGAATCACCTGAACCATGCGCTGGAAGGCTGCCACTGCGCCCGCCGCTTTGGCGAAGACGTGCTGTGCAAAGACTGGGCCGCGCTGACCGACGCCGATTTTGCCCGCATTGACGGCTGCGGCTGGCGGCAGACGAGCTATGTCAAGCTGCATTTCGATGAGCATGAGGCATTTACTTCGCTGTATTTCCTCAAGGCGGGCCGCACGGTCGAGCAAATCAAGGCCGCCGCACAGCTGCTTTTGCACGATGCAAAGTACGGGCACATTCTGCGCATCAAGGGGTTTATTCCCGATGGCGGCGGCTGGGTCGAGCTGAACGCCGCCCGGGATACCATGACTGTGCAGAAAATCGCCCAAGGACAGGAAGTTCTCATCGTGATTGGAGAAGGTCTGGAGAAAGAGGCGATTGAGAGGGTTATTAAGGGGTAATCCATTTGCCTTCCCCCTTGGGGGACGCCTTTCCAAAACACATCCCCCGCCGGAATTTTCTGGCGGGGGATGTTGTTATTCAGCGCACATTTTCAAAAAATTCTGCGTTTATTCCTCAAATGCCTTGACCCAATCGTACTCCTTGTGGACGGCGCGCGGGTCGTTCTGGGCTTTGCGGGCCGTGTACTCGCCAATGACGGCGGCGGGCATCAGCAGCGCACGCTCCACTTCAGACTGGAACACCAGCTTGGGGTTTTTGATTTTCGGGTTCTTCATCAGGTCTTTCCAGTAGGTGTCATAGTCCATCATCACGGCCATGGCCTCATACAGCGGGGTCAGGCTCTCGTACCGGGCAATGACCTTGTTCAGTGCGTTAAGGAACTGCATGTTGGCCTTGCCTTCCATCATGCCGTCGTCCTTACCTTTGACGTTGCGGCGGCAAAAATAGGCCGTCATCTGCAAAATATCGTCGAATGCCTCCATCTGGCCGGTCGTCAGCCGGGCGGACAGAGCATCGCGGTCGATGTAGCGCAGCAACGCCGCCATGACCTGCTTTTTCGTGGCGGCATCCTCGGGCATCAGCTGGTTGACCGGCTCGGCATCGGTCTCCACAAAGTCGGTCGTCTCAACGATATCAGGCTGCTCGGGCGCGGCATCGTAGCCGCCCAGCGGCTCCGGCACGCCGGAAGTAACGTACATACGGTAATTTTCCAAATCATCCAGAATGGCCTTGGACAGATAGGGCAAGGGGGCACTCTTCGTGCGGGCCACCGGGATGACCCGGGTCGCGTAGCGGGCGGCCGCACCCTCAAACCAACGGCGCAATCCGCCGCAGTTGTCGATGACGTTGTTCACGGTCTGGAAGAAATGCGCGTTGCCGCCATCGATCATCTTGTCGTTGCCGCGCGGCGTACCGGCCATCTTGACCATCGCGCCGATCATCGTGTGTACGGCCTCCATCTCGTCCGCGGTCAGCTCGCGGTTCAGCTTGTCCAGCTCGGCTTTGACCTCCAACTCCTGGCGCAGCAGATCCGGCGTAGCACCGTAGGAATAGGGGATCGTCGTCTCAGGCACCGAGACATACTCCAGCGTCAGGATGCTCGGATCGTCGTCCAGTGAGCCGGTTTCGGCGGGGGTCAGCTTCTTCTTGCCGCGGGACTTGCTGGACATGGACTTCGTGATCTCGTTCAGCTTGTCGTCGGCCACCTGCTTGTCCACAGGCTCGATCGTGACAGCCACGGCAATGACGCGCTGGCGGTCTTTTTCGTAGACTTCGTAGTCAAAATAAATGTCGGTGTGGCCGTTGATCTCGCTCTTGGCCTTGTCCAGCACAGTGCGGCGCACGTGGGCCCAGTTGGTGGCGTTGCAGTCCACCTGCTTTTTCAGCGTCTCGATGTTCCAGACCAGCGGCTCGCCTTTTTGCTTTTTCGTAAGATAAAGGTTCTGGTAGCTCTTGCACAGCTCATAAATTTTCAGGCTGTACTGGCTCTTCATCGGCAGCGTGTAGGTGATGTTCATGGTGGTGTAGAACTCTTTTAGCTGGATCAGGTGGGGCTTTAATGCCTGGTCCAGCGTTAAGACGATCTTGCCGGTGCCCTCGTCGATGGTCGCACCGGAAAGCCAACGGAACATCGTAATCTTTTGCGTGCCTGCCAGGCGTATCCACTGCACCTTCGCGTTAGCGATCGCGTCGATGTTGTTGCGCACTTGGGCATACATCGAGCCGTTGTGCGGGTCGACGCCGCAGAGCTTCAGAAACTCATAGATGGACATTTCGTACCGGGGCAGCTCGGTATCCGACGGCTTGATCATCGCAAAAATGTGCAGCATCAATTTTTGCTGGCTCAATGTCAGGGTGGACATGGCGTTCTGGATCAGGTCATTGGATTTGCGCACAATGGTCTGGCTGCCGCGGCCGCTGTATGTGGCAACCGGAGCCTCTGCCTGGGTTTTGGCGGGGTCCTTCTTCGGCGGGCGGCCGGGGGATTTTTTCGGTCCGCGTATCGGGGCGTTGGGGTATAGCGAATCTATGGGGGAACTGGTTTTGTCTTTGGGTACCATGGCGTGACCTCATCTTCTTCAACACATTACACGTATGATAGCAGATTGTGCGTCATGTGTCAATTATTGTAATATCCGACACATTTTGACGATGCCGCTCAAAATCCCTGCTTTTTCGTTCTTGGCTTTTTACTCTCTATTTATATATATTTAGAAATAATGTGTAGCTGTGTCGAAAATTACAACAGAAATGTGCCGCGGATTCCAACTGCGGTGTGCTGTAAATAACAACTGTTTTGTGCGCAAAGCTACAATGTGCCGGGCATAACAACCCGAAAAAATTATTTTTTGGGCAAGAATCGTGCGGTGCCGATTTGGCGGATTTTGGGAACTGTGCGCTGAATAACAACCCCAGAGAAGGGATTTTTGAAATTCTGGGAACCATTCAAATTGTGCGCTCAATTCCAACACTCAGAAGTTCAAAAAAGATTTTTGCGGGAATTGTGCTGCGAATAACAACAGGGGCAGAAAAATCGGAAATTTTGCAAAAATCCCGGAAAATTCTCAAAAAATCAAATTGTGCTGTGAATAACAACACCCGGCGAAAATTCTTGAAATTGTGTCGAGACTAACAATCTGCCCGGCAAAAGCAGAATTTTTACGGAATTGTGCGCTGAATAACAACCCCAACAGAAATTTTTGCGGGAATTGTGCCGTGAATAACAACTGGAAAGGCACGCTAAGCAGTGATTTTTTGCAAAATGTGCCGTGAATAACAACACCCGTCGCTGCAAAAATGAAATTATACATACTGTAAACTGTGCGCTGAATAACAACCCCCACCCAGAAAATGTGCTGCAAATAACAACAGGGGAAAAGCCGGCAGAATTTTTGGAAATGTGCCGTACATAACAACCTTGATTTTGGCCCGGCAACAGAAATGTGCCGCCGATAACAACCCCCAAAAGCCCGTGAATTTTTCCGAATTGTGCGCTGGATAACAATAGATTTTGCAAAAATCCTGCCGCTTGCCCCGGCAAACTGTGCTGTAAATAACAATAGCATTTTTCGCAAACTGTGCGCTCGATAACAATACCAAACCCTAAAATCCTGAGCCGAACTGTGCTGCCGATAACAATACAGTGTGTAGAAAACTGTGCCGGCGATTCCAACACCCAAAATTGCACCCGGCTCCTGAATTGTGCCGCGAATAACAACCCCAGCAGAAAAATTTCCGGGTTGTAACGCTGCGCACAATTCGGATTTCCCCTTTCTAAAAATGTATGCTACAATAACGGCAGAATTTTTTTGCAATTTCCTCTTGACCCTGACGCTGCGTGATACTGTATGCTGAAACTACCGCGAAAGGAGAAAGCGCTATGATGACTGTAAAAGAGGTCAGCCGCCTGACCGGTGTGAGCGTGCGCACCCTGCAATATTACGACCAAATCGGCTTGCTGCACCCCGGCACCCGCACCGAGGCGGGCTACCGCCTCTACGATGCCACCACCCTGGAGACCTTGCAGCAGATTTTGTTGTTCCGTGAGTTGAAATTCTCGTTAAAAGAGATCGCCGTGATCCTGCAAAACCCGCACTTCGACCGGGAAAAGGCGCTGGAACAGCAAATCGAGCTGCTGACCCTGCAAAAACGGCATCTGGAAAGCCTCATCACTCTCGCGGAAAACATCCGACAAACAGGAGGAAATGCCATGGATTTTACCGCATTTGACACGAAGAAGCTCGATGAGTACGCCGCAAAGGCCAAACAGCAGTGGGGCGCAACGGCGGCCTACCAGGAGTACGAGACAAAGAACGCCCATGAGACAACACAGGCCCAGCAGGAAAACGCCCGTGCGTTGATGGCCCTGGTCGCGGCGTTCGGCCACATGCAGACGAAAGACCCGGCTGACCCGGCCGTGCAGGCACAGGTGCAGAAATTGCAGGCGTTCATCACGGAACATTACTACACCTGCACCAAAGAAATTTTGCACAGCCTGGGCCAGATGTACGGTGCGGGCGGCGAATTTACCGCGAACATCAACGCAGCGGGCGGCCCCGGCGCGGCGGAGTTCGCCCGGAAAGCCATCGAGCGATACTGCTGCGGGTGAGTTCCAAACTTGCCCATTGTATCCCGCCGCGATTTGTGCTAGTATCAATAGCAGCAGCCAATAGAGGAGGAAACCAGTATGTTCAGAACCATGCGCCGCTTTAAACAGGAGCTTACCCGGGAGGAATGCCTGGCCGTTCTGCGCAGCCAGCCCCGCGGGGTGCTGTCACTGCTGGGGGAGAATGGCTACCCCTACGGCCTGCCCATCGACTACTGGTACAATGAGACTGACGGAAAGCTCTACTTCCACGGTGCGAAGGAAGGACACAAGATTGACGCCATCCGCGCCTGCGATAAGGCGTCCTTCTGCGTACACGACGAAGGACAGTGCGTGGCAGGGGAGTGGCCGCTGCATTTTTGCAGTGTCATCGTGTTTGGGCGCATCGCCCCGGTGACGGATGCCGCCCTGACTGAAACCGCCTGCCGCCGCCTGGCCGAAAAGTTCACCGACGATGCCGCTTATATCGACGCCGAGATCGCCGCGGCCAGGGACCGGGTGCTCTGCTTGGCCCTGACGCCTGAGCATATGACCGGCAAGCGGATCAAGGAGAGTTGATAGGACACGATGAAAAAGACAATCGACACTGCGGCTCTGGTAAAAGAAGCCGCCATCCTGACCGGGGGTGTAGCCATCATTGCGGCTGCCGTGTATTTCTTCCTCGTGCCAAGCCATGCGTCGGTCAGCAGTATTTCGGGCTTGGGCATTGTGCTGGCAAACTTTGTGCCGTTGCCACTGTCCGCCATCACGATGATTTTGAACGTCGTGCTGCTCATCATCGGCTTTTTCACCTGCGGGCGGGAATTCGGTGTCAAGACCGTCTACACCAGCGTCATGCTGCCGGTGTTCATCGCCCTGTTTGAGCGGCTTTTCCCGGATATCGGCTCGCTGACCGACAGCCAGGAACTGGACGTGCTGTGCTATATCCTTGTCGTCAGCGTGGGATTGAGCATCCTGTTCAACCGCAACGCATCGTCGGGCGGGCTGGATATCGTGGCAAAGATCATGAACAAGTACCTGCATATGGAGCTTGGCCGCGCCATGTCGCTGTCCGGTATGTGCGTGGCGCTCTCGGCGGCGCTGGTCTACGACAAAAAGACCGTGGTGTTAAGCATTTTAGGCACCTATTTCAATGGCCTTGTGCTGGACCACTTTATCTTTGACCACAACATCAAGCGCCGTGTCTGCATCATCACCGAAAAAGAGGAAGCGCTGCGCCGCTTCATCCTCAGCGACCTGCACAGCGGCGCGACGGTGTATGAATCCTACGGTGCCTACAATATGCAGAAGCGGCGGGAAATCATCACCATCGTGGACAAGAACGAATACCAGAAATTGATGAACTATATGAACCAGGAGGATCCGCAGGCCTTCATCACGGTCTACACCGTGTCGGACATACGGTATCGGCCGAAAGTGTGAAACCCCATGCAAACCCAAACCGCTGCCAAACCGCAGCAGGATATGACCGCCCAGCTGGCCGAAGGGCAGATCTTCCCGCGTATCTTCCGCGAGCGGGAGACAGAAGTTTAGCGCAGGATCGCAAAATTTTTGAAGAGATAAAAAAGTTCGCAAAAAAAGGAGAGTTTTTTCAAAAAAAGCGTTGACAAATCCCACCGGGCACGCTATAATATATGAGCGTTGAGGGCAGACGCCCAAAACAAAACCCGATGGGGATTCGCATAATGGTAGTGCAGCGGACTCTGACTCCGCCCGTGGGAGTTCGATCCTCTCATCCCCAACCACACCGCAGCAGCTTAGCTGCTGCGGTTTTTCTTTCCGGGGTGTAGCGCAGTTGGTAGCGCGCTTGGTTCGGGACCAAGAGGCCGTGGGTTCAAATCCCGTCACTCCGACTGAAAACCGCCAGATATCGTTTGATGTCTGGCGGTTTTTATTTTGCATTTAAAATAAAATCAAAAACACCGATAGCCTTTCCAGCCGGAAAAGCCATCGGTGCATTTTTTTACTTCAAATTCGGTCGATCTTGGTCGCCGTCCGCTTTGAACATCACGAAATTCTCGGGCTTATTCGTGAAATAATAATACTCGGTGTTCTCGTGCAGGGGCGGGGTCAGGTAATTGGGGATGATGCAGCCGTCGCCCTCGATGCGCTCGGTGAAGCCGGCGGCAAGCCAGACGTCGGCGGGGATGCCGGCGTTGTAGCAGTCCATGTACTCGGCACCCGCGTGGTTTAAAATCGCGTCCAGCGCGGCACCCAGGCGGGGCAGCACGGCGTCCTCACCGATGAAATCCACCAGCCGTACGACGGCGGCGCAGCCGGTGTCCTGGGCGGACACCGTGCGGGTCACGACGTAGGCCAGCAGCTTGCCGTTCTCCTGCGCGGCCCAGACGTCATACTTGAAGTGCGGGTAGTGGAAATACCGCCGCCGCATATACCACACATCCTTGCGGGGCGTGTGGGGCGTGGCGGGCATCCCCAGCGAGATCAGGTCGGCGGCGTCCGCCACCTTAGCAAGGCCTAAATCGCGCTGCACAGGGGGCAGGGAATACCGCAGCGGCTTTGCCAGATAGTAGGCGCGGCGGCGGCCCAGGCGGTAGTAGTGGGGCAGGCGTTCGGCCTTCCAGCCCAAAAACTGGTAAAACGTGCAGGTGTTGGGGCGGATATTGTTGCAGGCCACCACGTCGGCGTTCAGTAGGCCGGGCAGGGCGTTCATCAATTCCAGCCCGACGCCGTTGTGGCCCTTGGCGGCCACCCAGACGCTGACCCAGATATCAGGCTTGCGCTTGGTGTTGGCCAGTATGTACCCAGCGGCGCTGACGTACCGGCCGTCCTCCTCCGCTACGGCAAACTGCGGGATGCCGCTGCGGCCGGCATAGTAGTGATGGAACAGCTCGGGCCGATTGAGCAGCGGCAGACGCATATCAAAATTTTCGTTGATGAAGTCAATGATGGCGGTATCCTCACCCAGGCGTGCCAGCCGGAAAGTTGTCTCAGACAATGGCAGACCCTCCTGTGACCGGCAGCGTTACGCCGGTGATGAACCGTGCCTCGTCGGAGAGCAGGAACGCCATGGCGGGGACAACATCGGCGGGCGTCGCGTTGCGGCCCATGGGGTTTTCTTCGGCGGCGGCCTGCACGATGAGGTCAGGGGTATCCTTTAAGAAATTCGTCTCCATCATGCTGGGGGCCACGCAGTTGACCGTGACGCCGAAGCGGGCGTACTCGACGGCCAGGCTCTTGACCAGCCCGCCGATGGCACTTTTCGCCATGACGTAGGCGGCGGTGTTTTTGGGCGGGCAGCCGATGGTATAGCTGGTCTGGATGAACAGCACGCGGCCAAACTTGGCCTTGGCCATGGCGGGCAGCACGGCGCGGCAGATACGCACGGCGCTGTGGACCTGAATTTCCAAATCGCGGTCAAAACGGGTCTGGTCAAAGGCCTTGAACTTGGCGTTGACGACCGGCAGTGCGGGCAGGTGGATGAAATGCGTCGGCGCGGGGGCAGACGCCGCCAGCACCTGCACAAAGGTATCGACTTTGGCGCGGTCGGACAGGTCAACGTCAAAGGGGCACACCTGGCCGGGAAAGCGGGCGCAAAGGTCGGCCAGCTTTTCCAGGTCGCCGCAGCCCTGGGCCAGCACAGTGGCGTCGGGGGCGGCGGTCAGCAGCCGCTCGATCAGTGCGCGGCCCACATCGCTGGTAGCGCCGGTGATAAGATAGGTATAAGACATGGTTTTTCTCCTCTTTATTTCGCTAACCCGGCCTTGATAATGCCGCGGGTCACGCGCTTGCCGTCCTGGTTGGTGATGACGGCCTTGATTTCGGCCTCGCTGCCGATTTCGCTGACGTTCACGACGGTGCCCTTGATGGTCAGCGTGTCGCCGATGAAAATGGGCTTGGCAAACTTGCACTCCACGCCGTGCAGCAGGCAGTGCTCGCCGGGCAGGTAGACGCCCGCCAGCGTGGAGAAAAAGCTCGCTCCCAGCATCCCATAGACGACGCGGCCGGGGTAGCCGCGGCCCTTGGCATAGTCAGCGTCGATGTGGATGGGGGAGACGTCCCCGGTGATGGCGCGGAAGGCGTCCATCATTTCCGGCGTGACGGTCACGGTAAACTCCTCGGTCAGGCCGGGGGTCATTTCCGCCAGCGTGTAGTGGTTCATGGCAGGCTCCTTTGGCAAAAGCATTTGAAAAAAGGCGGCAGGATGCCGCCCCAAAACGATATTGAGATTTACACCATCCGTGCAACCAGGTCCAGCAGGTCGCCCACGTCCTTCAGGCCACGGACGTCGGCCAGCTTGAACTTGATGTTGAACTTCTTCTCGATGGCGGTCAGCAGGTTGATCTGCTCCAGGCTGTCCCAGTCCTCGATATCGTCGGCGCAGGTGCTGCGGGTGATCTCAAGGGTGTCATCGTCAAAATTATCGCGGAAAATATCCTGTACCGCGTTCAGAATTTCCTGTTCAGTCATACTGTAAACTCCTTTTATATTATGGTAGTTACCTATAATATAGCATAAAAGCAGAGCAGACGCAAGATTTTTACAGCCCATAATCCTCTAACCGTCTCTGCAATTCCACCTCATCCGCTACCTGCACGCCCTGCTGCAGGGCCAGCACGTCGCTTTCGGGCAGAAGGTGGGTGTAAATATCCTCATAGATCGCCAGCGGGCCGGTGCCGTCGGCGGTGTACAGCGCCACATGGCCGCCGCTGTCCTTTAAAAGGTAGCGCGCCGGGGCAGGGGAGGGCTGCCCGCGCAGAAACCACACCATCCCCGCCGCGATGCAAAGCACCGCTGCTGCCGCCAGCAGCGAAAGATACACCATGCGGATTTGTCTGTTTTGCATAATAATTCCCCCTTGCGTGGATAGTATGGGCACCATTGCAGACAAAAACACCGAAAGTTGTGAATTTTACGTCCGATACTGTACTTTTGGCCCCAACTTGTGGTATAATTCATTCTATAACATTGTGCGATTCTGTGTTACGGCCTTTGCCGTGCGCTTTGATACAGACCAAAGGAGGCGGTTCCCATAGAACCCAAGCAGCAGCGCCATATCTCCACCGAGGGCGTAAAGACCACCGCAGGTGCCACCGGCCAGCCCGGCGCATCCGCACCGAAAAAACAGAAAAAACCGAAAAAGCGCCGCAGCATCATCGGCATGATCTTCAGCTTCATCGGCTGTATGCTCTGCCTGTGCATCATGGCGGCCAGCGTGGGCGGCGTGCTGCTGTCCATGTATATCGTGCAGGTCACGGCAGATGACGCCGAGACCCTTGACCTGGACAACCAGAAAAACAAGCAGACGACGATCATCTACGACCGTTACGGCGACGAGTACGCCCAGCTGACCCGCGGCGAGGACCGCATCTGGCGCGAGCTTTCCGCCATGCCGGACAACCTGAAAAACGCCGTCGTCGCCATCGAGGATAAGAACTTCTGGACCGAGCCCGGCATCAACCTCAAGGGTACGATCGGCGCAGCGCTGAACGCCTTCACCGGCAACCGCATCTGGGGCACCAACCGCGGCGCCTCCACACTGGAGCAGCAGCTGATCAAAAACCTGACCGGCGATAACGAGCAGGACAATATGCGTAAGGTGCGCGAGATCTTCCGTGCCTTGGGTCTGGACAACAAGTACAGCAAAGAGACCGTCCTTGAAGCGTACCTGAACACCATCCCGCTGACCGGCATTGTCCACGGCATGGAGGCTGGCTCGCTGCAATACTTCGGCAAGCATGTCGAGGACTTGACCCTGTCGGAGTGCGCCGTGCTGGCCTCTATCACGAAGAACCCGACGAAGTACAACCCTGCCACCAACCCTGAAGAACTCATCAAGCGCCGCAACCATGTTCTGTACGAGATGCAGTCCCAGGGGTATATCACCGAGGCTGAGTTTGAAGCCGCGAAGGCCGAGACCATCACGCTGGTGGAAAGCTCCGCCGCGACCGAGAACGCGACCCGTTCTTCCAGCAACTCCTGGTTCACCGATGCGCTCTACACCGAGCTGCTGAGCCAGCTGCAGGAGGATCTGAACTACACCGCCGACGAGGCGAAGGAACTGATCTTCTCCGGTGGTCTGCGCATTTACTCCACCGTTGACCCCACCGTGCAGGCGGGCATCGAGAAAACGATGTACAACGAGGACGACCTGATCCCTGCCCTGTGGCATGAGGAGCCGGTCTGCCTGCGCGATTATCCTGCGGATTCCAGCAGTTGGGACGAGGTGCAGTACGACGAGGCTACCGGTCTGCCCATCACGAAGGACGGCTATGCGGTCTACGGCCAAGAGGCTATCCCCATCTACGCCGATGAGGAGGGCACGACCCTCAAGATGGGCACCTCCACCGACCCCGACTACCCCAACGACACCACCGTCTACCTCTGCGTGTATGAGAAAGTCCGCACCCAGGCTGCAATGGCAACGCTGGACTACGACGGCAGCATCCTGGGCATCGGCGGCGGCATTGGCGAGAAGAAGTACGACCTGGGCTTCAACCGCGCGACTTCTCCCCACCAGACCGGTTCTACGATGAAACCCATCGGTGCCTACGCGCTGGCGCTGGACTACAAGCTCATCAACTATTCTTCCCAGATCCTCGATGCCCCGTACTACTCTGCGGAGGACAAGAAGGTCCTGAAGGATCAGTATATCGGCGTGATGAGTCCCTATTCCGAGGCAGCCCAGTCCCGCAGCGATGTCTGGCGCGCCTGGCCGACCAACTACGGCGGTGTAGGCGGCCAGGGCAACCCGATGCTCGTCTATGACGCCCTGCAGCAGTCCTACAACACCGTGGCTGTCTGGGTCGGCGATATGGTCGGCGTGGATTACTTGTACAACTTTGTGCATGACACGCTGGAATGCAGCTATATCAACGCCGAGAACGATATGGACCTCGGCCCCTTGGTGCTGGGTTCCCAGAGCAGTGGCCTGACGGTCGTACAGCTGGCCGGTGCCTACACGATGTTCAACACCGGCACCTTCACCACGCCGCACTACTACACCGAGATCACCGATTACCAGGGCAACATGATCCTGGACAACAACAAGTATATCAACACCACCCAGGCCATCAGCGCAGACACGGCCTACATCATGAACCGCATGATGTGGAACGTCCTGCACAGCAGCAAGGGTACTGCCTACGGCAAGGGTCCCGACGGCGAGATGGACTCCGTGGCCAAGACCGGTACGACCAGCAACTACAAGGATTACACCTTCGCAGGCCTGACGCCGTACTACGTGACCGCCATCTGGTGGGGCTGTGACCGCCCGACCGAGATGGACACGCTGGGCAAGGCAGGCAAGAACGCAAGCCCCATCCAGTACGCCTGGAAGTATCTGATGGAGGATCTGCAGGCCGACCTGCCGGTCAAGGAGTTCGCCAAAGGCGAGAACGTTGTGGAGAAGCGCTTCGACACCTCCACCGGCGCAATCGTTTCTGGCGGCGGCGCGGTGGGTTACTACACCGAGGATAACCTGCCCGACAGCAGCTACGTCGTCTCGACCGAGGACGATCCCTACGCCGCCCTGGCACAGGCCGCTGCGGATGCCGCGGCAGGTGCCGAATAAAAGCCTTCCCCCTTGGGGGAAGGTGGCGTGAAGCGCCGGATGAGGGGCGCGCTTGCCGCAGCGACCCATTCCCGGGCAATAGAGGCAAAGCTGCCCCTCATCAGTCACCTTCGGTGACAGCTTCCCCCTTGGGGGGAAGCCTCTCTATCAAACCACCTCAACCGCAAAACGGTTGAGGTGGTTTTGTTTTTGTATGAGATACAGTTGTACCCGCACAAAAGATATTGACTTTTCCGCCCTGTGGGCTGTGCAATTTGACAAATTGCACAAAAACCGCTCAAAAAGGCTTGCAACAGGCCCCGGGCCGTGGTATCATGGGACACATCGAGAAACATTTGTACACAAGGGGGAAACACCAATGGCCGAAAGGCGCTTTCTGCTGGTAGATGCAGAGGTTCTGCCGGAAGTTTTTGTCAAGGTGCTGCAAGCCAAGGAACTGCTGGCCTCCGGCGCGGTGAGCAACATCTCCGCCGCCGCCAAGCAGGCGGGCATTTCGCGCAGCGCATTCTATAAATATAAGGATACCGTTTTCGATGCCGAGACCGGCCGCGAGTCCATCACGGTGGTGGCAACGCTGCTGGATAAGACCGGCGCACTGCAAAGCCTGCTGTCCGGTATTTCGGCGGCGGGCGCGTCCATCGTGACCATCACCCAGTCCCGCCCGGAGAACGGCGCGGCCCAGGTGGAGGTCACGGTCCGCACCGGCACGATGCAGATGCCTGTGGATGAGATGCTGACCCGCCTGTCCCACCAGCCCTGCGTGGTGGAGATTCACCGCGGGGCGTAACTTCTCTTGGCCGCAGGGTAGGGGCAAGGTATGCCTCGCCCGCGACCTTCCCGCAAGATGCCTTCTGGCTTTAGGCCGAGGGCTGGGTATGCCCGGCCCCTACAAGGCGGCTTCACGGACAGATACCGAGTGTAAGAATACAGGGGGAAAATTCCAATGGCTAAAATTGCTATCATGGGCTTCGGCACGGTCGGTTCCGGCGTGCTGGAGGTCTGCCGCCGCAACGCGGCATCCATCGCCCGCCGCGTCGGTGAGCCGGTCGAGGTCAAATACATCCTGGATGTGCGGGATTTCTCCGCCTCCCCGGACGCCGCACTTTTTACCAACTCCATCGACACGATTTTGAACGACCCCGAGATCAAAGTCGTGGTCGAGACTATCGGCGGCACCAGATTTGCCTATCCGTATGTGCGCCAGTGTTTGGAGAGCGGCCGCAGCGTCTGCACTTCTAATAAGGAAATGGTCGCTACCTACGGCGCGGAGCTGCTGGCCCTTGCCAAAGCGCACAACGCGGCCTTCCTGTTTGAGGCCAGTGTCGGCGGCGGCACGCCCATCATCACCCCGATGCACCAGTGCCTGGCCGCCAACCACATCAGCCAGATCCGCGGCATCGTCAACGGCACCACGAACTTCATGCTGACCAAGATGAAGCGGGAGAACATGGGCTTTGACGCTGCGCTCAAAATCGCCCAGCAGCTCGGCTATGCCGAGACGAAGGATCCCGGCGACGATGTGGACGGCCGCGATGCCTGCCGCAAAATTGCGATTCTCGCCAGCCTGGCCTGCGGGCATCACGTTTACCCGGATAACATCCCGGCCCGCGGCATCCGCGACATCACGGTCGCCGATATCAAGGCCGCTGAAAAGTTGGACAGCGCCATCAAGCTGATCGCCTGGTACGACGAGGGCGAGGATGGAAACATGGCCGCCGGCGTGGAGCCGATGCTCGTCTCCAACGCGAACCAGCTCGCGGGCGTGGACGATGTGTTCAATGCTGTGCTGATGAAGGGCGATATGCTGGGCGATGTCGTGTTCTACGGCAAGGGCGCGGGCAAGTTGCCCACCGCCAGCGCCGTGGTGGCGGACGTCATCGATGCACTGAAAGAGGGCGTCAAGATCCACGACTCGCTGTTTTGGAAACCCGCCGAAAAGCCCGAGGGCCAGCTGGAGGACAAGAACAGCTACCCTTGGTACATCCGTGTGACCGGTGTTGCAGCGGCGCTGCTGCCCAGCGTGGCCGGTGCGGGCCACACAGTCTTTGAGGAAAACGGCGAGGCCGCTTACCTCATCGACAAGGCCACTGCCGCCGATGTGGCCGAGATCACCAAGAAAATTGAGGTGCTGGGCGGCAAGGTCGCCCTGGCCATGAAAAAACTGGAAGAGTAAGAGGGGACAGGGCATATGGTAACAGTAACAGTCCCGGCCACCAGCGCCAATGTCGGCGCAGGGTTTGACTCGCTGGGGTTGGCCGTCTCGATGCACAACGTTTTCACGTTTGAGGAATCCGACCGCATCCAGATCTCGTCCGTCGATGGCACCCACGTCCCGGCGGGCAGCAACAACCTGGTCTACCGCTCGGCCCGCGTCGTCTATGACCAGCTGGGCATCCCGCTGAAAGGTCTGCGCATCACCCAGCGCAACGATATCCCCATGGCCCGCGGTTTGGGATCCAGTTCGGCCTGCATCGTGGCGGGCATCATGGGCGCCAACGCCCTGCTGGGCGATAAACTGACCGAGCGCCAGATGCTGACGCTGGCAACGGCCATTGAGGGCCACCCCGACAACGTTGCGCCCGCCATGCTGGGCGGCTTTGTCACCAGCGTTATCGACGAAGGCCAGGTATACAGCGTCAAAAAGGATATCGACCCGGAACTCGCCTTTGCGGCGTTCGTGCCGGACTTCCGCCTGTTGACCAGCAAAGCGCGTGCGGCGCTGCCTGCCATGGTCAGCCATAAGGACGCGGTCTACAATTTGTCCCGCGCGGCGCTGGCAACAGCGGCTTTCTGCGAGGGCAACTACGCGCTGCTGGGCGTGGCGACCAAGGACGTGCTGCACCAGAAATACCGCCTGCCGCTTATCGAAGGCGGCGACGATATCTTTGAACTGGCGCAGGATTTGGGCGCACAGGCTGTGTATATCTCGGGCGCAGGGCCTACCATCATGGCCGTTGTCCACAAGGACGACACCGAGTTTTTCACCCGCGCCGAGGCGGCGCTGGCGGCGGATGGCCCGCTGCATCATTTTACCGTGCATCGTCTGTTGGCCGACAATGTCGGCGCAGTAGTCAGTTAAGATAGGGGAGAGGGATAACACCAATGGGCTTGATCGTACAAAAATTCGGCGGCTCCTCGGTCAAAGACCGTGACCGCATCTTCAACGTGGCGCGCATCGTCATGAACACCCGCAACGCCGGCCACGACGTTGTTGTGGTCGTTTCGGCGCAGGGCGACACCACCGACGACCTGATCACCAAGGCGGCGGAAATTACGTCCGACCCGTCCCACCGCGAGATGGATATGCTGCTGGCCGCAGGCGAGGAAATTTCGATTTCCCTGCTGACGATGGCTTTGCAGGAACTTGGCGTCTCCGCCATCAGCCTGACCGGCTGGCAGGCGGGCTTCAACACCGATCGCGCCTACTCCAAGGCCCGCATCAAGCGGCTGGACACCGAGCGTGTCGAGAGTGAGCTTGCCCGCAACCGCGTCGTCGTCGTGGCGGGCTTCCAGGGCTTGAACCGCTCTGACGATATCACGACCCTGGGCCGCGGCGGCAGCGATACCTCTGCCGTGGCACTGGCGGCTGCCCTGCATGCAGACCGCTGCCAGATCTTCACCGACGTCGAAGGTGTCTACACCGCCGACCCGCGCAAGATCCCCAAGGCCACCAAGCTGAAAGAGATCACGTTTGACGAAATGCTCGAGCTGGCGTCCCTGGGCGCACAGGTGCTGAACAACCGCAGTGTCGAGCTGGCCAAAAAGTACAATGTCGAGCTGGAAGTCATTTCCAGCATCAATCCGGTGCCCGGCACCATCGTTAAGGAGGAAACCAAAGTGGAAGGTATGCTCATCAAGGGTGTTGCAAAGGACACCGACGTCGCCGTTTTGACCGTCAAGGATGTGCCGGATGTGCCCGGTATGTCGTTTAAGATTTTCAGCCTGCTGGCCCAGAAGAACATCAACGTGGATATCATTCTGCAGACCACCGGCCGCGACGGCAAGAAGGATATGAGCTTTACCGTGCCCCTGGGCGACGCCGAAAACGCTGTGTCTGCGTTGAAAAACGCCACCAGCCGCATCGGCGGCGGCGACATCACCGTCGACAAGACCTGCGCGAAGGTCTCCATCGTCGGCGCAGGTATGCAGAGCCACTCCGGCGTGGCCTCCACGATGTTCGAGGCCCTGTTCAACCAGAATATCAACATCAAGATGATTTCCACCAGCGAAATCAAGATCAGCGTCATCATCGATGAAGCCGACGCCGACAAGGCCGTCGCCGCCATCCACGACGCATTCATCAACTAAGTTTTTTCAGCAATATAGAGGGATTGGGTCGGCCCCCATGCACAGTGCGGTGCATGGGGGCCGTTGGTGTTGTATAAAGGTTTACAGCAGCTTTTTGCCCTGCGCAAACTTTGCGGTCAGCGCACCTCTGCCCAGGTAGGCGTAGCGCTCCAAGCGCTCGGCGGGGGTGAAGGTGCGCATATTTTTCAGTGCGGCGTCGTCCAAAACCAGCGCATCAAAGGCGTAACCGTCCTCAAACAGGCCGACGTTCTCGCCGAAATCGGCCCAGAAGTCACCGCCGCCTACGGTCGCCATATACAGCGCCTCGGTCATGGTCAGCGGTTTCTCGCTCTGGTCGATGTACCGCCAGCGCAGCTTGCTGACCTGCACGGCCGCTGCCATCACGGCGAAGAGGTCCAGCGTGTGGCCGCCCGCCACGTCGCTGCCAAGGCCGATGCGCCAGCCGCCGTGCAGGTACTTGGCGGCGGGGGCAATACCCGCAATCACGTTCTCGTTGCTGGTGGGGCAGTGGGCGATCATGACACGGTTGCGCTTCATCAGCGCGGCCTCGGCGTCAGGGGAGTAGATGCAGTGGGCCATCACGGTGGGCACGTTGTTGCCGAACAGGCCAAACCGGCTGTAACTCTCGCCGTAGAATTTTGTGTCGGGGCAAAGCTCGGCCACCCATGCGATCTCGCCCGGGTTCTCGGAGAGATGACTTTGCGCAGGTACGCTATATTCGGCGGCCAGCTCGCCCAGGCCCTTCATGTATTCGTCGCCGGTGCTGGGGGTGAAGCGCGGGGTCAGCATCGGGCGCACCGGGCCTGCGTGCAGGCTGCCTTCGGTGCGGCAGGTGTCCAGCCAGCGGCGCGTTTCGGCCAGGCCCGCGGCGGCGCTCGGCTCACGGTAGGTGTCGGGGCTGTTGCGGTCCATGGCCAGCTTGCCCACAAAGGCTGACAGGCCTGCGTCTTTCAGCTGGTGCATCAGTTCCAGCGTGGCGTCAGTGTGCAGCGTGGCAAAGATGCACGCGCGGGTCGTGGCACTGTTTTTCAAATCGCGCACAAAGTAGGAGTAGCCCAGCTTGGCGTACTCTGGGTCGGCGTAGTGGGCTTCCTCGGGGTAGGTGTACTGCTGCAGCCAGTCCAGCAGTTCCAGGTCCATGGCCGTGCCGCAATAGCTGTACTGCGGTGCGTGCAGGTGCAGGTCGACCAGGCCCGGCGTGATGATGCGGCCGGTGTAGTCAAGGATTTCCACCCCGGCGGGCGCGGTGCGGCTGAACCCGGCGCACAGGCCGTTCTCGCACAGCAGATAGCCCTCGCGCACGCGCAGTGCGTCTGGGGTGGGGGTGTCTATAAAGGTGCCTTTCAGGGCGAAACAATCCATAGAAATGACCTCTCCTATATAAAATTGATTTGTAGGGGCCGGGCATGCCCGGCCCGCAAGTGTACGGTGGATGCCCCTTTTCATGGGGGCGCAGGGCGGGGTGCCCTCACCCCGCCGCGGCGGCCAGAGGGCTTTCATAATCTCTATTATAAACAATATATAGTATCTGTTGCAAGTTTTTTGTTTACTTTATGCCGTTAAAGCGGTATAATACCAATATCTATTGATGTTTGAAAGGAAAAGCGATTTGGAACGTAAACAACTCGCGCCCGGTGTCTGTATCACGACGTTGGACGCTGCGAAATTTAACCGCTGCCGTATCACGCTGCATCTGCGTTTTCCGGCCCGGCGGGAGTCCGCCACCGATGCCGCCGTGCTGGCCCTCGTGCTGGAGCGCGGCTATGCGGCCTGCCCCGATATGACCGCCCTGTCCCGCCGTTTGGCCGAACTGTACGGCGCTGATTTGGGCGTCGACCTTGCCAGCGCAGGCACCGACCGCGTGCTGTCCGCCGATATCTGCGGCATCAAGGACGCCTACGC
This sequence comes from Gemmiger formicilis, assembly GCF_018784445.1. GTDB lineage: Bacteria > Bacillota > Clostridia > Oscillospirales > Ruminococcaceae > Gemmiger. The sequence continues at coordinate 46,797 of NZ_WQOH01000005.1, read as the reverse complement.
CCTGGCGGGGGAGAACCTGACCGACGCCTACGCGGATATCGTGTTCGGCACGATCTTTGACCCCTACCTTGTGGACAGCGCGTTCGACCCCGAGGCCGTGCGCATCGAGACCGAAACCCAGGCCCGCCGCCTGGAAGCTGAGTTCAACTCAAAGCGGCTCTACTGCGTGCGGCAGGCCCGCCGCAAGTTCTACGGCGACACCGCTGCGGGCATCGAGCTGGGCGGCTACCCCGGCGAGCTGGTCAACGTCACGCCGCAAAGCCTCAAGGCCGAGTATGACCGCATCCTTTCCACCGCGTACATTGACGTGATGGTGCAGGGCGTGGACGAGGACCGCGTGGCCGATATGCTGCTGAAAAAGCTGGATGGCATCCGCCGTGACCCGCACCCCTTCGCTGCGCCCATCGCCATGCCCGCCACGCCGCTGCGCCATTTTAAAGAGGAAGTCCCCGGCCTGACCCAGGCCAAGCTGTGTATGCTGTTTACCACCGGCGAGGAACACCCCAACCCGCCCAGTGTCAGCATCTTGCGCGTGGCGATGAGCGTGCTGGGCGGCTCCGCCACCAGTCGCCTGTTCCGCAACGTGCGCGAGAAGCAGTCCCTGTGCTACTACTGCGGCAGCGCCGCCCAGCGGGCCACCGGCGTTATGATGATCGACTCCGGTGTTGAGCCGGGCAAGGAGCAGCAGGCTGAGGCCGCCATCATTGCCGAGTTGGAGGGGCTGAAAAACGGCCCCATCACCCAGGAGGAAGTGGACGACTGCTGCCGCGGCCTGCTTTCTAGCATGGACGCCCTGGGCGACAGCCTGGCCGCGCTGGAAAACTGGTACTATGGCCAGATCACCCGCGGCGAACCGCTCTATCCGCCCGAGTACGGCAAGGTTCTGACCAGCGCCGTGACGCTGGACGAGGTGCGCCAGACGCTGCAAAGTTACAGCTATTCCGTCTGCTACGCCGTGACCGCCGAGCCGGGTACCCAGGGGAAAGGGGGCAGTGAAGATGTTGAATAACGACCACAAAAACTTTGCCGCCGCCCAGGCCTGCGCCGCTGCCGCCGTCAACTGTGAGAGCGTTGTGCTGCCCAGCGGCCTGACCGTGCTCTGCCGCACGATGCCCGGGTACAGCAGCGTCCATGCCATCTATGCAACAGGCTTTGGCTCGATTCACCGCGCGTTTAAGCTGGATGGCAAGCAGGTCACGCTGCCCGCCGGTACGGCGCACTTCCTTGAGCACAAAATGTGCGAGACGCCCAAGGGCGACTCCTTCACCTTCTACGCCAAGACCGGCGCGTCGGCCAACGCCTTTACCAGCTATGACCGCACCTGCTATCTCTTCTCCGCCACGCAGAAGATCGACGAAAACCTTGACATTTTGCTTGGCATGGTCGGCAAGCCGTGGTTTACCAAGGCCACCATCGCCAAGGAGCAGGGCATCATCGGCCAGGAAATCAAGATGTACGACGACAGCCCCGACTGGCGGCTGCTGAACGCACTGTTCCGCTGCCTGTACGCCGACCACCCGCTGCGGGACGATATCGCCGGCACGGTGGAGAGCATTGCCGAGTTGACGCCCCAGATGCTCTACAACTGCACCAAGGCGTTCTACGCGCCGTCCAACATGGTGCTGAGCGTCGCGGGCAAAATCACGCTGGCCCAGGCTGTTGACGCCTGCAAGCGCAACGGCCTCTACCGTGCCCGCGCCCCGCACGAGGTCGAGTGGGACATTCCCGCCCAGGACGGCCCGCTGCCCCACAAAGAGGCGCTCTTCACAATGCCGGTCACGAAGCCCTGCTTCGGCGTGGCCTACCGTGAGGAGCCGCTGGTCCCGGGCGATTTGAAGCGGGAACTGCTGCTGGATATGCTGGGCGATCTGGTTGTCGGCGGCTTGACGAAGCTCTACCGCCGCCTGTATGATGAAGCGCTGGTCAACCCCGAGTTCTCCGGTGACTTTATCGCGGTGCGCGGCGCCTGCGCCGTGGCCTTTACCGGCGAGAGCGACACCCCGCGCCAGGTCATGGATCTGCTGCAAGAGGAAATCGAGCGGATGCGCCGCGAGGGTGTGGACCCCGAGGTCTTTATGCTGGTGAAAAACCAGATGTACGGCGAGCTGTTGGGCGACGTGGAAGCCGTGGACGATGCCGCCGAGGAAGCGGCCGCTGCCTGCCTGAAGGGCCGTACGCTGGCCGATGAGATCGCCGCGCTGGCCGAGCTGACCGCCGAGGATGCCAATGCCCTGATGCAGACAGCCCTGCGGGAAGAAAACCGTGCTTACGTGCAGATCGATCCGGCAGAAAAATAACGAGGATAAGTATAAAATGGTCTATCATGTGCAATTTCCCGGGTTGGGCCTTGACCTGACCGTGAACCGGGTGGCGCTGGCCATCGGCGGGTTCAACATTTATTGGTACGGCGTCATCATCGCGGCAGGTATGCTGCTGGCGATGCTCTACGCCTTCCGCAACGCCGTGGACTACGGCATCGACTCGGACCGGCTGGTGGACGTTGTGGCCATCGGCGCGGTCATGTCCATTGTCTGTGCCCGCATTTATTACGTGGCTATGGCACCTTTTGAGTATCAAAGCCTGTGGGAGATGGTGGATATCCGCAAGGGCGGCATCGCCATCTACGGAGCGGTCATCGGTGCGTTTGTGTTCGGCGGCCTGGCCGCCAAATGGCGCAAGGTGCCGCTGCTGCCGTTGTTTGACCTCGTTTCGCTGGGTTTTTTGATTGGGCAGGGCATTGGCCGCTGGGGCAACTTTGTCAATCAGGAGGCCTTCGGCACGAACACGACGCTGCCCTGGGGCATGTACAGCGAAGGTACCGAGGCGTATCTCAAATCCGTGCAGGTCACGCTGCAGGCAGGCGTTACGGTGGATCCCACCGCACCGGTGCACCCGACGTTTTTGTATGAGAGCATCTGGTGCCTGCTGGGGTTTCTGGTACTGTCCCACTTTTTCAAAAAGCGTCGTTTCAACGGCCAAATTTTCTTAAGCTACATCATCTGGTACGGCTTGGGCCGCGCCTGGATCGAGGGCCTGCGCACCGACTCGCTGCTCATCGGCAATACCGGCCTGCGGGCCAGCCAGCTGGTGGCCATCGGCTCGGTCATCGTGGCGGCGATGCTTATGGTCATCGGTCTGCGCAGCGTCAAGGGCAGGGAGCTGACCGTCACGCTGGCCGTGAAGGATATCAAAAAGCAGGCCGAGGCAGGAGACCGCTTCGCGCCGGACACGCTGCCTGCGAATGCGCCCCACGCCGAGTTTGTCAAGGCGACCGACGCCATGAACGAGCGGCTGGACGCGCTGGACCTGAACGAGGTCGAGATCGAAGAGATCGAAGAACCGAAGGAATAAACAGACGCTTCTGCGGCACGGCGATAGGTGCCGCTGGTGTAAGACCCGACACCGTTTTGCCCGCCCCGGCGGACAAAAAATACATTTGAAAGAGGGAACTATTATGGGAGCAACTATCATCGACGGCAAGGCGCTGGCCGCGGCCACCAAGGCAGAAGCCGCAGAGAAGGTCAAGGAACTGAAAGCCCAGGGTATCAACCCCTGTCTGGCGGTCATTCTGGTGGGGGAAAACCCCGCCAGCCAGGTGTACGTGCGCGGCAAGATCAACGACTGCGCCCAGTGCGGCATCGAGAGCTGTTCCATCAACCTGCCCGCTGATACGACCCAGGAAACCCTGCTGACCGAGGTAAAAAAGCTGGCCGCCGACCCCGCCGTACACGGCATCCTTGTCCAGCTGCCGCTGCCTGCGCAGATCGACGAGAAAGCCGTTATTGACGCTATCCCGCCGGAGAAGGATGTGGATGGCTTTTCGCCGGTCAACGTGGGCCGTATGCAGATCGGCGAGCCGTGCTACCTGCCCTGCACCCCGGCGGGCTGCATCCGCATGATCGAGTCCACCGGCATCGATATCGGCGGCAAAAACGCTGTGGTCATCGGCCGCTCCAACATCGTGGGCAAGCCTGCGGCGCTGCTGCTGCTGGCGAAGAACGCGACCGTGACCATCTGTCACTCTAAGACCAAAAACCTCAAAGAGGTCTGCGCCGCTGCGGATATTTTGGTGGCCGCCGTGGGCCGCGAGGGCTTTGTGACCGGCGATATGGTCAAGCCCGGTGCGGTGGTCATCGATGTCGGCATCAACCGTGGTGCGGATGGCAAGCTGCACGGCGACGTGAACTTTGAAGAAGCCGCCGAGAAGGCCGCCTACATCACCCCCGTGCCCGGCGGTGTCGGCCCCATGACCCGCGCCATGCTGATGCTGAACACAGTGGAGGCCGCAAAGCGGCAGGCCATGTAAAGGCTCCCCCCCCTCGGGGGAAGGCAAAAATTTTAACCTTCCCACGCCCGAAAACCCCTTGACAAGCTGTGCAGTTCTATGATAGAATACTAGAGCCGCATGGTATGGGCTCTGTAAGTGTGTGCTTTTATCGGTACGCCGCCCTACGAACCAGCGAGACTTATTGAAAGAGGTTATCCACTATGTACGCAGTTATCAAAACCGGTGGCAAGCAGTACAGCGTTAAGGTCGGCGACGTCGTCTACGTCGAGAAGCTGAACGCTGAGGACAACAGCGAAGTCACCTTCGATCAGGTTCTCGCCGTTGGCGAGGAGGGCTCTGTCAAGGTCGGCGCTCCCGTTGTTGAGGGCGCTTCCGTTGTTGCCAAGGTCGTCAAGACCGGCAAGGGCAAGAAGCTCAACATCCTGACCTATCGTCCCAAGAAGGGCAGCATGGTCCGCAAGGGTCATCGTCAGCCCTACACCAAGGTGGAAATCACCGCGATCAACGGCTAAGGAGGTAAATCACAATGGCACATAAAAAAGGCGTAGGTTCTACCAAGAACGGTCGTGATTCCGAGTCCAAGCGCCTCGGCGTCAAGCGCGGCGACGGTCAGTTCGTTCTGGCCGGCAACATCCTGGTCCGTCAGCGCGGCACCCATATCCATCCGGGTGAGGGCGTCGGCATCGGCAGCGATGACACCCTGTTCGCTCTGGTCGATGGCCGCGTTCACTTTGAGCGCATGGGCCGTGACCGCAAGCGCTGCACGGTCAAGCAGTAAAAGAACCGGTACGGGCGGGCCTTCGCGGCTCGCTCGTTTTTTGTAGTAAAGAGGTATTTTATGGCAACCAGTAATTTTATTGATACCGCCACGATCTGGCTGCACGCCGGCAAGGGCGGCGACGGTGCGGTGACGTTCCACCGCGAAAAATTCGTGGCGGCGGGCGGCCCGGACGGCGGCGACGGCGGCCGCGGCGGTGATATCATCTTTGTGGCGGACGACAACCTGTCCACCCTGATGGACTTCCGCTACAAGCGCAAGTACACCGCGCCCGACGGCGAGAATGGCCGCGCTAAGCGCATGAGCGGTGCCGACGGCGACGACCTGGTCATCCGCGTGCCCCGCGGCACTGTGCTGAAGGAGGCCGAGACCGACCTTGTCGTGGCTGACCTTACCGGCTCCGAACCGGTGGTCGTGGCCAAGGGTGGCCGCGGCGGCTGGGGCAACAGCCACTTTGCCACCCCGACCCGCCAGATCCCCAAGTTCGCCAAGCCCGGCCTGCCCGGCGAGGATATGCACCTCAAGCTGGAATTGAAGGTCATCGCGGACGTCGGCCTGATCGGTTTCCCGAACGTCGGCAAATCGACGCTCATCAGCATTATTTCTGCCGCGCGCCCCAAGATCGCGAACTACCACTTTACGACGCTGACCCCGGTGCTGGGCGTTGTCCGCGTCGGCCCCGAGCAGAGCTTTGTCTGCGCCGATATCCCGGGCCTGATCGAGGGTGCGGCGGACGGCGTCGGTCTGGGCCATGATTTCCTGCGCCATGTTGAGCGCTGCCGCCTGCTGCTGCACGTCGTGGACGTTTCCGGCTGCGAGGGCCGTGACCCCAAAGCTGACTTTGAGCAGATCAACCACGAGCTGGCCGGGTTCAGCGCCGAGCTGGCCGACCGCCCGCAGATCGTGCTGGGCAACAAGTGCGATATCGCCACCCCCGAGCAGGTCGAGGAGTTCAAGCAGTATATCGAGGCCAAGGGTCTGACCTTCCTGCCCATCTCCGCCGCAACGCGGCAGGGGGTGGACGGCCTGCCCGCGCTGGTCTACAACCGCCTGAAGGATCTGCCTCCGGTCAAGGTCTACGAGGCCGAGTACAAGCGCCCCGACAAGAACGCCCAGCCCACGCGGCCCTTCACCGTCACCCGCACCGGCGAGCACGAGTTCACCGTCGATGCGCCGTGGCTGGAGCGCATTCTGGCCGGTACCAACGTCGAGGACTACGAGAGCCTGCAGTATTTCCAGACGCAGCTGGGTGATTCCGGCATTCTGGACGAGCTGGTCGCGCAGGACGTGGAAGAGGATGACACCATCAAGATCGGTGAGTACGAGTTTGATTACCTGTACTAAGCAGTGAAAACTATGTTGTTTACACAAAAATCGGAAGTCGACATTCACGAAATGTCGCCGCTGGCGCTGGCCTTTGTGGGCGACGCCGTGCTGGAACTGCTGGTTCGCGCCCGCCTGGTGGGCACGACCCGGCTGCAACCCAACCGCCTGCACACGGTCGCGACCCACTATGTCAGCGCCCACGCGCAGAATTTGGAGCTGGACATCATCGAGCCGATGCTGACCGACGCCGAGGCCGCTGTACTGCGGCGCGGCAAAAACGCCAGCAAGGCCACGGTGGCCAAGCACGCCACCGTGCAGGAGTACCGCGCCTCCACCGGCTTTGAATGTCTGCTGGGCTGGCTGTACCTGCAAGGAAAGAATGACCGCATCGAAGAGCTTTTCAATGCCCTGTGGGAAGGGTATAAGCCGGAGTAAAACAAAAAAGCCTTCCCCCCTAGGGGGAAGGTGGCCGAAGACCGGATGAGGGGCGCATTTCCCCGGTAATCGGGGTTGTAGGGGCGGATTCTATATCCGCCCGTGGCTGTTTGCCGCTGCCGCCTATGTACCCCGCGCCCACTGGGGCGCGGTCTGCCTCACTTGCAGTTCTTGCTGTTGGTGCTGTTGGTGGTGTTGGTGCTGCGGTTAGTGGTTTTCTGCTGGGTGCGGTTCGTCGTTTTCTGGGTGCTGTCGCTCGTGCGGTTGGTCGAATTGTTAGTCTGATTCTTTGCCATAGGTGGTATTCTCCTTTCGCAGGTAAGAAAACGATATACAGTCGTTTTTGGACTGCAAGGGTAGTTTGCCCGCCCATGGCTTTTTTATGCAGGGGGAACGGTCATGGAATTTCCACAGGATTTCACCGCGCGGGAGCGTGCGCTCTTGGGCGACCGCTTTGACGAGCTGTACGCCTACGCCACGCCGCAGCCCGCCCGAGGTGTCACGGTCAACGCGCTGCGCTGCACGCCGGATTGGTTTGCCAAACATATGGATTTTGTTGCAGAACCGTCGAAATTCTGTCCTGCTGCCTTTACGACGGCACCAGACTTCCGCCCGGGCCGCCACCCCTGGCACCATGCAGGTGTGCTCTACGCCCAGGAACCCAGCGCGTCCGCCCCGGCGGCGCTGCTGGATGTGCAGCCCGGTATGCGGGTGGCTGACCTCTGCGCCGCGCCCGGCGGCAAGACAAGCCAGCTGGCAGCGGCTTTGCAGGGCCGGGGCCTGCTGCTGGCAAATGAATTTGTCGCGGCCCGCGCGGAAATTCTGCGCCAGAATTTGGAGCGGATGGGCGTGGCGAACGCCATCATTACCAACGAGGACACGGCCCGCCTGGCCGCCGCCATGCCCGGCCGGTTTGACCGGGTGCTCGTCGATGCGCCCTGCTCGGGCGAGGGGATGTTCCGCAAGGAGGCCGCCGCCACAGCGCAGCACAATGACGGCCTTGTGGCCCACTGCGCCGAGTTGGGCGCGGAAATTCTCGAAAATGCGGCGGCCCTGCTGGCCCAGGGCGGTGTATTGGTCTATTCGACCTGCACGTTTGCCCCGGATGAGGATGAAGGGCAGATTGCAAACTTTCTTGCAAAGCACCCCGAGTTCACCCTCTGTGACCTGTCGGCCTGCGGTTTTGGCCGCCCGGGCGAGGGCAACCGCGCCCCGGACCACCCGGACTTCCACGCCGAATATACCCGCCGCATCTGGCCTGCCGACGGCGGCGAGGGGCATTTTATGGCGAAGCTGCAAAAAGCCGCCGACGCTGAAGCGCCCGCCCCGCCGAAAGTCAAGCCGCCCAAGGCGCTGAAAGCTCCGGCGGAATGGCTCGACTTTGCCAAGACCTACTTCCCGGCGCTGGCATCCCGCCCGCTGGCAGGGGCGGGGGAGTGGCTGCTGCTGCCCGCACCGGGCAGCGAGGGGCTGAACACCGCCAAGCTGCGCGTGGTGCGCGGCGGCGTGCTGGTGGGCAGCGTGCTGAAAAAGCGGTTCCAGCCCGCCCACGCGCTGTTCATGGCCTATGGTGCCCAGTGTACGAACCGCGAGGAGTTGACCCTGGCCGATCCGCGCACCGCCGCCTGGCTGCGGGGCGAGGAGATTGACGCCGCCACCGCGCAAAACGGCTGGTGCGCCGTGCTGGTGGACGGTTTTCCGCTGGGTGGCGGCAAGGTCAGCGGCGGCCGCATCAAAAATCATTATCCAAAGGGTCTGCGGAATCTGCAATAATCCGCTGCGGCCCCTCTTGAAAAGCACGACCTGTTGTGCTATAATAATTTACTGGTAATTATCGGCTGCAACGCCGTTGCCTGTGTGAATACAAATTAGGGGGATTTTTCCATGTCCGGACATAGCAAATGGAATAACATCAAACGTAAAAAGGAAAAGACCGACGGTGCCCGCGCCAAGGTTTTCACCAAGATCGGCCGCGAGATCGCCGTTGCCGTTAAGGAGGGCGGCGGCAACCCTGCTTCCAACTCCAAGCTGGCTGCCCTGATCGCCAAGGCCAAGGCCAACAGCGTGCCCAACGACAACATCCAGCGCATCATCAAGCGTGCCGAGGGCGGCGACAAGACCGAGTACGAAGCAATCACCTACGAGGGCTACGGCCCCGGCGGCATCGCCGTCATGGTCGAGACCCTGACCGACAACCGCAACCGCACCGCGGCCAATATGCGCCACTACTTTGATAAGTTCGGCGGCAACTTAGGCCAGATGGGCTGCGTTGGCTTTATGTTCACCCAGAAGGGTGTCATCGTCGTTGACCTGGAGGACAAGGACCCCGATGAGTTGATGATGGACGCGCTGGACGCCGGTGCTGATGACTTCGATGCAGGCGAGGAGGCCGCTGAGGTCACCACCAGCCCCGAGAACTTCACCGCTGTCTGCGACGCACTGGAGAAGAAGGGCTACAAGTTCATCTCCGCCGATGTGGCGCAGGTGCCTTCCACCACCACCACGCTGACCGACCCCGACCAGCTGGTCCAGATGGGCAAGCTGCTGGATGCTCTGGACGACGATGACGATGTCCAGAACGCCTGGCACACCCTGGAGAACGAGGAAGACCTCGACCGCTAAACCACAGAATGCAAAAAGAGAGTGAAGGGCAACTTTTGCTCTCTTTTTTTGTACGGCAGAACGGTAGGGGCCGGGCGTGCCCGGCCCGCAGCGTAGAAATGACCCGAGGCTTTCGGGCTGCCGCAAAGTTCAGGGCCGGGCATGCCCGGCCCCTACAAGCATGTTTTTAATTGAAAAGGAGCGTTACTATGCCCAAACTCCTTTGCCCGCATTGCCTGCAGCCGCTGGATGACGGCTACCACGGCGACTGCCCCCACTGCGGCCGCACATTAGAAAACCGCAACCCCGAGGGCGCACTGCCCTTTGGCACCCAGCTGGGCGGCAAGTACACCGTGGGCGCGTACCTGAGCGCCGACGGTGACGGCCTGGCCTACCGCGGCGTGCTGAACGACGAAAAACGTTTTGTCCTCATCAAGGAATATTTCCCGGTCACGCTCTGCAATGGCCGCAGCGCCGCCGGTGCCCTGATGCCCAAAGAGGAAAAAGAGGTCCTGTTCAAGACCAGCCGCATGGACTTCAAGGACCTGTACGATGATCTGAAAAACCTGACCCCCGCCACCGGCCTGTCCACGATTTTGGACGTCATGGAGGAAAACAACACGGTCTACGCTGTGGAGGAAAGCGAGAAGGGCATGACCCTGTCCCACTACCTGCACCTGCGCAGCCGCACGCTGACCCCCGCCGAGGCGCGGACGCTTTTGCAGCCCATCATGGAGGGCGTGGCCCAGCTGCACCGCTCGGGCCTGATCCACCGCGGCATCTGCCCGGACAACATCCTGCTGCCCATCGACGGCACGGCCCGGCTGACCGGCTACGGCACGCTGGCGCTGCGCACCGGCGGCAGCGAGCTGAAAAGCCAGCTTTACCCCGGCTACGCCGCGCCGGAACAGTACTCCGCCGCCGAGTTCAGCGGCCGCTACACAGACGTGTACGCCCTGGCGGCGGTCTGCTACAAGATGGTCACAGGGCAAACGCCGGTGGCCGCGCCCCAGCGCCGCGTGCGGGACAGCCTGGAATCCGCCCACAGCCTGGAAGCGGGCGTGCCGACCTGGTTTTCCCAGGTGCTGGCCTGCGCCATGCGGCTGGATCCGGCCAAGCGTATGCAGACCGTGCCCGAATTGATGAGCGCCCTGACTGACCCGAACGTTGCCAACGCAATGTTTGAGCGCGGTGACAACCAGATCAGCACCAGCAAAATTATGGGCGTGTCGCTGGTGGTTATCTTTGTGCTGGTGGTACTGCTGCTCTGGAGCCTGCTGGGCGGCAGCAAGGACGGCACGACGCCAACATCCACCCCGCAGACGGTGACGTCCACGGTAGCAGGAGAGAGCAGCACCGAAAAAGCGACGGTGCCGAACCTCGTTGGCCTGCGGTACGCGACCGATATCAAGGGCAACACTGCCTACGACGGCTACCGCATCGTCATGGTAGAACAAAGCTCGGACACAGTGGCCCAGGGCGTGGTCATCAGCCAGGATCCGCCCGCGGGCACGGAAAAGCTGATGGACGACCAGATCATTCAAATCACGGTCAGCAGCGGCCCGAACTTAGTGGAGATGCCGGACATCATCGGCTTCACCCAGGCTAATGCCAGCAAAAAGCTGGACGCCCTGGGCATCCAGTACAAGATGGTCATGGTGGACAACGACGGCACGATGGCGGCCGGGTGTGTGGCCAAGACGGATTACCTGGCCGGGACGAAGATCAACACCGAAAATGTCACGGTCATTGTCAGCATCGCCGGTGAGCGGGATGACACGCTGGTGGCGCAGACGGGGAATGCGGCAGAAAGCAATTCGGCTTCCCCCGAGGGGGAAGCTGTCACCGAAGGTGACTGATGAGGGGCAGGTTTTCCGTGATACCCCGCTAACGGGTGACCACAGGAACGCCGCCCCTCATCCGGCCCTGCGGGGCCACCTTTCAGTCTACGCGCTAAGAGCCGCCTTCGGCGGTTGCGCTCCGACACGCGCCTGCGGGCGCAGCCCCAAGGGGGAAGGCGAAGCAAAACAAAAAAGAGCAGTCTCTTGCGAGGCTGCTCTTTTTCAGTGCATTTTGGCAATGCCGACGCGGCGAATTAGTCGCTGACGTAGGGCATCAGAGCCATGTAGCGGGCACGCTTGATGGCAACCGTCAGCTCACGCTGATGGAAAGCGCAGGTACCGGTCACACGGCGGGGAATGATCTTAGCGCGCTCGCTCACGTACTTGCGCAGGCGGGGCAGATCCTTGTAATCGATGTGCTCGACGCGGTCAACGCAGAAGGAGCAAACCTTCTTGCGGCCACGATGCATCGGACGAGAAGAACGATCCATAGCCATTGTGGAAACCTCCTTGTTAGAATGATACTTTCGATTGTTAGAACGGCAGGTCGCCCTCATCCTCGATCAGTGCAAAGTCGTCATTGCTGCCGGCAGAATAGCTCGGCGCAGGTGCGGCCTGCACGGCGGGGCGGGGTGCGGGGGCTGCCATGGGGGCGCCGTAACCGGCGTCACCGTTGGATGCGGGGCTCGAGGATTTCGGACCGGCAAAGTTGATGTTGTTTGCCACGACCTCAACAGCCGTGCGATTGGCGCCGGTGTTCTTATCCTGATAGGTGCGGGTCTGCAAACGACCATCGACCACGATCAAAGAACCCTTCTGGAAATACTTGCAGACAAACTCTGCCTGGCGATCCCATGCGACAACGTCGATCCAGTCCGCCTGGCTCTGGCCGTTGGCATCGCGGCGTCCGCGGTCGCAAGCGATACGGAACGAGGCAACGCTTTTGCCGGTCGTAGTCTGGCGAAGCTCCGGGTCACGCGCAAGGCGGCCCATGATTGCAACAACATTCAGCATTTCGGTTTACTCCTTACTCCTCAACAGCAAGAGTCATGCTGCGAAGAACGCCCTCAGTGATCTTGAAAACGCGATCCAGCTCAGCCGGGAAATCGGGCTCGCTGGTGAAGCTGATCACCGTGTACACACCCTCGGTCTCATCGTTGATGGGGTAAGCAAGACGCTTCTTGCCCCAATCATCAACAGAATCGATCGTACCATTCGCTGCGATCAGGTTCTTGAACTTGTTGATCAGAGCGTTGGAAGCCTCTTCGTCGAGGTTCGCGGTGGTAACCATCATGGTTTCGTACTTAGCCATATTCTGTGCACCTCCTTTTGGACATTAGGCCTTCTCTTTTAACGGAAAAGACAAGGATAACCGTGTGATTTCACACAGCATCTAATTATAGCAGGTAAATCGCCGTTTGTCAACGCAAAATCTGCCCTGTGCGGTACAAAATTGCGATTTTTTTAAAAAACCTTGTACAATCCGTGAAAATGTCCTATTGCTTTTTCTGCCTGCTTTGCTATAATAGGCTTAATAATGCACTACCCTTGCAATAAAAGAAATGGAGCATTCGTATGAGAATCGTGGTCGTCGGCCTCGGCAAAGTCGGCCGTGCCCTGACCGCCCAGCTTACGGCGGAAAACAACGACATCGTTGTCATCGACCAGAATCCTGAACTGATCGAGGATATCGTAAACATCTATGATGTGCGCGGAGTGCCCGGCAACGGCGGCTGCTATGAGGTCCAGAAGGAAGCCTTCGAGGACGGCGCAGACCTGCTTATCGCCACCACGTCCAGCGACGAGATCAACATTCTGGCCTGCCTGGTCGCCAAAAAACTGGGTACCCAGCACACCATCGCGCGTATCCGCAACCCGGAGTACGAAAAGCAGCTGCACTTTATGCGCGACGAACTGGGCCTGTCGATGGTCGTCAACCCGGAGAAGGCCACCGCGCGGGAAATCGCCCGCGTGCTGCGCTTTCCCACGGCCATCAAGCGCGAGCAGTTCTGCCGCCAGCGGTTCGAGTTGATTGAGTACCGCCTGGCCGACGACAACCCGCTGGTGGGCCTGCAGCTGGCCGATCTCTACCGCAACATCCGTGTAAAAATTCTGATCTGCGCTGTCGCCCGCGGCAGCGAGACCATCATCCCCACCGGCTCGACCACCTTGCAGGCGGGGGATAAGATTTACCTGACGGCCTCGGCCTGCGATCTGGAATCCTTCTTCCGCAAGCTGAACCTCTTCAAAGCAAAGGCCAACAACGTGATGATCGTCGGCGCAAGCCGGATGACCTACTACCTCGTCAAGGAATTGCAGGACATCCAGAAGCGCGTGACCGTTATTGACAGCAACGCCGCTCGCTGCCAGGAGATGAGCGAAAAATTCCCCGGTGTGCTGGTCATCCACGGCGACGGTGCCGACGCCGAGCTGCTGAGCGAGGAACGCATCACCGACATGGACGCCTTTGTGGCGCTGACCGGCTTGGACGAGACGAATATCATCCTGGCCATGTACGCCTCCCAGATGAACTCCTGCAAGGTTGTGGCCAAGATCAACCGCAACTCCTTTGCCGAGCTGGCGACCGCCAAGGGCATGGTGGACAGCGTCGTTTCCACGGCGTCCGTCACGTCGGAGGCCATCGCTATGTACGTCCGCGCCATGCAGAACAGCTTTGAGTCCGAGAACATCAAGACGCTGCACAGCCTGGTGGGCGGCCGGGTCGAGGCGCTGGAATTTAACGTTGCGCCGGGCCTGCCTTTCATCGGTGTACCGTTGAAAGATTTGATCCTGCGCAAGGGCCTGCTGGTGGCGGGCATCGTGCGCCGCAACGGCCAGCCGGTCATTCCCTCCGGCAACGACGCCCTTCAGGAGGGCGACGACGTGGTCATCGTCACCACCGACACGACGCTGCACTCGCTGCGCGATATTGTGGTAAAGTGAGGGCACAGCCATGAACTATAAAATGGTAGGGTTTGTGCTGGGGCGCATCTTCTTAATTGAAGCGGTGCTCATGCTCTTTCCCATGGGGTGTGCCGCCCTCTATGGCGAGTGGAATATCATCCTCGCGTTCCTGTGGCCCGCGCTGATTTTGCTGGCACTGGGCTTGGTGACGAGCCTGCGCACGCCCAAAAACACAAAAATTTATGCCCGCGACGGCCTTGCTATCGTGGCGTTGGTCTGGGTGCTGATGTCGGTTTTTGGCGCGCTGCCCTTTGTGATTTCCGGCGAGATACCGTCCTTTGTGGATGCGCTCTTTGAGACAGTCTCCGGCTTCACGACGACCGGCTCTACGATTCTGACCGACGTCGAGGCCCTGAGCCATGGCACACTGTTCTGGCGCAGCTTTTCCCACTGGATCGGCGGTATGGGCGTGCTGGTGTTCGCCATGGCTGTGCTGCCCATGACCGACGGCCGCGCCATGCACCTGATGCGCGCCGAGGTCCCCGGCCCGACCTGCGGGAAAATTTCCAGCAAATTGAGCGACAGTGCGAAGATTCTGTATGCCATCTATCTGGTGCTGACCGTCATTGAGGTAATTATGCTCTGCGCGGGCGGTATGCCGCTGTTTGACTCACTCATCCACGCCTTCGGCACGGCGGGCACAGGCGGATTCAGCAACAAGGCGCTGAGCGTCGGCGCGTACAACAGCTCCTATTTTGAGGTCGTCATCGGTGTATTCATGCTGCTGTTCGGCATCAACTTCAACCTCTATTATTTTCTGTTGCTGCGTCATTTTAAAGAGGCATTTGCGTCCGAGGAAATGCGCGTCTACTTGGGTATCGTGGCGTTCTCGACACTGACCATCACGGCCAACATTGCCAGTATGTATGACAGCGTCGGTACAGCGCTGCGCACGGCGTTCTTCCAGGTGGCGTCCATCGTCACGACCACCGGCTACGCCACGGCAGACTTCAACCTCTGGCCGACCTACTCCCGCGTCGTCATCGTGATTCTGATGTTTGTGGGTGCGTGCGCGGGTTCGACGGCGGGCGGCCTGAAAGTTTCGCGCGTTATCATCTTTTTCAAGGCTGCCAAGCAGGACCTGAACAAGATGCTGCACAGCCACGCCATTACCACCGTGCGCTTTGAGGGCAAGCCCCTGGACGAGAAAACGCTGCGCGGCGTACACAATTACTTTAACATTTATATGCTGATGCTGACGCTGTCGGTGCTGTTTGTCTCGCTGGATGGATTTGACATTGTGACGACGTTTACCTCGGTCGCGACCTGCCTGAACAACGTCGGCCCAGGCCTGGAAATGGTCGGCCCGATGGGCAGCTTTGCGGATTTCTCGGCCCCGGTCAAGTTGCTGCTGGCCTTTGATATGCTGGCGGGCCGCCTGGAGCTTTACCCGATGCTGGCCCTCTTTGCCCCGCGTCTGTGGCGCAAGCGCATCAACGCGATGCACGAGGCGAGAGCGAAGTAAGGGGGAGGGCGGGTGTTCTTTCTTTACAAAGAAAGAACCAAAGAAATTCCAAACCAATACAATCATAGAACCGGGCAGCTGCCATCTTTACGGCAGCTGCCCGGTTTTGGTCTATGTATGGACGTTTCGGGGGTAGGGTGTAGGGCGGCCAGCCCTCTGGCCGCCGCAAGGGGCATACTGCCTTGCGGTGCCATCTGTTTTTAAAGGGGGGGCTATAGGCGGGAAAAAATGTGAGTACCCCCACAAACTGGAATTTGACACTTTGTATTTATCGAGAATACTCTTGAAACCATTTTGCAAAGCGTGATTTATTGAAAATAATGAATTTATATAGTTCTCCATTTTTCATATTAACTGTTGCAATTGGAAAGACTACCCACTTCCAAGAGATTTCTTTTATTTCCTGCATCGGCAAAACTAAATTTCTGTATTTTTTGTCAACTGTAAGCTTGTTTGTCTTGTAAGTAAGCGACTGACTATCGAGGTACAGACCTCCTCCAAGTATGCCATTGTGACACAAACTGCAAACAAAAGATTTCATAGAAACATCCCTCCATTAAATTGCGATTTACCTTATTATACCACACCCCGCCGCTGCGTGTCTATTTGCCGCCGCGCCCGCATACCTTGTACCAGACCAAAACAGGGGAGGGGCTTGCCATGCGGCGCGATGCAAAACGAGAGGAACAGACCGGGCGGCTGCTGGCCGCGGTGGTGTTGGCGGCCATGCTGACGGTGCTATGCGGCATCATTCACCAGCTGTACCATCGGGAGTACGCCGAGACGGACACCCCCAACGACTGCTTTACGGTGTCCGCTGCGACTGGGGAAAATGCGCTGCCCAAAATCGTCTGCCTGACATTCGACGATGGGCCGAGCAAAAACACGACGCCAATTCTGGAAATTTTGGATAGGGAGCAGGTCCCAGCCACCTTTTTTGTCTGCGCCCAGGACGCCAACGAAAACTATATGCCGCTGGTGGCCGACATTGCGGCGGCTGGACACCAGATCGCCCTGCACAGCGCCACGCATCAATACTCCAAAATCTACGCGAGTACCGACGCATTTTGGCAGGATATGAAAGCCCTGCGCCAGGCGCTGGAACCCTATGTGGATGTGGAAAGCATTGACTGGCTGCGCTTTCCCGGCGGCAGCACCAACACGGTCAGCCACCGCTACGGCGGCCGCGACATCATGAAAACCCTGAAAGCCCAGGCCGAGGACAAGGGCTACCACTGGATCGACTGGAACGTTTGCGCTGAGGACGCCACTGCCAGCCACCCCAACGCTGCGCAGATCTTGCGCAACATCCGCCGCGACGCCGACGGCCATGACACCTGCGTTGTCCTGCTGCACGATACCAAAGCCACCGGCCAGACAGTTAAGGCGTTGCCGGATATTATCGCCTATTTCAAGGAGCAGGGTTACACCTTTTGTACAGTTGCACAGATGGAAGCCTTGAAGTGAAATCGCCAAAAATGTGCGGCACAGCGGATTGTATGTTGCTGGGAAAAGTGGTAATCCGGTCTTATCACCATAAAATGGTGTAGTACCCAGTACCTTGCCAAAAACAACTGATAAAATCCAACGCACCCACGCCGGATTGTGCAAAATATCCAGCAATTTCTTGCAATGTGAAACAAAATAGGGTATAATGTACAAGAATCGGCAAGGAGGTGGGGCTGTGCGCAAGACGGAAAGCCAGAAAATTGCGTTGTGCGGGATGCTGGGTGCGCTGTCGGTGGTGCTTCTGCTCATCGGCAGTGCGCTGCAGATTGGCACCTACGCTGCGCCGATGCTGGCAGCGTTCCTTATCATCCCAGTGCTGGAGGAGTACGGACCGCGCTATGCGTTGACCCTCTACGCGACCGTATCGATTTTGGCCGTGCTGTTTGTGCCGGAAACCGAGCTGGCGTTTTTCTATGTGCTGGTCATGGGGTATTACCCGGTGCTGCGCGTGAAGCTCAACACACTAAAAAACACGGTACTGCGTTGGGTCATAAAATTTGCGGTGTTCAATGCGGCCACGGTGCTGGTGTATTTGCTGTTGTTCGCGCTGCTGGGGCCTGCTGTATTGGACGAGCTGCTGGCCGACGGAACGGCCATGCTGGTGGCGCTGTTGGCCGCGGGAAATCTGTCATTCTGGCTGTGCGACCGGGCGCTGGCGGCGCTGACGCGATATTATCATCTGGTGGTCAAGCCAAAACTGAAGAAGAAGTTCTGATGCAAGGAGGAACATAAAATGTGGTATGATGAAGCGGTAGTTTACCAGATTTATCCGCTGGGGCTGTGCGGCGCACCACTGCAAAACGACGGCGACCAGTCCCAGGCGGACAACCACCGCATTCTGCGCGTGCTGGACTGGGTGGAGCACATCAAGCGCCTGGGCGCGACCTGCGTGCTGTTCAACCCGCTGTTTGAGAGCGATGCCCACGGCTACGACACCCGCGACTACAACAAGGTCGACTGCCGCCTGGGCACGAACGACGACCTCAAGCAGGTCTGCGCGGCGCTGCATGCGGCGGGCATCAAAATTTTGTTCGACGGCGTGTTCAACCATGTGGGGCGCGGTTTCTGGGCGTTCCGCGACGTGCAGGAAAAGCGTTGGGACAGCCCTTACAAAGACTGGTTTCACATCAGTTTTGACGGCAACACCAATTACAACGACGGTTTCTGGTACGAGGCCTGGGAGGGCTGCAACGAACTGGTCAAGCTGAACTTGCAGAACCCAGCGGTGAAAAACTACCTGTTTGACGTCGTGCGCGGCTGGGTGCGGGACTACGGCATCGACGGCCTGCGCCTGGACGTCGCGTACTGCCTGGATCTGGGCTTTTTGGCGGAGCTGCGCGGGCTGGCAAACGACATCAAGCCGGAGTTCGCGCTGGTGGGCGAGACGCTGCACGGCGACTACAACCGCTGGATGAACGACCACGCCTGCCACAGCGTGACGAACTACGAGTGCTACAAGGGGCTGTATTCCAGCTTCAACACCGGCAATATGCACGAGATCAGTTATAGCCTGAACCGCCAGTTTGGCGCGGAGCAGTGGTGCCTGTATACCGGCAAGCATCTGTTGAGCTTTGTGGATAACCACGATGTAACGCGTATTGCGACGATTCTGACCAATAAAAACTGCCTGAAACCCATCTACGGTTTGCTGTTCGGTATGCCCGGTGTGCCGTCGGTCTACTACGGCAGTGAGTGGGGCATGGAGGGCGACAAGCGCAACGGCGACCCGACGCTGCGCCCAGCGGTGGAGAAGCCCACCGAGAACGACCTGACGGCTTGGGTGGCCGCGCTGGCCCATGCCCGCACAGGCAGCAAAGCGCTGTGCCGGGGCAGCTACCGCAATGTACTGGTGCAGCCGAAGCAGCTGATTTTTGAACGCTATGCCGACGGTGAGCGGGTGCTGGTAGCCATCAATGCGGACGGCAATCCGTTTGACGCCCACTTTGACGCAGGCTGCGGCCGCGCGGTGGACCTCATCACCGGGGTCGATCACGATTTTGGCGGCGGCAGCACATTAGAGCCATACAGTTGTCATTTCTGGAAATGTGAACGATAATACGATATAAAAATGCACCTGTCCGTGTGGGCAGGTGCATTTTTGTACTAGGGCAATACCGCATAATTCTAAGTGCCGATACGGCGAGCGAGGTGCGGCAGCTGCTAAGCCAAAAGCGCAGATAATACTGGATGTCTTATCGAGCATTTTGGCAACGCAGATGCCGTGCCGCAGCCGCCGGAGCGGTGCTTAAGCCGTAAGGTGGGAATTGTGCGGTGTTGCCCTAGGTTGTAGGGGGCGTCCTCAGCCACGATCAAATGAGCGGCGCCCTGCAAGGCCTGGGGGACGTATTCCTTGATTGGATGGTGACTTCGTACATTTTCATGGGTCAATCCTTTCGCATTTGCTGTACCATCGCCAAAAAATCTCTCTCGCTCAACAGGGCCAGGCCCTGGGATTCGTCGCCCAGGACAATGAGCTTATCGCCGGGCTGGATGTTGAAAATCTTGCGTGCCTTCGCCGGTATTACGATCTGCCCTTTATCGCCGACCGTGACCAGCCCAAAGGCGTGCCTGCCCTTGGGCGGTACGTTCAGCCCGGTAGCGGCGGTGTCATAGTTGACGAGATCGTCCAGCGAGACGCCGAAAATTTCCGCCAGCTGCTTGCAGCGCTCAATGTCGGGCAGACTTTCCCCGGTCTCGTATTTCGAGAGCGTCTGGCGGCTGACCTGCAGACGGTCAGCTAGTTCTTCCTGCGATAGATCGTGTAATTTGCGCAGGGAGACAAGGTTATCACAAAACATGAGGCTTCTCCTTTTTAATGCCGAAAACACAGTACCGCACCACCGGCACATGGCGCAGCACGGCATACAGCGCCAGCCCGCCGCCGTAGGCAGCTACGGCGGACAGCAGGTATACCACCGCGCCGCGCCAGTGCAGGCAGCACACCAGCCCATAGGCCGCCGCCGACAGCGCCAGATAGTGGCAGACGTACAGCCCAAAACTGTGCCGCGCCAGGAACGCGGCCACAGGCCCGGTGCGGTCGCCCCAGCGCTTCATGCCGCCAAAGATAGCCAGGCAGGCCGCCCAGCCGTAGGCGATGGCCAGGGGGCTGTTCACGTTGGGAGCGACGGCGTAGTTCTTGCCCCAACTGTGCCAGAGGTAAACCGGCCCCAGCGCGGCGGCCACGGCGCACAAAATCGGTGCCCGGCGGGCCAGCGTGTCCATGACCTGCGGTTGCGAAAAGACGTAGTACCCAGCCAGATAGCTGAAAATGTAGATGCCGAACCGATACACCTGGATGATGGGCGGGTTCAGCACCTGGGCCGACACCCAGGCGGCCACACCCAGCGCTGCGACGGCCCAGCAGGGGAGCGACGCGCATCTTGCCAGCAGCCGCCCGCACTCGATGCGGCGCACGGCCAACAGTACCAGGGCACAGACCCACAGCACATGGCAGGTCCAGAGAACGCCAATACCCGATACCGTCATAATCAAATAGAGCACCGGTGCGGGCACCCCGGAGAGGATATTTTCAAACACATGGCTGAACGCCACGTTGAAATACCCCTGCGCCCAGCCCAGCACCAGCAGTCCCAGCGTGGAAGGAACCAGCAATTTCCGCGTGCGCTCTGCAAAAAACGCCTTGCCGCTGCGGCTGTCCAGCGCGTACCGCGCCGACGCACCGCTGACCAGAAACAGCACGACCATGAACTATGGGTACAGCAGATATTGCAGCGCGTCCTGCCAGCGACAGTCCGTCACCGGCCCCACGACACCCGCCGTCACGACATGGTTGTACATAAAAATGGCGTGGTACAAAACCACCAGCAGCACAGTTGCCCAGCGGATGTTGTCGAGATAGTGCTTTCTCATATTTGTCACACCTTTGCTATGATTTTTAACAAGTATAGCAAAAGCAGAAGAAAATGAACACCAACATGATTTTACAGGATGGCGGAGAAAATGTTAAAAATCGTGGCAGGAGGTGGTTATAGTATAGGGGATAGGGCAGGAAATTGCAAGAAAAAAACCCCCGCAAGGCCGATGCTTTGCGGGGGCGCTTTGTAGGGGCCGCACATGTGCGGCCCGCGGCGTTATGGGAGATATGCGTTTGCGGGAAGGCAGGAGGGCCGGGCATGCCCGGCCCCTACGGGGCGGCCCATGTATGGGTTAAGGTTTTAGGTTTCTTTGCCTACTTTCTTTTCAAAGAAAGTAGGTCACAGGTTCGTATACCCCATCAATTTTTCATCCACCACGGCGGCGGTGTCGCGGCCCTCGCGCAGCGCCCACACGACCAGGCTCTGACCGCGGCGCATATCGCCGCAGGCAAACACCTTCGGGTCGGCGGTGGCGTATTTCACATCGGCCACGGTGCCGCGCTTTGTCAGCTCAACGCCGAACGCATCCGCCACATACGCTTCACACCCAGTAAAGCCCGCGGCAATCAAGACCAGATCGCAGTCCACGGTGAACTCCTCACCAGTGGGCACCATCTGGCGTCGGCCATCGACGACCTCACTTTTCAGCTTGGCGATCAGCGCACCGCAGACCTGCCCGGCCTCGTTCTTGTAGAACTCTTTGACCGTTGTCTGGTAGACGCGGGGATCACTGCCAAACCTGGCGATGGCCTCCTGCTGGCCGTAGTCGGTTTTCAGCACGCGGGGCCACTCCGGCCAATCGTTGCCGGGGGCGCGGGCGGCGGGCGGGCAGGGCATCATTTCTAACTGCATGACGCTCTCGCAGCCCTGGCGAATGGCCGTGCCCACACAGTCGTTGCCGGTGTCGCCGCCGCCAATGACCAATACTTTCTTGCCTGCGGCATTCACAGCCTTGCCGTCGGCAAAGTTCGAATCCAGCAAACTGCGGGTCACGCTGGTCAGGTAATCCACGGCAAAGTAGATGCCCTGGGCGTCGCGGCCCGGCGCGGTGATGTCGCGGGCTTTCTTTGCCCCGCAGCAGAGCACTACGGCGTCATAGCGGGCTTTCAGCTCGTCGGCGCTGACGGTGCTGCCGACATCGGCATTAAAGATAAACTCTATGCCCTCGTCCTGCAAAATCTTCACGCGGCGGTCAATGACCCACTTTTCCAGCTTCATGTTGGGGATGCCGTACATCAGCAGACCGCCCGCGCGGTCCTCGCGCTCGTAAATGGTCACGCGGTGGCCGCGTTTGTTCAAAAGATCCGCCACGGACAAGCCCGCAGGCCCTGCGCCAATAACCGCCACGGTCTTGCCGGTGCGGGCCGGGGGCGGCACAGCATGGATCGCGCCGCTCTCGTAGCCGTATTCCACGATGGCACGCTCGTTCTCCTTGACAGTGACCGGGTCGCCGGTGACATTGCCACAGGTGCAGGCGGCTTCGCACAGGGCGGGGCAGACCCGGCTGGTGAACTCTGGGTAGCGGTTCGTGGCAATCAGGCGGTGTACGGCCAGATCCCACTTGCCCTGGTAGACCAGGTCGTTCCACTCGGGGATCAGGTTATTCAGCGGGCAGCCGCTGAACATACCGCCCAGCTGGACGCCGCTTTGGCAGAAGGGGACGCCGCAGTCCATGCAGCGTGCGCCCTGGGCCTGCTGCTCGTCGGTATGCAGCGGGACGTGAAACTCGTTAAAATTCTGGATGCGCTCCTCGGGCGGCAGCTCTAAACTGGTCTGCCGCGCGATCTCGATAAATCCTGTCGGTTTGCCCATGATACTCTGCCTCCCTTACTTTGCGCTTTTCATGGCGTAGAACGCCTCGATTTGGGCCTGCTCGCTGTCCTCGCCCTTCTCTTCCATCTGGGCAATCAGGCGCAGCATCTTGTCGTAGTCGTGGGGCAGGACCTTCTTGAACTTGGGCAGATACTCGCCGAAGTTGTCGAGGATTTCCTTGCCGCGCGGCGACCCGGTCAGTTCGACGTGCTCACGGATCAGGTCTTTTAACAGCGATACATCGTACTTATGCTCCACGGGCTCCAGGCTTACCATGTCTTTGTTGACGCGCTGGTAGAAGTCCCAGTCCTCATCGAGGACATAGGCAATGCCCCCGCTCATGCCGGCTGCAAAGTTTTTGCCGGTCTTGCCAAGCACGACCACCGTGCCGCCGGTCATGTACTCGCAGCCGTGGTCGCCCACGCCCTCAACGACGGCCACGCCGCCGGAATTGCGCACGCAGAAGCGCTCGCCCGCAACACCGTTGATGAACGCCTTGCCGCCGGTTGCGCCGTAGAGCGCCACGTTGCCGATGACAATGTTCTCGCTGCGGTCAAAGGCGGCATCCTTCGGCGGATAGACGACGAGCTTGCCGCCAGACAGGCCCTTGCCAAGGTAGTCGTTGGCGTCGCCGACCAGTTCCAGCGTCAGGCCCTGGGGGATGAACGCGCCAAAGCTCTGGCCGCCGTAGCCGTGGCAGACGACATGGAAGGTATCTTCCGGTAAGGTGTTGCCGAACTTGGCGGTGATTTCACTGCCGAAGATCGTGCCGAAGGCGCGGTCGGTGTTGCCGACATCCAGCGTAACGGTGCTGGGCTTCGGCTCGGCGGAATCGAAATTCTTCTTGAACTTCTTCATCAGCACCTTCATGTCGGGCGTCTTTTCCAGTTGGAAGTTGTAGACATCCTTCGCGTTGAAATGTACGTTGGAGTTCTCGACCAAGGGGTTCTGCAAGAGGGCCGAAAGATCCATCTCGCTGGCGCGGGAACCTGCGGGCACGGCCTTGACCTTCAACAGGTCGGTGCGGCCGACGAGTTCATCAACGGTGCGCACGCCGAGCTTTGCCATATACTCACGCAGATCCTCGGCCATGAAGCGCATGAAGTTCATGATGTACTCGGGCTTGCCCTTGAAGCGCTTGCGCAGCTCGGGGTTCTGGGTGCAGATGCCCATGGGGCAGGTGTCCAGATTGCAGACGCGCATCATGACGCAGCCCATGGCCACCAGTGGCCCGGTGCCGAAACCAAATTCCTCGGCACCCAGCAGAGCGGCGATGGCAACGTCGCGGCCGCTCATCAGCTTGCTGTCGGCCTCGATGCGGACGCGGCTGCGCAGGCCGTTCATGATGAGGCACTGGTGCGCCTCGGCAATGCCCAGCTCCCAAGGCAAGCCTGCGTTGTGAATGGAGTTGCGGGGCGCTGCGCCGGTGCCGCCGTCAAAGCCGGAAATCAGGATGACCTCCGCGCCTGCCTTGGCAACGCCTGCGGCGATTGTGCCGACCCCGGCCTCGCTGACCAGCTTGACATTGATAGCGGCCTTGCGGTTGGAGCACTTCAGGTCGTAAATCAGCTGGGCCAGATCTTCAATGGAATAGATATCGTGGTGCGGCGGGGGAGAGATAAGGCCCACACCAGTGGTGGAGTTGCGGGTCTTAGCGACCCAGGGGTAGACCTTGCCGCCGGGCAGCTGGCCGCCCTCGCCGGGCTTCGCACCCTGGGCCATCTTGATTTGGATTTCGCTGGCGGAGACGAGATACTTGCTCGTCACGCCGAAGCGGGCGGACGCTACCTGCTTGATGGCGGAGTTGCGCTCGGTACCGAAGCGGTCCTCGGCCTCGCCGCCCTCGCCGGTGTTGGATTTACCGCCCAGGCGGTTCATAGCGATGGCCATGCATTCGTGGGCTTCCTCAGACAGTGCACCGTAGCTCATGGCGGCGGTCTTGAAGCGCTTCACGATGGAATCGACGCTCTCGACCTCGTCCAGGGACACACCCTGTTCGGGGTAGTTGAAATCCAGCAGGCTGCGCAGGTGCATGGCGTCGCCGTTCTCATTGGCGGCAGCTGCGGTGTACTGCTTGAACGTGTCGTAATTGCCGGTCCAGCAGGCCTGCTGCAGCAGGTGGATGGTCTGCGGGTTGTAGAGATGCTGCTCGGCTGCGGGGCCGCCGCGGAACTTGTGTGCACCCAGGCTGGGCAGTTCGCGGTTGATATCCAGGCCCAGGGGGTCAAAGGCTTCCTGATGGCGGGCTTCCAGATCCTTCTGGATATCCTGGATCGTGATGCCGCCCACGCGGGAGACGGTGTTCGTAAAGTATTTGTCCACGACCTCTTTTGAGATGCCCAGCGCTTCAAAAATCTGGCTGCCCGCGTAGGACTGGATGGTGGAAATGCCCATCTTGGACGCGATTTTGACAATGCCCGCGAGGACGGCCTTGTTGTAATCCTCGACGGCGGCATAGTAATCTTTGTCGAGCAGGCCGTCGGAAATCAGCCCGCCGATGGTCTCCTGCGCCAGGTACGGGTTGATGGCCGCTGCGCCGTAGCCCAAGAGCGTTGCAAAGTCATGCACCAGGCGCGGCTCGCCGCTTTCCAGAATCAGCGCCATAGCCGTGCGCTTGCGGGTGCGGACCAGGTACTTGCTGACTGCGCCCACAGCCAAAAGGCTGGGGATGGCGACGTGGTACTCGTCAATGTCGCGGTCGGACAAAATCAGGATGTTGGCACCGTCGCGGTAGGCGCGGTCCACATCGACAAACAGGCGGTCAATGGCCTTTTCCAGGTCAGTGTTCTTGTAGTAGCAGATAGACAGCGTCACGACCTTGAAGCCGGGCACATCCATCGCCTTGATTTTGAGCAGATCAGTCTCGGTCAGAATCGGGTTCTCGATTTTCAGCACCTTGCAGTTGTCGGCGTCCTCTTCCAGCAAATTGCCCTGGGCACCGACATATACGGTGGTGGAAGTGACGATCTTCTCGCGCAGGGCATCGATGGGCGGGTTCGTGACCTGGGCGAACATCTGCTTGAAGTACTCGCTCAAACTCGGGCGCGTGTGGCTCAAAACGGCCAGCGGGGTATCGCTGCCCATGGCCCCGGCAGGCTCGCCGCCGTTCTTCGCCATCGGCAGAATGATCGTAGATACGTCCTCATACCGGTAGCCGAAGGCCTTTTGCAGCTGGACGAGCTGGTCTTTCGTGTAGCTGGGCACCTTCTTGTTGGGCACCTTCAAGCTGGACAGCGGAACCAGGTTGCGGTCCAGCCACTCGCCGTAGGGTTGGCGGCTGGCGTAGTCGGCCTTCAGCTTTTCGTCGTCCACCAGCTCGCCCTTGACGGTGTCCACCAACAGCATCTTGCCGGGGCGCAGGCGGTCCTTGCGCACGACCTCGTCAGCAGGGATATCCAGCACGCCGACCTCGCTGGACAAAATCAGGCGGCCGTCCTTCGTGATGTAGTACCGGCTGGGACGCAGGCCGTTGCGGTCCAGCACCGCGCCCATGATGTCGCCGTCGCTGAACAGGATGCTGGCGGGGCCGTCCCACGGCTCCAGCATCGTGGCGTAATACTGGTAGAAATCACGCTTCTTCGGGTCCATGGATTTGTTGTTGTCCCAAGGCTCGGGGATGGTCACCATGACGGCCAGCGGCAGATCCATGCCGTTCATGACCATAAATTCCAGGGTGTTGTCCAGCTGGGCAGAGTCAGAGCCTCCCTGGTTGACGATGGGCAGAACCTTCGTCATATCGTCCTTTAAGTAATTGGAGCCGATGGTCTCCTCGCGGGCCAGCATCGTGTCCACGTTGCCGCGGATGGTGTTGATCTCGCCGTTGTGCAGGATAAAGCGGTTGGGGTGGGCGCGGTTCCAGCTGGGGGCGGTGTTGGTGGAGAAGCGGCTGTGTACCATACCGATGGCGGACTCGTAGTCGGTATCCTGCAAGTCGGGATAGAACAGGCGCAGCTCCTTGACGAGGAACATACCTTTATATACGATGGTCCGGCTGGACAGGCTGCAAACGTAGGTGTCGGGGCTGGACTGCTCAAACACGCGGCGGGCGACATACAGGCGGCGGTCAAAGGCAATGCCCGCCTCTACGCGCTGCGGCTTGCCCACAAAGCCCTGCCAGATGCTAGGCATACAGGCAATGGCCTTGTGGCCCAGCACCACGGGGCAGGTGGGGACTTCGCGCCAGCCTAAGAAGGGAAGCCCCTCTTTTTTGCAGACGATCTCAAACAACTTTTTGGCTTGGTTGCGCTTGAGTTCATCCTGCGGGAAAAAGAACATACCAATGCCGTATTCCCGCTCTTTGCCGATTTCCAGGCCCAGCTCGGCCGCCGCTTTCTGGAAAAATTTGTCGCTGATCTGCGTTAAGATACCGACGCCGTCGCCGGTCTTGCCCTCGGCGTCCTTGCCTGCGCGGTGTTCGAGATGCTCCACGATTTGCAGTGCATCATCAATGGTTTTGTGGCTCTTGCGCCCCTTGATATCCACCACGGCACCAATGCCGCAGTTGTCATGCTCAAACTGCGGGCTGTACAGCCCGGCGGGGGTGCTGCGCTCGGTAAAGTTTTCCATGCCTTGTCTGCTCCTTTCCCAATGCAAAAGAAACGCAGCTACGCACATAACGCTGCGGCCTTTGGGGTAACAAAAAAGACGTCCCCGAAGGGGCGTATAAGCCCCTTGTGGGAACGTCTTTGTTCTTGCCTGCATCATACCATAGAACCAGGCGCTTTACAATCCTAAAGCAGAAGATTTTACGGAAATTAAGCGCAAAACGTTTGAAAATTTCATTATAGAAGTTTAAACTTAATAAAATTAAGCCGCGAGCGATAAGAAAGCCTCCCTTTGACAAGGGAGGCTCTACTCCGGCAGCTGGTTCACCATTCTCTAAAAAACACAACAGCGCAGGGCTGCACTGGCTCTGCGCTGTTGTTGGTAATAAAGCGAAAATTACGCCGTTTTTTCCTCGTTCTGCTTTTTCAGCTCAGCAAGGATGTCGGCCAGCAGCTCTTCCTGCGTGGGGGCGGCGGGGGCCTCCGGCTCAGCGGGGGCGGCTTCCTCGTGCTTGCCCACCTCCATCAGTTTGTTCATGGCTTTGACGATGCAGAACAGCACAAAAGCCATGATCAGGAAGTTGATGACAGCCGTGATAAAGGCACCATACTTAAAAACCAGCTTGCCATCGCCGAAAACGTCCCACATCATGGCGTCAAAGTTCACCTTGCCCAAAATGCCCAGGATGGGGCTGATGAGGTTGTCGGTCAGGGAAGTGACCAGCGTGGAGAACGCACCGCCGATGATAACACCGATGGCCATATCCATCATGTTGCCCTTCAGGGCGAAGGCTTTGAACTCTTCAAAGAACTTTTTCATAAGTAGGTACCTCCTCAAAAGTTAACGCCGCAGCGTTTTACTTCTTCAGCAGCTTTGCCACGGTCCGGGCTGCATTGTCGAGGTAATCACCCGCAAAGACCTCGATCATGCCCGCGTCGGCCTCCTTGGCAAGCTCGGGATCGATGGGCATTTTCGCCAGCACCGGCAGCTTGTACTTGTCGGCAATCTCGTCCACATGGCTGTCGCCAAACACGTTGATATGCTTGCCGCAGTCGGGGCAGACGGCGTAGCTCATGTTCTCGACCAAGCCGAGGATGGGCACGTGCATCATCTGGGCCATCTGGACGGCTTTGCCGACGATCATGCCGACCAGTTCCTGCGGGCTGGACACGATGACGATGCCGTCCACCGGCAGCGTCTGGAAGACGGTCAGCGGCACATCGCCGGTTCCCGGGGGCATATCGACGAAGAGAAAGTCAACGTCCCACACGACCTCCTGCCAGAACTGCTTGACAGCGCCCGCAATGACGGGGCCGCGCCAGACAACGGGGGCCTCGGGGTCATCAAGCAGAAGGTTGATGCTCATAATTTCCACGCCGGTGCGGCTGCAAACCGGATTGATGCTGGTGCCGTCGCCGGTGGCGGGACCCTTGACGCCGAACAGGCGGGGGATGGAAGGACCGGTGATGTCAGCGTCCAGCACGCCGGCCTTGAAGCCGAGGCGGCGCATCGAGACGGCCAGCATTGCGCTGGTCATGCTTTTGCCGACGCCGCCCTTGCCGGAAACGACGCCGATCACTTTTTGGATACGGCTGCGCTCGTGCGGCGGCTCATGCTGCGGTGCGCGGTGGTCACAGCTGGCACTGCAGCTGCTGCAATCGTGGGTACATTCGCTCATGGTATGTTTGCTCCTTTAAAAATTGCTCTTTCTTCAGTTTACCAAAAATCGCACCGGAATGCAAGAACACTCACAAATTTAAAAGCGACCTGGCATGATTTTATAACACTTCTACGATTCCCTTGACCAACTTCTGGAACACCGGACCGCGCCGGTCGGCAATCTCGATGACCTCGGCCCCGTCCAGCCGCTTGCCCGCCATCCCGGCGGCCATGTTGGTAATCAGGCTCAGTGCCACCACCGGCAGATCGCAGTGGCTGGCGGCGATGGCCTCGGGCACGGTGCTCATGCCCACGGCGTCCGCACCCAAAACGCGAAACGCGCGGATCTCGGCGGGGGTCTCAAAGCTCGGCCCCATGTAGCCGAGGTAGACGCCCTTTTGCAGCAGGATGTTTTGCTTTTTGGCAACGGCAAGCGCTTTTTCCTGCAATTCCGGCGTGTAGGTGTGGGTCATATCGCAAAAGCGCGGACCGGTGCTGTCATCGTTTGTGCCGCGCAGGGGGTTCGCGCCCATAAAGTTGATGTGGTCGGTGATGAGCATGATGTCGCCGACATTGAAATCCCAGTTCACGCCGCCCGCCGCGTTGGTCAGCACCAGCGCACGGCAGCCCAGTGCCTTGAACACCCGTACAGGCAGAGCAATGGCGGCCATGTCGTGGCCCTCATAATAGTGGAACCGCCCCTGCATACACAGGACATTTTTGCCCGCCAGCTGCCCGGCCACAAACTGCCCGGCGTGCCCCGGCGCGGTGGACACAGGGAACCCCGGCACGCTGCGGTAGGGGATGATGACGGCATTTTCAATTTGTTCTGCCAGCCCGCCCAGGCCCGACCCCAGCACAAGGGCAATATCCGGGGCGAACGGTAATTTTTCCCGCAAGTATGCGGCAATGGTAGTGGCTTGATTCATGGTAAAAATCTCCCATTTTATTTGAGGTTGTATGGCGGCCTGACCTCACCCCGCCCTACGTATATCTTAGCACAGCAAACAGATAATCTGCAAGTCAT
The DNA here is from genome assembly GCF_018784445.1 of Gemmiger formicilis. Taxonomy (GTDB): domain Bacteria; phylum Bacillota; class Clostridia; order Oscillospirales; family Ruminococcaceae; genus Gemmiger. Next base: position 16,672 of record NZ_WQOH01000005.1, on the reverse strand, counting down.
ACCGACCGATTTCCCCGCATACCCATCAGCAGGGGAAGGGGGCGGCGTATGAGCAAACGCAAGACCTATCTGCAAAACGCGGCGCTGCTCACCGGGTCGGGGCTGGTGCTGCGGGCGCTGGGCATGGGGTTCCGGGTCGTGCTGGCAGCCTACCTGGGCGGCGAGGGCATGGGCCTGTACCAGCTGATTCTGGCGCTGTACATGGTGTTTGTGTCCTTCGCCACGGCGGGCATCAACGTGGCGTCGGCGCGGCTGGCGGCCCAAAGCCTGGCCCGGGGCAGCGGCATGGCTGAGACGCTGCGTGGGTTGTGCTTCACGGCACTGGGCTTCGGCACAACAGCCATGGTGGCGCAGGCCGTGCTGGCCGGGCCGTGTGCACGGTATCTGCTGCACGATATCCGCGCCGAGACCGCGCTGCTGATTTTGGCCCCCAGCCTGCCGTTTATGGCGGTGTCCGGAGCGGTGCGGGGGTGCTTTTTGGCTGCGCGGCGGGTGCAGCCCAATATCACAGCGCAGTTCATCGAGCAGCTGGTGCGGATGGCTGTTGCCGTGGCGGGGCTGCGGGCGCTGGCCCAGTGGGGCGCGGGGTACGGCTGCGCCGCCGTGCTGCTGGGCAACACGGTCAGCGAGGGCGTTTCCTGCGGCGTCATGCTGGCGTTTGCCGCCCGCACGCCGGAATTTGTGCCCCGTCCAGGCGCCCCGCTGCACCCCTACACCCGCAGGGAACTCTACGATATTCTTTGGCCGGTCGAAGGCAGCCGCCTGTTGGCCAGCGCCCTGCAGGCGGCCGAGAGCAGTCTGATTCCCTACACGCTGGCGCTCTGCACCGGCAGCCGCACCGAGGCCGTGGCCCAGTACGGCAGCCTGAAAGGGATGGCGCTGCCGCTGCTGTTCTTTCCGTTTTCGGTGCTGGGGGCGCTGTCCGGCCTGCTGATGCCGGAAATCACCCGCGCCCACACCAAGGGAGACACCGCCGCCATGCGCCGCTTGATTTTCACGATGCTGCGTCTGACCGGCGCATTCTCGCTGGCGGCAGGGGCCGGATTTGTGGTGTTCGGTGCGCCGCTGGCGCAGTTCGTCTACCACGACGCCGAGGTCGGACGGTATGTGCAGATTTTAGGCTTTGTCGCGCCGTTCATGTACCTGGAAAGCATGGTGGACGGCGTGCTGAAGGGCCTGGGGGAGCAGCTGGCGACGTTCCGCTATTCGCTGCTGGACTCGATATTGCGCATCACAGCCATCTGGTTTGTTGTGCCGAAATATGGCATGATGGGGTTCCTGGGGGTGATGGTGGTGTCGAATTTGATGACGTTCTGCTTGAATATGAAGAGGATGTTGGAGCAAATAAAAAAGCCTTCCCCCGATGGGGGAAGGTGGCCGAAGGCCGGATGAGGGGATTGCCCGGTAAGGGGCGGCGGGGGTAAATCTCCCCTCATCAGCCCGCTTCGCGAGCAGCTTCTCCCCCAAGGGAGAAGCCGTTTTACAAGGTTTCCCCGCTCACCAGCCCATTCCACAACCTATAATATACGCCCTGCTTCGCCAGCAGCTCTTCATGGCTGCCTTCTTCCTCAATGCCGTCCTTGCCCAAAACGAGGATGCGGTCGGCGTTCTTGATGGTCGTCAGGCGGTGGGCAATCGTCAGCGTTGTGCGGCCCTTCGCCAGTTTGTCCAGGCTCTGGCCGACCAAAATCTCGCTCTCGTTGTCCAGGGCACTCGTGGCCTCGTCTAACAGCAGAATGCGCGGGTTCTTCAAAAATACGCGGGCAATGGCGAGGCGCTGCTTCTGCCCGCCGGAGAGCTTGACACCGCGCTCACCGACATAGGTGTCATAGCCGTCCTTCAAGGCGCGGACAAAGGCGTCAGCCCCAGCCAGGCGGGCAGCTTCCTCAATTTCGGCGCGGGTCGCGCCCGGACGGCCGTAGGCGATATTCTCCGCCACTGTGCCGCTGAAAAGATACACGTCCTGCTGCACCACGCCGATGGCACTGCGCAGGCTGTGCAGCGTTACACTGCGCACATCCTGGCCGTCAATGCGGATGGTGCCGCCAGTCACATCGTAGAAGCGGGGAATCAGGTTGCACAGCGTCGTTTTGCCGCCGCCGGACGGCCCGACCAGCGCGACATTCTCGCCCGGGAGGATGTGCAGATCCACGTGGCGCAGCACTTTATTGTGGTCGTCGGGGTACTCAAAGCTCACATCGTCAAAGTCGATGCCGCCCTCTTTGACTTCCAAGTCCTTCGCGTTGGGGGCGTCGGCAATCGTGATAGGGGTGTCCATGATTTCCGCAAAGCGCTCGATGCCGGTCATGCCGCGCTGGAACTGCTCGGCAAATTCGACGATGCGGCGGATCGTGGCAATCAGCGTGGACACGTACAGCACGTAGGCAACCAGATCGCCCGCGCTGATGGCCCCATACACAAGGGACAGACCGCCCGCCAGGATGACAACAAAGTACATCAGGCCGTCAAAAAGGCGGGTGGACGTGTTGAACGCGGCCATGGCATAGTAGCCCAGCGTCTTGATGTTTTCAAAATCGCGGTTGCCCTGCTCAAACTTTTCACGCTCCAAATCTTCCGCCGCAAACGCCTTGACGACTCGCTGGCCCAGCAGGCTGTCCTCAATCGTGGCGTTCAGTTCACCAATCTGGAATCGCTGCTGGCGGAACCGCTCCCGCAGTTTGTGGTTGAGTTTGACCGACACAACGCCCATCAGCGGCACACAGGCAAACACCACCAGCGTCAGCGGCACACTGGCCTGGCAGAGGATAACGAACGATGCCACGATCTTTATGCCCGCAATGAAAAATTCCTCGGGGCAGTGGTGGGCAAACTCGGTCACGTCAAACAGATCGTTGGTGATGCGGCCCATAATCTGGCCGACCTTCGTGTTATTGTAGTAAGTGTGGTCCAGCCGCAGCAGGTGGTCAAAGGCGTCGCGGCGCATATCCGTCTCGATATGTACGCCCATGATGTGGCCGATGCCGGACATAAAGTAACTGGCCGCGCCGTCGATGACGCGCAGTACAAAGTAGAGCGCCGCCATTTTCAGCACGGCGTCCACGGTAAGGGCCGCAGCGCTGACGGTATTTGTCAGGTTGCGCATGATGGTGGGCAGCGCGATATCGCAGAGCGTTGTCAGCGCGGCGCAGAACAGATCAAACGCCAGCACGCCGCGGTATTTGACCATATACGGAAGAAAACGGCGTATCAGCGCCCCATTTTTCGGGCGCTGCGGGGTGGTGGTTTCAGACATGGATTCCTCTTTCATTCGGACTTGTAGGGGCCGGACATGCCCGGCCCGCACGTGGAAGGCAAACGGTCGTTTACCGGAAAGCTGCGGGCCGCATATGTGCGGCCCCTACATGGTGGTTACTCGGTGGGGGTGTCACTTTCCGTTGTTGATTCACTCGGCGTAACTGGTTCTGGCGCAGGTGCGGCCCGCAAAACCTCGTTACAGCGGGAGCACACAACGCTGCCGTCGGACTGCTCAACGCCGCTGTGCCCCAGTGCGGCAGATTCCTCCGCTTTTGTCTCGCCGCAGCTGCATCGGTAGGTTTTTGTGCCGCCTGCCGTGCAGGTGGCGGTGTCACTGATCAGCTGGAAATCATGGGTGTGCGGTTCCGGTGTCGGTGTCGGCACTGCCGTTGGCTCGGGTGTGGCGGGCACGGCGGTCGGTGCGGCTGTGGGTACTGCCGTCGGCACCGGCGTCGGTGCCTGGGTGGGCACTGCCGTTGGTGCCGCCGTCACGACCGGTGTTGCGGTGGGCTGTGGCGTTGGGGAGGGCGACGGCGTGGCCTTGGCGGCCTCGACCTTCGTCTCGCCGCAGCCCTCGCGCTTGCAGGTGTAGATGATTTCCGCGCCCTTCTGCACCCCATCATCCCAGTCGTGGCCCAGCGGCTTAATGTCCTTCTCGACGACTTCGCCGCAGATTTTGCACTTGTACTTGGCGGACCCGGCCTTCAGGCAGGTGGCGGCAGTCTTGGTGCCCTCGACCTCAACATACTCGTGCTCGTGGGCGTCGGCCTTGAAGTGCGCCGTCAGCACCACGCCGCCCGCGTCGGCGTTCTGGGGCATCGTAAAGCTGATGGTCGCGCTGCTGTAACTGCCGCCGGAACTGGCCGTCCAGCCCGCAAAGACAAAGCCCTCGTCGGCCACGGCGGTCACGGCGCTGGCGGTGCCGCCCTTCTTGACCAGCTGGCTGGTGGAGCCGCTGACCTTGCCGCCGTTTGTGGCGACAAATTCCAGCGGGACCTTCGCGCCGCGCACGGCTATCGGGTCGCTGGTGATAAGGTTCGCAGGGACGCCGTCGGGCTGGGGGATGGACCCCAACGGCTGCGGGCGGCGGTCCTCGGTGATATAGGCGTGGGTGCGCACATAGTCAAAGTACGCTGTAACGGCGGTTTTTGACAGGTGCACGCCGTCGGACAGCGTGTAATCAGTCTTGGCCCAGCCTGTGGCGTCGTCGCGCAGGACCTCGGCGCTGTTCAAAAACTTAAAGCCGTTTTCCTCGCACATCGTCACCAGTGCGGCATTATAGGCGTCCACCTGGGTCATGGTCAGGTTGGTGTTCTCGCGCTGTTTGTCCAGCGGCGGGATGGCACTGACGATGATATCGCAGTAGGGCCACGCAGTCTGGATGGCCTGCAAGCCCTGCAAATAGGTCTTGATGTAGCTGGTCGCGTCGGTGGACGAGCCGCCCAGGTTGTTGGTGCCGTAACAGATGATGATGCGCTGGGGCTTGAGCATCGCCACGGCGTCCGGCACGGTGTACATTGTGGAGGAACCCTTGAATTTTTCACATTTCAGCGTGGTAATAGCACCAGCGCCCATGCTGACGACACCGATGCTGTTGTCCACCGATGCAAAGGCCGTGCCGGTTTCGTCGGCGTACATCGTGTAGCGCACGGTGTTTGAGTCGCCGATAAACAGCGTCTCGTCCAGGTAGCTGCGGCCCGCGTCCTCGGTGGCGGGCAGCACGGTCCCGATTTCGGCGGCGACAGGCTGTGCGGTCGTCGCGGCCGTGGGCGTCAGCGTGGCAGCGACCTCGGCTGTTTCGGCTGTGGCGAAGGCAGCAGGCTCATCGGTGGCAGCGGGCTTGCAGCCCACCAAGCAGACGCCCAGCGCCGCAGCCAGCAGCGCGGTCCGGCAAAAGGGTAATTTCATGCGGTGCACCCCTCTTTTTTGTTTCGATACACAGCTATGATACAACATTTTGTGTCAATACGCAAATGAATCTTGCAGGTTTTACAAATTTATCGAAAAACGATAAAAAATACTTGCAAAACGATATGCGCCGTGGTATACTGCAAACAATGAAAGCGGGGCATCCCACATGCAGGGGGCGATGCCTGCATCCGTCCCTACAATAACAACCATTTGCAGCAACAGGAGAGCTACCTATGAACTACCATTGGAACGACCGCAAAAGTATCACGCTGACCCGGGTGGTCGTGGCGACGGCCATTTTGGGCAGCGCCATTATGACAATATCCGGCCCATGGCTGACCCGCTGGATGGTCACGGCCCACGCGCTGCCGCCGCGCACAGGGCCGGTGTTGCTGGTGTTGGGCTACCTGTGCGCGGTGCTGGCGTTCGGGATGCTGTTCAGCCTGTACAAATTCCTGCGCCGCATCGAGGCCGGGCAGATTTTTGTGCCCGCCAACGTCACAGCGCTGCGGCGCATCAGCTGGTGCTGCGTGGGCGCAGCGGTGCTCTGCCTGCCTGCGGGGGTGGGCATCTACCTTCCGTTTGCGTTTTTGGGCGTGGCAGCGGCGTTTATGGCGCTCATCGTCCGGGTGCTGAAAAACGCTTTTGAACAGGCCGTCCGCATGAAGGACGAGCTGGACTTAACGATTTAAGGGGGCGGTGCTATGCCTATCGTGGTCAATCTGGATGTGATGATGGCGCGCCGCCACAAAGGTGCGGGCGAGCTGGCTGAGGAAATCGGCATCACCCCGGCAAATTTGTCGATTTTGAAAAACAACAAGGCCAAGGCCGTGCGGTTCTCGACACTGGAAGCCCTCTGCAAGGCGCTGGACTGCCAGCCGGGGGATATTCTGGAGTTTGTGCCGGACGAGAATCGGTAGGGGCCGGGCATGCCCGGCCCGCGGCTTACCCGCAAACGCCCACGTAATTTTACACGACCGGGCCGGACATATCCGGCCCCTACGGGAAGGTGGTTTCGCTATGCTGTATGCACTTTTGATGTACCCGCTGGCGTATTTTTATCTGCGCGGAGTGATGTTTCCGCAGTCATATTCGGACTGGGGGATGCCGATTTTCGCCGCTCTCTTTATTCTATATACCGACCTCGCCGCTCGGGCGGCCCACCGCACCGCCGCCCGGGAAACCCCGATCTGGGCCGGGTGCTGGCTGGCGCTGTCGCTGACGTACCCGCTGTTCGGCTACCAGCCGGACCCGCTGGGCGCATGGCAGTGGATGGCGTGGCACATTTTCGCCGTCTGGTACGTGCTGGCCCGCTGCGGAATGCTGGCCCAGGGGCACAGCGGCAGCCTGGTTTTGCTGGATGGCCTGGCCGGGGTGTTCCGGCTGCCCTTCGGCAATTTCTTCCTGCGGGTGCGCACGGTGTTTTCTGCGCTGAAAACCGGCCTGCATGGCCGCATAAAAGTCCGTAAGGCGCTGCGCGTGCTGGCTACGGCGGCACTGACGCTGGCGCTCTGCGGTACGGCGTGGGGCTTGCTGGCCGCCGCCGATGCCAACTTTGCGGCGCTGGGCCAGAGTGTGGCCGACTGGTGGAACAGCCTGCTCAACAATATAAAATATATCGATACACTGATGTATATTCTGCTGTCGCTGCCGGTGGGCGCGTGGCTGTACGGGCTGGTGTTCGGTGCACTGCGCCGCACCGAACCGCCCACGACGGCGGCCCAATGTACCGCTGCGCTGGAACACGCCCGCATTGTGCCGCGCAGTACGGCAACGGTAGCGGTAGCCGCGCTCTGCGGTGTTTACGCGCTGTTCTTCGCCGTGCAGGCGGGGGAGTGGTTCGCCGCCGCGCCCCTGGGGTTAAGCGCTCTGGACGCCGCTGCCTTTGCGGTGGACGGCTTCTGGGAGCTGCAAAAAATTCTGCTGCTCAACTTCGGCGTGCTGGCGGGTGTGCATTTTCTGGGCCGCGCACCGCTGCCCAAAGCGCTGGCCGCGGTGTTCTGCGGCTTCGGGCTGGCGTTTGCTGCGCTGGCGGCGGGCAAGCTGGCGGTCTATGTCGTCCTCTACGGCCTGACGCCCCGGCGGGTCATCGCGGGGTGGTTCCTCGGCGTGTTGGCGGTCTGGTGCGTGCTGGCGCTGGTGCGGGTGTTCCGCGCCATCCCGGCGGCGCATATCGCCATTCTGGTGCTGGCGGTCAGCTTTACGGTTCTGGCCTGCGTGAACATGAAACAACGCATCATCAATGCAAATTTGGCCCGCGTGGAAGCCGGAATCGATGAAGAGCCCGATTGGGGCGTGCTGTGGGAGTGCGGGTACAGGGAAGAAACGTAGGGGAGGGATTCATCCCTCCCGGGTCGTGTGCGGCGGATTTCACGGTAAACATCATTGAGTTGTAGGGGCCGCACATGTGCGGCCCGCGCGTGTACGGCAGACGACTGCCTGCCGGAAGGCCGCGGGCCGGGCATACCCGGCCCCTACAAGGCAACGAAAACAGGGACACCAGCCCTTCCGGGTCGATGTCCCTGTTTCTTATGCGATTTTACACTTTCTTAAACCCTACGCTCTGCATAAACCGCACAAATGCGGCCTGACCCTGGGCGTCCTGCTTGAACACACCGGCATTCTCCAAAACGTGGCTGAACACTGTGCCGATCTCCGCTTTCACGGCCTTGTTGGCGGCTTCGGGCTTCATGTGGGTGCCGTACTTGGCAATCAGCTCGTCGATCCAATCGGCGTGTACGGCCAGGGTGTCGCCCGGCTCACGGCTCGTGTTCGGGCGCTGGCCCGCCAGAATCTCCGCAATCTGCGCACCCTGATCCTTCAGGCGGGCGGGCAAAATCGCCAGGCCCATGACCTCGATCAGGCCGATGTTTTCCTTTTTAATATTGTGGTATTCCTTGTGCGGGTGGAAGATACCGTCCGGGAACTCCTCGCTGGTGCGGTTGTTGCGCAGGGCCAGGTCCAGGATGAACCCATCCGTCTCGTCGTAGTGCAGGATCGGCGTCACGGTGTTGTGGGGCGTGCCGTCGGTCTCGGCCAGAATACCGACGCTCTCGTCGGTGTAGGTGCGCCAGGCGGTCAGGATGTTGTTTGCCACGATTTGCATCTGCTGGCTGCTGCGGCCCACCAGGCGCACGGCGGAGACAGGCCAGTTCAAAATGCCGGCCTTGACGCCGGGATAGCGGATATCTGCCATAGGTACGGCAATATCGGCCTTCTGCATCGGGAAGACATACCGCCCGCCCTGGAAGTGGCTGTGGCTCAGAATGCTGCCGCCGACGATCGGCAGGTCGGCGTTGGAGCCGCAGGTATAGTGGGGGAACTGCGCCACAAAATCAAAAATTTCGGCCAGTGTCTGTTTATTCATCTCCATGGGCTTGTGCTGCTCGTGGAGCATGATGCAATGCTCGTGGAAGTAGGCATAGGGACTGTATTGCAGGTAGAACTGCTCGCCCGCCAGCGTAATGGGCACAATGCGGTGGGTCTGCCGCGCGGGAAAGTTGATGCGCCCGGCATAGCCGATATTCTCTTTGCAGAGCATACAGGCCGGGTAGCCGCTCTTGGGCTGCAAACGCTCCAGCGCGATGGTCTTGGGGTCTTTTTCAGGCTTGGTCAGGTTGATGGTGATTTCCAGTTCGCCGTAGGGGGTGGCGGTGTTCCACTGGATGTTCTTGGCGATCTGCGCGGTGCGGATGTAGTTAGTGTCCACGCAGAGCTGATAGAACCAGTCGGTGGCGGCCTTTGCGCCCTGCTTCTGGTAGAGCTTCTTGAACTTTTTGCAGACTTCGCTCTCGCGGGGCATCAGGGCACCCATCAGGCGTGTCTCAAAGTTGATGCGGTACTGGTTCACCGCGCCGTCGAACAGTTCCTTCTGGGCGGCCAGCTCGACCATCTCGTCCAGCAGGGCGGCGGGGGTGGCGGGGTCCTCCTTCGGGGGCTTGGCCTCGCTGGGGGCGGCCAGGGCCAGCAGGTCCAACAGGGTGTTGCGTGCCACCAGAACGTCCAGGTCTTTGATGAGCTTGTGCTTGCGGCCAAAGCGCAGCAGGCGCTCCACATCCAGGGCCAGGCGCGCGTCGCGCTGCTCCGGGGTCAGGGTCGTAATGTCCAATTCGTTCTTTGCCATAAGTACCCTCCTGTAACGGTGTATGCGGTGTGTTGATTCTGTTGTATTAACCATACCGCCTTTTGCCTCGGCTTTCCATAGCGTTGTGTGCCAGGCTTTTGCAATTTTCAACCAAAAGCCCGGCAGGGCCTGCTGTAATTTTGTTTTTATTGTCGCATTTTATGGTGGGGTTGTCAATAGCCTGCCCGGGGCAGAGAATGTAGGGGCCACACATGTGCGGCCCGCGACTTTTAGGCAGACGACCGCCTGCCTTTCACGCGAGGGCCGGGCATACCCGGCCCCTACATGGGAGCCAAAATCCATCAACTTGCACAAACCAGCCCGGGATTTTTGTGCGCATGGGAAAAATTCCACACAATTTACACAAATGTATCAACTGCGCATTGACAGAATGCAATGGGGGGCTACAAGTGCGATACCTGCGGCCATTTGGAAAGCGCGAAGCAGCTTTCCGGCTATGCCAACGTCAAGGGCGTGTACACGCCGCAGACCACCAGTGCAGCCCAAGCTGCCAAGGCCAGCACCATCCCGCAGACCAGCGATGATATGCCGATCATCCCGATCGTCGTTATCTCCATCGCCGCCCTGCTGGGCCTGGGTGTGACCGCCTATTTGAAGAAAAAGCAGAACTAAGGTTGTTCTGAAATAGCAAAAGCAAACCGCCCCATGCACCGTGATGGTGCATGGGGCGGTTTTGTCTTCCCCCAAGGGGGAAGCCTAAAGCCTCCCTTGTCAAAGGGAGGCTTTGCTTTCTTACTTCTTCAAATCGCTGAACAAATCTTTTTTATACACGCCATCGGCGACCAGCTTGGCGAAGCTGTCAATGACGGTCTGCTTGTCCTCGGCGTAGGTCACGCCGAACCACTTGTCGTGGGTGGGCAGGACTTTGACGCTGACCTTGCCCGCGTGCAGCAGCTCGTCAATGTAGATGGGCAGCAGGTACTCGGCTTTCAGCGGGTTGGCAGGCTCGGCCTTCTCAAAGAACTCAACAAAACCGGCGTCCAGCAGGTCCACAAACTCCGGGGTCAGTGCCCACATATTCATCGAGACAAGGCTGTCCGTGTCGATGCTCTTGCCGCCCGCTGCTGCGCCGTCGGCGGTCTTTTCAATGCCGCTGGTCTCCAGCACGCCGGTCAGGTAGTGGGCGTCGTTCATCTGGCAGATGCCGCGGGTGACAGCGCCGTTGTCGCTCAGGGTGTTTTTCAGCACAAAGCCCGCCATGGCCAGGTCGCCGGACTTGTCGGGCGTGTAGCCCTGCAAAAAGTCGTGCAGCTGGACAAAAGCCTCTTTGCCGTAGTAGTCGTCGGCGTTGATAACGGCGAACGGCTCCTTGATGATGCCCTTGCAGGCCAGCACAGCCTGGCCGGTGCCCCAGGGCTTGCTGCGGCCCTCGGGCACAGCGTACCCGGCGGGAACGTTCTCCAACGCCTGGAACGCGTAGTCGATCTCAACGCCCAGCTCGGCGCAGATTTTCTCGATGCGGTCGCCGATGGCCGCTTTGAAGGCGTCCTCGATATCGTGGCGGATGATAAAGACGATTTTGTCAAACCCGGCCTCGATGGCGTCATGAATGGAATAGTCCATGATGATCTCGCCGTTGGGGCCGACGGCTGCCAGCTGCTTGATGCCGCCGCCGAAGCGGGAGCCGATACCAGCGGCCATAATAACTAATGCGGTTTTCATAAGTTTCCTCCTATTTTAACACCATTGGTGTATTGCGTTGTTTTGCGGTGCCATCAATACCCACTCATCGCCATGGCATACTGCACAAAATCGGGGCCGGCCAGGTTGATGACCAGGGACGCCAGCAGCAGAATGACGGCGTAGTACAAAATCACCGACAAAAAGCTCGTGCCGCCCTTTTGCAGCAGGGCATCGGTGCGGGCGTCGCCCTCGGGGTAGTCGGCATAAATTTTCTCAATGCTGCGCTTGGCATTGTTGCGGTACCACGATACCGCAAACAGGCCCAGCACGATTTTGAACGCCCACGCCGCCACGGCGCAGATGTTGGCCGCCGTGGGGATCCACCCCAGCGGCAGCGAGCCGAACAGTGTCGGGTTGAACGTCGCCACAATGGCAATCAGCTCCGGCGCGCTGAGCAGCAGCATCACAAGTGCGGCCAGCAGACCCTCTTTCCACATCTTGCGGTAGAAAAGGTACGCAGGGCCGAACAAAAATGCCGACAGGCAGACCGTGGCATTCTTCTTCGTCATGCTCATGCGGAAAAACTGCATCAGGTAGTACATCGGGCTGCGGCCCACGTAGGCGGCCCAGTCCTTGGCCTTGATGCCGTCGATGGGGTCCTCGGGGCCGATCTCGCGGCGGTAGATGCCGCCGTCCTCGCCGGTGCCGAAGGTGTCAGTGTGCGGCCCGGGCGCGGTGCGGCTGTTGTTCACCGCGGACGGGTCGCGGGCGTAGATGGGCACAGACTTTTCATCGTCTGTCTTAGCGGTGATGGGGTCCGGCGCTTTGGGCAGGGGGCAGCCGCAGTGCGCACAGCGCACCGCGCCCGGCGTGTTGTGGGTGCCGCAGTTGGGGCAGGTGGCCTCGTGTGCGGCCTTGTCGGCGTCGGGGCCGACCTCAGGCTGCCACTCAAACCCGGCGGCGTGCTCGGATTTGTGCATACATACGCCAACTTTTTGCCAGCAGGCCCGGTGGTAGGGTGTGCCGCAGTCAGGGCAAACGACGATATCGTCCTCGTCGGTAAATGCCTGTTCGCAGACAGGGCAGTGGTTTCCGGTGTAACGTGTCATGTGGTGTGTCCTCGTTCTTCTTTCAGTAACATAAAGACATTATACCGCATCAAATGGATAAATGCAAAGAAAACATAAAAACTTTACAAGAGAAATGAATTTATTGCCCTTTTTCCTTGCGCCACCGGGTAGGGGCCGGGTGGTCGTTTGCCCGAAGGCTGCGGGCCGGGCATACCCGGCCCCTATATGGCGGCGTTGTTTTTGCCGAGAGGGATACATCCCTCTTTTACAAATATTTTATGCGGCTGCCCCTCTTTACAACGCCCGCCAATTCGCTTATAATGGTACTATGTAATTTTATGCCAACTTATGTGATGAGGGATACCATATATGATTACCATTGACGAACTGAAAGCAAAACTCGGCGGCATGAAAACCGCTGTGGACGACCTGCGCGACGCCCTGTCCATTGAGGCCAGCGAGAAGCGCCTTGCCGAGCTGGAACACCAGATGACGATGCCCGGCTTCTACGATGACCAGGCCCGCAGCCAGAAAATCATCGGTGAGATGGGCGAAGTGAAGAACAAGCTCGAGCGTTTCGGCAAGCTGGCCACCCAGTATGAGGAAGCCGAGACGCTGCTGGAAATGATCGAGGAAGAGAACGATCCCGCCCTGGCCGCCGAGGGTGAGGAGGCCGTTGAGGGCGTCGAGAAGTCCATCGACGAGCTGCAGCTCATGACGATGCTGAACGGCGAGTACGACCACAACAACGCCATCCTGACCTTCCACGCAGGCACCGGCGGCACCGAGGCCCAGGACTGGGCCGAAATGCTCTACCGTATGTACACCCGCTGGGCCGAAGCCCACGGGTACAGCGTTGAGGTGCTGGACGTGCTGGACGGCGACGAGGCCGGTATCAAGTCCGCCTCCATGATGGTCAAGGGCGCAAACGCCTACGGTATGCTCAAAAGCGAGCACGGCGTCCACCGCCTGGTGCGCATCAGCCCGTTTGACGCCAACGCCCGCCGCCAGACGAGCTTCTCCAGCCTGGAGGTCATGCCCGAGCTGGACAACAACATCAATATCGAAATCAACCCCGCCGATATCGAGATGCAGGTCTACCGTTCCTCCGGCGCGGGCGGCCAGCACATCAACAAGACGTCCTCGGCCGTGCGCCTGATCCACAAGCCCACCGGCATTGTGACCAGCTGCCAGACCCAGCGCAGCCAGCTGCAGAACCGTGAGTACGCCATGGAAATGATGAAGGCCAAGCTGTACCAGATCGCTTTGCAGCAGCACAAGGACAAAATCGACGACATCAAGGGCGTGCAGAACGAGATTGCCTGGGGCCACCAGATCCGCAGCTATGTGTTCATGCCCTACACGCTGGTCAAGGACAACCGCACCGGCTACGAGAGCAGCAACGTACAGGCCGTCATGGACGGCGACCTGGACGGCTTCATCTTTGCGTATCTGAAGGCGGCCTCCCGCGGCGAGCTGAAGGAAGATTGATATGCAGGACCGTTTCATTCGACTGTCCGTCTCGCTGGCGCGGCTGCAAAAGGTCATCCAGCGCATCAAGACCAGCGGTATGGGCCGCATTGCGCTGAAAGCGGGCCACACGCTGGTGCTCTGCCAGCTGGCAGCCGCCCCCGAGGGCTGGCATTTCTCCGACCTGACTGAGCGGTGCGACTTGGACCCGGCCATGATTTCCCGCGTGCTGGCGGATTTGGTCCGCAGCGGCCTGGTGGAAAAGTGCGGTGCGCCCGGCAAGTACAACGCGCTGTATCTGTTGACCGACGCGGGCCGCGACCGCGCCGCCCGTGTGACCGCCGTGGTACGTGACGTGGAGCGCCGCGCCGACGAGGGGATAGATCCTGCCGACCTGGCGACGTTTTACAAGGTGCTGAACCAGCTGACAAAGAACCTGGAAGCCGTGGCCGCCGACCCGGCGGAGGCGTTTGAGCCGTTGGAAAGATAAAGCCGCGACAACCGCATATAGACAAAAGTGCCCGACTGCCCCAAAACGCAGCCGGGCACTTGTTTTGTTCATACTTGGCGGGTATACTTGCCATAATAAGCTGATGTAGTTCGTTTTACTATTGTGGGGGCCGCACAGGTGCGGCCCGCAGCTTTCCCATAAACGGTCGTTTGCCTTCTGCGACCGGGCCGGGCATACCCGGCCCCTACAACCTCTACCACCTGAAAGGAGCCACCCCCTCATGCCATCCATCACCGGGCTGACCGCTGCCGAGGTCAACGCACGCCGCGCGGCGGGGCAGACGAACACGCCGCCCAAGTCCCAGACCAAGACCACCGGCGAGATCGTGCGGGACAATATCTGCACCTACTTCAACCTTGTGTTCCTTGTGCTGGCCGTTATGCTGGCGCTCGTGCGCTCCTGGCTGAACATGGGGTTCCTTGGCATCGTGTTTTGCAATACCCTCATCGGCATCGTGCAGCAGCTGCGCGCCAAACGTACCATCGACAAATTGACCCTTGTCTCGGCGCAGAAAATTCGCTGCCTGCGGGACGGCCGGTGGTGCGAGGTGCTGTCCGACGACCTTGTGCAGGACGATGTGGTCGAGTTCGGCGCGGGCGACCAGATCGTGGCCGACGCCGTTGTGCTGGACGGCAGTGCCCAGGCGAACGAATCCCTCATCACCGGCGAGGCCCGGGCTGTGCCGAAGGAGTGCGGCGCGGAGCTGAAATCCGGCAGCTTTTTAATGGCGGGGCGCTGCGTCGCCCGGCTGACCCGCGTCGGGGCCGAGAGCTACGCCAGCCGCCTGACCGCCGAGGCCCAGGCCAACGGCCACAAAGTCGCTCGGGGCGAAATGATGCGCAGCCTGGATAAGCTGATAAAATTCATCGGTATTGCGTTGGTTCCCATCGGCGCGGTGCTGATCTGGAAGCAGCATTGGGTGCTGGAACTGCCGATGAAGGACACCGTGGACGCGACGGTCGCGGCGCTCATCGGCATGATCCCCGAGGGGCTGTACCTGCTGACCAGCGTAGCCTTGGCCGTGAGCATGATGCGCCTGGCCCGCCGCAAGGTGCTGACCCGCGATATGAACTGCATTGAGACGCTGGCCCGGGTGGACACTCTCTGTGTGGACAAGACTGGCACGATCACCGAAAGCGCCATGCAGGCCGACGATCCGCTTCCACTGGCGGAAAATGCACCGCTGGACGCGATTTTGGCGAGCTTTTACGCGGGTGAGCAGCCCGACAATGACACCGGCCGTGCTCTGGCGGCCCGATTCGGGCAGGGCGGCACCGACTGGTTTGCGCGGCGCAGCGTGCCCTTCAATACGGCGTACAAGTACAGCGCCAAGGATTTTGGCGCGCAGGGCTGCTACGTCGTCGGTGCGCCGGATGTGCTGGCCGGGGTGCGGGCAGGGGAGCTTGCCGACAAGCTGGCACCGCTGCTGGCCCAGGGCCGCCGCGTGCTGCTGCTGGCAAAATATAACGCCGCACTGCCCGACCCGCCAGCCGCGCTCGATCCCGCGCAGCTGGAATTTCTGGCGCTGCTGCCGCTGCAAAACCGCATCCGGGAAAACGCGCCCAAGACCTTCCGCTACTTTGCCAAGCAGGGTGTGGCGGTCAAGGTCATTTCGGGCGATGACCCGCAGGCCGTCAGCCATGTGGCCGCCAACGCAGGCATTGCGGGGGCCGAGCGCTGGGTGGACGCCGCGACGCTGCGCAGTGAGCAGGCGCTGGCCGAGGCCGCCGAAAAATGCACGGTCTTTGGCCGTGTGACGCCCGAGCAGAAGCGCCAGCTCGTCCACGCCTTGCAGGCGAAAGGACACACGGTCGCCATGACCGGAGATGGCGTAAATGACGTATTAGCGTTAAAAGATGCCGACTGCGGCATCGCCATGGCGTCCGGTGCACAGGCCGCCAGCCAGGTGGCGCAGCTGGTGCTGTTGGATTCTGACTTTGCAGCACTGCCCAGCGTTGTGGGCGAGGGGCGGCGTGTCATCAACAATATCCAGCGGTCAGCGTCGCTGTTTCTGGTCAAAAATATTTTCTCGTTCCTGCTCAGCATCGTGGCATTGGCGCTGCCGCTGGCCTATCCGTTCCAGCCTTTGCAGCTGTCCCTCGTCACATTTGCCACCATCGGCGCACCGGCGTTTTTCCTGGCATTGGAGCCAAACCACGAGCTGGTGCGCGGGAAATTCATGCGCAACGTCCTGCGGGCCGCGCTGCCCGGCGGGCTGACAGACTTCCTGCTCGTGTTCTGCACCCAGGGGTTTGGCTATGCGTTTGATATCCCCACAGACATGGTGGGCACGATCTGCACCTTCGTGATTTTGTGCGTAGGCTTGCAGATCTTGTGGGGTGTCTGCATTCCGTTCACGCCGCTGCACTGGATCATCTGGGGCGGCATGACGGTGATGGGGGTCGCGGGGGCGTTCCTGCTGGCCCCCTGGCTGCCACTGGTGCGGCTGGACTTGGGCGGCATGCTGGTCTTGGTCGTATTGCTGGCCCTCAGCGCCCCGACCCTGGCGGGGCTGACCTTTATGGGGGAGCGGCTGAACGGCATGGTGAATGATGCCCGGAACAAAATAGGACGAAGAAAAGTATAAAAGTAAGCCCCATCCGACGTAAAATGAAGTGACCCCCAAAAGTTAGACAATATTTTGAAGTAAAAATTGTTCAAGCAGCCGAAAGGGCTTGCTGTCTGTGA
>NZ_WQOH01000053.1 GCF_018784445.1 Gemmiger formicilis | reverse complement strand
TTTGAATGCTGTTTGTCAGGGGCCGCGGTCGGTTGGCGGATTTTTTCATTTTGGGGCTTGACTTTTAATAGTTAGTCTCTTGACTCTTATTTACTATTGTACATTTGAACATAACATTCCTGTAACTTTTGGGCCTCAATTTGAATATCATAGCCTTTTTCTGCCAATTGAGTTCGCGTATCCTGGCTTTTCTCTCTTCGCATATTCATAATTTTGTCAGCCCATTCTCTAGGTCGGCATTTTAGGCTCATCATTTCGGCTCGATTTGTGAGAAGCACTTCATCGGAAATTGTATTTGAGAACAAGCACGGAAGACCATTTGCCTGAGCCTCTACCCCAACAACAGGGAGTCCCTCAAAGATGGATGGCATAACAAATACATCCATTGCTTGATACAAATCGTTAACATCCGATCTATCGATAAGAAAAATCACGTTTTCCTGAAGCCCTAAATCTTCAACCTTTTTTCTAAGAGCTTCTTCATCTTCTCCCTTTCCAATTAGCAAAAGCCGAACATTCGTATTTTCCTTCTTTATCTCATTCACAATCTCCAATAAAAACATTTGATTCTTCACATAGTAAAATCTACCAACATGTCCAATAACAAATTTCCCATTCAAGTTCAGCTTGTTTCTTATATCATTTCGTTTATGGTTGTCATATTGAAATCTTGTTAAATCTATTGCATTGTGTACTATTTTGACATTTTCCCCAGGATACATAAAATCAGCAGCCTTTTGGCTACAGGCAAAATACCAGTTGGCTTCGTAGGGCATAAGAAGTTTTGCAGCATACTTAATGGGAAGTTTGAAATCCAAGTCCAATTTTGATGAATGGCTATGCCCTATTCTATTTGGTATTCCAGCTTTTTTAGCAGCATACAGTGGAAATGCTGACATAGTATCAATATGAGAATGCACTATTTTGTACTCTTGGTGTTCATCAAAAAAATTTGATAGGAAAGAAAAATAACGCAGATAGTTCTGTGGATATAGACGCGGGGCGCGGTATATTTTTCCGCCTAGTTCTTTGATCTCGTTTTCATAAGCGCCTGGCGTATCTCTATGCGTCAAAAAATCGAATTGCACCTGAGATCTATCTACATTTCTATAGTAGTTCATAAGCATTGTTTCGAGCCCTGCCCGATCCATTATATTAACAACTTGAAGTACTCGAATCATATTCTTTTCCCCGTTCTTATTTTGTCTGAACTTTTTCCTTCCTTAAACAAGTTCCAAACTGTTTGCTCAACCGTCGCCAAACAAATACTTGATACGCTCCTAAAATTCTTCGTCCTTATATGGAAAGTCTCACATTGAGCCAAGCAATCTATAAAAACCGCTTGCTCGTCATACTAAAGTCGGCGCTTTTTCTCACGGTGGCTATCTTCCGCAAATGTTTTTCGATTGCCACCACAGCTTCTGTTTATTCAAATCCTCGTAAAAAGCCCCTGTTTTAAATTAACTGAAACAAGCCCACGGCTCGTTGCTCAACAGCAACCAACCCGTGGGCTCGAATTGTTCTTCAAGCACTTTTCATTCGTTTTCCAGGGCGCAACATAGTATGTGAGCACACTGATAACCTTCACAATTTCTCTTTCTGATACTTCAACAAATGAGATACTTGAAGGACAATTCAAGCCTCTAAGGAGTATCATCCATTTTGAGAATTGAAGGTTGTAGATTCTAAATGCTGATAATATGTGACTTTATATAAAACCGACTCTTCTTTTGACCCCTCACCCGTAAATCCGATTCATTTCATTTTGCTTCCACTCCCAGCAAGAATGTGCATAGCGTTTTAGAGTTATATCAGGATTTGAATGGCCCATCAATTCACTCAGAGTTTTCACATTACAGCCTGCTTGCAGGCAGGTTGTTGCAAATGTATGCCGCAGCGCATGTGGGCGGACAACAGGAACTTGAGCCTGCTTTAAGTATCCTTGCAAGCTTTTGTAATAGCAGCGCGGTTCAACTGGCCTAAGTTCGGTATCTGATAGAAACCAGACATCGTTACTCTGTCCGACATACTCTCCTTCTAGAAGGCTGAGGATACTTGTTGGGATAGGAATGTCGCGCTCGGAACTTTGCGTTTTGGGAGACTGCGTTACCAAGGTGGTTTTTCCGGGTGCCATATAAATTCTCTTAACAGTGCGCCGAACAGAGAGAACACCGTTTTGCAGGTCGAAATCACCCCATTGCAGCCCGCACACTTCTCCGATACGCAGCCCCATCTGCATCATCAGCAGCATACCAAGCCTTCTGGGTGTTGGCGAAGAGCGAACAAAAGCACAAACAGATTTTTGTTCCATACTATTTAGAACCGAAGTGTTGGACGGATTCACAGCTGGAAGTTTGAGATCAATTTCAATGGGACGCATAACATGTAAATGTACCGCATAGCGGCAAATTCTCCGAACAAGAGTCAAGCACTCCTTGCTCATCGCATTGCCTAGGACCTTGTGATTTTTGTCTGCAGGAGCAACAATCTCCAGAAGGCTGCTTTCTAGAATGCTTTCATTCAAAGCTTGAACACGATATGGACCAAGCACAGGCAAAATGTAGTGTTGGATCGTGTAGTGATAGTGTGCTGCTGTAGAAGATTTGACACCTAAAAAAATGGAGCTTTCCCAAGTGAGAGAAAGCTCTGAAAAAGTCGGATTGTTTACATTTAGTGCAAATTGTTGCACCTCCATCTTTTTGATGGTGAGTTTTTCCTTTACTTCATTGTAAGAATGCCCATAAATGTACCCCCAGATTGCGGTTCGATCAGACTTTCGCCCCTTAATAAATCGACCCTCCCAACGACCATCTTTCCTCTTTCTGATGTTTTCTCCGCGCTTTGCCATAATGCTCCTCCTTGAAAAAAATTGTAATGATGTAGCATTGATTTTATCTGTTTCGGCTATCCCATAGGAAAAAGTGTGCCCAATATGGTGAAAGTGACAAAAATGTATTCGAGTACAGTTTGGTATAACTTGTACTGTTGAAAAATATCGCATTGTGTGGTATTATACCTATACATATTATATATGGGCTTCTGTGGAAATGGGTATCATCCATTCTCAAAATGGATGATACTTTTTAGAGGCTTGAATTGTCCTTCAAGTATCTCATTTGTTGAAGTGTCCGAAAGAGGAATTGTGAAGGTTATCAGAGGTGCTTTATGTACTATAACTGCGCCCTGTAAAAACGAATGAAAAACACTTGAAGAACAATTTGAGCCCACGGGGTGGTTGCTGTTGAGCAATAAACCGTGGGCTTGTTTCTGTTCACAACGAATAGACGAAACATTTGTGGCAAAGTTTGGATGGGATTGGCAGAACTATACAAATAAAGTCGCATTTATACTCTATGGCGGCTCGCTGATTGTGAGGCAAAATACTAGTGAACAGAATATGTTGAACGGAAGTGAGATCTGGTTTGGCATTGAAAAAAATGAGGGTAATATTATGGATATTAAAAAGGAATACGAACGCTGGCTGGCGAATGCCACCACCGATGCCGATGTGCTGGCAGAACTGAAAACGCTGGACGATGCCAAAATCGAGGATGCGTTCTATCGTAACCTTGCCTTTGGTACGGGCGGCCTGCGCGGCGTGATTGGAGCAGGCACGAACCGCATGAACGTCTATACCGTGGCAAAGGCCTCTCAGGGTCTGGCGGACTATTTGAACAAGAACTTTGAAACGCCTTCTGTGGCGATCGGTTATGACAGCCGCATCAAGAGCGATGTGTTTGCAAAAGTCGCCGCAGGTGTGTTTGCCGCCAATGGCGTCAAGGTCAATATTTGGCCGACCCTGATGCCGGTTCCAACCGTGTCCTTTGCGACCCGCTATCTACACACCTCTGCCGGTGTCATGGTGACGGCTTCCCACAATCCCAGCAAGTACAACGGCTATAAAGTCTACGGTGCAGACGGCTGCCAAATTACGACTAAAGCCGCAGCAGAAATTCTTGCCGAAATCGAGAAGCTGGACATCTTCGCAGACGTCAAGACCAGCAATTTTGAAGCAGGTGTGGCAAACGGCAGCATCCGGTACATCCCAGACGATGTCTATACCGCCTTTGTGGAGCAGGTCAAGAGCCAGTCCGTCCTGTTCGGTGAAGAAGTTAATAAGAATGTAGCCATCGTATACAGCCCGCTGAACGGCACTGGGCTGAAGCCGGTGACCCGCACCTTGAAGGAAATGGGCTACACCAACATCACGGTGGTCAAGGAGCAGAAGCAGCCGGACGGTAACTTCCCGACCTGCCCGTACCCCAACCCGGAAATCAAGGAAGCCATGGCGCTGGGCATGGAATACGCCAAGAAGTGCAATGCAGACTTGTTGCTGGCAACCGATCCCGACTGTGACCGTGTGGGTATCGCCGTCAAGAACAAAGCCGGGGAATACGAACTGCTGACCGGCAACCAGACGGGTATGCTGCTACTGGATTACATCTGCAGCCAGCGCGTGAAGCATGGCAAGATGCCTGCGGACCCGGTTATGGTAAAGACAATCGTTACCATGGATATGGGCGAACAGATCGCTACCCATTACGGACTGCGTACCATCAATGTGCTGACCGGCTTCAAGTTCATCGGTGAGCAGATCGGCAAGCTGGAAAAGCAGGGCGAGGCAGACAGCTATGTGTTCGGCTTTGAGGAAAGCTACGGCTACCTGACCGGCTCCTACGTCCGCGACAAGGACGGCGTGGACGGTGCGTATATGATCTGCGAAATGTTCAGCTACTATGCGACCAAGGGCATCAGCCTGCTGGACAAGCTGGACGGGCTGTACAAAACCTACGGCTACTGCCTGAACACGCTGCACAGCTATGAGTTTGACGGCAGCGCCGGCTTTGCCAAGATGCAGAGTATCATGCAGGCATTCCGGGGCGATATCAAGGAGTTTGGCGGCAAGAAAGTCGTGAAGCTGCTAGATTATGCACCCGGTCTGGATGGTCTGCCTAAGTCCGATGTGCTCAAGTTCTTGCTGGAGGATAACTGCTCCATTGTGGTGCGTCCTTCCGGTACCGAACCGAAACTTAAGACCTATATCTCTGTCAGCGCAGAGAACAAGGAAGCTGCCGAAAATGTGGAAGCAGAGATCCGCAAGAGTGCTGAAGAATTCTTGAAGTAAAACATAGAGGAGAAATAAAAATGAATATTATTTTACTTTCCGGTGGTTCTGGTAAGCGTCTCTGGCCTCTTTCCAATGATGTGCGTAGCAAGCAGTTTATCAAGCTGTTCAAGAATAATGACGAGTATGAGTCTATGGTACAGCGTGTCTACCGTCAGATTACTACGGTAGACGCAGATGCAAAAGTCACCATTGCGACCAGCAGATCGCAGGCAAGTGCCATCAAGAATCAGCTGGGGGAAAAGGCTTCTATCTGCGTAGAGCCCTGCCGCCGTGATACATTCCCGGCCATCGCACTGGCCGCAGCCTATCTCCACGATGAGCTGGGCGTGACCGAAAACGAGGCCGTTGTTGTCTGCCCGGTGGACCCCTATGTGGATAACACCTATTATGAAGCTGTCAAGAAGCTTCAGGAGCTGGCAGAGCAAGGTGGCGCAAATCTGACCCTGATGGGCATTGAGCCGACCTATCCCAGCGAAAAGTATGGTTACATTATCCCTGAAAGTGGCGAAAACGTCAGCAAGGTCAAGGAATTCAAGGAAAAGCCAGATGTGGAAACGGCTAAGAAATATCTGGCACAGAGCGCATTGTGGAATGCTGGTATCTTTGCGTTCAAGCTGGGCTATCTGCTGGATAAGGCGCACAGCATGATCAAATTTGAAGATTACCGTAACCTGTTCAACAAGTACGACACCCTAACTAAGATTAGCTTTGACTATGCCGTGGTCGAGAAAGAGTCCAGCATTCAGGTTCTGCGTTACAGCGGCGACTGGAAGGATGTCGGCACTTGGAACATGATGGCCGAGGTCATGGCAGATAAGACCAAGGGTAAAGCCATTCTCGACGAAACCTGCGAGAACACCAATGTTGTGAATGAGTTGAATATCCCCATCCTCTGCATGGGCTGCAAGGATATGATCATTGCGGCCAGTGGCGATGGTATCCTGATTGCTGATAAAGAACGTAGTGGTTATATGAAGCCCTATGTGGAAAAAATCGAGACAGAAGCGATGTATGCTGAGAAATCTTGGGGTACTTATACAGTAATCGATGTTCAGCCTGGTTCTATGACAGTCAAGGTTTCCATGAGAGCTGGCGAGCATATGACTTACCATATGCATAACTACCGTGAGGAAGTTTGGACGGTTGTTTCCGGCAAGGGCAAGGCAGTTGTGGACGGTATGGAACAGGTGCTGCGTACTGGCGATGTGATCACCATCGCAGCAGGTTACAAGCATACAGTGAAGGCCATTACAGCACTGGATATGATTGAAGTTCAGCTGGGTGAAGAAATCAGCGTTTCCGATAAGGTTAAGTTCCCGATGGACTAGGATAGTGGGAGATAAAACAATGGAAATCATGAAATTGGTTCCAACCGGTAAGGACTATCTGTGGGGTGGTACTCGGCTCCGTGAAGAATACGGTAAGAAAATTGGCCTGACACCGCTGGCGGAAACATGGGAGTGCTCTGTGCACCCGGATGGTCCTAGCTACATTGCAAACGGTTCTTTTAAAGGCCAAACGCTGGCTGAGGTGCTGAAAGCACATCCAGAATACCTTGGAACAAAAGTAGAAAATGGTGAATTACCTGTGCTGGTGAAATTCATCGATGCCAAGAAAGACTTGTCCGTTCAGGTTCATCCGAATGATGAATATGCAAGAGCACACGAAGGCGACAACGGCAAGACAGAGATGTGGTATGTCATTGATGCTGACGAAGGAGCCAGCTTGATTTATGGTTTCCAGCATGAGGTAACGGAAGAAATCCTCCGAAAAGCGGTCGAGACTGGAACACTGGGCAAGCATCTGCAAAAGGTTCCAGTTCACAAAGGCGATACCTATTTTGTTCCAGCAGGTACTGTGCATGGTATTGGAAAGGGCATTTTGCTGGCTGAAATCCAAGAGAGCTCCAATGTGACCTACCGGGTTTATGACTATGACCGTGTGGATAAGAACGGTAAAAAGCGTGAGCTGCACTTTGACAAAGCTGTGCAGGTCATGAACATGAAAGTTGCACCGGCTGTGAGCCAGAAAACGAGAATTGTTAAGTACTACTCTGGCTGCTCCCGTGAGTTGCTCTGCCGTTGTAAATATTTTGAAACAGAACGAATTCGGGTCACAAAAGGCTTTGCTTTTTCCGTGATGGACACTTCGTTTCAGGTATTGATGTGCCTGAATGGTTACGGTGAAGTACAAACGATGGACGCAGAACAGAAGCCGATGCGGTTTAGCAAAGGTGAAACATTGTTTTTGCCGGCAGGACTGGGCAGATGTTTGGTTGTAGGTGATGCAGAACTGATTAAAGTTCGGTGCTAAATCAGTCGGTTGTGAGGGTGAGTAAATGGCAAGAATGAAATTTATGAATACAGAAATTGATAACCTGACAATGCAGGAAACATTGCAGGCAATCGATCAACTGATTCAAGAAAAGAAAAGCGCCTATGTTGTTACTCCTAATGTGGATCACATTGTGCAGCTTGAAACAAATAAGGAACTGCAGGCGGTGTACAAAAATGCGTCTTTAATTCTGACAGATGGGAAGCCACTGCTTTGGATTGCCAATTGGTATGGCACACCAATTAAAGAAAAGATCTCTGGCTCGGATCTGTTCCCGCTTCTTTGCAAAATGGCTGCTGAAAAAGGATATAAAATGTTCTTCTTAGGTGCGGCAGAGGGCGTTGCAGCAAAAGCTGCTAAAAATCTAATGAACAGATTTAAGGGATTACAGGTTGTTGGTACATACTCTCCTCCGTTCGGCTTCGAAAAAGATCCTGTGGAAATGGATAAGATCAAATCGATGATCAAGGCATCTGGAGCGGACATTTTGATTGTCGGTTTGGGCTGTCCGAAACAAGAGAAATTTATGTATCATCATTGTGCAGAACTTGGTGTTCCCATTTCTTTTGGTTTGGGGGCTAGTTTTGATTTTGAAGCAGGAAACATTAAGCGAGCTCCACGCTGGATGGCAAATCATGGTTTGGAGTGGCTATTTAGAATCACCCAAGATCCAAAGCGCATGGCAAAACGCTACCTAGTGGATGATCGAAAGATTATTGGTTTAGCGATTAAATATAAAAGGTAAGAGACAACAGAATGAAATCATTATGTGAACAGAATATTTTGATGATAACAAGGACGATGGACCTTGGCGGTACGGAAAATGTTGTTCTACAACTGTGCGAAATATTAACAGGCAAGGTAAATAAAATCATTGTATGCTCGTCTGGCGGTGTCCACGAGAAAAAGCTGCAAGAAATGGGAATCAAGCATTATCTGATTCCAGACATTACAAGCAAAAATCCGATGGATATGCTGAAAAGCTGTCGTTTAATAAAAAGCATTATAGATAAGGAACAGATTACTATCGTCCACTCCCATCATCGGATGGCTGCTTTCTATGCTGAACTTGTTGCACCAAGGAGTGTCGTAAAAGTTGCGAATGCACACAACACATTTACTGACAAGAAGGAATTGACTCAACTGGCATATCGAAATACAAAAGTTGTTGCTGTAGGGGAAATGGTCAAGAAAAACCTGATAGATTATTTTGAAATTTCTAAAGAGCAGGTTTGTGTTATCCATAATGCCGTTAAGCCATTTGACGGCAAAATTGTTCCGGTTGAAATACTTTATAAGGAACACGCAAAAGGAAATGTGCTGATTGGAAATATTGGAAGATTGTCTGAACAAAAGGGCATGACCTATTTTATTGAAGCTGCGAAAATTACAGCAAAAGCACACCCGGAAGCACGGTTTATTATCGTGGGTGATGGTGAAGAAAAAGAGCAGCTTCAAGCACAGGTAAAGGTTAAAGGATTACAGGATAAGGTTCTGTTTCTTGGTTACAGGAATGATATTCAAAATGTAATGAGCCAGCTGGATTTTGTTGTTCTGAGTTCGCTTTGGGAAGGGCTTCCGCTTACGCCGATTGAAGCCTATTCTGTTGGTAAAACAGTGATTGGTACGGCAGTAGATGGAACACCAGAAATTATTCGTGATGGCGTAGACGGCTATCTGGTGGAACCGCGTAATCCAGTGCAATTGGCAGAGAAAATGAATAAGCTAATAGAAAATCCTAGAATACGAAGTGAAATGGAAACACAAGCGATGAAACGATATCAGGATGAATTCTCTTTTGAGAAATTATCCAAACGATATATTGATTTTTATGAGGGATTATAAGATGAACGATGGACAGTTTTATGCAGAAAATATTAAATCTGAAGAAGTAAATGTCCTTTTCTTTCATAATACACTTCCAGAGTATAGGATAGGATGGTTTGAAGCTTTATCCGAAAGAGTAAATGTTGAATTCGTCTTCACGAATGAAAAGCAGAATGAAAAAGATTATGGGTTTGAGATCGAGTATGAAAGGGCAAAAAAGCTGAAATGTACGTTTCTCCCAGGTGGAAAACAGGGAATTCGAGAATTAAAACAAATTATCGAAAATGTGGAAAAGTATGATTTCGTAGAATTGCCGCCGATTGATTCTATTCGAGAAGTAATTTATAGTGCCTATATCATATATAAATGTCGCAAGAAAAATGTAAACACAGGATATTTTTGGGAAAAATGGGATGCCCCGATTGAAAAGCAACCGTTAATGCGTCGAATTAAGAATTTGGTATTACGTATTATTCCAGGAGTGATCTATAAACAGGTGAATGTAATATTCTCAACTGGAAAAAAGAACAGGGAATATTTTATTTCAAACGGCGTGAACAAAAATAAAATCGTATGGATTCCGGATGTGAGCGAGACACCTGAGTGTGAGTATAGTGACCTGCGTAAAAAGTACACGATACCATCTGAGAGTAAGATTATTTTATACTTGGGACGGATATTACAGCAAAAGGGCGTTCAAAATTTAATAGAGGCATACGCTCTTCTTTGCTCAGATGTGAAAGATTCCAGTTACCTGCTGATAGCGGGCGATGGAGAAAATTTAGAAAACTGCAAAAAGTTGGCAGAAAAATTAAAAATTAAAAACATTAAATTTGTAGGGAGTGTAAGACCTTCCATAAGGGGAAATTATTTTTCTCAATGTGACATTTTTGTCTATCCAGTTACTTACTTTAAAGGATGGGTTGATGTTTGGGGACTAACAATAAATGAAGCGATTCAGCATGGGAAAATAGTGATAGCAACAGAGGCTGTCGGAAGTGCGTATGAGCTTATTGAAAATGGAGTAAATGGTTATCAAATTGAGCCTGATAATATTGAACAATTAAAGGACGCATTGATGATGTCGCTAGATTCGAAGATGATGGAGAAAGCACGGTCAAAAGATAAAGACTTAAGAAAGCAATTTAATTTTGAAATGATGGCAGAACTTTATATCAAAGCAATCATGAATCAAAAAACTGATTCGAGGTGAATTAAATAATTTCAAGTAGGAAAGATTTAAAAGAATATCTTTTCGCGGATAAAAAACAGCTTGGTATAACTAGAAGATTTCCTCGTCCATTTACAGATGAAATATGGAAATATGAAATCACCCTTAGAAAATATGAGTATTGGATGAATCGGGGGGAAAAAAATAGGAAAATTGATGGAGCAGGTATACAAATTGCTGCATCATAGAAACTCTGTTAAATTAGGCATTGGGATAGGGCCAAATTGCTGTGGAAAAGGTCTGTCAATTGCGCATGCTGGAACAATTCAAATTAATGGTGATGCAAAAATTGGAGATAATCTTAGAATCCAAGAAGGGGTCACAATCGGTGCGGGAAGTGGAGGTGTCCCAACGATAGGAAACAATGTCTATTTAGGGAGTGGATGTAAGGTTATCGGTAATGTAAAAATAGCAGATGACTGCGCTGTAGGAGCAAATACTGTTGTAGTAAAAAATGTATTAGAAAAAGGAATTACAGTTGCAGGAGTTCCGGCGAAAAAGGTAAGTAACAACAACTCATATTCGAGTGTGTTTTGGTTTAATGACGGAAAACCCTGATAAAGTAATTTGGATAAGAGGCATGAGATGATTCCCAAAAAAATTCATTATTGTTGGTTTGGCGGCAATAAAAAAAGCAAGTTGATCTTAGAATGTATCAAATCATGGAAACGACATTTTCCGGATTATGAAATTATAGAGTGGAATGAAGGCAATTTTGATATTCACCAATGTGATTATGTTGAACAGGCGTACAAACAAAAAAAGTGGGCATATGTTTCTGACTATGCACGAATGAAGATTCTAGACCTATATGGTGGAATCTATTTTGATACAGATGTTGAAGTTATAAAAAGATTTCCAGAAGAATTAAGGGAACATTCATTTTCGGGAATTGAAGAATTCTCGAAACTTGTAGCACCAGGGTTGGTGTATGGATGTGAGTCGGGAGATATTATTGTACACGAAATGGTCAATGAATATGAACACACAAAATTTGATAATTTAAGAATTGAAGATATCATTACAATTAATAAGAGAATCACGAGAATCTTAGATAGATATGGATATGTGCATGAGGATATATACCAAGATTTAGGGGTGTTAAGAGTTTATCCGAGCGAATTCTTTTGCGCGTATGATGGAAAGAAAAGAATGACAAATATTACAGAAAAAACGTTGGCAACGCATCACTATACAGCGAGCTGGCTTCCTTGGTATCGGAAAATCAGGCTTATTATAGGAACAAAATTAAGACATGTTGGAGTAATATAATGACAATATTTCTTGGATGGCTATTTCTACTTTTTGTTTTTAATGGTGCTATTTTCAACATTGTTCCCTTGCCATCTTTTTGTGGACTATGGGATGAAGGTGCTACAATTCTTTTGGCCTTGATGTGTGTTTTTAAAGGAGTAAAAAAGAATAAAGGTCGTTTCTTTATAAACTGTGATTTTAGATTTATTGTGCCATGGTTTATTATTGTTATAACGGGTCTAATTGCAAACCTGATATGGAATTATGCGGGAACATGGCAAGCTATTATTAGAGATATAATTGGTTTCATTAAATTTCCACTCTGCTTTACGGCAATCAGATTTTTAGGTTTTGATAAAAAAATTAGACGTTTTTTAGATAGGTATGGATTTAAAGTTTTAAAAGCTGCAATAACGGTTATTTTTGTGCTGGGTGTGGTTTCTGTTTTTAAGGATATAGGATTATCTCAAAGCGATGAAGTCAGGCATGGAATATATTCATATCAGTTTTTGTTTAATCACCCGAATTCATTAGGTCTTGTAGAGGTACTTCTTCTTTGCCTTATTGATTCAGAAGACAATCAACGTAATAGTATATATGTCATTATGTGTTTGGGAACACTAATATTAACAATGCGTACTAAGATATTAGCGTTTGTGGCTATTTTCATTTATGCGAAATGCGGAGCAAGATGGTCAAAAAAGCATAAAGCCCTTTTTTGGATAACAGCGATTAGTTTGGTAATGGGTGTTTCTTATGGAAAGCTTTCAGTCGTTACGAAATGGACTGAATCCGGTAGAATGAGTTTTTGGGCGGGTTCTGTTAAATTGGCTGCAAAATGTTTTCCAATAGGCTCTGGATTTGGAACGTTTGCATCACATATTTCGGGAAAATATGTTTCGAAGATTTATTCTTTTATGCATATAAAAGAAATATTTGATGCACAGGGGAATCCTACTGCGGTTTTGGGAGATACAGGATATCCATACTACATCGCTCAGTTTGGTGTGGTTGGAATTATTTTGCTAACTATATCAATAAAAAATCTCTTAAAAATGGTTCGCCCTCAAAAACAGATAAACTGGTCGGCGATTCTACTGTTAATATATCTGTGTATCGCATTGACGGGGGAATCGACCCTGTTAAATGCGGGTGTTGAGTTTGCAGTGACTTTAGCAGTTATTCTTGCGAAGAACGAGAAAAAGATATTAGGTGAACGAATTAATAAAATATAAGTGTGTTCACCATTGGAAAGGAATATAGAATGAGACTTTTAGTTGATTTAAGCACCTTTACAAGTGACCATAATGGTGGAAAAGATGAAGTAGCATATAATTTGCTCAAAGGTTTTTCTCAATTGCAGTTGACGCAAAGTATAGTTTGCGTATCAAGAGATGAACTGGTCGAAAAAGTTAAAGCAATAGATAAAAGTTATTATGTTGTACCTATTAGTAGAATAACATGTAGGACAAGGTTTAGTCCTTTGATTTCTGCAATTCCAGATGTTGTGTATGCAAAGAAGCTAAATAAAGTGATAAAGGACGAACACATCGATGCTGTGTTATATACCAATAAATTTGTTCCCCCAGTCAAACTGAATGTTCCAACAATAGTTATTCCACATGATATACAACCGTTGACAATATACAAATCAGATCGGTCGATATATCCTATGTGCGCGGCTATTATGACTAAAAATACTTTATCGGTGTGTGACCATATAATTGCAATATCTGATTTTGATAAAAACGATATGATCTCAAAAGCTTCAAAGTATATTGCTAAATATCATACGATATATGATCCAATATGCTTTAAAGATTTTTGCTGTAAAGATCAGAGTAAAAAATATATTACATCGATCAACATTCAGTGGCCACATAAGAATATTGATACCATTATTAGGGCCTATGCACAGGTTGCTCGGTATACAGAGTTGAACTTAATGCTTGTTGGAAAACTGCCTAAAAATATAGATAAGTTTGAGGCAATTGTAAAAGAAAATAATTTAGAAGACAGAGTTATCTTTACTGGTTTTGTAACAGATGTGCAGTTATCGTCGATTATACAAAAAACACGTATATATATTAATGCATCACACTTTGAAGGATTCGGAATGACTTCGGTTGAAATGATGGG
Organism: Gemmiger formicilis; assembly: GCF_018784445.1. GTDB lineage: Bacteria > Bacillota > Clostridia > Oscillospirales > Ruminococcaceae > Gemmiger. The sequence goes on along the minus strand of NZ_WQOH01000053.1, from coordinate 6,012 downwards.
AAGTGGCATACCCACGATTGTTGCAAATAATACTGCACAAAAAGAAGTGACAATGGGATTGTGCAGATACTATGAACCAACTGATAATGAATCAAAGCTTGCAGAGCAAATTTTAGAAGAACTCAAAAATCCGAAAACAGAACGAGAGTTAATTGAAATTTCTGAAATCGTGAAGAAACAATATTCCTATGAGAATATTGCAAATAAATATTGGAAATTTATAGAAGAATGTATTTAGGATGAATTATGGATCAAAAAACAAAAATAAATTATATATACAGTACAGTCTATCAGATATTATCTATTATACTTCCCTTAGTGACGACTCCATATATTTCTAGAGTTTTAAGCGTGGATAGCATTGGTGTGTATAGTTTTACCGCATCGATAGTATCCTATTTTGTTTTGGTTGCTTCATTCAGTTTTCAGACATATGGGCAAAGAGAGGCAGCATATAAAAAGAATGATAAGGAAAAATTATCAAGTCTATTCTTTGAAATTCAAATAAAAAAGTTGATTTTTACGCTATTGGCGTATGGTTCCTTTGTGCTTTTTTTTATTGAAACAAGTCAATATAAAACGATGTATTTGATTCAATCAATCGCCATTGTTTCTGCTTTTTTTGATATTACATACTTGTTTCAGGGAATGGAGCAGTTTCGGCTTACGGTGGTGCGAAATACTGTTGTTAAGTTAGTGGGATTGCTTTTGACTCTAATTTTTGTAAAAAAACAGACCGATGTGTATTTGTATGCAATAATTCAAACAGTGACTATTTTACTAGGAAATCTATCCTTGTGGTTATATTTGCCTGAGTTTATAAGTTTCAAATACTTTAAATTTAAAAAGGAAAGCATTTCGCATGGATTGGTTGAGCTCTTCCAACTTTTTGTTCCTGTTTTGTCAATTCAACTATACTATACAATAGATAAAACGATGCTGGGTATGACCTCGAACGGTATGGCGGAAAACGGATATTATGAGCAGGCAATTAAAATAATTAGATTATGTCAAAACATGATGGGGGCAATGGGTGCAGTGCTATTGTCATCTATCCCTAGAATGATTGTAACTTCTGGGAAAGAGGCGGTTAAGAGCACTATTAATCATGCGATTAGATTAAATCTATTTATTGCAGCACCTATCACAATGGGATTGATTGGGATAGCGGACGTGATGGTGCCATGGTTTTTGGGTTCCGGCTATGAAAGATCTGCAACATTAATATGTATTTTTGCCCCGATGACTCTTTTGTCAGCTATTAGCATGATAATAGGAAATGGAATACTCCTTCCGTTACGAAGGCAAAACTGTTTGACAATCGCAACGTTGGGAGCAATGATTTTTAATATTGTATTTAATATTATCCTTATTCCGCAACTTGGTGCATGTGGTGCAGCAGTAGCATCTGTAGGCTCCGAAATTGTTACGTTAATAATACAAGGATTTTTTGCAAAAGAATATATTGATTTAAATCTCATAATAAAAAACGCGATAAAATATCTTGGAGTGGCAGCGATAATGTATGCTGTTATATCTTTGATTAAAATCTTGATACAAGGCCAGGTGGGAATGTTTACGCTTACTTTACTACTGATTATAAGTGGAATAGTTGTTTATTTTTCAATTTTATCGTTTACAAAGGATGATATTCTAAGTGACATTAGAAAAAGTTTTAATGGTCGATTTAGGAGGTTATGATGTCTAATTTTACGGAACCATTATACACCACCCACGCGATTGTACGTAATGGGCTCGTCCCGGTATTCTGCGATGTAAACGATAAAGACATACAATTGATGTGACTTAACCCTTGCATTTTCTACTCCATAATGTTATACTCGAAATATAAACTTGAATGGAGCGGTGGTACTTATGCCCAGAACTAAAGGTAGCAAAAACAAGAAATCTTTGACAGTTGATTATGCAGCGCTTATTGCTCAAAAGCAGGCTGACAAGGATGCTGCAGCGAATGAGATTGCAGCTGTTGCTGCAAATATCGAAGAGCTGAAAGCAGAACTAAAAAGCAAGAAGACTGCAGCAAAGAAGCTCGACAAGGAGTTGGCTAAATTGGTGGCCAAGAAGGCCGCTGTTGAGGCTGCGGCTGCTGAGGCTGCAAAGCGCGGTGAGGCAGAGGCCATGCTGAAGAAGCTTCTGGCTGAGGGCATGAGTGCCGATGAAATCATTGATAAGCTGAAATAATCAGCAACAGCCGTGCATGAGTTGCATGGCTGTTTTAAGAGGCAGCCATATAGATTGTGACGCAGTAATATGACACGCCTTCTATATGAACTAAACTCAATTCCAGCCCTTCAATCGTAGTAGTCCCCTCTCCCCCACCTCATTTCAGTAAGGAGCCCGATTCCGTGAGAACAGCTTGCAACACTGATAAAACCTTGTCATCAAATCAACATTATTCAGATGACGCCCCAAATCCAAGAAAACCGAATCACGATGCGCAGGAACTTCTCTGCCGCCAGATGCAGCAGGCTGTGCTGCTGTATGGTTCCGGGAAGAGCCACCCTTCCCTGCAGAGGATTGCGGATGAGCTGGCTTTGAACCCCATCAAGGTGCGCAAGTTATTGATCACTGCCGGCGTATATAGGTCTGACATAGCCGCTCGGGTCAATGAGCGATTCTCTGCGTATCAACAGGAAGGCATCCCTCATAAGGACGCTATCGCCTTCACTGCGCGTGATATGCAGCTTTCCTCATCCTCGGTGGCTTCGTACCTACCCTACAGCAAATGCCTGTACTTCCCTGCCGAGACCTCAGCAGACAACCTAAGCACCGGTGCCGAACGCCAGCGCCGTTATATAGCTGTGCAGCGCTTGCGGGAAAATCCCACCGAGAAAACTCTTTGGAACTGCGTCGTTGCTTTTCGCAATTACCCATTTACAACGCTTTCCGGCTTGCCATTCACTTACGATCTAAAAATGGGACGCCACGGCAAATTTACTAAAGAGCTGTGGATCACCCGGCGCGAGAACAGCAAAAGGCTTACCTGGAGTTCTGTAGTGCTGGCTTTCCGAAATATTGAAGAAATCGGTGCTGAAGTCGAACGCCCTAAGGCACTCGGCGATGTTCGGGGCGTTTCGTACATTTACGCACTGTTCTGCCGATTTGGACTAATAAGGACACCCCACGGTACGGCATAGCCAGCAAGGGACTGCTCTTGCGCGGAAATTGATTGACTACATGGAAACGCACGATGGCTGTGCTGAGTGTTATCCCTATGATATCATTGAGGAGCTAAAGAGTACATTCTGGTTGGAGTAATCCTGTCATAGTTTTTCGTACAAAAAAGGCTCTGCCAGCGAACTGGCAGAGCAGGGATCCTGTGAATTACTGATTGAAATACACTCGCCCTGGGATGGCATTAAAGTGCTATCCATACTGGTCCATTTTCAAGCGACATTATGTACTCAAGGCAAGTACTTCACTTCTTATTTTCTTTGTTTTCAGCCATCTTTTCTTTTTCCACGAATTCCCGCAGATCTTCCCAAAAGCAAGACATCAAATGATCCATCATGTTCATATACTCGCTTTCATTGTCCCAGTAATAAATCATACAAATAGCGCGCATTAAATTGTAGTAGACAGCCATGATCCACACCAAGTCATCTTCATACTCCATTGCCCTGTGAAAATGATAATCAAAAGAACACATAGTTTTTCTCCTCCACTTTAGCGGCGTGCCTTCTTGTTAATTCTTTTAATGGCATTATTGATATTAGATTCCGAACAATGCAATTCCTTTGCGGCCATGTTGCGGGACATCTTCAAGCACAACGCCAAGATTTCATTTTCCTTTTCTGTAAGTTGTGCGCGTAACCGCTCTGCGTCCACAACGAGCTCCGCATAACGAAACCAACATCCACCTCTGGGTCATACAATTGATCTTCCACATCGTCCAACGGGCTTACATTTTCCCGTGGTTTATGCTTCCTGTAATATTCGGAGGCATACCATTTCATTCTATGCCTGATAAAACGGGTGAATCTGCCCTTTAATGGACTGCGCTGGTTATCGCCTTCTCGCATTTGCATAGCTTGTTCTTTTACCTTATCACGTGATCTCATAATTACCTCCACTTTTGTTTTTGCTTTCGTTTTCGAACACAAAAGTTGGGAGGTGCGCGTGCGGCATATGCTATGAATTCAAAGCGTAACAAGAGAACACTTCGGCATTCAGACATTGTTGCACTCCCCCTCAATAGGTAAGAGATCAAAAAAGTCTGAATTTCCACACCTGCCGTTTTAAATTTTACAATTTATTCATACATTGTCGTGCAGATAAATTCGACTCTATCTATTTACATTACTGCAATCTCACTGTCCCGTCTATTACTCTCGCAATTTTGGATTTGCACCACAGTCCGTTGTTCCTGAGCAATTTTTTCTTCTTGTTTATCCACTTCCTCCATCTGTACTTTCAGTTCTTCGATTCGCTGTTCCACACCTTCTGCAAGGGTAATCACTTTTTCCGGCTCAACAGGCTGATCTACACCTTCTTTCTCCAGTTTTGCGGCAGCGCTGTGGTAAGCCTGTAGTTCCTGGCTGTGGGCCGCGTAGAACTCTGTTTTTTGATTTAGGGGCAATCCGGTATATTCCAGCCATACGGACCGATAGGTTTTGCAAAGCTGCAAGTTTTTGGCAGCTGTTGCAAAGCCTTTTTTCTTTTCCTGCATTTCTGCGATCTCGCTCGCGAGGTCTATCTGATTTTTTCTGAGATTCCGTATAACCGTGTCATAATCACCAGCCGTATACAGATTTTGATCCGTCATTCCGAGGAGCATTGCACCTAAGTGCTTGGCGTTTTCGATACCCATACGGCGTTCCACGGCTGCGATTCTGCGGCTTAGGGACGAGCCTTCTGATGTCTGCTTTATAGTCACTCCGAGAAGGGAACCCAGTTTTTCACCGTTGACACTTAGTCGTTTATGCTCATCACCCGTTGGAACATAGCTGTACTGGTGATTGGGATACAGATACACTGCGCACCGCCCAGCAGCGACATCACGCACCACATATTTTTCAGGTATAAAAAGCCGCTCGATGCCGTCCTGCGGCAGGGAAATTGTGACCCCGCGCACGGACATTGCCTTTATCTGGTCAGCGCTCAAAGTGACTTGCAGGGGCGTTGTCTGGTTTTCTTCCTCGATTTTTTCAATCAGCCTCGCGCCTCGGATCGTGCCGTGGGTTCCATCGTCATAAACCAAGTCATAGGAGAAGTCGTTCCCGATTTGCAGCATCACCTCGCCATCCGGCGTTGTTTCGATTTGGCTTTTGTTCGCCATCATTTTGGCAAGGTTCCCGTTTCCATCGCTTATTTGAAGCAGCAGTCCATTTTTGCCGGCTGACACAATTTGTCGGCTGGTCAGTTTTACGGTTGCGTTACTGACTTCCGGATATTTGACGGTCAGTTTCTGATACAGTGCGAACAGCGGCTCTTCCCTACCCTCTTTCAGCTGCGTCTTCTTGTCTTTCAAGGCAGATTCCATTTCATCTGCTGCATAGCCCGCGTCGAGTGCATCAGAGGGGACCCACATGCCATCCAAACCCACTGCCTTGTACAGGATTTGACCTGTTGCTTTGATGAGTTTGATTTGGATTCCTGCCGCCTTCAACTTATCGGCCAAATCAGCCATGGATGATGCCGCTTTCCTCGATGCTGTCCATAAGCTCCTTCATTTCCAAGTCGTGCCTGACATGGAATGGGTGGTTTGCAAAGGGACGCAGCTGCTCTATTGGTATGGTTTCCTCCGCACCGTAGAGGTACGGAACTGCGCTTTTACTCATAGTTCTGCGTGCTCCTGACTTGTAGATTTTCGGGTAAATTCGGGCCCCGAAATGTACATCCGAAACCCTGTACATTTTTGCGAAAATATATTCATACGGTCAAAACAATAAAAAAAGTCCCTAATTGCGATAAATGAAGTGACCCCCAAAAGTTAGACAATATTTTGAAGTAAAAATTGTTCAAGCAGCCGAAAGGGCTTGCTGTCTGTGA
>NZ_WQOH01000052.1:42135-308809 GCF_018784445.1 Gemmiger formicilis | reverse complement strand
GCCCCGGAGCCGGATGGCGGAGGGGCCTGCGTGTGGATTCTTAACTTGTCTCTTTGTTCTTCGGTGAACGCCCTGTATCAAAACGTATAATTCACCGCTGCGGATTGATGATTTCGCGCCAATCCAAATCGCCGTGCTCCAGGCCGTGAATCAGAACCTCGGCGGTGGCAATGTTGGTGGCGACCGGGACGTTGTGTACGTCGCAGATGCGCAGCAGGTTCATCTCGTTCGGTTCGCTGGGTTTGGCACTGATGGGGTCACGGAAGAAGAGCAGCATGTCCACTTCCTCGCAGGCGATGCGCGCCACGATCTGCTCGGCACCGCCGTGACCGCCGGGCAGAAACTTTGTCACCTTCAGCCCCGTGTTCTCCTCAATCAAGCGGCCGGTCGTGCCGGTAGCCAGCAGACGGTGCTGCTCCAAAATATGGCGGTAGGCCATACAAAACTGCACCATCAGCTCCTTTTTGGAGTCGTGGGCTATCAATGCGATCGTCATAGAAAATGCCACCATCCTTCGCAGCAGAATTACAAGTTAAAAGGTAAGCGGAACGCGCTGTCCGCACAAACGTTTTGCCATAGCCTGTCCGGCCGCCACGGCGGGGTCGCCCGCAGGCGGCACGGTGCCGTTGGCCCCGGCCAGCTGCAGTACGCGGCTTTCGGGTATCACGGCCAGCAGCTGGGCACCCACGGTGTCAATGCACTCATCCAGGTCAGCCACAGCGGCGTTTTTGCCAAAGCTCTCGCGCCTGACGCGGTTCATCACCAGCCGCACGGCGCTCTGGGGGCGTGCCCCGGCCAGCAGCCGGTCCGCCACAATTTTGCCGTCGCGCAGGGCGACCGGGTCAGGGGTCAGCACCAGCAGGGCCTTGTCCGCCACGGCGGCGGCCGCCGTGAACGGCGCACCCATCCCGGCGGCGGTGTCCAAAATCACAAAATCGAAATAGGGGCGCATGGCGACCAGAAGCCGCCCCAGGGGCGCAGCATCCACCGCGCCGCCTTCATAGGGGGCACTGATGACCGACAGCCCGGGGTAAAGCGGGCTGGGCACAACGGCCTTGGCCCCCTCGCATCGGCCGCAGAGGACATCCTCAATGTCATAGACGGTGCGGCCGTAGACGCCTGCAATAATGTCCACGCTGCGCAGACCCGAATCCAGCTCAATGAGCAGGACCTTCCGCCCCAGCCGCGCCAAACAGGCCCCCAGCAGCACCGAAACCGTGCTTTTGCCGGTGCCGCCCTTGCCGGAGCAGACCATGATACACTGTGCGTTCATGTCGGCTCCCTTCCGCAGTTGTGCAACACTATCTCCCGTATATTCTAGCACATTTCCGGATGAACTGCAACTGGCTTTTTGTCAGAAAAGGACACCTTCTTTTTGAAGAAAATCACGATAAGGTATACTTTTTGATGCACAAATATGGATAAAATGCACAAGGAATGGCGATGGGCTGCGAAAAAATGGAAACGTTTCATATCCCGAACACGGCGTCCAGCACCGCCCGCAGGATGGGCGCGGCGTTGGCCCCGCCCCCACCGTATTCCAGCACGACGGCCACGGCGATCTGCGGGTCGTCGGCGGGCGCGTACCCGATGAGCACCGAGTTGACATAGTGGCTGCCGCCAGGTAAAGTGTCAGCCAGCTGCGGACTGCCCGTTTTTGCAGCGCAGACGACCGGGGCCTCCCGCAGCACGCGGGTCGTCTGGGCCATCCGCTTCATGCCGTCCCGGATGGGGCCAAACACGGCCTCGCCGCCCGGCACGGCGGTGAAGGTCGGTGTGTACTGCCACAGCGTCTCGCCGGTGGCGGCGCTCACGGCGCGGTCGGCGTAGTGCAGGGCGGGGCGCTGGCCGTAGTTGGCCAGCGTGGCGGCGTAGGCGGCCAACTGCAGCGGCGTCACGGCGGTGTTCCCCTGCCCGATGGCTGCCATCAGCGTAAGCCCGGCCTGGTAGTTTCCGTCGCTGGACCAGGTCAGACGGCCCCGGGCTTCGGCGACCTCAACCCCGGTGGGGGCGGCCAGGCCCAGCTGCTGCGCCATGGCGGAGAAAGTATCCACCCCCAGCCGCCGCCCGACATCGTAAAAAAAGATATTGCAGCTGTGTTCCAGCGCGGTGCGCAGGTCGACCGGGCCGCTGTGGCCGTATTGCAGGCAGCCGGGCTGGTAGCCGTTGTAAAAGCCGTACCGCCCGGTGCAATTCACGGTGGCGGCAGGGTCAATGCCTGCAGTCAGCGCGGCGGTTGCCACGGCGGGCTTGAAAGCCGAACCCGGCGCATACAGCCCCTGGGCGGTGCGGTCCAGCAGCGGCGCGGCGGTGTCAGCGGCAAGGACCGCGTAGTCCGCACGGCAGGCGTTCAGGTCAAACCCCGGCACGCTGGCGGCGGCCAGGATGCCGCCGGTTTTTACGTCTACGACCACGGCGGCCCCGGCGCGGCACTCCCGCCCGGCCCCGGCGGCCTTGGTGGTCTGCAGGGTGTGGATTTGCAAAATCAGTGCGTCCTGCAGTGTTTTTTGCAGGGAGCTGTCCACCGTCAGCACCAGCGCGGCCCCGGGTACGGCCTGCCGCAGCTGCGCGGTGCGGCGCACGGCCCCGTCAAACCCGGTGTTGATGAGCACCCGCCCATCCTGCCCACGCAGCAGGTCGTCGTAGGCGGCTTCCAGCCCGCTCTGGCCGATGACGGCATCCATGGCCAGGCCCCGCGCTTTGGCGGCGGGCCATTGCGCGGCGGTGATAGGGCCGGTCAGGCCCAGCGCGTGGGGCAGCAACGTACCGCCCATCCAGCTGCGCACGCCCCGGGCGGCGGGCCGCACCGCGCCGCTCTGCACAAGGCCCGCCGTGTAGAAGGCGGTCAGCATATCAGCATCCGCGCCCCGGGCTACGGCCAGCTCCCCCGCCGAGGCAGCAGAACAAAAGGCAGCAAGCTGTGTTTCCACATCCTTGCTGCCTGTCAGGGTCTCTATGTTTTTTACAGTCTCGCGCAGGTCGGTCCCCGGCGGGGCCGGGATGCGCAGGTATAAATCGTACACGGTGGTGTCCCGGGCCAGCACCACGCCGTTTGCGTCGGTGATGACGCCCCGTGCGGCGTGCTGGGTTATGGTGTAGCTGGCCGAACTGGCCTCGGCGGCTTTGTCGGCGTAGTAGTCGGCGCGGGCAAACTGCATCCAGGCCAGCCGGGCAAAGAACGCCGCAAACACCGCGCCGCACACGACGGCCAGCACCGCCACGCGCAGACGGCGGCGGTGGGCATTTTTGCGGTTGGACATGGAATCACCTCGAAAAATATAGACGGATTTATGGGGCATTAGCCCGCGAAAAATACATATTTATTGTACGCAATTTTCGACGAAAAAGCAATTACTTTTTCACGAAATAGACGCTGGCGCACAAATCGGCGGTATCGGCCAAGGCGGCGCTGGCGGTCAGGCCGTCGGCGTCGGGCATAGGTGCGGTGGCCAGCGTGCCCAGCCAGTCGCCGCTCGGCGTTGTTACGACGTCCCCCGCCGCTAACCCGCAGTCGGCGGGCAGACCGGTCAGCTGCCATGTCCCCGGTGTGACTAGCCCGGCATAAGCCCCACACAACCCGGCAGTCCGGACCAGCGCCACGGTGCAGGTGTCGCCGTCCACGGCGGTGACGATGCCCGCATACCGCCCGCCTGCGTCCAGCACGGCGGCCCCGGACACGGCCCCCGGACAGGCCAGCGTGAAGCCGCCCACGCCCCGGGCAAGGACCCGCGCCGGGGCCACAGCGGCGCTGACCCGCCCGCACCCGGCCAGCCGGCGCAGGGCATCGTTCTCGGCCAGGGCATCGGCACTGCGGGCAAGCTGCTGGTGCAGCGTGAAATTTTCGGTTTGCAGCGCGTCGATCTGCGCCGTATACCGCGCCCCGACGAATCGGTCGATAGAAGCAGCCGTGCCCGGTACAACAGCGGCCAGCCACGGCCCAGCCAGCAAAACGGCGGCCAACACCAACGGCAGAAGCCACCACCGCCGACGCCTGTGGGAATGCGAAAGATCCAGCTGCACAAACATCACCCCAAAGCAGAATATGCCTTGCGGGAGGGGGTTAGACTTTGGTATAATAGAAAACAATGATAAAAGGATGTGGGAGCGATTCCATGAAACCAAGTGAGGTCAACCCTATGAAATATAAACTATTATTACTCGATATCGACGGTACGCTGCGGCCGGGCAGCTGTGAGCGTGTACCCAGGGAAAATGCCGAGGCCGTCTGCGCTGTGCAGAAGGCGGGCGTTAAAATCGCTATTGCCACCGGGCGCGGGCGCATCGGTGTGGGCAAGGGTCTGCTGCGCAGCATTCGGCCGGACTACTGGGTCTGCGCGGGCGGTGCCCAGCTGGTGGACTACAAGGGTGCGGATCTGGCCTTGCACCGTCTGACGACCGAGGAAATGTACGCCCTGGTGGACTTTTTTGAAAATTACGACCTGCCGCTGCGGTTCACCTTCCACGATGCGAACCACGCCTATATTGGCTACGAGGAGTTCGCCCGGCGCGAGCGAGAGAAAAACCTTGCGCTGAACATCGTGGACGGAGAGGATCAGGACCATCACCTGACGGAAATGCCCTTCGGCGCGTTCGGCTTTTTGCCGCAGGCGATGGCCGAAAAATTCCAGGAACAGTACGGCTACCTCGGGCTGAACTTCCTCTTCTCCTACCCCGGCAGCGACGGCTGCGATATCCTGCAAAAGGGCATCGACAAGGGTACCGGCCTGTTGGAACTGGCTAAGCTCGCAGGGCTGGACCCGGCGGACTGTGTGGCCGTGGGTGACGGCGATAACGACGTCGCTATGCTGAAAGCGGCAGGCCTGGGCATTGCCATGGGCAACGGCAGCGCCGCCGCCAAGGCTGCTGCGGATCGCACCGGCCCAGACGCTGAACCCCACGGCATTGCCGAGCTGTGCCGCGAACTGTGGCCGGAGGCGTTCTAAGATGGCCGGGTACACCCACGTCGGCCCCGGGCTGCCGCCGCTGCACGGCGCCCGCGCCAATGCGCTGATTTTAGGCAGCTTCCCCAGCCCCAAAAGCAGGGAGCAGGGCTTTTTCTACGGCCACAAGCAGAACCGCTTCTGGCCGATGATCGCCGCCGTGACCGGGGAGCCTGTACCCGATTGGGCCGACATCGAGGCGAAGAAAGCTATTATTTTGAATCACGGCCTGGCCGTGTGGGATACCATCGGTGCCTGCGATATCAAAGGCGCGTCGGATGCGTCCATCCGCAACGCGGTTCCCAACGATGTAGCTGCGCTGATACGCAAGCTGGGCGTGCAGGCGGTGTTCTGCAACGGCGCGGCGTCGGGGCGCATCTATGCAAAATATGCCGAGCCGCTGACCCACCTGCCCGCTACCGTGCTGCCCAGCACCAGCCCCGCCAATGCCGCATGGTCCCCCGCCCGCCTGCAAGCCACCTGGGGCGCAGCATTGGAACCATTTTTGCAGCTAACCGGTTGCAAGTGAACGGATTTTGTTCTATAATAGGTATATATTATATTGGAGGGACTGTTGCATGACCAACTGGCTGGAAAAAACCAAACGCCCGGTGCTGCCCATCTATCTGGCGGCGCTGGTCTGGCCCATTATGGCGCTGGTGCTGCCCATCTACACGCTGGGCGGGCTGATCGCCACGACGGTCATCAGCGCGGGCGTGTACATCGCGGGCACAAAACTCTGCCCCGTCCGCGTCGTGCGGGTGCCGGTCGCTTACGCCACCGGCAGTGAGGACGTGGACGCCTTGCTCAACGGCGTCACCGCCAACCTGGATGCCCTGCACAAACTGAACGACGAAATTCCCGACAAGCAGCTTTCCGACGCGATGGACCGCATGGAAAAAGCGGGCCGCAGTATTGCGGACACCGTGGCAAGGACCCCGGACAAAGCGCGCAATGTCGATCGTTTTGCCCGCTACTACCTGCCGGAGATGGTCAAGCTGATGGGCGCTTACGCCGAGCTGGAAAAGCAGGGTGTCAAGGGCGATAATGCTGCCCAGATCGAAGCTGACCTGCGCCGCAACGCCGATACCACCGCCGCCGCCTTTGAAAACCTGCTGGACGCGCTGTACAGCGCTGAGGCAATGGATATTTCGACCGACATCGAGGTACTGGACAGCATCCTGAAAAGCCAGAACCTTACGAAATAAAAGTATATGCAGAAAGGACAAACGACCATGGCTGACCTGAACAATGAACTGGATCTGAACGCCCCTGTTGCCCCTACCCTGACCCTGGACTCCGCCCCCGCCGCCCCGACGCTGACCCTTGACCCCGCCGCTGATGAAAAAATCGTCGAGGAAAGCAAGAAGGCAACTCCCGTGCAGGTGGAGGATACCCCCCTCTCCCCTGAGGAGCAGAAGATGGTCAACGATTTTGCCGAAAAAATCGACCTGACTAACTCCCAGATGGTCTTGCAGTACGGTGCCGCCAGCCAGAAAAAGCTGAGCGACTTCTCCGAGACGGCGCTCTCCCGCGTCAAGACTCAGGATATGGGCGAGACCGGCGAGCTTATCACCGGCCTGATTGCCGAACTGCAGGGCTTTGACGCCAACGCCGAGCAGCCCAAGGGTATTCTGGGCTTCTTCAAAAAGACGTCCAACAGCATCGAGCAGCTCAAGACCCGCTATGACAGCGCCGACAAAAACGTCGAGCGCATCAAGGCGAAGCTGGAAGATCACCAGGTCGTCCTGATGAAGGACATTGCCATGCTCGATAAGATGTACGAGTACAACCTCGTCTACTTCAAAGAGCTGACGATGTACATTCTGGCCGGCAAAAAGAAGCTGGCCGATGTGCGTGCCAATGAGCTGAAAGCCGCCCAGGAGAAGGCCCAGCGTACCCAGCTGCCCGAGGATGCCCAGGCCGCCCGCGACCTGGCCGATATGTGCGACCGCTTTGAGAAAAAGCTCTACGATCTGGAGCTGACCCGCAACGTCTCCATCCAGATGGGCCCGCAGATCCGTCTGATCCAGTCCAACGACACGATGATGGCCGAGAAGATTCAGACCACCATCGTGAACACCATCCCCCTGTGGAAGAACCAGATGGTGCTGGCCCTGGGCATTGCCCACAGCCAGCAGGCTATGGCCGCCGAGCGCGCTGTGACCGACGCTACGAACGAGCTGCTGAAGAAGAACGCCGCCACGCTGAAACAGGGCACCATCGATATCGCCAAGGAGTCCGAGCGCGGCATCGTGGATATCGAGACCCTGCAGCAGACGAACAAGCAGTTGATCGAGACGCTGGATGAGCTGAACAAGATCCGCGCCGACGGTAAGGTCAAGCGCGCCAACGCCGAGCAGGAGCTTGGCCGCATTGAGGGTGAACTGCGCCAGAAGATGCTGGAGATCAACGGCTGAGAAGCTGCGTTGTAGGGGGCGGCGTCCCAGACGCCCCGCAAATTGGCACACGATTTCCGGGTGGTTGTAGGGCGGGCCAGCCCTCTGACCGCCGGGGAGGGGTCAAGACCCCTCCCTATATGCACAGCCATCCCGGGGCAGAGTATGTAGGGGCGAACATGGTTCGCCCGCGCCGAGAATGGCAGACGACCGTTTTCCATAACCGTGCGGGCCGGGTATGCCGGCCCCTACGGTGCAATACAGGTATTTGCAATGCAACTTGAACAACAGGAAACCTTTACCATCCATGGCCCGCAGCTGGAAGTGCTGGGCGAGGTCGAGTCAAAGCTGCCCGCCCCGGCCAAAAAGCGCAGCACGGCATCGGTCGTGCTCGTCGCGCTGGCGCTCGTGTCGGTGTTTGGCATCGGCGGGGCAAAGCTGAAAGGAAAATACAACGATACAGCGAAGCTCTACACCGCCATCGACAAGTACAACAACAGCATCCAGACCGATTTTGGCACCCAGGTGGACGCGGCGGCTAACCTCATCAAGCAGGTCGGCTACCTAGAAGACGCCCCGACAGAGGCCCTGCAGGACGCCCGGGTCGCGCTGGAAGTCTGGAACAACACGGCAGCTGACCCCGCCGCCCAGTACAACGCCAACCGCGATTTGTATAACGCAGTGGATGCGCTGTACGCGGCGGTCAATAATAAAGTGGACGCCAGCACCCAGCAGGCCATCAACAACCAGTACAACGCCTTTGTCTCGGCCCAGGCCACCATTGAACGCGCGGCTGCGGCCTACAACCAGTCGGTGGAGAGCTACGAGACGACGACCGCTCAGTTCCCCGCCAATGTGATTTCCGGTATATGGGGCGTGCGGGAAATTTCCCGATTTGCACCCCAATAAACCACAATAACAAGGGAAAATTATGAAACTGAAAACATTTGCCAAACGCGCGGCGGCTGCCGGTGCGGTGGCGGCGGCGCTGGTGCTGACCGCACTGCCCGCCCTGGCTGCGCCCGCCGTGGATGTGGATGCCAAAAACCCGGTGGCCGACCACGCAAATATTCTCTCGGCGGATACCGAGGAATACATCTACGCTATTTCCAGCCAGCTGTCCGATGCCTGCGGTGCGCAGATCGGCGTCTACACGGTGGAGGAAGCGCTGGGCAACACGACGATGGAAGGCTTTGCCTACAACGTCTTTACGGCCTGGGAGCTTGGCTCGGCTGACCAGGACAACGGTGTACTGCTGCTGTTGGCCCCTTATGAGGCAGACGGCGGCGACTACTACATCATGCGCGGCACCGGGTTGGAAAGCCGCCTGAGTGTCAGCACGCTGGGTTCGCTGCTGGATGAATATCTGGAACCCTACTGGGCAAAAGGCGATTATGACACAGGTACGCAGAAAACCGTGCGGGCGCTGGCCGATAGGCTGTGCAGCATCTATGGCGTGACGCTGAGCAGCGATACCGGCAGCACGACGTACCGGACAGGACCGAACATTATGAGTATGATTCTTGTAATTTTTGCCGTTATCCTGATTCTGTGGATCGTCTCGGTGCTGCTGCGCCCGCGCCGTCCACGCCCGCCGCGCGGCCCCGGATATGGCCCCGGCCCCGGCGGCAATGCGGTATTCTGGTACGGCGTGGGCCGTGCCTCCCGGCGTCCGCGCCGCCCGCCGCCCCCTCCCCCGCCGCGCGGTGGTGGGTTTGGCGGCCCGCGTCCCGGTGGCGGCCCCAGGCCCAGCAGCCGTCCTTCGGGTGGGTTCCACTCGGGCGGCGGTTTCAGCAGCGGCGGCGGTGTAGGCCGCAGTCGTCCCTCCGGCGGCTCGCGCCCCTCGGGCGGCGGGTTCCGTTCCGGCGGCGGTTCCACCCGCGGCGGCGGCGTGGGACGGCACCACTAATGTAAAAAGCTTTTCCCCGAGGGGCTGCGCCCGCAGGCGCGTGTCGGAGCGCAACCGCCGTAGGCGGCTCTTAGCGCGTAGACTGAAGGTGGCCTGCAGGGCCGGATGAGGGGCGGCTTCCCCGCGAACGAGGTGTAACGGCAAGGTTCGCCCTCATCAGTCGCCTTCGGCGACAGCTTCCCCCTCGGGGGAAGCCTTTTTTGTAAATGAAGGAGGTTTCCTATGCCCAAATTTGCAGTCATCACCGGGGCAAGCTCCGGCATTGGGGCCGAGTTTGCGCGCCAGCTTTCGGCACGCGGGTATAACCTGCTGCTGGTGGCCCGCCGCGCGGACCGGCTGGAAAAACTGTCCGACCAGTTGACGACGGTCTGCGAGATCATGACCGCTGACCTCTCGAAGAAAAGCGAGTGCCTGCGGCTGGTCAAGGCGCTGGACGACCGCCGCGTGGATCTGTTCATCAACAACGCGGGCTTTGGCGACTGCGGGCCGTTTTTGCAGACCGATTTAGACAAAGACCTGGATATGCTGGCGCTCAACATCCGCGCGGTACACATCCTGACGAAAAGAATCGGCCAGAAGCTTTACAAGCAGGGCTTCGGTGCGCTGCTGAACGTCGGCTCCTGCGCGGGGCTGATGCCTGCCGGGCCGTATATGGCGACCTACTACGCCACGAAATCCTACGTTGTCAGCCTGACCAGCGCCTTAGCCCAGGAGTTGCGCGAGGCCCACAGCCCGGTGTACGCGGGCTGCCTCTGCCCCGGGCCGGTGGATACCGAGTTCAACGCCGTAGCCAACGTGGAGTTTGCGCTGCGGGGCATCACGCCGGAATACTGCGTGCGCTGTGCGCTGGACGGCATAGCCCGCCGCAAGACGGTCATTGTGCCCAGCCCGCTGGTAGCCGCCGGCATGACGCTGGGCCGCTTCCTGCCGCGGCCGGTGTATATCAAGATCGCTGCCCACCAGCAGCGGAAAAAATTGTATAAGCGATAAAAAATCGCGGCTGCCCGGGAAAAGGACAGCCGCGATTTTTGTTTTGTTGTAGGGGCCGATGCTTGCATCAGCCCGCAAAGGCTTCCCCCTCGGGGGAAGCCTTAGTTCAGTTTCTTCCCAAAGAACTCCAGCTCCGGTTTGATGATGCTCATCAGGTCGTCGAACTGGTCGGGGGTCAGGCTCTGGGCACCGTCGCTCTTGGCCTTGGCCGGGTCGTTGTGCGTCTCGATCATCAGACCATCCGCGCCGACGGCCACGGCGGCCTTTGCCAGATCGGGCACCATGAACGCGATACCCGCCGCATGGCTCGGGTCGATGACGACGGGCAGATGGGTCATCTTTTTCAGCATAGGTACGGCGGAAATGTCCAACGTGTTGCGCATGCTCGTCTCAAAGGTGCGGATGCCGCGCTCACACAAAACAACATTGGGGTTGCCCTCGGCCATGATGTACTCGGCGCTCATGACCAGCTCTTCCAGCGTCGAGGACAGGCCGCGCTTCAGGAGCACCGGCACGTTCAGCTTGCCGACGGCTTTGAGCAGCTCAAAGTTCTGCATATTGCGTGCGCCGATCTGGATCATGTCCACCTTGGCGTCCAGGAACAGCGGAATATGCTCGTTGTTCATCAGCTCAGTCACGATGGGCTGGCCGGTGACCTTACGGGCTTCCTGCAAAAGTTCCAGACCCTCGGCGCGCAGACCCTGGAAGCTGTACGGGCTGGTGCGGGGTTTGAACGCACCACCGCGCAAGATGCTGGCCCCGGCGGCCTGCACGCGCTGGGCCACATAGGTGATCTGCTCTTTGCTCTCGACGCTGCAGGGACCGCTCATCACGGCAAAGTAGCCGCCGCCCATTTTGTGCCCGCCCACATCGACAATCGTGTCGTCCGGATGGAACTTGCGGTTGGCCTTTTTGTACGGCTCAGACACGCGGCGGCAGGTCTCGACGACCGGGTTTGCCAGCACCCAGCTTTCAGCAAGGGCCTTGGTGTCACCAATCAGGCCCAGGATGTGGGTGTCGCTGCCGACGGAGTCGTTGATCTGATACCCCATGCCGTTCAGTTCTTTGCAGAAGGCTTCGACTTTTTTGGCGGGTGCGTGCTGTTTCAATACGATGATCATGGTGGGTTCTCCTGTCTTTCCTATCTAATACACGATGGATTTATTTCAATGACGGTATTCTAACACTTTAAAGCGCTAAAGTCAAGCCCCCTTGCGAAATTTGTTTAGGGGTTATATAATAGGAACGCAAAGGCTTCCCCCTTGGGGGAAGCTGTCCGCGAAGCGGACTGATGAGGGGCGGCCTTGCCCATTATTGCCCAACAGAGGGTTGCCAGGAACACGCGCCCCTCATCCGGCCCTGCGGGCCACCTCCCCCCAAGGGGGAAGGCAAAGAGAAGATAAAGAGGTTGCCAATATGCCAAAAGAAGCAAAAACCAATGCAATGCGGATGCTGGAACGGGCGAAGGTCGCCTACTCCGCACATGAATACCCCCATGAGGAAGGCCAGGCTGTGGACGGCGCGAACGTGGCGCGGCTGACCGGGCAGGACCCGGCCAAGGTGTTCAAAACGCTGGTCACCCAAGGTGCGGACCGCAATTATTACGTCTTTGTCGTGCCGGTGCTGGCCGAGTTGGACCTGAAAAAGGCTGCCAAGGCCGCAGGCGTCAAGAGCGTGGCGATGATCCACGTCGCCGACATCAACAAAGTCACCGGCTACATCCGGGGCGGCTGCAGCCCGGTGGGCATGAAAAAGCAGTTCGTCACCGTGTTTGACGAGAGCTGCCTTGCCCAGGACACGATGCTTGTTTCCGGCGGGCGCATCGGCACGCAAATTGAGTGCTCCCCCGCCGACCTTATCAAGGTCACGCGCGGCAAAACGGCGGCCATCACCCAGGAGCACGACGCATGATGCGGCTGGACAAGTACCTGGCCGAGCGCACCGGCATGACCCGCAGCGAGAGCCGCAAGGCCGTGACGAAGGGACGCGTGATGATTGACGGCGCAGTCTGCCGCAAGGCGGACACCCAGCTGGACGAGCACACCGCTGCCGTGGCGCTGGACGGTGTACCGCTGGCAGGCGCGTACCGGAAATACGTCTACATCATGCTCAATAAGCCCGAGGGCGTCGTCAGCGCCAGCCGCGACAAGAAGGATACGACGGTGGTCGATTTGGTGGCGGCGGACTTCCCCCGGCGGGAGTTGTTCCCGGCCGGGCGGCTGGACAAGACGAGCACCGGCTTTGTGCTGTTGACCGACGACGGCGCACTGGCGCATGATATCCTCTCCCCTGCCCACCATGTGAAGAAACAGTACGTTGTAACGCTGGATACCCCGCTGACCGACGCTATGCGGCGCGGCTTTGCTGAGGGTGTGACGCTGGCCGACGGCGAGACGATGGCCCCAGCAGGAGTGGAACCGCTGACCGACGACGGCCTGACCGTGCGTGTGACGCTGCGGCAGGGCGTGTACCACCAGATAAAAAGAATGTTCGGCGTGTATGACGCGGGCGTGAACGCCCTGCATCGCGAGAGCATCGGCGGCGTGGCGCTGGATGCTGCACTGGCCCCCGGCCAATGGCGGGAGCTGACGGAGGAAGAAGAGAAAAAATTGCGGCAGAAAGTGTGATTTCCACCACACGGTAGGGGCATGCCCGACCCCTACAACTCTATAAAAATAAATTCGGCCACTCATTTTTGAGTGGCCGTTTTTTTATTCATGCACATACACCGTTTCACTGGGGGTCAGCGTCACGGTAAAATCCATATCGCTGTAGTTGGAGAGCGTGACCTCGGTGTCCTCAGTCAGGGCGATGTGGCGGAGCGTATCGACATAGTCGGGGTCGCCGTAGAGCCATGCGCTGCAGTACATCGTGCGGGTATTCTCCATCGGCAGGACAAAGGAAAAATATCCGGTGCCCGCTGTGCAGGTCACATCGTAGACGCCGGGTTCGATGTCCTCGCCCACAAGCAGATACAGGCTGTCATCGCTGTCGCTGAGGGTATACGCCGCATCGCTGACCAGCGGATTGGGTGCGGTCTCGGTGGGCAGCGCATCGACCTGGGCGTTGCTGCTGTGGAAGTACAGCGTGCCATTGCCGCTCAGAAACAGCACGGTGCCTGTCGGCAGAGACACATCGTCCCGCTCACTGTCGCTGGCGTCATAGCCGTTGGAGGACAGATCCTCGTAGATTTCAACACCGTGCTCATCGCTGACGATGTGCAGGTCAATGGATGTATTGCTCTCGGCACACTGGATGGTGTAGGTGCCCTCGGGCAGATCCTGCCCTACGGTGTACAGGCCCGCAGTCAGGCTACCATCCCAGTCCGCACCCGCGGCGGGCACAGTGCCGCGCAGGTCGTCATAGGCGTTGCTGTCGGCCTCTATGGCCTGTTCTTCGGAGAATTCGGGAACGGGCTCGGAAACCGAGGAAAAGATTTCACGCTGCAGCAGGACCTGCAGCATGGGCAAAATCAAAAACAGCGCCACAACGATGATAAGCCACGCAACATTGGCACTGCGTCTGCGTCTGGAGGGTGCCTCGATGTGGTGCTCCACCCGGGCCGTGCGCACCGCGGGGCGCGGTGCATTGTGGCGGTCTGTGCCGCTCTCATGTACATGGGCGGTGCGCTCTTCCTCGTCGTAGCCGTCCACCTTGGGGCGGCTGCCGGTGGGCCGCACGCGGTGCAGCACATCCTCGCCGTTGACGCGGTGGTAGTGGGCGCTTTCGCCCCGCAGGGTGTAGGTATGTTCGGGCGGGATGGGCATGCCGCATTCCTCACATCGGCCATTGACGACCCGCCCACCGCACAGGCTGCATTTTTGCATGGTATCGCCTCCTCTTTCCACCATTATACAGGAAGCGACAGGAAAATAACAGGGGGTGGGGAAAATAAATGAAAAAAGGCTTCCCCCCTTGGGGAAAGCTGTTCGCGAAGCGGACTGATGAGGGGCAACGCGGCAAATATCGCCTATTTATATCTGCCGCACACGCGCCCCCATCCGGCCCTGCGGGGCCACCTTCAGTCTACGCGCTAAGAGCCGCCTACGGCGGTTGCGCTCCGACACGCGCCTGCGGGCGCAGCCCCTCGGAGGAAGGCTTAGGAGTTCTTTGCCCGCCTCGCGGCCGTCTTTTTATGCAGCTGCTCCGACAGGATAAACATCAGTACCAGCATGGCGAGCAGTGCCCACGGGTAGAGCTGCATCGTGATATTCTGCGCTAACACGCCGAAAAACGGCGACAGCATCGTCACGCCAACGTAGGCGGCGGCCATCTGGATGCCGGTCATCGCCATGCTCAGGTTTTTGCCGAAGTTGGCGGGCGTCTCGTGGATGATGCAGGGGTAGATGGGCGCGCAGCCCAGTCCGATGACCACAAGGCCCACCGGCAATACAGCGCTGCCCGGCAGAAGCAGCAGCGCAATACCCACGGCGATGAGTGTCTGCCCCAGACGGATCATCTGCTGGTCGTTGAATTTCATCGTCAAAAAGCCGCTGAAAAACCGCCCGACCGTGATGCCCAAGTAAAACAGGCTCGCCCAACTGGCGGCGGTCGTCGCGTCCAGCCCGCGCACCAGTGTGCAGTAGCTGGCAGCCCACATACCGGCCACGGCCTCCAAACCGTTGTATAGCGCAAAGCAGCACATCACTTCCGGCACGCCGGGCACTTTCATCAGCTGCGGCAGGGTGCGATGCTCGAGGGTAAAATCCTCCCCTGCCCCGGTATCGGCGGGGGTCTGCCACAGCGGCAGGCTGAATATCAGCACAGCCGTCAAGACGATTTGCAGAATCGAGATGATGCGGTAGCCGTTCTGCCAGGTGCTGCCCGCCAATGCCCAGCCCATGATGACCGGGCCGCCCGCCGCGCCGATGCCCCACATACAGTGCAGCCAGCTCATGTGGCGGCTCTCGTAGTGCAAGGCCACATAGTTGTTCAGTGCAGCGTCTACGCTGCCGGCGCCGAGGCCGTAAGGAATGGCCCACAAACACAGCTGCCAGAACTGTGTGCAGATGGAAAAGCCGAACAGTGCCACGGCGGTGGTGGCCACGCTCAGCGCCGTGACCCGCCCAGTGCCGAGGCGGGTGTTGAGCCGCTCGCTGGCAAGGCTGGACACGATGGTCCCGGCAGAAATGATCATCGATACGCCGCCCGCCCAGGCGACGCCCGCGCCCAGCTGCGGGTACATGGTGGGCCACGCCGCACCCAGCAGCGCGTCCGGCAGGCCCAGGCTAATGAAGGCCAGATAGATGATGGGCAGAAGCAGAGAAACCATAGTAAATACCTCTTGACTTTTTGTGATTGCGATACTATGATTATATCATCAAACGGTGGGAAATAAAGGCACTATTCCCGTGGAATTCCGGTATAATTTCGCCAAAAATGGAGATGAACAGAAGATGGCACTGTCTGTATGCAGAACGGTCATAGACGATTTTGCCCGGGAACTGCTGAAACATGGCACGGCAGCGTTCCCCATCGCCTGCTACCATGACGATTTGCAGACCGAGCCGGTCCCTTGGCATTGGCATGAGGAACTGGAAGTGCTGGTGGTCAGCGAGGGCACGATCCTGGCCACTGCTGCCGGGGAAAAATACCGCCTGGAAAAGGGCGAGGGGCTGTTTATCAACGCAGGCGTGCTGCACGGCGACTGGCCGCTGAACGCTGGGCCATGCCGCCTGCACAGCATGGTGTTCCACCCGCGGCTGGTGGGCGGCAGCCCGGACAGCGTTTTTTGGCAGAAATATTTGCAGCCGCTGCTGACCGACCCCAGCCGCCCCTGCGCCGTGCTGCGTCCCGGTGTGGAATGGCAGCGTGAGGCGATAAACCAGATGGAGCGGGCGTTCCGCGCGGTGGTCAACGAGCAGCCCGGGTACGAGTTCAAGGCCCGCGCGGCGCTGTCGGAAATGCTGTTCCAGCTGGTGAGCCACGCCCCGGCAGTGCAGGCGCTGCCGAAAAAAGCCCTGCGCAGCGCCGACCGCATCAAGACGATGCTGCAATTCATCCAGGAGCATTACGCCGAGGACGTGTCGGTGGAGCAGATCGCGGCCAGCGCGGCCATCAGCCCCAGCGAGTGCCTGCGGTGCTTCCATGACATGATCGGCACAACGCCGAACCAATACCTGAGGGACCAGCGCACCCAGCGTGCCGCTGAGCTTTTGTGCGGCACGGGGTTACAGGTGTCGGAAATCGCGGCGCAGTGCGGTTTCCAGGATGCCAGCTATTTTGCCCGCGCGTTTCGGCAGGTCTACGGCTGCGGACCGACGGAGTACAGGAGAAAGGCAAGGAGAGCGGGAGCGGTGTAGCGGGAAAAGCCCCTCAGGCCGGTTTCGCGGCCGGAGGGGGCTTTGGCACATTGCCGCTGTTACCAATAAAAAATACCGCTGTCAATTTCCTGACAGCGGTATTTTTATAAACCGATATTAGCCGTTATTCACGCGGTTCTTGATTTCATCAACAACCTTGGCGATGAAGGCATCCAGCTCCATCGTCGTGGTCTCGCCCTTGCGGTCGCGGACGCTGATGTTGTTGGCCTCGACTTCCTTCGCGCCCAGAACCAGCATATACGGTACGCGGTCAACCTGCTGGGCCTGGCGGATCTTGTAGCCAATCTTCTCGTTGGACTCATCCAGCACAACGCGGACACCGGCGGCCTGCAGCTTGGCGGCCACGTCCTTGGCGTAGTCCAGCGTCTTTTCGCTGACCGGCAGCACCTTGACCTGCGTCGGGGCCAGCCAGGTCGGGAAACGGCCCTTGGTCTCCTCGATCAGGTAGGCCATGAAACGGTCAAGAGAGCCGAGGATGGCGCGGTGCAGTACGACGGGGGTCTTTTCGCTGCCGTCCTTGTCCACATAGGTCAGGTGGAACTTGGCGGGCAGGCAGAAGTCCAGCTGGCAGGTGGACAGCGTGTACTCGGCACCGACGGCGGGCTTGACGTTGACGTCCAGCTTCGGGCCGTAGAACGCGGCCTCGCCGATCTCCTCGGTGAAGTGGATGCCCAGCTCGGTCAGGACCTCGCGCAGGGCGTTCTCGGCATGGTTCCACATAGCGTCGTCGTCATGGTATTTCTTCTTGTCAGCGGGGTCGCGCAGGGACAGAACACAGCGATAATCCGTGATGTTGAAGTCCTTGTAGACGTCGAAAATCAGGGCGCAGACGTTGGCAACTTCGCTCTTGATCTGCTCGGGCGTGCAGAACAGGTGGGCGTCGTTCTGGCAGAAGTGGCGGCCGCGCTCGATGCCCTTCAGCGTGCCGGAGGACTCATAGCGGAAGTCGTGGGCAATCTCGCCGATGCGGATAGGCAGCTGGCGGTAGCTGTGGGGCTGGTTGGCGTAAATCATCATGTGATGGGGGCAGTTCATGGGGCGCAGCACGTAGCTCTCGCCCTCCATCTCCATGGCGGGGAACATATTCTCGCGGTAGTGATCCCAGTGACCGGAGGTCTTGTACAGGTTCACCGTGCCGATGCAGGGGGTCATGACGTGCAGGTAGCCGCGCTCGCGCTCCTTGCCCTTGATATAATCTTCCAACTGCTGCCAGACGGTGTAACCGTTGGGCAGGAACATCGGCAGGCCGCGGCCGACGAGGTCGTCGGTCATGAACAGGCGCATTTCCTTGCCGATCTTGCGGTGGTCGCGCTCACGGGCCTCCTGCTGCTGCTTCTCCCAGGCATCCAGCTCCTCCTGATTGCGGAAGGCCACGCCGTTGATGCGGGTCAGCATCTTGTTCTCTTTGTCGTTCTTCCAGTACGCGCCGGACTGCTGGGTGATTTTAAACGCCTTCAGCGCCTTGGTGTAGGTCAGGTGGGGTCCGATGCACATATCAACGTACTCGCCCTGCTGGTAGAAGCTGAACTCGGTCTCGTCGGCCAGATCGGCCATATGCTCGATCTTGTAGTGCTCCTGGCGCTCCTCCATCAGCTTGACAGCCTCGTCGCGGGGCAGGATGAACGGCTTGATGGGAAGATTCTCTTTGCAGATCTTCTTCATTTCTTTTTCGATGGCGGCCAGGTCCTCGTCGGTCAGCTTGGTGTCGCCAAGGTCGACGTCATAGTAGAAGCCGTTCTCGGTGGCAGGGCCGAAGGCAAAATCCGCCTGCGGGTAGAGGCGCTTGATGGCCTGGGCCATGATGTGGGCAGCCGTGTGGCGCAGAACGTGCAGTTCTTCTTCCTGCGGGCACTCGGCAACGGTGCCGTCTTTGTAGATGATCTTCATGATTGTACGCTCCTTTTGCATTTGTGCAATAAAAAACGCTCCATCCCTCACATTCAAAAAGGGATGAAGCGGTAAGCTCCACGGTTCCACCCAAATTGCGCTTATATATAAGGTAAGCGCCGCTCGTGTCGGCTGTAACGGGCCGTACCCGGCGGGGGTTCGCCCCCGCGCTCGGCAGTGGTAAGGCTGCGGGCCGCTGCAAGACCGCTTGCACCACGCAACGTTTGCTGCGGCGGTCGTCTCTGATACAGGACCCTGCACCCCGGTTGTCTGCCTCATGGCTTTGTACAGGATGAAGTTACTCTATTTATAGCACAAGCAAAGTGGGAAGTCAAGGGGGAATTTTTGGGAGGAAAAGCCTCCCTTGTAAAAGGGAGGTGGACGCCGCAGGCGGCCGGAGGGATTCCGACGGGCTTTGCCATAACCGCTCGTCATACCGCGGGTGGCTGGAATCCCTCCGCCTCGCTGTGCTCGGCACCTCCCTTTGACAAGAGAGGCTTTATATTCCGCTCCCGCCAGTTTGCACAAAAAACTTTCCACTCCCCTGCTCTGCCCATGTAAAACGCCGAAGTTATTAAATATACATTGACTTTACATATTTATGCAGTTATACTGTATACATCAACCAAGTGAGGGCTTGGGAAGGTACAAACATTTGAGATACATTGAATCGAGGAGATCATCATGAAAAAAATCACTGCTCTGATGCTCAGCTCCGCTATGATGCTGAGCCTGGCCGCCTGCGGCGGTTCCGCTTCTACCGATACTGCCTCCTCCGAGGCTGCATCTTCTGAGGCTGCATCCTCCGAGGCCGTTTCCACCGAGGAGGCCGCTTCTGCCGACGCTGCCGAACTGACCACCGTCACCGCCGGCAAGCTGACGATGTCCACCAACGCCGCCTTCCCCCCGTATGAGATGACCACCGACAGCGGTGACTTTGAGGGCATCGATGTTGAGGTCGCCGGTGCTATTGCTGAGAAGCTCGGCCTGGAGCTGCAGG
This sequence comes from Gemmiger formicilis, assembly GCF_018784445.1. Classification (GTDB taxonomy): domain Bacteria; phylum Bacillota; class Clostridia; order Oscillospirales; family Ruminococcaceae; genus Gemmiger. The sequence goes on along the minus strand of NZ_WQOH01000052.1, from coordinate 289,361 downwards.
TTGACGACATGGACTTTGACGCCGCCCTGCTGGCTGCCCAGAACGGCAAGAGCGACATCGTCATGGCCGGTGTCACCGTCACCGACGAGCGCCAGAAGGTCATGGACTTCTCCGACACCTACGCCGAGGGCATCCAGTCCATCATCGTGCCCGAGGATTCCGACATTGCCTCTGCTGACGATCTGACAGGCAAGGCCATCGGCACCCAGCGCGGCACCACCGGTTACATTTACTGCACCGACGACTTCGGTGAGGACAACGTCATCGCCTACGACGACGGTCTGACCGCTGTGCAGGCCCTGAACAACGGCCAGGTCGATGCCGTCGTCATCGACAACGCCCCGGCTAAGTCCTTCGTGGAGGCTAACCCCGGCCTGAAGATCCTGGACACCGCTTACGCCCAGGAAGACTATGCCATCGGCGTTGCCAAGGGCAACACCGCTCTGCTGGACGCCATCAACAGCGCCTTGGAAGAGCTGTAGGCTGACGGCACCCTGCAGGCCATCGTGGATAAGTACATCACCGCTGAATAAGCGCTTTGCAGCAAGCGGAAAGGCACGCCGGGCCCCGGCGCGCTTTTCTTTTATTTAGTGTGATTTTTCCCGGGAATATGGTATAATACAAATATCGCGCTGTAGGGGTCGCATATATGCGGCCCGCAACCTTCCCGCAGGCAAGAGTTTGCCGGAAAGCTGCGGGCCGGGCATGCCCGGCCCCTACAGGTGTGCTGAATTCAAACAGAAAGAAAGGTTGTGTTGCGGATGGAAGCACAGTTTGAAGCGCTCTCTGAGCTGGCAAAAAGCGGCGAGAAGCTGAACTTCGGGCAGGACTTCTTCGTAAAATTCTACCAGGCATTTCTCTACTCCGACCGCTGGCAGCAGTATATCAAGGGCGTGGGCACCACCCTGCTGGTCACGGCCATTGCGCTGGTGCTGGGCGTGTTGCTGGGGGCCATCGTGGCTATGATCCGCGTGGGCCACGCCCAGCAGAAACCCCACCACCGCAACCCCATCCTTGGCGTGCTGAACGCTGTGTGCAAGGTGTACGTCACGGTCATCCGCGGCACGCCTATGATGGTGCAGCTGCTCATCATGAGCATGGTCATCTTCGCCAGCAGCCGCAACTTTACGATGGTCGGTGCGCTGGCGCTGGGTATCAACTCCGGCGCGTATGTCTCCGAAATCATCCGCGGCGGCCTGATGGCCGTTGACCCCGGCCAGATGGAAGCCGGCCGCAGCCTGGGCCTTAACTACATGACCACGATGTTTGAGATCATCATTCCCCAGGCCATCCGCTCCATCCTGCCGTCCCTGGGCAACGAGTTCATCATGCTGCTGAAGGACTCCTCCCTGATTACCGTCATCGGCGGCAAAGAGCTGTTGTACGCGGCCCAGGGCATCATGAACCGCACCTACGAGGCTATGTTCCCGCTGCTGGGCGTTGCGGCTGTGTATCTGGTGCTGGTCATGCTGTTCAGCGCATTGCTGGCAAAATTTGAGAGGAGGCTGGCGCAAAGTGATCGACGTTAAAGGACTGAAAAAGAACTACGGCGGCCTGCAAGTCTTGAAAGGCGTAGATTTGACCATCAACAAGGGTGACTGCGTTGTATTGGTCGGCCCCTCCGGCTGCGGCAAATCCACGTTCCTGCGCTGTTTGAACCGGCTGGAAGAGCCGGATGGCGGCCACATCATCTTCAACGGCAAGGAAGTCACCGATCACGACATTGACCATGTGCGCCAGAAGATGGGCATGGTGTTCCAGCATTTCAACCTTTTCCCCCACCTGACGGTGAAGAAGAACATCACGCTGGCCCCGGTGCGTCTGGGCCTGATGAAGCAGCCCGAGGCCGACGCCAAGGCCATGGAGCTGCTGGAGCGCATCGGTCTGGCCGACAAGGCGGACACCTACCCCAACATGCTGTCCGGCGGCCAGAAACAGCGCATCGCCATCGTGCGTGCGCTGGCCATGAACCCCGACGTGCTGCTGTTTGACGAGCCGACCTCCGCACTGGACCCCGAGATGGTCGGCGAGGTTTTGGAACTGATGAAGGAGCTTGCCCGCGGCGGCATGACGATGGTCTGCGTCACCCACGAAATGGGCTTTGCCCGCGAGGTGGCGAACCGCATTATCTTTATCGATGAGGGCGTCGTCAAGGTCGACAAACCCCCGAAGGAGTTCTTCGCCAACCCCGAAAACGAGCGCTTGAAAGCATTCTTGTCGAAGGTGCTGTAATTGCATAGAAAAAGCGGTCTGCCGATAGATTTTCGGCAGGCCGCTTTTCGCTTTTATTATGTTGAGTTGTAGGGGCCGCATATGTGCGGCCCGCAGCCTTCCGGGAAACGCCCATTGCCTTTTACGACCGGACCGGGTATGCTCGGCCTCTACTATTATTATAAACGCTTTGGCAAGTTGATTCTTTGCGCATAATGTGGTAAAATAGCACTATTACTATGGATAATTGTGCGACTACGACTTTACACATAAGGAACAGGTATTTTTATGGCTGAAAATCTGCAAACCACCCGCCCGGCCGAGGAGGGCTGGACCACCGTTATACGGCCCAAAACAGGCTGGTTCGATATTGATTTGAACGAGCTGTGGCGCTACCGCGACCTCATCACGATGTTTGTCAAGCGCAACTTTACCGTGCTGTACAAACAGACGATTCTAGGCCCGGCGTGGATCATTCTGAATCCGCTTATCACCACTATTATCTTCAACGTTGTGTTCGGCGGCATGGCCAATATGCCCACCGACGGCGTACCCGGCTTTTTGTTCTACATGGCGGGCAACACGGTCTGGACGTTTTTCGCCAACTGCGTCAACAACACGGCCAATACGTTTGTAACAAACTCGCAGGTGTTCGGCAAGGTCTACTTCCCCCGCCTGACCATGCCCATCAGCCAGGTGCTGACAAGCCTTATCAACTTTGGCATCCAGGCGGTTATGTACCTGATTTTCTGGGGCTATTTCTTCGCCACGGGCAGCGGCATCACCTTTACGCTGTGGGCGCTGGCGATTCCCTTCGTCATGCTGGAAGTCATGCTGCTGGGCCTCGGCGTCGGCATCATCGTTTCCTCTTTAACGACGAAATATCGCGATTTGGCCATCGCCGTGGGCTTCGGCGTGCAGCTTTGGATGTACGCTTCCCCGGTCGTCTACCCGCTGTCGATGCTGGACAATTCCCCGCGTCTGAAAGTGCTGGTCCAGCTAAACCCCATGACGTCGCCTATCGAGATTTTCCGCATGGCGACCTTAGGCACCGGCACGGTCACGGTGTTTGGCATCGTGTACAGTCTGATTTTTACCGCTGCGGCGCTGGTTTTGGGCGTTGTGCTGTTCAGCCGCATTGAAAAAACGTTTATGGATACGGTGTAAGAAAGGGGCGCTTGAATTATGTCTGCAACAGAAAAACGCCCGGTCATCGAAGTTTCGGGGCTGAAAAAACAGTACAAGCTCGGCCAGATTGGCGGCGGCACGCTGACGCATGACCTGCAGAGCTGGTGGGCCCGCGTGCGCGGGAAGGAGGACCCGAACACCGTCATCGGCACCGACCAACGGCTGTTTGGGCAAACCTTTATGGCACTGAACGGTGTTGACCTGACCGTCTACCAGGGCGAGGCGCTGGGCATCATCGGCCGAAACGGCGCGGGCAAATCTACGCTGTTAAAGCTGCTCTCCCGCATCACCGCCCCCACCGAGGGTGAAATCAAGATTCGCGGCCGCGTGGCGTCGATGCTGGAGGTCGGCACCGGCTTCAACAACGAAATGACAGGCCGCGAGAACATCTATATGAACGGCGCAATTCTCGGCATGACCCGCGCCGAAATCGATGCAAAACTGCCGCAGATCATCGAATTTTCCGAGTGCGGCGATTTTATTGACACCCCCGTCAAGCGCTACTCCAGCGGTATGTTCGTGAAACTTGCCTTTGCCGTGGCCGCGCACCTCGACAGTGAAATTATGGTCATGGACGAGGTGCTGGCCGTCGGCGACATGAAATTCCAGCAGAAATGCTTAGGAAAAATGAGCGACGTTGCCAACCAGGACGGCCGCACGGTGCTGTATGTCAGCCATAATATGTCAACGATCCGTCAGCTTTGTACCCGCTGCGTCGTGCTGGACAAGGGCAAGGTCATCTTTGACGGCGACGTCGAGCAGGCTATCGCGGTCTACATGGACACCACTGACGTCAATGTCGTCCACTACGATTTGGCCGATGTGGCCCGCATGACCGGCAGTGCCGGCAAGCGGTTCCGGCTGGAAACGCTGGACTTCGTCGGGAAAGAATCGAGCGTCTTTGCCGACACCGAGAAGATGCGCGTGAAAATCACCTGGCGCGTGTCGGAGCCGTTCGCGGGCATCCACATGAAGATGAACCTCCACGCGCGGGATTCGACGCCGGTGGGCATCACCCACCCGGTGGACCTCGGCCCTGCCGAGCCGGGCAAGGTCTACACCTCGGTGTTTGAGTTTGACCCGAGCCTGCTGGGCGAGGGACAGTATTTCTTCTACCTTGATATTTTTGACGGCGCACTGGCCCATGCGGTTTGCCTGGACAAGCCTGTGACCGAGTTCGCCTTTGAAGTGACCAACAGCGACCTGACGATGCCCGAGTGGGCGTCCGGCTGGGGGCGCATCCACTTCCCGCCGGTCAAGCTGGTGCAGGAGTAAGCCATGAAACCGAATTTGTACATCTGCCACACGGCCTATCAGGTTTTGATAGACCTGCTGCGGGCCGGGCGCTGCGCCTGTGAAAATGGACCCCACACGATGGTGCTTTCCGCGTCCGTGCCCGACACCGCCGCGCTGGCGGCCCGGCTGGACGCGGCCGGCGTTGTTAAGACAGTCATTGTGGACGAGACAAAGTGGCCCGGCACAGTGACAGGCCCCTTTGCCCACCAGCGTGCGGCGCGGGCGTTTGAGAAGCTGTGCGGCTGGAAATTTGACCGCGCAGCGTATGAAAACGTGTATATCCACAACGATTGGAGCGTGCTGGGCCGCTATATGCAGGACTGCCGCGCCGGGTATATCTTGTGCGAAGACACGTTCGGCAGCACCCTTGGCCCCGACCAGCATCTTGTGACCGACCAGCGCGCGGCGGCCGATTTTGCCGCGAAACAGCGCGGAAAAGGCTACCTCTACTGGGGCGACAGCCCATGGTGCGTGCGCATCGAGAGCGAGGACGCCGCGAAGTGTACGCTGTTCCCCGCTGCGCGCATGGTGACGGACAGCAAGGCCATACTGTTGGAGAGCCTGACCGATGCCGAAAAAGCGCTGGTGCGCCGCATATTTTTGACCCAGCCCCTGCCCGAAAAGGCCGACGGCGCAACGCTTTTGCTGCCCCGCAGCTTTGTGGCGGACGGACTGATGACCCAAGGACAGCAGGACGCGATGCTCAAGGCGGTGGCGGAAAAATATGCCGTTGGGCCGCTGTTTATCAAGACCCACCCCCGGGACACGACGGACTATAAAGCCCTGTTCCCTGACGCTACCGTGTTGGAGCGCACGATGCCCAGCGAGGTGCTGAACTTCTGTCTGCCCTTCCATTTTGCCCGCGCCGTGACCGTGCAGAGCTTTGTTTTGCGAGGGTTCACCGCAGCGGATGAAAAAATCCACCTGACGCTGGACGAAGCGAAAAAATTAGTATGACGGTAGGGGCGGGATATGTCCCGCCCTCAACCTGATCGTAATAGAGCGCTTTCCGTAAAGCTGTGGGCCGGGCATGCCCGGCCCCTACATGCGTGGTTCATTTTATATATAAGCCAAATATGCGAGGTATAATACCATGAAAACAATCGCCGTTATCCCCGCGCGTTACGCCAGTACCCGGATGCCGGGCAAGCCGCTGGCGGATGTGCTGGGCAAACCGATGATCTACTGGGTCTACCAGGCCGCCAAGGCCTGCCCGAAGCTGGACGATGTGCTTATTGCCACCGACGACGAGCGCATTGCCGACGCCTGCAAAGCCTACGATATGCGCTACTTGATGACCAGCCCTGACCACGATACCCCCACCGGGCGCATCTGGGAGGTCAGCACCGTGGAGGATGCAGACCTCTACTTGCAGCTGATGGGCGACGAACCGCTGGTCAACCCGGCCGCGTTTGACCTGATCCTGCCCAGCACCCTGCCCGAGGATCCTTATTATGTCGCCGTACTGACCAATATTATGGAACACCCGGCGGATGTCATCGATTTCTCCAATCAAAAGGTCGTGACGAACGCCGCGCGGGAGATTCTGCTGATTTCCCGCAGCCCCATCCCCTACCCCAAAGGCACGCTGGATTTTGAGTACGAGAAAGTCACCGGCATTCAGCTGTACAGCAAGCAGGCGCTGAAATTCTACCACGAGACGCCGAAATCCATCCTGGAAAAGGCCGAGGAAAACGACATGATGCGCTTTATCGAGAACGGCCACAAGGTACACGCCATCGTCAGCCCTTACAAGACGGTCAGTGTGGATACGCCTAAAGATTTGGCGCTGGTAAATGAAATTTTGAAGGAGAAGCAGCATGGCTGATATCAAACTGCTGGACTGCACCCTGCGCGACGGCGGCTATGTCAACAGCTGGCAGTGGGGCTTCGGCTCTGCGAGGCGCATCATCCAGACGCTGACCCGCGCGGGCGTGGACGTCGTCGAGGTGGGCTTTCTGCGCAATGTGGACGGCTACGACCCCGACGTGACGGTCTGCAACACCATCGAGGAACTGAACCGCCTGCTGCCCGACGAGAGCCAGCGTGGCCACACGATGTATTCCGGCATGGCGATGCGCTCGAACTACGATATCTCGAAGCTGTCCCCCTACGACGGCCACGGCATCGAAATTATCCGCATCACCGCCCATGACTACGACATTAAAGACGGCATGGACTTTGCCCGCCGCATCAAAGAACTGGGTTACAAAGTCTCCATCAACCCCATCAACATCATGGGGTACAGCGACAAAGACCTGCTCTGGATCTTTGAGCAGGTCAACGAGATCCACCCCTGGCAGTTCTCCATCGTGGATACCTTCGGCAGCATGCGCCGCCGTGACCTGGAGCGCATTGTCAGCATGGCCGACCACAACCTGGCCCCGGATATCCGCCTGGCGCTGCACCTGCATGAGAATATGGCCCTGAGCTTCTGTCTGGCACAGGAGTTCTTGGACAAGCATCTGCGCCGCGACCTGGCCGTGGACGGCAGCCTGATGGGCATGGGGCGCATCCCCGGCAACCTGCCCATTGAGCTGATCGCCGACTATATGAACGAGTATTTCGGCGGCCACTACAACATTGATGATTTGATGGACGCCATCCAGGACCACATTGCGCCCATCAAGGGTGAGTGCGCCTGGGGCTACACCCCGGCCTACTTCCTGTCGGCCAAGTTCAATCTGCATCGTAACTATGCCGAACATTATCTCGGCAAGGGCGATTTGACGAACCGCGACATCAACCACATCCTGGCGGCCATCGCGCCGGACAAAAAGACTGTGTTTGACGCCGCCTACGCTGATACGCTCTACACCGAGTACAAGAACCGCCGCACCGACGACACCGCCGCGCTGGCTGCCTTGCAGGCCACCTTTACGGGGAAAACCGTGCGGGTGCTGGCCCCCGGCGCAAGCCTTGCCACCGAGGCAGGCCGTGCGGCCGTGGCGGCGGCACAGGCTGACGTGACCGTCTCGGCCAACTTTGTGCCGGAGTTTGTCAAGCCGGACTATGCGTTCTTCACCAACGCCAAGCGCTTTGATGAGGACGCCGCCTACCCCTGCCCGCTGATTTTGACGAGCAACCTGCGCGCTGACAAGGGCGCGGCGGTCGTCAACTATGACCGCCTCTCCGCCACCGACGCCCAGGGCGGCAACAGCGTTTTGATGCTGCTGCGGCTGCTGCGGCTCTGCGGCGCGGCTAAGGTGCTGCTGGCCGGTGCCGACGGCTACAAGGCGGGCACGGCGGCCTACGCTGACGCCGGGCTGCACACCCACACCGGGCGCGGCGTGGCCTACAACGCTCAGATGGCGGGGGCCATCCGCGCAGCGGGCCTGCCGGTGGCGTTCATCACCCCCAGCGAGTACGAGAGGGCCTGACCATGATACGATTGCTGGTGCTGGATGTGGACGGCACAATGACCGACGGCGGTGTCTACTACGACGCCACCGGCAACGAGACGAAGAAGTTCGCCATCAAAGACGGCGCCGGGCTGGTGCTAGCCCGCACGGCGGGCATCCGGGTGATGATCTGCACCGGGCGCGAGTGTGAGGCTGTGCGCCGCCGTGCTGCGGATTTAAAAATCACTGACGTATACCAGAACGTTGGCAAAAAGGCGGCGTTCCTGCGCGGTTTTATGGCCGAGAACCACTACGCGCGGGAAGAAGTCGCCTACTGCGGCGACGATTTGAATGACCTGGCGGCCATGGCGCTGTGCGGTTTTGTGGCCTGCCCGGCGGACGCCGCTGCGGAGGTGAAAGCCCGCGCCGATTACATCTGCCCCCAGCGCGGCGGCGAGGGTGCCGTGCGCGGTGCCGTGGAGAAGATTCTGCGCGGGGACGGACGATGGAAGGACGCCGTGCAAAAGGCGTTTGATGTTGAGCTATAATTGGGAGAACCCATGAAACAACAATGGAAAAACCATAAACCCCTGCTGGCCGCTCTGGCGACGCTGGCCGTGCTGCTGGCGGGCGTGGTGCTCATCTGGCTGGCGCAGGTGCGCCCCAACGTGGGCAAGGGCCGCAGCGAGATCATCACCGATTTCCTGCGTGCGGAGCTGATCCATGACGGTGAGACCGCCGAACAGGTGTTTACCTACGACAAGGATATTTTGACGATAGGCCTTGAATTTTACCTGCCGGGCGCACAGCCCAGCGGCGAGCTGGATGTAGTGCTCTATGACGCCGACACCGGCGAGGAGCTGGCCCGCTCGGTGGGAACGATGGACTATATCGTGCCTGACCAGTACACGACGCTGGGCCTGGACCCCGCCGTGACCGGGCAGGAGGGCCGCCGCTACCGGCTGACCGTGACGCCCCACTACACGACCGACGCGATTCTGGCCGTTGGCCACAGCGACGGCGTGGCGCTTTGGAAAGAGCAGATGTCGGTGGCTGACCGCGCCGTGGACGGCACGATGGCCATGCAGATCACCTACCAGCGCATCGGCGGCTACCTGACCCGGTTCTTCCTGGTCGTGGGCGGCTTTGCGGCGCTGCTGGCAGCATTTGCCGTGTGGGCAGTGCTGAGCAAAAAACTGGCGTTGCACCGTCTGATATTTGTTCTGGCGCTGGGCCTTGGGCTGCTGTACAGCTTTGTGCTGCCGCCCTACGCCGCGCCGGACGAAAAATACCACATCAACCAGAGCTTCACCCTCGCCTGCCGCTGGGCCAACGATTTGTCCCGCGGTGAATGGCGGATGGGCAAAGTGCCCACGACGACCTCCTTCCGCCGCGTAGGCGACGAGGACGCCGATTTGCAGGACGAGAACACGACGGTCTTTACCTGGGAGGAGTTTACCTCCGGGCTGTTCACGACGACGGACCAGCCATTTGACAGCCACCAGGAGTACAACGAACTGCAGACCGACCAGAACCCGCTTTTGTATGTGGTCAGTGCGGCGGCGGTGTTCCTGGCGTATGTGCTGCACCTGGGGTTTGCCCCGGCGCTGTTCCTGGGGCGGCTGGCAAACCTACTGCTGTTTGCGGCGCTGGCGGCGCTGGCCGTGAAGGTCGTGCCGTTTGGCAAGCGGGTGTTCACCGTGGCGGCGCTGTTGCCCATGACGCTGCACCTGGCGGCCAGCTTCAGCCGCGATGCCCCGCTGCTGGGGCTGTGCTTCGCCTTTACGGCGCTGCTGCTGGATGCGGCCTTCGGACCCGAAAAGCAGAAGGCTCTCTCCCCTGCCCGGCTAGCGCTGCTGCTGGGTTGTGGTGTGCTGCTGGCCCCCGGCAAGCTTGTTTACCTGCCGCTGGCCGCGCTGTTGCTGGTGGTGCCCGCAGCCCGACTGGGCCACCACGCCAAAGCAAAAAAGTGCGGCTACCTGGCCGTCTGCCTGGCGCTGGCCCTGCTGCTGAACACCGGCCTGCTGACCGACACGCTGCACAGCGGCGCGGTGCAGGAGCCTGCAGCCGCAGCGGCCGAGCCGGCCTGCAGTGACCGCGCCGCCAAGGGTACGCCGACACCGGCCGACTGGGAATATGAGGCGCAGATCAACGAGAACTCGCTGGAAAACTATGTAAAACGGCTATACTATTATGTGGAGGATAACGCCGTGCCCGCCAAGAGCGAGGTGGACTTCTGGGTGCAGGCTCTGCGCGAGAAGGATGTGACCCCCGCCGTGCTGGGACAGAGCTTCCTTTTTGCAGCGGATAAGGCCAACACCTACACGGACGCGCAGGCGTTCTATACCGAGGCATCGCTCGTGCTGTTCGGCACCGATGTGACGGTGGGTAATGCAGATGCCTACCTGCCCTATTTTACTGAGGGCGGCGCGGTGCAGGCGTACAAGCAGCTGTTCAGCCTGCCCAGCTGTCAGGAGCAGTTTGCCGGGCTGGGCGTTGAAGTCGGCTCAATGGATGACCGCATCCCGCTGGACCGCGCCGAACTGGCAAAAGAGGTCGAGGCCGCCCGCGCGACCCGCAGTACCCAGAGCACGGCGGATGAGGCCGACAAGACTACCTATACGCCCGGGTACATCCTGCGGCATCCCGTGGCCACTGTCATGCTGTTTGTGCGCAGCGCCGTGGAAAACGGCGACCACTATATCCGCACGCTGGTGGGCGGCAGTTTAAGCTACTACACCGTGGATCTGGCCTGGGGCTGGGTCGTGGTGCTGTACCTGCTGCTGGCCTATGCGGCCCTGCCGGTGCAGGGCGCGGCGCTGGCCCCCTGTGGCAAAGCCCGCGGCTGGTGCTGCGCGGCGACAGTGGTCAGCTGCCTGCTGGCTGTGGCCGGCTGCCTGCTGTGGACGCCCACCCATTACGAGACACTGTACGGTCTGCAGGGGCGGTATTTCCTGCCGGTTCTGCCGCTGCTGCTCCTGACCTGCCTGCCCCGCCGCCTGGCCGCCGTGCCCGACGAGGATACGGCGCAGTCCCACCTGACTCTGGCCCTGGCGCTGGTGCAGGCGGGCGTTGTGGTCAATATCATGCTGGCAGTGATTGCACGATAAAAAGGCTTACACTATGGTTATTTGCTTCTTCTCCACCCAATACCTCCCCACTCCCGGCGGGGTCGAGCGGTATACCTGGAACTTGGCGCGGCGGTGCGTCGCGGCGGGGCACCGGGCGCTCGTGGTCACGGCGTCGCTGCCGGGTCTGCCCGCGCGGGAGACCGACCCCGACGGTATCGAAATTTTTCGCCTGCCGTCGTACCCTGTCATGGGCGGGCGGTTCCCGGTGTTGCATCCCTTCGTTGACGCTGGTGACCTGTGGGCGCAGGACATCGACTTTGCGGTCATCCAGACCCGGATGTACCCCCAAAGCGTCTGGGCAGCCCGCCAGTGCAAGCGGCGGGGCATCCCGGCGCTGGTCATCGACCACTCTACCGGCTATATGATGCACGGCGGGCTGGCCGGGGCGCTGGGCAAAGCCTATGAGCACGCCGCCTGCGGCTGTATCCGCCGCTGTGGGTTCCCCTTCTACGGCGTTTCGGGGGACGTCTGCCGCTGGCTGCAGACCTTTGGCATCACGGCGGCGGGCCGCCTGCCCAACGCTGTTGATCCGGATGAGCTGGACAAACTGGCCCGCGCCGAGAACGCCGTAGACTGGCGCACCAAACTGAATGTGCCCGCGGGCGGCAAGCTCATCGCCTTTGTCGGGCGGCTCATCCCCGAAAAAGGCGCACTGCGCCTTGCCAACGCCGTGCAGGCCATCCCCGGTTGTGTGCTGGCCGTGGCTGGCACCGGCCCGGAGGAACCGTCTCTCGCCGCGCTGGGCGGCCCCATCCACGTGCTGGGTGCGCTGCCGCATGAGCAAATCGTCCAGCTGCTGGCCCAGGCGGACGCCTACTGCCTGCCGACGGAATACGCCGAGGGCTTCCCTACCACCCTTTTGGAGGCTGCGGCCTGCCGCTGCCCCATCGTGACGACCCGCACGGCGGGCACCGGGGAGCTGCTGCCCGGGGACGATTACGCAGTCTTTCTGGCTGACGCATCCACCCAAACCATCCGCGCCGGGCTGGATACCCTGATGGCGGATCCTGTTGCTGCGGCCGCCCGGGCCGAAAAAGCCCACGAAAACCTTTGCAGCCACTTTACATGGCAGGCTGTGTTTGCTACAATGATGGAAATTGTAAATGCAGCCAAAAGGAGCTAAGATGTCAAAACTACTCATCGTCATCCCCGCCCATAACGAGGAAGCCAACATCGTGCAGGTCGTGGAGGAACTGACCCGCGACTATCCCCAGTATGATTACGTGGTCGTCAACGATGGCAGCCGCGACAAAACGGCGGCCATCTGCCGCGCCCACGGCTATCGCCTCATTGATCTGCCGGTCAACCTGGGGTTGGCGGGCGCGTTCCAGACCGGGCTGCGCTTTGCCGCCGAAAATGACTACGACTGCGCCATGCAGATGGACGCCGACGGCCAGCATAAGCCGGAATATATCGAAGCTATGCTGAAAGAACTGGAAGCAGGCAGCGATATCGTCATTGGCAGCCGCTTTTTGACCGTGAAAAAGCCCAAGACGCTGCGGATGCTGGGCAGCTACATCATCAGCTGGTCCATACGGCTGACGACGGGCCGCGCCATCTGCGACCCGACGAGCGGGATGCGGATGTTCAACCGCGCTATGGTCGAGGAATTTGCCCAGAACCTCAACTACGGCCCCGAACCGGACACCATCAGCTACCTGATCAAAAACGGCGCGACCGTCAAGGAAGTGCAGGTGGAAATGGGCGAACGCATGGCGGGCCAGAGCTACCTGACCTTCTGGCGCAGTGTGCAGTATATGGTCAAAATGTCCATCTCGATTTTGCTGATCCAGTGGTTCCGCAAGCGGGACACCGAGACCCCCTACCCCGAAAGGAGCCTGTGAAATGTTCGATCAAACGCTCATTCGCATCTGCCTGATCCTGGGCAGCTTCATCACGGCGGGGTATATCCTGCGGCGCGTGCGGCAGGCAAAAGTCCAGATCGAGGATACGATCTTCTGGCTGCTGTTCAGTGCGGCGCTGCTGATTCTGGCTATTTTCCCAGGCATTGCCTACTGGGCCGCCAACCTGCTGGGCTTCATGAGCCCCATCAACTTCGTCTACGTCGTCATCATCTTCCTGCTGCTGGCTAAGCAGTTTTTCATGTCCATCAAATTGAGCCAGCTGGACAGCAAGGTGCGCATCCTGACCGAGCAGGTCGCGCTGAACGAGGAAAAAGTGGAGCGGGACAAGCTGGACCTGTAAAGGCTTCCCCCAGGGGGAAAGGCATTTGCAATAAAAATTTGTATTCCGGCAAAATCTATGCTATAATATAGTATTGACTAAACAGAAAGAAGGTTTCAGATATGGCATATACCCCGAAACTGACCTATAAGGGCCGCCCGCTGGTGCGCTGCGGCAACGATATCTACTACGGCTCCATGAAAGATCCGTTCGTCGTTTACCTGCAGGTGCTCTCCACCAAGAAGGAAAACGGCGTCGACGTGGCCGATAAGGTGCACATCGTCCTGCTCTCCACCGACGAGACGAAGCCCCTGCCCGAGCGCATTGCCCGCCAGGCCAACAAGGTGGGCCTGTACAACGCGCTCTCCTTCGGCGATATCATGCTGCAGGGCGCATTGCAGAAAAAGTAAGCAATAAACCTTTTGCCCCGGTGTACTGCGCCGGGGCATTTCTTGTAGGGGGGCAACTATGCCGCAAAAACGACAACACGCCGCGGCCCTGCTGGAGGTGCTGGCCTGCCTGACGCTGGCGCTGGTGCTGTACCATAGCCTGGCGGGTGGTACGCTATTGCAAGCCGGGCCGTACAACAGCTACGCGTTGCAGGCCGAAAACTGGCTGGCCGGACGCAATTACATCGCCGACGGTGAAAGCTACCCTTGGCTGGAACTGGCTGTCTACGAGGGGCGGTACTACCAGTCCTTCCCGCCGGTGCCCGCCGTGCTGATGCTGCCCCTTGTGGCGGCGTTCGGCGGCTGGCAGGCGCTGCCGGGCGGGCTTATTATGCTGGAGCTGGCGCTGCTCTGTGCGGCGGGGGGCTACCTGTGCTGTATGCGCAGCGGCATGGCCCCGGATACTTGCGCTTATTTTACAGTGTTTGTCAGCATGGGATCCAACCTCTTTTGGATGTCCACCAGCGATGGCGTATGGTTCTTGGCCCAGCTGTGCGGGCTGCTGTTTGCCGTGTGGGGGCTGTACTTTGTCCAGGGGCGCAGCCCGGGACAAACAGCGCTGGCTTCGCTCTGCATGGCGCTGGCCGTGGGTTGCCGACCCTTCTACGCGCTGCTGCTGGCCTGCTGGCTGGTGTGGCGAGCGTATAAACAGCGCAGCGTGTGCGCCATCCTCCCTGCCCTACTGCCCGCCGCAGCGGTCGCAGTAGGCATGATGGCCTACAACTACGTGCGGTTTGGCAGTGTGACGGAGTTCGGCCACAACTACCTGCCGGAGTTTACCCGTGCCGACTACGGCCAATTCAGCCTGCACTACCTGCTGCCAAACCTGCTGCAGTTGCTGCGCCCGGTCACGCTGGACGCCCAGGGCGTGCTGCAATTTGAGAAGTTCAACGGCTTTTTGTTTTTCATAGCAAACCCGCTGTTCCTGCTGGCGATGCTGCGCGGTGCGGCGGTCAGCCTGCCAGGTCGCACAGAGCCGCGCCGGAACGACCTGCCCCTGCCCGCCGCCGGCCGATGCATTGCGGCGGTCTGCGCGGTGCTGACAGCGCTGACCTGTATGCACCGAACGTTGGGCGGCTGGCAGTTCGGCGCACGGTACATGGTGGATCTGTTTCCCTGGCTGCTTATCTGGTTCATGGCGCGGCCCACCTGGCGGCCCGGCGCGGGAGCCAAAGCCCTGTGCGGGATGGCGGTGTTGTTCAATCTGTACGGTGCGGTGTATATGCTGGGGGCGTGAGGCAAGCAGGTGGTGGATGCGGGCGCATATGGAATGCACCCCTGCGGCGTAGGAGACGATGCGTCTGTCGCAAACTGTGCGGGCGGATGCAAGCATCCGCCCCTACATAACGAGAACATACCCAAAATAAAACCCGCCCCGCGGCCAAAACTGGCTGCGGGGCGGGTGCTGTTATGCGGGGGTAAAATTACTGATCCTGCTTGTCGGTCTCCTCGGCGGAGTCCTCCTCGGTGCCTTCCAGCTCAACGTCGAAGGTCGCGCCGCAGTGGGGGCAGACCAGGTCACCCTCGGGATCCATCAGGGTTTCCTCATCCAGGGTGGAGATCTGGCCGCAGTTCGGGCAGGTCACCTCGTACATGGTGCTGTCGTCGTCTTCGTCTTCCTCATCCTCGTCGTCGTCATCGGCATAGAGGTCGCTGACGATATCGTCAACATCCTGATCCAGCGTCTCCAGTTCGTCGTAGACTTGATCCAGGGCGTCGTCATGCTCGGTGACCTGAGCAGCCATCTCTTCCAGCAGGTCCATCATGGCGGCAATGACTTTGCCGTTCTTGGAGTCTGCGTCAAATTCCATACCGGTCATCAGGCCGCGGATGTAGGCGGCCTTTGCATTCAGATCCATAGCCATAATTCAATCCTCCCTAATGTTAAAAAATGCCGGGCGCGGCGGTACGGCCATGCCCGGCAAAGAGAAACAAAATTAGTTCACGCGCTCCATATACTCGCCGGTGCGGGTATCGATGCGAATCTTGTCGCCCTCGTTGATGAACAGGGGCACGCGGATCTCGGCACCGGTCTCAACGGTGGCGGGCTTCAGGGTGTTGGTGGCGGTGTTGCCCTTGACACCCGGCTCGGTAGCGGTGACTTCCAGCTCAACAAAGTTGGGGATCTCAACGCTGAAAACCTTGCCCTTGTAGCTCAGCAGCTTGCAGGTGTCATTCTCCTTGCAGAACTTGAAGTTATCGGGCACGTCAGCAGCACCAACAGGGATATCGTCGTAGGTCTCAACATCCATGAAATGGTACAGATCGCCGTCCTCGTAAGAGTAGGTGACCTCACGGCGCTCGATGAAAGCCTGCGGGAACTTAGCGGTCGGGTTGTAGCTGGTCTCAACAACAGAGCCGGTGATGACGTTCTTGGTCTTGGTACGGACGAAGGCAGCGCCCTTGCCCGGCTTGACGTGCTGGAACTCAACGACCTGAAGGACCTGGCCGTCCTGCTCGAAGGTGACACCGTTACGGAATTCGCCTGCAGAAATCATATAGAAATTCCTCCAATATTAGATTATACATACCTGTATTTATTTTACAGGAAAGTCGGCATTTTTTCAAGCCCTGTTCGGACTTTTTTGCGTGAAATTTGCTAAATTTTGTGTTTTTTATAGGGCGGCATAGGTTTTTGCCAGCGTGGCGGCGTCCTCAGCCTGCGTTCCGGCAGACTCGCAGATTATGGTGGGCGCTAAACCACGCTCCTTCAGCAGCGCCAGCAGCGGCGCGTGGGGTGGGCCAAACTCGGTATCCGCAAAGGTCAGGTGGCACTTTTCCCCACCCTTGGTGTAGGCAATGCGGGAAAAATGCGCGTGGAAGTGTACGGCACGGTCGTCGCCCAAACGCGCCGCCAGCGTGTCCAGCAGGGCGGCGTAATCGGCGGGCGCGGTGGCGGCGGCAAACTGCTCGCCGCAGCTGCGGGCGTACAGATGCCCGAAATCGATGCAGGGCGTGATGCGCTTGTCGACCTCGCACAGGGCCAGCACCTCGTCCAGCGTGCCCAGCTGGTTGATCTTGCCCATCGTTTCGGGGCAGAGAATGCAGTCGCCGTAGCCGGCTTCGTCGCAGGCTTTAACAGCGCGGGCCATCGTGTCCAGCGCCTTTTCCAGCGCAGCCTCCCGGCTCTGCTTGCCGCAGGAGCCGGAGTGGAAGATGACACGCCGCCCGCCCAGCGCCTTGACGAGGGCGCAGCTTTGCAGCAGGTAGTCGATGCTGTTCAGCCGCTTGTCCTCCTCCAGGCTCGACATACTGATATAGTACGGTGCGTGGACCGAGAGGGCGATATTTTGCTTTGCACAGGCGGCGCCCAAGGCGGCGGCCTTGTCGTGGGCCAGCCGCACGCCGCGGCCGCACTGGTACTCAAACGCCGTCAGGCCAAAGCCTGCCGTGTAGGCGGCGATGGCGGCGGGGTCAAACTTTTTGACCGTGTAGCTGTCGGCCAGCCCGGCCGTGCCGAAACGCGGAGTGTCACTCATACAGCTTGCCGCCCTTCTGATAGTATTTGTCGATCCAGTACGGTTCAAACTTGCGCTTTAACAGCACAAATTTGTTTTTGTCGTGGTTCGTGCGGGGCATCAGGTACAAGCAGGGGCAGCCGTACAGCCCGGCGGCCATCCGGTCGGCAAAAATCTGGTCGCCGACCATGGCCATCTCGCTTTTTTGGCAGCCCAGCCGCCGCCGCGCTACCCGCAGGCCGACGGTGAACGGCTTGCAGGCCAGCGGCACCCAGTCCAGGCCGATGCGCTCCGCAAAGGGACGCACCCGCTTGGCGGTGTTGTTGGACACAATGGTCAGTTTGATGCCCGCCGCGCGCATTTCATCCAGCCAGGCCTGGACGGATGGCTCCAGCACCTGGCTGTTGTCACCGGTCAGGGTGTTGTCTACGTCCAGCACCAGCGCCTTGATGCCATGTGCCGCGAGAAAATCCGGGTGGATGCACTCGATGGTTTTGAAAATATATTCAGGGGTTAAAATCATGGGTGTGACCTTTTTAAAGATGGCCGCATCGCTGCCGCCGATAAAATAAAAGTGCAGGCCCGCGCGTAACGCGAACCTGCACAGTCGTTCGTTGTAAGATACCTTACTTAAACTTGCGCTTGCGGGCAGCCTCGGACTTCTTCTTGCGCTTAACGGAAGGCTTCTCATAAGCCTCGCGCTTGCGGACCTCAGCTAACACGCCGCTGCGAGCAGTGCTGCGCTTAAAACGGCGCAGAGCGCTCTCGAGGGACTCGCCCTCTTTGACACGGATCTCCGACATCTTCTTCCCTCCCTTGACCTGAGACAGGAGTTTGCCGGTCAAATACTATTAACCAGTAAACAAGATTATACTATAAAAGCCCCCCTGATGTCAACAACAATTTTCGCTAAAATGAAAATTTTTAAAATGTTCATAAATGGTGGGGTGGTCTGCCCTCAGGCCGCCGCACTTTGCCTTTAGAACTACTTTAGCCTTTAGTTGTAGGGGGCGGCGTCCTCGTCGCCCCGTACCCTCGCCGTCACATCCCCCTGATCCTATGCCACACCCACAGCGCCCCATAAATCACGGGCTGGTGCAGCATATACACAAACAGCGTGTTCCGTCCAACAGCACAGAGCGGCGCTGCCGCAGCTGGGGCCTCTCCCCTGCTCGGGTGCCACAGCCGCGCCAAAAACACGCCGCACCAGAACAAAAACACCCACGGTATGACCGGGAAATAATCCGCCGAGGTGAACCGCGTCAAGTCCGGCAGGCCCAGCCAGAACCAGTTTGCCTTGTACAGCCCCGCAGGCAGGGCGCAGAGGTGCCAATTCTCAAAGCCTAAATACCCATAGGGAAGCTGATTCGTCAGCGCAAACAGCGCCGCAGACGTCGCCAGCCCCATCCCGGCTGGCACGCGCTGCAAAAGCGGATACACCAGGCAGGTCAGCAGCACGGCGGCGGCGTTTAGGTGCAGCACGCCGAACCAGATGGCTTCCGACGGCATGAATACCGCCGTCACAACCGTGAGCACCGCCGCGCACCCGGCCACCAGTAGGCCGTTTTTGACCGGCTTGCGGGCCAGCGGAAAGCTGAATCCCGACAGCACAATAAAGCTCCAACAGATATATTGCTGCCACACATGGCACCCCGGGGCCCAGATATCGTACCAGCGGCTGGCATGGCCGAACACATATACCCAGTCGTACATGCCGTGGTAGACCAGCATATTCAGCAGCGCCAGCCCGCGCAGGGCGTCCGGCAGCCACATCCGGTTGGTTTTGGTGCGCAATACAGGCATGTTACCGCCTCTTTCTCAAATTTTACCGATACTTTATTGTAGCACAGTTGCCTGCACCTTGCAATCGGTGCGGTTTTGCGATACAATATCCTGGATAAGGAGTGTGAAACTATGCAGGACATCCGCCTTGTGGCGCTGGACCTTGACGGTACGGTTTTCAACGATAAAAAGGAGATCACCCCCCGCACGCTGGCGGCCATCCGCACGGCCTGTGAGCGTGGCGTGGCGGTGCTGCCCGCTACCGGCCGCACGGCAAGCGGTGTGCCGGAGGCGTTCACCGCCATTCCCGGCGTGCGGTACGCGCTGACCTCCAACGGTGCCAGCGTCGTGGACCTGCAGACCGGCGAGCAGCTGGTGAACCAGCCGTTCAAGACCGAGGACGCGCTGAAAATCTATGATATCCTGGAGGGTGGTGCCGGCATGATGAGCATTTTCATCGGCGGCAAAAGCTACACCACCCGCGAAAACGCCGAGCAGCACATGGACATGGTTCCGGAAAATCTGCGCACCTACTTCCGCACGACCCGCCTGGAAGTTGCGGATATGCACAAAACGCTGCGCGACCACGCCCACGAGATTGAAAAGTACAGTATGATCTACGCCACCGAAGCCGAGCGCGACGCTGCCTGGCACGAGGTGCTGGCCGCCTGCCCCGGCATGGAGCTGACGAGCAGCCTGCCCTGCAACATGGAAATCAACGCCCCCGGTGTGACAAAGGGCAGCGGCCTGATGGCGCTGGCCCGCACGCTGGGCCTGACCCGGGCGCAGGTCATGGCTGTGGGTGACTCCGGCAACGACTGCGCCATGATCGAGGCTGCGGGCTTGGGTGTGGCGATGGGCAACGCCACCGACGATATCAAGAAAATTGCCGATGTTACGACGGATGATAACAATCATGACGGTGTGGCAGCTGCGATTGAGAACTATGTTTTATAAGATATGAAATAAAATATACGAGAGGTAAACCTATGAAGAACGTTCTGGTAGGGCAGTCGGGTGGCCCGACTGCTGTCATCAACTCCAGCCTGGCGGGTGTCTACGAGACCGCGAAGGCCTGCGGTGCACCCCATGTCTACGGTATGCAGTATGGCATTGAGGGCGTGCTGGAGGGCAAGCTCGTTGACTTGGACACGGTCCTGGGCGATAAGATGGATATTGAGCTGCTCAAGCGTACGCCGTCCAGCTTCTTGGGAAGCTGCCGCCACAAGCTGCCCGACCCCACGGTGGACGAGAAGCCGTTTTTGCAGCTGTTTGAGCTGTTCAAGCAGTACGACATCGGCGCGGTGTTCTACATTGGCGGTAATGACTCGATGGACACGATCTCCAAATTGAGTGCCTACGGCAAGACCGTAAACAGCGAGATCCGCTTCATTGGCGTACCCAAGACCATCGACAACGACCTGATGCTGACCGACCACACCCCCGGCTACGGCAGTGCAGCGAAGTACATTGCCACGATTTTGAAGGAAGTCATCTGCGATTCCAGCGTCTACGACCTGCGCAGCGTGACGGTGGCGGAGATCATGGGCCGCCACACCGGCTGGCTGGCCGCTGCCGCCAGCCTGGCCGCAGGCCCGGACTGCAACGGCCCCGACCTGATTCTGCTGCCCGAGCGCCCCTTTGACGAGGAAGCGTTCCTGGCCCGCGTCGCAGAGCTGGAAAAGGAGCGCCACAATGTCATTATCGCAGTCAGCGAGGGCGTGAAGAATAAGGACGGCGTTTTCTTGTGTGACCTGGTCTCCACGGCCGGGCAGCTGGACGCCTTCGGCCACAAGGCAATTTTGAGCGGCACGAGCCGCTACCTGGCGGACCTGATCCGCGTGCGCCTGGGCTGCAAGACCCGCGCCATCGAATTCTCGACGTTGCAGCGCTGCGCCAGCCACCTGGCCAGCCGCACCGACGTGACCGAAGCCTACCAGGTGGGCGGCGCAGCGGTGGAGGCCGCCGTGCGCGGCGAAACCGCCAAGATGGCAGCCATCAAGCGCCTGAGTGACCAACCCTACCGCGTGGAGACCGAGATGGTCGATGTGACGCAGGTCGCAAACTTTGAAAAAACGGTCCCCGACGAATGGATCACCGCGGACGGTATGCACGTCAACGAGAAGTTTGAGCGCTACGCCCGCCCACTGATCCAGGCCGAGCTGACGCCCATCTACATCAACGGCGTGCCGCGGCATATTCATCTGTGATAGAGCAAAATGCCTCCCTTGTCAAAGGGAGGTGCCGAGCTATGCGAGGCGAAGGGATTCCTGCCCGGCTGCGGGCGTGAGCGCGTGTAAGGCAACGCCCGTCGGAATCCCTCCGGCCGCCTTCGGCGTCCACCTCCCTTTAACAAGGGAGGCTTTTTTGTTTGTTACAAACAAAAAAGGACCCGCATCCCTGCGGATCCTTAAAAGCTATCAATCTGTACGAGATCAGCCGGAGACCTTCTCCTTCAGGCGGCCGCTGGCCTTGAAGCCGGGGATAGCGGTCGGCTCCAGCTTGCTGGTGACCTTGGTCTTGGGGTTGGTGAAGTTCTTGGTCTGGCGCTCACGCATCTCGAAACGGCCAAAGCCTGCGATGGTGACCTTGTCGCCGCTCTTGAGCACATCGCCGATGGTGCCGAAAATACCGTCCATAACCTTCTCCACTTCAGCGGCGGTCATGTTGGTGTCATTGGCAACCTTGGTAATCAACTGAGATCTCGTCATGATATTTTTAACTCCTATCCTTATAGGCACACATAGCCTTTATTATTACGTTGTTTATTATAGAGAAAATTGTGCGCAGAATCAAGAGTTTTTTCGCAAAAAGGCGGTTTTTCGGCAAAAATCATAAAATTTGCGAACGGAATCCGGCAAAAAGTGGCATATGGCAAAAAATGCACGTTCTGCGCTGGAATATCCGAGCGGCGCAGCGCGTTACAAGCCCATCTGCGCGGCGTCGGGGTAGCTGGCGATCGCACCGCTGCCCTGTACGCTGATGCCGCAGAATTTATTAGAGAACGCAAGCCATTTGTCCAACCGTGGAGCGGTCAGACCGGCCAGCGCAGCGCGGTCAGCACCGGCGGCGTGCAGCTGCCACAAAAACGACCCGATAAAGCCATCCCCTGCCCCGGTGGTATCCACGGCCCTGACGGGCTGGCAGGGCGCGCAGCCGTGCGCAGAATGGGTGTAGGCGTGGGCCCCGGCGCTGCCGCATGTGTAGAGCACGAGCTGCACGTTCCCGACAAAGAGCGTGGGCAGTGCGGTGTCAATGTTCGCTGTGCCGGTCAGAAATTCCAGCTCCTCGTCGGAGATTTTGACTATGTCGGCCAGCGGAAGAAATTCCAGCACGGTGCGGCGCAGCGCCTCGCGGTCGGGCCAGAGCGGGAACCGCAGGTTCGGGTCAAAGCTGATGATGGCCCCGGCCTGCCGTGCGGCGGCAATGGCGGTCTTGTGGGCCTCGCGCATGGGGCTTTCGACCAGCGCTACGCTGCAAAAATGCAGAGCAAACGCTGTGTCAAACAGGGTGGTGTCCACCTGTTCCGGCGCGTAGAGCAGATCCGCCGACGGCTTGCGGTAGAAGCTGAAAGTGCGGTTGCCGTCGGCTTCCAGAGAGACAAAGGCCAGCGCGGTGTTGGCTTTGTCTGTGAAGGCAATGTGCGCCGTATCGATGCCGCAGGCCGCCAGCTCGTCGGCAATTTTATGGCCGAAGGGGTCATCGCCCAGCTGGGTCAACAGCGCGGAAGCACCGCCCAGCTTGGTGAACGCGCCGCAGACATTGGCGGGAGCACCGCCTACCCGGGGCGCAAAGGCGGGTACCTCGGCAAAGGCGCAACCGCTTTTGGACGGTATCATGTCGATCAGCGCTTCGCCAATCGCGTACAAAGTATCACGAGCCATAGCGGACCTCCTTACAGATTCAGCGGGTAGACTGCGGCGGTAAAGTTGGCGGGCCGCAGTGTGACCTGGCCCCCGGCGGGGTAGTACCGGGTGGACAGAACGGCCGCGCCGTCGTTGAGGAAAATTTCCAGCGAGGACGCATCCCCCACCACCCGTAGACGGCGGCATGGCGCATCCAGCACCACACAGCGGCTCGTGCGGCCGCCGGACATGGCGGCGTCGGTAAAGGTCAGGCAGCAGGTGCGGTCGGCGTCACTGTAAGCCAGCGTCAGCCCGCCGTCAAAGCCCAGAGAGAAGTCCCCGCCAGGGGCAGCAACCAGGTCGAAGCAGGCATCCACGGCCTGCTCTGCACCGTCTGTGGCGGTCACAGCGGCCCCGCGGCGGGCGGCCAGCTCGGACACCGGGTTCTGCAGGATGTGCCCGGCATTGTCCCGGGTCAGCACCCGGGGAATCGTCATGCAGTGCTGCCAGCCGTAGGCCACGGTGGCGGCGTTGCCATAGGCGGCGTCGGGCATACCCATCCAGCCGATTTGAATGCGGCGGCCCGTCTCGTCGGTAAAGCTCTGGGGCGCGTAGTAGTCGAAGCCAAAATCCGCGTGGTAGAAATCGCCGAGGATGCAGTCCCTGCGCCAGTCGCCGTAGATCGGGAAGTATCCGCAGCCGTAGACGTTCTGGCACTCGATGCCTTGGGGGGACACGGCCAGGAACCACTGGCCGTCCAGCTGGAACAAATCGGGGCACTCCCACATAAAGCCGAAGGGCTCGGGCGTGGTCAGCGTGTTGGTGTGTCGCCAGGTATACTTGTCCTCGCTTTCCAAGACAAGCACCTCTCCCCTGTCCTCGACCGTGCGGGCACCCAGCACCATGTAATAGCGGCCCTCGCAGGCAAAGACTTTGGGGTCGCGCACATGGCAGGTCAGCCCGGCGGGATAGTCCTTGTTATACATAAGGCACTGCTTGCTGTCGATGTGCAGCCCATCGCGGCTGACAGCCAGGCAGACATTGTGGCCGCGCCCTTGTTTGATGTAGTCAAACGCCCCGGGGTACTTGACGTTGCCGGTGTAGTACAGGTACATCGTGCCGTCCTCGACGAGGGCTGAGCCGGAGTAGACGCCGTGGCAGTCGAACGGCTCATCGGGGTAAAGCATCGTGGGCTGGTAGTCCCAGTGGAGCAGGTCACGGCTGGTGACATGCCCCCAGTGTTTGACGCCACCGTTCACATCGAAGGGACCGTACTGGAAGAAAGCGTGGTAGGTATCGCCAATCTTGCACAGGCCGTTGGGGTCGTTGAGCCAGCCCACCATCGGCTGGATGTGGAATTTCTGGCGGTGGGGGTCGCTGGCGGCTTTCTCCGCACCCAAGGATTCCACCAGGGGAACCAGTTTTTTCAAGTCACGCTGTAAGGCGTTCATGGTATTACCTCATTTGTTTGAATAGAGATTGTAGGGGCGGATGTTTGCATCGACCCCTACAAGGATGCGGTCTAAATAAATTTTATGCTTGTTCCCTCACATCCTCCGGCTTCCAAATCACCCAGGTCACGGCGAAGGCGACGCCGAAGGAAATCGCCATCATGATGATGTACTGCAAGGGCATATGAAGATGCAGCAGGATACCGAAGATGCCGGTCACGCCGGTGCCGGTGGCACCCAGGCCCACAATGCTGGCGTAGAGAGCACCGCAGGCACCGCCCGCCAGGCCGCCCAGGAAGGGCTTAAAGTAGCGCAGGTTGACGCCGAAGATGGCAGGCTCAGTGATGCCCATGCAGGCAGACATGGCGGAGGGCAGTGCCATGGATTTGACCTTCTGATCCTTGCTCTTGAGGGCGACGGCCAGGGCTGCACCGCCCTGGGCCACGTTGGCGGCGCTGGCCAGCGGCAGCCAGTATGTGTAGCCGAACTTGGATAGCTGGCCGAGGTCAATGATCGTGTACATATGGTGAATGCCGGCCACGACGGTGACGGCATACAGACCGCCCATGATGAAGGAACCGATGCCGAAGGGCAGCTGGATGAGGGCCTGCACGCCGTTGATGATGCCGTCCTCAATGGTGGTGAAGATGGGGCCGATGACGGCCAGCGTCAGATAGCCGGTGACGAAAACGGAAACCAGCGGGGTGACAAACAGGTCAAACATGGCAGGCACGACCTTGTGCAGCCGCTTTTCAATCTGCGACATGACCCAGACTGCAATGACGACCGGGATGACGTGGCCCTGGTAGCCCACCAGCGGGATGGAGTACAACCCGCCGAACACCGGCTGATAGGTCTGCACGCCCTGGGACGCGACGGTCCAGGCGTTTTGCAGGTTGGGGTGGATCATGATCATGCCGATGACCGCGCCCAGGTAAGGGTTGCCGCCGAAGACTTTCGCGGCAGAATAGGCAATCAGGATGGGCAGGAAAGTGTAGGCGGTGTTGGAAAAAATCTGTGCAAAGACGTAGACCGAGCCGGAGGTATCGATGTTGAGGAAGCCGTTGTTGACCATGAAGTTCAGCGCTTCCATGATGCCCATGAGGAAGCCCGACGCCACGATGGCCGGGATGATGGGCACAAAGATGTCACCCAGGGTCTTGATGGCCCGCTGGTACCACGGCGCTTTGGCGGCCGCAGCCTGCTTGACTTCCTCTTTCGTTGCGCCGGTGATGTCCGCCAGCGCGGTGAACTCGTCGTAGACTTTGTTCACGGCGCCGGTGCCGAAGATGATTTGTAATTGCCCCTGTGCCTCAAAAACGCCCTTGGCACCCTCGGCATTTTCGAGGGCTTTCTTGTTGACCTTGCTGTTGTCGGCGATGACTAGGCGCAGGCGGGTCGCGCAGTGGGCTGCGGATACGATGTTGGATGCGCCGCCGATGGCATCCAGAACTTGCTGTGCCGCGTGTTTGTAATCCATAATGACTCTCCTTCTTGTGATGGTGTAGAGGACTGTGAAATCAATTTCATTTGATGATTTTATTATAAGCGATGTTGTGCGGAATTTCTATTCGCGGGTTGCAACAATCTACAAAGCATGTGTTATCGATTTCACACAGTTTCACATGGAAGTAAGGCAAAATGCACAAATTTATGGGTGCTGAGTTGTAGGGAACGTCCATGGGCGGCCCGCAGCTTTGCGGCAGATGCCCGCTTGTGGGAAAGCTGCGGGCCGGGCATACCCAGCCCCTGCATGGCAGCGGGTCGGAACGCTACAGCGCCCAAACATTCTCGTCGGCATTTTCATCCCCGGTAGACGCCCGGCATTTCAGCTCCCAGCTTAGTTGCAGGTCGCGGGGTTTGGTGTGGGGGTCGGCCAGCATTTCCAACAGCAGGCGGGCGGCCTTGTCCCCTGCCGTGCGATAGTGCAGGTGGACGCTGGTCAGCGGCACATAGGCAACACGGCCCGCACGGCTGTCGCCCACGGCGGCGATCATGATGTCCTCTGGCACGCGCAGGCCATGGCTGCGGCAGTATTGCAGCGCACCGATGGCAATGGTGTCGGTGGCGCAGAACAGGCAGTTGATGCCGGGGTCGCGTTCCAAAAGCTGCTGCGCCTGCTGGTAGCCGGACTCCATGTTGAACCGCGCCACGCTGACCCGCTGGGGGCGCGGTACCAGCCCGGCGTCCCACAGTGCGGCCTCGAACCCGGCCCGGCGGGCCTGGCCGACGGACTTGTCCAGCATGGTGGCCCCCAGGAACCCCGGTGCGCGGCGGCCTTTTTCCAGCATATGCGCAGTGGCGGCGCGGGCTGCACCGAAATCGTCGTGATACACGCTGGAATAGCCGCCGTACTGCTGGCCCAGAATGACGACCGGGATTTTCAGACTGTCCAGTACGGCTTGGTGCTCCGGCGTGAAGATGGTGGCGATGAGGATAATGCCGTCCACGGCGTCGTGCCGCAGCGTGTCCAGCGCTTTGACCTCGCGCTCGTTCTCGTTGGCTGTGTTGACCAGCAGCAGTTGGTAGCCCTGTTCGTCCAGCACGCGGCTGATGCCCTCCACCATGCGGGCGCAGCTCTCACTGCTGAGCTTGGGCATAATGACGCCGATCTGCCGGGTACGGCGGGTGCGCATCATCTGCGCCTGCATACTTGGGCGGTAGCCGGTCTCGGCCACGGCCTTTTCAATGGCTGCGCGCTTGTCGGCGCTCAGGTAGCCGTTGTTGAAATACCGGCTGACCGCCGCCTTGGATACCCCCGCATAGGCCGCAAATTCCGTGATATTCATATAGGATGCCCCCAATGATATGATATTGATTTCAGTATAGTTCGTTTCTATGGAATTGTAAACCCCTGCAACCGCCCTATAATAGCAATCCACAACAAAACGCCTGCACCTCTTTTACAGGTACAGGCGTTCAAGCTATTTGTTATTTCCCATTTGCCGCTTCGCGGTGCAAATTCGCGATATCCACCAGCTCCATCTGGCTGATATCGTGGTCGCCGCGCAGGGCGTCCACCAGCACGCTGGCGGTGTCCATGGCCGTGATGGTCGGGATGGACAGCTCGGTGGCCTTGCGGCGGAACTTGACCGAGTCGCGGTGCGGGTCGCGGCCATGGGGGCTGGTGGAGATGATGTAATCCACCAGGCCGCTTTCCAGCAGATCCAGCACGTTGGGGCGTGCGCCGCTCATCTGGCGGACGACACTGCAGGGTATCATCTCGCCGTTCAAGTACTTGGCTGTGCCGGGTGTGCCGTAAATCTTATAGCCGTAGTCGTGCAGCTTCCAGGCCAGCTTGGCAGCTTCAGCTTTGTCGCTGTCCTTGACCGAGATAATGACGCAGGAGCCGGGGCCGGGCACCTTGAACTGGTAGCCAGCCGCCACCAGGCCCTTCATCATGGCCTCGTGGAAGGTGGGGGCGATGCCCAGCACCTCACCGGTGGACTTCATCTCGGGGCCCAGCATCGTGTCAACGCCGTGCAGCTTCAGGAAACTGTACACAGGCACCTTGACGGCGTAGTAGGGACTCTGCCCATTGCGCCACAGACCGGTGCCGTAGCCCATATCCTTGAGCTTTTCGCCCAAGGTGCAGCGCACGGCCAGATCGACCATCGGCACACCGGTGACTTTGGAGATATAGGGCACGGTGCGGGAGGAACGCGGGTTGACCTCGATGACGTAGACGCGGTCATTCTGCACGGCGTACTGCACGTTGACCAGGCCCACGACCTTCAGCTCGCGGGCAAAGCGGCCGGTGTAGTCGACCAGCGTGTCAATGACCTTCTGGCTGAAGGTCGTGGGCGGGTAGACGCAGATGGAGTCGCCGGAGTGAACGCCGGTACGCTCGACCTGCTGCATGATGCCGGGCACGAGGTAATCCGTGCCGTCGCAGATGGCGTCGACCTCGCACTCGGTACCCAGGATGTACTTGTCCATCAGGACCGGGTGACTCATGTCAACGTGCTTCGTGATGACGCCCATGTACTCGATAACGTCGCTGGAATTGTAGGCCACGATCATGTTCTGGCCACCCAGAACATAGGACGGACGCATCAGGACTGGGTAGCCGACCTCCTGCGCCGCCTGCAAAGCCTCGTCCAGCGTAAAGACGGTGCGGCCCTCCGGGCGGGGGATGCCGCAGCGCTCGAGCAGCTCGTCAAAGCGTTCGCGGTCCTCGGCCTCGTCGATGGCATCGGCAGGGGTGCCGAGAATCGGCAGGCCGATCTCGTCCATGTGCTTGGCCAGCTTGATGGCAGTCTGGCCGCCGAACTGGACAAGGCAGCCGTCCGGCTTCTCGGTCTCGATGATGTGGTCAACACTCTCGGGGTTCAGCGGGTCAAAGTAGAGGCGGTCGCCGGTGTCAAAGTCGGTGGAGACCGTCTCGGGGTTGTTGTTGACCAGGATCGCCTCGCAGCCGTGCTGCTTCAGCGTCCAGACCGCGTGGACCGAGCAGTAGTCGAACTCGATGCCCTGACCGATGCGGATGGGGCCGGAGCCGAAAACGAGCACCTTCTTCTTGTTGGGGTCGCTGCGCTCGGCGATAAACTGCTTGGCCTCGTTATCCTCGTCGTAGGTGGAGTAGAAATACGGCGTCTTGGCGGAAAATTCCGCGGCGCAGGTGTCGACCATCTTGAAGGCGGCCTTCGGCGCTTCGGGCAGGGTGTCCACGCCCGCCAGGCGTTTGATGGTCTTATCCAGGAAACCGAACCTCTTCGCGTTCAGATATTTTTCCGTCGTCAGTTCGCCGGTTTTCAGGCCCATTTCAATGTCGGCCAGGTGCTGCAATTTGTCCAGGAACCACCAGTCGATCTTGGTGATGTCATAAATCACATCATGTGGCACGCCGCGCTTGAGGGCTTCGTAGACGCAGAAGGCGCGCTCGGAGTCCTGCACGTGCAGGTGTTCAATGACTTCCTCGGTGGTCAGCTTTTCAAAGTCGGGCAGCGTCATCGTGTCAAGGCCCAGCTCAGTGGAGGAGACGGCCTTCATCATGGCGTGCTCGAAATTGTTGCCGATGGCCATGACCTCGCCGGTGGCCATCATTTGGGTGCCCAGAGACTTGTCCGCATAGACGAACTTGTCAAACGGCCACTTCGGGTATTTGACGACAACGTAGTCGAGGGCCGGCTCAAAGCAGGCGCAGGTCTCGCCGGTAACGTCGTTGGTGATTTCGTCCAGCGTATAGCCAAGGGCGATCTTCGTAGCGACCTTGGCGATGGGATAGCCGGTAGCCTTGGATGCCAGCGCGGAGGAGCGGGACACGCGGGGGTTGACCTCGATGACCGCATACTCAAAGCTGTCCGGCTTCAGGGCAAACTGGCAGTTGCAGCCGCCCTCGATGCCCAGTTCGGTGATGATATCCAGCGCGGCGGTGCGCAGCATCTGGTACTCTTTATCGGAGAGGGTCTGGCTGGGGGCCACGACGATGGAGTCACCGGTGTGGATGCCGACGGGATCCAGGTTCTCCATGTTGCAGACGGTGATAACGTTGCCCTTGGAGTCACGCATGACCTCGTACTCGATTTCCTTCCAGCCGGAAATGCACTTCTCTACGAGGATTTGGTGGATCGGAGACAGGCGCAGACCGTTGGTGGCGATTTCATGCAGCTTCTCGCGGTCCTCGCAGATGCCGCCGCCGGTGCCGCCCATGGTAAAAGCAGGGCGCACGATGACCGGGTAGCCGATGACCTCGGCAAAGTCCAGTGCGTCGTCCAGATCCTCCACGACTTTGGAGGGGATGATGGGCTGGTGCAGCTTTTCCATCGTGTCCTTGAACAGCTGGCGATCCTCGGCGCGATCGATGGTGTCGGGCTTGCAGGCCAGCAGGCGGACACCGCTGCGGTCCAGGAAACCGCTGCGGGCCAACTCCATGGAGAGGTTCAGGCCCATCTGGCCTCCCAGGTTAGGCAAGATGGCGTCGGGTTTTTCTTTTTCAATGATGCGCTCGACGACCTCGGCGGTCAGCGGCTCAATATATACATGGTCGGCGATGTCAGGGTCGGTCATGATGGTAGCGGGGTTGGAGTTGACCAACACCGTCTCGACGCCCTCGGATTTCAGCGCACGGCAGGCCTGGGTACCGGAGTAGTCGAACTCCGCCGCCTGACCGATAATGATGGGGCCGGAACCGATGACCAGCACCTTTTTGATACGCGGGTCTTTAGGCATTGTCGATCACTCCTTTCGCAGCCAGCATACGGCTGACAAACTCGTCAAACAGGAACTCGGTATCCTTGGGGCCGCCGTTGGCCTCGGGATGGAACTGCACGGTGAAGCAGTTCCATTTAAAGTAGTCAACACCCTCGCAGGTGCCGTCGTTGGCGTTGAAGTAGCTCATCTGGCCTACGTCCTTGGACAGTGTCTCGTCCTCCACCGCGTAGCCGTGGTTCTGGCTCGTGATGAAGGTACGGCTCTTGCTGATGTGGCTGACCGGCTGGTTGGCACCGCGGTGACCGTATTTCAGCTTGCAGGTCTTAGCGCCCGCGGCCAGCGCGGTGAGCTGGTGGCCCAGGCAGATACCGAAGGTCGGGATGCCGGTGTTCAGCATTTCGCGGATGTTTGCAATGATTTCCACATTCTCCGCCGGGTCGCCGGGGCCGTTGGAGAGCATCAGGCCGTCGGGGTTAAGTTTAGCCAGTTCGGCGGCGGTGGCCGTGCCGGGCAGCACGGTCACGCGGCAGCCGCGCTTTTGCAGACAGCGCACGATGTTGTTCTTGCAGCCCAGATCCAACAGTGCAACGTGCAGAGGCGTGTCGCCCCACTCCCCTGCCTGGGTCGGCTCATAGGTCTTGGCCTCGCGGCAGGTGACGGTCTTGACGGCGTTGACGACGGCATAAGCGGCAATCTCGGGCAGCAGCGCGGCCTTCTTCTCCGGCTCGGCGTCAGGGTCAAACTCGGTGGTGATGGCACCGTTCATGACGCCGCTCTCCCGCAGGGTGCGGGTCAGGCTGCGGGTGTCGATGCCCTCAATGCCGATGATGCCGTTTTTCTTCAAGAAGGAATCCAGCGTTTCCTCGCTGCGGAAGTTGGAAGGGGTCTTGCACGCCTCGCGCACAATGTAGCCCTTGGCCCAAATCTTGCCGCTCTCAGTATCCTCGCTGTTCATGCCGTAGTTGCCGATGAGCGGATAGGTCTGGGTGATGATCTGGCCGTAGTAGCTGGGGTCAGTCAGCGTTTCCTCAAAGCCGACCATACCGGTGGCGAAAACGACCTCGCCGATGGTGGTGCCGGGGCAGCCCACGCTGACCCCGCGGAACACCCGGCCATTGGCCAATATCAGATATGCCTGCATAGTGTAAGCCTCTCGTTTTTGTTATCTATAAAGTAAACGTGTGCAAGAGAAGAGGTAAGAGAGAAAAGAGTAAATTCAGGAAGCCCTCTTATCTCTTCTTTACTTCTCATTTCTCTGCTTACAAAGTCTGCTTCGCAGCTTCCTTCATCTTGCGACTGCCCAGGTGCACCAGCGGCAGCTTGCCCTCCTTGCAGATGGGGCATTCCTCGGGGGCATAGTTGGGCAGGTCGAGCTTGAGCGCACTTGCCACAATGGGGATCGGGGACGGTGCCTCGGCGCGGGTGCGGTCCACTACGCATGCGATGCCCACGCAGATGCCGCCGTTTTCCTCGATGACACGCTTGGTTTCCAGGCTGGAAACACCGGTGGTCACAACGTCCTCGGCGATGACGCAGCGCTCGCCCGGATGGATGCGGAAACGCTTGAGGGTCATGACATTGTCAACGCGCTCGGTGAAGATGGCGCGCTTGCCCATCTGACGGCCCAGCTCGTAGGCGTAGACAATGCCGCCCATGGCGGGGCCGACTACAACGTCAATGTTCAGTTCCTTGAGCTTCTCGGCGACCGGGGCCATGACCTCAGCGGCCTTGTCCGGGTACTGCTGCAAAAAGGCCATCTGGCAGTATGCGCCGGAGTGACGGCCGGAGGACAGCAGGAAGTGCCCCTCCAAAAATGCTTCACATTCTTTCAAAACGTCCAGAGCTTCGCGTGCCATAGTTTGTTCCTCCTGTATGTTATTCAACTTATAGTAGCATATTCTGTATAAAAATGCAAGATACATGAATGCTTATCTTGGTGACAGCTTCCCACTTAAGGGGAAGCTGTCGGCGGCCCTGACCGCCGACTGATGAGGGGCGACCTTGCCGTTGCTGCCCGTGAAGGGGCGGCGGTGCAAGCATGCCCCTCATCCGGCCTTCGGCCACCTTCCCCCTAGGGGGAAGGCTTTTATCTTGCGCAGCCGCGGATCTCCTCCAGCGTCTTGACGCCGTGAGCGTCCATCCATTGGTTGATCTCGCTCGTGATGCGGGTGCAGGCTTTCGGGTCCAGGAAATTCGCGGTGCCCACCTGCACGGCGGCCGCACCGGCCATGATGAACTCCAGCGCGTCCCTGCCGGTCAGGATGCCGCCCAGCCCCACGACCGGGATGCTGACGGCCCCCACGGCCTGCCAGACCATGCGCAGGGCAATCGGCCGCACCGCCGGGCCGGACAGGCCCGCGAAGGTGTTGTTGAACACCGGGCGGCGCTTTTCCAGATCGATGGCGCAGGCCTGGAAGGTGTTGCACAGGCTGATGGCGTCCGCGCCTGCAGCCTCGACGGCCTTGCACATCTCGGGGATGCTCTCGGCCTGGGGGCTCAATTTGACGATGAGCGGCACATTGCAGACTTTGCGCACCGCAGAAACGACCTCGCTTGCATCCGCCGCGCGGATGCCGAACGCCAGACCACCCTGCTTGACATTCGGGCAGCTGATGTTCAGTTCAATGAAATCCACGCCCGCAGCGCAGAGCATCATGACGCCCTCGACGTTCTCGTCGATGGTGTGGCCGCCCAGGTTGGCCCAGACGGTAGTGCCGCACTGGCGCATGGCGGGCAGCTCGTGGTCGATAAAGTGTTGTACGCCGGGGTTTTGCAGGCCGATGGAGTTCATCAGGCCGGAGGGCGTCTCGTACAGGCGCTCGCCCTCGTTACCGGGCTGGCCGTGCAGGGTCAGCCCCTTACCGGAGATACCGCCCAGCACCCGCAAATCCTCGATGCCCGCGTACTCGGGGCCGAAGCCGAAGGTGCCGCTGGCCGCGACGACCGGCCCGGCCAGGCGCTTGCCGAGGAAATCAACGTGAAGATCTGCCATCAGTCAAACACCTCCTGTGCGCTAAAGACCGGGCCGTCCTTGCAGACCGTGACCGGGCCGATTTTCGTGTGGCAGGTGCAGCCCAGGCAGGCACCCAGACCGCAGGCCATCTTCTTTTCAAGGCTGGCCAGGCAGGGCACACCCGCGTCGGCGCAGAGCTTGGCCACGCCGCGCATCATGACCATGGGGCCGCAGGTCAGCACAATGTCATAGTTGCGCACGTCCAGCAGGTCCGTTACCAGGCCGTGGTGGCCCTCGCTGCCGGAGTCGGTGGCCAGGTGGATAGTGTGGCACCAGGGCACAAAGCTCTCCATGCCATAGCTGGCGTCGCGGAAGCCGACGTAGAGGTCGGGCCGCACGCCCGCGCGGCACAGCTCCTTGCAGAGCAGCAGCAGCGGCGCGGTGCCGATGCCGCCGCCCACGACGGCAATGCGCTTGTGGCTGGCGGCCAGCGCGGCGGTGTCAAAGCCGTTACCGCAGGGGCCTGTCACGGTCAGGGCATTGCCAGCCTGCAGCGCAGCCAGCTTGCGGGTGCCCTCGCCCTTGACCTGATACAAAAAGGTCAGTGCGCCGGTCTGGTTATCAAAATCGTCCACGCTGATGGGGCGGGACAAAATCGGCGTGGCGTCCGCTGCCCAGGCGCGCAGCATATAAAACTGGCCCGCATGGGGTTCGCGGCTGGGATCCTGCCACTGCACGACCAGGCGCATGATATCGGAAGCGACAACTTCCTGACGCAGGACCGTTAAATTACAGCTTGTTGCATTCACCTTGGATATCCTCCCGCATGCGCACGCACTCGTTGTAGGCGGCCTCGTCAAAGGCGACGCCGGGCTGTTTCTTGTAGGCCAGCAGGATGCCGCGGCTGGAATTGACGACGCCGCCGTTGCCCTTGGTCAGGTACTGGGCAATGTCGGCCGCCTTGCCGCCCTGCGCACCGTAGCCGGGGATCAGGAAGAAGGTGTCCTTGTAGGCCGCGCGGATGGCAGTAGCTTCCTCGGTGTGGGTACCGCCAATGACCAGGCCGATGCTGGAATAGCCGTGCTCACCCATGTAGTCCTTGCCCAGGGCGGTCAGACTGTCGCCGACGAGGTCATAGACGTGGCGGCCATCGTCCAGCTTTTTGTACTCAAAATCCTTCGCGCCGGGGTTGGAGGTGCGGCAGAGGACGAACACGCCCTTGCCCTGCTCGGCGCAGTACGGCAGATAAGGGCTGATGGAATCCAGGCCCATGTAGGGGGCCAGTGTGATGATATCGGCCTCAAAATCGCCGGTAAAGTGCGCCTTGGCGTACATTTCAGCAGTCTTGGCAATGTCACCGCGCTTGATATCGGCAATGACCGGCAGGCCGGTGGCGCGGGCCATTTTCAGCGTTTCGGCGTAGGCGCGCATACCGTCCAGGCCCAGGGACTCGTAGTAGGCGATCTGCACTTTGTAGCAGCCCGCCACGCCCTTGGTGGCGTCAATCAGGGCGCGGTTAAACGCGACGACATTCTCCCCTGCCGTCCTGGCGGTGTCGGTGGTGGGCAGGTAGCTGATTTCGGTATCCAGCCCCACGCAGACAGGGCCGTTCGCGGCAACGCTCTCGTACAGTTTGTCCATGTTGGTAAGCATGCTGATTCCTCCGTTTGATGTATACAAATTGTGGCTTTGTGGCTCTGCAATATAATGTATATAATGTTGGAAATCGTAGGGGCGGATTCTATATCCGCCCGCGGGGCTGTGCCAGCGGCAGCCTTGCACGGGCGCATAGGGAATGCGCCCCTACGGGTGTTTTGTGCGTGAAGTGGCGTTACTCTTCAATCTGGAACGTAACCTTTCCGCCTTTGATCGTTGTTACGACCTTGCCGTAGAGCAGCGCACCGTCATAAGGGCAGTTCTTGCTCTTGCTGTGCAGCTCGTCGGCGTGGACTTCATACATATGGTCGATATCCACCAGCACGACATCGGCGTCGTAGCCCGGTTCCAGCAGGCCCTTGTGGTCGGCCAGGCCCAGCACGGCGGCGGGGCCTGCGCTCATCAAAAAGCTGAGCATTTCCAGCGGGATGCGCTGCTCGCGGCAGAGCTTGGTGTAGCAGACGCCGAACGCGGTTTCCAGGCCCACCATACCGGCGGCTCCCTTCTCCTTTTCTTCGGCGGTGTGGGGAGCATGGTCGGTGCCGATGCAGGTTACGGTGCCGTCCTTGATGGCGTCAATCAGTGCGTTCACGTCGTCCGCCTTGCGGATGGGCGGATTGACGCGGTAGGTCAGGCGGCTGTCGTCAAACCACAGGTGATGGGGCGTGACCTCGCAGCTGACCCGCGCACCCTTCATCCGGCTCATCCGCACGGCGTCCACGGATTCCTTCGTGGAGACGTGGCACATATGCAGCCGCGTGCCGTAATATTCGGCCAGGTGGCAGTTGCGCACCGTCTCGATGTTCTCAGCCAGGCGGTAGTCCCATGGGCTGATCTCGCGGTCCTCGGCGTGGGACATGATGGTTAGGCCGCGCTCGGTGGCGATCGCAAAGGCGCGGGCCATGACGGCATTGTTCATGACACCGTTGCCATCCTCGGTGATGAATTTGACATCCTCGGGCAGGGTCAGCAGATGATCCAGCGTTTTGCCGTCAAAATCTTTCGTGATGGAGACGGTCTGGTTTGCGTCGCACAGCCCCACGCGGGCGGCCTCAGCCTCGACGGCGTGGGCAATTTCGGCGGAAGAGCAGACAGGCTTGGTGTTGGGCATCAGGTTCACGAAGGTATACCCGCCCGCTGCTGCGGCGGCAGAGCCGGTGGAGATATCCTCTTTATACTCAAAGCCGGGGGTGCGCCAGTGGCAGTGGGTGTCGATGAAGGCAGGCAGCACGGTACGGCCCTTGGCGTCGAGCACCGTCTCCCCTTCCGGGACAAGCAGCCCCAGGCCGACAGCGGCGATCTTGCCGTCGCGCAGCCAGACCTCAACAGGTTTGCCGGCGCTGTTCTTTGCGTTGCGGATCAGCATGGTGGGAACCTCCTTACCATTTCCTTTTGCCCAAAGGCCCCTAGGGGATTTGGGCAAAAAAAAACTTTTCCCAAAAGGGAAAAGTCAAAAAGTCACACTCAAATCAACAGCAGGAAAAAACACTGCACCGTGAATTTTGAAGCAAGAAACAAACTGCATCATCATTCTGGCAAGCTCCTTCCCGTCATTTTTACATGGGTTTTACTTATTGTACCATGCACACGCGGCAGTGTCAATGCAAACGCCCGGATTGCGAAAGTAGGGATTTCCTGAATTTTTGCGCCGACTTTTGTACAAATTGATAAAAGTGTATTTACAGCGTGTGCCGATGCGGCCAACCTTACAGCACCCCCCCTCGTTTTTGTGTGGTTTGGGTTCAGTATACCGTGCAGCGCGATTTTTTGCAAGCATTGCACCCGGCACAAAAATATGCTATACTATAAATTATTATGGTGAAGTTAAGAGGAATGAACTATGGGCCTTTGGGAAGATGCAAAAAATATCCGCGATAAAGACCCCGCCGCGCGCAATGTGGCGGAGGTTATTATCCTGTATCCCGGCTTTCATGTGTTGGTCACGCACAAGATTGCGCATTTTTTGTACAACCATAAGTGTTTCTTTCTGGCGCGGTTCGTCAGCCAGCTGGCACGCCACCTGACCGGCATTGAAATTCACCCCGGCGCCAAAATCGGCCGCAAGCTCTTTATCGACCACGGCATGGGCATCGTCTTTGGCGAAACGGCGGAAATCGGCGACAACTGCACGATCTACCACGGTGTGACCCTGGGCGGCACCGGCAAGGATACTGGCAAGCGCCACCCGACGCTGGGCAACAACGTCCTGATCGGCGCGGGGGCCAAGGTGCTGGGCCCGGTTTATATCGGCGATAACGTCCGCGTCGGCGCGGGCAGTGTGGTGTTGAAAAACCTGCCCGCCAACGCCACCGCCGTCGGCGTCCCCGCCGAGGTCGTGCGGGTCGGCAGCGTCAAGTGCGTTCCGGCGGACGACCTGGATCAGCAGGATCTGCCGGATATCGTCAACCAGCGTATCTCCGAACTGGAAGCCCGCCTGAGCCGCTTAGAGGCCGAAAAGCAGGGCGAGTTCCCGCCGGATAAAAAAGAATAATAAAAACGCACGCCGTGAAATTTACGGCGTGCGTTTTTTGTCAGTATGGCTTCCCCAGAGGGGGGAAGCTGTCAGCGGCCCCGCCCGCTGACTGATGAGGGGCAAACTTACCGGGAATTTCCCACTGACGGGCAATAGGGCAAACCCGCCCCTCATCCGCCCTCGGTCGGGGCCTCGGGCACCTTCCCCCACGGGGGAAGGCAATCAACTCATTTCAAATTCCGCAAATCTCCGCTCTCACGGAAATCTTCATAGTCCAGAGACAGTGATGGGCTGTAATAGGGGTCGTGCAGGATGTTGTCCCTGCCGTGTACGGCATACAGGCGGTCGTGCTCGGCGTCAAAACGAGCTTTTTTGGCCGGGTCGTTCTCGTCCGAGCCGCGGCTCTTGCTCTCATAATGGTAAAGCTCGGCATAGGGCGTCCAGACGATGCGGTAGCCGGCATCCCGCACCCGCAGGCAGAAGTCCACGTCGTTGTAGGCGACGGTGAACTCCTCGTCCAGGCCGTGCACTTCGTCATAAACGGCGGTGCGCACCAGCAGGCAGGCGGCCGTCACGGCCGAAAAATCCTGCACGGTGGCCAGGCGGAACATATACCCGCTGCCGCCGCGCTTGTGGTACTTGTGGCTGTGGCCCGCGTAGCCGCCCAGCCCGGTGATGATGCCCGCGTGCTGGATCGTGTCGTCGGGGTAGTAGAGCATCGCGCCGCAGATGCCGACGCCGGGCTGGCTGCACTCGCCCACCATCTGGGTGAGCCAGTCGCCGTTGATGACCTCGACGTCGTTGTTCAGCAGCAACAGATACTTGCCCGCAGCGTACTTGCGGCCAAAATTGTTGATGCGGCTGAAATTGAACCCGCCCTTGTAGGTCACGACCCGGGCGCGGTCGTAGCGGTCGGGCAGCTTTTTGTAGTAGGCCGTTGTGGCGGGGTCGGTGGAGTTGTTCTCAATGACGATGACCTCAAAATTTTCATAGGTCGTCTTGGCGTAGATGCTGTGCAGGCATTTTTCCAGATCGTCGGTGTGATCTTTGTTGGGGATCAAAATAGACACGAGGGGCTGCGGCTCCGGGATGTCCCAGACGACGTGGCAGGTGCCGGGGAAGCGCCCGGCCTCCACCCTGCCCTGCCGCCCGGTGGCAGCGAGGTGGTCGGCGACGGCGCGCTGCGCGGCCTGCTCGACATAGGGCTTAGCCGCCGTGCCGCCGCTGGTGGATGCCGCATGCACGCGCCAATAGTACAGCACCTGCGGGATGTGCAGCGGCTTGGCTGCGGGGTCAGTGCGCTGCATTTCATCGATGAGGCGCAGGAATAAGTCGTGATCCTGCGCACCGTCGCACGTGGGTCGTTCGCCGCCGACGGCATTGAACAGCGATTTTTTGAAGACAGCCAGGTGGCAGATGTAGTTGACCGCCATCAGGTACTCGGGCGCGTAGTCGGGCTTGAAGTGGCCGACGCGGGGATGCTCGGGCGTTTTTTCAAACAGGGCCTCGTCGCTGTACGCGAAGGCTGCACCGCTTTCGGCCAGGGCCTTGCCCATGCAGTAGACGGCGTGGGGGGCCAGCATATCGTCGTGGTCGGCCAGGGCCAGGTAGTCCCCGGTGGCGAGCTTGGCGGCCTCGTTTGTGTTGGCGGCGATGCCCTTATTCTCAATTTTGGCGTAGACAATGCGCTTGTCCTGCGCGGCGCGGGCCTGCACGGTTTTGGCAACGTCGGGGTGGGCGTCATCGCTGGCATCCACCAGCACCAGCTGCCAGTTCGGCGCGGTCTGGGCCTGCACGCTGTTCAAAAACTGCTGCAAAAACTGCGGTGGCGTGTTGTACAGCGGCGTCAGGATGCTGATGGTGGGCCAGGTCTTAGCGGCCGGGTCGGCACGCTGAACGTCTAATGTCTGTTTTGCGGGCAGGTACCGCGCCTTTTTGCCGAAGAACCGCCGTTTAAAAAAGCCGACGGCCCGCCCGGCCATGACGCCGACGCCCTGTTCTTTCGTCAGGGTCCGCGCATAGCCGAACAGCTCTTTGATGCGTTTTGTCTCAAGGCTCATGGGGTGGCTCCTCATAAAAGCAATCTTTGTGCCAGAGGCGGGGGTTCGTGTCGATATACTGCCAAATTTGTGCGTAGCCATGTTCGGTGCGTACAACATGGTCATGGAAAGATTTTTGCCAGATGGGGCGGGAAAGCCGCTTGGAAACGACACCTTTAAATTGCTGTATAACGGTAGAGATTGTAGGGGCGACCATTGGTCGCCCGCCCGGCCCATTCTGGATTAACAACAACAAATGAACATGGTTTGGCATTATGGCGTACTTTTCTAACGAGATATGCGGATACTGTTTTGGGATTTCCCAAATACACCGCTCTACAACTTTTCCTGCTTTGGACAACGCGGGTGGGTGCTGCGGGCGAGCAATGCTCGCCCCTACATTCTCGGCTTCCGTGAACGTATCATTTTCCCACAAAATCCTCTGTCGTTCGTGCGTGCAAATCGTGATGAAATACGCGCCGTTCTGTGCGTAATCGTACTCCGTAAGGCGGTTGATTTTCCGTTTTGGCTTCATCACT
Organism: Gemmiger formicilis; assembly: GCF_018784445.1. Taxonomy (GTDB): domain Bacteria; phylum Bacillota; class Clostridia; order Oscillospirales; family Ruminococcaceae; genus Gemmiger. Next base: position 249,212 of record NZ_WQOH01000052.1, on the reverse strand, counting down.
TCAACCCGAAATTTTCAAACAGATTGTTGAAATGTGGGTTGTAATAAGGGTCGTAATTGTCGATATACTGTTTATATTTTGCGTAGAAATTCGCTTTCTCGCGCTCGTATCGGCGGGCGTTCTCGCTCAGGGTGTCCAGGCCTCGGCTCTTGCTCTCGTAATGGTAGGCCTCGGCGCGGGGCGTGTAGACGTTCAAAAGGCCTTTCTGCCACAACTTCAGGCAGTAGTCCACGTCGTTGTAGGCAACGGCGAACTTTTCCTCGTCCAGACCGCCAAATGCACGGTAGAGTGCGGTTTTCGTCATCAGGCAGGCACCGGTCACGGCCATGTAATCCTGCGTCGTGACCAGGCGGTACATATCGCCGACGGCCGTGCGGGGGTAACTCTTGTGGCTGTGGCCCGCGCTGCCGTTGATGCCCATGAGCACGCCCGCGTGCTGGATCGTGTCGTCGGGGTAGTAGAGCTTTGCGCCCACCGCGCCCACATCGGGCCGCTGGCTGTAGCTCAGCAGTTCGCGCAAAAAGTCGGGTGACAAAATCTCGATATCATTGTTCAGCAGCAGCAGGTGCTCACCCTCGGCAAACGTCGCGCCAAAGTTGTTGATAGCCGAGAAATTGAACGGGCCTTTCCCCTCAAACGTCACGACCCTGCAGGTCGGGAACCGGTCATGCAGCGTTTTATAGTAGGCAAATGTCGCCGGGTCAGTGGAGTTGTTCTCGATGACGATGGCCTCAAAATTGTCATACCCGGCGTTTTTGTACAGACTTGTCAGACAGCGGTCCAGGTCGTCGGTGTGGTCCTTGTTGGGAATCAGCACGCTGATTTTCGGGTGGCCGGTCAGCTCGTACTTGACCTGGAACGCGCCGGGTGCATCGGGCACCGCCATGGCGTGCCCCGGCAGGCTGAGACGTTCGAGCTGCGCGTCGATGGCCCGCTCCCCCGCCGCGATGGCGTAGGGCTTGGCCTCCATGCCGGCTGCCGTTGAGCCTGCATGGCCGCGCCAGATGTAGAGTACTTTCTTGATATGCTCGATGTGCTGGGCTTTTTCAGTCAGGCGCAGAATCAAATCGTGGTCCTGTGCGCCGTCAAACTCTTTCGATTCATAGGCCCCGGCGGCATCCAGCAGCGGGCGGCTGAACACGGCCAGATGGGTAATGAAGTTGACCCCGCGCAGGTAGTCCGGCGCAAAGTCGGGCTTGAAGTGGTAGCCGCCCAGCTCCTTCAAATCGGCGGAGAGGACAATTTCATCACTGTACACAAAATCTGCACCGGTGTTTTGGATGGTCTGTACAACCTCGAACAGTGCGTTTAAATACAGTACGTCGTCGTGGTCCAGCAGGGCAACAAAATCGCCGGTGGCCAGCTCGAACCCACGGGTCGTGTTGGCCGCAATGCCGCCGTTCTCAATCGGTTCATAGACGATGGTGCCGGGCACGGCCTTGGGCAGGCGGCTTTCCAGCCGCTTGTCGGCGTCGCTGGCGTCCACCAGCACCAATTCCCAGTTCGTGTAGGTCTGTTTGACGACACTTTGCAGCATTTCGTCAAAAAATTTCGGCGGCGTGTTGTACAACGGGACGATGATGCTGACCTTCGGCCCCTGCAAATGTGCAGCGCGTTGGGCTTTCAGCTCCCGGCGCAGCGGGATATCTGCCCGATGCCGCCAGTCGTCGTGGTGCATGGCCAGACCGACGCGAAATTTCACGTCGCGCCACAGCTGCTCGGCCCCTTGCTCCCGCAAGGTGCGCACACTGCGCCCGGCCAGATCCCGCAGGTGGGCGGGATTCAAAAGCCGCCGCGCCATGCCGCCCACGCTGTCCTGTACGGCAAGGTCGGCGGGGCGCTCGTTGTTCGGTTTTGCATTTTCGGGCATCGTTTATTCCTCGGTAACTTTCGCAGGCATGGCGTCCTTTTTCTCGAACCTGCGGTACTCGGCGGTGATCTCCTTCGTCGGGCCTAAGCGGCGCAGATGGCCGTGGTCGAGCCAGGCGACCTTGTTGCACATACGCTCGATCTGGTCAATGGAGTGGCTGACCAAAATGACCGTGGTACCGCCGGAAAGCAGCTCCGCCATGCGCTTTTCGCACTTTTCCTGAAACAGGAAATCGCCCACCGACAGAATCTCGTCGGCAATCAGGATATCGGGCTTCGTCATCGTCGCCACGGCGAAGGCCAAACGCGCCACCATGCCGGAAGAGTAGTTTTTCAGCGGTACGTCGAGAAAATCCTGCAATTCGCTGAACTCGACGATATCGTCAAATTTTGAGTCGATGTACTTGGGCGTGTAGCCCAGCACCGTGCCGTTTAAATAGATGTTCTCCCGCGCGGTCAGGTCCATGTCAAAGCCCGCGCCCAACTCAATCAGCGGTGCAATCGTGCCGTTGACCGTGACGCGGCCCGCGCTGGGCTTATACACGCCGGAAATGACTTTCAGCAGCGTGGACTTGCCGCTGCCGTTTAAGCCAATCAGGCCGTAGAAATCGCCGGGCATGATATCAAACGATACATCGTCCAAAGCAAAAAACTCGTCAAAGCGCACACCGCCGTGCAGCAGCGCCACGAAATACTCTTTCAGGCTCTCGTGCTTTTCTTTGGCAAGGTTGAAGCGCATCGAAACATGGTCGATGGAGATAATGGGTTTCTGTTCTGCCACTTCGATGCCCCCTTACATGTACAGGACGAATTTGTCCTGGTTCTTTTTAAAGACGCAGACGCCCAGCCCCAGGCTGAGTGCGGCGCAGAGGAACGGAATGAGCACCATGTTCGGGGTCAGCCCTTCGCCCCACATGACGCAGGAACGCACCGAGGTGATGTACCAGTAGATGGGGTTCAGGTTGATGATGTACTGCATCCAGCTTTCCATCTGGCGCGGGTCGTAGAAGATGGCGCTGCCGTAGACGAGCAGGGTGCAGAACACTTCCCAAATGTGCATGATATCGCGCACAAAAACGTAGAGCGTTGACAAAATCAGCCCGATGCCCAGGCTGAAAATAAACAGCATGACGATGGGATAGACGGCCAGCAGTACGGTCTTGACCGAAATGTGCGACCAGGTCAGCAGCGCCACGATGAAGAGTGCCACCAGGCTGAAGAAGAAGTTGACCAGCGCAAAGCAGCACTTTTCCAGTGGGAAAATGTACTTAGGGATGTACACTTTTCGCAGCAATGGGCCGTTTTTCAGCACGCTCTCCATGGCCATGGTCGTACTCTCGCGGAAAAAGTTGAACATCAGCTGGCCGATGATGAGGAACAGCGGAAAATCCTCAATACCCTGGCCGCGCTGGTTGAACAGCGCACCGAACACGGCCCACATGACCAGGCAGGTCAGCAGCGGGTTCAGCACGCTCCAGGCTACGCCCAGCACGCTGCGGCGGTATTTCAGCTTGAAGTCGCGGGTGATAAGATTTTGCAGCAGGTAGCGGTACTTCCAGAACCCTGCAAAGGTGTTTTTCAGATTTTGCACAGCTTATCCTCAATATTTTTCAAAATACTCGAACTTCTGCTCGGCGAAGGGGGTGTGCTCCTTATCCTTGGCGCTGGTCTTGTGCGCACAGCCGCAGTCAGGCCACTGCACGTTGACGGTCGGGTCGTCGTACGGGATGCCGCCCTCGGCAGTCGGGTCGTAGACGTCGGTGCATTTGTAGCAGAACTCGGCCACGTCAGACAGCACGACAAAGCCGTGGGCAAAGCCCTCGGGAATCCAGAGCATCTTTTTATTCTCGGCGGACAGCGTCACGCCCACCCACTTACCAAAAGTCTTGCTGTTGGGGCGGCAGTCCACGGCGACGTCGAATACCTCGCCCAGGGTCACGCGGACAAGCTTGCCCTGGGTGTGCTTGGTCTGGAAGTGCAGACCGCGCAGCACGCCCTTGGTGGAGCGGCTCTGGTTGTCCTGCACGAAGGGCTTGTCGATACCGGCAGCGGCGAACTCGTCGATTTGGTAGGTCTCCATGAAATAGCCGCGGTCGTCGCCAAAGACGGTCGGCTCAATGATCTGCACTTCAGGAATCTCAGTCTTGATAAAATTAAACTTGCCCATGGTTGGAATCTCCTTTTTCTATATTTTATAGGACAGTATATACATAACAATACAGATTATATTATACTCCATTATAGCGCATTGGGCAAGATGGCAGTAAAATTTTGTCGCTGCTGTAACAACACGTCCGACTTTTCCGTCTTGTAGGGTGAGGGCAGATGTGCTATGATAATACGAAATGAAAGGATGGTGCGGCAGATGACAAAACGCGAAGCCCGCGCACAGGCCAGGACCCTGCGTGCGGCTCTGGATATGCAGGCCGTGGGGCGCGGCATGGCGGCAGTGCTCTTTCCCCTGCCCTGCTGGGCGGCGGCAGGCACGGTGCTGGCCTTTGCAGCCATGCCGGATGAGCCGGATACAGCGGCCATTTTGCGCCAGGCGCTGGCGGACGGCAAACACCTGCTGCTGCCCCGCGTGTTGAGCAAAACGGCCATGGACTGGGTGGAGATCCCGGATTTGGCTCTGCTGCGTCCCGGCGCTTTTGGGATTTTAGAGCCGCCCGCCGACTTGCCCGCTGCCGATCCGGCAGTCTTTGCGCGGCCGCTGGCGCTGATCCCCTGCCTGGCTGCTGGCCGCGACGGTGTGCGCCTGGGACGCGGCGGAGGGTATTATGACCGCTTTTTGGCACACTATAAAGGAGCAAAGCTATTGCTCTGCCCCGAAGCGGTGCTGACGGATACCCTGCCCTGCGACGATTGGGACGCCCATTTTGCGCCCGAAGAAATTTTGACCGAGAAAGGAATACAAGTATGAAGAAGCTGCTTTTTGCAACAGCCCTGCTGGCCGCGCTGCTTTTGAGCGCCTGCGGCGGCAAAACCAACGACGATGATTTTATGAACAAGCCCGCCGTGACGCCCGAACCGGGCATGGAGATCGACCCGGAATTTGGTGTTGACCCCGAGCTCGAAACCGATGAAAATGCCCAGTCGGCACCGGACGCCGAGCTGAGCGATATGGTGGACGCAATCTATAAGATTCAGCCGGTGGAGCTGATGGGTATGGAGACAACGGCCATCGACCTGACCGACGAGACCTGGTACGGCTATCTGGCCGGGCTGACTGCGGACAATGTGGGCAAGGTGGACGCGGCTGTCATCAGCGAGCCGATGACTGGCAGCCAGGCGTACAGCCTTGTGCTGCTGCGCCTCAGGGACAAGGCCGATGCCCGCGAGGTCGCCGATTCGATGGAGGAAAATATCAGCATGCGCAAGTGGGTCTGCGTGGAGGCAGATAAGGCCCGCGTGGTCAGCTTTGATGATAAGCTGCTGTATGTCATGGCAGACAGTGAGCTGGTCGATGTCGATCTGTTAGCGGATGCTGCTGCAAAGGCCTTTAATGCGACATTCGATGTCGATGATTCCCTCGTCAATGAGGACGAGAGCGAGCTGCCCCCGGAGCTGCTGTCCGCCCCGGCCGTGGCGGACTAACCATACAAAAAACAAAGAGCCGTGCCCTTTGCGGGGCACGGCTCTTGTTGTTTACAGGCGGGATCAAGCCTTGGCGGCCTTGATCTCCTTGATGAGTTCGGGAACGACCTTGTACAGATCGCCGACGATGCCGTAGGTGGCAACGTCGAAGATGGGGGCGTTCTCGTTCTTGTTGATGGCGATGATGTTCTCGGAGTCCTGCATACCGGCAACGTGCTGGATGGCACCGGAGATGCCCAGGGCAACGTAGATGCGGGGATGCACGGTCTTACCGGTCTGGCCGACCTGGTGGTCAGCAGACAGCCAGCCCTCATCGGTGACGGCACGGGAAGCACCGACAACACCGCCCAGAGCCTCGGCCAGCTCCTCAGCCAGCTTGATGCCCTTCTCGGGGTCAGCGGAGATACCGCGGCCGACGGAGACGACAACGTCAGCACCGATCAGGTCGACGAGCTTCTCAGCGCTCTTCTTGATGTCGAGCACCTGAACATGGATGTCGTCGGCAGTCAGAGCGGGCGCAACATTCTCGATGACGACCTTGTCAGCACCGGCCTGGTCGAACGCCTGCATCTGCATGACGCCGGGGCGGACGGTGGACATCTGCGGGCGGAAGCGCGGGCAGATGATGGTAGCCATCAGGTGGCCACCGAATGCGGGGCGGGTCATCTTCAGGTTGGTGTTTTCCTCGAACTTGGTGTTGTCCACATCAATGTTGGAGGTGGTGCGCAGGAAGTTCTTGTACTTCTCGACATCGACGTCCAGATGGGTGCAGTCGGCGGTCAGGCCGGTGTGCAGGCGGGCTGCGCAGCGGGGGCCGAGGTCACGGCCCAGGTTGGTCGCGCCGATCAGCATGATCTCGGGCTTCTTGTCCATGATGAGGTCGCACAGCGCCTTGGCATAGCCATCGGTGGTGTAGTCCTTCAGCAGGGGGCTGTCGATATTGTAAACACGGTCAGCGCCGTAGCCGCCCAGAGTCTTGAGGTCAGCCTCAGCCAGGCCGCTGCCCATGACAACGCCAGCCAGCTCAACGCCAAGGTCGTTGGCCAGCTTGCGGCCCTCGCTCAGCAGCTGATAGCTGATGGACTGGATGTCGCCTTCGCGCTGCTCGCAGAAAACCCACACGCCCTTGAAGGCGGCGGTGTCCATTGCATTGAATTCAGCCATTGTTCGTTTCTCCTTCCTCAAATCAGGTGCTTGTCGTTCAGGATGCCGACCAGCTGGGCAGCGTCCTCGACCTTGATGCCGGCGCCCTTGACCGGAGGAGCAAAGGACTTGTAAACGTTCGTCGGGGAGCCCTTCAGGCCGATGGTATCGGTCTCGATGAGCGGGTCATCCTTCAAAGCGTTGTAGTCAAAGACCTCGAGCGGCTTGTCGTAGCACTCGAAGATGCCGGAAACGCTCATGTAGCGCGGGGTATTCAGCTCCTTGATGCAGGTAAGCAGGCAGGGAGTCTGGACCTTCAGTTCCATGTAGCCGTCCTCCAGCTGACGCTTGACAGTCAGGGAGTTGCCATCCTTCTGGATGTCGGTGACATAGGTGACCTGGGGCAGGTGCAGCTTCTCAGCGATCTGGGGGCCGACCTGGGCGGTGTCGCCGTCGATGGCCTGACGACCGCAGAAAACGATATCCTCGGGGCCGACGCCGATCTTGTTGACGGCAGCAGCCAGAATCTGAGAGGTGGCGAAGGTGTCGGAACCGCCGAACTCGCGGCCGGAAACCAGCACGCCGCGGTCAGCGCCGCGGGCCATCAGCTCACGCAGCATACCCTCTGCCGGCGGCGGGCCCATGGTGACGACGACGACTTCGCAGCCGGTCTCGTCTTTCAGCTGCAGGGCAGCCTCAACGGCGTTGAGGTCATCAGGGTTGGTGATGGTCGCCATTGCAGAACGATCCATCGTGCCGTCAGCCTTGACAGCGACCTTGCCCTGCGTATCGGGAACCTGTTTGACACAAACGATTGCTTTCATTACGTCTGTCCTCCTTACTTCAGCAGCGCGCCGCTGATGACCATCATCTGCACTTCGCTGGTGCCCTCGTAGATCTCGGTGATCTTGGCATCACGCATCATGCGCTCGATGGGGTAATCGCGGGTGTAGCCGTAGCCGCCGAACAGCTGCAGGCAGCGGCGGGTGACATCGCTGGCGGTGCGGGCGGCAATGAGCTTGGCCTCAGCAGCCTCGACGCTGTAACGAACCTTCTGGCCGTCCATGGCAGCCTGCTTCTTCTGGGCAGCTGCGTAGACCAGATACTTGGCAGCGTCAACGCGGGCCTTCATCTCGGCCAGCTCAAACTGGGTGTTCTGGAACTGTGCGATGGAGCGGCCAAACTGCTTGCGCTCCTTGACATAGGCGACAGTCTCGTCGATGGCGCCCTCGGCAATGCCCAGAGCCTGGGAAGCGATGCCGATACGGCCGCCGTCCAGCGTAGCCATGGCCAGCTGGAAGCCCTTGCCCTTCACGCCCAGCAGGCGATCCTTCGGGATGATGCAGTCTTCCATGATCAGCTCGCAGGTGGAAGAACCGCGAATGCCCATCTTGTCCTCGGGCTTGCCGACCTTGAAGCCGGGATCGGTGCGCTCAACGATGAAGGCGCTGATTTCCTTCTGCTTGCGGCCGCGCTTGTCGGTGACAAAACCGGTGACGGCGATGATGATGAACACATCGGCAAAACCGGCGTTGGTGATGAAGATCTTGGAGCCGTTCAGCTTCCAGTGGTCGCCCTCGTCAACGGCGAAGGTCTGCTGGCCCTGGGCGTCGGTACCGGCACCGGGCTCGGTCAGGCCGAAAGCGCCGATCCACTCGCCGCTGCACAGCTTGGGCAGGTACTTTTCCTTCTGGGCGGGGGTGCCGTTCTCGTAGATAGGCGCAGCGCACAGAGAGGTGTGGGCAGACAGGATAACACCGGTCGTGCCGCAAACCTTGGACATTTCCTCAACCGCCATGACGTAGGACAGCACGTCGCCGCCTGCACCGCCAACGGACTTCGGGAAATAAATGCCCATCATGCCCAGCTTAGCCATCTTCTCAACGGTCTCTTTGGGGAAGTACTCCTCCGCGTCGACCTTCTTGGCCAGGGGCTTGACTTCGTTCTCAGCAAACTCCTTGTACATTTTCTGGACCATTTGCTGCTGTTTAGACAGAGTAAAATCCATTACTTAATCCTCCCTATATCAACAAACGCGGCCCGGCACGGTACATTGCCGCGCCAGGCGCGTAAGTTTACGAAATTACAGAGCGTCGACCGGGGTCTTGGTGCGGTCAGCGTTGTAGACGTAGAAGCCCTTGCCGGTCTTGCAGCCCAGGTTGCCGCCGCGGACCATCTTGCGGATCAGCGGGCAGGCACGGTACTTGCTGTCGCCGGTCTCCTTGTACAGAACGTCCATGATGGCCAGGCAGATATCCAGACCAACAAAGTCACCCAGTTCCAGGGGGCCCATCGGGTGGTTGGCACCCAGCTTCATGGCGGTGTCGATACCGGCGATGTCGGAGACGCCCTCCATCTTGATGAAGGCGGCCTCGTTGATCATCGGGATCAGGATGCGGTTGACGACGAAGCCGGCAGCCTCGTTGACCTGAACCGGGCTCTTGCCGATCTCGGTGCTGATCTTCTTGATGGCCTCAACGGTCTCAACGGGGGTGTTGACACCGGCGATGACCTCGATGAGCTTCATGCGGTCAGCAGGGTTGAAGAAGTGCATACCGACCAGAGGACGAGACAGGCCCTTGCCAATCTCGGTGATGGACAGAGAAGAGGTGTTGGAAGCGAAAACGCACTCGGGCTTGCAGATTTTATCCAGCTCGCCAAAGGTGGTCTGCTTGACCTTCATATCCTCGAAAGCAGCCTCCACGATCAGGTCGCAGTCAGCGCACAGATCCTCTTTCAGGCCAGCGGTGATAGCAGCCATGCGGCGGTCGACTTCAGCCTGATCCAGCTTGCCCTTGGCAACCAGCTTGGCATAGCCAGCGGCGATCTTGTTCTTGCCGCCCTCGGCCCACTCCTGCTTGATGTCACACAGAGCAACGGTGTAGCCCTCGACCTGTGCGAAAGCCTTTGCAATACCCTGGCCCATAGTGCCAGCGCCAATAACGCCTACCTTCATAGTAGTTACCTCCAATTTAAGATAAAAGATAATAGATAAAAGATAAAAAAACCTGTGTGCGCGCTGCGCACGATTTTAAGATTTATCTAAAATTAGTTGTTCGTGAAAACCGGCTTCGGTTTCGGCTTCTCGCGGCTCAGGAAGCAGCCCATGCCCTCGACCTGGTCGTGGGTCTCGAAGCAGTCGCCGAACAGCTTCTCCTCGACTTCAACAGCCTTCTCGATGGGCAGGCTGATACCGTCGTTGATGGCCTTCTTGCAGTTGCGCACGGCGATGGGCGCGTTCTTGGCAATCTTGCCAGCCAGCTTCAGCGCGGCGGGCATCAGCTCTTCCTGGGTGTACACAGCGTTCACCAGGCCGATGCGCAGGGCTTCGTCCGCCTTGATGTTCAGGGCAGAGTAGACCAGCTGCTTTGCCATGCCCATGCCGACGAGACGTGCCAAGCGCTGGGTGCCGCCGAAGCCCGGGGTGATGCCCAGGCCCACTTCCGGCTGGCCGAACACGGCGTTGTCGGAGCAGAGGCGGATATCGCAGCTCATGGCCAGCTCATTGCCGCCGCCCAGCGCGAAGCCGTTGACAGCTGCGATGACAGGCAGCGGGAAATGCTCGATCATCAGGAACACATCGTTGCCCAGCTTGCCGAAAGCCTCGCCCTCGGCCTTGGTCATAGTGGACATGGAGCCGATGTCAGCACCGGCAACGAAGCTCTTGTCGCCAGCGCCGGTCAGCACGACACAGCGGACGGCGTTCTGATCGATGGCCTCGAAGGCGGCCTTCAGGTCAGCCAGAACCTCCGGGTTCAGCGCGTTCAGCGCCTTCGGGCGGTCGATGGTCAGGACGGCAACGGCGTCCTGAATTTCAGTGGTAACAAAGGACATTTTGATTTCCTCCGGTAATTACATCTCAACGATGGTGGCGCAGCCCATGCCGCCGCCGATGCACAGGGTAGCCAGGCCCTTGTGAGCGCCGCGATGCTTCATGGCGTACAGCAGGGTGACCAGAATACGGGCGCCGGAAGCGCCGACGGGGTGACCCAAAGCGATAGCGCCGCCGTTGACGTTCAGCTTGTTCTGGTCGAAGTGCAGAGCCTCGCCGACGGCGACAGACTGCGCAGCGAAAGCCTCGTTGGCCTCGATCAGATCCATGTCGTCCACGGTCAGGCCGGTCTTGGCCATGACCTTCTTGGTGGCGGCGATGGGGCCCAGGCCCATGACCTCAGGCTCTACACCGGCCAGAGCGCCGGCAACCCAGGTGGCCAGAGGCTCAACGCCCAGCTCCTTGGCCTTCTCCTCGCTCATGATGACCAGAGCGGCAGCGCCGTCGTTGATGGCGGAGGAGTTGGCGGCGGTGACGATGCCGTCCTTCTTGAAGCAGGGCTTCAGCTTGCCCAGAACCTCCATGGAGCTCATGCGGGGGCCTTCGTCGGTATCGAACACGGTGTCGCCCTTCTTGCCCTTGATGACAACGGGAACGATCTCGTCCTTGAAAGCGCCGTCGGCGATAGCCTTGGCGGCCTTCTCCTGAGAATGGAAGGCAAACTCGTCCAGCTGCTCACGGCTGATGGGGCTGTAACCGTACTTCTTCTGGTAGGTCTCGTTGGTGCAGACATTCTCGGCGGTCATGCCCATGTGCATGTTGAAGCCGGTGGCATCCCACAGAGCGTCATTGACCATCGTGTCGACCAGCTCGCTCTTGCCCATGGGGGAGCCCATGCGGTAGCCGTAGCGGCCCTTCATCATGGCAAACGGGGCCATGTCCATGTTCTCCATGCCGCCTGCAACGACGATGTCGGCATCGCCGGCCTCGATCATCTGGGCAGCCATGTTGACACAGTTCAGACCGGAGCCGCAGACCACGTTGACGGTGACAGCGGGGGTCTCGATGGGCAGACCAGCCTTCAGAGAAGCCTGACGTGCAACGTTCTGGCCCAGGCCAGCCTGGATAACGCAGCCCATGTAGACATGGTCGACCTGCTCGGGCTTGACGTGTGCGCGGTCCAGAGCCTCCTTGATGACAATGGAGCCCAGCTCTGCAGCGGGGACATTGGCGAGGGTGCCGCCGAACTTACCGATGGCAGTACGGCAGGCGCTGGCAATGACGATCTTTTTCATAAGTAGCCTCCTAAAATAAGTCTCTTTTGGATGGACTATTGAGTAACTATCTATCTTCAAGCCGACGATACGTGCGGCATGAATGCGCTATAACTCCCCTGCTTCCCTCTTGACGATGAGGGCCTTTTCAACGTTGCGGGGCACAAAGCGGGAAACATCCTGCCCATAGTGGGCAGCCTCCCGCACGATGGTGGAGGAAAGGTAACTCCACTTGATGGCCGTCGCCAGGAACACTGTCTCGATCTCGGGCATCATGGCGAAGTTTGTGTGGGCCAGCTGAATCTCATTCTCGAAATCCGTGACTGCCCGCAGGCCGCGCACCATGACGGTCGCGCCCTTCTGCTTGGCGAAGCTGACCGTCAGGCCGTTGAAGGAGTCGATCTCGACGTTCGGGATATTCTTGCAGGCATCCCGCAGCATGGCAACGCGCTCCTCGACCGTGAAAAGCGGGGTCTTGGCACTGTTGACCAGCACCGCGACAATCACTTTGTCAAACATACGGCTGGAGCGCTTGATAATATCGAGATGCCCGTTGGTGACGGGGTCGAAGCTGCCGGGATACATGGCAATGGTTGGCATGAATGTGTGAACCTTTCGGTTTGGAATAACGCCTTACCTGTTAAAAATTAAACAACTTTAGGGGTAAAGCTAGGCACCTGCGCCGACGCTGGCTCTTTGGTTGTCCATTGGGTCAGGAAGTACGGCGGACTGGTGCCGCTGCGGTCAAGTGTCCTTGAACCGCTAATATAGTTTTACCATCTTGTTAAGGTTTTGTCAATGACGAATTTGTTGAAATTCAGTTAAATTTGAGAAAAAAACCAAGCTGACTACCTATTTATATAGGCAGACGCAGAAAAAATCTTTTTTGGACAGTTTATCGGCTCCATTTGTAGGGGCGGGCATCGAACCCTGCAAAGCGGGAAACGTCGAAAAAACAATTTTTTAACACCCTTCTCCCCTTCCCCCTCTTGACCCATGGACTATAACGTGTTATTATTTTAACATACGGGGCTTTGAGAGTGTCCCGCGTCTGAAAGAGTAAAACGAGGTGCTGTAAAATGAATTTTGAGGACCTGATCGCAAAAGTAAAGACCTGTGGCAAGCAGAAGCTGGCCGTTGCCGCTGCCGAGGACGACGCTGTCCTGGAGGCTGTTGACGCTGCCCACAAGCAGGGCATCGCCGATGCAATCCTCGTCGGTGACGAGGCAGCCATCCGCAAGATCGCGGCCGAGCTGAACATCGACCTCTCCGACTATGAGATCATCAATGAGCCTGACAAGGTGCAGGCTTCTCTCAAGGCCGTCAAGCTGGCCCACGACGGCGTGGCCAATATGTACATGAAGGGCCTGCTGGATACCAAGACCTTCCTGAAGAGCGTGCTCGACAAGGAAGTCGGCCTGCGCACCGGCAACACCCTGTCCCACGTCGCCGTGTTCGAGGTCAAGGGCATCGAGCAGCTGCTGTTCCTGACCGACGTCGCCTTCATGACCTACCCGACATTGGAAGATAAAGTACATATCATCGAGAATACCGTTGCTGTGGCCCATGCCTGCGGCGTCGAGTGCCCCAAGGTTGCGCCCTTGGCCGCTGTTGAGGTCGTCAACCCGAAGATGCCCTGCACCGTCGATGCCGACGAGCTGCGCAAGATGAACGCCGAGGGCAAGATCACCGGCTGCGTCGTCGACGGCCCCCTGTCCATGGATATTGCCATTGACCCCGAGGCTGCCCACCACAAGGGTGCCCAGGACCGCCCGGCCGCCGGCCATGCGGATATCCTGCTGTTCCCCGACATCCAGGCGGGCAACCTCGTCTACAAGACGCTGGTCCATACCGCCGACTGCAAGAACGGCTGCATCCTGACCGGCACCAAGGTCCCCGCCATCCTGACCAGCCGCAGCGATTCCTTCCAGACGAAGGTCAACTCCATCGCGCTGGCCGCTGTTGTCGCGGCTGGACTGAACCAGTAAAAAATGCCTTCCCCCGAGGGGCTGCGCCCGCAGGCGCGTGTCGGAGCGCAACCGCCGAAGGCGGCTCTTAGCGCGTAGACTGAAGGTGACCGAAGGCCGGATGAGGGGCGGGTTTGCGGCAGCCATCCATTGGCGGGCAATCACAATAAGGCTGCCCCTCATCAGCCGCCTGCGGGCGGCAGCTTCCCCCCTGGGGGAAGCCAAAGAATGTAAAAAGGAGACGTTCACAATGTCCATCAAAACTCTGGTCATCAATCCCGGCTCCACCTCCACCAAGGTCGGTGTGTTCGAGGATGAGACCCTGCTGTTTGAAGAAACGCTGCGCCACCCCACCGAGGAAATCGCCAAGTATGCCAGCGTCATCGACCAGAAGGACTTCCGAAAGGAGATCATTCTGGACTTCCTGAAAGAAAAGGACTGCGATCCCAAGACCCTCAACGTCATCGTGGGCCGCGGCGGCCTACTCAAACCCATCCCCGGCGGCACCTATGCCGTCAGCGATGCCCTGCTGGCTGACCTGAAGGCCGGTGTCCAGGGCCAGCACGCCTCCAACCTGGGCGGTATCCTCGCCCGCGAGATCGGTGATTCCCTGGGCGTGCCCAGCTACATCGTTGACCCCGTCGTCGTTGATGAATTGACCGATAAGGCGCGCATTTCCGGTATGCCGGAGTTGCCCCGCCGCTCCATCTTCCACGCGCTGAACCAGAAGGCCGTTGCCCGCCGCTTTGCCAAGGAGAACGGCAAGCGCTACGAGGATCTGAACCTCATCGTCATCCACATGGGCGGCGGCGTCTCGGTTGGTGCCCATGACCACGGCCAAGTCGTGGACGTCAACAATATCCTGGACGGCGAGGGCTGCTTCAGCCCCGAGCGCAGCGGTACCGTGCCTGTGGGCGACCTGGTCAAGATGTGCTTCAGCGGCAAGTACACCCAGAAGGAAATCTACAAGAAGATTTGCGGCAACGGCGGCTTCAACGGTTATCTGCATACCAACGATGCCCGCGAGGTCGGCAAGATGGCGGAGTCCGGCGACGCGCTGGCAAAACAGGTCTGGGAGGCATTCTTCTACCAGATCGCCAAGGACGCCGGCGCTATGGCCGCTGTCCTGCACGGCAAAGTAGACCAGATCATCCTGACCGGCGGCATTGCCTACAACCCGTTCACCGCCAAGACCCTGACCGATTACCTCGGCTGGATCGCCCCTGTCACCACTTACCCCGGCGAGGACGAGCTGCTTGCCCTCTGCCAGGGTGCTCTCCGCGTTATGACCGGCGAGGAAGAAGCGAAGAACTACTAATTTAATAATAGTAGTGCCCCTGACAGCAACCATGCTGCCAGGGGCATTTTGCGTTTGTAAGGGGCAGCGTCCTCGACGCCCCACGGAGTGGTGCTTAGTTTATTGGGCGGTTGTAGGGAGGCCTGCCCTCAGGCCGCTCTACATAGAGCCATTTCTGGGACAGAGGATGTAGGGGTGGATTCCATATCCGCCCACGCGGCCTTCCTGCGAAGGGGTGTTTGCCATACACGCGCGGGCCGGGCATGCCCGGCCCCTACGGTGTGGTGAGAGATATACAGTGCAAGAGCGGCCCGCGCCCCCGGGAGGGATAAATCCCATCCACTGCGACTAAAACAGATGTGCCAACAACTTTTTTACGGCGGGTATCCTGCCGATACGCCAGAACACTACCGCCCCGAGTACCCGCAAAAGGATAGCGTCCACGTCAAACCGGAATGGTGCGGTATCGGTGCGCACAAACAGCTGCGTGACCTCGATCACACTGCCGCCCAACACGGCAAGCCAGACGGCGGCCCCTGCCCCGCGCCAGCGGGGCGAGATGCGCGGCAGCAGCAGAACCGGCACGGAAAACACGAAAAAGTTCATCCAGAAGGCAAAATGTCCGCGGAACGCATACCCGCCGCCGTTCAAGTACCCCTGCCCCGACACCAGACAGAGCAGGTACTGCATGATTTGCCGAAACGGCACCAGATTTACATTTGCCTGCCACGACGGGTCGCGCCAGAAATCCAGCACCGGGAACGCTGCACATCCGGAAAATGCTGTGGCAAAGTACAAATCGAACAGCCACAGCCCAGCCACGGCCATAGCAGATGCACGGCGAAAGGCCCGCGTTTCCGCCAGGCCATCCGTGCAGAGCAGGCGCAGCAGCCAAAAGGCGAATGTCGCAAAAACAAACGGCAGAACGACAAGCAGTAGCAGAGACGTTACGCTAAGACCATGGATGCCCGCCCCGCCCATCAACAGCCGCAGAAATTGCAGAGACAAAAACGCTGCGGCAAACAGCAGCAACCCGGCCAGCACTGAGCAGGCACGGCGGCGGCGCAGCTGCGGGCCAAGCTCCCGCGTGTAGCTGGCAAGCTGTTCCGCTGTGCGTGTCTCGGCGGCCTGTACCGCAGGCGGCTGGGGCTGGCTCTCCCCTGCCAGCAGCTCACCAACGCTGATGTCCAAAGCAGCGGCCAACGGCAGCAAAAACGAAACATCCGGCAGGCCCTTTCCAGTCTCCCAACGGCTGACTGCTTTGTCCGTCAGTTGAAGTTTGTCGGCCAGCTGGCGCTGCGTCCAGCCCTTGGCGCGGCGTTCGGCGGCGATAAACGTTCCGATTTTTGTGGCATCCATAAGAAAACCCTCCTGCATTGTTTTGCCCTTATCATAAAGAAACACGCCGATTTTGGCAACCTATGCTTCATAGAATTGCGCAAAATCAGCGTGTGTATGATACTTACTTATTCTGACTTGTTCTCGTTCTTCCCCAATTCCAACTGCCTAAAGCCCTCGCCGTGGACTTCGTTGGATTGGAGCATGATGATGAAACAGCCGGGGTCGATGGCTTGGACAGCGTGCTCGATCTCGTACAGTTGCTTGTTGGAGCAGGCACAGAGCACCACGTCCTTCGGCTGGCCGCCGTAGCCGCCGCGGCCCTGCAAAATCGTCGAGCCGCGGTCCGCTACCCGGTCAATCTCAGCACAGGCGGCCGCGCCGTCGTCGGTGATAATCATTGCCAGCATCGACGACGAGAAGCCGAACATCATCTTGTTAATGACGGCGGACACAATGAAATTGAACATGATACCGTAGATAATAGAATCCACATCCTGGAAAACCGCGCCGTTGAGCAGAATGACCGCCAGCGCCGCCGCAAAGGTGATGTTGCCAAATGGCAGGTGCGGGTGCTTGGCCTTGATGCCCATGGTGATGAAGTCCAGGCCGCCGGTGCTGGAATTGTTCATGTAGATCAGTGCGTCGCCGATGCCGCCCACCACGCCGCCGCAGATTGTGGCCAGCAGGCGGTCGCCCTGATAAACCGGCATGAGCGGCAGCAGATAGTCGGTGAACACCGCAAACAGCACCATGCAGTAGACACTGCGAATAAAGAACGATTTGCCGAGCAATTTATACGTGCAAAGGATAATGGGAATGTTGATGAGCACATTGCTCAAACCCATGGGGATGCCGAACAGGCGGTACAGAATGGCGCAGATGCCCGCAACGCCGGTGACGGGGACTTCGGACGCGACCGCAAAGCTGTAAATGCCCGCCGCCGAGATAAAGCAGCCCAGCATTTGCAGCAGGAAGTTCACGGATTTGTTTTTCGTCATAGGGGATCCTCCTCAACAAAAAGGCCGGGAGCAAACAATGCTGCTCCCGGCCAAGCGTTTTACGCTCAAACGTTCTTTTTAATCTTGGATGCGCTGTATGTGTTCAGGGCAGAACTGTTCAGGTTATGCTCCAGTGCGGCACCGGCGGCGTACAGCTCGCTCTGGACGTCGGTGGACTTCATGCTGCTCAACAGGTCGTACATACTGTTCAGCTCGTCCACGGTGTAGGTCTTGAACGGATCAATCTTACGGGCAACCAAAATCGTCGTGCCCAGGTTGATGGTGGTCCAGTGGTTCAGCCCGGCCTCGTCCAGCGGGTCGGTCAGGTTGTTGTACTCGTCGCTGCCGTAGCTGCTCAGGTCGTCCGGCGTGTACAGCTGGGAAGCTGCGTAGTAAACGGCCTGGCTGGCGTCCAGACTGCTGCCCATGGCGGCCATCGCCTGCGGCACATAGGTCATGGCGGCGGTGTACAGGGCGCTGTTGCTGGCGGTCTCGGCGGTGGCGGTCGTGTTCAATTCGGCCATGCAGCTTTCGGCGGTGGCCATGATGGCGGCCTTCTGGTCGTCATCGGCCATCGAGTAGGTGGAGTAATCCACCAGCGGGAACTGCACAGCCTCGATGTAGTAGCAGTCGTTGTTGACGAAGTCGGTGTACTCGTCCTCGGCCACAGGCGTCGTACCGTCGGGGCCGTAGGTCATCTTCAGCAGAGCCTTGGCCTTCTGGGCGTTGAGCAGGTAGGTCTGCAGACTCGTCTTGGAAATGCCATTGGCGGTATACAGGTCGCCGTTGGTGGACCACAGGTTGTCGGCAGTGTCGGCGGCCTCGGCGGTAGCGGCGTCATCCAGCACGCCGTTCATCTCGGTAAAGCGGCGCTCGACCTCGGCGTAGTAGGAAATGGCGCGGTCGGTCAGCTTGGCAACATACTCACTGCCGGTGGCAGTGACTTCCTCATCACCGATGGTGCCGGTGCAGGTGGCCTTCAGCACGGCCTTGACGTCGGAGGCAGTCTCGCCGGTGGCAAGCTCTGCCGCGTTGGCGGCGGTGTTGTAGGAGTTGTACTGGGCCAGCAGGTAGATACCGGCCGGAATCTCGATCCCGCCGATGGAGCCGACGGTGGACGGCGTGGACATGGCGCAGCCAGCCAGCGCCAGCACCATGGAAACAGCCATGGCAAGGCTGAACAGCTTGGTTTTAATGGAACGCATGGATTTGGTTCTCCCCTTTATGATTGGCTTTGCGGCACCACGCCGCAGCATAAATGATATTATACCGCATTTTTGCCGCTATTGCAACCCCTGCGGGGGTGTGATATACTTGTGAAAAATGTGTGAGGGCACCTATGTAGGGGCCGCACATGTGCGGCCCGCAACTTTCCCGTGAACGACCGCCTGTTTTACACGCGCGGGCCGGGCATGCCCGGCCCCTACAAAGCTACCGAGGAGATTCACTATGCTTTTAACCGCCGAACTCGACAGATTATCCGCCACCGATTGGCAGCCGTTTTTTGCGCAGGAGCGGGCAAAGCCGTATTTTGCGGAATTGGACGCCTTTGTGACGGCGGCTGCGGCGGAAAAGACCGTCTACCCCGCGCCGGAAAATATCTTTGCGGCGTTCCGCGCCTGCCCGGCATCGTCGGTGCGGGTGGTCATCCTGGGGCAGGACCCCTACCATGAGCCGGGCCAGGCTATGGGGCTTTCCTTCTCGGTGCCGGACGGCTGCAAGGCCCCGCCGAGCCTGCGCAACATCTTTAAGGAATTGGAGAGTGAGTTCGGCCCCGGCTGTGCCGCCCACACCGACCTGACCCCCTGGGCGCAGCAGGGTGTGCTGCTGCTGAACACCGTGCTGACCGTAGAGCAGGGCGCGGCCAACGCCCACGCGAGCCATGGGTGGGAGACGTTCACCCGCGCGGCGCTGGAATACGCCGCCGCTGCAGGCACGGCCCCGCTGGCCGCCGTGCTGTGGGGCAAGCCCGCCCAGAAATACGCGGCGATTTTTGAGAAAGCCGCCGCCCGCCGCCCGGTGCTGGTGCTGGAATCTGCCCACCCCAGCCCGCTTTCGGCCTACCGCGGGTTCTTTGGCTCGGCACCGTTTGGCAAAGTAAATGCTTTTTTAGAAAATAACGGTGTATCGAAAATTGACTGGTATCTGCCCGCAAACGCAACCCATAGTTGACAGATTGCCGGGGCCGATTTATGGTGTGCAACCGGGGATTCTGGTAGGATAAGGGCAAGGAAATTGAAGGAGGTACACCCAAATGATCTTTGCAGACAAACTTATCACCCTGCGCAAAAAGGCGGGCTGGTCCCAAGAGGAACTGGCCGAGAAACTGAACGTGACCCGGCAGTCGGTATCCAAGTGGGAGGGCGCACAGTCTGTACCTGACATTGACAAAATCTTGCAACTGAGCTGCCTGTTCGGCGTGACGACCGACTACCTTTTAAAAGACGACGCGGCCGAGCCGGAGTACACCGAGGACGATACCTCGCCTCTGCCCCGGGTGACGCTGGCCCAGGCCAACGACTACCTTGCCAAGGCCCAGGCCAACGCGCCCAGGCTGGCGCTGGCGACGGCGCTCTGTGTCGTCTCCCCCATCCCGCTGCTGGCGCTGGGGGCGTTGAGCGAGGCCGGCCTATTCGGCATCTGGGATGACCTGGCGGGGGGCATCGGCTTCATTGCGCTGCTGGTCATCATCGCCGCAGCGGTGGCTATTTTCATGCAGTGCAGCGCGTCGGTGCGGGCGTATGAATTTTTGCAAAAGCAGGCCATTGAGACTGAGTACGGCGTCACCGGCCTTGCGAAGGAGCGCCGCGACGCCTTTGCGCCGCAGTACGACAAGGCCAACATCCTCGGCACGGTGCTCTGCGTTTTGTCGGCGGTGCCGGTGTTTGCTGCCATGATGGTTGGTGCGTCGTTTTTGGTGTCGGCGTCCATCTGCCTGGTGCTGGCCCTGGTGGCCTGCGGCGTCTACGCCTTTGTGCGGGTGGGCACGGTGCGGGACGCCATGGATCAGCTGTTGGAGGAAGGCGACTACACCCGCCCAAACAAAGCCATCAAGAGCCGCATAAACGCGCTGACTGCCGCCTACTGGCTGGTGGTGGTCGCCATCTTCCTGTGGTACACCTTCGGCCCCCAGGGAAACGGCCAGCCGCAGTACAGTTGGTTCATCTGGGCCATCGGCGGCGTGGTGTACGCCGCGCTGGTAATTGCGGTCAAGGCGTTTATGAAGAAGAATCGGTGAAAATAGCAGCACCCCCAACCAAAAACGGTTGGGGGCGTTATTTTTGTAGAGATGTAGGGGCCAGGCATGCCTGGCCCGGTCGTGCAAGACAGACGAGCAGTTATGGCAAGGCTGCAGGCCGGGCATGCCCGGCCCCTACAATCAAATCAGATGGAAATGTTCCAGCGCCTTTGCCAGGCCGTCTTTCATAATATCATCCGTGACATAATCCGCAGCCTGCTTGGCGGTATCACAGGCGTTGCCCATGGCGACGCCGATGCCCGCATAGTCCAGCATCGTCACATCATTGCCGCCGTCACCAAAGGCGATGCACTGCTCCCGGGTCAGCCCCAGGTGCGCCAGCGTGTGGGCCAGGCCGTTAGGCTTGCCGCCGCCCTCGGGTAGGATATCGCAAAAATCATCCGCCCAGCGCACAGCCAGGCAGCCGGGGCAGCGGCGCAGGAACTCGGCCTCCTTCTCCGGCGGCAGGAACGCGCTGAGCTGGTAAATATCCTCGTGCTGGATCAGTGCGGCAACATCCCCGGCCCCCAGCTCCAGCTTTTTGGCAAAGTCACGGCTCCAATCGTTGATAAGGTTGAACCGGCAGAAGTCCTTGCCTACAAAACCGACGGACAGCTGTTCTTTTTCAATGTACGGCAGCAGCGTTTGCAGCGATGCCGCCGGGATGTACTTGGTGTACAGCAGCTCGCCGTCGGCCAGGTAGCAGTACTGGCCGTTCATCGTGACATAGCCGTCAAAGGGGATGCCGTCCAGCGCGTGCAGGTACGGCAGATGTACCGGCGGGCGGCCGGTAGCAATAAACGTTTTGACGCCGTTTTTGCGCAGCCGGGCCAGCGCGTCCACCGTTGAGGCGGGCAGGTGTTTGGCCTCAAAAGGCAGCAGCGTACCGTCAATGTCAAAAAATGCAGCTTTGATATCCGCCATGGGGTTACTCCCTCTTCAGATTGCGGCCCATCAGCGCCATCAGGGCGTTGCGGGCTTCGAGCTTGCCGTCGAGGATGGCCTCCACAGCCTGCACGATGGGCATTTCGACTTTGTACTTTTTGGCAAGGTGGCAGGCGGCGGGCAGCGCGTTGATGCCCTCAACGACTTGGCCGACCTCAGTCTTGGCGTCCTCGACGGATTTGCCGCGGCCAATCAGCATACCGGCGTGCAGGTTGCGGCTGTGCATACTGGTACAGGTGACGATCAGATCGCCCATGCCGGACAGGCCCGCAAATGTCTCGGGCTTGCAGCCCATGGCGATGCCCAGACGGGAAAGCTCGGCGTTGCCGCGGGTGATAAGGGCGGCCTTGGCGTTGTCGCCGTAGCCCAAGCCCAGCGCGATGCCGACGGCCAGCGCAATGACGTTCTTGACCGCGCCGCCCAGCTCGGTGCCGCGGCGGTCGTCGTTGGTATAGACGCGGAAGGTCGGTGTGTTGAAAATTTTCTGCACAGTCTTGGCGGCGTCCTCGTCGGCGCTGGCGGCCACGATGGCGGTGGGCATATCGCGGGCGACTTCCTCGGCGTGGGTGGGGCCGGACAGCGCCACGACCCGGGCTGTGCGCTTTGCCTTGGTGAGCTCGTCCTCAATAATCTCGCTCATGGTCATCAGGGTCTTATCCTCAACGCCTTTGGCGACATCGACGATGATCTGGCCCTCCGGGATGTGCGGGACGGCCTTTTTGGCGGTGGCACGCACAAAAGGAGACGGCACCGCAAAGAGCAGAATATCGCGGCCCGTGCAGGCCTCGGCGATATCGGCGGTGTAGTGCATGGCGGCGGGCAGTTCCATACCGGGCAGGTTGGGATGGCGGCGGGTGGTGGAAAGCGATTTCAGCTCTGCCGGGATCGCGCTCCACACGGTCACATCGCGGCCATTGGCGGCCAGCAGCCGCGCCAGCGCAATACCCCAGGTGCCGGCACCGAATACGGCAATTTTAGTCATAGAAATAGTTCTCCTTGTAACGAGAAGGTTTGGAATGTAGGGGCGAGCATTGCTCGCCCGGGAACCGTGCGGCAGCCTGGCGGGCGACCAATGGCCGCCCCTACCGATGGTTGCCCAGCAGCCCGGCAAACAAGCGGTGCCGGGGCTTGGGGACGGGGGCGTCCACATCCAGATAGACCCTCTCAAAGCAGTTGACGATGCGGGTGGTGCCGTAGGTGTGCTCCCGCGGGATGGAGGCACCGTAGTTCAAATGGATGTGCCCATGCAGCATATACTGCGGGTGATAGCGGTCCAGCAGCGTGGAAAACGCCGTGAACCCGCGGTGCGGCAGGTCGGTCATGTCGCCGTAGCCGTGCAGCGGCGCGTGGGTGACTAAGATGTCCACCCCGCCGTGGCGGTCGATCTTGCCGCGCAGGCGGTTGACCCGTTTTTTCATTTCGGCTTCGGTAAACTGCCAGGCACCGGTGTGGTAGCGGCAGCTGCCGCCCAGCCCCGCCACCCGCAGGCCGTTGTGGACATAGACCTCGTCATCAATGCAGATGACCCCCTGCGGCGGGAGCAGGTCGTAGCTTTCATCGTGGTTGCCGTGTACGTAGAGGACCGGCATCGGGGCCATGGTGGCTAAGTATTCCAGATAGTGGCGGCTCAAATCGCCGCAGGCGATGATCAGCTCGACCCCTTCCAGCTTGTCCGGGGTGAAATAGTCCCACAGGGCCTTGCATTCCTCGTCGGCGATAGCTAGAATCTTCACAGCTCGGCCTCCTTCTCCACCGGGAGAAGATCGCGGTGGATGCCCTGCATACGGTACATCGGCTTCGCGATATCGGCTAGCTCGTCATATTCGGGAATGTGCCCGTCCACGGCGTCGCACAGGTAGTCCATGTGGGCAATCTGCTCCAGGTCCAGCCCATGGCGGCCGCTGTTCTTGACGCTGCCGTCCTGCGCCGTGATGCGGCAGTGGAACGGATCGATCATACCGGAAGTGACGCCGGAACGCAGGATCTGTGCCAGATGGTTGACATCGGGCGGCAGTTCGCGGCTGAGCAGCACGTCCATGACGCCGCTGTTCATGCCCCACCAATAGTTGACGGCGCGGCCGTCGGTGCCGGATTTATCCCGCACCCAGCCGCCGTTCAAAACGGTGCGGATGACATTCTCATAGAACTGGCCCCAGTGCCAGAACGGCGTAGCCAGGTCCTGCAATACGCCGCCGGGGCGCACCAAAAATGTGCCGAACTCCCGCTGCGGGCGGTTGGGCATCGGTGCGTCGCGGCCCGAAATAACCGTGATGCCCTTCTGGGTGAAGGTGTGCAGCGGGTCGGCCTGGTCAGGCAGGCAGGTCCACAACAGCTCAATGCGGGCGCGGGGATTCGCCATGCGGGCGCCCAGCGCAAAGGCGTTGATGTTGGCGGGTACGCCAAAGCTCGGGTAGTCGGCCACATAGCCGATGCGGTCCGTGCCCGCCATGGCACCGGCAATCGCGCCGGTGATGAACTTGGCCTCGTACACGCGGGTGTAATAGGTGCGGATGCTGGCGTAGGGCATCTCCATCGAGCAGTTCAGAATGCGCACCTGCGGGTGCTTGACGGCGGCGCGTAAGGACGCACCCACCAGCTTGGGACTGGTGGTGAAAACAACGTCTGCGCCGTCGGCGATGGCCTGCTCGACCAAGGCATCGGCGTTCTCACCGGGAACGGCGTTGAAGTAGGCGGTCGTCTCGACCTGGCCCGCAAATACGGTGTCCAACTGGGTACGTCCAAACTCGTGCTGGCTCGTCCAGGAGCTGGTCCCGGGGGTGCGCTCGTGGACAAAGGCAACTTTCAAGTGGCTGGGTGCGGTGTGTTTGCCGGGCAGGATGCGATCCAACAGCCCGGTCTGCTTCGGCTCGGCGGGCTTGTCGCTGACACGCACGGGGTCAGCCTTTTGCAGGGCCAGCACATCGTCCCACAGGGCGTCGAGCTTCTCGCTCAACTCATTGGGGCTGAGCTTGGCAAGCTCCTCTTTGGTGTAAACGCGCAGCAACAGCAGCAGTACGTCGCCCACTGTGCAGCGCAGTTTTGCGCCGCCGTGGGCCAGAAAAGCCTTTTCGACCCAGTTGTAAAGGGATAATACCTCGACGCGGTCGTCGCCGCTCCACTTTTCATCCGGGCCTTTGCCCAGGATTTTTTGCAGGCGGGCATAGCTGCCGGGCTTGGTGAAGGTGAGCAGATAGTTCTGTGTGATGGGGTAAAAGTGCATGAACTCGTAGTACATCTGCACGGCGGGGTCGTCGCTGTACTGCGGCACGACGCGGATGACATTGCCCAGAATGCTGGTCGCGTCAAAGTATTTCAGCACGCTGACGCGCTTGTTGCCCTCCTGCACATAGAAGCGACCCATGTACTCATAGCAGCGGATGGGGTCGCGGATGCCCTCTTCCAGATGAGACAGGCAGAGGTTGACCCACTTACTGGCAAACTCGGTCTTGAGGTCCAGCAGCGGCATAAAGTTGGATGCGAACGCTGCGGTGCGGCCAGTCGTTTTGGTGCCCACCAGCAGATTCAGCGGGATATCCACCTGGCCGAGGGGAATTTGATTTTCCACCGGGACATTTTGCAGGATATCGTCCAGCACAGGCAGAAACGGCGATTGCCCGGCAAGCATTTTCTCCCGGTAATCGCGCAGTGCCAGCTTTTGGGCTTTCAGGTACAGTTCATTTCCCTCGTTGCGGTTCACAGCCGGTCGCCTCCTCGATTCTTATACAACAGATACAAAATTATTATAACACATATGTGCGGAATATACAAAGATTTTTGCAATTACCCTGTATGCACCGCCTTCGGGTACACCTTATACATCCGGTCATTGTCGTAGTGCTCGTCTAAATAAGTTTCGATGCTGTTCGCGGCGGGAACGCCGTTCAGGCGGTCGTTGTAGCGCACCAGCGCAGCCGAGCTGACGAGCATATCCGCCGCCATGAACACGCAGAGCGCCCAGGTCAGCACCGTGCCGAAGCGGCGGGGCAGCTTTTCGATGGCGGCAGAAATCGGCGGGTACAGCACTTTGAACCACGCCACCGCCGCAAAGCCCCAGAAGAAGCAGTACAGCAGGTTGATACGCCCGCCCAAATTGAACGGTATCGCGCTGTAATCCCAGAACACCGCGCCGAACACGACCTCGGTAAAGACGCTGCACAGGTACTCATAGGCGCCGCCCAGCAGCGTGCCGGTGACAAACAGCCAGCTGGCGGGTTTGTCCTTGTAGCGGTAGAGCAGCTGTGTGACCAGCGCGATGGCGAGGCCCCACACGATGGAAAACGGGCCCCACACCACGCTGGAACGGCTCATCCACTCGCCGCCTGTGACGCGGCAGAAAATGGTCTCGGTGATATCGCCCAAGAACGCGCCGATGAAGAACAGCAGAATGATTTTGTAGGGGCTGCACCCGGCGGCAAAGGTGCCGCTCTGCTGCCGCTCGGGGCGGGCAAAGGTCAGGGCCGGGTGGGCTTTGGCCATACGGCGCTCCACACGATCCAGGATCCACATACCGCCGCGCACCGTCATGTTGGCAAGGCGGTTCTCGATGGCCTCGGCGGCGGGCCACTTGTAGCGCAGGCCCGCCATAGCCAGCAGCGTGCCGACCAGATCAATGCCCAGCACCACCAGCGATGCCCACAGCACTACGGCGGCCAGGCCATGGGGAATCAGGCTGAACAGCGCCAGCAAAAGCGGGTTGCCCCACTTGAGCAGCACAACGCCCAGCACGCCCCAGGTGGCCGATGCACCCAGGCAGATGTAACCGTCCAGGTTGAACGGCATAGCGCTGTAATCCCACCAGCGGGTGTGGGAGGTGCGCTCCAAAATGTGCCCGCCGATCCACTCAATGACGGTGGCGTAGACGGCGCTGAACACAAAGAGGAAGAACCAGCCGTCGCGGCTCATATCCCCCAAAGCAAACGTGATGACCAGACCGCCGATGCCGTACAAAATGCACAGCGGGCCGCTCAGAACGCCCCGGTCCTGGTACTTGCGGCGGACCGCCGCCGTAAAGACGACCTCCCCCACCCAGCCCAGAAACGAGTAAGTGAAAAATAGAAATGCGATTTGGTAGAATGTCATAAAGGTAACTCCTGTTTAGGGGATAACGTTTGCAGGGGCGGATGCAGGCATCGACCCCCCTACGTGGAGAGACGTTCTCTTTCTTTTTTGCTGAATACACACCCGCAGTAATCCTGCCGGTACAACCCATACTCGGCGCTCAACTGTAAACTGCGCTTGTAGCCGTCCTTTTTGCGGAACTCACTGGGCAAAAACGGTACGCCGTACTGCTTGCCCAGTTCGGTGCCCAGGTCGTTCAGGCGGATAGGATCCTTCATGGGCGAGATGGACAGCGTCGTGCAGTACCAGTCAAAGCCGTGCGCGGCGGCATAGCGGGCGGCCTGTTCCAGCCGCAGCCGGTAGCAGACCGTGCAGCGTGCGCCCTTCTCCGGCTCGCTCTCCAGTCCCTTCACGGCGGTGTAAAACTCCTGCGGGTCGTAGGGCAGCTCCACCACCGGGTAGTGGTAGCCCGCCTCCTCCACAAAGCGCTCCAGCTCGGCCTCCCGGCGGTGGTATTCCTCCGGTGGGTAGATGTTGGGATTATAGTATAAGATCGTGATGTCGAAATGCGCGGCCAGGCGTTCCAGTGTCGCGCTGGAACAAGGCGCACAGCAGGCGTGCAGCAGGAGCTTTGGCCGCGTGCCGTCCAGTGTGCGCAGGACCTTTTCCATTTCCAGCTGATAGTTGATGCGGTTTGGCATGAAGAAACCTCGTTTTTACACGGTGACGGCCACGCGGCGCTTGCGGCGGGCGAACACACTGTACCCCACCGTGCCCAGCAGGCTCAAGGCGGAAATGACCTCGAACACGCGCCAGAAGCCGGGGGCCTGGTACCAGACACGCACAGTGCCGGTGTAGTTGGCGGGGATCGTAAGCACAATACGCTCGTTCTCGCCGCTGGTGATGGTAAAGGGTTGGTCGTTTTCGTCGGCCGCGTAGTAGTTGCCATAGTTAAAGATAGGCAGCGAAATGGTTGTCTCGCCGCCGTCGTTCTGTACGCTTACGTAGGCGACGCCCTGCTTTTTCTCATAGCTGACCAGGTGCAGGTCATCGCTGCCCGGCTTGGGCTGCGCCCAGATCGTCTCATAGGAGCTGGTGCCGTCGATGAGGTACTCCCCCACGCCGATGCAGCTCGTCGGGTTTTCGTAGCTGAACACATTGTAGCTGACCTCGCGCTGGCCGTTGAGCATCTGCGCCTGCATGGCCCCGGTCATAAACAGGGCGGCAGCGGCCAGCACTACGGTGGCGGTCAGCCCCAAGCGGCGGTCACGCGCCGTCAGCAGCTTGACGGCCATAACGACCGCCAGGCAGAGCAGCACCGTCGCCAGCGAGAGGAAACGCCACGGATACTGGAACAGCCCGGCCAGCTTGCCCGCCGTGCGGCCCAGCGTGGTCTGCACGTAATCCCAGGGGAAGATGTGCAGCGCCAAAAACACCGTCAGCGCAAAGAACCCGGCGGCCGTCGTCAGGATGGACGCGGCCTGGCCCTGGGCGTCGCGGCGGCGCAGCAGGCAGAACACGACCAGCCCCAGCCCCAGAATCAGCGGCAGCCCCAGCGAGAGCATCATGTCGGGGTTCGTGCCCGCATCTGCGCCCGCAAAGCCGTTGTAGAAGGGGTTGAACAGCTGTATCAGGTAGAGGCCCTGGAACTGAATTTTGCCGATCAGAGGGCCATTGACCATGAAGGGAATCGACGAAGTGGAGAGGAAGAACGGCACCAGATACCACGCGCTCAACCCCACGGCCAGCAGTGCGGCCTTGACCCAGGCCAGCAGCCGCGCGGGGCGCAGCGTCTCCCGCAGGCGCAGCAGGCAGAAGAGGATGAGCAGCAGCGCCGTCAACTCGCAGGAGAGCAGATGGCTCTGCACCATGGCCGCCATGCCCAGCGACATGGGCAGCCAATCGGCAAAGCGGGGCTTGTCCCTGGTGTAGATGCCGTACAGGCCCGCCAGCACCAGCGGGAAGAAGGCCATGGCCGTGAATTCGCCCGCAGCGGCGCGGGTGTAGACGCAGACGAGCCGGTAGCAGGACAGGGTGTAAAGCAGCGCCCCCAGCAGGCCCAGGCGGCGGCTGGCCGCGATTTTGGCAAAGCTGTAATAGGCAATGGCGCAGGTGGCCAGCGTCACAGCAAACAGGTAGATTTGGTAGCAGGTGCGCAGCGGCAGCCACAGGTTGTACAGCAGTGCGGGCAATAGCAAAAACAGCTCGCAGTAGCACAGCGGGTTCGCGTAGCCGTAGCCGTTCAGCGTCGTGGTGGTGAACCGCACCGGGAACTGCCCATAGGACAGCTCTGCCGCCATGGCAGAAATGCGCTGCAGGTGGTAGTCCATATCGTGGCCGAAGTAGAGATAATTGCTGAACAGCGGCAGGCAGGCAAACGCCGTGATGGCGATGAGCGCCAGCGGCAGCCGCAGGGCACGGCGGCTGGCAGCGCCCTCCTCCCCTGTTTTGGCAAACAGCAGCCAGAGCAGGAAGTCCACGACCGCGAAGAACAGCGCAAAGCCCAGCAGCCGGGTGACGCGGTAGATGGGCTGCTCGGTCAGGGTGATGGCGTAGAGATAGAGCTGGCCCTGGCCGTTGTAGTGCAGCGTGGCGGTCAAATCGTTGAGCTGTGCGCCGCTGCTGACCCACAGCCGGGTAGTCAGGGTGCGGTGGCAGTCATCCAGCCGCAGGGTGTCGGCGCTGACCGCCGAGGGAACCATGGCGCTGGAAAAGCTCAGCGTACCGGCGGAGTTGAGCATATTGAAGGTGGGCGCGTCGGGCGTCTGGCAGGAGAAATACTGCACCGTCACCTCATACGCGCCGGACCGCACCGACTGCCCGGCAGAAGGAAAATCCAGCGGGTCACTGGTCTGGAAGTTCGTCTGGTTCCACACCTGGAAGTGATCCCCCTCGTTGGAGGCAATGTCCGGGAAGGGGTTCTCGAACAGGTCGGGGGTCATCGTCAGCTTGTAAGGCGCACCGAACAGCCCGGCCGCCAGCACGCAGAGCACGGCCAGCTCCACCGCCAGCAGGGCAGCGAACAGCCGGTTGCGCTTGCAGAAAGCAAAGAAATGTTTCATCCGTAAATCCTCTTTTAGTTAGCCGTCCCAGATCATGAGCTTGGCATTCACGATACCGCTGTCCTCCACGGTGGCAAGGTAGTCACCGTTGGCGTCCCGCGGGGTCTGGGTGCAGTCCAGCAGGCAGATGGCGCGGGCTTCCTCGGTGCCGTCGGCCAGGCGGACTTTGTACTTGATGACTGCATTATCGGGTACGCAGGCGCTCTGCACATAAACCTGCACGCCGTCCATCAGGTCACTGTCGGCGCTTTGCAGCCTGCCGCACCAGGCCAGGTCGTACCCGCCGTACTTGCGGTAGGTCTGGTAGGCGTAGGTGTTCCCGGCAGGGGCATCGTAGGTCGTGCCCAGCACGGCAGCGTGCAAGTCGCGCCCGGTGAACCGGCTGAAAAAGGCCGTCTCGGCGTCGGCGTTGCTGTCCCAGACATTCTCATTGCAGAGAATGAGATCCCCGGGCTGGACGGCATCTGCCAGGCCGGATTGGATGGTGCGCACAAAGAACTGGTAGTTATCCAGATTCTCGGCGTGGTGAGTGCGCACGACGCCCCGCAGGTAGGAGCAGTTCAGGCAAAGCCCGGCGGCCAGCGCGGCGGTCAGGCCCAGCCGCGCCAGAATGGACAAAATTTGGGACAGCTTGCGGCAGGCACCCGCCAGCGCAGCCAGCAGCACGGCCACCACCAGCGCAAAGCCGATGGAGCTCGCGGCGGCGGGGATGTAGCCCCACTTCCAGGTGATGGCCCCGGGAGCCTGGTAGCGGGCGGACAGCGCCAGCAGCAGTGCGGGCAGCGCCCAGACCGCCAGGCCAAACCCGGCGGCGGCGCCCAACATTTTGCGGTTCAGTTTTTCGCGCGGCACAGCGAAGAAAAGCAGCAGTCCGGCCAGCACGCCCAGCACCAGCGGCCACAGCCGGTCGCCGTTGGAGAGTACGCCGCAATCCTCCTGCAAAATGCGGGAGTTCAGCCCGGGGATGGACGCAGCCATCTGCTGCACCAGCACGCGCAGCACCTGGGGGATATCCAGTGAGACCTCGTTGCCGGTGCCGCCGCTGCGACCGCACAGCATATGGAATATGAGCGCCACGCCCATGCCGCCCAGCGCGGGGGCGGTGTTGAACAGCCCGGCTTTGACGCTGCGAGCACGCAGGCACCAAACCACAAAGGCCAGCGCCGCGAACATATAGCCAATTTCATAAGTACCGCAGGCGACGAAGGAGAGCAGCGCTGCCGCTGCAGCCCAGCCGCGTCGGTGGGAATTCTCCCACCCAAACAGGCAGAGCCAGGCCGCCATGGCCCAGAACAGCGCCCGCTGGGGCACGGCGTAGTAGCTGTACATACCCTCGTTCCAGATGGGGGCCGCCGCCATGGCCAGCGTAAAGCCGCCCAGCGCCAGGGCATCCCCGCTGCCGAACCGCGCGGCCACCCGGCTGACCAGGAACGCCGCCGCCCCGGTCCAGGCAATGATGTAGAGCCGGTAATGGCTCAAACTGCCGTAAAACAGCAGCGCTACCGCGTTGGGGTAGTGGAACGGAAAGAACCGAACCTCCTGCAGGGTGAAATACCGCAGCCGCCCCTGCAAGTCCTGCAATAGGTATTGCCAGAAGGGCATCCGTTGGAAGTCGTACATCCAACGGTTCAGCGTTAATTTGTCGTCCCCTTCCGGCGGGATGCTGATGGTGACGCGCAGATACAGCACGCCCACCGCAAACACTACCAGATAGGCCGCCGCTAAAAATAACCAGCGGTACCGCCGGTAAAACGTCTTGACCTGTTCCATGGGGGTAAAGGCCTCCTCTTTTTGACACACATATATTCATAGTATAGCATAAACCCCCGCTGCACGCAACGCACAGCGGGGGTGGAAAGCGGATATTCTGCGGCAGGAACAAAGAAAACGAAGATTTACGATTTCACAGGCTTCTTCAGCATACCGACCAACAATGTGGTCAGCAGACTGCCAGCCGCCAGGGCAGCCAAAAAGCCCAGCGGATTGCCTATGACGGCAAGCAGGAACAATCCGCCGTGGGGCGCAGGGCAGCCGCAGCCAAACAGTACGGTCAGGAACCCGGCCAGTGCACTGCCTGCCATGCAGGAAGGTACGACCCGCAGCGGGTCGCGCAGGGCAAAGGGCAGCGCCCCCTCGGTCACAAAGGACGCGCCCATCACAAGGTTCTGCGGCACGGTGCGGCGCTCGGCCTTGGTGAACCGCGTCGGGAACAGCAGGCAGGCCAGTGCCAGCCCCAGCGGGGGGATCATACCGCCCGCCATGACGGCGGCCATGAGGTCATATTGGCTGTTGGTCACAGCCAGTGTGCCGGTGACGTAGGCCGCCTTGTTGATGGGCCCGCCGTAGTCGGTGGCCATCAGCGCACCCAGCACGGCACCCAGCACCAGGCGGCTGCCGCCCTGCAGCTTGGCAAGCGCCAGCGACATCCAGCGGTTGAACCGCCCCAGCGGCGGGTTGACGACCATAAGCATCAGCCAGCCGACAAAAAGCAAGCTCAACAGCGGCACCAGCAGCCCGGTCTTGATGTGGTCCAGATCCTGGGGGATGCGGCGGAACAGTCGGTTCAGCAGGCGTACCACCAGCCCGGCGGCAAAGCCCGCAATGAGGCCCCCCCAGAACCCGCTGGGGATCCAGCTGAGTTTGGTGGCCGTTGTCATGCCGGTCTGGGCCAGGTAGCCGCCCATCAGGCCGGGCATCAGGCCGGGCCGGTCGGCAATGCTGTACGCGATGAACGCGGACAGAATCGGGTACATCATGGAGAGCGCGGCGTTGCCGACGTTCGTCATCATCGTGGACCAGTTCGCCGGGCCGCCCAGGTGCTGCAAAAGCAGCGAGAGCGCCAGCATCACGCCACCCGCCACCACAAAGGGCAGCATATGGGAGATGCCGCTCATCAGGTGGCCGTAGTACTCGCGGCCCAGCTCCTTCCAGTCGTTGGTGCGGAAGGCGTGGCCACCGCGGTAGATGGATGCTTTGCCGGAGACGGCCTTTTCCAGCAGGGCATCCGCGTTGCGCACGGCCTCCCCTGCCGAGGTGTAGACCAGCCGCTTGCCCACAAACCGCGCCAGTGAGATCGAGCGGTCTACCGCCACGATGATG
Organism: Gemmiger formicilis; assembly: GCF_018784445.1. Lineage (GTDB taxonomy): Bacteria > Bacillota > Clostridia > Oscillospirales > Ruminococcaceae > Gemmiger. Next base: position 216,555 of record NZ_WQOH01000052.1, on the reverse strand, counting down.
CAGTCGGCGGCCTGGATCTCGTCCTCGGTCAGTTCATTGCCCACGCCGCCCGCGCCGTTCGTCTCCACTTTGATGGTCAGGCCCCGGGTCTGAGCGGCCTGCTGTAAGGCCTCGGCCGCCAGGTAGGTGTGCGCAATGCCGGTGGGGCATGCCGTCACACCCAGCAGCCGGTAGCCCGGCTCGTTGGTGGGCGTCGGCGGGGGCGCGGCCGGGTCGTCCTGGGCTTCGCGCCGGGCAATGGCGCGGCAGAATGCCTCGGGCGTCTCGCTCTGGCGCAGACTGGCGCAGAAATCGGTATCCAAAAACAGCGTTGCCAGCTCGGCCAACACCTGCACATGCAGGTCGTTGGCCTCGGCGGGGGCAGCGATGAGGAACAGCATCTCCAACGGCTGGCCGTCGGGCGTATCGCAGGGCAGCGGCGGATCCAGCGTCAATGCGGCCAGCTGCAATTTCTCCACCGCGGTGCTCTTGGCGTGGGGGATCGCCAGTCCATTGCCCACGCAGACGCCGCCCAGTTCCAGCCGGGCGCGGACATCTGCCGCAAAGACTGCCGTGTCCGTCAGGACTTTGGCCCCATCCAGCAGCGCCACAAGCTGTTGCACCGCGCCCTGCAGGGAATCCGCCCGCTGGCGCAGTGCGACACAATCCGGCCGCAGGTAGTTGGCAATGCGCATCGTCGTTCCTCCGTTTACTAAAAAAGCGGTTCCGCCGCAACGGAACCGCTATGAGAGCTTGAAGAATTAGTTGAGCAGGGTCTTCTCGGTCTCGGGATCGAACAGATGGATCTTGTGGGTATCCATGGCAACGGTGATCTTGTCGCCGCGGCGAGACTTGGAAGTGGGGGCAACACGAGCCATCAGGTTCTGGCCCTGATAGGTCAGGTACAGGTAGATCTCAGCGCCCATCAGCTCGGAAACCTCAACCTCAGCGCCAATGTGGCTGTTGGAATGCTTGTCCAGGAATTCCTCATCGTCCTTGATATCCTCGGGACGGATGCCAACCTTCAAGGTCTTGCCAACGTAAGCGTCCAGCTTGCCGTCAGCGGTCTTTTCCTTCGGCAGAGGAATGTCGGTGCCAGCCAGATCAACGGTGAACTGGTCGCCGTTCTTCTTCAGGGTGCCGTCCAGGAAGTTCATCTGGGGGCTGCCGATGAAGCCTGCGACGAAGATGTTGCAGGGATAATCGTACAGGTTCTGCGGGGTATCGACCTGCTGGATCATGCCGTCCTTCATGACGACGATGCGGTCGCCCATGGTCATGGCCTCGGTCTGGTCATGAGTAACATAGATGAAGGTGGTAGCCAGCTTCTTGTGCAGCTTGATGATCTCGGTACGCATGCTGGTACGCAGCTTAGCATCCAGGTTGGACAGAGGCTCGTCGAGCAGGAAGACCGCCGGGTTACGAACCATTGCACGGCCCAGGGCAACACGCTGACGCTGACCACCAGACAGAGCCTTCGGCTTACGGTCGAGCAGGTGCTCAATCTCCAGGATCTTAGCAGCCTCGCGGACGCGCTTGTCGATCTCGTCCTTGGGCATCTTGCGCAGCTCCAGACCGAAAGCCATGTTCTTGTAAACGGTCATGTGCGGGTACAGAGCGTAGTTCTGGAAGACCATCGCGATGTCGCGGTCTTTCGGGGGAACGTCGTTGATCAGACGGTCGCCGATGTACATCTCGCCGCCGGAGATTTCCTCCAGGCCAGCGATCATACGCAGGGTGGTGGACTTACCACAGCCGGAAGGACCGACGAAAACGATAAACTCCTTATCCGCGATTTCCAGGCTGAAATCGGGAACAGCGGTAACATTGCCGGGGTAAACTTTCTTGACGTGACGGCAGCTAATGGAAGCCATAATGCTCATCCTCCATAAAATTCAGTGGTATTCAGCCCATGTAGAGGGGGCTGTTTCTGTTGACATGATTATAATAACAGGTTATAATCTATTTGAAAATAGCATTTTATTGATATCGAGGTGCCGAAATTGATATTTGACCCAGAAATTTACTGCAATGCTGCCGAGAACGCCGAGCTGGACGGCAGTACCCCCCTGACCCTGACCGGGAACGGCCTGTGGGTGGGGGTACTCTCCCGCGGGGAATGCCTGCTGGACGGCTTTGACCGCCCAGGCCAGAGCGGCGATATCCTGCTGGGGCCTGCTCCCCTGACGCTGACGCCCCAAACGGACTGCCACCTGCTGGCTGTGCGGCTGACCGGCCACTGCACGGACGCCTACCTATTACAGTTGGGTGCGGCCCGCTGGGCTGACGGCGCGGCCTGCCCCGGCGCGGCCGAGTTGATTGCCCAGCTGCACGGCATCCACACGGCGGCGATGGCCTATGCGCTGCTCTGCGCCGTGGGCAAGGCTGACGAGACGGCCCGTCCCCTGCCCCCGCTGGTGGCCGAGGCTGTGGCGGCCATCCGGCAGAACTACATGGCCCTCTACGGCGTGGAGGAACTGAGCGAGCAGCTCGGCGTGACGAAGAGCCATCTGGTGCGGGTGTTCAAGCAGGAAATCGGTATCCCACCCGGAAAGTACATGACGAATGTGCGCATCGAGGCCGTGAAGGCGCTGCTGCTCAGCGATGAGTATAACCTGGATATGATTGCGGGCCTGACCGGGTTTTCCGGCGCAAACTACCTCTGCCGCGTGTTCAAGCGGGAGGTGGGCCTCTCCCCTGCCGCCTGGCGTGCCGCCGCTGCGCCGCTGCCCGCCGTGCCCAAACTGCCGCCGCGCAGTCAGGAAATGTATGTGTAAAAGAATATGGCAGGAGCAGTAGGGGCCGGACATGTCCGGCCCGCAGTCTTCCCGCAAGCTTCCGTTTGCCATACACACCCGGGCCGGGCATGCCCGGCCCCTACTGCGCGATGACATAAAAAACCTCCCGATGCAAGAGCATCAGGAGGCTTTTTTATGCAGTTTTATTTCGCGGTCTTATACCCATCGGGGTTGTGGCTCTGCCAGTTCCAGCTGTGGGCGCACATTTCCTCAATGCCGTACTGGGCCTCCCAGCCCAGCTCGCGCTTGGCCTTGCTGGGGTCGCACCAGCACTCGGCAATGTCGCCGGGGCGGCGCGGGTCGATGACGTAGGGAATCTCTTTGCCGCAGGCCTTGCTGAAGGCGTGGATGACGTCCAGCACGCTGTAACCGTGGCCGGTGCCCAGGTTGCAGATGAACAGGCCGGGCTTCTCTTCCAGCTTCTTGATGGCTGCCACATGGCCGCGGGCCAGGTCAACGACATGGATGTAGTCACGCACGCCGGTGCCGTCGGGCGTCGGGTAGTCGTTGCCAAAGACATGGACCTTCTCGAGCTTGCCGACAGCGACCTTGGCGATGTAAGGCACCAGGTTGTTGGGGATGCCGTTGGGATCCTCGCCAATCAGGCCGGACGGATGGGCACCGATGGGGTTGAAGTAACGCAGCAACGCAACATTCAGCTCGGGATCCGCCTTGCAGCAGTCGGTCAGGATCTGCTCGGTGAACACCTTGGTTGTGCCGTAGGGGTTCGTGGTGCCGCCCACGGGGAAATCCTCGCGGATGGGCACGCTGGCGGGGTCGCCGTAGACCGTGGCAGAGGAAGAGAAGATGATGTTGTGGCAGTTGTGGCGGCGCATGACATCCAGGATGTTCAGCGTGCAGGCCAGGTTGTTGGAGTAGTACTCGATGGGCTTGGAAACGCTCTCGCCCACGGCCTTGTAGGCGGCGAACTGGATGACGCAGTCAATGTCCTCGTTCTCAGCAAAAATCTTCTCCACGGCGGCCTTGTCGGTCATATCGGCCTCGACAAAGCGGAAGCCCTTGCCGGCAATCTTCTTGACGCGGGCCAGGGCCTCGGGGCAGGAGTTGTAGTAGTTATCGGCCACGACGATGTCGTACCCTGCGGCCAGAAGTTCCACACAGGTGTGGCTGCCGATGTAACCGGCGCCACCGCTAACCAAAATTGCCATAACAGTCGTCTCCTTATATTTATGCTTTTGTTGCCTGTGGGCGGGCGCTCTGCCTGCCCTTTGTCACTATTTTACTTTTTCTGCGGTGATTCTGCAATAGAGGTTTTAGATTCTGCTTTATCTTTTTGTTGCCTGTTTTGCCGCTTAGCGGGCAGCCCCTGCTGGATGCGCCGGTAGGCCGACGGTGTGTGGCCTGTGGCTGCGCGGAATTTCTGGCTGAAATACGCGCCCGAGCAGTAGCCCATCTGGGCCGCGACCTCGCCGGGGGATGCCCCGCGTGCCAGCAGCTGGGCCGCATACTCGATGCGCATGGCGGAAAATTCCTCCATGGCCGTGCGGCGCAGCCGGGCGCGGAAGGCCTGCTGCAGCTGGGGACGGGTGCAGCCCAGGGCCTCGCAGACCTCGTCCACTTTCAACTCCCGTTCCAGGTTTTCGACAAAATAGGCGCGGGCATCCTCCACCAGGGCATTCTGGCGGCGCTCCCGCCGAACGCGGGCCACGGGGCGGCGCAGGCGGCGGCAGCGCCGGGCCAGCAGGATCAACAGGTTTTCCAGGTGGATGATGAACTGCTGCATCGCGCCGAAGGGCAGCTCTTCTTTTACGACGGGCCGCCCGCCCGGTACGGGCGCGGCATCGAACAACTCGTTGGCGGCGTTGGCCAGCCAGCTCAAATCGTGCTGCTCGGCGGGCTCGGCGTGGAGCATCGCACCCCGGAACCGATCCATGGCCGCGCCGGTGCAGTAAAAATCGATGCGCAGCGTCTCGGGCGGGACCTCCCCCACCGTCGTCATGGCGAACACCTCGCCGGGCTGGTGGAACAGAAGCCCGCCCGCCCGCAGCAGCACATGGCGGTCGTCGCAGCGTTCCTCAATGGTGCCGCTGCGCACAAAAATCAGCTGCCAGGCCTCGGTCTCGCTGGGCAGAAAGGAGTCGTCGGCGCGCCATTCGGTGGTGTGGGCGGCGGGAACCGCCTCGACCCGCAGCGGAAAATCATCGTTCAGCATGGGGCCTCCTTATGCCGCCACGGCTCCCGGCCAGGCATCGGCGGTTTCGTCAGATGTGTCTGCCGTCAATTCACGCCGGAACACCCCTGGCTCGACCTGGGTCAGCAGCGGGAACTGTTCCAGCTCCGGACAGGTGTCGGTCAGGCCCAGGCAGTAGGCCGTCAGCGGGCTGATCTCCTTCGTGATCACGTCAAACCGGCTCGTGCCGTCGTCCTCGTAGGTGCTTACCATGATGTCGTCGGGGTAAGTCTCGGCCACGTAGTCTATCAATGCGCGGTCCACATAGGGGTCGCCGCTGCCCTCGTAGAGGTCAGGTGCTCCGAACAGGTGCAGGATCTCGTGGGCGTAGGTCGCCGGGCTTTCCCGCTCACCGTCGGTGTAGGCGTCGTGGCGGTACAGGCAGCTGTACTCGTAGTAGAAATACTCGCCGTCGTCGGCATAGTGGGCCATTGTGAAGGACGTGCCGCTGATGGGTAGGTAGAACAGAAACCCGATGTGCCGCGTGCCGTAGACCGCCAAGCGGCTGTCCGCGGCCAGCGACTCACACAGGGCGTCCATTTCCTCAATGAAGGCGGTGCTCTCGTCGGAATCCTCGCCCCCGCGCATGGCAGACTGCACAAGATAGCTGCGGGTCAGGGCGGCGTTGCTGCCATCCTCGGTGCGGTCACAGATTAAATCCGGCATCACGCCGTAGCTTTCGGCCTGGGCTGTGATCCAATCCACGGCCATCCGGGTTTGCTGCACGGCGGCGGTGCGGTCGGCCTCGTCCCAGGTCAGGCCGCGGGCGGCGTCGTTCAAAAAGACACTGACCAGCACCGTCGGCTCACTCAATAGGGACGCGCTGCCGTATTTTTTTTGCTCCTCGGTAAAGGTGGGCGTCGGTTCCGGCGTCGGCGTGGCGGCGGGGCTTTCGGCCTTCGGCAGCTCGGCCGGGATGCGCTGCACCGTCACTTGGGCTGCGCAGCCGCAGAGCAGCGCCACGGCCAGCAGCAGGGCGGCCATTTTTTTGTACATGGCGGGCCTCAAATTTCCAGAACGGCCTTACCATTGTGGTCGGCCAGTTCCAGCGTGACCTCGCGGCCATCCAGCCGGCCATCCACCAGTGCCTCGGAGACCGGATCCTCGATGGTCTTGCGGATGGTGCGGCGCAGTTCACGCGCACCGTACTTGGTGGAGCTTTCGGCTACGATGTCCGCCAACGCGGGCTGGCCGTAGTGCAGCGTGATACCGTGGGCGGCCAGGCCGGGCTTGTACTCGTCCAGCATCAGCGCGGTGATTTTTTCAAGGTTTTCTTCGCTCAGCGGGTGGAAGGTGATGATCTCGTCCACGCGGCCGATGAACTCGGGGCGCAGGAACTCCTGCAGCGCCTTCAGGCTGCGGTCCGCGCTGGCGACCTCTGCCTTTTTGCCAAAGCCTGTTGCCCCGGCTGTGTCGGTGGAGCCTGCGTTGGACGTCATGCAGATGACCGTGTTGGAAAAGTCCACCGTGCGGCCCTGGGCGTCGTTGATCTTGCCCTCGTCCAAAATTTGCAGCAGGATATTCATGACGTCAGGATGCGCTTTTTCGATTTCGTCAAACAGCACGACGCTGTACGGATGGCGGCGCACCTTCTCGGTCAGCTGCCCGGCCTCGTCGTAGCCGACATAGCCCGGAGGTGAGCCGATCAGGCGGGACACCGCGTACTTTTCCATATACTCGCTCATGTCGATGGAGATAAGCGGGTCAACAGTGTCAAACAGCTGATTTGCCAGCTGCTTGACCAGCTCGGTTTTGCCGACGCCGGTGGGGCCGACGAAGATGAAACTTGCAGGGCGGTGGCGGCCGGACAGGTCCGCCCGGGCGCGTTTGATGGCCCCGGCCACGGCATGGACGGCCTCGTCCTGGCCGATGATGTGGGCTTTCAGGGCATCTTCCAGCCCTTGCAGGCGGCCGTACTCGGTCTCCTTGATCTTCACGGCAGGCACACCGGTCCACAGCTCAATGACCTGGGCCACGTCGTCCATTGTGACTTCAATTTCAGCCACTTTCAGCTGCAGGGCGGGCAGCTTTTCGCGCTGCTTCGCCAAATCGGTCTTGACCTGGGCCAGCGCTTCGTAGTCGATGGCGGCGTCCTGGCCGTTCTGCGGCTCGGGGTTTTCCAGCTCGTGCTCGCGGGCTTCCAGGTCGGCCACGGTGCGCTGCGTCTCGATCAGTTCGGTGATTTCGGGGTGGCGCAGGTTGCAGCAGGCGCAGGCCTCATCCAACAGGTCAATGGCCTTGTCGGGCAGGAAACGGTCGGTGATGTACCGCTCGGACAGCTTGACGATGCTCGTCACGATGGGATCCGGCACGCGGACGCAATGGTGCTTCTCGTAGTAAACGCGGATGCCCTTGATGACCTCGATGGTGTCCAGCAGCGACGGCTCCTCGACCTTGACGGGCTGAAAACGGCGTTCCAGCGCGGAGTCTTTCTCGATATATTTGCGGTACTCGGCAAAGGTCGTCGCGCCGATGACCTGCATCTGCCCGCGGGAGAGCGCGGGCTTCATGATGTTGGCAGCATTCATCGAGCCATCGGAGTCGCCCGCACCCACGATGGAGTGAATCTCATCGATGAACAAAATGATGTTGCCGGCGGCCTTGACCTCGCTGATAAGGCCCTTGACGCGCTGCTCAAACTGGCCGCGGAACTGGGTGCCGGCGACGAGGGAGGTCATATCCAGCAGGAAAATCTCCTTGTCCTGCAAACGCGCAGGGACTTTGCCCTCGGCAATGCGCTGGGCAATGCCCTCGGCAATGGCAGTCTTGCCGACACCGGCCTCGCCGATGAGGCAGGGGTTGTTCTTCTGGCGGCGGCAAAGAATTTGGATCGTGCGGTAAATTTCGCGGTCGCGGCCAATGATGCGGTCGGTCTTGCCGTCGCGGGCCTTCTGGGTCAGGTTCTCGCAGTAGGTATCCAGGAACTTGCGGCGGGGGGCCTTGTCCTTCTTGCCGTTTTTTCCCTTGGCGTCGTCAGTTTTCTGCTGGCGCGCACCAAAGCCGAAGGGGAAAACCGGGCTGCCGCCGGGGACAAAATCGTCCTGCGGGGCGTTCTCGTCGCCGCCGTCGGTCATATCGCCGCCCATCATGGGGGCCATCATGCCGGAGTCGGCGGCCTCCTGCAAAAAGCTGGACATACGCTCTTCCATGCTCTCCAGGTCCTGGTCGGACATACCGAACTGTTTCATCAGGTCATCCACCGGCTGGATGTGCATAGCACGCGCGCAGGTCAGGCAGTAGCCCTCCTGGATGGCCTTGCCGTTTTCCAGCCGCTGCACAAAGACAACGGCCGGGCGTTTCTGGCATTTAACACAAAGCATATACTTCACCTCTATGGAAAGTGCCGCATGGGCACGTGGGATTGCTGAAAATTTGTGGGGGCGTCCTCAACGCCCTGCGGCGGCATATGGGCATGACCACCCCGCCGTACCACCTTATTACTATTATCAAGCAAACCCTGCCAAAATGCAAGTTTTGGCGGGGTTTGTTCAAAAAATGTTTAATAATGGACTAAAAACGGATTGAACGCGCCAAAAAAGCTGTACCCGACGCTGCGCTGCAATACGGCGGTGTTCAGCCAGTCCAGCCCGCCCGCGGTGACGCTGACGAGGAACCAGAGCACCAGAGCCAGCAGCCAGCAGTCCAGCGCGCCGGTGCACAAGCCCAGTGCCAGGCCCAGCAGGCGGTTGACGCCGCCTACCAGCGGCACGCCGTTGATGCCGCGCAGCAGACGTACCAGCAGGGCGAACACCCACCGTACCACGACGCAGAGCAGCACGAACAGAACGACCTGCACCAGCGGCAGGAAAAGCGGCTCCAGCAGTGCGGTGATTTTTTCCGGCAGCTGGTCGCCTGCGGTTTGCAGCCCGGCGGCCACGGCAGTGCGCAGGCTTTCCGGTAAAAAGTCCAGCCCCTGCACGGCAGCGGCCATGTCCCCGCCCGACTGTGCCACGGCCTGATCCACCTTGTTGGCGATGGCGTCACTGAAGAAGCGCTGGTAAATTTCCGGGGCCAGCGCGCGGCTGCCCCATACGGCAATGCCCACGCCAAGCACCGCGCCAATCAGCTCAGCCAGCCCGGCAAGGAAACCCTTCTGCCAGCTTTTGACCGCGGCGAAGGAAAACACGATAAGGAAGAGAATATCATAGAGAATAGCGGGAGAAAATGACATAGATGGGTACTTCTTTCTGTGTAAATGTTTTGGGGTGCGCATGGCTTCCCCCAAGGGGGAAGGCTTTTAGTTCGGTGCCTCCAGCACGCTGGCCCTGCTCCCGGTAAACACCAGCGTCTGGGCGGCGTCCAGCACGGCCAAAGGGCGGGCATCGAGGCTGCTCTGCACCCACTTTTGCACGCCGTCGTAGCCGAAGCACTCCACAGCGTTGGGGCACAGTAAATAGATATCCGTGTCGGTGGCCGACACGCCAAACGCCTGCCGGGCGGGAATTTCCGCCATGGCAGCCAGGTTTTCATCCAGCGTGACCAAGCTGTTGCCGCCGCGCACATTCAGCAGCAGCGCGGTCTGGCGGCGGCCCGGTGCGGCACTTTGCAGCGTGGCACCGCCAAAATCATACCGCGCGGTCTCGGTGCCGGTGCGGGGGTCCAGCACGGCAATGTAGGTATCAAACACCGCCATGACGCGGCTCTCGCTCTGCCAGTCCAGCCGCAGCAGCATACTCCCCTGCTGGGCCGTGTAGACCGGACCTTCGGTGTCGGCGTCGGTGTTCATAAAATAGACCGAACAGCTCAGCTGGCCATCGCGGGCGGCCAGCATCCCGGCGGCAAATTTGCGGCTGTCGGGGGCAAAATCCACCGCGATAGGGGTGCCGTCGGACTGGGTCATCTCCCAGCTGTACGTCTGCCGCATCGAGGGGTCATAGATGCGCACCTGGGCGGCGTAGCGGCCCGACTCGGTCACAACGGCCAGCGAGTTATTGTTGGACATGGCGCAGAGCAGGATGCCGCTGTCAAAATTCTGGGAGTAGAGCGTGCGGGTGCGGCTGCACACGGTCAGCTCGTTGCCTGCGCGGTTGTACACGGCAAAGCGGGTACCGCCCACGGCCAGCACCGGCCGCGCGTAGGATGGCTGCAAGCTGAGGATTTTGGATCCGTAGGCCGAGTAGACGAGCACGTCCTCGGCCCCCAGTTCCACAAAGCCACCGGCCAGCGGCTCGATTTGCAGCGGGTCGGTGATACCGGTGGTGGCGGGCCAGCCGCCGTCGGTGCGGTCAATGTACAAAATGGCGCTGTCGATGGTATCGCCCAGCAGCGCCAGCGACGCGGAGAGCGTACCGGTCATGACCACGACGGCCACGGCCAGCGCGGCGATAACGACAGCGAAGAACACCCGCCGCCGATGCTGCCGCTGCTTGTAGAGCGGTGTCAGGGACTTGAGCCGCGCGGCGGTCTCCCCTGCTGCGGGGTCAGGCGTTTTGGGCGGGGGCGCACCGCGCCGCACCGGCTTAGGCACGCGCAGGCTGACATCCCCGCTGGTGCCGCGGATACCGGCTTCGGGGGCTTGCCCCTGTTCCCGCGCCAGCATCCGCTGCCGCCGCGCCAACCGTTCTTTTTCCGATTTGTTCATGGGGCGGGCCTCCTTTCGTTACGGTATCGCATTGTAGGGCAAGCAGGAGCTTGCGGGAAAGCTGCGGGCGGGGCATACCCCGCCCCTGCATACAGAATCCGTGGGGGCGCATTCCATAGGCGCCCGCGGGGCGTCGAGGACGCCGCCCCTACAAAACGGCGTTCAGCCTCGGATACTCTACCTTCTCCAAAAACAGCCCCTTTGCGGGCAGCGTCGGCCCGGCCTGGCGTCGGTCGCGGCTTTCCAGCAGTGCCGGGATGCTTTCCGGCGTGCGCTTGTGCAGCCCGGCGTCCACCAGCGTGCCCGCCAGGATGCGCACCATATTGTACAGGTAGCCGTCCGCTGTGACGGAAATGACAATTTGGTTGCCACTTTGTATAACAGTACAATCTGTAATTGTCCGCACTGTGTCGCCGTGGGCGGCGGCGCTGGAACCTGACGCACAGAGCGCCGAGAAATCATGCGTGCCTACGAACTGTTTTGTAGCAGCCTGCATGGCGGTCACGTCCAGCGGCGGGCCGACCCGGTAACAGGTGTCGAAAGTGAAGGGGTCATCGACCCGCGCATTTAAAATATAGTAGTGGTAGGTCTTGGCGTGGGCGGCGTACCGCGCGTGGAAGTCGTCCGGCACAGGCTGGATGTCTACCGCGCGGATATCCGGCGGCAGATGCGCGTTGAGCGCGGGCACCAGCTTTGCCATGGGCACCTTGCCAGTATAGCAGAAACTGAGCGCGAAACGCCGCGCATGGACGCCGGAATCGGTGCGGGAGCAGCCTTTTACATCGGGCCGCTGGCCCAGCACCGCCTGCATGGCGTCCTGCAAGACCGCGCACACCGTCGGTGCGTTGGGCTGCACCTGGAAACCGGCGTAGCGGGTGCCTTTGTAGCTTATCCAGAGTAGATAATTCATAGTAAGAACTGTGTAGGGGCCGGGTATGCCCGGCCCGGTCGTGTAAGAAAAGCAGGTACTTGCGGGAAAGCTGCGGGCCGGACATATCCGGCCCCTACAGGGCGGCAAAATCTTACGCCAACCCCGGCACAAACAACCGTGTGCAGGCAATGACTACCAACGCCACCGCGATTACCACCAGGCAGCGGAAATCCTCGCTCGTGAATTTCAGCTGCTTCAGCCGGGTGCGGCCCTCGCCGCCGTGGTAGCAGCGGCATTCCATAGCCATGGCCAGCTCGTCCGCGCGGCGGAACGCCGAGATGAACAGCGGAATCAGAATGGGCACCAGCGCCTTGATGCGCTGGGTGAAGGTGCCGCTGTCCAGCATGGCACCGCGGGCCTTCTGGGCGTTCATGATTTTTTCCGTCTCTTCGATCAAAGTCGGGATGAACCGCAGCGCGATCGTCATCATCATCGCCAGCTCATGCACGGGAAAATGCAGTTTCGCCAGCGGGCGCAGCAGGCTCTCGATGGCATCGGTCAGCACAATCGGGCTGGTCGTGTAGGTCAACAGGCTCGTGCCCGCGATCAGTGCGCAGACGCGTACCGCCAGCAGGATCGCGTACTTGACACCCTCAATATAAATGTTCAAAACCCAGAAGTGTACCAGCGGCTCCCCCTGCCCCGTGACGAAGAACAGGTTCAGCACCGCCGTAAAAATAACGATGGGCACGATGGGCTTTAAGCTCTTCAAAATCATCTTGCCGGGAATCTGCGCGATTTTGTACAGCGCCGCCAAAAGCGCAATGGACAGCGCCAGCCCCAGCGGATTCGGCGCAACAAACAGCACGACGATGTAGGCAATCGTGGCGACCAGCTTTAACCGCGGGTCGCAGCGGTGCAGCACAGAATGCCCGGGAAAATGCTGACCGATCGTGATATCTTTAAGCATTTACTGCACCTCCCCTGCCTGCTTGGCGGCCAGCGCCTTTTGGATGGTCTTGACCGCATAGGGTATCGTGTAGACGTCTGCGGGGATGTCAAGTCCCATCTGGCGCAGCTTTAAGAAAATCTGCGTGACCTGCGGCACAGACAGCCCCAGCTCCAGCAATTCCTGTGCGCGGGCAAAGACGTTTTCTACCGTGTCATACATGGCGATTTTGGCGCGGTGCATGACCAGCACGCGGTTGGCGTACTTGGCAATATCTTCCATCGAGTGGCTGACCAGCAAAACCGTGATGCCGGTTTTTTTGTGGTAGTCCTTGATCTGGCTCAAAATCGTGTCGCGGCCCTCGGGGTCCAGGCCCGCGGCGGGTTCGTCCAGCACCAGCACGCGGGGGTGCATGGCCATAACGCCCGCAATCGCAACGCGGCGCTTCTGCCCACCCGAAAGCTCGAAGGGGCTTTTTTCCAGCAGCTCATCCGATAAACCGACGAAGGCGGCGGCCTCCTTGATACGGCGCTGGATCTCGGCCTCGTCAAGGCCCATGTTGCGCGGGCCGTAGGCGATATCCTTGGCGCAGGTTTCCTCGAACAGCTGGTACTCAGGGTACTGCATGACCAGACCGACGAGAAAACGGAAGCTGCGCAGGTCAGCGCCCTGTTCCCACAGGTCTTTGCCGTCCACAAGGACGCGGCCCGACGTGGGGCGGTTCAGGCCGTTGAAATGGCTGATCAGCGTAGACTTGCCGCTGCCGGTGGAGCCGATGATGCCGACAAAATCGCCTTCCTCGACGGTGAAAGACACGTCGTCCAGCGCCTTGGTAGCGTCGGGCATCCCCAGGTTGTAGATGTAGCTTAAGTTTTCTACACGAATGATTTCGGACATAGTGATTCCTTTCCCGCCGGATACAGCCCGGGTGTGGTGCCGTTCCGGCATACGTGGGATGTTTCTGAACGAAAGGCTTCCCCCATCGGGGAAAGCAGTCAGCGGCTTGCCCGCTGACTGATGAGGGGCAGGTATGCGGATATTGCCCGTGAGCGGGATATCTCCGTGAGGCCGTCCCCCATCCGACCTCGCTTCGCTCGGCCACCTTCCCCCTCGGGGGAAGGCAGGGGTTACTTCAGCAGCTTAAACAGTTCCTCCGCGCACGCCTCCGGCGTAATCACGTTCTCCGGCATCGGGATCCCGGCCTTGACCAGCTCGTCGCGCAGTTCGGCGGCCTGGGGTACATCCAGATGGTAACTGTGCAGCTTCTCGGTCTGGCTGAACACCTGCTCGGGCGTGCCCTCCATTACGATGCGGCCCCGGCTCATGACCAGCACGCGGTCAGCCTGGGCGGCTTCCTCCATATAGTGGGTGATGGACACGATGGTGATGCCCGCCGCCCGCAGCTGGTGGATGGTTTTCATGACCTGGGCGCGGCCGTGGGGATCCAGCATGGCGGTGGACTCATCCAGCACCAGGCAGTCGGGCCGCATGGCGATAACGCCCGCGATGGCGACGCGCTGCTTTTGGCCGCCGCTCAACTTATACGGCGCAGCATCGCGTTTTTCGTAGATGCCGGCCAGCTTCATGGCCTCGTCGATGCGGGTGCGGATCTCCTCCGGCGGTACGCCGAGGTTTTCCGGCGCAAAGGCCACGTCCTCTTCAACGATGGTCGCTACGATCTGGTTGTCGGGGTTCTGGAACACCATGCCGACCTTCTGACGTACATCGTAGAGGTGGTCCTCGTTGCGGGTGTCCATGCCCTCCACGAGGACAGTTCCGGCCTCGGGCAGCAGAATCGCGTTGAAATGCTTTGCCAGCGTGGATTTGCCGCAGCCGTTCGCGCCCAGCACGGCCACGAACTCACCGCGGCGGATGTCCAGTGTCACGCCGTCCACAGCGTACTTTGGCTGCTCCGGATCATAGCGGAAGTGTACGTTCTGCGCCTGTAAAATCGATTCCTGATTTGGCATAATTACTTCTCCCAAATAGCCGTTGCGCCGCAGGGCACGACGCCGCCGGTGGCGGAGACCGGCAGGCCAATCTCATCACAGTGGGTGTGGCCGCCCTGGATGGGGCAGAGCGTCGTCTTGACGATGTACTCCATGACCGCCGGGCTAAGTCCTTCGGTGTAGGAGTTGATGGCGAAAAACAGCGGGTCGTCGCTCAGCACCTGCTCGGTCAGGGTGATGAGGTCGTAGACGTTGTCCTCCAGCTTCCAGATTTCGCCGCCCGGGCCGCGGCCATAGCTCGGCGGGTCCATGATGACGGCATCGTACCTGCTGCCGCGGCGGATTTCCCGCTGTACGAACTTGACGCAGTCGTCAACGATCCAGCGGCAGGGGCGGTCAGCCAGGTTACTGGCGGCAGCATTCTCACGCGCCCAGGCCACCATGCCTTTGCTGGCATCCACATGGGTGACGGAGGCACCCGCAGCCAGACAGGCCAGCGTCGCACCGCCCGTGTAGCCGAAGAGGTTCAGCACACGGATAGGGCGGCCAGCGGCCTTGATCTTTTCCTGGTACCAGGCCCAGTTCACGGCCTGCTCCGGGAAAACGCCGGTGTGCTTGAAGCCGGTGGGGCTGACGATGAGGGTCAGGTCATTCCAATGGATCTGCCATTTCTGGGGCAGCTTTTTGTGGTAATTCCACTGGCCGCCGCCCTTGGCGGAGCGGTAGTAGACGGCATCGGCCTTGGCCCACAGCGGGCTGGTCTCGTCGTTTTTCCAGATGACCTGCGGGTCGGGACGAATGAGCAGGGTCTGGCCCCAGCGCTCCAATCGGTTGTGGTTGGTGGCGTCGAGCAGCTCGTAATCCTGCCATGTATCAGCAGGGCGCATAGGCGGTTCTCCTTTCCAAAACGGTCAGCGGGGCGGGTTTTCCTCCAGCTTGACCACCAGTATATCGTCAAATTTTTCCAGCGAGCCCTCGGCCGGGTAGACCGGCATTTCTTTAAACGCCTCGCTGTCGATGATGTCATAGTATTCGTCAGTGTCCACTTCGCCGATCCAAACGCCGTGATAGTCGTACAGATAGTGCTTCCAGTTGCCCAGCACGCCCGCGCGGCCATCCCAGAAGACCATGTTCTTTGTGTAGGCGCTCTTGTCGAACAGGAAGTTGAACTTCTGCGCCTCGCTCTCGTCGGGCAGACCAGCGATCAGTACGCGGGTATCGGAGGTGTAGTCGGTGCTGTTGAAGACGCGGGTCAGAATGGCGGTGGACAGCGTGTCGACGTACTCGTAGGCCAGCGCAACGGTGCGGTAGGACGCATAGGCCGTGACGGTGCAAAGCCAGCACAGCACGACGGCCGCCGCCCCTGCCCCGACGCGGGCGAGCTTTTCCCACGCGTCGCAGCCGCGCGTCTGCTCGGCCAGCACGAGCGCGAAGGGCACCATCAGCTGCATCGGGTGGCTCATTAAAACGTTGATGTTGCCCTCAATCAGCACGTCAACGATGTTGATAGCCAGCGGCAGCAGCAGCCCCAGCGCGGCCAGCAGAATGGCCTGCGGCTTGCGGCGGCGTACCAGACGCAGCCAGCCGAGGAACAGCAGCACCGCCGTGCCCAGTAGAATCACCAGCAGCATCTTGCCGGTATGGTTGGGGCCAGAGGTGAAGTAATCCTTGAAATCACGATAGGCCTGCAGAATTTTGCTGCCCAGCCCGCTCAAGAAGCTGCCTGCGCCGAAGCCGCTCAGGCCGCCTTTGTCGGAAAGTTCGATGTTGTAGCGATGAATCTCAAACTGCAACACGGCAAAATACACCGCCGCGCCCAGCAGCCCCATCGCCAGCGCTTTGCCCGCGCGGCGGAAAATATCCGGCAACGGGCGCTCCTGCAGGCAGTCGAGCATCAGCGTCATAACGATGACGCCCGTCGCAAAGCCGATCCACGCCTGATAGCCGCCCATGCCGCAGGCCAGCGCCAGCACGGCCACCACAAACGACGGACACCCTTTCTTTGCCAGGACGAGGTAGGATGCCAGCGCGGTCATCAGCAGGCTGAAACCGTAGACATAGGCCATGTAGATGACAAGGTGCTGCTCGATGACAGACGGCGCGACGACGAGCGACACCGTGCTCAGAATCAGCAGCGGCTTGCTCTCGATGTGCCACAAATCGGCCAGCAGCAGCATGGCGACGGCGGTGCAGGCGGCGTTGAACGCCAGAAAGATTGCGGGCATGACGACGTTGCAACCCGCCGCGCTGAGGTAGCGCATCATCCACCGACCGATGGAGAGCGCCCAATTCTGATTCCAGTAATAGAATAGCCCCTCGTTCGTGCCGTCCGGGCTGGTGTAACCGTAGAACAGGAACAGCGCGTGGCACAAAAACATGCCGAGGAACGCCGCCTTGAACACGGCGAAGGCATATTTGCGGAAGGTCTCGGCGCAGCCGCGCCACTGCTCCCGCTCGGCGGTAAGCCATCTAGACAAGGTGTCCACTTCCCTTCTTGATTTTAGAACCTTTAAAACATACTCGTCTGGCCGCTGTCCTCTTCGTCGAAGCGCTTGGGCACGGCCATGTGCAGGTGCTCGTAGGCAAGGCGGGTCACGCAGCGGCCGCGCGGGGTGCGGGTCAGCATGCCCATCTGCATCAGGTAGGGCTCGCAGACATCGTAGAGCGTGACGCTCTCCTCGCCCAGCACGGCGGCCAGGGTATCCAGGCCAACCGGTCCGCCGTTGTACATTTCGATGATGGCGCGGAGCAGGCTGCGGTCCAGCTCGTCCAGGCCCAACTCGTCAATGTCCATCCATTTGCGGGCGGCGATGGCGGTCTCCCAGTCGATGGTGCCGTCGCCCTGCACGGTGGCAAAGTCGCGGGCACGCTTGAGCATGCGGTTGGCGATGCGCGGCGTGCCGCGGGCGCAGCGGGCCAGTTCCAGTGCGCCTTCCTCGGTGATGGGCACGCCCAGGATGCCGGCGCTGCGCATGATGATACGGCCAAGCTCCTTCGGGCTGTACAGCTCGAGCTTGAGCAGGATGCCGAAGCGGTCACGCAAGGGCCCTGTCAGCTGGCCCGCGCGGGTCGTGGCACCCACCAGCGTAAAGCGCGGCAGGTTGATACGGATGCTTTGTGCGCTCGGGCCTTTGCCAATCATGATATCCAGCGCGAAATCTTCCAGCGCCGGGTACAAAACTTCCTCAACCTGGCGGGACAGGCGGTGAATCTCGTCGATGAAGAGAATGTCGCCCTCCTGCAGGTTCGTCAGCAGGGCTGCCAGGTCGCCGGGCTTCTCGATGGCGGGGCCGGAGGTAATGCGGATCTGCACGCCCATCTCCTGTGCCACGATGCCGGCCAGCGTGGTTTTGCCCAGACCCGGCGGGCCGTAGAGCAGGATGTGGTCCATCGGCTCGCCGCGCTGCTGCGCCGCCCGCAGGTAGACTTTCAGGTTGCCCTTGGCCTTCTCCTGGCCGACGTAATCGTCCAACGTTTTCGGGCGCAGGCTGATTTCCTCGGCGTCGGCGGCGCTCATATCGGGGCTGACGAGGCGGCTGGGGTCAACGGTATATTCCTGGTTCAATTCGGCACTCCCCTTCTGTTACACGCGCGACAGGCTGCGCAGCGCAATGGTGATGATCTCCTGCACGGAGAGCGTTTCGTCCACGCGGGCCACAGCGGCAGCGGCGTCGCTGGCCGAGTAGCCCAGGCTGACGAGGGCGGCCACGGCCTGGGCCGGGGCGCTGGAGGGCGCGGGGGTCGCAATATTGCCGGAGAAGCCGGTACCGGCAGCCAGCCCCTTGCCAACCTTGTCTTTCAGCTCCAGGGCGATGCGCTGGGCCAGCTTCGGCCCGACGCCGGACGCCTTGGTGAAGGCCTTGTGGTCGCCGCTGGACGCCGCGAGGGCAACTTTTTCCGGCGTCATGATGGACAAAATCGACAGCCCGGCCTTGGGGCCGACGCCGGTGACGCCGGTCAGCATCTTGAAGCAGTCGCGCTGTTCCTCGGTGGCAAAGCCGTAAAGCGAGACGTCATTCTCGGTCACGTTCATGATGGTGTAAACGGTGCCCTCCTGCCCGGCGGAGGGCAGGGCTTCGCCGGTGGTGGCGGGTATCTGGACAAAATAGCCGACCCCGGCGCAGCTTATGACGACGGAATCCAGCGATTTTTTAATGATTTTTCCAGTCAGACAGTAAATCATGGTTGATCCTTCTTTTATAGGGGGAATTTGTTACCGCACAGGTGTGCCCATCAGGCGGCTGCGGCTGCAATGGCAGTGGGCAATCGCCATGCCCAGGGCGTCGGCGGTGTCGTCGGGCTTGGGGATGGTTTCCAGATGGAGCATCATGCGGGTCATTTCCTGAATCTGCTTTTTCACAGCCTTGCCATACCCGGTGATAGCCTGCTTGACCTGCATGGGGGTGTACTCATAGATCGGCACGCCGCACTGGGCAGCCGCCAGCAGAATGACGCCGCGGGCCTCAGCCACGCCGATGACGGTTGTCTGGTTGTGCTGGTAGTACAGCTTTTCGATAGAGAGGGCTTCGGGCTGGTAGCGCTTGCAGATATCCAGCACACCCTCGTAAATTTCGACGAGCCGCTGTTCAAAGGGCGTGTCTTTTTCGGTGATGACCGCGCCGTACCCGATGGGGGCAAAGCGGTTGCCGATGTATTCCACAACGCCCCAGCCCACAATAGCATACCCAGGGTCGATGCCTAAAACGCGCATGGTCCTATACCTCCCCACTATAACTGATATAGTATAGCATAAAATCGGGGGTACGTCCACTGCCTGCAAATAAAAAAGGCTTCCCCTTTGGGGAAGCTGTCCGCAGCGCGGACTGATGAAGGGCGACTTACCGCTATTGCCTCTTCAAGGGTTACTGTGGCACACGCGCCCCTCATCCGGCCCTGCGGGGCCACCTTCCCCCAAGGGGGAAGGCAAAGAGCTGCCACCCAACCTGCCTTTTCGCCGCCCTCAGCGCTTTCCGCAGCGGGCGGTACAGCACCAGCATGATGGCAAAATTGCCGACGCCGTGCATGGCGTCGCAGCTTAACCCACTCAGCCACCAGCTCAAGGCAAAGGCGGGGGCTTTACTGCTTACCCCTTCATTTGCTCCTTATGATATTGCAGCGTATACAGCTGGTAATACCGCCCATGCTTTGCCAGCAGCGCCTGGTGGCTGCCCTGCTCCAGAATCTTGCCGTGGGACAATACAATGATATTGTCCGCGTGCTGGATGGTGGAAAGCCGGTGCGCCACGATCAGCATCGTGCCGACAGAACGCATTTTTTCCAAGCTATCCTGAATCAACAGCTCGGTCTCGGTGTCGATATTCGCCGTGGCTTCGTCCAATATCATGACGCTGGGTTTGTGGATGATGGTCCGCGCAAAGCTCAGCAGCTGCCGCTGACCAGCCGAGAAATTGTTGCCGCGCTCGCGGACCTCCTCGTCGAGGCCGTGATCCAGCTTGTCAATGAACTTATCGGCGTTGACATAACGGCAGACCTGCATGATCTCCTCGTCGGGAATGCCTTCTTCCCGCAGGACGATATTGCTGCGGATCGTGCCCGAGAAGAGGAACACATCCTGCAGCATCTGGCCGAAGTGGCGGCGCAGCGACGAAATTTTGATTTTGCGGATGTCGATGCCGTCAATTAAAATCTCGCCCTTCTGGAACTCATAGTTGCGGCAGATCAGCGACAAAATCGTGCTCTTGCCCGAGCCAGTGGAGCCGACAAAGGCCACTGTCTCCCGGGGGCTCACATGGAACGACACGCCCTGCAAGACCCACTCGCCGGGGATGTAGCTGAACCAGACGTCGCGGAACTCAATGTCGCCCCTCACCTCGTCCAGCTCAACGGCGTCGGGTGCGTCCACCATCTTGGGCTGAATGTCCATGATAGAGAACACCTTCTCCGACGAGGCCAGCGCCGATTGCAGCCAGTTGAACTGCTCGGCCAGATTCTGGATGGGGGTGAAGAACTTGGAGATATACATATAAAAGGTAACGATAGTGCCGCCGGAAATTGTCTGCCCCAAAAACGCCGCGCCGGTCAGGTGGCCCATGCCGCCCAGGTAAAACAGACACAGGATCGAGCAGATGTACAGCATATACACCAGCGGCCGGAACACGCCGAAAACAAAAATCTGCTCCTGGTTGGCCTTGGCAAGCCGCTGGCTTTTCTCGCGGAACTCCGCCATTTTTTCATCCTCGCGGCCGAAAATCTGCGTGACCTTGATGCCGGAAAGATTCTCCGACAGGTAGGTGTTGATATCCGTCGTCGCGTCCTTGACCTTGCGGTAGGCGCGGCGGGAGAATTTGCGGAAAATCACCGTGAAAATCACGATGAACGGCACAAAGCACAGCACCATCAGCGTCAGCTCATAGTTGAGGGACAGCATGGCGATGAGAATGCCGAGGATGACGAAGATGTTCTTGGCCAGCGTGACCAGCAGGTTCGTGAACATCATCGAGATAGCGTTCGTGTCGTTGGTCACGCGGGTGACGAGCTTGCCGACCGGGATTTCGTTCAGCTGCTCGTGGGCCAGCGACTCAATGTGGGTGAACAGATCTTCGCGCAGGTCGGAGATAATGCGCTGGCCGACGCGCTGCAAAATGACGGCCTGGAAGTAGGTGCTTGCCATCGAAAACACCAGCACGCCCGCATAGACGGCCACGCCCGCAAAGAGGCGCGGCAGCGCAAACTCCCCGGCCACCAGTTCTTCCAGCGCACCGACGATGAGGGGCGAGATAATGTCGTAGGCAATCGAGAACAGCATCAGGAACAGCACAATGACAAATTTCGCCCAGTAAGGCTTGGCGTACCCGGCCAGGCGGCGCAGGATTTCGCTGTCCTTCATCGTGCGCTCAAAGCCCATCGTCTCCTTTTTGTCCTTGACAAGGGCATAGGCGAAAATCAAAATGGCCGTGACCGTGCCGATGACGCCCCCGACGAGAAGCAGCGGATTCAGGTTAGTCATTGCCGTCACCTCCCACTTCATCTTCCAGCTTTTGCAGGTCTACCATGCGGCGGTATTCGTTGCAGGTACGGTACAATTCGTCGTGCGGGCCTACGGCCTCCACCCTGCCGTCCTCGATAAAGATGATTTTGTCCAGCTGCTCCACCGTGGAAATACGGTGGGCAATCAGCAGGGTGGTCTTGCCCGCGCGGCTCGTTTTCAGGTTGTCGAGGATGATGCGCTCGGTGCGGGTATCGACTGCCGAGACCGAGTCGTCCAGAATCAAAATCGGCGCGTTTTTCAGCAGTGCCCGGGCAATCGAAATGCGCTGCTTCTGCCCGCCGGAAACGGTCACGCCGCGCTCGCCGAGGACGGTTTCGTAGCCATCTTTAAAGTCCACGATGTTGTCCCGCACATCGGCCAGCGCGGCGGCGCGGTCAATGTCCTCCCGGCTGGCGTCGTCCACGCCGAAGCCGATGTTGTGGGCAATCGTGTCCGAGAACAGGAAGTTATCCTGCGGCACATAGGCGCAGGCGTTGCGCACCGAATGGATGGACACGGTGTTCACGTCCTGCCCATCCACAAACAGCGTGCCGTCGGGCACATTGTAGGTGCGCAGCAGCAGATCTACCAGCGCGGTTTTGCCCGCGCCGGTCTTGCCCACGATACCGACGCTCTCCCCTGGTGCGATGGTAAAGGAAATATCCTTCAAAACATCGTACTCGCCGTCCGGGTAGCGGAAGTTCAGATGGCGGAACTCGATGCCGCCGCGGGGATTTTTCAAATCGGCCACGCCGTCACGGTCGGCCACATCGATGGGCGCGTCCAGCAGCTCGGTAATGCGGTTCAGCGACGCTTTGCCGCGGGCGGTCTTTTCAATCAGCATCGAAATCGCCATGATGGGCCAGACGATGGCCTCAAAGTAGCCGATGTACTCCACCAACTGGCCCGCGTTGAACTGGCCCCGGTAGACGAGCCAGCCGCCGTAACCGAGGATAACGCAGATGACCGATTCAACAAACAGGGTGACGAGGACCTCCAACAGTGTGGCAATTTTTGTATAGGTAACGTTGATTTCCTCGTTTTCCTTGTTTAACTTGCGGAACGCCATCAGCTCTTTCAGCTCTTTGACAAACGCCTTGATGACCGCAATGCCGGAGAAATTTTCCTGCGCAAAGTCCGATAGGTCGGAAAATGCCTGCTGGCGTTCCTCCCAACGCTTGGTCATGACCTGGCTCATCACGGTGCCAATGGCGAACATGACCGCCGCCGGGATCAGGGCCAGCAGCGTGAGTTTGATGTCCATGCGCCACATTTTGACCAGCGCCAGAATGCCCAGCACCGACGCATCAAAGAACATGAGGATGCCGTCGCCGAAGCACTCTTGGATGGTGTCCAGGTCGTTGGTATACAGGCTCATCAGGTTGCCCACTTTGTTGACCTGGTAATACTGCTGGGACAGCTGGCGGCTGTGGTCAAACATCTGCTCCCGCAGGTCGGCCGCCACCCGGACCGCCGAGCCGAAGAAACAAACGCGCCACAGAAAACGCCCGATGACCATGAGCACCACAATGTAGATCATGGGCAGGCAGATGTGTTGGAACAGCACTTCTTTGGTGAAGGCCATCGTCTGGCCGTCCACCACCACCTGCCCCAGGTTTACACCGTTGATGACCAGCCGGTACAGCTCCGGGATGAGAAGCTGGATATAATCCACCGTCAGCAGCGACAGAATACCCAAAAGCAGTACAGGCGCGTGCTTGAGGTAGTAGCGGTTGATATACTTGCCGAAAATCACGGCGGTTCTCCCTCCTTTTATACACACATTGCGGCCAGAGCCGTAAATATTTAGTATATCGTACCAGCGCGGATTCGTCAAGCGTCGCACAAAGAAAAGCGCCCTGTGCCGAACAATGGCACAGAGCGCGGAGAAGGCAGCGTGTTTTACGCGCCGAACACCTTGGTGTAGTCGGCCTGGAACTTCTCAATGCCGGCATCCGTCAGCGGGTGGTGGAGCATCTGCTCGATAACTTTGTAGGGCACCGTGGCAATGTCCGCCCCGGCCAGGGCGCAGTCCGTCACATGGATGGGGTTGCGCACGCTGGCGGCAATGATCTGGGTCTCGATATCGGGATAGTTGAGGAACATATCGTGGATCGTCTCGACCAGTTCGATGCCCGGCTGGCCGATATCGTCAAGACGACCCAGGAAGGGGCTGACGTAAGCTGCCCCCGCGCGGGCGGCCAGCAATGCCTGGTTGGCACTGAAAATCAGCGTGCAGTTGGTGGGGATGCCCTCGGCGGACAGCACCTTGATGGCCTTTAACCCCTCGGCAGTCAGGGGGATTTTTACCACCATGTGCTTCGGGTCCAGCGCGTAGATGGCGCGGCCCTCGGCGATCATGCCTTCGGCGTCGGTGGTGGTAGCCTTGACCTCGCCGGAGATGGGGCCGTCCACGATGGTGGCGATCTCCTTCAGCGTCTCGGCGTAGTCGCGGCCCTCCTTGGCAATCAGGCTCGGGTTGGTGGTGACACCGGCGATAATGCCCATGTCGTTGGCCTTGCGAATCTCGTCCACATTGGCGGTATCAATGTAGAATTTCATAAGACGAACCTCCTTATTTCTGCCCATAATAGGCATTTGGTCCATGCTTGCGCATAAAATGCTTGTCCAACACGTGCTGCGGTGCGGGATGGGCGTTGGGGTCGATGGTCAGGGTCAGGATCGCCATCTTTGCCACTTCTTCCAGCACAACCGCGTGATAGACGGCCTGGGCCGCATCCTTGCCCCAGGTGAACGGCCCATGGCTGGCGCAGAGCACGCCGGGCACGTGTACCGGGTCGATGCCGCGTTCTGTAAACGTCTCGATGATGACCTTGCCGGTGTTCTTCTCGTAGTCCTCGTCGATTTCCTCCGGCGTCAGCTCCCGCGTGCAGGGCACCGGGCCGTAAAAGTAGTCAGCATGGGTCGTGCCAAAGGCGGGCAGGTCGCGCCGCGCCTGGGCAAAGGCCACCGCGTGGGTGGAATGGGTGTGTACGATGCCGCCCAGCTGCGGGAAAGCTTTGTACAGTTCCAAATGCGTTTTCGTGTCGCTGCTGGGGTTCAGATCGCCCTCGACCTTGTTGCCGTCCAGGTCCATGACAACGAGCATTTCCGACGTAAGCTCGTCATATTCAACGCCGGAGGGCTTGATGACGAACAGGCCGCGCTCCCGGTCAATGCCCGAGACATTCCCCCAGGTGTAGGTCACAAGCCTCCGACGGGGCAGTTCCATATTGGCTTCATAAACTTGCTGCTTTAATGCTTCCAGCATAGGTTATCCTTTCAATTTCCACGCTAAATCGTTCAAGAACAGCTGCTGTTCCAGACTTTCCACCGTGGTATCTTTTGTGATATGGACAAATTCAATACCCATCATGTTGGCCCAGTCCTTCATCTGGTCGGCGGTCACATCGTAGGTCAGTGTCGTGTGGTGTGCGCCGCCCGCCGTGATCCAGCATTCCAGGCCGGTGGTCAGATCAGGCATAGCCTGCCACATGACGCGGGCCACCGGCAGGTTGGGCATGGGCAGAATCGGCTTGACGCAGTGGATGTCCTGGCAAATCAGCCGCAGGCGGCCGCCCATGTCGATGAGGCTCACGACGATGGCGTCACCCTCGTGGCCCTCAAACACCAGGCGGGCAGGCGGCTCACGGTCGCCGATGCCCAGGGGGTGAACCTCCACGCGGGGCCTGGCGGCGGCCACGGACGGGCAGACTTCCAGCATATGGGCACCCAGGCTGTACATGGCCCCGGGCACGAGGTTGTAGGTGTAATCCTCCATAAAGGCGGTGCCGCCGGTCTTGCCCTCGGCCATTGCCTTTATTATAGCAGTCATTGCGGCAACTTTCCAGTCCCCTTCGCCGCCGTAGCCATAGCCTTGGGCCATCAGATGCTGGCTGGCGATGCCCGGCAGCTGGCGCATACCGTACAAGTCCTGGAAAGTATTGGAAAATGCCTTGCACCCTTCGGCGTCCAGCATTTTCTTCATGGCGATTTCCTCGCGGGCCTGGTAGCGCACGGTCTCGATAAAGTCCGTGTCCTCGCTGGCAAAATCGTAGGCGGCGCGGTATTCATCCATCAGGGCGTCAATTTCCGCATCGGTCACGGCGTTCATCGTGTCCACCAGCTGTCCCACGGGCCAAGTGTTGACCTGCCAGCCGAGCTTTGCCTGCACTTCGACCTTGTCGCCCTCGGTCACAGCGACCTCGCGCATATTGTCGCCGAAACGCATGACCTTCAATTCTCTCGAGACCGCCACGCCAACGGCGGCACGCATCCAATCGCCCAGGCGCTTCTGCACGTCCTCGTCCTGCCAGTAGCCCGCAATGACCTTGCGGGGCATCCGCAGGCGGGCGGCGATAAAGCCGTGCTCGCGGTCGCCGTGGGCGGCCTGGTTCAGATTCATGAAGTCCATGTCAATCTCTTCATTGGGAATCTCGCGGTTGTACTGGGTGGCAAAGTGGCAGTAGGGCTTTTGCAGGTTGGCAAAGCCGTTGATCCACATTTTGCTGGGGCTGAAGGTGTGGCACCAGGTGATGATGCCCGCGCAGTGCTTGTCGTAGTTGGCCTCGCGCACCACGTCGGAGATTTCGGCGTTGGTCTTGGCGGTAACTTTGTAGACGATTTTGCAGGGCAGATTGCCGGAAGCGTTCAGCTTATCGGCCATCTCTGCCGCGCGGGCGGCGACGGTCTCGAGGACTTCAGGGCCGTACAAAAACTGACTGCCCACGACGAACCAAAATTCATAGGTATGCAACATAAAAGTTTCCTCCTTCTTTTAAATAACCAGTGCCTGCAGTACTCGGTAGGGGCCGGATATGTCCGACCCGCAACTTTCCCGGAAGTGCACACTTGCCTTACACGACCGGGCCGGGCATGCCCGGCCCCTACGGCGGGGAAATTTTTCAGGACACCACCGCCCGCTCGGCGTTCAGCGCATTTTTATATTCGATCAGGAACTTCGCGAACCCATCTGTATCGTCGGCATCCGGGGCCAGCGTTACGCTTCTGGCATCAGCGAACACGCAGCGGTTCAGATATGCCGTCAGCGTCTCCCCTGCCCCGCGGTACAGGCGGTAGGCCGCCAACAGCGCCATGCCGTAAGGGCCGCCCTCGCCCGCGGTCTCCATGCAGGTGACGGGCGCGCCTGCCGCAGTGGCCAGATACCGCTGCGCCACGCCCGGCGTTTTGAAAATGCCGCCGTGGCCCAGCAGCGTATCCAACGCCACGTGCTCCTGCTTCAAAATGTTTAGCCCCAGCGCCAGCGTGGCAAAGGCCGAATAGATATTGGCCCGCATAAAGTTCGCCAGTGTAAAATCACTGTTTGGGCGGCGCAGCAGCAGCGGCAGGCCCGCATCAAAGTGGGTCACGCTCTCACCGGAGATATAGTTGATGGGTACCACGCCGCCGCAGTCGGGCGCACCCTTCAAAGACTCGTTGAACAGCCGGGTGAACAACGCGCCCTTGTCGATGCCAGCCCCGCAGAGCGCCGCGCTCTCGGCCAGCAGATCGACCCAGGCGTTCAGGTCGCTGGTGCAGTTGTTGCAGTGGACCATGGCCACCGCCGCGCCATCGGGGGTCGTGACCATGTCGATTTCCGGGTAGACCTTGGAAAGCGGCTTTTCCAGCACGACCATGGCAAAAATACTCGTGCCTGCGCTGACATTGCCGGTGCGCGGGGCCACACTGTTCGTGGCGGCCATGCCGGTGCCTGCGTCGCCTTCGGGTGGGCAGAACGGCACGCCGGGCTGCAAAACGCCGGTGGGGTCCAGCAGCTTCGCGCCCTCGGCTGTCAGCGTGCCCGCGTCCTCACCTGCGGGCAAAACGGTGGGCAGCAGACTGGCAAGGTCTACAGGATAGCCCTGCTTTGCCGCCAACGCGTTGAATTTTTCCAGCATGGCAGCGTTATACCCGCCGGTGGCGCTGTCAATCGGGAACATACCGCTGGCGTCGCCCACGCCCAGCACCTTGCGTCCGGTCAGCTGCCAGTGTACATACCCGGCCAGCGTTGTGAAGAAATCCAGCTGCGGCAGGTGCGGCTCGCGGTTCAGCATGGCCTGGTACAGGTGCGCTACGCTCCACCGCTGGGGGATGTTGAACCCGAACGCCGCGGTCAGCGCTTCCGCCGCTTGGCCGGTCATCGTGTTGCGCCAGGTGCGGAACGGCACGAGCAGATTGCCCGCCGCGTCAAAAGGCAGATAGCCGTGCATCATGGCCGAAATGCCGATGCAGCCCACCGTGGTCAGCGGCTGGCCGTACCGGGCTTGCACATCGGCGGCCAGGGCGGCGTAGGCGGCCTGCACACCACGCCAGACTTCGTCCAGCGGGTAGGTCCAGACACCGTTTTCCAGCCGATTCTCCCAGGTAAAGTCACCCTGAGCGACCGGCTTGCAGGCATCGTCCACCAGCACCGCTTTAATGCGGGTGGAGCCGAACTCAATGCCGAGGGTACAATTTCGTAAGGTAAGCATGGATTTTCCTCCTTGACAAGTGGAGCTTTGTTTTCTATGATGAAACTGTCTGGATGTTCAAAATGAAGGGGGGCAACCTATGGGAACGGTTTTCAATAAGGAAGAAATGCTGGTTTTGTTGCAGGATTTCCACCGCCTGACCGGGCTGCGCACCGTGGTGTTTGACACCTACGGCATGGATATCCTCTCTTACCCGCCGGAGCTGCCTGCCTACTGCAAGCTGGTGCGCGGCGTGCCGGAAGGGGTCATCGGCTGCCATCTGTGCGACCAAAACGCCTGCCGCAACGCCACGCGGCGGAAAGAGACGGTCATCTACACCTGCCACGCCGGGCTGATCGAGGTCATCACGCCGATTTTGATAGACGGCGCGGCGGTGGGATTTCTGCTGCTAAGCCATATCGTGCAAGGCGCGGACGAGGCGGCCGAGTGGGCCGTGGCCAAGGAGCGCTGCGCACCCTACGGCATCGACGAAGCGGCGCTGCACAGCGCCTACGATGCCCTGCCCCGCACGCCCTACCCGACGCTGAAATCGGCATCGGACCTGCTGGCGTTGGCAGCGTCCGCGCTGTACCAACAGGGTTTGGCGCGGCTGAACCCCGGCAGCAGCGAGGCACGGCTGGGCCAATATCTGAGCGACCACCTGGCAGAGGAACTGACCAGCGAAAAGATCTGCCGGGCGCTGTCCTTGAGCCGCACCGGGCTGTATTATCTCTCCCGCCAGACCTACGGCTGCGGCATCAATGAGCAGATCACCCGGCTGCGGGTGCAGCGGGCCATGGAACTGCTGGCCACAACGTCCCTGTCCAACGTGGAGATCAGCCGCCTGACCGGGTTTTCGGACTACAACTATTTTTACCGTGTGTTCCGCCGACAGACCGGCCTGACCCCGCGCCGCTACCGTACCTCTATGGTAGCAGATACCTAGCCGCCAGAATAGGAACATCTGTTTTAAAAATTGGATTTTTGTTCAAAAAAATGCCCGGCTGCACCTTGCAGCCGGGCGTTTATAATGGCGGGACTCGAAGCGTTCACCCGCCGTAATTGCACTCTAAAAGAAAAATCCCCACCGTAAATCGGTGGGGATTTTTAGAGTGCGCGGTACAGGACTCGAACCTGTGACCTCCTGCACGTCAAGCAGATGCTCTACCAGCTGAGCTAACCGCGCATAGTTGCGCCGCCTGTTGGCGACGCATATTAGTATAGCAGATTGCTTTACAAATTGCAAGCCCTTTTGGCAAAAAAATTCAACTTTTTCAGTCCAGAATGCGCCCATCGGTGGAAATCGTCACGACCTGCCATGGAATGAACTTGCCGGACGCCTGCAACGCACGCTTGGCGGCGTTTTCCAGCCCGCCGCAGCAGGGCACTTCCATCCGCACGATGGTGACTTCCTTAATATCGTTGTTGCGGATGATGGCGGTCAGCTTTTCGCTGTAATCCACATCGTCCAGCTTGGGGCAGCCCACCAGCGTGATGTGCCCGCGGATGAACCGTTCGTGGAACGCGGCGTAGGCGTAGGCCGTGCAGTCAGCGGCAATCAGCAGCTTGGCACCGGCAAAGTAGGGCGCGTTGATGGGCACCAGCCTGATCTGTACCGGCCACTGGCGCAGCTGGCTTGGGGCCATCGTGGGGGCGGTGCTCTCCCCTGCCGCGTCGGCGGGGTGCAGGGCCTTGGCCATGCTGCCCGGGCAGACGTGCATTGTTTTGGGGGCACTGCCGGGGCAGCTGTGGGGCGCGTGGGCGGCCTTGTGTGCCTTGGCGGCCTGGACGGCGGCCTCGTTGTAGGGCGCAGCCTCGCGCTGCTCAAACGTGATGGCCCCGGTCGGACAGTGGGGCAGGCAGTCGCCCATGCCGTCGCAGTAATCGTCGCGCATCAGTGTGGCCTTGCCCCCGACCATTGCAATAGCGCCTTCGTGGCAGGCGGCGGCGCAGGCCCCGCAGCCGTTGCATTTTTCCTGGTCGATATGAATGATCTGTCGTTTCATAGTCAGCCTCCTTGACTTTATGCTGCTATTTTACTACAATGGCAGAAAAGAATCTGTTGTAGTAACAACATACGAGGTGCAAAAAATGGAAAGCTGCAAACTGCCCGATGTGCCGCTGTTCCGCGGCCTGACCGAGACGGAGGCCGCCGCGGCCATAGAGGCCCTGCGGATGCGCCGCCGCCCCTTTGCCAAGGGCGAAGTCCTGTTGGAGGCCGGCTGCACCGCGCCGCCATTGGGCGTGGTACTGGCGGGCCGCGTGCATATGGAGCATCTGGACGTCTGGGGCAGCAAAACGCTGTTGGGTCAGGCCGGGCCGGGCGATCTGTTTGCCGAGACTTACGCCTGCCTGCCCGAGGAACCGCTGCTGGTCAGCGTGGTGGCAGCCGAAAGCGGCGAGGTGCTGCTTTTGGACACCGATCAACTATTGCGGTGCGGCTGCGAACCGTGGCGCTGGAAGATGACCCAAAACCTGCTGCGTATTGCTGCCCGCAAAAACCTGGGGCTGGCCCAGCGCAGCCTGTACACGGCTCCCAAGACGATACGCGGGCGCATCACGGCGTATTTTTCGGTGCTGGCGCGGCGCAGCGGCAGTATGCAGTTCAATCTGCCCTTTGACCGTCAGCAGCTGGCCGACCACTTGGGCGTTGACCGCAGCGCCCTGAGCAATGCCCTCTCCCAGATGCAGCGCGAGGGCCTGCTGACCCTCGACCGCCGCAAGGTGGAGCTGAGACAGGTGGACGAGCTGTAAACGGGCAGCAAGCAGTAAAATACCATTACAGCCCATATTTTTCGTATGTTTCCATCAAAACATCGGCAAGCGGACGGCCTGCCGATGTTTGTATTTATGTGTACAGTGAAAGTGAGTGTGTACCAAAAGAAAAAGACACATGAATCTTAACGATTCCATGTGTCTTTTAGAGTGCGCGGTACAGGACTCGAACCTGTGACCTCCTGCACGTCAAGCAGATGCTCTACCAGCTGAGCTAACCGCGCATATTGCGTCACCACTTGGCGACGCAGATTATTATAGCAGATGCCAATGCAAATTGCAAGGGATTTTTTGAAAAAAGTTTGGATTTTTTCAACTTTTTTCCGCGCCAGGTCACTGCACCGTGGTTTCCACCTGGGGTGCACCGCCTGCCAGCTGTTCGGCGGTCAGGGGCGCGGGGGCTGCGGCGGGCTGTTCCAGCTTTTCGCGGGCCACGGCCAGCATCAGCTTGATGCGGTTCTCCTGGTTGACGCGGGTTGCGCTGGGGTCGTAGTCCACCGGCGTGATGTTCGCATCGGGGTGCAGGGCGCGGATCTTGTTGATCATACCCTTGCCTACGATGTGGTTGGGCAGGCAGCCGAAGGGCTGGGCACAGACGATGTTGCCATAGCCGCCCTCGACCAGCTCGATCATCTCGGCGGTCAGCAGCCAGCCCTCGCCCATCTTGGCACCCAAAGAGATGATACCCTCTGGCTTTTTCATCAGCTCGCGGAAGGAGCCGGGCGCGTAGAAGCCGTACTTGCGCATGGCGTCGTAGCTGGCGCAGCCGATGCCGTCCAGCCAGCTCAGGAACGCATCCGCGCCGCCCGCGACCAGCTTGTTGCCGCCGTACAGGTCGATGTCCAGCTTGTAGTTGGCCACGCAGTACTCTACAAAGCCCATCAGACCGGGCAGGTTGACCTCGCAGTCCTGGCTCTCAAGGAATTTTTCCAAATCGTTATTGCCCAGCGGCGAATACTTGACGTAAATTTCGCCGACAACGCCGACCTTGACCTTCGGTACGCGGGTGATGGGGATGGTGGCGTAGTCCTTCGCGATGTCGTAGAAGCGGCGTTTCATATCGTGGGCGGAGTAGTTCCTGTCGCCGCGAATCCAGCCCTGGATGGTGGCGATCCACTTTTCGGTCATGGCGTCGGCGTCGCCCTTGTGATCCTCATAGGCGTGGGTCTGGCTGCGCAGGGCCACCAGCATATCACCGTAGAAAATCGATGCAATGACTTTGCGCAGCAGCGGTACAGTCAGCGGCAGGCCGCTGCCCTTTTCCAGACCGGAGAAGTTCAGCGACGCGACCGGGATATTGCCGTAGCCCGCCTTGACGAGAGCCTTGCGCAGCAGCTTGATGTAGTTGGACGCGCGGCAGCCGCCGCCGGTCTGGGTGATGAGCAGCGCCGTGTGGTCCAGGTCGTACTTGCCGCTGTTCAGCGCGTCCAAGAACTGACCGATGACCAGCAGCGCCGGGTAACAGGTGTCGTTATGGACGTATTTCAGGCCCAGCTGGGCGACCTCGCTGCCGCAGTTGCCCAGCACCTCGGTCTGGTAGCCCTCGCTGGCCAGCGCCGCCTGCATGAGCCGGAACTGGGTGACCGCCATGTTGGGAATCAGGATTTTATGGGTCTTTACCATATCCTTGGTAAAATTGGGAGTCATGTATTCCATGGGTTGCCTCTTACTTATGGTCTTCTTTCCGTTCTTCCAGTGCTGCAAACAGGCTGCGCAGGCGGATGTTCACCGCGCCCAGGTTCGTGATCTCGTCGATCTTCAGCTGGGTGTACAGCTTGCCGCCCGCCTGCAAAATCTCGCGGGTCTCGTCGGTGGTCACGGCGTCCAGGCCGCAGCCGAAGGACACCAGCTGCACCAGATCCATGTCGGGCTGTTCGGTGCAGTACTTGGCGGCGGCATACAGGCGGCTGTGGTAGGTCCACTGGTTCAGCACGGCGGTTTGGAACTTCTGCTCGTGCCAGCTGACGGAATCCTCGCTGACGACGGCCGCGCCCTGGCGGATAATAAGCTGGTTGATGCCGTGGTTTACCTCTGGGTCAACGTGGTAGGGGCGGCCCGCCAGAACGACGATATGCTTGCCTTCCTTGCGGGCAGCGGCGATGATCTCGGTACCCTTGTCGCGCAGCTGCTGCATATGGCGGGCGTACTCGTCGTAAGCCGCATCGATGGCCTCATGCACGGCCTTTTTGTCCAGCCCCGGGAAATATTTGTCCAGCGCCTGCTGGAATTTCTTGTAGAAATCCTTGCGGCGCTCGAGGTTGAAGTAGTCGTAGATGAACTTCGTCGCGTTCAGCTCGGGGCAGTTGCCCTCCAAAACCTCGGGGTAATAGGCGACGACCGGGCAGTTATAATGGTTGTCACCCAGGTGCTCGTCCAGGTTATAGCTCATGCAGGGGTAGAAGATCGCATCCACGCCCTGCTCACACAGCCAGCGGATGTGGCCGTGGGTCAGCTTGGCCGGGAAGCAGGCCGTGTCGCTGGGTATGGTCGCCTGGCCGCTCTGGTACAGCTTGCGGTTGGAGAAGGGGCTGACGACGACCTCAAAGCCCAACTTGGTGAACAGTGTGTGCCAGAACGGCAGCAGCTCGTACATATTCAGGCAGAGCGGGATGCCGATTTTGGCGCGGGGGCTGGCCGGGGCGGCTGCCTTGCGGTAGTCGTCCAGCAGCTTCAGCTTGTAGGCGTAGAGGTCCAGATCCTCATTGTTGGCCTTGCCGGTCACGGGTTTATCGCACCGGTTGCCGGAGATAAACCGCTTGCCATCGGCAAAAACGTTGACGGTCAGCTGGCAGTGGTTGCCGCAGCCGTTGCACTGCACGGTGTTGACCTTCTGGCTGAACGCTTCCAGCTCGGCCTCGGTCAGGACGGTGCTGTGGGCGTTCTCGCCCGCGCGGCTCTTGCCGTACAAGGCTGCGCCGTAAGCGCCCATCAGGCCTGCAATGTCGGGGCGGATGACGTTGACGCCCATCTCTTTTTCAAAGGCGCGGAGGACCGCTTCATTATAGAAAGTACCGCCCTGCACGACGATGTTGCGGCCCAGCTCTTCCGGGCTGGACGCGCGGATGACCTTGTACAGCGCGTTCTTGACGACGGAAATCGACAATCCGGCGCTGATATTTTCAATCGATGCACCGTCCTTCTGTGCTTGCTTGACAGACGAGTTCATGAACACGGTGCAGCGGGAGCCAAGATCGACCGGTTTGTCGGCAAACAGGCCCAGCGCGGCGAACTCCTTGACATCGTAGCCCAGCGCCTGGGCAAACGTCTGTAAAAAGCTGCCGCAGCCGGAGGAACAGGCCTCGTTCAGGAAGATGTTGCTGATGGCACCATCCTCGATCTTGAAGCACTTCATGTCCTGGCCGCCGATGTCGATGATGAAATCGACGTCGGGCAAAAAGTGCTTGGCGGCGGTGAAGTGGGCCACCGTCTCCACCAGCCCGCGGTCACAGTGGAACGCATTCTTGACGAGTTCCTCGCCGTAGCCGGTGGTGGTCACGCTGGCAATTTGCAGGCCCGGGTGCTCCTGATAGAGTTTGAGCAGCGTCTCTTTGACCAGCGGGATGGGGTTGCCTAGGTTCGGACGGTAGCTCTCGAACAGAATGTTGGCGTCGTTGTCGATGACCACCAGCTTGATGGTGGTGGAGCCGGAGTCAATGCCGATATGTACCGGCCCACAGTCTGCACCAAAGGGCAGGCAGGGCACGGTGGCTTTCAGGTGGCGCGCGTGGAATTCCTCGTACGCCTGCTTATTGGCAAACAGCGGTGGCAGGCTGACGTAGGTGGCCGTGGCACTGTAATCGTCCAGGCGCTTGGCAACCTCGCGCAGGTCGGATTCCTCGTCGGCGTAGAACGCAGCGCCCATGGCGACGAAGAGAAGGCTGTTCTCCGGCAGAGTGCCGGTGACGCCCAGCGTACGGTCAAAGCTCTCGCGCAGGGTCTTGGCGAAAGTCAGCGGACCGCCGAGGTACAGAATGTTGCCCTTGATGGGGCGGCCCTGGGCCAGGCCCGCAATGGTCTGGTTGACGACGGCCTGATAGATGGAGGCCGCGATGTCGCCCGCCTGCGCACCCTGGTTGATGAGGGGCTGGATGTCGCTTTTGGCAAACACGCCGCAGCGGCTGGCGATGGTGTAGGTGCGGGTCGCGCCCTGGGCGGCCTTGTCCATCTCGTCGGCACCCATCTTCAGCAGGGTAGCCATCTGGTCAATGAACGCGCCGGTGCCGCCGGCACAGCTGCCGTTCATGCGGACCTCGGTACCGTTGGTTAGGAACAGAATTTTTGCGTCCTCGCCGCCCAGCTCAATGATGCAGTCGGTGCCGGGGGCCAGGCGGTTGGCTGCCACGCGGGTGGCGAAAACCTCCTGCACAAAGGGCACCTTACAGCTGTCGGCCAGGCCCATGCCGGCCGAGCCGGAGATGGCCAAATATGCGTGGCCGTCGGGCAGGTACTCTGCCGCGACCTTTTCCAAAAGGGCCTTGCCCTTCTCTAAAATATGGCTGAAATGACGTTCGTAGGTAGAATAGATGATTTGATCGGCGTCGTTCAGCACGACACATTTAATCGTGGTGGAACCAATGTCCAGACCAACTCTCATAGGATTTTGCCTCCTGCGGGTATGAGTGTCTGCGGGATACCGTAGGCCGGGTCTGCCCCATGGCGATACAATATCAGCTTATATTATACAGGTTTCGGCAACATTCGGCAAGGGGCGCGGCGCCGAAAAAACGTTGTCAAATGCGAAAATTTGTACAAAAAAACACGAAAGCGGTGCGGAGATGATCCGCACCGCTTTCGCGTCAAAAGAAAAGAGGAGTATGGATGAAAAACTTGGGGTCCTGTTCTGGGGGCCGGGTCCCTGCTCCCTTCCCGGAGAACACTTATAGTATATCCGGCAAATGTGTCAAAGTCGTGAAGGAAAATTCAACAAATTAAGAAGGGTTTGTGAACAAACGGGAGGCTCTTACAGCAAAAACCACCTGGCTTTATGCCAGGTGGTCATGTACTTTATTTACTGATCGTCCCCATTCAGCCGATCAATCTGGTCCTGCAACAGCTGCGACACAGGCCGCCGGGTGTTGCGCAGGCGGTGAACCGGGGCGGGGGCAGCGGGCTTATGCTGCACCGGTTGGGCCTTCGCCTTCACGCGCAGGCGCTCAGCGGGTTTGTCCCCTGCCGGGGCGGCAGTCTTGGCAGCCGGGTGCGGGGCGTTGACGGGGATATCCGTCTCCGGGGTGCCCTGGGCAAAGCTGCGCATATCGGTGCCCAGCTCTTTCAGCTCGGCCTCGGTCTGATCCAGCGCCTGGTAGATAGCCTGGGTCAGACCGTCCAGATCCAGCGTGGCAGCGCTCAAACGCTCGTCCACGCGGGCCAGACGCTCCCGCACAAGCATGACGCCCGACGCAATGCTGCGGGCGTTCTCGGCCATGCGGCTTTTCTGCAAATCGGCCTGCTGCTTCAGCTCTTTTTCGGCGCTGTCCGCATACAGGCGGGCGTCGGCCAGAATCTTACCGGCCTCCAGCTTGGCTTCCCGCACCAAATCGGACGTGGGCGCAGCGGGGGCAACGGTAGTGTTCAGCTGCCGGGCCGAAGCCAGCTGCTTTTGCAGCTCGTCCACCTGCTGCTGCAAGTCGTGGCATTTCAGCTGCCAGATGTTGGCGTTCTTCTGGTTTTCGCGCTGGGTGGACTGGAACGACGCGGTCTTTTTCTTGATGGTCTCCAGCTGCTCGTCCGCCTCGCGGCGCTTGGCCTCGGCGGCGTCGGCACGCTGGGTGGCGGCGGCCAATTCGGCTTTCAGGGCTTCAATGCGGCTGTCGCCGGCACTGCGCTCATTGCGCAGGTCGTCCAACTTGGACTGCATCTGCTGCAGCTGGCGGTTGTATTCCAGTTCGTGCTGCTGGGCCTCGTTTGCCAGGGCGTTCATGTAAGCCAGCACATCATTTTTATCAAAGCCGAACAAGCTGGAACGGAAACCCTGTTCCTGAATGTTCATCGGTTCAGACGGCATGGCTTTTTACATCCTCTCGCAGCAAAATTTATCAGGAACGCTTGTTCAAGATGCTGAGCAGGTCGTCAAAGTAATCGCCGTCATCCTCTTCCTCGGCGGGGGCAGCGGGCTGGGCGGCCACGGGAGTATCCATGCCGGTACTAAAGGACTGGGTGAAGATGGGGTTGGGCATAACCGGGTTGATCTGCTGCTGGGCAGGCTGCACCGGGCGGGCCGGAGCGTCGGACTGCTGGACCGGCTGCTGCGCAGCGGGCTGGGTGGCAGCGGCGCGCTTGGCGTCCACATGGG
The DNA here is from genome assembly GCF_018784445.1 of Gemmiger formicilis. Lineage (GTDB taxonomy): Bacteria > Bacillota > Clostridia > Oscillospirales > Ruminococcaceae > Gemmiger. Next base: position 179,733 of record NZ_WQOH01000052.1, on the reverse strand, counting down.
CCTGGATGGGCTCGTCCACCTCGGGCGTGCTCTCGAAGCCGGTGGCGACAACGGTAATGCTCATCTCGTCGCTCAGGCGCTCGTCGAACGCAGTACCCCAAATGATGTTGGCATCGGGATGTGCGCTCTGGGTGATCATGCTGGCAGCGGTCTCGACATCCTCCAGGCCGATATCCGGGCTGGACGTGATGTTGATGATGACGCCGCGCGCACCGGCAATGCTGGTCTCCAGCAGCGGGCTGGAAATGGCAGCCTTGGCGGCGTTCTCGGCCTTGCCGGCACCCTTGGCGACGCCGACGCCCATGTGGGCGAAGCCGGCGTCCTTCATGATGGAGCGCACGTCGGCAAAGTCCAGGTTGATGAAGGCCGGGATGTTGATCAGGCTGGAAATGCTCTCAACGCCCTGGCGCAGCACGTTGTCAGCGGCCTCAAAGGCGTTCATCAGGGTAATCTTCTCCTGGCTGATGAGCTTCAGGCGCTCGTTGGGAATGACGATCAGAGAGTCGACGTGCATCATCAGGGAAGCGATGCCCTGCTCGGCCTGGGCCATCTTGCGCTTGCCCTCAAAAGCGAAGGGCTTGGTGACGATGCCGACGGTCAGGATGCCCAGGTCATGGGCCGTCTCAGCCACGACAGGGGCAGCGCCCGTGCCGGTGCCGCCGCCCATGCCGGCGGTGATAAAGACCATCTGCGCACCCTTCAGGGAGTTGGTGATCTCGTCCTTGCTCTCCTCGGCAGCGCGCTGGCCGATCTCCGGGTCAGCACCGGCGCCGCGGCCCTTGGTCAGCTTGGCACCAAGCTGGACCTTCTGGGTGGCCTTGGAGTTGAGCAGAGCCTGCTGGTCAGTGTTCATCGCAACGAACTCGACACCAGACAGACCTGCCTCCACCATACGGTTGACGGCGTTGCCGCCGCCGCCACCTACGCCGATAACCTTGATATTGGTTACATTTTGCATTTCTTCATCGAGAACGAATGCCATGAGTGTATCCCCCTAAAAGTGAAGTTGTTTAACCGGATCCTATGGGTTTGGCCCGCATATGGGCACACTGATCCGCGATTTTTTACATATAACTGATTATTAGAATATCAAATTTTACAGACAATTTCAATACCCCAAGGGCAAATTCATAAAAAAAGTGGTAGGGATACGGCATACGCTGCTCTTTTTTCTCTTATCTCTTATCCAATTTCCGCCCCCAGTCGCCTTATCTCCCCCGGCAAATCGGCATACCCCCTGCGGATATGCCCCGGGTCGCGCAGGGTGGTCGTGCCGTCTGCGCCGAGGGCGGCCACCAGCAGGGCGGCCCCGCCGCGCAGGTCGGGGGCGGTCACGGCGGCACCGCGCAGCCGTGACCCGCCTGCAATCATCAGCCGCCGCCCTTTGGCCGTTACCTCCGCGCCCATAGCGGCAAAACCGGCGGCGCAGGCAAAGCGGTTGGGGAACAGGCGGTCAAAAATTTCGCTCTTCCCTTCTGCCGCCAGCAGTACGGCGGCTGCCAGGGGCGCGGTGTCGGTGGCAAAGGCGGGCCAGGCGTCGGCACAAAGCTGCACCCCGCCCCGCAGCGGCACGGCGGGGTTGCGGGCCAGTCCGGCCCAGTCCGGTCCGTTCTCGATCTGCACGCCGGTCTGCGCCAAAAATTGCAGAAATGCGCCGTACAGGGCTGGGTCACAGCTGGTAATGCGTATGTCTCCGCCCGCGGCCGCCAGCGCGGCGGCGTAGGTGGCAGCGGCAATGCGGTCGGGCAGCGGGGCGTGCACCGCCCCGCCCAGGGGCCGCCCGCCCTGCACCGTCAAAATCGACGTGCCGTAGCCGGAAATGTCAGCCCCGCAGGCGCACAGAAAGGCAATCATATCGCCGATTTCCGGCTCCCGCGCCGCGCCTCGCAGCACAGTACGGCCCTGGGCGCAGCAGGCGGCCATCAGCAGTGTCATTGTAGCACCGACGCTGGGCAGCCGCAGCGTGAAATCCACCCCATGCAGCGGCCCTTTGCGCCGCAGCGTCACGGCGATGCCTTCTAATTCTACCTCGGCCCCCATGGAGGCCAACCCGGCCAGGTGGATATCCACAGGACGCGGCCCCAGGCGGCAGCCGCCCGGCAGGGGCAGCCGCACATACCCCGCCCGGCAGAGCAGCGGCGCCAAATAGAACACCGAGCTGCGCATGGCCCCGGCCAGGTAATCGGGAATCTCGCCGCAGAGAGCATCGGCGGGGCGGGTGCAGATATCCGCACCGCAGCGCTGCGCGTCGGCCCCCACAGCCTGCAAAAGGGCCAGGCTGGTGTCAACATCGGCCAGGGCGGGCACGCCGCGCAGACGGCACGGCCCGCCGCAGAGCAGTGACGCCGCCAGCAGCGGCAGGGCGCTGTTTTTGGCCGCCGCCGGGCGGATGCTGCCGTGCAGGGGCTGCCTGCCGTGAATCGTGATCGTCTGCATGAGCGGGCCTCCCTGAATGTGTTCTACCTTGTTATATGCCGCCTGCCCGGCCACATATTACAACAGCATCGGTTGTATCTGCACGCCGCGCAGGGCGGCTTCCAGGGTGTCGGGCAGAAGGGTAAAATCGCTCTTTAAGCTGCACGGCTTTTTGTAGCTGTCGTCCTGGCCGAAGGGCACAAAATAGTAGTGTCGCCGCTGCAAAAGCTGGCCCAGCGCCGGGGCACTGCCCGAAAGCCCATCGTTCGTGGACGGTGCGATGACGATGGGCCGTCCGCCGCGCAAAAGGCTCTTGGCGGCCAGTGTGACCGGGGTCGAACTGATCCCTGACGCCAGCAGGGCCATCGTTGTGCCGGTGGCCGGGGCAATGACGAGGGCGTCGGCCAATTTCTGCGGGCCCAGCGGCTCGACGCCCTGCAAGGTGGTCAGCGGTTTGTGGCCGGTGACTTCGTACAAGGTCTGCCGCAGGGCGGCGGCCGTGCCGAAGCGGGTGTCCTGCCCGGCAGCGCTGGCGCTTAAAATGGGTAGGACATCCCACCCCCGCGCGGCGAGCAGCCGCACCTGGGGCAGCACGGCGGAAAAGCTGCAAAAGCTGCCGCACAGCGCAAAGGCAACCGTGCGTTTCGGTTGGGTGGTCATGGGGTGCTCCTTTCCGCGTATTCGCCGCGTTCCTCTAAAATTGTCAGAACGGTCTGCGCAATCAGTGCCCCGGCTGTTTGGGGCGCACAGCGGCCCGGCAGGGCCAGGGCGTGCTCAGCGTGCAGACCCAGTTCCTCGGCGGCGGCAAAATCGGTGCCGCCCGGCAGGCTGGCAAGATCGATGATCAGCGCCCCGCCCGGCAGTTTTTGCAGCAGTGCCCGGGGCAGCACCGGCGCGGGGATCGTGTTGATGACGGCGTCAAACTCCGGCAGCAGCCCGGGCAGGGCGGTCAGCGGCGCGGCGCGGCAGCCCGCACACCGGGCGTTGGCGCGCTGCTCGGCACTGCGGGCAGCCACAGTGACGCGCCCGCCCAGAAGTCCCAGCCGCCGGGCCACGGCGCGGCCTACCCGGCCATAGCCCAGCACAAGAAAGTCACTCTCCCAAATCGTGCGCTGACGCAGGCGCAGCAGCAGTTCCAGGCAGCCTTCGGCGGTGGGCACGGCGTTCAGAGATTCCAGTTCGGGCCGCAGGAAGTAATCCACCAGCGGCAGATTGGCCTGCCGCACGGCGGTGCGCACCGGCATACCGGGACGGCCCGCAAAAATCCATGTGCCCTGCCCGGCCCCCTGCAAGGCGCGGGCAACTTCGTCGCTGACGCGGCCCTGGGACATGGGCAATAAGATGTAATCGGCTGCGGCGGCATTGTCGGCTGCGGTCACGCCGTAGCCTGCACGGCGCAGCACACGCGCCGCCGCCTGCTGGCGGGCATCGTGCCCCACTACGCAAAATGTTTTCGGCATAAGCGCTCACCTCGGTTGGTTTTGGGATATAGTATGCCGGGGCGGCGGGAGGTGTGAATTGCCTAAGCCTTCACTCCTCGGGGGAAGCCTTGTACAACAAAAAAACAGCACCCGCCGTTTTCAGCGGGTGCCGTTATATAATATCAATAATTCTTCAACCCATCGCATTGCCCGCGCCAGACAAGCAGCGGGTTGATGGGTACGGTGCCGATGCGCATTTCGGCGACGACGGTCTTGCTGCAAACGCCCAAAAGCTGGCCCTGCTTGACGTTCTCGCCAGCCTTGACGTTCAGCGCACCCAGGCCGTAGAAGATGCTCTTGAGGCCCGCGCCGTGCTCGATAACGACGGTATTGCCGTAGATGCCGCCCAGGTCCTCGGCCAGCAGCACGCGGCCGCTGGCGGGCACGATCATCGAATCGTTGGACTTCTTCGGCTTGATGACGACATTTGTCGCGGTGCGGCCGCCGTAGCCGTAGTTGGTGCTGCGTTCGCTGCGGGCGCGGCCTGCATACTCGGTCATGCCGTAAATCAGCGGTGTATCGAAGGAATCCAGGAACGGCTGCACAAAACCGCCCACGGCCCACTCGATGCTGTCATCCGTGGTGGCAAGCACCTTGGTGACGGCGGCGGGGGCGTCGCTCTCGCCGATGTAGGGCGAGATCATCTGGGACGTTTTGCTGTAATCCTTATAGGTGTAGGACGCCGCGCGGATGGACAGCGTCATATCCTCGGTGTAGCCGTCGGCGGTGACGGTCAGGGTCACGTTGCCGGTGCTCTCGTTCCAGGGAATGGGCAGATAGCAGATCCAGCCGTTGGCCGCCTGGACAAAGCCGGGGGTCTGCAAGGCCGTTTTGATGGCGGGGGCTTCGCCGCTCAGCGTCGGGCCGACGCGCACCGCCGCCACGCTGCCCTGCTGCACGGACGGCGTGCAGAGCTGCATGGTGGGCTTGATGTTGACCGTGAACTGGAACTGCCAGGTCTCGGTACCGGTGACACTGGAATCGCGGTCGGACGAACTTCCATCGACCTTGACGACGAGCTTGGCGTCGTAGGTGCCGTTTTCTTCAAACAGATAGCTGCGGAAGCCGGTGACGCCGCCGTCGTACAGGGTGTTCTTGTCGGCATCGGTGACAGTCAGCGTGGCCGTGTAGCCGGACGGTGTGACGACCACATCGGGCGACGCGCCGGAGACCGGCGTGTCCAGCACATAGGGTGCGGAACTCAAGGTTTCGGCGTAGGTGCGCTTAAACAGGTTGCCCACAACCGGGACGTGCCAGCTGTACGCCGTGGGGCTTATCTCCTGTCCGTCGAAGGTCGCCTTGATGGTGGGGAGCATATCGGGCGTGGCGCTGCGGTAGAGCCAGGCTACGCCCGCCCCTGCGATGATGAGCACAAAGGTGATGACCAGCAGCAGCCATTTGATCATGCCGAACCCGGCGCGGCCCAGCTTTTGCGGGATGGTGTCGTCGGGCTCGTCGTCCTCGTCGGCGGTGTCGTCAGCGTCCGGCGCGGGGGCTGCGCTTTCCTCTGCCGGGACGTCGGGAATGTTCTCCTCCAGCCCGGCCATGATCTGGGAAATCGAGAGCTGCGCCGTGCGGGAAATGGTGGCAGCACGCGCTTTTTCTTCGGGGGTGTCGTCGGGGTCGATGTCGTCCGCAGGGGTGTCCTTGGCCTCGTCGGCAGGGGTGTCGCCGCTCACGTTCTCGTCGGCAGGAGCATCGTCAGCGTCTGGGACGCTGGCAGATTCTTCTTCGGTGGGAGCATCGTCCGGTTCGGCAGGGGCGGATTCGGCTTCGGCTGGATCGGCAGACTTCGCAGATGCCTCGGGCGTATCTTCGGGGGCATCCGCAGGTGTGGCTTCTTCCGCCGGGGCGTCGGCAGGCTGCGGCGGAATGGGGACATCCCGCCCTACGGTCTCCGGGGCAGCGGGGGTCTCCGCCGGTTCGGCGGGTTCGGGCTGCTCGGGGGTATCGGATGCCGTGTCAGGTTCGGCAGCCGGGGCCGAGTCAGCCGCAGGGACAGCCGTCTCGGCGGGACTGGGGGCATTGGCGGCCGGTTCCTTTTTGCGGCTGCGTTTGCGGTGCTTCGGGTTGGGTGCTTCCTCCCAATCCACGGCAGCCGCGGTGTTCTTCTCTTCTTCCATGGTTTCTCCCACTCTTCTAATAACTCGATTCCCTAGGATGTAGGGGCGGTATCCTCGACGCCCCGCAGCTTTTGGGCGGGTGGTCGTTTGCCCTTCGTGTGGGGCCCGCCGTATAATATTTATTCCGACTCTCTGAATTGCAGACCACTGTTGCCGTTCAGGGCGATCTGCGGGTCGGTGGATTTGCTGCCAATGCGCAGCTCATAAATCAAATTGTGGGTCGTCCCGGCAGTGCCCAGAGGGTCGCCGGTGGAAACCGACTGCCCGCGCTCCACATCCACGGTTTCCAGGCCGTAGAGGTAGCTTTTGACGCCGCAGCCGTGATCGATGACCACCGTGCCGCCGGTCAGGGTCAGCGTGCCCGCAAAGACCACGTTGCCCGCCTGGGGCGCGGTGACGGTTTCGCCGTCTGGGGCGTCGTAGGTCAGGCCGGTGGCCTGGCCGCTGCGCTGGCCGTCCTCCATCTGGGTCGTGCCGTATTCCATCGTGACAGCGCCCGCGCTGGGGGCCTCAAAGCGACCGTTCCACAGCTTGGCAGAACTGCCGGTGGTGTACAGCGGCCAGATGGCATTGCGGAATTCCTCGCCGCCGCCCACGTCCTCCTCGACAGGGACAGCCTGGGTATCGTACATCGTGCGGGTCACGGTGAGGGTGATATCTTTTTCCAGCGTGCCGCAGGTCAGGTGCAGCGTGTGGTCACCGCCCTCGGCGTTGTAGGTCACGGGCAGGTAGCCCATGTACCCGCTGGACGTCTTGCGGAACCAGACCGTGCCCAGGTCGCTTTCGACGCTGGGCTCGCCGTCCAGAATGCCGGACAGCTGGATGGCAACGATGCTGCCCTGGGCCGCACGCTCGGTGCTCAGGGTCACTTTGGGGTTCATGGCCATCGTGAACCCGGCGCGGTAGGCGTACCAGCCCGCCGGGTCGCCGGGGGCGTCGGCGTCGTTGTGGTAAGCCGTTACGATGATCTGATAATCACCGTTCTGGGCATAGGTATAGGTGTTGCAGCTGGATTTATCGCCGCTCCAGGCCGTGCCGTCGGGCGCGGTAATCTGCACCGTGGCCGATGTGACCCATGCGGGCAGCGTCAGCTGGGGGGTGGTATCGGTGAAAGTGCCCAGCTTCTGCACGGTCAAATTTGTGGGGCTTTCGTATGTTTTTGTGACTTTATCACCCAGCACCGGGACAGTCCAGTCCCAGCCGTTGGATTCCAGCGTGATATCGCCGAATTGCACAGGCTCCTGCGGGAGGGCGTCCTCGCCGGTGCGGTTGTACAGGAATGCCGCTGTTCCGCCCAGGATCGCGGCAACCATCACGGCGACCATCACCAGCCAAAGCAGCAGTTTACGCATAATTCATATTCTCCATTACCAAAAGACCGGACGCCGCCAGCGCCCGGCCGGAAGGTGTTTTGCGCGGGAAGGAAATTACTCCTCCGTCGGTGCGTCGGGGATCTTCTCGTAGGTGGTGGTGTCCTCGTCGTCCTCGTCGTCAAAATCATCGTAATCGTCGCTGAACAGCAGGCGCTCGTACTCGTCCAGCTCCTTCTCGCGGTGGTACAGGTACAGCGCGGCGGCGGTCAGCGCACCGGCAGCGGCAAACAGGAAGGCCAGAACGGCACCGAAGGTAGATTTCTTCATCATAATGGGTTCTCCTTTACATAAAAACTGCACAGATGCGCGAGTTTTGGAAACGCATACAGAAATGGATGATTTGCTGATTCTATTATACCCGACGCGGCGGGCAAATACAACACTGCAATTTGTAAAATATTCCTGGATTTTTGCGCCGCTTTTTGCCGGAAATGTGATGCCGCCCGGCTCTGCCCCGTCTTGACAAGCGGCCCCGAATGCGTTTTACTATATTAGTACTTTAAATCGGAAAAGAGGATGATCCCCTATGCAAAACACCTTTGCCAGGGAGAGCGTACTAAAAAATGTACTGCGGTTCTCGCTGCCGTACCTGCTCTCCTACTTTTTGCAGACGCTTTACGGCATGGCGGACCTGCTCATCATCGGCCAATTTGACGGTGTGGCGGGCACGACGGCGGTGTCCATCGGCAGCCAGGTCATGCACATGGTCACGGTCATGCTGGTGGGGCTGGCTATGGGTATCACGGTGGGCATCGGCCACGCCGTCGGTGCGGGCGAAAACCGCCGCGCGGGCAGCACCATCGGCAACGGCGCAGTGCTGTTCCTGGTGCTCTCGGCGGCGCTGGCGGCGCTGCTGGCGGGGCTGGTGGGACCCATCACGGCCATCATGTCCACCCCGGCCGAGGCCGTTGCGGGCACCCGGGCGTACCTGACCATCTGTTTTATCGGCATCCCCTGCATCACGGCGTACAACATCATTGCGGCCATCTACCGCGGGCTGGGAGACTCTAAAAGCCCGATGTACTTTATCGCGGTGGCCTGCGCGGCCAACATCGTGCTCGACCTCGTCTTTATGGGGGCGCTGGGCATGGGGCCTGTGGGCGCGGCGCTGGGCACAACGCTGTCCCAGGCCATCAGCGTCGTGGTCTCGCTGGCGGCAATCTTAAAGCGCGGGCTGGACGGCGTGCAGCTGCAGAAAAGCGACTTCCGCCCCCGGCGTGCCATCATCGGGCGCATCCTGCGCGTCGGCGTACCGGTGGCCATGCAGGATGGCTTGATCCAGATTTCGTTTTTGATCATTACCGTCATTGCCAACCGGCGCGGCCTGACGGACGCAGCTGCTGTGGGCGTGGTGGAAAAGTTCATCAGCTTTGTGTTCCTGGTGCCGTCGTCGATGCTCTCCACCGTGTCGGCGCTGGGCGCACAGGAAGTCGGCGCAGGCCGCCACGACCGTGCATCGGCTACGCTGCGGTACGGCATCGGCATTACGCTGGGCTTTGGTGCGGTGGCGGCCGTGCTGGTGCAGTTCATCGCGCCGAATGTCGTGGGGCTGTTCACCGCCGACGCCGCCGTCATTGCGGCGGGCGCGTGGTATCTGCGCGGGTATATTTTCGACTGCTTCTTTGCCGGGGTGCATTTCAGTTTCAGCGGGTATTTCTGCGCCTATGGCCGCAGCGAGCTGTCGTTCATCCATAACATTTTGTCCATCGTGCTCGTTCGCGTGCCGGGGGCGTACCTGACGTCGAAGCTCTTCCCGGACAACCTGCTGCCCATGGGCCTGGCGACGGCCTGCGGCTCGCTGCTGTCGGTTATCGTTTGCCTGGTGATGTATACGGTGCTGAAGCGCAAAGGCTCGTTTGGGGGAAGGGGATAATGCCGTGGGGGAAAAATTTATCCCGCCCCTGCAACACAAAAATGCGGTCTCCGCGCGGGAGGCCGCATTTTTGTGTCATTTTAGAACAATTTATCCACCGGGTACAGCCCGTCCTCGCTCATCTTTTTCAGCGCGGCTACCAGCTCGGGTTTATCCTCGCGGTAGGTTATGCCGTGCCATTTGTCGGCGCTGGTCAGGACGTGGACGTCCGCCTCACCGCGCTCCAATGCGCCGGTCACGACGGTGGGCAGGTAATATTCGCACTTCATCGGGTTGACGGGCAGGCTTTCCTTCAAAAACGCCGCAAACCCGGCCTTGGCCTCCTGCACATAGGCGGGGGTGAAGCCCCACAGGTTCATTGATACAACGCTGTCGGCAGGCAGGTCGGTCCAGGTACTGCCGCCGTCCTCGCTGTAATGGATGCCGCCGCCGTAGGGGGCGATGCAGGTGCGCTCGGTCACGCTGACCAGATTGTGATCGGCATCGGTCACGCAGACGCCGCGGCTGACGCTGCCGTTGGCGCTGACCGTGTTGCCCAGCAGAAAGCCCACCATGGCCCAGGCGTAGCGGTCGCCGTCGGCGTGGGTGCTCAGGTAGTCGTAGATGAGCTTAAAGCCCTGCGGGCCGTAGTAGTCGTCGGCGTTGATGACCGCGAACGGCGCATCGCCGATGGCTTCCTCGGCCACCAGGATGGCGTGGGCCGTGCCCCAGGGCTTGACGCGGCCTTCCGGCACGGTGAAGCCGGCGGGCAGTTTGTCCAGCTGCTGGTAGGCATAGCGGACCTCGAACCCGGCGCGCAGGGCGCGGGCACCGACGGCCTCCTTGAAGGCCTGCTCGATCTCATGCTTGATGATGAACACGACGGTCTTGAACCCGGCGCGGCGGGCATCGTACAGGCTGTAATCCAGGATGGCCTCGCCCGACGGCCCGACCGGGTCGATCTGCTTCAATCCGCCGTAGCGGCTGCCCATTCCGGCAGCCATGACAACTAAAATGGGTTTGGTAGACATAGAAATTTGCTCCTCTTGTTTTGTAGGGGAGGAATTTATCCCTCCCGGGGACTTGGCGGGTAGATGCCCGAAAAAACAGCGCTGCCATGTAGGGGCGGCATATATGCCGCCCGCGGCTTTCCGGCAGAGGGCCGATAATGGGGAACTTGCGGGCCGCATATATGCGGCCCCTACATCTCTGCCGTGGTTTAGCGCCGCAGCAGCGGCAAACGAGCCGGGAGGGATAAATCCTTCCCCTACGAACTTACTTTTCAGTTTACTCCTTTTCCCCTTCCGTTGCAACCCCTGGCAAAACACAAAAATTCCATACAAAAACCGCAGATTGTGACGCGGTTTGCTATGGCAACTTTGCACAGAAGATGCTATAATGAGGAAAAACCATGACCGGGAGGGAAAAACAAGATGGAACATACCGGAAAACGCGCCCTGGTGCTGGCTGGCGGCGGGGCCAAGGGCAGCTACCAGATCGGCGTCTGGCGTGCCTTGCAGGCGCTGGACTGGACGCCCGATATCATCACCGGTGCCAGCGTCGGTACGCTGAACGGCTGTCTTTTCACAATGGGCAAAATTCAGGAGGCCGAGGATCTGTGGCGCGGTCTGGAGATTCATGACGTGCTGGAAATTCCCGAAACGCTCAAGCCGGACGAACTGCGCCCTTTCTTCCTGGATATCATCCGCAGCGGCGGGCTGAACGTGGAACCGCTGACCGAGACCATTGACCGCCTCATCGACGAGGATGCCGTGCGTACATCCCCCATCCACTATGGCCTTGTCATGACCGAACTGGGCAGCCTGCGCAGCGTGCAGTGCCCCATTGAGGATATCCCCCTGGGCCAGCTGAAAGACTATATGCTGGCGTCCAGCGCCTGCTTCCCTGCCCTGCGCCCGCGGGAAATCGACGGCGTGAAGTACATTGACGGCGGCTGGCGCGACAATATGCCGCTGGACCTGGCTGCCAAGATGGGCGCGGCGGAACTGCTGGGCGTCGATGTGGACGGCATCGGCATCGTAAAGCCCAACACCACCGGCCTGCCCACCCGCATTGTGCGCAGCCATTGGAACTTAGGCCCGACGCTGGACTTTGCACCGGCCCGCGCGGCGCGGAACATTGCCCTGGGTTACTTTGACACGATGCGGCTGTTTGGCCGCTGCGGCGGTACGGCCTACGCCATCCTGCCCGACAATGAGGAATACCTGGCGCACTTTGCCGAATGCTACCAGAAAAAGCTCGCCGAGGTCTGTGCCCGCGCCCCGGAAATCGATCTGGTCGAGAAGAACGCCCGCCAGAGGGCCAACTACCCTGCGCCCTACGCGCCGAACCCCAGCGCCCCCACCCGCGGTGCGCTGGCCCCGCTGGAGCTGGCCGCTGAGCGCGTCGGTGTGCCCGAGGACATAGCCTACACGCCCAAGCTGCTGGCCGCAACGTTTATGGGCAGCTTTGACAAGGACCCGGCAGACCGCTTCCCCGCCCTGCTGGATGGTAGTGAGAACACCCTTGTGACCGAACGTGCCATCGCCGCCGCCGTGCCCGAGGAGTTTGTGACCGCCCTCGTCAGCAAAGTGCTGGGCGAGATGCCGATTTTGTAAGGGCAGTACCGCATAATTCTAAGTGCCGATACGGCGAGCGAGGTGCGGCAGCTGCTAAGCCAAAAGCGCAGATAATACTGGATGTCTTATCGAGCATTTTGGCAACGCAGATGCCGTGCCGCAGCCGCCGGAGCGGTGCTTAAGCCGTAAGGCGGGAATTGTGCGGTATTGCCTAAGGAAATTCAATAAAGGAGGCCTACTCTATGCACACCTACACCGGCGTGCCGGCGTCGCCCGGCATTGTGGCCGGCCCGGTCGAACAGATCGACCACGGTACCACCGGCCTGCACCGCATCGTATGCGACCCCTTCCGGGAACGCGCGCTCTACGATGTGGCCGTTGTGCTGGCCAAGGATGAACTGCGCCGTTTGAGCCAGCGCGCCAAAGGCCCCGACGCGGATATCCTGCTTTTCCAAATCGCGCTGTTGGAGGATGAATCCTTTACCAACGAAATCGGCGATTACATAGCCGCCGGTGCAGGCGGTGCCGCCGCCGTGGAACGCGCCGAGCAGATTTTCGCCAACCGCTTAAAAAATGTCGATGATGAGTACATCCGGGAGCGCAGCGTCGATGTCTGCGACGTCTGCCGCCGCGTGGTGGATATCCTGGATGGCCGCCCGCGCCGCCGCCTGCATCTAAAGCGGCCCAGCATTCTGGTGGCTGACCGGTTCTTCCCCAGCGATTTGTTCAGCCTGGATCGCCGCATGGTGCTGGGCCTTGCCAGCGACAAGGACAGCACGGTCAGCCACGCCGCCATTATGGCGCGCAGCATGGGCATCCCCGCCGTGGTGCAGCTGGGCGAGGGGGCTTCTGCCATGGCGGCCGGGCGGCGGGCTATTCTGGACGCCGACAGCGGCACGCTGGTCGTGGAGCCGGACGGCGCACAGATCGCCCAGGCTGACTGTAAAATCGCCCTGAGCCGCCTGCACGGCGCACCGCCCGACCCGGCGGATACCCTGCCCTGCCTGACGAAAAACGGCACGGCGTTCCGCTTAATGCCCACCTGCAACCTGAGCGATAACGACCTGCCCCACACCCACGGCGCGGCGGGCGTGGGCATTGTGCGCACCGAGACGGCGCTGTTGTATGACCAGAGCACGGCCACACAGACCACCCGCCTGCGCGAACTGCTGAAAAACGCCGAGGGCGTCCCCCTGCTGGTGCGCAGCTGCGATACCCGCGCCGACGACGACGCCCCCTGGACCGGGGAGATGCAGGCTTGTATGAAAGGCCACCGGCTGTTCAAGCCGCAGATCAAGGCCATGCTGCAGGCTGCCCCGGACGGCGATCTGCGGGTGGTATTCCCGATGATCACCGACGTGAGCGACTGGGACGACTGTCTGCGCGAGGTGCAGGACTGCCGCGATGAGCTGCTGGAAGCGGGCTGCGAGACCGGCCCACTGACGATGGGCTGCGTGGTGGATATGCCCAGCGCCGCCCTGATGGCGGGCGACCTGATGGACCACGGTGCGCAGCTGCTGGCCGTGGATATCGAGGACCTGACCCGCTACACGCTGGGCCTTGTGCAGGACCCCACCGCTGCCATCAGGCAGCTGGCAAACCCCGCCGTACTGCGGCTGGTGCAGCATATTCTGGAGGAAGCCCAGGCCCGTGGGATGCAGGTGTACTTATGTGGCATCACCGTGGCCGCCGTCAGCGCCATGCCCGCGTATTTGAAGCTCGGTGTGCGCACCTTCAGCGCCGAACCGGCGGCCATTATGCCGCTGAAACGACTGCTGATGGAGCAGGAAGTATGACCACAAAAAAGTAGGGGAAGGATTTATCCCTCCCACAGCGTGCGCCATGATTACGATGTTAAATCGCAGCAGAGTTGTAGGGGCCGCATATATGCCGCCCCTACCCAGTGGCGTTGTTTTTGCCGCGTGCCTGCAACAAGGTTCCCGGGAGGGATAAATCTCTCCCCTACACACATTTAATAAATGAAAATGCCCGCCGTATTTCTACGGCGGGCATTGTTCATGCGATCAATTACTGAGCGGCAGCCTTGTTGGCGCGCTTAGCCATGCGGCTGATCTTGCGGGCAGCGGTGTTCTTATGGATGACACCCTTGCTCTTAGCAGAGTCGATGGCAGAGACAGCGACCTTAACGACGGTCTCCTTGTCAGCAGCATTGCTGTCGATGGCAGCGTTTGCCTTCTTGACCACTGTTTTCAGGTTGGACTTGATGGTCTTGTTGTGCAGAGCCTCTTTCTTGGCCTGAACAACGCGATCCTTCTGAGATTTAATATTAGGCATTCGTTCCACCTCCTTGGTTCCCCATAACAGTACAAGTTATCCTACCATACTTTTCCGAAAGTTGCAAGTGTTTTTTGAAAAAAACTTCATAGAAAGCAAAAAGTCCGCATAAATTTCTGGTACAGAGGGGGTGTGTGCCATGGGAAAGCTGCGCCGTTGGGCCGCTACGGCCCTGTGCGGGGCCGTGTTTGCGGGCGGTGTGCTGGCCGTGGCGGCGGCCTGTGCGGCTTGCCCAGGATGGGCATGGCTTATCCGCGGTGCACTTTTTTTGCAGGACCCCGGCGCAGCAGCTGCCGTCAGCTGGCCCGCCGACGCTGCCCAGACCGTCTACAAACCCCAGCGGCCCGATCGCCGACCGACGCCGTTGCCCACGGTGACGCCCTCCCCTGCCCCGACACAGGCCCCCACCGCAGAACCGACGCCCGGACCCACGGCCACGCCCCTGTCCAGCGCCGTGCCGGAGCTGCCGAAATCAGAATCTGCCGGGCGCATCCGCAGCGTGACCCTCAAACAGGGCAGCGGCGACGGCTATGTGCAGCTGGCGGCGGGCAGCATCAAAAACAGCACCGAGCACCCCGACGCCGACCTGCGCGCTGCCGTGACGACCCAGAGCCTGCCGTTTGCCATCGAGAAAAACAGCGGTGAGCCGCAAATTCTCATCATGCACACCCACGCCACCGAGAGCTACCAGACCTGGCCCGACCCGGTGTTTGACGAAAATTACACGGCCCGCAGCAAAAATACCGCGCTGAACATGGTGGCCGTGGGGGCCGAGATGGCCCGGGTGCTGAACGCGGCGGGCATAAACACCCTGCACGATACAACGCTCTACGACGCGCCCGGCTACACCAGCAGCTACCAGCGCAGCCGCGCGGGCGTGCAGGACTATCTGGCGCGGTATCCGTCCATCAAAATCGTGCTGGATGTCCACCGCGACGCCATCGAGGACAGCGACGGCACGCGGGTGAAGCCGGTGTGTGAAATTGACGGCGAGAGCACGGCGCAGGTCATGGTCATTGCCGGGTGCGACAACGGCGGCAGCGCCGCCCTGCCCAACTGGCGGCTGAACCTGCGCTTTGCCGCCGCGTGGGAAGCGGCCATGGAGGGTGCATATCCCGGGCTGACAAGGCCGGTGCTGTGTGGGTACAGGTTTTATAACCAAGACCTGACGACCGGTAGCCTTTTGATAGAAATAGGCGGCCACGCGAACACGCTGGACGAAGCGCTGCGAGCGGGAAGGTATGCAGCGGAAGGACTGGTGAAGGCGGTGGGGTGAGAGATAAAGGAAAGGCGGCAAGAGCAACGTTTGCCATAGTCCCCTCTTTACTTTTTATAAAATACCTGCTACAATAGCTATATTCATCGTATAAAGAGGAGTGGACTATCCATGCAGAGAACGGAACTTGCATCGCTGTACAAGGCCACCCCCGCAGACGGTACCAAGGTCACTGTCTGCGGCTGGGCAAAAACCGTGCGCGATTCTAAAAATATCGGCTTTATCTCGCTGTCCGACGGCAGCTGCTATAAGCCCGTCCAGATCGTTTTCCAGGCTGACAAGCTCGCCAACTATGCCGAGATCGCCAAGTGCGGCCTGTACACGAGCTTTGAGGTCACCGGCACGCTGGTCGTGACCCCGGGCGCCAAGCAGCCCTTTGAGATCAACGCCGACGAGATCACGGTGCTTGGCCCCTGCGGCGGTGATTATCCGCTGCAGAAAAAGAAGATGGGCATGGATTACCTGCGCACCATGACCCACCTGCGCCCCCGCACCAACACCTTCAACGCGGCGTTCCGCGTGCGCGGCCAGGCGGCGTTTGCCCTGCATCAGTTCTTCCATGAGCACGGCTTTACCTACGTGCATACGCCGATTTTTACCGGCTCTGACTGCGAGGGCGCCGGTGAGATGTTCCAGGTCACGACCCTCGACCTCAACGACATCCCCCGCAACGACGAGGGCGGCGTTGACTATACGAAGGACTTCTTCAAGCGCCCGGTCAACCTGACCGTCTCCGGCCAGCTGGAAGCCGAGGCCATGGCGATGGCGCTGGGCAACGTCTACACCTTCGGTCCTACCTTCCGCGCCGAGAAGAGCTACGACACCCGCCACGCCGCCGAGTTCTGGATGATCGAGCCGGAGATGGCTTTCGCCGACCTGAACACCTACCTGGAGACCGCCGAGGCCATGACCCGCTACGTCATCCGCTACCTGCTGGACAACTGCCCCGACGAGCTGGCCTTCTTCAACCAGTTCTTTGACAAGGGTCTCATCGAGCGCTTGGAACTGGTTGCCAGCAGCGACTTTGCCCGCGTGACCTACACCGACGCCATCGAGCTGCTGAAGAAGAACAACGACAACTTCCAGTACAAAGTCGAGTGGGGTACCGATCTGCAGACCGAGCACGAGCGCTACCTGACCGAGCAGATCTTCAAGAAGCCGGTGTTCGTCACCGACTACCCGAAGGAAATCAAGGCGTTCTATATGCGCCAGAACGAGGACGGCAAGACTGTTGCTGCTGCCGATATGCTGGTGCCCGGCATCGGTGAGCTGATCGGCGGCTCTCAGCGTGAGGAGCGCCTCGATGTGCTGGAGGCCCGCATGAAGGAGCTGGGTCTGAACACCGCCGACTATGACTGGTATCTCGACCTGCGCCGCTACGGCAGCGTCAAGCATGCCGGCTACGGTCTGGGCTTTGAGCGTCTGCTGATGTATGTCACCGGCATCCCCAACATCCGCGACGTCATCCCCTTCCCCCGCACCTGTGGTGGTTTTTGATGGAGCCCATTGCCGCACCGCTGCTGCAATGGTTTAACGCAAACAAGAGGCTCCTGCCTTTCCGGCAGGAGCCTTCTGCGTACCACATCTGGGTCAGCGAAATTATGCTGCAGCAGACCCGCGTGGCAGCGGCGATACCCTATTATGAACGTTTTATCGCGGCTTTGCCGAACCCTGCCGCCCTGGCGGCCTGTGAGCCGGACGCCTTGCGCAAGCTGTGGCAGGGCCTTGGCTATTACAACCGCGTCAACAATATGCAGAAAGCCGCCCGCATCGTCTGTGAGCAGTACGGCGGAGACCTGCCCGCCGACTACGACGCCCTGCGCAGCCTGCCGGGCATCGGAGACTACACGGCGGGCGCGGTGGCGAGCATTGCCTTTGGCATCCCCGCCCCTGCGGTGGACGGGAACGTCCTGCGCGTCTTTGCGCGGCTGTACAACGACGACGCCGACGTGATGAACCCGGCGACGAAGCGGCTGTTTACAGAGCGGGTTTTGGCGCAAATGCCCAAAGCCACACCCGGCCCCTACAACGAGGCCCTGATGGAGCTGGGTGCGCTGGTCTGCGTGCCCGGCACGCCCCGGTGCGGGGAATGCCCGCTGGCCGACCTGTGCCAGGGGTATGAGGCGGGCCGCGCGGCGGAACTGCCCGTGAAGCCCGCGCCCAAGGCCAAGAGCAAAGTGCCGGTGACGGTGGCGCTGATTGAAAGCGAGCGTGGGTTACTATTACAGCGGCGGCCCGCCCATGGCCTGCTGGCCGGATTGTGGCAGCCCGCCGCATGGGAAAAGGCGCTGACAAGGGACGAACTGTGCGCTGCGCTGGCGAAACTGGGCGTGCAGGCCGCGCTGGCCGCGCCGCTGCCGCCCGCAAAGCACGTATTTACGCACAAGGTTTGGGAACTTGGCGGGTGGAAAGGCACGGCGAAAGCGTGTGAGCTGCCCGACGGCTATGTCTGGGCAGCCGCCGAGGACTTGGCCGAGGTATACCCCGTGCCGAATGCGTTTGGGGCGTATGTGAAGGCGAAATAGTAGAGTTGTAGGGGCCGCACATGTGCGGCCCGCGGGTTTCCCATTAGTGTCCGTTAGCCTTTTACCTGCGGGCCGGGCATGCCCGGCCCCTACAAGGGCAATAATAACACAAAGAGGAGCGTTACCCACATGCGGGTGGCGCTCCTCTTTGTTTTTACATACTATGGTTTGTGGTTACTCCAAATTCCCCGTCAGCAGCATCGTCGCTGTCAGCGCGGCCAGGGGCGCGGTCTCGCATCGCAGGATGCGCGGGCCTAAGCCTACCGTCACGGCCCCGGCAGCTTTCGCAGCGGCGGCCTCCTCGACGGAAAAACCGCCCTCGCTCCCGGTGACGATGGCAATGCGCTTGTACCGGCTGGGGTGCAGGATCTCCCGCAGCGGCGCACCGCCGCCCTCGTAGAAGAACAGCACAAGGTCAAAATCCGCAAATGCCTTGCACACCGCACCAAAATCCGGCAGCGGCATCGCCACATGGGGCAGCATTGCGCGGCCTGCCTGCTTGGCGGCTTCGGCGGCAATGCGGTTGTACCGCTCGCACTTCACATCCTCTTTTTTAGGCGATGCTACGCAGTATCGGCTGAAAAACGGTACAACTTCAGTCACGCCCAGCTCGACGCTGTGGCGGATGACTTCTTCCAATTTGCCCGCCTTGGGGTAGCCCGCAAACAGCGTTACGGCGCAGTCCGGCTCGGCCTTGCTGGTTGTGCCGTCGGTGACGGAAAACTCCACCCGCCCCGGCTCAATGGCCGTGACCGTGCCGAGATATTCCAACCCGTCCGGGCCGCAGAGGACGACTTCCTCACCCAGTTTGGCACGCATGACGTCGGCTAGGTGGTGGGCATCGCTGCCGGTCAGCGCGGCGCGGCCGTCGGCCAGCTCCCGGGTAAAATAACGATGCGGCATACTTTACGCCTCTTTCTTTTCGCAGATGATGCAGACCCAGCCGCGCTTTTCCTTGACCTCGATGGGCGCAAGACCTGCGGCTTGCAGCCCGGTGAGCACTTCATCCTTGCGCTCGGTGATGATGCCGCTGGCGATGAAACGTGCGCCCGGGGCCATCAGCGGCGGCACGTGGGGGGCCAGCGACAGGATGGCCGCCGCCACGATGTTGGCCGTGATGATGTTGTACTGCCCGCTGGCCTGGTCGGACAGATCGCCGACGAGGACTTTAAAGTGGTCGGCCACGCCGTTGCGCTGGGCGTTCTCACCCGCGGTGCGCACGCACATCGGGTCGATGTCCACGCCCTCGGCCTCGGCTGCGCCGAGCTTCAGTGCGGCAATGGCCAGAATGCCGGAGCCGGTACCGATATCCAGCACCCGCTCGCCGCCCTTGACCAGGCTGTCCAGCGTTTCCAGGCAGAGCGAAGTCGTCTCGTGCGTGCCGGTGCCGAAGGCCATGCCCGGGTCCATGATGATCTTGATGCGGTCGGTCTGGTGATCCTCCCACCCGGGCACGATGGCAAGACGGTTGCCAATATCCATTGCGTGGTAGTATTTTTTCCAGCCGTTCTGCCAGTCCTCCTGCTCGACGCCGGTGGTGTTAAGCTGATAGTTGATGCCGCTGTTCTGCAGGCGTTCCTCAAACAGGGGCAGAACCTCGGCGGGGTTTTCATCGGGTGCAAGGTACATATGTACGATGACGACGTCGCGGGGCTTGTCCAGCAACTCCTGCTCGATGAGGTCCACGTGGGCAATCTCCCACGCCTGCTGTTCCAGGTCGCTGTAATCCTCGATATAAATGCCGCCGTTGGCGACCATCGTTGCGATGGCCTCGGCCGTGTCTGCGTCACGCTTGGCGACGGTAATGCTGATGTCAGTCCATTCCATGTGGGTGGCTCCTTGTTTATAAAGTGTGTCGCAAATGGCGGCGGTCAGAGGACTGACCGCCCTACAGGGCAGCCGCATGGTAGGGCGGCCAGTCCTCTGGCCGCCGCTGGGCAGCACCCGTGATGCGTAATTTTACCTATTATACCGTATTTTCCCCCACAATTCAATCACAGAAAGGAGAAATCCCTATGCAAATCCTGCGCCTGTCCCCTGCTGCGTGCGAAGAACTCTACCACACGGCGCTGCCGCGGGATTTCCCTGCGGCGGAGCTCAAACCCTTTGCCGAGATACAGCGCCTGTTGGACGCGGGCATTTACGAGCCGCTGCTGCTGACCGACGACGCAGGTGTGCGGCTGGCCTACGCGTGGCAGGTCGTGCTGCCGGGCCAGCGGACGGCGCTGTTGGACTACTTTGCCGTGCGGTGTGACCTGCGGGGCGGCGGCGTTGGCACCCAGGCATTGCAGCTCGTCAAGGCCTACGACGCCATGCGGGTGCATGATCTATTGTTGGAGTGCGAGCACCCCGCCGAGGCCCCCGACCCTGCCGTGGCGCGGCGGCGCATCGGGTTTTACCTGCGGGCGGGGGCGCGGGCCACGGCGCTGGAAAGCCGGGTGTTTGGCACGCGGTACGCCGTGCTTTCCCTGCCCTGCGGCGGCACGGTTCCCGACGCCGCCCTTTGCAAAGAGCTGCGCGCACTGTACAAAACGATGATACCGCAGCCGTATTATCGCGGGAACGTTATATTTTACGGCAACTAAGCCCATACTACCCCCAAAAGGAGGTATGGACTGTGAAACTGGACCCCAAGCAATATGACGAAATGGTAAACCGCGCGTCGCCGCCTTCGCCGGTGGTGCGGGACTGCGTGTGGGCGTTCTGCGTCGGCGGGGCTATCTGCACCCTGGGCGAGGGGCTGCGCCAGCTGTTTTTGATTTGGTACGACAAAACGCTGGCAGGCACCCTGACGAGCATTGCGCTGATTTTCCTCGCCGCCGTTTTCACGCTGCCGGGCTGGTATCAGAAACTGGCCGCCAAGGCGGGCGCGGGTACGCTGGTGCCCATCACTGGGTTTGCCAACTCGGTCGTCAGCCCGGCGATTGAGTTCAAGGCCGAGGGCTGGGTGACAGGCGTAGGTGCAAAGATTTTTGGCATCGCCGGGCCGGTCATCGCCTTTGGCACGCTGGCCAGCTTTGTGTGGGGCGTCATCTACTGGCTGTTGGGAAAGGTGGGGTGACACATGATACGAAAGGGTGATACCCTGCTGTTTGACGCGCCGCCCACCGTGGCGGCCTGGGCGGCGGCGGGCGGCAAAAAGGAGAGCGAAGGCCCACTGGCCTCGGCCTTTGACTTCGTGACCCAGGACGCGGGCTTTGGTGAGCAGGGCTGCGAAAACTGGGAGCAGGCCGAAAGCATTTTGCAGCGCAAGGCGGCGGAACTCTGCCTGCGCAAGGCGGATACACCGCGCACGAAGGTGGATATCGTCTTTGCGGGCGACTTGCAGGCCCAGTGTACGGCCAGCAACTACACGATGCGGGAGCTGGGCGTGCCGTTCGCGGGCGTGTACGGCGCGTGTTCTACGATGGCAGAGACGCTGGGGCTGGCCGCTGCGTTTGCGGCGTCCGGTATGGCAGAACGCGCCATGGCACTGACCAGCAGCCATTTTTGCGCAGCAGAACGGCAATTCCGCACACCACTGGAATACGGCGCCAAGCGCACCCCCACGGCCCAGTGGACGGCCACAGCGGCGGGAGCCTGCCTGGTGCGGGCGCACGGCGGGCAGGGCGTGCCGGTGCTCTCGGTGACGTTTGGCCGCGTGCAGGATTTTGAGGTACACGACATCAACAACATGGGCGCGGCCATGATGCCCGCCGCGGCATCCACGCTGCTGCGCTATTTTGCGGCGACCAACACCCGCCCGCAGGACTTTGACGCGATCTTTACCGGGGACTTGGGCGAGGTCGGCTCGGCCCTTTTGCGAGAGCAGATGGCAAAGGAGGGCGTACCGCTGGACAACCATCAGGACTGCGGCTGCCTGCTGTATGACACACAGGGCCAGAATGTGCAGGCGGGCGGCAGCGGGGCCGGGTGCAGCGCGGCGGTGCTGTGCTGTAAAATACTGCCCATGCTGGCGGCTGGTCAGCTGCGCCGCGTGCTGTTTATGGCCACCGGGGCGCTGATGAGCCAGACCACGTTTTTGCAGGGCGAGAGCATTCCAGGCATTGCCCACTGCGTTGAGCTGGGAGGTGCGGTATGAACTACGTCTGGGCGTTTGTGGCAGGCGGCCTAATTTGCGTCGTGGGGCAGTTGTTTATCGATTATACCAAGCTCTCCCCTGCCCGGATTTTAACCGGGTATGTGGTGGCGGGCGTAATTTTAAGCGCCGTGGGTCTGTACAAGCCGCTGGTGGACTTTGCCGGGGCTGGGGCCAGCGTGCCGCTGCTGGGTTTTGGTCATCTGCTGGCCCAGGGCGTACAGAACGCCGTGGACGAGTGCGGGCTGCCCGGCGCGTTTACCGGCGGGCTGACAGCCGCCAGCGGCGGGATCGCGGCCAGTTTGATTTTTGGAGTATTGGCCGCGTTGGTGGGGAAAAGTAAGGATCAGAACTGAGTTGAGAAAGCCTTCCTTTGACAAGGGAGGCCTTTCTGTTTTATACTAGGTATGGTGTAAAAACAGAAGAAGAGGTTTTCAGCTCTCATGCAAAAACAACTCACTACAGGCCCGGTCATGCCTACGATGCTGCAGTTTGCGGTGCCTATGATTTTGGGTGATTTGCTGCAGCAATGCTACAATATTGCCGATACCCTCATTGTGGGGCGGTTCATCGGCACCGGGGCGCTGGCGGCGGTGGGGTCGGCGTTCACGCTTATGACCTTTTTAACGTCCATCCTGCTGGGTCTTGCCATGGGCAGCGGCACGGTGTTTTCCATCAAATATGGTCAAAAGGACGATGCAGGGTTAAAAGAGGGCATCCTTGCCAGCTTTGTGCTGCTGGCGGGTGTCACGGCGGTGCTGGTATTTGCTGTGTACGCCGGGTTCGACGGCATTATCTGGTTCCTGCGCATCCCTGCCGAGATCGACGCCATGATGCGGACGTACCTGCGCATCGTGTTTGCGGGGCTGGCTGCGACATTTCTCTATAATTATTTTGCGTCGCTGCTGCGGGCGCTGGGCAACTCGGTCGTGCCGCTGGTGTTCCTGGCGGTGTCGGCGGGGCTGAACATCGTGCTCGACCTTTGGTTCGTCTGCGGGCTGGGGCGCGGCGTGGCCGGTGCCGCCGAGGCGACCGTCATTGCACAGTACGTCTCCGGCGTGGGCATTGCGCTGTACACCTGGTTCGGGTTCCCGCTGCTGCGAGCGGCCTGTCGGGCCAAGCTGCGGCCCGCCCGCATAAAAGAAATCGCGTCCTTCTCGGCGCTGACCTGCATCCAGCAGTCTGTCATGAATCTGGGCATCCTGGCCGTGCAGGGGCTTGTCAACAGCTTTGGCACGGTGGTCATGGCGGCGTTTGCGGCGGCGGTCAAAATCGACGCCTTTGCGTACCTGCCGGTGCAGGATTTCGGCAATGCGTTCTCGATCTTCTTGGCGCAGAACTACGGTGCACAGGAGAAAGGCCGCCTCAAACAGGGTATGCGCGGCGCGTTTGCCGCGGCGGCAGGGTTCAGCGTGGCGGTCAGCGCTGTGGTGTATGGGTTTGCCGCGCCGCTGATGCGGATCTTTATTGATGCGGGCGAGATGGATGTCATCGCCGAGGGCGTGCGGTATCTGCACATCGAGGGCGCGTTTTATTTAGGTATCGGCTGGCTGTTTTTGCTGTACGGCCTGTACCGCGCCGTGGGGCGGCCGGGTATGTCGGTGGTGCTCACGGTCATTTCGCTGGGCATCCGCGTGGCGCTGGCCTATACGCTTTCGGCAATCCCGGCGGTTGGCGTGGTCGGCATCTGGTGGAGCGTGCCCATCGGCTGGTTTTTGGCCGATGCTGTGGGGCTGGGGTATTATTGGTGGAAACGGCGGACGTTGTTTGAGATGCGGTGAAAACCGCTAGGCAGAGTTGTAGGGGCCGCAGCCTTCCCGCAAACGACCGCTCTCCCTACGCGCCCGGGCCGGGCATGCCCGGCCCCTACGGATAAATATCAAAAAAGGGATGCAGGCCGCAAAACCTGCATCCCTTTTCTTATGCTATTTTACTGTGCGCTCGACCCCAGGGCAACGTTCAGCGTCAGCACCTTACCGTCGCGCTCGACCTGCAAGGCCACCGTGTCGCCAATGGATTTATCCTTCAGGTAGTTCTTCAACGCGGAGGTATCGCTCACCGCCGTGTCATCCACGGCCAGCACGCGGTCGCCCGCCTGCACGCCGCCGGCTTCGGCACCGCTGCCCTTGGTGACTTCCACCACGTAAACGCCCATGGTGGAAACGCCCAGCTGCTGCGCGGTCTGTGCGTCGGTCACATCAACGATCTTGACGCCCAGCGCCGGACGCGCCACGCTGCCGCTCTCAATCAGCTGCTGGCCGATTTCCATGGCTGTGTTGATGGGAATGGCAAAGCCGATGCCCTCGGCTTCACTGTAGCTGCTCTTGGCGTTGACAATGCCGATCAGTTCGCCGTTGCCGTTGAAGAGGCCGCCGCCAGAGTTGCCCGGGCTGATGGACGCATCGGTCTGGATCAGCGTCATATCGTTGTCTTGCACCGTGACCTGGCGGTTCAGGGCGCTGACAACGCCGTCGGTGACGGTGTTGGACAGCGTACCCAGCGGGTTGCCGACGGCCACGGCCACTTCACCCACGGCCAGCGCGTCGCTGTCGCCGATGACCGCCGGGGTCAGGCCGGTGGCGTCGATTTTCAGTACCGCGATATCGGAGGTGGAATCCTGGCCGACGATGGTCGCGTCATAGCTCTCATCGCTGCCGTCCAGCTGGACCTTAACACTGGTTGCGCCGCTGACAACGTGGGCGCAGGTCAGAATGTAGCCATCCTGGCTGATGATGACGCCGGAACCAGCACCGCTCTGCACGTAGTAGCCGCCGAACCAGGTCTGGCTGCTGCTCATCTGCTCGGTGGTGATGGCCACGACGCTGGGCGAGACGACAGACGCGATCTGCTGGACGCTCATGTTCGTGCCGCCGGTGCTGCCTGTGGTGGTGGCGTCGGTGTCCGTACTGCGCTGCACCTGTTGCACAACGACCTGGCTGCCTGTCAGGCCCATGCGGCTGGCGGCCACTGCGCCGCCAAAACCGCCGCCGAAGCCCAGCGCCACAACGCCGACACCGGCCAGCACGCGGAGCAGGACCTTGCGGCCGCCCTTCTTCTTCTCGGGCATGGGGGGCTGCTGCGGGGCGCTGGCGTAGCTGTACCCATTGTAGCCGCCGCTGCCGCCATTGCCGCCGCTGAAGCTGCTGGTGTAGCCGCTGTTGTCCTGCTGGAACTGCGGGCTTGCGCCGCAGCCGGAATAATCCGTGCGGGCGGTGTTTGCGGTGTTGGCCCCGCTGGAACCTACATTGGGGTAGGCGCTGTCCTGTGCGGGCTGCTGCGGGGCGGTTTGTTCGGGCTGTGCAGGCTGCGCATTGTTCTGTGCAGGCTGCCCGCCGGATGTATTGTTATAGAGACCGGAGTAATCGTATTCGTTGCTCATATGGGTCGTCTCCTTTCGCTTTCGATGCTTACAGTATACAGGGTAATTGTGAAATAGGTTTCGTCAGAGAGTGAAAACTCTGTGAAAAGCGGTGAAAACCGTGATAAATTCTCCGTTGCGCCGCGCAACAGGATGTGCTATAATCAAATTATAAAGTATACATACAAAAGGGAGGCGTTTTCTGTGAAAAAGATGATCCTGCGTGTTCTGTTGGCGCTTTTGCTGCTGGTATTGCTGGCGGCAGCCGGGTTTGGCGTGCTGTATGCCGGGCGGCTGCGCACGGTGAACAGCATTGAAAAAATCACCGATTACAGCGACTATAATCTCTACCGCATGGACGTCCGGTACGATTACAGCATCGACGATGTCATCAACTACGGCATCACCGACAATCAATCGATGATCGATGCCATCCTGAAGGAAACGCTTCCCCTGCTGCCCATCCATATGAAAGCCCCACAGTTCGGGTGCAGCGCCTTTGCAACGGTGCAGGATAGGCATATCGTGATGGGCCGCAACTACGACTTCAAGCGTGATACCTCGGCCATGCTGGTCTATTGTACGCCGAAGGACGGTTACAAATCCGTGGCGCTGGCCGCGCTGGACAATATCTCGGCCAACCAGCCGGATGTGAGCATGGCGAAAAAGCTCGCCTGCCTGACCGCACCGTTCATCTGTCTGGACGGTATGAACGAGAAGGGCGTGTCCATCGCCGTGCTGACGCTGGACAGTGAGCCGGTCAACCAGGACACCGGCAAGCAGAAAATTTTTACGACCCTTGCCATCCGCCTGGTGCTGGACCGCGCCGCCACGACCCAGGAGGCGGTGGACCTGCTGGACAGCTACGATATGTTTGCAACGTCGGGGCGAGACTACCACTTCTTTGTCACCGATGCCGCCGGCGATGCCCGTGTCATTGAGTACGACCCGGAGCAGGAAGGCCGCCCGCTGCGCTGGACGGCGATGCAGGCCATCACGAACTTTTACGGCTGCTATGCCTATTTAGTGCAGCCGAACCAGAAAAATGGCATCTACGGCCATGGCAAAGAGCGCTATGACGCCATTATGGACGTTCTGGCAATGCGCGATTCTGATGGGAATATCCCAGCGGATACCGCCTGGCTGGCGTTGCAGGCATCCGCCCAGGACCCCAACCCCGAGGACGTGACCAGCAATACCCAGTGGTCGCTGGTGTATGACGATAGCGCGCTGACCGCGCAGATCGCCCTCCGCCGCAACTGGGACGATGTGATCCATTACGACCTGAACACAAACACGATTGACGGGTAACGACTATGCAGATCAAGCAGGAAAAAGGGCACTACACTTTATATAAGGAGAACGAGGCCATCGGCATGGCGGTCGTGGACGGCGCGACCATCCTGCGGTTGGAGATCGTACCCGAGTGGCGCGGCCGCGGCTATGGCAGTTACTTAGTCAAAGAGCTGCTGCGGCGCGGCGGCGGGCTGGACCCCAAGCAGGCCACCCGGTTTACTGCGCCCCTGCCCCGGGACGAGGCGGGCCGTGCGCTGGCGCGGCGGTTCGACTTTTTACCCGAGGGCGGGCGGCTGGTGCGCCGCCGCGTGCCCGACTTGTCTGCTGTGCAGCTCTGCCATGAATTTTTGGAGGCCCACCTGACCCCCGGCGGGCTGTTTCTGGACGCGACCTGCGGCAACGGCAACGATACGCTGTTCCTCTGCCGCCTGGCCGGGCAGAATGGCCGCGTGCTGGGCATGGATATCCAGCCCCAGGCCGTGGACCGCACGAACCGCCGCCTGAAAGAGGCCGGGTATGATAAAATCGGCCGCGCGGTGCTCTACGATCACGCCCGGCTGGGCGAACTGGTGCAGCCCGGCAAGGTGGATTGCGTGCTGTTCAATTTCGGCTGGCTGCCCGGGGCCGAGCATGATATACATTCGACTGCTGATGGCAGTGTGCCCGCCCTGCGTGCGGCGCTGGATGCCCTGCGCCCCGGAGGGGTGCTGGCGGCGGTGCTGTACAGCGGCAAGGTCATCGGCGATGCCGAAAAGCAGGCGGCGCTGGCGTTCTTCCGCACGCTGCCGCTGACGAAGTATACGGTACTGGTCTGTGAGTTTGCCAACTGGGCTGACACTGCCCCGCTGCCGTGCTTTGTGATTAAGAAATAAAAAAACTGCCATGCATCTTTCGCGATGCATGGCAGTTTTTTGTAATTATTCCGGCGCTCCCCCGCCCAATCGGGGGATTGGACAGTGCTTGATATACCAGGCAAACAGCACCGACGAGATACTCCAGGTGATGGGATACGCCCAGAACACGACACCGATCTGATGGATAAAGTGCAGCGTGATGGTGATATAGGTGATGCGCAGCGCACACCAGACCATCAGCATGACCATCATTGGCACGACCGGGCGGCCCAGCCCGCGCAGAATGCCCGCCGAGCAATGGCTGAACGCCAGCAGGCAGTAGAACAGTGCGGCCGTGTGGGCCTGCTGCACGCCGAAGGCAATGACCTCCGGCTCACGGCTGAACGCGCCGATGAGCCACGGCGACCCAAAGTAAATGCACAGGCCGACGATCTCGGCCATCAACACCGAGCAGAGGGAACCGAATTTCATGCCCTTTTTTACGCGGTCAGGCTGGCCTGCACCAACATTCTGGCTGACGAAGGTCGCCAGCGCCATCGAGAAGCAGGTCACAGGCAGGAAGGCGAAGCCCTCCACCTTGCTGTACGCGCCGCAGCCCGCCATGGCCTGCGCACCGAACGAGTTGATGTTGGACTGCACAATAACGTTGGCAATCGAAATGACCGAGTTCTGCACGCCGGAGGGCAAGCCCTGCACAATGACCGCCTTGAGCGACGGGCCGTCAAATCTGACTTCCCGCCAGCGGACGGCCCATGCTTCTTGGGATCGCATCAGCTTGGCGAAGGCGAGAATGGCGCTGACCGTCTGGGAGGCAATGGTGGCGAAGGCTGCCGCGCCCACGCCGAAGCGCAGCCAGCCGACCAAAATTAAATCCAGAATAATATTGATGATGGACGCTGTGATAAGATACTCCATCGGGCTTTTGCTGTCGCCCACAGACTGTAAAATACTCGCACCTACATTGTACATAACAACGGCGATCGAGCCCATAAAGTACATACGGAAGTAGGAAATCGAGTTGACGAGCACGTCGGCGGGGGTGCCCATCCAACGCAAGATCTGCGGGGTCAGGATGACGCCGACGACTGTCAGCGCCACACCGGCGGCCAGGCCCAGCGCCACGGTGGTGTGGATGGTGCGGCGCATCCTGTCCCAATCTTTGGCACCGAAATACCGTGCCACCACGACGCCCGCACCCAGCGAAACGCCATTGACGAAGCCGGTCAGCAGAAAAATCAAACTGCCGGATGAGCCGACGGCGGCCAGCGCCTCGCCGCCCAGAAAGTTGCCGACGATCAGGGAGTCGGCGGCGTTATACAGCTGCTGGAACAGGTTGCTGACGAAAATCGGCAGCGCAAACAGCAGCATCCCTTTGGCCACGCTGCCCTGTGTCAGTGTGGTTTTTTGTTTTGTTTCCATGTTTTGCTTTTTACACCAATACGTCCTTGATCAACAAACTCAACCCGCCGGTGGCCGAATGGATGAACTCAACGGCATCGTCGGAACTGCACAATTCGGCGGGGATTTTAATTTCAATGCCGGATTCGGTCTTGAAACTGCGGCTTTCCAGCTTTTTGATGCGGGCGGGGGTCACGGTCACGCGGTCGTTCTCCTGCACGCCGGTCTCGGCCAGGGCTTCCTCAAATTTCGGCGCGGCCAGGGGAAAATTCTCCCGGATACGCTCGCGCACGTCCTCGACGGAGATTTGATTGTCCACGGCCTGGTTGCGCACCAGCAGCTCCACGGCGGTCTCGGTGCCGCCGTCAAAGGGCGGTACATCGTCCAGTTCCTCCGGCTCGGGGTAGGCCTCCTTCACCGCGGCGACGGCAGTCTCGCAGACGGCTTTCAGCTTGGCTTTCTCCTGCAAAGCCTCGGTGCAGCCGAACACGCGGGTGGAAAGGTAGAAGTCCTTTTTATCGTCCAGCGTGAATTTTTTCTCAATGAGCCGCACCGTGCCGTTGGCGCGGTCGATAAGGGCGGCTTCGTCGGCCTTGGGCGTGCCGGGCAAAAGGGTCCGCTGCGGGACCATGCTGCTGAACCGACCGTTGCCCATCAGCTCGGTGTGGTGGGTGTAACCGGGGCGGTAGTTTAATTTCAGCACGCCGTAGAACGGTACGCCGTCGGCGGTGAAATCCACCACGGCCAGATCGCCCGCCGGGATGGCCTGGTATTGCAGCATCTGCTCAAAAATCACGCCCGCAATGCGGCGGGACAGGTCGATGAAATCGTTGTTCTGCGCCATTTCGGCGGCAAAGGCCGAATCGGGCAGAAAGCGGCAGTTCTTGACCTCGTCGCTGGCAAAGGCGCGCTCAAGGGTGGCGGTGTAGTATTCGTACAGGTCGGCGTCCATATCCATGGCGCGGTCCGACAAAACCGGCTCCGACGCGCCGGGGTCGAGCAGGTGCAGCACGACCTGGTTGAGTTTGAGTTCCATAGTTTGCAAAGCTCCTTAAAAATGGCGATAAATTTTATTATACCACGATTTGGCAGGTTTGGGTAGAGCCTGCGGCGGGCAGAATGAAAATGAGGTGATTTTGTTGGATAAGAAATTGGATAGAAAACAAAAGGACGAACTGCTAAGCCGCACGGTGCCCAGCCGCCAGAAGCAAGCCAAGGAATACTTGCAGGGCCGCAGCCCCGGCACGATGCAGCGCTACGCCCCCGACGCCTACGCCGACAGGCGGGAAGGCTGGGTGGAGAGCGAGGAGACCGTGCGGGACCTGGTGGACTGGCGGGAGGAGGCAATTTATTAAAAGAGGCGGCGGGGGCGGAATCCCTCCGACCTCGCTTTGACAAGGGAGGCTGTCCGCGGCAGCGGACTGAGGGATTCCTACTTCGCCGTCAGTTTGCTGTTTGCCTTGCGGGTAAAACGCTCGTTATCCACGATATACCGCTCATGGGTCGCGGTGGCAACTTCGGTAACATCGTCGTAGACGCGGGCGGTGAAGCACAGGCGGCGGTCCTCAACAGCGGTCAGCTCACAGTCGCATTGCACGACCATCCCCACCGGGGTGGGGGCTGTGTGGGCCAGCGTCAGCGCCGTGCCGACGGTGCCCTGGTCCAGTTCCAGCTCTGCCGCGACGGACTGCCAGCAGGTCTTTTCAATTAAAGCGGCTACGGCCGGGGTAGCCAGCACCGGCAGCTCGCCGCTGCCCATGGCCTGGGCTGTATTTTCGGTGGTGACACGCAGCGCCGCGTGCCCTTTGATACCGGGGGTAAGCATAAGTCAATATCTCCTATTATACTTTTTTATTTAATTTATAATAACACACTTTCCGACAAAAAGATAGTAGGGGCTGGGCATACCCGGCCCGCGCGTGTAAGGCGGACGGCCATTTGAGGGAAAGTTGAGGGCCGGGCGTGCCCGGCCCCTACATGACGACAAAATTTTCCTAACATCTTGCACTTTCCCGCTATTTCTGCTATCCTTATAAAGATAAGCAAGGAGGCTGCGGTTTTTGGGTAAAAAACGTTCAGTCTCCCTTTTTTGCGGCCATTGTGAGGAGGAATTTTATTTATGGCAGAAAAAATCGATTACTCGCAGGGCATCTATGATGCCAAGCAGCTGGGCACGCCCAAGCTGCTGATCCTCGGCGCACAGCATATGTTCGCCATGTTCGGCGCTACCGTGCTGGTGCCGCTGCTGACCGGCCTGAGCGTCAGCACCACCCTGCTCTGCGCAGGTCTGGGCACGCTGCTGTTCCACTTCCTGTGCAAGGGCAAGGTCCCCGCGTTCCTGGGTTCCAGCTTCGCGTATCTGGGCGGCTTTACCATCGTGACCAACGGCGGTGCCAACCCGGAGAATCTTCCCTACGCCTGCGCGGCCGTGGCCCTGTCCGGCCTGGTCTACGTGCTGTTCAGCGCGCTGATCTCCGCGTTCGGCATCCGCAAGATGATGAAGTTCTTCCCCCCGGTCGTCACCGGCCCCATCATCATCGCCATCGGTCTGATCCTGGCCCCCAGCGCCATCAACAACTGCCAGAGCAACTGGCTGCTGGCCTTCGTCGCGCTGGCAACCGTCATCGTCTGCAACATCTGGGGCAAGGGCATGGTCAAGATCCTGCCCATCCTCATCGGCGTGCTGGTTTCCTACGCCGTGGCGCTGGTCACCGGCGCAGTTGACTTCCAAGCCATCGGTGCTGCCGCCTGGTTCGGCATCCCCCTGCATAAGGATTCCATGGGTCTGTTCGCCATCGACGGCAGCGAGACCTTCATCAGCGCCGTGTTCACCATCGTGCCCATCGCGCTGGCAACCATGATGGAGCATATCGGCGATATTGCCGCTATCTCCGCCACCACCGGCAAGAACTACATCCGTGACCCGGGCCTGAACAAGACCCTGCTGGGCGACGGCCTTGCCACCGCCATGGCCGGCCTGCTGGGCGGCCCCGCCAACACCACCTACGGCGAGAATACCGGCGTGCTGGCCCTGACGAAGATTTACGATCCCCTCGTCATCCGCATTGCAGCTGTGTTTGCGCTGATTCTGAGCTTCTGCCCGAAGTTTGAGGCCGTCATCAACACGATCCCTTCCGGCATCGTCGGCGGCATCAGCTTTGTGCTGTACGGCATGATCTCCGCCATCGGTGTGCGCAATGTCGTTGAGAATAAGGTCGACTTTACCAACTCCCGCAACCTGATTATCGCCGCCGTCATTCTGGTCAGCGCCCTGGGCTTCAACTCTGTGGGCGGCATCAGCTTTGGTCTGGGCAATGTCACCATCAACCTGTCCGGTCTGGCTATCGCCGCCATCGCCGGTATCCTGCTGAACGCTATCCTGCCCGGCAACGACTATGAGTTCGACGAGGGCAGCAACGAGCCTGAGTCCGCCAGCCTGCGCGTTTGATAAACGGCTGCCAGGCGGCGGGGTGAGGGCACCCCGCCCTACGACCAACCCAAATGTGCGGCGTAGGGCGGCATACCCACATACCGCCGCAGGCAGCACTTTACGGAAAGGAATGCTTCTATGACCGCTTCCGACTTCACCAACCTGCACCTGCAATACAAATCCGCCCAGGCTGACGGCGAGGTCCCTGCGGTCATTGAACATGACTTCCCGGGCGGGCGGATGGTGGATCACTACTTTGTCACCCCCTCCCCTGCTTTCTGGGCTGACGAGGGCGTGCAAAGTCTCGACGGTGTGTCCGGCATCCTGTTTTTGCAGCAGCCCGACGGTGCGCCGTGGAAGATACTCGTCCATGAGCAGAGCATGATTAAAGAAGTTGTCTTTGACTTTCCCGAGGAAGAGTTCCGAAAAATGCTGGCTGACAACGGCGTGACCCTGCCAGGCGAGCCGGGCTTTGCCCCCATCACCGACTAAGATTTTTTCCCCCCCCGGATGTGAGAATTTTCACATCCGGGGGATTTTTTTGTGTTTTTCTATTGACAAAGTGTATATTAGGATGTATCATATGAACAAACGAACATATGAAGGGATGATGACGGTGTCTGAGAACGAAAAAACAGGCGAAAAGCTACCTGAAACCGCCCAGCTGGGTGAGGCCGACATCCGCCGCCTGCAGGATGACCTGCCCAATGACGAGGTGCTGTACGACCTGGCCGAACTGTTCCGGGTGTTCGGCGATTCAACGCGCATCAAAATTTTGTATGCACTGTTTGAGAGCGAGCTTTGCGTCAATGATATCGCCCAGGTCGTGGGTATCTCGCAGAGCGCTGTCAGCCACCAGCTGCGGCTGCTGAAAACCAGTAAGCTAGTCAAGTTCCGCCGTGAGGGCAAGGCCATGTATTATTCCCTGGATGATGACCACGTTCGCAGCATGATCGCGCTGGGCATGGAGCATACGGAAGAGTAAAAAGCCTCCCCCTAGGGGGAAAAAGGTGGCCGAGGGCCGGATGAGGGGCGGCGTTTCGGCAGTGACCCGCCAACGAGTAATAACGGCAAGTTTGCCCTTCATCAGTCCGCTTCGCGGACAGCTTCCCCCTCAGGGGAAGCCTTTTAATCCAGTTACCCATATTAAAAAAATATTTATTTATACAAAGGAGTCCACCATCATGCAGAAGAAATTCAAGATCGAAGTCGATTGCGCAAACTGCGCTGCTAAAATCGAGACCGCTATCAAGGAACTGCCCGGTGTTAAGAACGCCAGCGTCAGCTTTATGGCCCAGAAGCTGCTGCTCGAGGCCGACGAC
Organism: Gemmiger formicilis; assembly: GCF_018784445.1. Classification (GTDB taxonomy): domain Bacteria; phylum Bacillota; class Clostridia; order Oscillospirales; family Ruminococcaceae; genus Gemmiger. The sequence continues at coordinate 146,078 of NZ_WQOH01000052.1, read as the reverse complement.
GATAAGTTTGACGCCGTGCTGAAGGATGCCGTCAAGGCTGCGAAGAAGGTCGAGCCTGATTTCGAGATCGAGCTGTAAGTTCGCCCATATAGCGGCCCATCCCGACGATGGGCCCTTTTTATACCCAAAATGGAGGTCATATCCATGACGAAGAAGCAAAAAAAGACACTGAAGCGCATTATCATCGCGGCGGTGCTCACGGCGGTGCTGGCGCTGCTGTTCCACTTTGCGGAGCTGCCCTGGTTCGTGCAGTTGGTGCTGTGGCTGGTGCCGTATCTGGTCATCGGCCACGATGTCCTGCGCAAGGCGTTCATGGGCATCAAGAGCGGCGAGATCTTTGACGAGAACTTCCTGATGGCGGTCGCCACGGTGGGTGCCATGGGCTGCGGTGAATACGCCGAGGGCGTGGCCGTTATGCTGTTCTACCAGATCGGGGAGCTGTTCCAGTCCTATGCCGTCGGCAAGAGCCGGGCGAGCATCTCGGCGCTGATGGACATTCGCCCCGACAGCGCGAACTTGGAGGCCGAGGACGGTACGGTTTCCGTCGTTGACCCTGACGATGTACCCATCGGTTCCACCGTCGTCGTCAAGCCCGGCGAAAAGATCCCGCTGGACGGCGTGGTCCTCTCCGGTGAGTCCACGCTGAACACCGCCGCCCTGACCGGCGAGAGCCGCCCGCGCACTGTGCGTCCCGGCGATGAGGTCATCAGCGGCTGCGTGAACGACGACAGTGTGCTGCGCGTCCGGACGACAAAAATTTACGACGAGTCCACCGTTGCGAAAATTCTCGACCTGGTGGAAAATTCCAGCCTGAAAAAGTCCCCCGTCGAGAACTTCATCACGAAGTTTGCCCGCTACTACACCCCCGCCGTCTGCATCGGCGCACTGGTGCTGGCCATTGTGCCGCCGCTGTTCCTGGGCGGCTGGCTTGACTGGATCATGCGTGCGCTGACCTTCCTGGTCATCAGCTGCCCCTGTGCGCTGGTCATTTCTATCCCCCTCACCTTCTTCGGCGGCATCGGCGGCGCGTCCAAGTGCGGCATCCTGGTCAAGGGCGGCAACTACCTCGAGGCCCTGTCCAAGACCGGCGTTGCCGTGTTTGACAAGACCGGCACCCTGACGAAGGGCGTTTTCAAAGTCACCCACACCGCCCCTGTTGACGGCGTGAGCGAGAAGGATCTGCTCGAGAGTGCCGCGCTGGCCGAGAGTTTTTCGAGCCATCCCATCAGCAAGAGCCTTCGCGAGGCCTGCCCCGACCTGGATGCCCGCCGCGCCTTTGACGCGCAGGAAATCGCGGGTCACGGCGTGAAAACGCAGGTCGATGGTCATACCGTGCTGGCCGGCAACGCCCGCCTGATGGAGAGTGAGGGCGTCACTTACACCGCCGCCGAGGGCGCAGGCACCATCGTCTACGTCGCCCGCGACGGACAGTTCCTCGGCTCCATCCTGATTTCCGACGAGGAAAAGCCCACGGCCAAGGCGGCCATGCAGGGCTTGCAGGCCCAGGGCGTGCGTACCGTCATGCTGACCGGCGACACCCCTGCGGTGGCTGAATTGGTTGCGAAAGATTTGGGCATCGATGAGGTCCACGCGGGCCTGCTGCCCGCCGATAAAGTCGAGTGGGTCGAGAAGCTGCTGGGCCAGAAACCCGCAAAGAAAGAGCTTGCCTTCGTGGGCGACGGCATCAACGATGCGCCGGTGCTGATGCGTGCCGATATCGGCATTGCTATGGGTGCGCTGGGCAGTGATGCCGCCATCGAGGCCGCCGATGTTGTGCTGATGGACGACGACCCGGCAAAAATCAGCCTGGCGATGCGAATTTCCCGCAAGTGCATGACGATTGCCTACCAGAACATTGTGTTCGCGCTGGCAATCAAGGCGCTGTGCCTGATTCTGACCGCGCTGGGCATTACCAATATGTGGTGGGGCGTTTTTGCCGACGTCGGCGTCATGGTGCTGGCCGTGCTGAACGCGACCCGGATGCTGAATGTGAAGCAGTACCAGTAAAATTTGCATAAGAACAGGCGTGTGCCCGATGTGGGTACACGCCTGTTTGGGTTTCGGGCAGTGGGGAACGGCTTTTGCCGTCTGCTATTACATCAACCCCTCCGGGTCGAGGTACGCACCATCCTTGATGCACTCCAAGTGCAAATGCGCCTCGCCGCTTGCCTCGGCGGGGACGCTCCCCGCCTTGCCGATTGCGGTGGCGGTCGTCACGCTGTCCCCGGCTTTGACTTCCGTGTCAGTCAGCCCGCAGTACCGCCAGGTCACACCGTTCTTGTCGGTGATTTCCACCACATATCCCCACAGTGCGTCCTCGGTTACGGAATCGACCTTGCCCGCCTTGGCCGGGTACACACTCTCCCCTGCCGGGGCTGCGTAGTCCGCGCCGTTGTGGGTGCGCCAGTCGCCCAGCGTCGCACTGTACACCAGTTCATCTCCGCTGAATGCTGCCAGCGGCTTGGCGTCCCAGATGCCAGGGGCTGCGGCCGCCTGCGCCGAGGTGGTGCTCTCGGCGGGTGGTGTGGTCGTGCGCGGTTCAGCCGTCGGTGCGGTGGTGGGCGCTGTCGTCGGCTTGGGCACATCCTGGGCGGGTTTGTCGATGGCCGTGTCCGGCTGCGTCCAGGTCGTGTCGTCCTGCAAAGCCTCCTTGCGGAGGCGCGTCAGGTCGGCCACGTTGCCCACGATGCTGCGCAGTGCCAGAATGCCCGCCGCCGTGGCCGCAAACACCATAGCCAGACAGAACAGGTACAGCCCTTTTTCCTTAAAAAATTGCTTGATATGGTTCATCTTGCCCCATCCTTTTCTTGTGGAAATGTTGTGTATGCCGTTAGTTTGGGCCGCCCGCGGCGCTTTATACACGGTATGTGAAATACGTTTTGTATAATTGCAAAATATAATACAAATCGTTGCGCTGCGCCTGAAAATTTCCGTTGCATTTCCGCACAAAACCGTGTATTATATACTATTGGATTATTATAGAGGAGTGTGCCCCGATGTGACGACCTCATAATTTCATTTTTGCCCGCCGGGCAAAAACACCACCATATTTATTATCTATTATCTTTTATCTATTATCTAAACCAAGGGAGTAATCATGGCATCATTGCGCGAAGAAATCGAATCCCGGCGCACATTTGCAATCATCTCGCACCCCGACGCCGGTAAAACCACACTGACCGAAAAACTGCTGCTCTACGGTGGGGCCATCCAGACCGCCGGCTCCGTCAAGGGCAAGCAGAGCGCCAAGCACGCGGTATCCGACTGGATGGATATTGAGAAGCAGCGCGGTATCTCGGTCACCTCCTCTGTCCTGCAGTTCAACTACCAGGGCAAGTGCATCAACATTCTGGATACCCCCGGCCACCAGGACTTCAGTGAGGACACCTACCGCACCCTGATGGCGGCGGATTCCGCCGTCATGGTCATTGACGCCGCCAAGGGCGTTGAGGCCCAGACCATCAAGCTGTTCAAGGTCTGCACGCTGCGCCACATCCCGATTTTTACCTTCATCAACAAGATGGACCGCGAGGCCCGCGACCCGTTTGAACTGATGGAGAACATCGAGGAAATCCTCGGCATCAAGACCTACCCGATGAACTGGCCCATCAGCTGCGGCAAGGACTTCAAGGGCGTCTACGACCGCAACGCCAAGCGAGTGCTGGCCTTTGAGAGTGACGGCCGTGCCAACGGTGTGAAGATGGTGGACGAGGTCGAGGCCGAGCTGGGCGACGCCCGCCTGGACGACCTGATTGGCGCTGCCAACCATGAGAAGCTGGCTGAGGACATTGAGCTGCTGGACGGCGCGGCGGAAGAGTTCGACCTCAACGCCGTGCAGCACGGCGAGCTGTCCCCCGTGTTCTTCGGCTCGGCTTTGACGAACTTCGGTGTTGAGCCGTTCCTGAAAGAGTTCCTGCGCCTGACCCCCACCCCGCTGCCCCGCAAGGACGCCGTGGGCGGCGAGCTGGTAGAGCCGTGCAGCGACCAGTTCAGCGGCTTTATCTTCAAGATTCAGGCCAATATGAACAAGAACCATCGCGACCGCATCGCGTTCTTGCGCATCTGCTCCGGCAAGTTTGAGCGCGGCATGGAGGCTTTCCATGTGCAGGAGGGCAAGAATATCAAGCTCGCCACCGGTACCAGCCTGATGGCCGACGACCGCGCCATTGTCAGCGAGGCTTACGCGGGCGATATCATCGGCCTGTTCGACCCGGGTATCTTCTCCATCGGCGACACGCTCTGCACCGGCAAAAAGCACGTGCAGTTTGCGGGTATCCCGACCTTTGCGCCCGAGCATTTTGCCCGCGTGACCCAGGTGGACACGATGAAGCGCAAGCAGTTCGTCAAGGGCATGGAACAGATTGCCCAGGAGGGCGCGATCCAGATTTTCCGCGACCTCGGCTCCGGCATGGAGGAAGTCATTGTCGGTGTTGTCGGTGTGCTGCAGCTGGAAGTGTTGGAGTACCGCCTGAAAAACGAGTACAACGTCGATATCCGTATGCAGCAGCTGCCCTATGAGCATCTGCGCTGGGTGCTGAACGACCCCGACGAACTGGACATCAAGCATCTGGACGTGACCAGCGACACCCGCGCCATTGAGGATATGAAGGGCAACCCGCTGCTGCTCTTCGGCAGTCCGTGGAGCATCAACTGGGCCGAGCAGCACAACGAAATGCTCAAGCTCTCCGAGTTCGGCAACCTGACGTTCTAAGGGGAGGCATTTTTGATGCTGGCGCAGCTGAAAAAACACCTGACCCCGCACGAACTGTGGGAGGATGCGAAGTTTTTCTTCCTGCTGAACCTGGGGCTTATCGCCACGGCCGTGGGCATTGCCGTTTTCAAAACGCCCAACCACTTTGCGTTCGGCGGCACGTCGGGTCTGTCCATCGTGCTGGCAACGCTGTTTCCCCGCTTCAACGTCGGCGCGTTCATGTGGTTTGTCAACGCCGCGCTGGTGCTGCTGGGGTTTGTCTTTCTGGGGATCAAGTCCATGGGCTGGACCATCTACTCATCCTTTGCGCTGTCGTTCTACGTCAGCCTGTGTGAGCGGCTTTACCCGCTGGACCACCCGCTGACGAACGATGTGTTTTTGGAACTGTGCTTCGCGGTCATCCTGTCCGCGGTAGGCGCGGCCATCGTCTTTAACATCGGCGCGTCCACCGGAGGCACCGACATTGTAGCGATGATTTTGAATAAGTACACCAGTATGCCGGTCGGCCGTGCGCTGATGGTCAGCGATGTGGGCATTGTGCTGGTGGGTGCGTATCTCTACGGCCCAGCCACCGGGCTGTACTGCATCCTGGGCATGATTTTAAAGAGCACCGTCGCTGACAGCGCGATTGAGAGTATCAATATGCGCAAGGTCTGCACGGTCGTGACGTCAAACCCAACGCCGGTGCGTGATTTTATCGTGAACGACCTGCACCGATCGGCTACGATGGAGCAGGCCGAGGGTGCCTACACCCACGACGAAAAGTGGGTGCTGACCACCGTGTTGACCCGCGGCCAGGCGCAGAAGCTGCGCCTGTATGTGCGCGGCCTGGACGACCACGCGTTTATAACCATCGTCAACAGCAGCGAGATCGTAGGCAAGGGGTTTAGGGCGATTTGAACTCCAAGGCTTTCTCCCCTGGGAGAAATCGGCCCCGCAGGGCCGGATGAGGGGTGAGCTGCCCGCAAGAAACCGAAAACGGTCAATAGGGCAGACCTGCCCCTCATCAGTCCGCTTCGCGGACAGTTTCCCCTTAGGGGGAAGCCTTTTAGGAAGCACCTATCTTCGGATGGGTGCTTTTTCTATTGTAACCAGGTTGTAATCACCCCCGAAATATGCTATACTTTTTATGCGTATCGTAAGCAACCTGTATAAGAAACTTGAACGAGGGGAACCTCTTTTTATGAGATATTCAAAACATTTGACCTATTCGGAACATATGTTCCTGCGCAGCCGGCTGAACCGGGTGCGGCATATCACACTGGACCCGGACGGCCCCGGTGTGGTGCGCATCCATATCGTGCCCTGCCATAAGCCCGACCACGAGACGCCGTTCACCGTGATTTTGAACGGCCAGGATATTCTGCCGCTGAACGTCAGCTGGGCCATTCTGCTGACCAACCTCATCGAGGCTTTAAAACCCTGCACCGGCAAAGAAATACGTCCTGAAGAATGGGCGGCCATCAACGCCCAGGCTGTGGCGGCCACCCGCAAAATTTACCGCAAGACCGAGTATGCGCAGATCGAGAGCGATTTGCAGCTGCTGGTGGACAGCCTGTGTACGATTGCCCGGGGCGGCGAGCCGCCGCTGACCGTGCAGCCTATGAGCCTGGCCGAGTACGCGCCCCGCATGGTGGCCCCCCACCGCATGGATCTGATGGTCAGCTCGATGGTCAAGGATGGCGCGTGGCACTGCAACCAGAAATGCCTGCACTGCTACGCCGCAAACCAACCGCTTTCCGCCGTGCCGGAGCTAGACACAGACCAATGGCTGGCCGTGATTGAAAAATGCCGCAACGCGGGCATCCCGCAGCTGACCTTTACCGGCGGCGAGCCGACGCTGCGCCATGATTTGGTCAAGCTGGTGCAGGCTGCGCAGTGGTTCGTCACCCGGCTGAACACCAACGGCCGTATGCTGACCAGCATGATGTGCAAGGAACTCCACGAGGCCAGTCTCGACGCCGTGCAGATTACCTTCTACTCCGCCGACGCCGATATCCACAATGAGCTGGTGGGCGTGGACGGCTACAATGACACGTTGAACGGCATCAAAAACGCGCTGGCCGCCGGGCTGAATGTGAGCCTGAACACTCCGCTGTGCAGCCTGAACCGGGATTACCTGTCCACGGTCAAACTTGCCCACGAGCTGGGCATACGCTACCTGACCTGCAGCGGGCTGATCCCTGCGGGCAACGCCGAAACTGCCGCCAGCCGCGCCGTGCGCCTGACGCCGGAGGAGCTGGAAGCAACGCTGCGCCCCGCCATGGAGTACGCCGCCGCAAACGGTCTGGAAATCAACTTTACCAGCCCCGGCTGGCTCAGCGAGGATACGCTGCGCGGTTTAGGCTTTACCCAGATCCCCAGCTGTGGGGCCTGTCTGTCCAACATGGCGATTGCGCCGGACGGCACCGTGCTGCCCTGCCAGAGCTGGCTGACCGGCAAGGGCCTGGGGAACCTGCTGCGCACACCCTGGCAGCGCATCTGGCGCAGCGACGAATGCCGCGCCATCCGCGGGCAGAGCGCCAAAATGGAGCGCCGCTGCCAGCTGGGAGAGACCCCGATGCAGGAGGGCTGCTGATGAAAACGAGTGTTCTGCGCTGTCTGGCGCTTTTGTGGGCTGTCCTGCTGTGCGGCAGTCTGCTGGCTCTGCCCGCTGCGGCGGCCGAGGTGGACGCCCCCTACGCCGAGAGCGGCGACATGGATTATATCCGCAGCTACATCGTGACCGTGGATCCGAGGGAGGACGGCACGGCGGATATTACCTACGACATTGACTGGCAGGTCATTGACGGCGACGCCACCGACTATTTGAGCTGGGTCAAAATCGGCCTTGCCAATGCCAGCGTGGACGAGCTGACCCCGCTGACCGATACGATTTCCGACTTGCAGTATTCCAGCGACGGCGGCAGCTATGCCAAGGTCGTGTTCAACCGCCGCTACTATGCCCCCGATGTGGCCGCGGCGAATGGCGGTGAGAGCAGCGTACATTTTGTGTTCAGCGTACATCAGAGCCACCTGTTCACACGAAATGACGACGGTACGGCAAACTTCAACTTTACACCGGGCTGGTTCGACGATTTGAGCGTCGGGAATATGCAGGTGCGCTGGCGCAATTACGACGGCTTTGTGGCGGATAATACTGGCATGGACGGTGATTACCTGACCTGGGATTTCGGCGCGATGGGCCACGGCCAGGCGGCCAATGTCCATGTGACAGTACCCATTACGAACGCCGCCGCCTTTGACCCGGGGGCCGAGATGACCACCGACGACTACGACAGCGGTGAGGATTTAGAGGGAATCATCGTGCTGCTGGCGTCGGCTGTTATTGTGCTGCTGGCGGTGGCAATCATCATCATTGCGGTGGCCTCCCAGTCCCCTGACTGGGGCGGCGGCTTCGGCAGTGATATCGACCCCGATGACTGGTTCTGGTACACCAACGGCGTACACACGATCCGCCGCGCCCGCAGCGCACCCCCGCCCACCGGCTACCACCGCACCGACCCACCCCCGGAGTACCGCTCCGGCGGCGGCAAGACCCGCGGCGGCGGTGTGGGCCGCAACCACAGCAGCCATTCCAGCTGTGCGTCCAGCTGCGCCTGCGCGTGTGCATCCAGTTGTGCGTGTGCCTGCGCCTGTGCAGGCGGCGGCCGCGCCGGGTGCAGTGTGAAGGACTTCTACACGGTAAAAATCCCTAAGGCAACACCGCACAATTCCCACCTGACGGCTTAAGCACCGCTCCGGCGGCTGCGGCACGGCATCTGCGTTGCCAAAATGCTCGATAATGTCGGGTTGCGGTACCCGCATCGTGCTTCGGGGGCAAAAGCCCCTCGCACTCTGCGACCGCTGCCCCTGCTTCGGTTCGCTGTATCCGCCACTGGCGGCGCTCACCTTTGCAGCATCCAGTATTATCTGCGCTTTTGGCTTAGCAGCTGCCGCACCTCGCTCGCCGTATCGGCACTTAGAATTATGCGGTATTGCCCTAAGAAAAATGCAGGGGCCGATGTCAGCATCGACCCGGAAATCGAGGATGGAAAATGAGCCTGGAAGATCAGTACGATGCCTGGGTCCGCGGCCTGATGGGCGGCGGCAAATACGCCGCCAATGAGCAGCAGGCCGAAGCTGCCAGCGATGCCGTGCAGCAGATGCAGGCCCAGCTGGAAGCCCTGAGCGCGGCCCAGAAACGCCAATCCGCCGCCAGCAGTGCGCTGGGCGCGGTGCAGAAAGCCGGTGCCGCCACCGCCGAGAATGTGCGCAAGATGAGCAGTGAACTGACAAAGTCGCTGAAACAGGATGGCCTGCTGGGCGGCACGGTGGCCGCGCCCTCCCCTGCCCCGGCTGCCAACGGCAAGGCAGATTTTACCGGTGTGACGGATAAAATCAAAGCCCAGGTGCTGGGGCAGGATGCCTTCGTCTCGGCGCTGGTCAAGGCGTTCCGCCGCCCCTTTGTGCTGGGCACGGCGGAGGATACCACCCGCGCCCGCAGTGTGATGCTTCTGTGCGGGCCCAACGGCACCGGCCGCCACTACGCGCTGAAATGCGTGGTGGAAGAACTGGCCGCCCGGGGCATCCTGCGCAGCGCGTCGATTGAGACGCTGGACTTGGCGCTCTACCCCGGCCCCGCGCAGGAGAAGCTGTTTTTGCAGGATCTTTACGCGGCGCTGCAGTCCGACGCCGAGGTGCTGGCCTTTGAGCATTACGAGGGCTGTGCCGCCAACTATTTAAATATGCTGTCCACGCTGGCCATCGATGGTACGCTGGCGCTGTCCAGCCGGTACGTCTTGCAGCGCGGCATCCTTGTCGATGTCGGCACAGCGCTGGCCCCCGGGGCCATCGGCGAATTGCAGGCGGGCGGTAAATACTTTGTGTTCTACTCCAACAAGGGCGAGGCCGCGCTGGCGGACCACTTCGGCGCAAAGTTCGTGGATACCGTCGCGGGCGATATCTGCCGCACCGAGGCGTTCACCCCCGATGCGCTGGCGGCTGTGGCCGCGCGGGAGCTGAATTTTCTCGTCAAACGCACCCGCAAGCAGTGCGGACTGGCACTGTCCATGGGCGCGGATGTACGGGATCTGCTGGCAGCCCAGTACGGCAAGACCAGCGGTATGCAGGCCATGCGCGATTACTGCGAGACGGTCTACCGCGCCATTGCCGAGTATGTGCTGGATGCTGACGCGACACCCGCCGAGGGCACGCCTGCCGTGCTGACGGCGGTGGACGGCAAACTGTGCATGGCTGTGAATGGCGGCAAGGCCATTGACCTGCTGGCACTGCTGCCCCAGCAGTACCGCGGCGACGTGGATGCCGTGGAGGCCGAGCTGGACGGCATCATCGGCCTGGAGGAAATCAAAAATTATGTGCGGGATATCGCCAAAAACGTGCAGACCCAGCAGCGCCGCAAGGCCCAGGGCCTGAAGGTGGCCGAGGTCAATATGCACATGATCTTCACCGGCAACCCCGGCACCGGCAAAACGACGATTGCCCGCATTCTGGCGAAATATCTGAAAGCCATCGGCGCACTGCGCGGCGGCCAGCTGGTGGAAGTGACCCGTGCGGACCTGGTAGGCCGCTATGTGGGCCACACGGCCCCGCTGACAAACTCGGTCATCCAGAGCGCCCTGGGCGGTGTGCTGTTCATCGACGAAGCCTACGCCCTCTACCGCGGCGGTGAGGACAGCTTCGGGCTGGAAGCCATCGACACGCTGGTCAAGGGCATTGAGGATCACCGCGACGACCTGGTCGTCATTCTGGCGGGCTACACGAAGGAGATGCAGCTGTTTTTGAGCGCGAACTCCGGCCTTGCCAGCCGCTTCCCGAATCAGATCGAGTTCCCGGATTACTCGGGCGAGGAGCTGTATAAGATTCTGTGCTCGATTGCCAAGGGCAAGGGCTACACACTGGACGACGCCTGCAAGCTGCCGCTGGTGACCTACTTTGACCGCAAGCAGGTCGAGGACGCTGCCACCAACGGCAACGGCCGTATGGCGCGCAATACCTTGGAAAAAGCAATTTTGAACCAGTCTAAGCGGCTGGTGGCCGACCCGGATGCCAGCCTGGAACTGCTGCTGCCAGGGGATTTTGAGTTGGAATAAGGCAAAGTTGCAGGGGCCAGGCATACCTGGCCCCTGCATATAGCGACAAAAAATGGACACCTGACATTTCATCAGGTGTCCACTTTGTTTTATAAAACCAATTTTACCGTGCCGTGTAATCCGAATCCAGCTCGGCCAGGATGCGCTCGCTGGTCTCGCGGGTGTCAGTCATGCGGACGGCGTTGCGCAGCGGCAGCACAGAGCGCGGCGTCACAGAAAGCTCGTCCACGCCGATGGCGAGGAACGTCTCGGTCAGGGCCAGGTCTGCGCCCAGCTCGCCGCAGATGCCCACCCAGATGCCGTTCTTGTGGGCGTTCTCCGTCACCATCTGGATCAGGCGCAGCACAGCCGGGTGGTGCGGGTCGTAGAAACGGCCCAGGTCGTTGTTCTGGCGGTCGCAGGCCAGCGTGTACTGGGTCAGGTCGTTCGTGCCGATGCTGAAGAAGTCCACTTCCTTCGCCAGGCGGTCGCTCATCACAGCGGCAGCGGGCGTCTCGATCATAATACCGATCTGCACGTCCTCGCTGTACGGCGTGCCCTCGTGCTTCAGTTCACGTTTGACTTCCTCGCAGAGCTTCTTTGCCTCGCGGACTTCCCAGACGGACGTGACCATCGGGAACATAATGCCCAGCTTGCCGAAAGCCGACGCACGGAACAGTGCGCGCAGCTGGGTCTTGAAAATCTCCGGCCGGGTCAGGCAGATGCGCAGCGCGCGCATACCCATGGCGGGGTTGTCCTCCTTGGGCAGGTTGAAGTAGCCAATCTGCTTGTCCGCGCCGATGTCCAGTGTGCGGATGATGACTTCCTTGCCGTCCATGTCGGAGAGCACCTGCTTGTAGGCCTCAAACTGCTGGTCCTCGGTCGGATAGTCGCTGGTGTTCAGGTACAGGAACTCGGAGCGGAACAGGCCAATGCCGCCGCCGTCGTTGACCTGTACGGCGTGGACATCCTCGGGAGAGCCGATGTTGCAGTAGATGCGGATGGTCTTGCCGTCCTTCGTCGCGTTGGCCTGGCCTTTCAGCGTTTCCAGCAGGCGCTGCAGACGCAGCTGCTCGTCGCGCTTCTTCAGCAGGCGGTCGCGGGTGTCGTCGTCGGGGTCAATGACCAGTGCGCCGGTAGCACCGTCCGCAATGGCCTGGCGGCCCTCGTATTCGGGCTTCAGGGCGTCGCCCATGCCAACGATGGCAGGGATGCCCATGGTACGGGCCAGAATGGCCGTATGGCTGGAGCCGGAGCCGCCCGCCGTGATGAAGCCGAGAATCTTTGACTTATCCAGCTGGATCGTCTCGGAGGGGGCCAGGTCGTCGGCGCAGAGCAGCACCGGCACATCGGACGCAATTCCGCCCTGCACGATGCCGCACAGGATGCTGAGGATGCGCTGGCTGACGTCCTTGACGTCGGCGGCGCGGGCCTGCATATAGGCGTCGTCCATCGAGGCGAACATCTCGGCAAACTGCTCGGCTGTGTCGGAGACGGCGGCCTCGGCGTTCATCTTCTGGTTGAGGATGCGATCTTCGATGGCCTCCTCGTAGTCAAGGTCCTCGGCCATCATCTGGTGGGTCTCAAACAGCATGGCGGCCTCGTCGCCGGCTTCCTTGCGGGCCTGCTCGGCCAGAACGCCCAGTTGCTCGACTGCGCCGGTCTGGGCGCCTTTAAAGCGATGCCACTCGGCGTCTGTATCCTCTACGGTATAGCGCTTGATCTCGGCCGTGGCGCGGCGGTAGAAGTAGAGCGGGCCAACGCCGACACCGGCGGAAACGCCCTTGCCCTGAATCGTGATCATGGGAAAACCTCCTTACAAAAAGGGCCGCGCCCGCCGTTCTGGTGTGGCGGCCGCGGCCGTAAATGAAATCGGAATTACAGATGCTCGTTGAAGAACTTCTCCATGGCGGGGGCGGCGGTCTCCTCGTCGGCGCCCTCAATCTTGACGGTGACGGTGTCGCCGCACTTGATGCCCATGCCCATCAGAGCCATCAGGCGGGTGGCGTCAACGGACTTGCCGTTCTTGTCCACGATGGTGACGGTGCTCTGGCAGGTCTTGGCCTCTTTTGCAAGCATACCGGCGGGACGTGCATGGATGCCGACCGGCTCTTTGATGGTATACGTGAATTCTTTCATAGCTTTTTCCTCCCATAAGTGCGCAGCGGTAGAGCGCGGCGCAATCATTAAGCTGTTATTATAATAACATACTGCGCCGTATACGTCAACGGAAAAAGAGCCAAAAACACCCCTAATCTTTGGTGAATTTGTTAAAAATTTTCGGCAGGGACTGCACCGAAAAGCCATAACATGGGAGATTTTGTCATTTGGCGTCATTTTGCAAGAAAATCCCGCAGCACGTCCTCGGGGCGCGGGGTGTGCAGCGGATAACGGGCGCGCAGCGCGGGGGCGGCGCTGTCCATGATGTAGGGGGTGTCCACGATGTCCAGCATTGATACATCGTTAAAGTTGTCGCCAAAGGCCATGACCTCATCGGGGGCAATGCCCAGCACGCGGCAAAGGGACTGTACGCCGACGCCCTTGTTTGCGGTCGTGGTGTCGATCCAGTAGGGGCCGGCCACTGCGCAGTTGGCCTGCTGCCAGCGCGGCACAAAGCGGTCGACATAGGGCGCGACCCCCTCGTGCAGATAGACCGACACCTTGACGATCTCCTCCGGAATCTCGGACGGGTCGGCAATGACCTTGTACCGGTTGCCGATGAACCGGATGCGGTCGAGCATGCCGAGGCCCCGCTCCATCAGGTAGGCGCAGTTCTGACCGGAAAGCATGACCTCTCCCTGACCGTCGCTGTTCTGCCACATATCGCGGGCGATTTCCTCGGCCAAGGCGCGGGGCATCGGATTTTCCGCAATGCACTGCTCGTCCTTGAACAGGACGCCGCCGTTCTCGCACAGGAAAACGCAGCAGTCGGCCACAGGCTCAAACAGCAGGCGCAGGCTGGTGTACTGCCGCCCCGACGCCGGGCAGAACAGGATGCCCCGGTCATGCAGGGCGCGGATCTGGTCAAAAATTTCGCCCTCCAGCTTCTGGCGGCCGTATTGCAGCAGCGTACCGTCAATGTCGCTGCAGATCATTTTGATGGACATAGTACAACTCCTTTTATTTCGCGCTTTTATTGTACCACAGGTGGCGGTGACTTTTCAATTTCGATTTCATTTTGTATAATAGATATAAGGGGCGGCGTCCCCGACGCCCCGTAGGACGATATCGAAAGGAAGAAAACCTATGCCTTTTATCACAGTGAACGCCCACTCCCCTGCCGATTACGGTGCGGCCTTCGCAGCGGAAAACGCGACAATCGCGGGCAGCGTGCGGCTGGAAAAGAACAGCAGCGTCTGGTATGGCGCGGTGCTGCGGGCCGATACCGGGCGCATCACCATCGGCGAGAACTCCAACGTGCAGGATAACGCTGTGCTGCACACCGGCCCCGGGCTGGATGTGACGATAGGGCGCGGCGTGTCCATCGGTCATGGAGCCATCGTCCACGGCTGCACAGTGGGCGATAACTGTTTAATTGGGATGCACGCCACGATTTTGAACGGCGCAGTCATCGGCGCGGGCAGTTTGATTGCCGCCGGGGCGCTAGTGCCGGAAAAGATGGTCGTGCCCGCAGGCAGCCTTGTCATCGGCGTGCCGGGAAAGGTCATGCACCCGGTCAGTGCGGCGCAGGCCGCAGGAATCAAAGCAAACGAGGAAGAGTACCTGGAATTGGCGAAGCTGCACGCGAAAGCCCCGAATTTGTAGGGGGGCGGCGTCCTCGACGCCCCGCGGAGGGAGCAAGACCACTCTCTGCAAGGCAATTTCAATGGGCATTGCAGGGCAAAACGATCGTATACGGGAAGGCCGAGGGCCGGGCATGCCCGGCCCCTACCGTTCAATAAACCAAAAGAGGATGCCGTCAACCAAACAGCACCCTCTTTGGTTTTTATTTCAGCACCGCACCCAGGTTGGCGCTTGTAACAAGCCTTGCGTAGCGTGCCAGCCAGCCGGTCTTGATGTTCGGCTCGGGCTGGATGTAGGCGGCTTTGCGGGCGGCAAGCTCGTCGTCACTGACGGCCAAGTGGATAGACGCATTCGGAATATCGATCTCGATGGTGTCACCCTCCTTGACGAGGCCGATGGGGCCGCCGGAGGCTGCCTCGGGGCTGACATGGCCGATGGCCGCGCCGCGGGACGCACCGGAGAAGCGGCCATCGGTGATGAGCGCCACGGTGGTGTCCAGCTTCATGCCCGCCAGCGCACTGGTGGGGTTGAGCATCTCACGCATACCGGGACCGCCCTTGGGGCCTTCGTAGCGGATGACTACGACGTCGCCGGGGTGGATGTCCCCTGCGTAGATGGCCGCAATGGCGGTGTCCTCACTGTCAAAGACGCGGGCCGGGCCGCTGTGTACCTGCATTTCAGGCGCAACGGCGCTGCGCTTGACGACACAGCCGTCCGGCGCAATGTTGCCCCACAGGATCTGCAAACCACCGGTCTGGCTGTACGGATTGTCGATAGAGCGGATGGCCTTGTTGTTGAGAATCTTCGCGCCCTGGATGTTCTCCCCCAGGGTCTTGCCGGTGACGGTGGGCACATTCAGGTCCAACAGGCCCTTCTTGGCCAGCTCGGCCTGCACAGCCGGGATGCCGCCCGCCTCGTACAGGTCGGGCATATGGGTCGGGCCTGCGGGGGCCAGGTGGCAGAGGTTGGGCGTCTTGGCGGAAATCTCGTTAAAGAGCTTCAAATCAATGGGGCAGCCTGCCTCCTGGGCAATCGCCAGCAGGTGCAGTACCGTGTTGGTGGAGCAGCCCAGCGCCATGTCACAGGTCAGGGCGTTGCGGATGGAGCGCTCGTTGATGATCTGACGGGCGGTCACGCCGCGGTTGACCATGTCCATGATGGCCATACCGGCGTGCTTTGCCAGCTGCAAACGCTTGGCGTAAACGGCGGGAATCGTGCCGTTGCCGGGCAGGGCGATACCGATGGCCTCGCACAGGCAGTTCATGCTGTTGGCGGTGTACATACCGGAGCAGGAGCCGCAGCCCGGGCAGCAGTTGCAGGTGCAGTCCTCGAGCTGATCGTCGTCGATGAGGCCCGCTTTGTAGGCACCCACGGCCTCAAACATTTTGGAAAGGCTGACTTCCTCGCCGCCATAGCGGCCGGCCAGCATCGGGCCGCCGCTGCATACCACGGCGGGCACATCCATACGGACGGCGGCCATGACCATGCCGGGAACGATTTTATCGCAGTTGGGCACGAGAACCAGGCCGTCCAGCTGGTGGGCCATGAACATCGTCTCGACGCTGTCACAGATCAACTCGCGGCTGGCGAGGGAGTATTTCATGCCCACGTGGCCCATGGCGATGCCGTCGCAGACACCGATGGCGGGGATGAGGATGGGCGTACCGCCTGCCATGCGGACGCCGGCCTTGACGGCGTCGGCAATTTTGTCCAGGTTCATGTGGCCGGGTACGATCTCGCTGTGGGCGGACACAACGCCGATGAGCGGGCGGTCCAGCTCCTCCGGTGTGTAGCCCAGCGCATAGAACAGGCTGCGGTTCGGGGCCCGCTCCGGGCCTTTTTTGACGTTATCGCTGTTCATAGTTTTTCTCCGTTTTTCTATCAGGGGCACTTGTAGGGGCGAGGCATGCCTCGCCCTCAACTTTGCGGCAGGCACCGGATAAAAGGGTGGCCGCCGCCAGGTTAAGGGCCGGGCATGCCCGGCCCCTACAAGTTGCCGGTAATGCGCGTATTGTTACAATTACAAACTTACTTCTTCAGCCAGCTCATCATCTTGCGGAGCTCGGCACCGACCTTCTCGATGGGGTGGTTGGCGGCGATGCGGCGCTGGGCCAGGAAGTGGGTCTTGCGGCCGCCCTTCGGGCTCATCTCGGTCAGGAACTCACTGGCAAAGGTGCCGTCCTGGATCTCCTTCAGGACCTGCTTCATCTCCTTGCGGGTGTCCTCGGTGATGAGGCGCTTGCCGGTGCGGTAGTCGCCGTACTCGGCCGTGTTGGAGATGGAGTAGCGCATCTTGGAGAAGCCGCCCTCGTTGATAAGGTCAACGATGAGCTTCATCTCGTGGCAGGTCTCAAAGTAGGCCATCTCAGGGGCGTAACCGGCCTCGACCAGCGTGTCAAAGCCAGCCTGGATCAGCTCGCAGACACCGCCGCAGAGCACAGCCTGCTCGCCGAACAGGTCAGTCTCAGTCTCCTCCTTGAAGGTGGTCTCCAGGATGCCGGCACGACCGGCGCCGATGCCGGAAGCGTAAGCCAGGGCAATCTCCTTGGCCTTGCCGGTGTAGTCCTGCTCAACGCAGATCAGGGACGGGCAGCCCTCGCCCTCGGTGTACAGGCGGCGGACGATGTGGCCGGGGCCCTTGGGGGCAATCATGATGACGTCAACGTTCTTCGGCGGGGTGATGGTCTTGAAGTGAATGTTGAAGCCGTGGGCGAATGCCAGGGCCTTACCCTCGGTCATGTAGGGGGCAACCTGAGAATTGTAGATGTCGGCGCACAGCTCGTCGGGAACCAGCATCATGACGACGTCACCGGCCTTGGCGGCCTCCTCGACTTCCATGACCTTGAAGTTCTCGTGGGTGGCGGCAAACTCGGAGGCTTTCTCCCAGTGGGCAGAACCCTTGCGCAGACCGACGACGACATTGACGCCGCTCTCGGCCAGGTTCTCGGAATGAGCGTGGCCCTGGGAGCCGAAGCCGATGACGGCAACGGTTTTGCCGTCCAGCACGCCAAGGTTGCAGTCGGAATCGTAATACTTGTTGATAGCCATTGTGGTGTCTCCTTTGTTGTTGATACTTTTTATATTTGTAATTTTAATTGGGAAACGAAAATAAAAATCCGTAGGGGCGCATTCTATATGCGCCCGTGCAGTGCAGCCTACGGCGGGCGGATATGGAATCCGCCCCTACAGGCATTGAAAATTTACGAGCAGCTCAATGGCAGTGCGTCCCGGGCAGCGGCAGCTGTGCCTCTCCGACCTCCTGCGCGGGTTTCTGCATATGCTGGTGCTTGCCGCCGCGCTCGAGAGCAGTGACGCCGGTGCGGCAAAGCTCCAGAATCTCATAGCCCTTGAACATCGTCAGGAAAGCGTCGATTTTATCCGGCTTGCCGGTCAGCTCAAATACCATGCTGTCAGGCGACAGGTCGATGATTTTCGCCTTGTAGATGCTGGAAATCTCCCGCAGCTCGGCGCGGTTTTGGTTGTCGCAGGCTACCTTTAACAGCAGCAGCTCGCGCTGTAAGCTCTTGTCGGGGTCCAGCTCAAAGACCTGGCGGGTGACTTCGAGGCGTTCCGTCTGCAAAATCAGCTGGGTCATGGCCTGCTCGCTGCCGCGCAGCGTGACCGTAATGCGGCTGACTTTGGGGTCATTCGTAGCCGAGACGGTCAGGCTGTCAATGTTGAAGCCACGGCGGCAGAACAGGCTGGAAATGCGGGCCAGAACGCCGTTGGAGTTATCGACCAGCAGGCTGATGACCCGCCGGGTGTTGTTGTTTTGTTCCATGCGTGTCACCTCATTCCATGATGATATCGTTGATGGTGCCGCCGCCGGGGATCATCGGAAGGACTTTTTCATCCTTGCCGATGCGGCAATCAATCCAGCTCGGGCCTTTCTGCTGCATGGCGTCGGCGAAAGCCGCCTTGAACTCGGCGGGAGTCGTGGCGCGGTAGCCCTTGGCCCCAAAGCCCTCGGCCAGCTTGACAAAGTCGGTGCGGCGGTGCGGGTCGGTGTCGGAGTAGCGCTTCTCGTAGAAAGTCGTCTGCCACTGGCGCACCATGCCAAGCACCTGGTTGTTGAAGATGACTGTGATAATGGGCAGGCCATAGCTGACGGCAGTGCAGGCCTCGTTCAGGTTCATGTGGAAGGAGCCGTCGCCGGTCAGCATGACGACGCGGGCATCGTTGCCCAGCGCCATCTGTGCGCCGATGGCCGCGCCGTAGCCGAAGCCCATCGTGCCCAATCCACCGCTGGTCAGGAACCCACGGCTCTTGGTGTGGTGCAGGTATTGCGCCGCCCACATCTGGTGCTGGCCGACGTCGGTGACGTAGACGGCCTCGGGACCGGCCTGGCTGCAGATTTCGTCGATGATCTGATGGGGTTTCAGCTCGGTATCGCTGTCCACCGGCTTATAATCGTTCTTCTGCCAGCTGCGGATCTGCTCCATCCAGAGCTTGTGCTCGGTCTTTTCGACGTAGGGCAGAATTGCCTGCAAAATGTAGCTGGCGTCGCCGGTCAGGCTCAAATCGACGTCGACGTTCTTGCCCAGCTCGCTGGGGTCGATGTCGATTTGAATGATTTTTGCGCGCTTGGCAAAGCTGTCGGGGTTCAGCGCCACGCGGTCACTGAACCGCGTGCCCACGGCGATGACGAGGTCGGCCTCGTCGATGGCCTTGTTGGCGGCGTAGCAGCCGTGCATACCCAGCAGGCCCAGATTGTGCGGCTCGCCGTAGCTGAGAACACCCGCGGCCATCAGGGTGTAGGTGGCGGGCATGCCGGTCTTTTCCAGCAGGTCGCGCAGGGGCTGGCAGCCCGCCGCACTGCGCACACCGCCGCCGAAATAGACGATGGGGCGCTCCGACTCGTTGATGAGGCGGGCGGCTTCCTTGACGTCCTCTTCATTATAATAGGTCACGGTGCGGATGAGTTCCGGCGCTTTGGGGGTGAACTCGCAGGACGCCGCCGTGATATCCTTCGGGATATCGACGAGCACCGGGCCTTTGCGGCCGGACTGTGCAATGCGGAAGGCCGCGCGCATCGTATCGGCCAGATCCTCTACCCTGCGCACCGTGTAGTTGTGCTTGGTGATGGGCATTGTGATGCCCTCAATGTAGGCCTCCTGGAAGGAGTCTTTACCCAGCAGCGTCGTGGCGACATTGCCGGTGAAGGCTACCATCGGCACGCTGTCCATGTAGGCCGTGGCAATGCCGGTGACAAGGTTCGTCGCACCCGGGCCGCTGGTGGCCAGCACAACGCCGGTACGACCCGTGGCGCGGGCGTAACCGTCCGCCGCGTGGGACGCGCCCTGCTCGTGAGCGGTCAATACGTGGCGTATACGATCGGAGTTTTTATACAACTCGTCATACAGATTCAGCACTGCGCCGCCCGGATAGCCGAACAGGGTATCGACGCCCTGCTCGACCAACACTTCGACGAAGATCTGTGAACCGGTCAATTTCATGGTGTTTGCTCCTTCCTACTTCCTGTGCGACTTCCCCGGGGCATCCGTATGGCGGGGTTCCCTCACCCCGCTGCGGCCCGGTAAGGGGCAATATAAGAAAACAGGCTTTGCCCCTTGCTTTTCCAAGAGACAAAGCCTGTGCATTTCACATACTCTGCGGTACCACTCTCATTGGGGCGTTGCCCCCACCTCATGAACCTCTAACAAGGTCCGGCACTGTAACGGGTGCGCCCGTACCGCCCTACTGTGATTTTCGGGTGGTCTGCTCCGGGATCAGTTCGCGGCTTGCCTGCCTTGCTGCCTTGCACCGACCGGCAGTTCTCTGAAAGGGGCGGAACCGTTACTAACTTCCCATCCAAGCATTATCTGGATTTATGGTAAACTATACCGTACTTTTGCATGTTTGTCAAGACTTCTTTGAAAATTATGCAACAAACCTTGCAACTTTTTGTCGCGGCAGTTATACTGGGGTAAAGAGTGTTTCTCTTGGGAAAGGATTATAAACTATGTTACGTAATGAATGGCTGGCCCATCTGGATGGGCTTGTGGTGTTTCGCGGCCTGCTGGCGGCCGAGCCGCTGTGCACGCTGCGTGCGGCGCTGGCGGCGGACGATGCCGCCCTGACCGGCGCAGTGGCCGCGTTTGAGGCGGCGCTGTTTGCCCGCGGCACCAACTGGACTGATGCCCTGCTGGAAGCGGTGCTCGAGGATGAGAACCTTTGTTTAAAGGTTGCCGCCGGGCAGGAGGCCGGGCCGGTGCTGGAAAAGGCAATGGATGATGAATTGGACTTTCTGCAAGCGTTGGGCCGTGCACCGCTGGACGAGGTGTTCCCCGATGCGGCAGCGTTCCTGCCCCGGTGGCAGGTCACGCCCGACGCCGATTACCACGCGGCCTACGCAGCCCGCCGTGCGGCCATGGGCCAGAAGGGTTACGGTATGTTTGCCCGCCACCATGTCTTTGCGCTGGAAGAGGGTCGCCTGGTGCCGGTGCGCTACCCCGACCCGCAGCGTTTGAGCGAGCTGCCCGGCTACGAGCAGGAGCGGGAGAAGGTCATCGCCAACACCCGCGCCCTGCTGGAAGGCCGCCCCGCCAATAACGTTTTGCTGTACGGCGATGCGGGCACCGGAAAATCCAGCACGGTCAAGGCCATTGCCAACGAGTTCGCCCCCGACGGCCTGCGCCTGATCGAAGTGAAGAAAAACCAGCTGTACCAGATTCCTGCCCTGATGGACGAACTGGCGAAAAATCCGCTGAAATTCATCCTGTTTATCGACGATTTGAGCTTTGCGTCCAACGACGATAACTTTGCCGCGCTGAAAGCGATTCTGGAGGGGGGCGTCGGCGGGCGCAGCCATAACGTGGCGGTCTACGCAACCAGCAACCGCCGCCACCTGGTCAAGGAGACGATGGCCGACCGCAGCGGCGACGACCTGCACGCGATGGACACTCGCCAGGAACTCATGAGCCTGTCGGCCCGGTTCGGCCTGACGGTGACGTTCCAGCAGCCCGACAAGGACCGCTACGACCGCATTTTGCTGGAACTGGCGAAGCAGTACAACGTCCAGATGCCCAGCGACCAGCTGTTCATCAAGGGCGCGGCCTTCGCTCTGCGTGCCGGCGGCCGCAGTCCCCGCGTGGCAAAACAGTTTGTGGAATTGCTGGCGGCGGGGGTCAAGGTCTGACCTTGACAGCGAAGAAATAAGAGAGAGGAGAGAGTCTGGCAAGAGGAAATCTCTTTTCTCTTGCCTTAGTTTACGTTTACGCCCTCTCTGTCACCAGCTTAAATCCGGCCTCGGTCAGCTTCTCCTTGATCGTCTCGATCTGCGCGGCGTCGCGGGTCTCTAGCCCCAGCTTAAGGAAACAGCTGGTGATGGCCATGTTCGCGTCACTGCGGTCGTGGTGGACGCTGACGACGTTTGCGCCGCAGGCCGAGACAATGTCGCTGACCAGGCTTAGCTGGCCGGGCTTGTCCTCCAGGGCAATCATCAGGTTCGTCTTGCGGCCGCTCATGACCAGGCCGCGGGTGATAACGCGGGAGAGAATGTTCACATCAATGTTGCCGCCGGAAATCAGGCAGACGGTTTTCTTGCCCGCCAGCGGCAGCTTGCCGAACAGCGCGGCGGCCACCGGCGTGGCACCTGCGCCCTCGGCCACGAGCTTCTGGTTCTCCATCAGCGCCAGGATGGCGGCAGCGATCTCGTCCTCGCTGACCGTGACAATGTCGTCCACGTACTGGCTCACCATGTCAAAGGTCGTCTCACCGGGCGTCTTGACCGCAATGCCGTCGGCAAAGGTCACGGCGGAGTCCAGCGTCTCGTACTTGTGATCGTGGAATGCGTGCTCCATGCTGGGGGCACCCGCCGCCTGCACGCCGTAGATTTTTACCTCGGGACGCAGGCTCTTGATGGCAAACGCCACGCCGGAAATCAGACCGCCGCCGCCGATGGGCACGATGACCGCGTCCACATCGGGCAGCTGGTCGAGGATCTCCAGGCCGATGGTTCCCTGCCCCGCAATGACCAGCTCGTCGTCATAGGGGTGGATGAAGGTCATGCCGGTCTGCTCCTGCAGTTCCACGGCGCGGTCATGGGCGTCGTCGTAGGTGCCCTTGACCAGCTCGACCTCTGCGCCCAGCCGCTTGGTGCTTTCCACTTTCATAATAGGGGCACCGTCCGGCATACAGACAACGCTCTTGATGCCCATGCGGGTGGCGGCCAGCGCCACGCCCTGTGCGTGGTTGCCCGCCGAGCAGGCGATGACGCCCTTGGCACGTTCTTCCGCCGAAAGCTGGCTGATTTTGTAGTACGCGCCGCGCACCTTGAAGCTGCCGGTGACTTGCAGGTTCTCAGTTTTCAGGTAGAGGTCAGTGCCCGGGCAGAGGCGCGGGGCGGCAATTAAATCCGTTTTGCGGGCGACCTGCTTTAAAATGAACTTTGCGTGGTAGATTTTATCCAGTGTAAGCATGGCGTGCTCCTTCATTTTTGACAAGAATTCAGCCCGACCCGGGACTTGCCGGATCGGGCCGGGCCGCACCCTTGCGGCCGGGACACTGACATGAGTATAGTTGAAATTTGCTAATTTGTAAAGTGAAATATTTTCATGATTAAACTGCACAATTAGTCTGCTTAATTATTGTGCAATTCTACCACTATGTTCTAACCCGAGGATGTTGTATAATAGGACTAACGATGGCAAAATATGTTTGCTTTTTAACAATCATCTGTTACGTCAAGGAGGCAGTTTCCGTATGGATATCCGTTATTCCTGTAACCAGCGCGATTTCAAGCGCTACACCACCGAGGAAACCCGAAACGAAATGCTCATCACCGGCCTGTACAAGGCGGACGAGGTCGTGGCCGTGTACAGCCACGTGGACCGCATGGTGACGCTGGGCTGTATGCCTGTACACGAGGAAGTCCCCATCGACAAGGGCATCGACGTCTGGGCCAACTTCGGCACCCATTACTTCCTGGAGCGCCGCGAGATCGGCATTTTCAATATCGGCGACGGGGCCGGCACCATCACGGCGGACGGCCAGGAGTACCACCTGAACTACAAGGACTGCCTGTACATCACGAAGGGCAACGAAAAAGTTACTTTTAAGAGTGACGATCCCGAGCACCCGGCCAAATTCTACATGGTTTCTGCCCCGGCCCATTGCAGCTACGAGAACAAGCTCATCACCATTGAGCAGGCCGCCAAGCGCCCCCTGGGCAGCGTTGAGACCTGCAACAAGCGTACCATTAACCAGTTTATCCACCCCAGTGTCCTCAAGACCTGCCAGCTGTCCATGGGTATGACCGCCCTGGAGCCGGGCAGCAACTGGAACACCATGCCCAGCCACACCCACGAGCGCCGCATGGAGATCTACACCTACTTTGAAGTTCCCGAGGGCCAGGTCGTTTTCCATATGTGCGGTGAGCCTACCGAGACCCGCCACATCGTCATGCACAACTACGATGCCGTCATCAGCCCCTCCTGGAGCATCCACAGCGGCGTAGGCACGTCGAATTACACCTTTATCTGGGCCATGGGCGGCGAGAACATGGAGTTTGACGACATGGACAATATCGCTACCACCGACCTGCGCTGAACGCAAAAAACGCACATATCTTGCGTTTACTTACGCAAAAAATGCGCAACAAATTTTGCGCACCACGCATCCCGTTTACTTAAATTCATGCGCCCGAGATACGGACGCTTGAATATATGACTGTTACAAACTTTAGGAGGTTTTGCATCATGTCTGTTTGCACCCCGAAATCCTTCGACCTGACCGGCAAGGTCGCGCTCATCACCGGCGCTTCCTACGGCATCGGCTTTGCCATTGCTACCGCTATGGCAAACTGCGGCGCTAAGATCGTCTTTAACGACATCAAGCAGGAGCTGGTTGACAAAGGCCTGGCCGCCTACAAAGAGGCTGGCATTGAGGCCCACGGCTATGTCTGCGACGTCACCAATGAGGACGCCGTCAACGCCATGGTCAAGCAGATTACCGAGGAAGTCGGCCACATCAATGTGCTGGTCAACAACGCCGGTATCATCAAGCGCATCCCGATGATCGAGATGACCGCTGCCCAGTTCCGCCAGGTCATCGACGTTGACCTGAACGCTCCCTTCATCGTTGCCAAGGCCGTTATCCCCGATATGATCGAGCAGGGCGGCGGCAAGATCATCAACATCTGCTCCATGATGAGCGAGCTGGGCCGCGAGACTGTCTCCGCCTATGCTGCTGCCAAGGGCGGCTTGAAGATGCTGACCAAGAACATCGCTTCTGAGTACGGCCAGTACAACATCCAGTGCAACGGCATCGGACCTGGCTACATCGCCACCCCGCAGACTGCCCCCCTGCGCGAGATCCAGCCCGATGGCTCTCGTCATCCCTTCGACCAGTTCATCGTTGCCAAGACCCCCGCTGCGCGCTGGGGTGAAGCCGAGGATCTGGGCGGCCCCGCCGTCTTCCTGGCCTCTGAGGCTTCCGACTTTGTCAACGGCCTGATCCTCTACGTCGATGGCGGCATCTTGGCCTACATCGGCAAGCAGCCGGGCTGATACATTCTTCGGAGAAGAAAGTAATCAAAGAAGCTTTCAAAATTTATCCCATGAAAGGGATATATAATAAAGCAAAAAGGACATCCGCTCGTAAAAAGGCGGATGTCCTTTTTTTGATTTGGTGCTTTTGTAGGGGCCGGGCATGCCCGGCCCGCAACTGTACGGCAAAAGCGCTTTTACGGTAAGGCTGCGGGCCGCACATGTGCGGCCCCTACCTCGCAACGCTTGTAGGGGGCGGCGTTCTTGATGCCCCGCGGCAGGACTGAATCTCTCCCCTACTGCCGTAACTTTACTCGATGGTCACGCTCCACTTGAACTCTTTCGTCTCGCCGGGGGCCAGCTCGATGTGGCGGCCTTCCTCATTGACGGAGTTTGCCCAGCCGTTCCACGGCTCCATGCAGACGAAGCTCTCGGCGTCCTGCTGCCAGAGTACGCCGTTGGAGAAAACGCTCTCGTCAAATGCGACGGTGACTTTGTGGCCGTTGCCGGCATCGGTCAGCTGCATCGGGCTTTTTACGCCGGTCAGCAGACGGATGGAGTCGGCGCTGCCTTCCTTGCGGGTCAGCGTGATCGTCTCGGGCGCGGCGGGCTGCTCACCCTTGGCGCTCTCGCTGCAGGTGGCGGCGTCAATGGCAAAGGAGACATTGTCGAGACTGGTCACGCCGAAGTAAGGGTGGAAACCAACGCTGAACGGCAGCGTCTTGTCACCGGTGTTGGCGACGGTCAGAGCCAGCGTGGCGGTATTGCCAACCAGCGTGTAGCGCATGGTCAGGGCAAAATCAAACGGATAAACGAACTTTGTCAGACCGTTGGGGGTCAGGGTCAATTCAATGGCGCTGTCGTCGGCGCTTTTGACCTGCCAGGGCACCAGGTCGGCCAGACCGTGGACCTCGATGGGATAGGCTGTGCCGCCGAAGTGGTGCACGCCGCCGTCCGGCTTGCCGCAGTTTGGAAACAGGATGGGGATGCCGCAGCGGGGGCGGTCGGTGGATTCAAAGTTCTTATCGCGCAGCCACAGGTACTCATCACCGTTCTTGGTGAAAGAGGTAGCCATGCCGCCCTTCTCGGGCGTGACGGTGAACGCGCACTCGCCGTCGGTCAGGGTCAGGGTCTTATACGATGCGCCGTACTTTTCGTAGACGCCAGTGGTAAGTTTGGGCATAAATACATTCTCCTTATCAAATGCTTGTAGGGGCCGCACATGTGCGGCCCGCAACTTTGTGGAAAGCACCCGATTGCGGGTAAGTTGCGGGCCGGGCATGCCCGGCCCCTACAGCGTAGTGGTTTTTTCGTGTTTAATTATACCACAAACAGGCTTACAATACAACGCCATCCTTGAAAATCGAGATCTCGCGGAAGCCCTTTTTCTCGGCGCAGGTCTGCTTGCCGGAGGCAACGTCCAGCACCAGCTGGTACAGGTCGGCACCGGCCTCGTCCAGCGTGCGCTCACCGTCGGCGACAACGCCCGCATTGAAATCGATCCAGGTCTTTTTCTTGGCGGCCAGCTGGCTGTTGGTGGCAATCTTCAGCGTCGGGGCGGGGGCACCAAAAGGCGTGCCGCGGCCCGTGCTGAACAGCACCATATGGGCACCGGCGGCAGTCAGCGCGGTGGCGGAAACCAGATCGTTGCCGGGGCCGTACAGCATATTCAGGCCCTTGGTCACGACCGGTTCACCGTAGCCGATGACGTCCATGATGGGGGCGGAGCCGCCCTTCTGCACGCAGCCACAGGACTTGTCCTCCAGCGTCGTGATGCCGCCCTGCTTGTTGCCCGGGCTGGGGTTATCATAGACGACCTCGTTGTGGCTGATGAAATACTCCTTGAAGCCGTTGATCATCTTGACAGCCTTCTCAAAGACTTCCTCGTTCTGGCAGCGGTCCATCAGGAAACCCTCGGCACCAAACATTTCAGGCACCTCGGTCAGCACGGTGGACCCGCCGCGGGCGCACAGCATATCGCTGAAACGGCCAATCGTCGGGTTGGCGGTGATGCCGGACAGGCCGTCCGAGCCGCCGCACTTCATGCCGATGACCAGCTCGCTGGCGGGGATCGCCTCGCGCTGGAACTGTCCGGCGTAGGCGGCCAGCTCCTTCAAAATCTCGCGGCCTGCTACCAGCTCATCCTCGACATCCTGACAGGTCAGGAACTTGACGCGGTCGTGGTCGTAGTCGCCCAGCTCTGCCAGGAACTGCTCGTGGGTCAGGTTCTCGCAGCCCAGGGAGAGTACGAGCACTGCGCCCGCGTTGGGGTGGCGCACCAGAGAGGCCAGCAGCTTGCGGGTCTGGGCATGGTCATGGCCGGTCTGGGAACAGCCGAACGGATGGGTAAAGGTGTACAGGCCGTCGATGCTGCCGGTGACGAGATCCTGGTTATCGCGCACCAGCGTCTTGGCGCAGTCGTTGACGCAGCCGACGGTGGGGATGATCCAGATTTCGTTGCGGATAGCGGCGCGGCCGTCCTTGCGGCGGTAGCCCATAAAGGTCTCGGGTGCAACCGGGGTCAGCGGATGCACGTTGGGATGGTAGCTGTACTCGACCTCGCCGGAGAGGTTCGTGTGGATGTTGTGGGTGTGCATCCAGGTGCCGGGCACGGCGTCCGCCGTGGCATGGCCGATGGGAAAGCCGTACTTGATGACGTTTTCGCCCTCTTTGATGGGGGCAATGGCCATCTTGTGGCCCTGGGGGATATCCTCGACGGCGGTGATGGTGGTGTTATCGACCGGGACGGCCGTGCCCTTGGCGATGGGATGCAGGGCGACGACGACATTATCTTTGGGGTTGATCTTAATGGCGATGGGCATAAGATGTCTCCTTACTCATAATAGAAACTGGGGCCGGAGGGCATTCTCCGGCCCCAGTGGGGTACGTTTTAAGCCTTCCACCTTGGGGGAAGGTGGCCGTAAGGCCGGATGAGGGGCAGGTGTGCGGGGGGGGGCAGACCGTAAACGGTCAATATCGGCAGACGCGCCCCTCATCAGTCACCTTCGGTGACAGCTTCAGTCTACGCGCTAAGAGCCGCCTTCGGCGGTTGCGCTCCGACACGCGCCTGCGGGCGCAGTCCCTCGGGGAGAAGCCTTTATGGGCTTACAGGCAGCTCTTGTAAGCGGCCAGCGCACCATTCTCACGGATATTGGTCAGGTTCTTGACGGTGGCTTCCTCGAAGCCGGGAACCTTGGTCAGATCCTGGCCCCACATCTTCTCGTTGGTCATGACGGCGTGGACAAGCGTCGGGATGTCGTCGTTCTTGTGCTCGTTGTAGAACTCAAGGACCCAGCGGTCGTCGGAGACCGTGTACTCGTTGCCCTTGGCACGCTTGCAGACCAGGCCCTTGTCGGTCAGCTCCTGCACATCGTTGGTGTAGAAGGCGATGTAAGCGGCAAAGCTCATGGTCAGGCAGGTGGGCAGCTTGCCGTTCTTCTCGACATACTCGAGGAAGGACGGCATATTGCGGGCACGCCACTTGGAGGTGGAGTTCAGGGAAATGCTCATCAGCTCATGGTTGACGAATGGGTTATTGAAGCGGTCCTCAACAGCGGCGGCGAACTTCTTGCAGTCCTCCTGATCCAGCGGCAGAATGGGGACGACTTCCTCGGACAGCATCTTGTTCATATAGCCCAGAACGGTGGCGTCGTGCATACAGTCGCGCACGATGTCAAAACCGGCCAGGTAAGCGCCCAGGACAAAGCCGGTGTGGGCACCGTTCAGGATGCGGACCTTGCGCTTCTTGTAGGGACTCATGTCGGGGGTCACGAAAACGCGATCCTCAAGACCGGCTTTGCGGAAAGGCAGGATATCGTTCAGCTTGGTGTCGCCCTCGATGACCCAGACGCCAAAGACCTCGCCGACGTCCAGCAGGGGATCAGCGTAGCCGTGCTTTTCTTCCAGCTCGGCAACTTCCTTCGGGTCACGGATGCGGCCCGGAACGATGCGGTCAACCAGAGAACCGCAGAAGGTGCAGTCCTCGTTGACGTACTTCTTGAAGCCGTCCTCCAGGCCCCACTGCTCGATGTACTGGTTGACGCACTTGAGCAGCTCCTTGCCGTTGTTGTCAATCAGCTCACAGGCCAGCATGATGATACCCTTTTTGCCGGCCTTATAGCGGTGGTACAGCACCTGAGTCAGCTTGCCGGGGAAGCTGGATGCGGGCTCGTCCTCCAGCTTGCAGGCGGGGTCGTAGGCGATGCCGGCCTCCGTGGTGTTGGAAACGATGATTTCCAGGTCGTCGCTGGCGGCGACTTCCATCATCTGGTCGAAGCCTTCCTTCTCATACGGGTTCAGGCAACGGGAGACACTGGAGATAACGCGTTTGTCATCGACCTTCTGGCCGTTTTCACTGCCGCGCAGGTACAGGGTGTACAGGCCCTCCTGCTCGTTGATCATCTTGGAAAGGCCCGGGGCGATGGGCTGGACCAGAACGCACTTGCCGTTCCAATCGGCCTTCTCGTTGGCCAGATCGAACCAATAATCTACAAATGCGCGCAAGAAGTTACCTTCGCCGAACTGCAGTACTTTCTCGGGTGCATTCTTCAGAATGTAGCCGTTGTAGCCGGATTTTGCAAGAACTTCATAATTCAAGGTTTCCATAAACGCTTCTCCTTACTTAATAACAATTCTGGTGCGCGGCAGTGGGGGCCGCAGCACGCCTTGTTACCTACATTGTATTTTTTTTGGCCTGGTTCGTCAAGTTTCATTCTGTAATCAGCGCACATATTTTGCGCAATTTTCTGGCCTTTTTTGGGATTCCACATCTTGCACAACAAGCCACCGCATTTTTTGGCTATAATTTCGATTAACGAGCAATTTTCGCAACTTGCTAAAGCATTTTTTATTATGTATAATAGTAGCAGAAGTAGCAGAGTATGTGGTTTTGGGCCGAAAAAGATGCGCAAAGTATGTGCTATCCGGCCCGGTGCCCACTCCCCCGCTATCATCCTTATAATGTATATAATGAAGGAGTGTCTGTACATGAAAGCGTTTATGGATAAGGACTTTTTGCTGGAGACCCCCACCGCGCAGCACCTGTACCACGATTATTCGGCCAAGCTGCCCATCATCGACTATCACTGCCATATTCCCCCGCAGGAAATTTATGAGAACCGCCGTTTTGAGAATATTGCGCAGGTCTGGCTGGGCGGCCATCAGGTCCTGGCCGACGGCAGCGACTACTACTTCGGTGACCACTACAAGTGGCGCGTGATGCGCTCCAACGGCGTGCCCGAGGAGTATATCACCGGCGACAAGCCCGACCGCGAGCGCTTCCAAAAGTTTGCCGAGAGCCTGGAAATGGCCATCGGCAACCCGATGTATACCTGGTGCCACCTCGAGCTGAAGAAGTACTTCGGCTATGAGGGCGTGTTGAACGGCGAGACTGCCGAGGAAGTCTGGAACCTCTGCAATGAGAAGCTGCAGAACGACCCGAAATTGACCGTCCGCGGCCTGATCGAGCAGAGCAACGTCGCCATGGTCGGCACCACCGACGACCCCATTGACTCCCTCGAGTGGCACAAGAAGATCAAGGAGGACCCCTCCATCAAGGTTGTCGTCGCTCCTTCCTTCCGCCCCGACAAGGCCCTGAACATCCGCAAGGAGGGCTTCGCCGACTACATTCACAAGATGGAAGAGGTCGTGGGCCGCAAGTTTGCCTGCGCCGACTGCGTTGCCAGCGCCCTGGAAGAGCGCCTGGAATTCTTCGTCGAGATGGGCTGCCGCGCTTCTGACCACGGCCTGGACTATGTCCCCTACGTTGACACCGATGCCGAGAAGGCGACCGCCGCGTTCAAGAAGGCTATGGCCGGCGAGACGCTGACCCAGGAGGAGGGCGACGCCTACACCACCTACCTGCTGCTGAAGCTGGGCGCTGCCTACAAGAAACACAACGTTGCTATGCAGATTCATTACAGCTGCCTGCGCAACGTTAACGACAAGATGTACCGCAAGCTCGGCCCCGACACCGGCTTTGACATGATTGCCGTGACCGATTGCAGCGCCACCGTCAGCAGCCTGCTGAGTGCACTGACCAAGGCTGATGCCTGCCCGAAGGTCATCCTGTACAGCCTGAACCCCGCCGACTTTGATATGCTGGGCACCATCCTGGGCGCGTTCCAGGACGACGAGATCCCCGGCAAGATCCAGTTGGGCTCCGCCTGGTGGTTCTGCGACACTGACGACGGTATGTACCAGCAGATGAAGACCCTGGCCCGCCTGGGTCTGCTGGGCAACTTCATCGGCATGCTGACCGACAGCCGCAGCTTCCTGAGCTACACCCGCCACGAGTTGTTCCGCCGCCTGATGTGCAACCTGATCGGCAACTGGGTCGAGAACGGCCAGTACCCCAACGACGAGAAGGCTTTGAAGAAGATCGTTGAGGGTATCAGCTATTATAATGCCAAGCGGTATTTTAATCTGTGATATTCCTTGACTGAGATAGTGCAATTATAAACAGCACCGCCCCATCTGCTGATACGGCAGATGGGGCGGTGTTTTCTTTTAAAAGCAAGGCAGAGTTGTAGGGGCGGCACATGTGCTGCCCACGGCTTTCCCGCAAGCAGTCAGAGCCTTACACACGCGGGTCGGGCATGCCCGACCCCTACATGGCAGCACTTAGAGGTCGGTCTCGCTATTTTCGGAAGTCTCCGGGGAAATCTCCGGCACTTCCGGCATGGTGCGCAGCTGCTCCAGCGTAATGCCGTCCACATATTTGTTGATCAAATCATTCAGCCCGGACCAGAAATCCAGCGTGTGGCATTGGCCGCGGTGGGGGCAATCCACCGAGGAAGCCAGACACGGAATGGCCGTCAGCTCCCCTTCTACGGCGCGCAGAATCTCGCCGGAGGTGATTTCCGCCGCCGAACGGGCCAGGCGGTAGCCGCCCTGGGCACCGCGCACGCTGGATACCAGCCCCGCCTTTGCCAGCGGGGTGACGATCTGCTCCAAATATTTTAAGCTGATGCGCTGCTTGTCGCTGATTTCCTTTAACGGGATCAGATCATTGGGGCGGTTGGCAAGCTCCACCATCAGGCGCAAAGCGTAACGGTCACGGGTCGAGAATTTCATGTTCAGTCTCCCTTTTCCTGAGATTGTACTACTAATCATAGCATAATTATAGGAATTTTGCAAGCATTCAACCTATCTGCCTGGTAGGATATATGCAAAATGCCGAAATGTGCAATTTTATGCAAAAGGGTGTTGACAGAATGTGTTCACTGGCGTATACTGTGAGCCATGGAAAGCAAATCACCGCTGACCAAACAACGAGAGAAAGGGGTACAAGACTATGAACGCAGCCTATTCCGGCATGATGATGTGCATGTGCATGATGCGTAAGCGTCCTGTGCCAGCTTTCTTGCGCGCAAATTTCAGCGCATAAAGAAAACTTGCAGCGGGATGCCGGAGAAAACCGACATCCCGCTTTTGTTTGGAAAGGAAGTTTGTGACTATGGAAAGAGGTTCCATCTACAAGCAGCCCGGTGTGCGAATGTGACGTTTGAGGGAACAACACATTCACAAAACAACACACCTGACAATAAAAAGGAGATTACTACCATGAAAAAACTGATTTCTGCAACGCTCGCCGCCACCCTGGCCCTGAGCCTGGCCGCCTGCGGCTCCACCGCTTCCACCACCGAGACCACTTCTTCCGAGGCTGCCTCCACCGAGAGCACCGCAGCTTCTTCTGAGGCTGCCGAGTCCACCAGCGACCTGGCCGGCACGACCCTGAAGGTCGCCGCCTCCCCCACGCCCCACGCCGAGATCCTGAATGTAGCCAAGGAGATTCTGGCGGAGCAGGGCATCGACCTTGAGGTCGTTGAGTTCAGCGATTACGTCCAGCCCAACCTTGTGACCGAGAACGGCGAGGTTGACGCTAACTACTTCCAGCACACCCCCTACCTCGACAGCTTCAACGAGGAGAACGGCACCCATCTCGTCAGCGTCGGCGCTGTCCACTATGAGCCGTTCGGCATCTACCCGGGCAAGAGCAGCGACCTCGCCAACATCGCTGACGGCGCAACGATCGCCGTGCCCAACGACACCACCAACGAGGCCCGCGCCCTGCAGCTGCTGGCCGCTCAGGGTTTGATCACCGTGCGTGACGGCGCCGGTCTGACCGCCACCGTCAACGACATCACCGAGAACCCCCATAACGTGAAGATCGAGGAAATCGAGGCTGCCCAGCTGCCCCGCACCGTGCAGGACGTTGACTTTGCCGTCATCAACGGCAACTACGCAATAGAGGCTGGCTTCTCCGTCGGCAAGGATGCTCTTGCCACCGAGGACGCATCCTCTGAGGCTGCCCAGACCTACGCCAACGTTCTGGTCGTGAAGGAAGGTAACGAGAGCGACCCCGCCATCCAGGCCCTGTACGCCGCCCTGACCAGCGACAAGGTCAAGGATTACATCAACAGCACCTATGACGGCGCGGTCGTGCCCATTTTCTAAGAAAAAACATATCCGCGGTAAGGTCGTAGGGGCGAACATTGCTCGCCCCTACAGTGCAAGGTACCAAACAGCAAGAAAAACCTTGCAACCTGTCGTGAAATAGAGTAGAATTAACAGCGAATGGGTTTTACACTCATTCGCTATCTTTGTAAGTGAGGGAGAATACCCATGATCGAACTGCAACACCTGACCAAGCGCTTTGCCACGCAGGGTGGCACGGTCGTCGCGCTGAACGACATCAACCTGACCATCCGGGATGGCGATGTCTACGGCATCATCGGTATGTCGGGCGCCGGAAAATCTACGCTGGTACGCTGCATCAATATGTTGGAACGCCCCGACGAGGGCAGCGTCATCGTCAACGGGAAACAGATGCAGGACCTGAATGCGGCTGACCTGCGCGCCGCCCGCCGCGAAATTACGATGATCTTCCAGCAGTTCAACCTGCTGATGCAGCGGACCTGCCTGCGCAACATTATGTTCCCGATGGAGCTTGCCAAGGTCCCTAAGGAAAAGGCCGAGGCCCGCGCCCGCGAACTGCTGGAACTGGTCGGCCTGCCTGACAAAGCCGACGCCTACCCTGCCCAGCTGTCCGGCGGCCAGAAACAGCGCATTGCCATTGCCCGCGCCCTGGCGACCGACCCGAAGGTGCTGCTCTGCGACGAAGCGACGAGTGCCCTTGACCCCAACACGACCCACGCCATCCTGCAGCTGATCCAGAAGATCAACCGCGAACTGGGCATCACGGTCGTCATCATCACCCACCAGATGAGCGTGGTTGAGGAAGTCTGCAACCGCGTGGCGATTTTGGACAACGGTACCGTTGTCGAGGAGGGCGGCGTGCAGGCCATCTTCAGCCATCCTACTTCCAAGGCGGCACGCCGCTTGGTCTACCCTGCCGGTGCGCCCAAAGCCGAGGCCCTGCCCGGCCAGCGCCTGGTGCGTGTGGCCTTCGGCGGCACCCAGACCACCGACAAGCCGCTGGTGGCAAGTCTTGCCATCGAGTGTGGTGCGCTGGTATCCATCATGGCGGCCGACACCCGCATTGTCAACGGCCAGACGCTGGGCAGCATGCTGTTGGCTCTGCCCGACGACGACAAGGCCGAAGCGGCCATCGAGTACATTAAAAATTATCCCGGCATTACCTATGAGGAGGTGAACGGCTGATGGCAGAGTTTTTTGCAGGCAAGGACTGGCAGACGTTCTTGCAGATTTTGCCCACCATTCCGTTTGAAACGTGGGAAACGATTTGGTCCACGGTCGTGGCCACCCTGCTGGCGCTGGTCATTGGCCTGCCGCTGGGTGTCTGCCTTGTCACCGGCGAGCAGGGTGGCGTGCGTCCCCTGCCCCGTTGGGTCATGGCGTTGCTGAACGGCCTGGTCAACCTGCTGCGCAGTGTGCCGTTCCTGATTCTGATGATCATTGTCATCCCGCTGTCCCGCGCCATCGTGGGCACATCCATCGGCACGGTGGCATCCATTGTGCCGCTGGTCATCGCGTCCTTCCCCTTCGTCTCGCGCCTGGTTGAAACGAGCATGCGCGAGGTCGATGCGGGCGTCATCGAGGCCGCCCAGAGCATGGGGGCGACGCCGCTGCAAATTATCACCAAAGTTATGGTGCCCGAGAGCATGCCCAGCCTGGTTGCCAACGTGACGATTGCAGCTACGACCATCATGGGGTACGGTGCCATGGCCGGTATCATCGGCGGCGGCGGCCTGGGCAAAATTGCCATCAACTACGGCTACTACCGCTTTAACGTGGTGCTGGAGTTCTTCGCCACCGCCCTGCTGGTCGTGCTGGTGCAGATCTTGCAGACCGTTGGCACGAAGCTGGCCATCAAGTGCGATAAGCGCATCCAGAAATAAATTATATGAAATTGCACAGTAGGGGCGGGGCTCTGCTCCGCCCGGGAACGTGGCCTCGGCCGCAAAGTCCCCGGGCGGACTGGAAGCCTGCCCCTACTGCGTTATAGGGAAAAGCAAAGAATTAACATATTTTTCAAATTGGCGTGACAGGCCGGACATAAATGTGGTGTAGTATATAGACAGAGTCAAGGGGATGCCCCGAGACAACAACTATCACTGACGCCCCGGCCATGCCAGAAGCAATCGCTTCGGCTGCGGCGCAGACAACCAATAAGGCCGCGAGGCCATTTGAATAGATGAAAAATCCCGCATCGTGTGATGCGGGATTTTTGGTGTACCGAATTACAGCGCGTTTACGTCCTCAATCAGCTGCTCCACGGTTTCATCCTTCGTGGCCCAGCTGGTGCAGATGCGCACGGCGGTGTGGTGCTTGTCAGGCTTGCCCATGTGGGTCATGGCGTAGCGCTCGGTCAGCTTGGCGTACCACTCGTCGGGCAGGGCAAAGAACTGTTGGTTCGTCGGGGAGTCGTGCAAAACCTTACAGCCCTTTGCCTCAAACGCGGCGCGGATGTGCAGGGCCTGTTCGTTGGCATGGCGTGCCATCGTGAAGTACAGGCTCGTCTCGCCGCCGTCCTCGCCGTCCAGCAGGGCCAGGAACTGCTCACCCAGCAGGCGGCCCTTGGCCAGCATGCCGCCGTGTTGCTTGATGCAGTAGCGGAAATCCGGCTTCAGATCGTCGTTGGTGATGACGACTGCCTCGCCGAACAGCGCACCGCATTTTGTGCCGCCCAGGTAGAACACGTCGCACAGGGCGGCGTAATCCTGCAGGCTCAAATCGTTGGCGGGGCTGGTCAGGCCGTAGGCCATGCGGGCACCATCCACAAACAGGTACAGCCCCAGCTCATAGCAAGCGGCGGAAAGTTCGGTCAGTTCTTCCTTATTATAGAGGGTGCCGACCTCGGTGGGGTTCGAGATATACACCATACCGGGCTGCACCTCGTGCTCGTGGCTGGCGTTGGCGCGGTGTTCCTCGACGGCCTTGCGCACCTGGCGGGCCGTGATCTTGCCGTTTTTGCCGGGCAGAGCCAGGCATTTGTGGCCGGTGGCCTCGACTGCGCCGGTCTCATGCACATGGATGTGCCCGGAATCCGCGCAGAGCACGCCCTGCCAGGGCTTGAGCGCCGCCGCAATCACGGTCAGGTTCGCCTGCGTTGCGCCGACAAAGAAATGCACATCGGCGTCGGGGGCATCGCACAGGCTGCGTATCTGTGCAGCAGCCTTGGCGCAGTATTCATCCTCGCCATAGCCGGGGGTCTGGTCAAAATTGGTTTGCTGCAAAAGGTCCAGCACGGCCGGGGCCGCGCCTTCGCCGTAGTCACATTCAAAACGAAGCATATTCTTAACTCCTTACACGTTAGTATGTACGCTGCTAGTAGGGGCAAACATTGTTCGCCCGCGCCGCACGGCGGGTGTTGCACTAATTATAACACTGTGATTCCGCGCTTGCAAGTTTCGCTGTACTACGCTATAATAATAGTACTTTGTGAGAAAAGAGGAATATTATGGAACCCGAAAAACAGCGGGAAGGCTTCGGCTCACGCCTTGGCTTCATCCTTGTCAGCGCGGGCTGTGCCATCGGCATCGGCAACGTCTGGCGCTTCCCCACCGTCACAGGCCAGTACGGCGGCGGTATCTTTGTCTTGTTCTACCTGATTTTCCTGGTGCTGATGGGCCTGCCGGTCCTGACCATGGAGCTGGCCGTCGGCCGCGCCGGGCACGGTGCTGCCCGCAGCGCCTACAAGGCGCTGGAACCACAGGGCAGCAAGTGGCACATCCACGGCTGGTTCTGCATGGTGGGCTGTATACTGCTGATGATGTACTACACCACCGTCTCCGGCTGGATGCTCGATTACTTCTTCCGCTTCCTGACCGGCAATTTTGACGGCCTTACGTCGGAACAAGCGTCTGGCATCTTTGGCGAGATGCTCTCGAGCCCCGTGGAAATGGTGTTCTGGATGGTCATTATCACGGTGGCAGGCTTCATCGTCTGCGGCCGCGGCCTGCAAGGCGGCCTGGAAAAGGTCGGCAAATGGATGATGAGCGCACTGCTCGCTCTCATCCTCGTCTTGGTCGTCCACAGTTTTACCCTGTCCGGTGCGGGCGACGGCCTGGCCTTCTACCTGCTGCCAGACTGGTCCCGCGCCAGTGAGCAGGGCCTGGGCAACGTCATCACGGCAGCGATGAATCAGTCGTTCTTCACCTTGAGCCTGGGCATCGGTGCGATTGAAATTTTCGGCAGTTACATGGACCGCCGCTTTACCCTGCCGGGCGAGGCCGCGCGTATCTGCGTGCTGGACACCTTTGTGGCGGTCTGCGCAGGGCTTATCATCTTCCCGGCCTGTTTCTCCTTCGGCATTTCACCCGACGCAGGCCCGAGCTTGATTTTTATTACCTTGCCCAACGTCTTTACGAACATGGCAGGCGGCCGCCTGTGGGGTACACTGTTCTTCCTGTTCATGACCTTCGCCAGCTTCTCCACGGTCATTGCAGTGTTTGAGAACATCATCGCCTGCGCCTGCGAGGACTTTGGCTGGGACCGCCACAAAGCCTGCATCGTGGGCACGGCGGCGCTGGTGCTGCTGGGTCTGCCCTGTGCGCTGGGCTACAATGTGTGGAGCTTTATCCAGCCCATGGGCGCAGGCAGCACGGTATTGGATTTCGAGGATTTCCTCGTCAGCAACCTGCTGCTGCCGGGCGGCAGTCTGGTGTATCTTTTGTTCTGTGTCACCAAATGGGGCTGGGGCTTTGACAAGTATGCTGCCGAGTGCAACACCGGCGACGGCCCCAAGATGCCCCGGTGGGTCAAGCCGTATTTCAAGTATGTGCTGCCGGTGCTGATCGCGGTGATTTTGGTGCAAGGGCTCGTCTAAAGGATTGGCGGCAGCCTGCCCGAAGGCAGCTTTCTTTTGGCAGCAAAAGAAAGCTGGCAAAGAAAACTGCCGCTGTTGCGACGCAGCGGACCCGCGCCTCGGGGGCTGCACGCCCCCGAGCCCCCCAATAAGGAAGTTGAAAGCCCCGCTGGCTACGCGAACGCAGTATTACTGTTCGCGCTTAACGCCAGCGGGGCTTTCGCCACTTTTGAGTCGGGTGTTTCCCCGAACCCCCGCAGGGGGAAGGGGTGGCCCCCTTGTTAAAGGGGGCTGTCCGCGTTAGCGGACTGGGGGATTCCGACGGGCTTTGCCGCAGCTGCCGTGGACGGGGAGGACTGCCGCCCTCCCTTGCCCCTCTCGTTTTGCCCGTTTGCCGTTTATTACATATGCTCGCCTATCCACCGCTTCATCTCATCCGCAATCGCCTCAAACGCCTTGGCGGTATCAGGATTCTCCGTCTTAAAATCCAGCAGCTGCCACAGCCAGCCCTGCTCATCTACGATGCGCAGGCTCTCGGGATAGCACAGCTCAAATACCAGCGACGCATGGCCCACCGCATTGTCGGCGGGCCATTTTTTCAGGCTGTGCAAAATGCAGTGGTGCTCGTAAAATGCGTCCAGCACAGCGGGCGTTACTGGACTTTGGCGCAGGGCCTCGGTGCTGACGCTGTAGATTTCCTCCATCGGCGTTTCAACGTTGACGCGCAGAATATCGATTTTATCGGCATCCCGCAAAATCTGGCAGAACATCCGCGTGCGGTCGTCCAACTTTTCCGGCAGGCGGAAGGCACTGTGCCACGCCACCGCCGTGCGCAGCAAGGCGTCCTCGGCGGCATCGTCTATATAGTCGCGGATGTGCCCCTCGTCAAACAGCACGCTTGCACTCAATGCAGCGTGGTTGATGGACTGGGCGTCGATGAAGGTGTTGTACCGCCGCAGCTGCTCAAAGCGGCCGACATCGTGCAGCATACCGGAAAGCCAGGCCAGATCCGCATCCTCCGGCGGCAGGGTCAGGCTTTTGGCAATGCAGTCACACAGCGCGGCCACGCGGTAGGTGTGGTCGATTTTCAGCTTGACCTTCGGGTCGGCGGCGTTGTAGTGCGCGGCGTAGTCGGCAAAGGCTTTCTGTGCGCGGGCACGGTCGATTTTCATAATGATCACTTCCTTGCCTCTATTGTAGCATATTTGCACCGGGGCGCAAATTGCATTGTTTATAAAATTTCATCAACAGCAGACTACATTTTTGTACAAAATCCTTGACAATGTCCGCGAAAACGGCTATTCTTAAAGTAGAAATTTGCGAGGAAGGCGGTGCATACGATGAACGCCAAAGGAGACGCCAACCGCAGTGTACGCATGACCAAACAGCGGCTCTACCAGGCGCTTATTACGCTGTTGCAGCAGAAAAGTCTGCGTGAGATCACGGTCCGGGAACTTACTGAGCTGGCCGGGATCAGCCGCGGGACGTTCTATTTCCACTATGCTGATATCTATGCCCTGATGGATCAGATGGAGGCTGCCCAGCTGGCGCGGCTCAATGACCTGATGGACAGTCTGCTGCCCGGCATCTCGCAGGAGGAGGTTCCCCCTGCCCTGGTGGCACTGTTCACCTACATGACCGAGAACCCCGACCTCTGCACAGCGCTTTACGGCAAAAGCTGGGAGTCGGAGTTTACCCGCAACGCCAAAAAGCTGATTGCCGAGCGCTGCTTGGGCGAGTTCGCGCCGGGCGGCGGCACCGAGGAGCAGAAATATACGCTGGTCTTTGCAGTGAACGGCTGCTTTGGTACCATCGTTGCCTGGCAGGAGGCTGGGTTTGACCTGCCGCCGGCAGAGATCGCCCGCATTACCTGGCAGGCCATACGCGCTGTAAAAGAGCGGATTTGACCCGGGCAATTTCCGCTTGCCAGCCTTGCCTTTTTGGGCGCGGCGGGATATAATAAACTTACAACACACCCCTTGTGGTGCTTTAAGAAGGAGAGATTACCATGGGATTTTTTGATTTTCTGAAAAAGGCTTCTGCACCGGCTACCCCTGCAGAGCCGACGTTCCCCCTGACCCTGGCGGCTGACGCCAAGGGCACCGTTGTAGCGATGGAGAACATCCCCGACGAAGTGTTTGCACAGGGCATCCTGGGTAAGTGCTGCGGCATCGAACCCACCGAGGGCAAGGTCTTTGCCCCGGTCGACGGCGAAATCACCCAAGCCCCGGACAGCGGCCATGCGCTGGGCATTATGGGCGTAGGCGGCGTCGAGGTGCTGATCCATGTCGGCGTTGACACCGTCGAGATGAAGGGCGACGGCTTCAGTCCGAAGGTCAAGGAAGGCGACAAGGTCAAGAAGGGTGACCTGCTGCTGGAAATGGACCTGGACAAGATCGCAGCCGCCGGCCACCCCGCCGTGGTCATCACGGTCGTGACCAACACCGACGACTTCAAGGACGTTGAGGTCGTTGCCTCCGGCGATGTCGAGCCGGGCGCTGATCTCATCAAAGTCAGCAAGTAAATTGCACTACAAAAAAACCGGGCACCTGCTGTGGTGCCCGGTTTTTCGTTGCAGGGGAGTGGTGCCTGCATCCGCCCCTGCAATAAGGTTGGCAACAGAAAAATCTTACGGCAATACCGCATAATTCTAAGTGCCGATACGGCGAGCGAGGTGCGGCAGCTGCTAAGCCAAAAGCGCAGATAATACTTTGTGTATTATCGAGCATTTTGGCAACGCAGATGCCGTGCCGCAGCCGCCGGAGCGGTGCTTAAGCCGTAAGGCGGGAATTATGCGGTGTTGCCTTACGCCTTCTCCACCTCATACTCGCTGAACGTCACGCTGACGCTGGCGTTGGCAGCGTCCACAGTCGTAGAATAATCCTCCACGGTCACAGTATACTCGCTGGTGCCCTGCACCAGAACATTGCCGTTGTTGTCCTTGATTGTCACGGCGCGGCCCTGGTCGTCCACGACGGTGCCCTCACAGGCCAGGGCGGACAGGGTGCTGTCCCGGTCACGATCCACTTGGAGTCAGCGCGTTGGCAGAAACGGCCGTCACGGTGCCTGTATAGGTGGCTCCCGCCGCCGCAGCGGTGGCAGAACCTTGTTGAACAGGTGTGAAATTGTGGGAGAAACTGTGTGTGAATTCTTAAACCGCCGCGCTTGACAAACGCCCGCCGTTGTGTATAATGGAAACTGGACATAAAAACAGGGGCGCTGAGGGGCATCCTCGGCTGAGATCGAAACAAACCGCAGTTTCGGGTCGCCTTGAACCTGATCCGGGTAATGCCGGCGTAGGAAGTTTGACCCACCAGTCATAACGCTTTTGCGCCTGCAATGTATGTTGTGGGCGCTTTCTTGTTTTTATGTTACATTTTTTTGAGGAGTGGAATCCATGTCCAAAACCTATTCCAAGACCCGCACTCTCGTTGAGTGCGCCCTGATGATCGCCCTGGGCACTGTGTTGGCGAACATCAAAATTTTCGAGATGCCCAACGGCGGCTCCATTACGCTGCTGAGTATGCTGCCCTTTATCCTGATTTCCTTCCGCCACGGCGCGAAATGGGGCCTGTTCACCGGCTTTGTCAACAGCCTTTTGCAGATGCTGCTGGGCTTCTACGCACCCCCGGCCCCCGGTCTGCTGCCGCTGGTGGGTATGATCCTGTTGGACTATGTGCTGGCCTTTACCCTGCTGGGCCTGGCCTGCGTCATTGCCAAGCCGTTTAAGAACCGCCTGGTTGGTGTGGCTGTCGGCACGGCGGCGGTGTGCGGCATCCGCTTCCTGTGCAGCTTCCTGTCCGGCGTGCTGATTTGGGGCAACCTGAGCGACGGTCTGCCCGCTTGGACGTACAGCCTGACCTACAACGGCAGCTACATGCTGCCGGAGACCATCCTGACGACGATTGCGGCCGTGCTGATCTACAAGGCAGCCCCCCAGCTGTTTGCGGCGCAGGAGAAGTAAAGTAACAAACGGCCTCCCTGAGGCGTGTGCCGGTAAGACAGTAATTTGAGAGAATTACGAAATCGGCAACTGCGAAACAGGATCGGACAAAACAGGCGACATTCAACTTCGGTTGGATGCCGCCTGTTTTTGTGCGTTTAAGGGTCGAAAAACGCTTGTTTTCTGCTCTGTAAGGCAAGGATAGTGAAACGGGTGAAGTAGTAGTCATTCTCGTGGTAAATCCCCACGAAACAGCAAATCACGCTATGATGAATATCGTTCCCTGATGAGCATGAATATTTGCGATTACGCTAATTACCCCACAAAACGGTAAAACCAATAGGTGGGGATTTCAATGCGGAGTATGTCCGGCAGCATAAAAACCATCAAATCGGCTTGCGAACACAGGAAAGTTACATTTTAAAGTGCTGACTTTTGAAAAGCCTATTGAGAACCGCGCTATCGCCGTGCTACAATGTGTGTACACACAAGTGAGAGGTTCGTCGGATGGAAAATTTATTGTCTTTTACATTCAATATGGACAGCAATCCAGAGGAGGACCTTAAAGCGGTCAACGAGTATTGATCTTCGGAGCAACCTCAGGTCGGAGGAACGTTATGATAATTAACTGCGTATGGGAGCATAATGGCAACGACACCTTGCTTTATGCGGTGGATTTTGTAGGTGCATATACCCGTGGCGAAAGCCTTGAAATCGCAAAGGCAAAGATGCCACAGGAAATCGTTTCTTATTGCAACTGGCTGGGCATGGAGGCCGAGGGCAAAGCGGAAATCGTGATCGTCGGAGAAAAATGCTCCGAGCTTACAATTCGGGATGCGGATTCCGATGTGCTTTTTGAAAGCGAACAAGCACAACTGACAATAGAAGAATATAAGGCGCTTAAAACCCTTGCGCTGAAGTCAGCAAAGGATTTCCTTGCATTGTACGAATCTATCCCGGATAAGAACGAAGCCGCCATACCGGAGCGCAAGACCTTTTACGGACGAGTCCCCCGCACAGCAAATGAAATGTACGAGCATACAAAGAATGTGAATACATATTATTTTGCGGAGATTGCTGTGGATGCCGATCATGACGGCAACATATACGAATGCCGCAAGCGGGGATTTGAATCGCTTGAATCTAACCCTGATTTTCTGCAAAATACCGTCAGAAAAGGCAGCTATGGTGAGGATTGGTCACTGCGTAAAGTCCTGCGCCGTTTTATCTGGCATGACCGTATCCACGCAAGAGCCATGTATCGAATGGCGATAAAAGTGTTCGGGGCGGAGAATGTGGTAAATCCGTTTTACTTTTTTGATGAAGGAGTTTTAACATAATGGCAAGAACCGAAACGGTTGAATTTACAAATATGTGCATCGAGTACGATCTTGTGGGCTATATTCCCGTGGATGAGCTGCTAAAAGCGGAACAGGCATGACCGAAATCATGCCTGTTCCAAGAAATTTGATTTTACTGTCTTACCAGCAGGGAGCTTGCGTCCGTTCCCTACAACAAAAAGCAGCCCCGGTATGAACAACGCATACCGGGGCTGCCCTGTTTTATAAGTATCAGTAGCTCATAATGTCCTTCACGACGCCGGACATGGAGAAGAGCTTGGCGGAAATGTGGTCAAGATAGACAATGCCGAGCTTGTGGCCGGTCTCCTCGTTGTAGAGGTCGGCCAGCTGGGGCATGGTCTGGAAGGCCGCGGCCTGCGCCTCGGGGCTGTTGTCAAAGTTTGCGGTGCCCTGAAT
This sequence comes from Gemmiger formicilis, assembly GCF_018784445.1. Classification (GTDB taxonomy): domain Bacteria; phylum Bacillota; class Clostridia; order Oscillospirales; family Ruminococcaceae; genus Gemmiger. The sequence continues at coordinate 102,134 of NZ_WQOH01000052.1, read as the reverse complement.
GCGCATCCACTCGCCGCGGTCATTGGCGGCGCAGATTTCCAGGTTCGTGTTGTCCAGCAGCTGCTTGTAGGCGGCCTTGTGCTTGCCCAGGCCGATGCACAGGTGGTCGTTGTACCACATGGCAAAGCCGATGGGCCGTACACGGGGCAGATACCCCTCGACGGTGGCAAGGTAGAATGTAGGATTCTCTTTCAGAAATTCCATGATCTCTTCATTCGGTTTCATGCTGATCCCTCCCGCAGTTTTACAGTGCAGCCAGCGCGTTTTTGATGCGCGCAGCGGCTTCCTTAGTGCGCTCGGCATCGCCGAACGCCGTTAAACGGAAATAGCCCTTGCCGCAGGGGCCGAAGCCCTCGCCGGGGGTGCCCACCACGTGGGCGTTTTCCAGCAGCCAGTCAAAGAACTCCCAGCTGCCCATGTTGTTGGGGCAGCGCAGCCAGATGTAGGGGCTGTTCTTGCCGCCGCAGTACCAGATGCCTGCCTCGTCCAGCGCAGCCGCAATGACGGCGGCGTTGGCGCGGTAGTAGTCGAGGTTCTGCTGGATCTCCTTCATGCCTTCCTCGGTAAAGACGGCCTCGGCACCACGCTGTACAACGTAGGCAACGCCGTTGAACTTGGTGGTCTGGCGGCGCAGCCACATCTTGTTCAGCTTGCCGTCGGCCAGCGCCTTGGGCACGACCGTGTAGCCGCAGCGCGTGCCGGTGAAGCCAGCAATCTTGGAGAAGCTGCATACCTCGATGGCGACTTCCTTCGCGCCTTCGACCTCGTAGATGCTGCGGGCGAGGCCCTGCTCGGAGACAAAGCACTCGTAGGCGGCATCAAACAGGATGACCGCGTCGTTAGTCTTGGCCCAGGCGACCCAGGCTTTCAGCTGTTCGACGGAGTAGGTCGCGCCGGTGGGGTTGTTGGGGCTGCAAATGTAGACGATATCCGCATGGGGCGCTTCGTCGGGCATCGGCAGGAAGTTGTTCTCCGCTGTGGCGGGCAGGTACAAAATCTTGCGGCCGGCCATGACGTTGTCGTCCACGTAGACCGGGTAGACCGGGTCGGGAACGAGAATCGTGTTGTCCTGGCTGAACAGATCCAGCAGGTTGCCCAGATCGCTTTTGGCACCGTCAGAAATGAAGATTTCCGTCATATCCAGCGCAACGCCGTGACCGGTGTAATAGTTCTGGATGGCGCTGCGCAGGAACTCATAGCCCTGCTCGCTGGGGATATAGCCGTGGAAGGTGCCCTTGTGGCCCTGCTCCTCGACGGCTTTGTGCATGGCCTCGGTCACGGATGCCGCCAGCGGTAGGGTGACGTCGCCGATGCCCAGACGGATGATGTCGGCGTCCGGGTTTGCCTTCTGATAGTCGGCCACCTTGTGGGCGATGGTGCTGAAGAGATAGCTCTCGTTCAGTTCTGCGTAATGCGGATTCAGCTGCATGATAGTCCCCCTCTTATTTATACCTTTATATAGTTTAACTTTACCACAATTCGGGCGAGTGTGCAATAGGGTTTTTACGCGGTGCGTGGTGCGGTAGGGGCCGGGCATGCCCGGCCCTTGCGTGTGGGGCAGACGAGCGTCTATGGAAAGGCGGAGGGCCGCACATGTGCGGCCCCTACATGGCGTCCTGTCGGTTTACTTGTTCTCGTTGTCGTACAGCGTTTTGCACTTCTCGTCAATTTCCTTGGCGGGCAGGGATACCGCCATGGCGATTGCGGCGTTGCGGCATTCCTCTGGGGTAAAGCCCATGTCCGCCAGGGGGAAATGCTGTAAAATTGTCTCGACCAGGTCGTCGTAATACCGGGCGTAGAGCACGCCGCGGTCAGTGATATAGATTTTGCCGTACCGCCGCCGCACAATGACCCCCTGCTTCATCAGGCTGGTCAAAATGCTGGTCACGCTGGGCTTGGTTACGCCCATGACCTGCGCGAGGGCCAGCGGGGAAACCTCCGTGTTTTGCTGCGCCAGATGGTGGATGGCCAGCAGATACCGCAGGTTGGAATCGGTCAGGGTCATGGCATCTCTCTCCTTTACGCCAAAAAGGGGCGCAGGCCACGAACGGACCCGCGCCCCTTTTCAGGCACTATTGTGTTTAGTTGCTGTGGCAGGCACCGCCGCAGGTTTTGCAGTTCCCTGTGCATCCGCCGTGACCGCCGCATCCGCCGCCCCCGCAGGAGCCATCGCAGCAGCCAAGGCCGCCGGTCTTGTGTTCATGATACAGAAGCCAGCCGGTACCGCCGAAGACGATGATCGAGACGATGATCGTGGACAGGTTAAAGTTGGTGGCCAGAAATTCCATCATAAGAAATCGCTCCTTTCCGGAAGCATTATACACTCAAAATTATTTGGAAGCAACAGCTTTCTTGGAGTTGAACTGAACCTCGTTGACGCCCTCGTACTTGTTGGGGCGGAACAGCAGGTAGATCGTCATGGCAATGATGGCGACTGCCACGATGGTGAAGAAGTTGAAGCTGACCTCACCGGTGATCAGACCGCCGATCTGGTAGACGACCAGAGAAGCGCAGTAGGCAAACAGGCACATATAGCCGATGGCGATGGCAGTCCACTTGCCGTTGTTCATCTCGCGCTTGATGGCGCCCATAGCGGCGAAGCAGGGAGCGCACAGCAGGTTGAAGATCATGAAGCTGTAAGCGGAGAGGGCGGTGAAGCTGGCAGCAACCTCGGGCCAGATCTCGTCGCCGTTGTCAGACAGCTCGTCAGCATAGTGATACAGAACACCGAAGGTACCGACAACATTCTCCTTGGCAATCAGGCCGGAGATGGACGCGACGGTTGCACGCCAGTTGCCGAAGCCCTGCGGGATGAAGATCCAGGAAATTGCGCTTGCAACGATAGCCAGGATGGAGTTGTCCTGATCCTCGACCATCGTGAACGCGCCGTTCTCGAAGCCGAAGCCCTGCAGGAACCACAGGATGATGGTGGCAGCCAGAATGACGGTGCCGGCACGCTTGATGAAGGACCAGCCGCGCTCCCAAGTAGCGCGCAGGACGTTGCCCCATGCGGGCACATGGTAAGCGGGCAGCTCCATAACGAACGGAGCAGGATCACCGGCGAACAGCTTCGTCTTTTTCAGGATGATGCCGGAGATGATGATGGCTGCAAAGCCGATGAAGTAAGCAGAGGTGGCGACCCAGCTGCTGCCGCCGAACAGAGCACCTGCGATCAGGCCGATGATGGGCATCTTGGCACCGCAGGGAATGAAGCAGGTGGTCATGATCGTCATACGGCGGTCACGCTCGTTCTCGATGGTACGGGAAGCCATAACACCGGGAACGCCGCAGCCGGTACCAACCAGAATGGGGATGAAGCTCTTGCCGGACAGACCGAAGCGGCGGAAGATACGGTCCATGATGAAGGCGACACGGGCCATGTAGCCGACGTCCTCCAGAATGGACAGCAGGAAGAACAGAACGAGCATCTGGGGAACGAAGCCCAGGACCGCGCCGACACCGGCGACGATGCCGTCCATGATCAGGCCGTACAGCCAGCCAGCAACACCGATGCTCTCCAGCAGGCCGCCGAGGGCATTCGGGACGATCTCACCGAACAGAACATCGTTCGTCCAGTCGGTGGCAAAGGTGCCGATGCCGATGCCGCCGTCCGCAACGGAGGTGCCCATCGCGATGGCGTACATCAGCCACATGATGAGGGCGAAAATCGGCAGCGCCAGAATACGGTTCGTGACGATCTGGTCGATCTTATCGGAGGCGGTCAGGTTCTCGGTGCGGGGCTTCTTCTTGACGGCCTTGTCAACAACACCGTTAATGTAAGCGTAGCGCTGGTTGGTGATGATGCTCTCGGCGTCATCATCCATCTCCTTCTCGCAGTCAGCGATGTGGGCGTCGAGGTGGTCGAGCAGCTCTTTATTCAGGTTCAGCTCGGCCTGCACCTTGTCGTCACGCTCGAACAGCTTGACGGCGTACCAACGCAGGAAGCGGTCATCGACCTTGCCCTGGATGGACTCCTCAATGTGGGCGATGGCGTGCTCAACACTGCCGGTAAAGACGTGAGGCAGCTCGCCGGCCTTGCCCTTCTTGGCGGCGGCGACGGCCATCTCAGCGGCCTTCTCGCTGCCCTCGTTCTTCAGGGCGGAGATCTCGACGGCCTCGCAGCCCAGCTCCTTGGACAGCTTGTTCAGGTCGATCTTGTCGCCGTTCTTGCGGACGAGGTCGATCATATTGACGGCCATGACCACGGGGATGCCCAGCTCGATCAGCTGGGTGGTCAGATAGAGGTTGCGCTCGATGTTGGTGCCATCGATGATGTTGAGGATGGCGTCGGGCTTCTCGTTGACCAGGTAGCCGCGGGCGACGACCTCTTCCAGCGTGTAGGGAGACAGAGAGTAGATACCGGGCAGGTCCTGGATCACGACGTCGTCGTGGCCCTTCAGCTTGCCTTCCTTCTTCTCAACGGTAACGCCGGGCCAGTTGCCGACATACTGGTTAGAACCGGTCAGGCTGTTGAACAGGGTGGTTTTACCGCAGTTCGGGTTGCCTGCCAGAGCAATTTTAATTGCCATTGATTATACCCCTTTCTGAAATTTACTCAACCTCGATCATTTCAGCATCAGCCTTGCGGACGCTGAGCTCGTAGTTACGGACGGTCAGTTCCATCGGGTCGCCCAGGGGGGCTACCTTGCGGACGTAGACCTTGGTGCCCTTGGTCAGGCCCATGTCCATGATGCGGCGCTTGACAGGGCCTTCGCCATGCAGCTTGGCAACGGTGACGGTCTCGCCGACCTGTGCATCTTTCAGAGTCTTCATACTTTGTTCCTCCTCTTAAGGTACAATAAATCAAACAGCCTATGGCTGAGATTCCCTTTTTATCAGCCGACAATAATACGCATGGCCAGCGTCTTATCCAGCGCAATGCGGGCTTCCTTGACCTGGATGATGAGGTTGCCACTGATCTCGTTGACAACGGTAACGGTCTCGCCCACAACAAAACCCAGCTCGGCCAGATGCTGGCGGACTTCGTCCTTGCCGGTGATTTTCTGGATGGTAACGGTATCGCCTGCTTTAGACATCGTCAAAGGCATTCCATACACTCCCCTTTTTTGCAAGTCTGCAACACATTAGCCTATGCTAACATATTGGATGAAAGCACGCGGTTAGAATGTTCTAACCGCTTACGTCGGTAGTTTACCACCACTAACTCCCGGTGTCAAGATGTGAGTTAGGCGTGGCGAACACTTTTGGAAGATTGCACAGTTATCAGTAACTAACCTTTGTAAAATTTGAATAAATCGTAAATGCTTGGCGGAGGGTGTTGCCGTGTACATCATTTATAGAGTCGTAGGGGCCGGGCATGCCCGGCCCGCAGCGTTTACGGCGGCAGTCCCATTATCCAACGGATTTGCAAGTGAAGGGTCTTGACCGCTTGACGGCGCACAACGGGCGCCGTCAGCCAGCAAAGCCGCCCCCCTACAATACAAAACAGGGCAAGGTACTTCCCTGCCCTGTGCGTATTTATTGCGCCTTTTTCTGTTTCCTTGTCTCCACCAGATGCCGTATCGCCAGCACGGGATGGTGGAACAGCATCCGCGGGCCGCTCCAACGCATGACCTGGCGGATCTGCTCCCGCATTTCGGGCTTATAGCAATGAGTCTTGCAGACGCTGCAAAACGTCTTGGTCGCCATGTGCGGGCAGTGGTCCACCCGCGCATCGGCGTAGTCCCGCAGGGCCGCGCAGTCGGGGCAGAGCTGGCCTTTCGGCGTGCCGTGGTTGCCGCGGCAGTACAGCTCGATCATCAGGCCGACCGTTTCTTTCTCCTGCCGGCGCTTTTTCTCCGGGGTGTCGGGAACACCGCCCCCTACAACGTTCTTGTCGGCCATCAGCTCATTCTCCCATTCTCGACCGAATAGGTCGTGTCGGCAATACGCATCGTCGATGCCCGGTGGGATACCAGCACGACGGTCTTGTTTGCGCGTTCCTCGGCCAGGCTGTGCAGGATGACCGCCTCGTTCAGGCTGTCGAGATTGCTTGTCGGTTCGTCCAGCAGAATGAACGGTGCGTCATGCAAAAATGCCCGTGCCACGCCAAGGCGCTGCCGCTCGCCGCCCGAGAGGGTATCGCCCAGCTCTCCGACGGGAGTGTCGTAGCCCTGAGGCAGCGTCATGATAAAGTCGTAGATGGACGCCTTTTTGCAGGCCTCCACGACCTGCTCATGGGTCGCGTCCCGGTTAGCGATTTTGACATTTTCCTCAATACTGTCATGGAACAGCACGGTATCCTGCTCGACAAAGCTCTCCGCTGCGCGCAGCGACGCTGTGTTGATGCCCTTAATGTTTTCGCCGGAAATCTCCACCCTGCCCAAATCGGTATCCCAGAACCGCATGAGCAGTTTGAGCAGCGTGGATTTGCCGCTGCCGCTGCGGCCGGTGATGCCCACGACCTGGTTCTGCGGGATGTGCAGCGTGACTTCCTTTAAAATCTCGCTGTCACCGTAGCCGAAGGTCACGCGGCGGGCGTCGGCACCACTGAACACAATGTCCTTGCCGCCGACGACCTCTTTCACGGCGGGCTGCTCATCGAGGATGTCCAACACGCGGTTGCCTGCGGCAAAGGTGTTTTGCAGCCCGGTACCGAGGTTTGCCAGCGCGATGACCGGGCCAAAGCTGCTCATGAGTGCCACAGTGCAGACCAGTGCGCCGTCAAAGCTGATGGTCCCCGACGCGCACAAGGACCCCGTCAGCGCCAGCATACCGCCGTCCAGCAGCAGGATGATGGCCCCGGTTACGGCTTGTGCCGTGCCGCCAGCCTCTTTCAGGCGGCGCTCCTGCCCGGCCAGCGCGTCGGTGCGCTGGTTGATCTGCGCTAAGCGGTGCGCACCGTCGTTGTATTGCAGGCTTTCCCGCACGCCGCGCAAGCTGTCCAGCACAAAACCGTTCAGAGCGCCGAACTCCGCGCGGAAATTCTCGCCAGACTTGCGCGCACCCTTGGCGGCGGCCACCGGGATACCGATGCCGATAATGGCGTAGGCCAGGGCGGCGTACAGCCCCAGCAGCGGCGCATAACTGCCCATAAAGCACGCCATAACGATGCTTACGATGGCCGCAATGCAGATGGGCGAGATCGTGTGGGCGTAGAAAACTTCCAGCAGTTCAATGTCGGCGGTCAGCACGGCAATCAGGTCGCCCTTGTCGCGGCCTTCCAGCTTTGCGGGGGCCAGCTGGCGCAGCACGCCAAAGACCTTGTCGCGGATGAGGGCCAGCAGCTTGAAGGCAATAAAATGGTTGCAGCCCTGCTCGGCGTAGTGCAGCACGCCGCGGGCTACGGCCAAAATCGGCAGCAAAATACATACGGTGCCAAGGGCAATAGGCGCGGCGGCCAACAGCGTGTCCAGCAGCGCATAGACGCCCAGAACCGGGATAAAGATAGCGCAAAGAAAGCCCGCCACACCAAGCAGAACCGCGCATACCATGACCGGGGCCAGCGGCTTGACCAGCCCCACAAGGCGGCACATGACGTTGAAATTGCCGCGCGTGCGTTTGTTTTCCATCACTGCGCCCCCTTTCCGTAGTTTTCCAGTGCCTGCTGGCGGTTCCACAGGTCGGCGTACAGCCCGCTCTGGGCCAGCAGTGCTTCGTGTGTGCCCTGTCCGGCCAAGTGCCCATGATCCAGCACGTAAATATTGTCCGCTTTCGTGACGTTGGCCAGGCGATGGGAAATCAAAATGACCGTCTTGCGCCCGGCCAGACGATGGATGCCCGCCATGATATCGTTCTCGCTCTCTACGTCGATATTGGACGTTGCTTCGTCAAAGATATAGATGGAGCTGTCATGCAGCAGGGCGCGGGCCAGCGCCAGACGCTGCCGCTGGCCGCCGGACAGGTTGCTGCCGCCTTCGGCCAGCTGGGTGTTCAGGCCGTCCTCGCTGCGCAGGAAATCTGCGAGGTTGACCTGTTCCAACGCGCCCCACAGTGCGCCGTCGTCGGCGTCGGGTGCGGCCATCCGCAGGTTGTCTGCCACCGTACCCTTGAACAGGTGGCTGCCCAGGCTGACGAGGGTCACGTTTTTCAAAAGGTTTGCTTCGTTGACGGCGGAAAGTTCCTGCCCGCCGATGGTTACGCTGCCGGTGTAGCCAGCTGCGCGGCCGGTCAGTACAGCAGCAATCGTCGATTTGCCGCAGCCGCTCTCGCCCACCAGCGCCGTAAAGCTACCCTGGGGAAAGTCGAGATTCAAGCCGTGCAGCGTCTCTTTTTCGGCGGTGTAGCCAAAGTGCAGGTCACGGCAGGCAATGGCGCAGTCCGTGCCGATCTCGGCGCTCCTGGCGTCGCCCTCGGGCAGATCCAGCAGCTTAAAAATTTTATCGCTGGCGGCCATGCCGTTCATGGCGACGTGGAAATACGACCCCAGCGCGCGCATGGGCAGGAAGAAATCCGCCGACAACAGCAAAATGCAGAGCGCGCCCTGCAAACCCACGCGGCCCGCGGCAAACTCTTTAGCCGCCACGGCAATGCCCAGCGCCGCGCCGCCGTAGGCGATGACGTCCATAACGATGATGGAGTTCAGCTGCATCGTCAGGACTTTCATCGTCACCTTGCGGAAATGCTCGGCCTCGCGGTTCATGGCCGCATGGCGGGCTTCGTCTGCCTGGTAGATTTTGAGTGTGGTCAAGCCTTGAAGGTTTTCCAGAAAGCTGTCACCCAGCGCGGCGTACTGGCCCCAGTATTTGCCCAGCAGTTTTTTGGCAAATTTCTGCACAGCCACGATGGAAACCGGAATCAGCGGCACGCAGATCATCAAAATGACCGCTGCCCGCAGGCTGACCGGGGCCAGCGCGATAAACAGTGTGAGGGGCGCGAGCATGGCGTAGAAAAACTGCGGAAGGTACGCGCCGAAGTAGGTCTCGAGCTGTTCGACGCCCTCGCCCGCCAGCTGCAGGACCTCGGCGGTGGGCACGGCCTGGGTGTAGCTGCCGCCCAGGCGCAGCAGTTTTTCATAGATGGCGGCGCGCAGCGTCTTTTTCACGGTGCGGCTGGCGTTGTAGCTGGTCGAAGCCGCGCCCCGGGTGCAGAAGAACCGCACGACGAGCGCACCCAGCAGCACAAGCAGCGCGGCGGACAGACTGCCCTGGCCGTACACAAGCCCCGCCAAAAACGCAGACACGGCAAAGATCATGGCAATATTGGCCAACAGCGCCACCCATTGCAGCGCCACATTCCGCGCGATATACCGTTTGGAATCGCCCATCATGGCGATCAGGCGTTTGTTTATCATCATAGTTTGTGGTTCCTTTTAGTAGAGTTGTAGGGGGACAGACATATCCGGCCCGCGCATCTGCCGCAACCCGAAACGCTGTGGGCCGCCGCAAGGTTGAGAACCGGGCAGGCCCGGCCCCTACGGACAGGACATACCCAATGTGTTTACTCTTTCTCCGTCGTGCGCAGGGGCAGATAACCGGCATCGCGGATGGCCTGACGGATGGCGTCTTCGTCGGCGTCGGCCTTGGTCCAGACCGTCACCTTCTGGGCGCTCAGGTCTGCCTCGGCCAGGGTGTCCGTCATGGCGTTCAGGGCGTTCTCCACATGGCGCTGGCAGTTCTGGCAGGTCATGCCGTCCACACCCATGACCAGACGGTGCAGGTAATGGCTTTTGTTGGTGTCGGTGGCCTTGACCTTCCTGGCGGGGGCGTCATGCTCACCGCAGCAGCCGCCGCCATGGTTCAGGTGATGTACATAGTTGTAGATGCCGTAGACAACAGCTACGACCAGGATCAAAACAATAATAACGTTTGCCATACGATAACCTCCGGGTTAGTGTTTTCTAATCGAACTTAGGATATACTAACTTTGCGAGATTGTCAAGTAGGAACTTTTTGGATGCTGCAAGCAAAGGCTTCCCCCTTTGGGAAAGCTGCCCGCGAAGCGGGCTGATGAGGGGCGGCCTTGCCAGACCTCTCTTTGAAGGAAGATATTGCGGGTAAGCTGAGGGCCGGGCATGCCCGGCCCCTACATGGGCGGCGTTATTGCCTATGAACGGGTTGCTATGGCAAATGTGCCCCTCATCCGGCCTTCGGCCACCTTCTCCCAGGTGAGAAGGCTTTACATAAAAAAGAAGAGGGGCATTGCTGCCCCTCCCAGGTATGATGGATATGGAGAATATCACGCGTTGGCAAGGGCGGTGCCCAGGGCTGCGCAGGCAGTCTCAGCGTCGCCGTCGGGGGCACCGTTGGCCATGACAGGCTCAACGACCATGCGGGCACCGGCAGCCTCGGCATCCTCGGCCCAGGTGCGGATCCACTCGCCGTCGCCCCAGCCGTAGGAGCCGAACAGGCCGACAGGCTTGCCGCTCAGGGAGCCGCGCAGATCCTGATACATCGGCTCAAACTCGTTTTCTTCCAGCTGCTCAGCGCCCATGGCGGGGCAGCCCAGCGCAAAGCCGGTGTAGTCGCCGGCGGAGGCAACATTGAACTCAGATGCGGTGAACTTGTCAACAGCTGCGCCGGCAGCGGTTGCTGCATTAGCGACCAAATCAGCCATAGCCTCGGTGTTGCCGGTGCCGCTCCAATAGATAACTGCGATCTTGCTCATAGTAAACTACTCCTTTGTACATTCTTTATGGTGCATCGTCAGGCGGCCACAGTCAGCCGCCGGATCGGGGTGCCGTTGTAATAGCAGCGGGCGTAGATGCGCTCGCATTTTTTGTAGCGGTCAAACTCTGCCTGGGCGGCGGTGGGGTCGGTGTAGACCTTCCAGTAGCCGCAGGCCGTAAAGTTTTTGCCGCGATTCTCGATAAAACCGATGACATCCGCCAGCGGGTAGCCTAAGAAAACGCCGATCTCGTGCGGGAATTCCCCCTCGCAGCACAGCCGGTCGGCCAGCTGATTCAGCAGGGCGTCCGCAGTGCCGAGGGCGTACCCCTCCCCTGCCAGAAAGTCCAGCGTGCGGGGGTCTGCCAGCAGTCTTGCCACCCGCGCGGGGCGGTAAACATAGACCAGCACGGCCCCGGTACGCGGACACTGCTTGAGCACCCGCACCGTGACGCCGCGGGGCGCGAGCGCTGCGTGCCAGGCGGCGGCCATGTCGGCGGCGTCCTGCCCGGGCGCGGGCTGGTAGCGGAAGAGGCTGGCGGGTTTGAGCCCGGCCAGCGTGGGGGCACACAGGGTTGCCAAATCGCAGGCGAAGCTGCGCGGGCTGGGGGTAACGCGGGTACGTTCTGCCATGAGACGGCTCCTTATCCTCTGCAATAGTTAGCATATGCTAACCGAAGCTTCCATAAAACCGCACAGCACGGGGAGAGAACCGCACTGTGCGGGCTATGGTTCCTAAAGGGAAACTCACTACGGTTAGTTTTAACTAACGCTAACAATATAGCATGATATCACACAGTTGTCAAGCGTTTTTTGCAAGGTTTTCCAGGTGCGTATTATGTAAACCCATTCAGCACCACCTTCAGTTCGCCCCAGATATCCTCCTGCTTGACGCTGTAATCCAGGCCGTCCGTGTGTGGTCTGCAATAAATCTGATACAAAATGCCATCCTGCGCAAAATAGGCGCTGGACTGCACATAGGGCATCGAGTTCGGGTTGCTGGTGCAGTGCGGAATCAGCGCAGTGTTGCCGTTTGCCATTGGGTAGCTTTCACATTCCCAGGTCAGCCCGGCGCTCTTTTGGCGGTAGAGCTGGGCCACGGTCTCCGGCGCGGCGTCGCCCAGATAGACGACAGCCATCATTTCCACATCGTAGATGCCATGGCGCACGCCGGTGCGCAGGTAGAGCTTGTCCGGCGTTTCGCCGCGCCCAACGGGGATAAGCCCAGCCGGGTATTCCTGCGCTTTCGGCGTGTAGGGGCGGCCGTCGTATTCTTCGGGTATCTCGATCATGCCCGACGGATACAGCGAGACGGCGGCAAAATTGTTGGCTTCGGTATCCAGCAGCACGTTCTGTGCCAGCGGCAGGTCGGTCGCGGCGGTCAGTTCGCCCCAACTGTCGTAGCCGCGCACTGCGCGGGAATAGCGGTTCATCTCGTCCTCATCAGGAAGGTGCAAAAATCCGTTGATGCCGCAGTGCATCGGCAACCAGCCATCGGCAGAAACCTCGCCGTTGTGGTTTGCCGTCAGCCCCGCCAGTAAGTCACTATCCAGCGTAAAATACTGCCGCTCATACGTTATGGCATACCCGGTGTTCGCCTCGGGCGCGAAGGAGGGGCGCGGGTTCTCCCGCAGGTTCGTAAATTCTGCTGTGCCCGCCAGTACCCCGGCTGCAATCAACAGCGGCGCAGCCAGGCAGAGGGCGATACGCCGCCAGGGCCATGCCGGGCGGGCGTTGGGCAGAGCCTCGGCCACGGCGGGCCAGAGATCGACCTCGGCCGGGTGCAGGCCGTCAGTCAGCTTCGTGCGCAAAAATTCTTCATCGCGGTCATTCGTCATGGTGCTCCCCCTCTCTTAATCGTGAGGCCAGCTGTTTTTTGGCCCGGTGATAGCGTGTGCGCAGGTAGGCGGCGGGCCGCCCATGGATGCGTGCCAGCGCGGCATAGTCCAGGCCGTCCAGCACGCGCTCCAACACCAGCGCCCGGTCGAGTGGCGGCAGAGCGGCCAGCGCGGTACGCAGTTCGTCGCTGATGCCTGGGTCCTGTTCCCGCGGTTCCGGCGTTGGGTAGTTGGCCGCGCGGCGGGCTGCCCGCAGCATATCCAGCGCGGTGCGGTAGGCGATGCGGTAGAGCCACGCGCATTCGTTGTCGGTGCCGTCGCCCCGCAGGGTGCGACGCTGCTGCCATGCCTTGATGAAGGTTTTCTGCACGGCGTCCTGGGCATCGGCTTCACACCCCAGCAGGCCGGTACAGTAGCGCAGCAGGGCGGCAGTGTGGGCATGTACGAGTTTTTCCAGGTCCTGTTCAGTCTGCATAGGCTCGACCTCCTTTCACCCTTATAACGCCGATGGAGGCGGAAATATATCAAAAAAAGAGCCCCGAAGGGCTCGAAAATTTTGGCGCTTTGGCTTCTCCTGAGGGAGAAGCTGTCCGCGAAGCGGACTGATGAGGGGCGCGTTTCCTTATGGGGCGGCAAGGCAAAGCCGCCCCTCATCCGGCCTTCGGCCACCTTCCCCCAAAGGGGAAGGCTTCCCGCACTTTCTTGTAAACCAAATCCCCTGCCAGCGGCAAAGCCAGGCCAACCACAGTATACGCCAGCCACCAGAGGCCGCCGGTGAAATAGGTGGGGAACGCGGCCAGCAGGTACGGCTCGCCGCCGGTGGCCAGCAGCCCAAGCCAGGTCACGAGTTTGAAGCTCAAGAAATGCAAAATGACAATGGGCATTGTGGCGCGGCCCAGGTAGGCCAGCACGGCGCTGAATTTCGGCCACGCCGCCGACAGACACGCAGCCTGCCGCACCAGCACCCAGCCCGCCAGACTGGCGGCCAGCAGGAAGATCGGCCCGGGGTAGCCGTTGCCCGCCAGGCCAACGGAGCCAAACTGCCCCAGCACGGCCAGCAGCACAAACGCGGCAGCGGCCAGCCCGGCGCGGTGCAGCGGTTTGACGTCGCTGCGGGCGGTGCAGCGCAGCACGGTCCCCAGGTAGAACAGGCTGTAACAGCTGGCCGCAATGCCAAGCCCCCAGACGTTCCACCCGGCCAGACCACAGCGCCATCCCACCCAGAGCAGCACGCCGGAGACAAGCCCCTGGGCAATCAGTGTATCACCGCCGCGCAGCAGCTTCTGCAGCAAAAATTCCACGACAGCGTACAAAATAGAAATCTGGAACAGCGCCTGGATGAACCACAGCGCCCCGCCCAGCTGGGTGCCGCCGTCAAACACGCACCAGTGCGCCGTGCGGCCGATGACGTCTTTCAGCGTTGTGGGCGTGGTGACGATATTGCCGGGCAGCGCCAGAATGCGCTCATCCCCGGTTAAAATATTCAGGCGCAGGAACAGGTTGTTCAGCACCGTGAACGCCGTGTTGGCCAGCACAAAGGGCAGCCAGAGCGTGACCACCTTGCGCTTGGCAAAATGTACCAGCCCGCCCCGCAGGCTGAAAAGCCACCCGCTGAGCATAAAAAACAGTGCCATGTGGAAAAGATAGATAAAACCGGTGCCGGGAAAGCCCGAGTGCCCCAGCACCATAAGCACGATGCCGATGCCGCGCATACTATCTAATACAGGGTCGCGCTGCTTTGCCATAAGTACCAACCTCGCTTTTACAAAAATACCGCCCACGGTTGGGCGGCAAGGGTCACTGCGCGTTTTTAGCGCGGCATTTTGGGCAGATATACCGGATCGTCAGCGTGTAACCGCGTACCTCGGTGCCGATGGCGGACTCAATATCGCGGATCAGCCCCACCACCGGCAGGTCGGCCAGGTCGCCGCAGCTTTCGCACAGCAGGTGGCCGTGGGGGCTTGGGTTGGCGTCGTAGCGGTCGGGGCCGTCCGGCATTTCCAGGTGGCCGATCTCGCCGTCCAACTCCATAAGCTTTAGGTTGCGGTACACGGTGCCGCGGGCAATGTGCGGCATGGCCTGCCGCGCGTGGCTGAAAATTTCGTCAGCGGTCATATGCTCGGGGCATTTTTCACGCATAATGTCCAGTATCAGGGCGCGTTGGCGGGTCATGGGCAGACCTCCTTTAAGGATTTAAGATTAACTCCTATTCAGATGGTACACTATTTTGGATGATTTGTCAACGCTTTGGGCAAAATACACAAGAGTTGTTCCCGATATTTGACTTGACATACGCACTTCTTATGGTATAATAGAATAAAATTAAGAACAAATCCTAATTTAAAACGGAGGTATTCACTATGGAACTCAGAGGCAGCAAGACCGAGAAAAACCTGTGGGAGGCTTTCGCAGGTGAGAGCCAGGCCCGCAACAAGTACACCTACTTTGCATCCAAGGCCAAGAAGGAAGGCTACGAGCAGATCAGCGCCATCTTCACCGAGACCGCCAACAACGAGAAAGAGCACGCCAAAATTTGGTTCAAACTCCTGATGGAGAACGGCGAGATCCCCGACACGCTGACCTGCCTGAAGATGGCCGCCGCGGGCGAGAACGAGGAGCATACCTCGATGTACCCGCGCATGGCCGCCGAGGCGAAGGAGGAGGGCTTCAACCAGGTTGCAGCCCTGTTCACGATGGTCGCCGCCATCGAGAAGGACCACGAAGAGCGCTACAAGGCCCTGGCCGCCAACATCGAAGCTGGCAAGGTCTACGCCCGCGAGACCGAGCAGGTCTGGCAGTGCCGCAACTGCGGTTTCGTCTATATCGGCCAGCACGCGCCGGTCAAGTGCCCGGTCTGCGCCCATCCGCAGAGCTATTTTGAGCTGAAGAGCAGCAACTACTAAGAGAGCAGAAAAGAGAAGCGCGGTTTCCAAAATGGGAAAGTGCTTCTCTTTTTCTATGGAAGGGCTTTTATGAGCGATACGGCTGGGAGTTTTTGTGCATGGTGCAGGGCGACGGTGAGGATGAGATGACCCATATGTGTATCCACCGATAAGCAAAACCGGGAAGCGTCAAAACGGCACTTCCCGGTTTTATTTTCAGCGTTCTTCCAGCGGGACGTAGTCACGCGGCTGCATGATGCTCTGGTAGGCGGGGCGGATGATTTTGTCCATGTTGACCAGCTCCTCCATGCGGTGGGCGGACCAGCCGACGATACGCGCAATGGCAAAGATCGGCGTGTACAGTTCCACCGGAATGCCCAGCATATCATAGACAAAGCCGGAGTAGAAGTCTACATTCGTCGAAACGCCCTTGTAGATGTGGCGCTTTTCGGCAATGACCTTGGGGGCCAGCCGCTCGATGGTGTTGTAATACTCAAAGTCACGGCTGCGGCCCTTGGCATCGGCCAGCTGGTGGACAAAGTTCTTGAACACCACAGCGCGCGGGTCACTGAGTGAGTAGACCGCGTGGCCCATGCCGTAGATCAGGCCCTTCTGGTCAAAGGCCTGCCGATCCACGATGCGGCCGAGGTAGTCGGCCATGGCGGCCTCGTCCAGCGGGTCGGCGACATGGGCGCGGATGTCGTCCATCATCTTCATGACCTTGATGTTCGCGCCGCCGTGCTTGGGGCCTTTCAGGCTGGAAAGCGCCGCCGCGATGACCGAGTAGGTGTCCGACCCGGAGGACGTGACGACGCGGGTCGTGAAGGTGGAGTTGTTGCCGCCGCCGTGCTCCATGTGCAAAAGCAGCGCGATATCGAGAACGTGGGCCTCAAGGTCGGTGTATTTCTGGTCGGGGCGCAGCATTTTCAGCAAGTTTTCCGCAGTGGACAGGTTCGGATCCGGGCGGTGGATGTACATGCTGCCGCCGCACTCATAATAATTGTAAGCGTGGTAGCCGTAGACGGCCAGCATCGGGAATACGCTGATGAGCTTGATGCACTGTTCCAGCTGGGTCTGCAGGTCGGTCTTGCCGATGTCGTCGTCATAGCTGGCCAGCGTCAGCACGCTGCGGGTCAGGGAGTTCATCAGGTCATGGCTGGGGGCTTTCATGATGACATCGCGCACAAAGTTTGTCGGCAGGGCGCGGCATTTCGACAGGCAGGCCGTGAAGGTTTCCAGCTGCTCCTGGTTCGGCAGGTCGCCCAACAGCAGCAGGTAGGCTGCACCCTCAAAGGCGTAGCGCTTGCCGCGCAGACCGCGGATCAGGTCATAGACGTTGTAGCCGCGGTACCAGAGCTTGCCATCGCAGGGAATCTTCTGGCCGTCGCGTTCCTCAAAGGCATCGATGCGGGAGATGTTGGTGATACCGGCCAGCACACCCTTACCGTTTTTGTCGCGCAGACCGCGCTTGATATCATACTGGGCAAACAGTGCAGGGTCAATGCGGTTGTTGGTGACACATTCCTCGGTGAAGATGCGGGCTTCCTTTTCGATGGCTGCGTAATCGCTCATGGCAGATGACCTCCCTTTTCTTATTTGTTCACAGTGGGTAAACAAATCGTAGCAGATGCAGGATTTTTTACAAATCGTATAAGAATAATTATACGGAAAATCGAACAATCTGTCAAATGGATAAATTGTGAACAAACCACACGGTAGGGGCCGGGCATAATGGAAAACGGACGTTTACGGGATGGTTGAGGGCGGGGCATGCCCCGCCCCTACCGGGATACAAAAAAAGGAGAGGTCAAGCCTCTCCCAATGCATCTCATTCCGCTACCAGCACCGTCACGCTCGTGGGGGCCAGCTCCAACGCATCACGGAAACGGGGGCCAAAGGGTGTTACCCCGGCGTGGACGCCGTCGCTGAGCTTGCGCCAGGTACCGGCGGGCAGGCTGGCCCACTGGCAGGTGCGCTCGGGATTGTAGTAGACGGCCAGCTGGCCTGCCGTGGCCGTGCCGTCGTTCTCCAGCACAAAGCCGATGAGCCAGCCGGGTAGCATCAGAATAAACGGCTCTGGCTCCCCTGCCGCGCCGCTCAAACGCGGGTAGGCGCGGCGGATGGCCAGCATCCCGCGGTAAAACGCCGTCAGGGCGGCAAATTCCGGCCTGTGGGCGCGGGTCCAGTCTAACTTGTTCGTGTCCAGCGGGCCTTTGTAGCTGTTGTGGTCGCCATGCTTGGTACGGCCCCATTCCTCGCCCGCCTGCATGAAGGGCAGGCCCTGACAGGTCAGGTAGATGCCCGCCGCCATGCGGTTTTGCGCCAGCAGGTCGGCGTCGGGCCAGTCGTAGTCGCCGCGTCGGGCCACGGCGGCCAGCTTGTCCCAAAGCGTGTAGTTGTCGTGGGCCGAGATGTACTGCACCACCTGCCCCGCCTTGCGCGGCCAGAAGCCGTGGGCACCGTTGCGCCATGCGCTGATCAGGTGCAGCACATCGTAGCCGTGCTGGGGCGCGCCGTTGACATAGCCCGCATTGGCCGCGTCAAAGACGTTGCCCTTGATGCAGTCCCGTGTATCATCGCAGAAAAATCCGATGCGGTCACTCAGAGCATCCAGCGCACGCTTGTCGGCAGGGCGTGCACCGCCCTCAATGTTCGTGCCGCCGCCCATCCAGGGTTCGCCGTACATCAGGATGTTCTCGCCGCCGGGCAGGCTGTCCAGCGCAGCGCGGATGGCGTTCATTGTGTCCACATCTTCCAGCGCCATCAAATCAAATCGGAAACCGTCAATGTGGTAGGTCGTGGCCCAGTACAGCACCGATTCCACGATGTATTTGCGCACCATCGGGCGCTCGCTGGCCAGGTCGCAGCCGCAGCCGGAACCGTTCGTCGTCATGCCGTTGGGCCAGCGGCGGTTCCAGTAGCCTGGCACGGTGCGCTCCAAGTTGCTCTCGCCGTGGTAGGTGTGGTTGTAGACAACATCCATCACGACGCCCAGCCCCGCGCGGTGCAGGGCGGCCACCATGGCGCGGCACTCCCGCACACGCACCTCTCCGTGGAAGGCGTCAGTGGCAAAGCTGCCCTCGGGCACGTTGTAGTTCAGCGGGTCATAGCCCCAGTTGTAGCCGCCGTCGGGGCGGGCCTCATCCACGGTGGCGTAGTCATAGATGGGCTGCAGCTGCACATGGCTGACGCCGAGATTTTTTAAATAGTTCAAGCAGGTTGGGTGTTCGCCGTCACCGTCCAGCGTCGTGTCATCGGGGGTGAAGCCCATGAATTTGCCGCGCCACGTCGGTTTTACGCCGCTGTGTTCGTCGGCGGAAAAATCGGCAACATGCACCTCCCACACGCTGCGGGCGTGGGCAGGGATATCGGGGCGGGTGTCCTGCTCCCATCCCTCCGGCGCGGCCTTGGCAAGGTCCACGACCATGCCGCGCACGCCGTTGGCCCCGGCGCTGCGGGCGTAGGGGTCCACGACCTCATGCATGCGGCCATCCGGGAAATAGATGCGGTAGATGTAGTAGACGCCGTGCAGATTGCCCGGCAGTGTGATAGCCCACACCCCGGCGTCGCCGCGGCGCATCTCGTGTACGCCCAGCGTTTCTGCGCCGGGTTCATCGTCGGTGCCGGTGGCAAACAGGCAGACCACGACCCCGCAGGCAGTGGGAGCCCACAGCTTGAAAGTGGTATCCTCCGCCGTTGGATTTGCGCCCAGGTCACTGCCGTGGTAATAGGGCAGTTCGCACGCCTGATGCCAGTTCATGGGTGATCGCTCCTTACAAATAATATAATTTATTGTAGCAGGTGGAGAGACACATTGCAAGGGAAACGTTTCAATTCCACCAAAAAACACCGCGCTGCCTTTTCAACAGCGCGGTGCAAAGCTTCATGCAGGGTTCAAATTCAGATGGCGTAACCCTTGGCCTTGATGACGTCCACGACCTGGGCGACGTACTTTTCGCAAGTCTCGTGCTCGGGAGCTTCGACCATCACGCGAACCAGCGGCTCGGTGCCGGACTCGCGGACCAGGATGCGGCCGGTGCTGCCCAGGGCCTCGGCCACGGCCTTGACGGCCGCCTGGACGTCTGCGTCGTCCTGTGCGGCTTTTTTGTCGGTGACATGGACATTTTCCAGAACCTGCGGGTAAATCTTCAGTGGGGCGGCCAGCTCACTCATTGGCTTCTTCTTCGCCAGCATGACCTCCATCATCTTCAGGCTCGTCAGGATGCCGTCACCGGTGCTGGCGTACTTGGAGAAGATGATGTGGCCGCTCTGCTCGCCGCCGATGCGGCAGCCGTTTTTCGCCATATACTCATACACATACTTGTCGCCAACGGCGGTCTTGGCGTAGTCGATGCCCTGCGCATCAAAAGCCTTGTACAGGCCGAAGTTGGACATAACGGTGGTGACGACCGTGTTGGTGATGAGCTTGCCGCGCTCCTTCATATAGCAGCCGTAGATGTACAGGATATGGTCGCCGGTGACGACGTTGCCCTTCTCATCCACGCAGAGGCAGCGGTCGGCGTCGCCGTCATAGGCAAAGCCGATGTCAAGGTGGTTCTCAACGACGAACTTCTGCAAGCCCTCAATGTGGGTGGAACCGGCGTTGAGATTGATATTCAGGCCGTTGGGCTTGTTGTTGATGACGTAAGTGTCCGCGCCGAGGGCGTCAAACACGCTCTTGGCAATGTTCCAGCTGGAGCCGTTGGCGCAGTCCAGGCCGACCTTGACACCGCGGAAGGAGTAGATGCCCAGGGAAATCAGGTAGCCCATGTAGCGGTTGCGGCCTGCCACATAGTCCACCGTGCAGCCGATCTTGTCGCGGCTGGCGAAAGGCAGCTCGGGCCAATCCTGGTCGAAAACGTGCAGGTGCCCGTCGAGGTAAGCCTCAACCAGGAGCAGCGTTTCTTCGTCCATTTTCTCGCCGTAGCAGTCAATGAGCTTGATGCCGTTGTCATAGTAAGGGTTGTGGCTGGCGGAGATCATGATACCGCAGTCGAAGTCGTCTACACGGGCAATGTAGGCTACGCTGGGGGTGGTGGTGACGTGCAGCAAGTAGGCGTCCGCGCCGCTGGCGGTCAGGCCCGCGACGAGGCTGTACTCAAACATGTAGGAGCTGCGGCGGGTATCCTTGCCGATGACGATGCGCGGGGCGGTCGCCTCGCCGTTGCGCTGGCGCAGCATACCGTAATACCAGCCAAGGAAACGGCCTACCTTGTAGGCGTGGTCGGCGGTCAAGTTGACACCGGCCTCGCCGCGGAAGCCGTCAGTACCGAAATATTTTCCCATTCTATTCACACGTTCCTTTCGGATTGTAGTTGGTGCATATTCAAAGGTAGCTTCATTATAGCACTTGTTGGCCGGTTTGTCTATTTTTTATTGGTCAGCATTTCCAGAAGCGCCGTACAGCCGTCCAGTACATCCCGCCAGGTGGCCGCAAAATCCCCGGTGTACCAGGGGTCGGCCACGTCGCCGGGGCGGTCAGTGCAGTCCAGCAGGCGGTGGATTTTGCCCGCCGGGTCTCCGCCGCAGAGGCGGGTCATATTGCGGATGTTGGCACTGTCCATGCCGATGAGCAGGTCATATTTGTCATAGTCGGCCCGGGTCATCTGCCGCGCCGCATGCGCCCCGCAGGCAACGCCATGGGCCGCCAGCTCCCGCCGCGCCGGTGGGTAGACCGGGTTGCCGATCTCCTCGGTGCTGGTGGCAGCGGAATCAATGACAAAACGCTTCCCTGCCCCGGCCTTGGCGGCTAAATCTTTCATCACAAACTCCGCCATCGGACTGCGGCAGATGTTGCCGTGGCAAACGAATAGAATTTTGACCATAGCTGTAACATTCCTTCACATAAAACTATCAGTTTCAGGGGTGTAAAACATTGACAAATATCTTCTGTTTGATTATATTCTATATTGTACACGAAAACACATGAACTGCCTAGTCCTGCGTGAAAATTTGCGCGGGAGAACGGTTCGGCAAGGAGGCGGTCAATGGCATCACCGTATATCCCATGCAGGTGTCTGCCGTTGAGACGGCTGCTTTGCGCTGGATGCGCACGATGGCGGCGGCGACGGAATACGAATAAAGCATATTCTTCCCTTGCATTGAAAAAGTGATTTATAACGAATGGAGATAGAGTACTATGGCAGAAGAAAAACGCAAACGCATTCTTTCGGGCATTCAGCCCACCGGCACGCCCACTCTGGGCAACTATATCGGCGCGGTGCGCAACTGGGCACTGCTGCAATCTGACTATGACTGCCTGTACATGGTGGCCGACCTGCACAGCCTAACCGTGCGCCAGGTGCCCGCCGACCTGCGCCGCCGCACCCGTGAGCTGGCCGCCCTGCTGCTGGCCGTGGGCATCGACCCGAAGGAGCACGTTCTGTTCGTGCAGAGCCATGTGCCGGCGCATACAGAGCTTTCTTGGGTGCTGGCCTGCAACACCCAGTTCGGCGAGCTGTCCCGCATGACCCAGTTCAAGGACAAGAGCGCCAAGCACCCCGACAACGTCAACGGCGGCCTGTTCACCTACCCTGTGCTGATGGCGGCGGATATCCTGATTTATAACGCAGACCTCGTTCCCGTGGGCCAGGACCAGACCCAGCACCTGGAGATTGCCCGCGATATCGCAGGCCGCTTCAACGGCATCTACGGCGACACTTTCACCCTGCCGGAGGGCTACGTCCCTGCCGCCGGCGCGAAAATCATGTCGCTGGCCGAACCGACTAAAAAGATGAGCAAGTCCGACACGAACGTCAACAGCTTCATCCTGATGACCGACGACAAGGACGCCATCGTGCGCAAGTTCAAGCGCGCCGTGACCGACTCCGACGGCGTTGTCCGCTTTGACCGTGAGACGAAGCCCGGCGTGTCCAACCTGATGTGCATTTACAGCACCTTTACCGGCAAGTCCAACGATGAGATCGCCGCCGAGTTTGAGGGCAAGGGCTATGGCGACTTCAAACTGGCTGTGGCCGAAGTCACCGCCGATGCGCTGGCCCCCGTGCAGGCCGAGTATGGCCGTATTCTGGCCGACAAAACCTATGTGGATGAGGTGCTCAAGAACGGTGCCGAGCGTGCCTCCCGCCTGGCCAACCGCACCGTCAGCAAAGTTTACCGCAAAGTTGGCCTGCTGCAGCTGGATAAATGACGCTGTGACTTGACAAATCCTATTTAAACCTATATAATATCTAAGTTGGTGCGGCTCCCCAGTTGGTGCCGCACTACTTTTACTATCCATTTTACGTTAGGAGACACTGCTATGGCTAAAGAAGTTGTCGTTACCCGCGAGGGCTATAATAAACTGGAGCAGGAACTGGAAAACCTGCGCACCGTCAAACGTAAGGAAGTCGCTGACAAGATCAAGGTTGCCCGCGGCTACGGCGATTTGAGCGAGAATGCCGAGTACGACGCCGCCAAGGAGGAGCAGGCTTCTGTGGAGGCCCGCATCGCCGACCTGGAGGCCACCCTCAAGCTGGCCCGCATCATGGATGAGAGCGAGCTGTCCAACGACACGGCTTCCATCGGTATGCACGTCAAGATTCTGGCCGAGGGCGATGACCTGGAGGACGCCGAGGAGTACGACCTGACCGGCTCCACCGAGGCGGATATGGACCTGAACCGCATCAGCGACGAGAGCCCGGTTGGCGCGGCCATGATCGGCTGCAAAGTCGGCGACAGCTTTAATGTCACCCTGCCCAACGGCAATATCATCACCTACAAGCTGCTGGAAGTTTCCCGTTCCAAGTAAGCATTTGAAATCAAAAAATCACGAAAGGACGATCTCACATGGAGCAGAATAAGCCCCAGACCGAGCAGGAAATCAGCCAGCAGGCCGCCGTGCGCCGCCAAAAGCTGGCTGACCTGTGCGAAGCCGGTCACAACCCCTTTGAAATCACAAAATATGCGCAGGATGCGTACTCGGCCGACCTCAAACAGGAGTTTGCCGACCTGCCCGCCGAAGCCGAGACCGGTAAGATCGTCTCTTTGGCCGGCCGCATGATGTCCAAGCGCGTCATGGGCAAGGCCAGCTTTGCCCATCTGCGCGACCAGAAGGGCGACATCCAGATTTTTGTCAAGCGCGACCTGCTGGGCGATGAGGCCTATGCCGCTTTCAAAAAGCTGGACATCGGTGATATCATCGGCGTCAAGGGCGAAGTGTTCCGCACCAAGATGGGCGAGATTTCCGTCCGCATCAGTGAGCTGACCCTGCTCTCCAAGAGCCTGCTTCCCCTGCCCGAGAAGTTCCACGGCTTGACCGACCGCGAGGCCCGCTACCGTCAGCGCTATGTTGACCTCATCGTCAACCCCGAGGTCAAGGACACCTTCGTCAAGCGCAGCCTGATTCTGAAGGAGATCCGTGCCTACCTGGACGAGAAGGGCTTCCTGGAGGTCGACACACCTATTCTGACCCCGTTTGAGATCGGTGCGTCCGCCCGCCCCTTCTACACCCACCACAACACCCTGAACATGGACATGGTGCTGCGCATTGAGACCGAGCTGTACCTCAAGCGCCTGATCGTGGG
Source organism: Gemmiger formicilis (assembly GCF_018784445.1). GTDB lineage: Bacteria > Bacillota > Clostridia > Oscillospirales > Ruminococcaceae > Gemmiger. Next base: position 78,345 of record NZ_WQOH01000052.1, on the reverse strand, counting down.
TGGCATGGACCGCGTGTATGAGGTCGGCCGCATCTTCCGCAACGAGGGCATGGACCCGAAGCATAACCCCGAGTTCACGACCATCGAGCTGTACCAGGCTTTCACCGACTTCCACGGCATGATGGATCTGGTTGAGGAGATGTACAAGCGTCTGGCCCTCAAGGTCTGCGGCAGCTTGGAGATCACCTATCAGGGCAAGCAGATCGACATGGGCCACTGGGAGCGCCTGACGATGGTCGAAGCTGTCAAAAAGTATTCCGGTGTTGATTTCAACGACTGGAAGACTGATGAGGACGCTATCGCCGCCGCCAAGGAGCACCATGTGGAGCTGCCCGAAGTCCCGACCAAGGGGGCTATCCTGGCTGAGTTCTTCGACGCCTTTGTCGAGGACAAGCTCATCCAGCCTACGTTCATCTACGACTACCCTGTCGAGATCAGCCCGCTTGCCAAGCGCAAGCCCAATGATCCGGCCTTCACCGAGCGGTTTGAGTACTTCATCGACTGCACCGAGTACGGCAATGCGTTCAGCGAGCTGAACGACCCCATCGACCAGAAAGCCCGCTTCGAGCGCCAGGTCGCCGAGCGCAAGGCCATCGAGCCTGATTGCAAGGCGCAGGTCGACTATGACTATGTGACCGCCCTTGAGTACGGCCTGCCCCCCACAGGCGGTCTGGGCTTCGGCGTTGACCGCCTGGTCATGCTGTTGACGGACAGCGCGTCCATTCGTGATGTGCTGCTATTCCCCACGATGAAGCCTATTGACCAGTAAATTGTCAATTTAAGCACAAAAAAGCCTGAAATTTCTTGATGATACGAGAAATTTCAGGCTTTTTCTTTTGGCGGGTTTCTAACTGAAATCATGCCCTACGCCAATCTTACGCCAAACGATGTATAAACTTATGCAAGAGAAAAAGAGCGTTGTTCCCGTTTGGCATAAAATTCGAGCTGACGGGGTGTAGATGTAGGTTTACGGCCACTTGTATTAAGAGCAGGCTTTATTTTTAATAAAATTTACACCGTTTTCAGATGCCTTAGAAAGAGCTTTACACAGTCTGCAAAATTCTTCCTAAAGTGTTTCTATATGTTATGTCTTGCTCCTTCGTTCGCTTGGATGCCCCTTTAGGGTGCTTCCCGGCGCGGAGGAGCTTTTTGTTTTCGTGGCGGCGGAACAGCAGCCCGTCGATATTTTCGGGCGTGTACTCTAAGCCGTTTTGGTTCAGCACACGGGCGCGGCGCGCCAGACACATACTTGCCAGCCCGTAGTCCTGCGTAATAACAAGGTCGCCCGCGCATACGCGGTTCACCAGTGCAAAATCCACGCTGTCGGCACCCTTGCCAAAGGTTAGGGTTTGTGCGCCGTCGCGCTGAATTTGGTGGGCAGTATCGCATAGAATCAGCACGGGAACGTTATATTTTGCGGCCGTCTGAAGGGTCAGATCCACCACCGGGCAGCCATCGGCATCTATCAGAATCGTCATTTCTCGCTCTCCATAGTCCAGGCAAACGCCCTTGCTGTCCGCAGGTCGGCATCCTTGAAGTGACCGCCTGCGTTCCATTCCAGTGTGCAATCTGCGCCGCGCCGAGTCAGGGCGGTGTGCAGGGCGCGGATGTTGTCACCCACAGCCGCCATCGTCTGATTTTTGGTATGTTCCTCGCGGTCACCAAGGCTGAGGTAAACGCGCTGCGTTTGGATAGGGTGCGCCGCTTCGTATTCTGGCCAGCCGGGAAACCACACGGACGGCGAAGCCGCCGCCACGCCGTACAGGGTATCGGTCCGGGTTGCCGCCCACAGCGCAAACAGCCCCGCCAGCGAGTAGCCGCCCAAAATAACCTTGGCATCTTCCTTTATAGAATACTGCCGACGGATGCTCGGCACAGCCTGCTCCAGCCACGCCAGCGTATCCTCTGCCCTGCCGCCGAAGCCCTGCTTGCCCCACGCGGGCGGTGCGGACCAAGGCGACAGGTCGTCGTTCCAATTTTCCACGGGGACAGCGACCAGCAAAAACGGTCGTGCGGTTTGCCGTCGCAGGGCTTCCGCTTCCCGTTCCATCCCTGCAGGGTCGTGCTCGTCCGCCATTTGCAGCAGCAGGTATTCGGCGCCGACCGTGCCATAGACTCGGCAGGTTCTGTTTTGTATCTGCAATACCCGGTCATCCATAAAATTCATGATTCCTTTTCTTTGCTTTCTTTTGCATTATAATGCCTGCACACCAAAGAATCAAGATTGCGCCGGATGCACTGCCTTGAAAGTTTTTTGCCGCACTTGCATTACATCTGCACCACATCCGCACAGTGATTGTATATACGTGTATAATCTCGTATGTTACAATTAGTATGTTCAAAATAGGGTTCAGCCAAAAAGGTTGGACATTTTCACCTAGAGTCGTACCTGACTTTTTTCAGGCACGGCTCTTTTTGTTTTGGGCAATTTCTGATTTTGGAGGTTTTGCAGTTGGCCGTAATACGTCCGCCTTGACGCAATGATTACTCAATAAAAAGTCGAATACGCAAAAGAACGTATTGATTGCGTATTAGCGGCCTGTGGCTATGCTGCCGACAGTACCTAATACGTCTTTATGCGTCCTTAATGCGCAATAAGGATGGTGATTTTATTGAAAAACCGCGCAGCGATCTATCAGCGGGAAGCCGCTGAAATGCTGCATAACATCTCGCTGTACCCCGGTCTGACCGAAGAGCAGCTTTGCCGATTCTTCCCCGAAAAGGAAGCGGCAGCAAAAACTTTGCTTGCCCATATGCTAAAAGAGGGGCGCATCTTCTGCTCCGGGAATGACCGCTACTACGCAAATAGAGAAGTGCAAGGCAACGCAGTCAAGGACTTATCCCGCTGTGTCTGGGTCTTGCTCGACTTCATAGATCAGGTGGAATACCACACTGTTGGAGAATTTCCGGCAGCTATTCTCTGTTTTGCAAATGGAGAACTGTATGAAATCGTGCCTATCCCGCAGGGCAAGGAAACTATGATTTGCCAGCTACTGCGCCAGCCACAGAAAGATGCCGGCAAGCGCATCGTGGTGGTAGATGATGCTGCCCAGATTGAGCTGCTGAACATTCCGCAGGTGGCCGGTTTCTGCACGGTGGCCGAGGACGGCACCGTCAGCTACTACAAAAAGGAGGCCGCGCTTGAATCCTGACGTACTTTTGAACCGCATCCGTTTGGAGCAGCGCGGGCTCATCGATATCCACAAAAAGCTATACGAGATGGAACATCTGCTCCCCGCGCCCGACCCGATGCAGTTTGCCAAAACTGCCGAGAGCGCGGCACTTCTCAGTGAGAAAAGCACGGCGCGTCTTCGCAATATGTTCTTTTCTGTGTCTAACGAGCCGCCGATTTATTACTACCCCAAGGCAGCCGAGGTGCAGGGCATCCGCGTGTGGGCATCTGATAATTATTTGCGAGTTCTGCTCCCTGCGCTTCTGCCGGATAAAAAGAAGCGGGACGGCTGTAAATTCCTTTTGCTGCCACTACAGGCGGCACTGGTGCAAAGCGGACCACTTCCCCATTTCTCCGATTGCGTGATTTGCGTGGAGCATATCTATGACCACAATCTGCCAATCAAAGCCGTGCGGGATTATGACAATCTGGAACTGAAAGCTGTCATAGATGTCATTGCTACATTCTGTCTGACAGACGATACCGGGGCGTTGTGCGATTCTTTCCAGACGACCCGATTTGGATATTCGTCCTCTACCGTGATAACTGTAATGCCGAAAAATTGCTTTTCGGCATGGCTGAACGCCCCAAAATCGGCTGAAAACCGACCTCCACTTTTTCCTAAAAATACGTAAAAAACAGATACCTGTGCTTGAAAATGACTTTTCCGCGTTGTTGTAAGCCGATTCATACCCCAATCGGCAGCGACTTTCGCCGGAGTCAAAGAAGGCACGGTTAAATTCCGAGGTGATTTCTATTTCTTCTGCTTTTCCTGTCCTGCCCGCGCAAGACAGCCTCTATTATGAACTTTTGGCGCTTACAGCCATCTGCGGCGAGGTTCCTTGTGCGTGTGCTGATCGTCTTACCTCAAGCAAAAGTTACCGAAAAAAAGTTGTGACGAGCCTGACACACGGCAAGCTCCTGCGCATCTTCTCCAAAGATCATCTTCGCGGCTATCGGCTCGGTATCCGTGGCAAACGTCTTTTGCGGGAACGAGCGCCAGAACGATTTCAATTCTATCTGTCAGGTCGCACCGACACCAACTCCATCAAATCATCCCCTGCCCGTCGTCTGCGGCTGCACCGTATTGCGCAAGCCTATGTCACGATGTTGAATGCAGGTGCGGCGATTTATCGGGATGAAAAGCCCCCTGTATTTGTGCCTGGTGGCAGCAGTCCTTGCCGCATTGAATCAACCGCTTTTTATGATTCCCGCGAGATGAAAGAACTGGGTCTTGAAATGATAAAGGTTCACGGCTCCCGCATGGTAGGCTCACTGATGACCCCATCCCACACCTTTGCTGTGTTCAACGGCATGGATGCTGTTCCGACCTTTGACACGCAAATCGAACAGCGGGGAAAAATCATGCTGCAAAATATCCGCTATATGCGGACTGGCGCAAGTCACACGCCTGATGGCATCCTGCTGTCCGATCAGTGGGCAGTGATGACTACTCTGCTGAAAGATGCAAAGACCTACAAGAAAGAACACTTCCTTTTTGGCGAAGGCTACGAACATTTCTACTTTCTCACCAATGACTACCACGGCGAGACGCTGTTGTGGCTGCTCTGTCGCCCGGATGTCATCGGGCAACTAAACGCCACGCTGTTGCAAGAACTCCAGCTGCCTTGCCGTAATGCTTTCATCGAAAACGATGCTCGTACCGATGCAGGCGCGCCGATTCTGTTCTGCTATCTGCCGGATCTGCCGCGTCTGTTTCGATTCCTGTCTGCCTTGGAGTTGCTGCAAATGAAGGGGGCCATCCTCTGCTTTGATTTTCAGGCAGGCGCGCTGCGGCCACTCTGCGGCGACAAGGTCGAACTGCAGATCATCGACTTTGCCGAGTTCGAGAGGAGGTTTCTGACTTCGCCATGAAACGTCCTTCAAAAAGATGGCAGATTCTGTTGGCAGTCACGCTGCTGCTCTACGCCTGCGGCTACTTGACGCAGTTCATCGGCAACTATGCTGTCTGGCAGAAAAACGGCGGTATGCCGGGCGGTACTTCCCCGCCGTTTTCCTCTTTGACGCCGCTGGCTTGCCTCAAAGGTATTTTGTGGTTTCCGTACAGCCTTTACTGTATGGCAGGCTGCGCAGCAGCAGTCGCCGCGATTTTCCTGTACCGAAAGTTATTCAGCCAAGATGCCTTAACGGATTCTGAGCGCAACTTTGATTTCTCTGCGAAAGGCACTTACGGCACGTCCGGCTGGATGCAGCCGCGAGAAATTCCTGCTGTGCTGAATATAGTTTCCGACCTGTCCCAGCATACGGGCACCGTGCTGGGGATTCTCGACGGCAGGTTTCTTTGCATCCCGGAGAAAACCCGTATGAACGGCAACCTCGCCGTCTACGGTGCCAGCGGCTCGATGAAAACCCGTTCGTTCTGTATGAACCGCATCCTGCAAAGCGCTGCCCGCGGAGAGTCGCTGATTATCTGTGACCCCAAATCGGAACTCTACGAAAAATCCAGCGAATATATGCGAGTTTTGGGCTACACGGTGCGGGTGTTCAACCTCGTCAGCCCCGAAAATTCCGATTCATGGAACTGCCTGAAAGAAATTGAGGGGCAGGAGCTGATGGCGCAGCTTTTCGTGGATGTCATCATTAAGAATACCAACGGCACAGGCAAGAGCGATCGTTTCTGGGATTCCGGCGAGATGAATCTGTTGAAAGCGCTGGTCTTATACGTTGACCTCACCTACCCGCCGGAACAGCGGAATATTGGTGAGGTGTACAACCTTATCACGCAATGCAGCGAAAGTCAGTTGGACAGCCTGTTTGATGTTCTGCCACTGACACACCCCGCCAAAGCACCGTACAGCCTGTACCAGCGGGCCTCGGATTCGGTGCGCAGCGGTGTTATCAGCGGGCTGGGCAGCCGGTTGCAAGTATTTCAGTCTGAGCTGATTAAGAAAATTACTGCGTATGACGAAATCAGCCTTGAACTGCCAGGGCAGCAGCCCTGCGCCTACTATCTAGTCACCAGCGATCAAGACAGCACCTTTGACTTTCTTGCATCGCTGTTCCTGTCCTTTGCCTTCATCAAACTCGTCCGATATGCCGATGCCAACTGCCCCGGCGGGCGGCTTCCTGTTCCGGTTCATGTGCTGGGCGAGGAATTGACCGCCTGTGGTACGATTTCCGAATTATCCCGGCGCATCAGCGTCATTCGCTCCCGCAACATCTCTATGTCCTGCGTATTCCAGAATCTTGCCGGTCTGCAAAACCGCTATCCGCAGAACCAGTGGCAGGAGATTTTGGGCAACTGCGATGTGCAGCTTTTTCTCGGCTGCACGGATCAGCTGACCGCCGAATACGTTTCCCAGCGTACCGGCATCGCCAGCGTGGCGGTGTCCAGTACCTCCAAGGTTCTAAGCACCCTGCGCGTCTCCGACTACACGCCACAATACCGCGAAAGCAGCGGCGTTGGCAAACGACCGGTGCTTACCCCGGATGAAGTGCTGCGCCTGCCGGTAGATGAAGCGCTCGTGATATTGCGCGGCCACAAGGTTCTGAAAGTCCACAAGATGGACTACTCTCTGCACCCCGCTTACAAGCAGTTGCGGGAGTGCAAAGCATCTGCCCATATCCCGGAATGGCGGAAAGTCTTACCAGAAACACTCGAAGCTCCCCCGGCGGAAACAGCTAAGGCGTCACCTAAGGTGCCGCCTAGACGCCGCGGCCGTCCCGCCAAATCAAAAGCGGTGGTTGCCACCGACAAAGAATCTATCATAACAAAACCTGAAAACGAAAAGGAGATTCCTCATGGAAATGAACAGTGACATTTTTACCCCCGACCTGCCTATCCCCGAACTTGTGGAGTTTGAGGATGCACCCATTCCCGCCCCTGTCGAAGAAGAAAAGCCTGCCGAGACTCCCCCGCCCCGCCGCAGACGCAAAGCGGATGCCCCGGTGCTGACCATTGAAAGCGGTGACGAAATCGAAACCGAGGATGCCCGCGAAGCTGCTGCCTGGCACGAAATTCACAACGCCTACCGCACACGGCGCATCCTCTTCGCACCGTTGGGCGGTATCGAGCAGACCGACAGCGGCAAGACGATTGCCGTTGTGGACTACAACGGCTTCCGCATCGTCATTCCTCTCAAAGAAATGATGGTCGCCCCGAGCGCTGCCAACAGTACCGACAGCATGGCCGTCCGCCAGATGAAGCTGCTGGGCAATATGCTGGGCGCGGAAATCGACTTTGTCATCCTGGGTATTGACTCCAAGAGCCGCAGTGTGGTTGCCAGCCGCCGCGAAGCCATGATGCGCAAACGCCAGCTTTTCTATTTCAGCCCAGATGCCAACGGTGAGTACCGCGTCCGGGAGGGGCGCGTGGTGCAGGCTCGCGTTATTGCCGTTGCCGACAAATCCATCCGTGTGGAGATTTTCGGCGTGGAGTGTTCCATCATGGCGCGGAATCTGGCATGGGACTGGATCGGTGATGCCCATGACCGTTTTGCTGTGGGCGACCAGATTCTTGTCCGCGTGACCGAAGTGAACAAAACCTCACAGGAAGAAATGTCTGTCCACGCTGATGTCAAAAGCATCACCGAGAATACCAGCCGCGAAGCCTTGAAGCGTTGCCGTGTGCAGAGCAAATACGCCGGCCGCGTCACCGATGTACATAAAGGCATCGTCTATGTGCGGCTTTCCAACGGTGTCAACGCCGTGGCTCACTCCTGCTATGACCGCCGCACACCCGGCAAAAAGGACGACGTCAGCTTTGTGGTAACAAAGCTGGACGAGGAACGTAGCATCGCCGTGGGTATTATCACCCGCATTATCCGTCAGAATCTGTAACCGATGAACCGTGAGCAGTCCCGGCGGCTGCCCATCTTTTACATGAAAGGATTCGTAAAATGGCTGTTTTTCGCGTAGAGCGCATTAAGGATTATACCGTTATGAGCAATCATCATCTTCGCAATAAAAATTTGTCACTGAAAGCAAAGGGCCTGCTGTCGCAGATGCTTTCCCTGCCGGACGACTGGGATTATACCCTCAAAGGGCTTGCCGCCATCAACAAGGAGAGCGTTGACGCTATCCGTACAGCCATTTGGGAACTGGAGGACACAGGGTATGTGGTGCGTACCCGCGTCCGGGATGAACGCGGCTGTCTGCGAGGCTGCGATTACTATGTCTATGAGTACCCGCAAGCGTCCTCGTCCGGCTCCGATGGCAGCGCTGAATCCGTGCCGCCTATGCTGGAACCCCTTGCATCGGATTCTGCTGTACAGGAAAATCCCATACAATTAAATAAAGAAATACAAAATAAAGAGAAACAAAATACGGATCTGATCTTATCCGAGAGCGAGACCGTGCGGACAAAAGTCCGCGACAACATTGAGCTGGACCTGCTTTGCCGCAATCAGCCGGAGAGCGCCCCCGTGATGCAGGAAATCTACGAGTTGGTCGTGGAGACAATCCAGCTTCGCAGCCCTGTACTGCGGCTTGGAAACAACCTGTTCCCGATGGCCTTGGTGCGGGAACGGCTGTTACAGCTGACAAGCGAGCATATCCGTTTTGTCCTTGATGGCCTGCGTAATCTGCACACAGACGTTAAAAATCTCAAAAAGTACCTTCTGACGATGCTGTTCAATGCGCCTGTCACGCTGAACGGCAGGACGATGCTGGATGTACGCAAATCTGTCGGTGGCGGATCCCGTCCGATGCTGGCGTAACGCCGCGAAGATATGAACAAATTGTAAAATTTGAAAAAGTGGCCGAAATTTTTTAATTTTTTCGTGTGAGATGACAGTAATAAGGGCAAATAGGTTTTTTCGGCCTATTTTCAACAAATTGGAGGTGAAATTCTATGAAACAAGCTCGTATCCATTGTCCCTACTGCGGCTCTCTTGCCATGCTGCGCCCGGCAAGCGCGATTCATGGTCTGTCCGACATTTCCGCAGGAACGTACCTGTACGTCTGCCGCCGCTGGCCTGCCTGTGATGCCTATGTCACAGCAGACCGCCGCACGAAACAGCCGCTCGGCACCCTTGCCAACGGAGATTTGCGGCATAAACGCATTCTTGCCCACCATGCACTGCACAGTGTACAGGCACAGCTTGGCATGAACCGAGACCAGAGTTACTGCTGGCTGCAAACGCAGATGGGACTGCCCGGAGATCAGGTACATATTGCCAAGTGCGGCGACTACCGCTGTGAGCAAATCATCCGCATCTGCGAGAATGCGACTGCGAGGTGACGGTTATGAAATGCGTGAAAAGGCTCACAGCTGACCAACAGCGTTTGGCAGAAGAAAATCTGAGCATCGTAGAGCGCGTCCTGCGGTTCGACATCAATGTCAATCCCTGCGTTGCTGGTCTTGGCTATGAGGACTTGTATCAAGAGGGCTGTGTCTGGCTCTGCAATGCAGCACTGACCTTCGACCCAGCGCGCGGTAGCTTTGCATCCTATGCCCGGCAGGTCGTACAGAATGGTCTTGTCAGTTACTGCCGCAACCTTACGGGAAAACAATGCCGCATGATTTCTCTGGCAGAGATGAAGCCAACTGCACTTGCCGCATTAGAAGTACAACATAGCGCTCCCTTCGATATTGAGTGCGAGACTCCCCTGCTGCTTGCCGCCGCAGAATCTCAATACAGTGGCGTGACCCGCAAGGGCGTCCATGCGCTGGCGTTGCAAGTCTCCGGCATACCGCTTACCGCAGTTGCTACTCGCATGAGCGCCCCGCCCAACCACGTTTCGGCGTGGATCAGCCGTGCTGTCCACAAATTGCGAAACGATGAATCTTTTCTCTCATCTCTACACGAAAATTAAAATTTGGAGGTTCCCTTATGAAAATGCTTTACACTGCCAATGGCCGTTATATCCGCTGCTGCACCGAAGAAGGCACCCGCCCGGTCATCATCGTCTGCGAAAAAGAGTACGAGGTCGATGTGCAAGAGTTTATGCTCTGGTCCATCCTCAACTGGCGCATCCTGCGGGAAGAGGAAATCAGCAGCTTCTACGAGAAGATGGCGAGCAGTTCCAATGTCACCATCCACCGCAGCTGGCAGGACTGTGTGCAGCGCCTGCTAGTTCGCGGGCTCATTGTGGTTGGCACCGGGGATACCGAGTATGATGCGCTATATGATTTGCTCTCCTGCCGCTTTATCATCCCCATCGGTGCGGCATGGCCGCTGCGGGTGCTGTCGTTCCTCAAACTGACGTTTTTGGAGGGCATCTCTTGGAAAATCACCCGCCGCCTGTTCCACGTTGATGCCCGTAGCGCCTGCGAGAAAAAAGTCATCCGCCTTGCCCGGCAGACACCGCTCTCGTGCGCGGAAATTATCAAGTGCATCGAAATGGACATCCGCCGCCTGAAGGACGGCTACGATGTGCTGGACAAGCTGTATGACGACAACGACCTGAACTGCGACAACTTCGCCCATGCAGTGCGGGAGTACCGTTGCAGCCGCGAGGTCATCACGGCAGTGTCAAACCTTTACCTGCGGCAGCAAATTATGCTTGATACTTACTGATGCGATAACCGACAAAATAGAAGCGGAAGATTCCCGCTGTCTTAAATGAGAATCTTCCGCTTCTATTCATATTATTGCTGTGGGACTTTTTCCATCAGATCATCTATACTGCAATGCAGGACACGTGCCAAGCGCAGCAAGGTTTCCCCTTGCGCCTTGTTAATGTCTTTCTGGCGTTGCTCATATTGCTGGATGGTGCGCACGGGGATTTCTGCCTGTCGTGCCAGTTCCGACTGGCTCATTTCGGCCAGTGTGCGCAGGCTCTTTAGGTTTGTTTCCGGCTTTGCTGCGCGGTACAGTTCGTTCATCTTATCAGCAAACTGGCGAACGTCCATTTCATGGTAGGGCGTATACAGCATTCGCACCTTGGAAATCGGCACAGCCTGCTCAATTTCAGAGAAGCGCAGCCCGGTATCCCACTGGTAATATGCGATAGCCCAGCCCGTCCAGTATTCGAGACTGCGGTCATACGCATAGGATGCCTTGCGGACGGGTTCTGGCTCCCCCGCCTGTTCCAGTACCCTGCGGGCAAGTTCCACACCGGAAGTGCCTGCCAAAATAGTGCTATCACCGAGTTCAAAGCGATGGGAAATCTCGCTCATTAAAAACCAGTTCCATACTGTTTCCAGCGGATACTGTAAATCATTGACCATGTAGTCCAGCATACGCGCAAGACATTTTTGTGCAGCGGTAAGATAATTTTTATCGTAAGCGTGGATCACTGGGCTTCATCTCCTCGTCAAGGATGGTTGTAATGTAAAGATCGCCCCTTTGGCGGCGGTTCCGCTCTACATCAAAGTATTGGCGGCGGGCGGCCTGGTCACGGAACGCTTTCTTCTTATACCATTCTTTGGCGTCTGCTGTATCATAGCCCATAAATTTCAGCTGCTCAAAGGCTTTTCGGCTTTTCAGTACAAATTGCTGACCCAGTTTGCCAAGGCGCATAGCGCTACACAACTGGCGATACGAGATTGCACCGTTGATAAAGTCAGAGGCAAAGGAAAAGTAGCTGTCATCGGCACGATAGCCGATAATGACATCTGCCGTTTTGTAGTCCAGATGAAAATTCTGTAAGAGATAATCCTTAGCTTCCGCCGCCAGCGGTGTGGACGCATCAAACTCACGGTTTTCAAGCAGAATCGTCAGCCAGTGCAGCATTGTATATTCCGGGGCATTCAAATCGAGAATCGTCAAACCGTCACATTCGATTTGATACTCATTTGCATAACCGTTGTGGTCAATACTTACGCCCCACTCTTTCGCCATGTTCGGGTTTTCGGTGCAGTAGAAGCCAACGCCATAGTCATTGTAGGGCTTTCCATAGCCATATTGGGGCTTTTCAATAATGTGATCCGAGCCGTGATAAATCGTCTTTTTCATCAGACCACCTCCTCATTGCAATTATACTCCTGCGGGAGTATAATTGCAAGCGCGTTGTTATCATCGTGCAGGAGCCCATACAAAATCCACCGTTGACATCCACAAGATATAGTATTATAATAATCTTATAGATGATTTTTATGCTATATAAGCATACGTTGTTATTTTTGTAATCGGTGCCGGTAGTAGATGGCATTGCGCTGAATTGGGCGCGGTGTCTTCCCTGCCGGCACTTTTTTATATAGATATTTCCTGCCACCGGCAGAAAGGAGTGAACCAAGAATCCATCCGCATCCCGCATGGCCGCCGAAAAGCGGCTGCACCTTGGGCTGCATCAAGTGTTCAGAATGGACACCTGATGCAGCCCTTTTTGTTTTTGTGAAAGGACGGTAATCGACAATGAAATCTGACAATGCCATCTGGAACGGTACAAGTATTTTCGTGGGCATCATTGTAGCCATCGCCGCGTTTGTGCGCGGCGCGCTGCTGCTGCCGCTTCTGCTTGTTGCCTGCTCCATCTGGGAACTGTATGTGCTGCACCATCTGCGCAGCAGCCTACCGGCAGTCCCCAAGAAGAAAGCAAAGGCACCCCGCCGCACCAAGTTTGTGGTGCCGGACATTGAGGACGAACCGCTCAGCGACATTCTGCTGCTTCATGTGAACCAACGCGTCACCGCTGCGCTTCGCACGGCGGACAGCAACATCACATGGGAATGGGCCACCAAAGATCCGCTTGCTATCGTCAAAGAGGGAGGGCGCTGCCTGATTCGTGTTCACGGATTGGACGGCTTTGAGAGTGCCGAGGTCGTTTTGGACAAGCAGGCTCACTTGCGGTGCGAGTTGATCAACACCGTGCCGCTGCGCCCAAATCCCACGGCAGACACGCCTGAAAAACCGCGTATTCCCGCTGAGACTCCCCCACTGCCCGACCCGCGCATTTGGTATGAAACTGAGGGACGCGCAACGCTGGAGGGCATAGTGGCCGACCTCAGTTCCCGCGGGCATCACTCGATGACCGTGCAGGAGGACGGTCACATCCAGCTTACGGATGGCAGCACATCGGTACTCCCGGAACTGCACGGTTTCCCACCTGTGGGCTGCTGGGAAAAGTTGAAACAGGTCTTTGCAGGAGATGGGCTGGCCGCCGAGGAAACTTCCGGCAAGCTGGTTCTCTCGTGGTAAAGGGAGGTTTCGCGTATGAAATCCGGTGTATCCTTACAGCAGATGCTGACCGAAGTGAAACGGCAGAGCGAGTCCAAGGAGGACTACCTCATTGCCCCCAATCGCCTGCGGATGGAATCCTACGGCAAAGAAATGTTTTTGCACCTGTCGGACGACAGCGGCACTGAACTAATCGAGCCCATGACCATCACCGGCATCGCCCATCGGCAGATCGGCACTCATCTGCGCATCCCCGCCGCCTACTATGACCGTATGCGGGAGGAACGCCCCGACCTGCTGGCCTACAACGCCAACACATGGTTCAAGCAAGAAAACAGCCAGCGTATGCTGCGCACCTTGGACGGCTCCGCCCGTGCGTACCTGAGCAATCGCTACCGCCGCATCGACAATATCGACATTGCCGGAGTGACGCTTCCGATTCTCGGCGGGCTGCCTGACATCCGCTTTGAAAGCTGCCAAATCACCGAAAGCCGTATGTACATCAAGGCCGTGAACCCCCGCTTGCAGGCGGAGGTATCCCCCGGCGACATTGTGCAGGCAGGGGTCATCATCAGCAACAGCGAGGTCGGACTTGGTTCCGTCAGCATCCAGCCGCTGATCTATCGGCTGGTGTGCAGCAACGGCATGGTCGTGAATGAAGCCGCCGCCCGCCGTAACCATGTGGGGCGTGTTACAGATAGCGAGGAAAATTTCAGCGTCTACTCCCAAGCAACTTTGGACGCGGAGGACAAAGCCTTTGTCATGAAGATTCAGGACACCGTGCGCGCTGCCGTGGAAGAAGCGCGGTTCGCACAGGTCGTCGGCAAAATGCAGGAGACCAAAGCCGCACAGATGGATACCCGTGATGTGCCGGCCGTCGTCAAACTTGCCAGCAAAGAGTTCCACATTACCGACAGCGAAAGCACTGGCGTATTGCAGCGGCTGATCGAATCCAACGATTTGACGCTGTATGGTTTATCCAACGCCGTGACCCGACACAGCCAGGATGTGGAGAGCTATGACCGCGCCAGTGAATTGGAAAGTATCGGTTACAGCATTTTGACCATGCCCACACAGCAGTGGTCGAGAATCAACCAGGCAGCTGCTTGATGCTGCCCTACATATAGGAGGATTTTTTATGTCTATGATGAACGCTAACGCCGCAGCCACCACCGCCATGACCGCCAACGAACCGCTGGATTTTGTGCTGCCCGAAATGGGCGATGCCGATTTCAGCAGTGAGGAACTTGCCGAGGATAGGGACGGCTTTACGATGTCCTTTCCCCGCATCAAGATTCCCGCAGGCGGCGTGCTGCAGTTTGAATTGCCCACCGGCGACCCTCAGCACCCAGATTACAGCCCCACTCTCACCGGCGTGATTTTGTTCAATCACGCAAGCTGCGCCTACTGGCCGGAGGGCGATGAGTACAGCGACGATGTACCGCCGCTCTGCTCCTCTGTAGACGGCAAACAGGGCTACGGTGAACCCGGTGGTGTCTGCGAAACCTGTGCGTTGAGCCAATTTGGCAGTGCCGCCAATGGTCGCGGCAAAGCCTGCAAGAATATGCGGGTGCTGTACTTGCTGCGCAGCGGGGAGTTTATGCCGCTGGCGATCAATCTCTCTCCCACCAGCATCAGCCCGTTCCGTGAGTTTTTGAATCAGGGCTTTGTTTTCCGCAACCGTGCCACCTACGGCAGCCTTGTGGAGATTGGATTGAAACGCCAGACGAACCCGGAGGGCAAGGATTACAGCGTTGCCACGTTCAAGCGCTTGGGCGATTTCCACGGCGAGCAGCTTGCCGCTGTGCGCAAGTACGCCTTGAGCTTCCGTGAGCAGATTCGCGGCATGAACCGCCAGCGCATCGAGGCAAAACGTGAACAGGATGATGGTCTTTGTGATGTGGAGAGCTGCGCTACCGCCCCTGCGACCGCCGATGGCAGCTTTTGCATCGGGGCATCGGTGAACGGTGACACGCAGCCGCTGCCCGCGTAACAGTTTATGAAGGAGGTGCTTTATGCACGATATTCCGTTGAATGATACTCAGCGTATTTTTGCCGACAAGAACCACAACCTTGTCTACAAGTTTCTGCACGAGAAGAATCTGCCTGCCAGCGAATATTATGACATCGTCATTTTCGGCTATCTGCGGGCCGTACAGCGGTATCTGACCGACCCGAACCTTGCAGGCTATTCCTTTGCCACGGTTGCGTGGCGGGCGATGGAAGGCGAAGTTGTCAATACCCACCGCACCGACAAGCGCCGTTTCCGCGTCATCCGTTTTGTTCGTCCCCGTCAGTCTTACACCGGGCATCTGACCCGGCATTCAACACCAACGGTAACGGACGAGGAAGCGCTGCGTGAAAGTGAGGTTGCATTGCTTCTGCACGCCCTCGCCAAGCGGGTAACGCCCCAGCAGATGGAAATTATCCGTCTGCGCACCAAAGGCTACCAGACGAACGAGATCGCGCAGATGCAGAACACCTCGCTGTACCATGTGAACACGCTGCTGGATAACGCGCGGTTCATCGTGGTGGAACTGTGCAGAGATGCTTAAAGGGAGGCAAGGACAGAATGAAAAAGCGGAAGCTGGAGCTTTACATTACCGGCAAACTCATGTCCGCACTGATGGTGGGCAGACCCGCCATCTTCAGTACGGGCGGCGAAATGTACCATACGGCTCCTGTAGTGAAGATTCACGAAACCGAAACGCAGAAGATCCACTTTGAAACATCCACCACCCATTATTACATCAAGCCTCGCCCTTTTGTACTCGCGGTCCTCAACCCGCGCCGACAAACGCTGGCCGCGTGTGCGTAAAGGGTTGAATGTTCGCAGAATGATTTAATTACAGCCGTGGCGGCGCTTTGCTGCCACGGCTTCTTTTGACGGAATAAGAGGTGAAATTGACTATGTATGAAGAAAAAGTACGCAAATTCAAGTGTTATTACTGCTCGGACTGTAAACTCTATGCCGGGTCTGAAACGAAAATAGTTCACGGTCGGCGCATGAAACCGAACACAAAATACTGCACCGGCGGCAAAAAAATCATCATCTTTCGCTCTGATGACCCCAAGGTAAATGTACCGAAATGGTGTCCTAAGCGGCGCGTGCCGCCCACATTGCGGATTTACAACTTCCGTTCACCGGAAATCGAGGCAGGAGAGAGCATGCTTGCGGCCAACGGAATCTCGTTTTTCCCATACCCCAGCCGCTATGCAGTGCGGTATGAGGGAGAGTCACCTTATACGGCGATGGAATTTGCAAAGCAAATCAAAAATCATTCTTTGGCAGAGTTGCTCTCTATGCAGCTATTGCCCTATGAAATTCTGGAAATCGACGATGGCATCCGCCCGTACTGTTTCCTTGTAGAACGTCTCGGTCACGTGCGGTGCATCCGCTTCAAAAGCGACATTGCACGCGAAAGTAAGTATGAAGAGTCAGGCGGCAAAGCGATTTGATCCTATGGAATCATGCAGATGTTCCATTCACAGTCACCTGTAAAAGCGTCAAATCAGGCTGCCGCAGTGCGTTTATTGCTTGCCTCAAACCTATAAATGCGCTCTTTTGACAAAAAGGAATTGTTGCAGAAGGTCCCCGTGATTTTGAATTGATTGCTGCGGTTATTGATACTAAAGTAGGCAAATACAAATCATTCGCGAGGCATACTCAAACTTTGAACAGCTACTGAAAAAGCCAGAGTAATGAAGGAGGGAAACGTGTATGAATAGCCAACGGGCAATTCTTAGCAATGAATCCAATTATGCAGTTTTCCGTGTGGGGGATAAGGTAATTAGATTTCGCGCACCATATTCATTGGAGCATTATACAGAAGTAAAAGAATGGAATCATGGTTATATTGTAGCGATGGCAAAGTATAAACAGAATGACAGGCCTGAAGAAGAGTATATTGATTTAATTCCTGTTTTGAAAAATTTATATTTTGATCCAGATACATTTTTGGCTCCGATCAAGGAAGTGAGCGTGGTAAATGGTTAATGTTAAAAATATAGCCGATGAGGCAGATATGATCATAAATGAACGTTATGAAATCGATGAACTGGCCGATGCGGCAGGTGGATATTTTGCGATGCCGTCAGCGGACGAACTTGCCTACACCGAACTTTTGTTTGACGTCTGCGACCAATTTGGAATCCATTACTATTCTGCCGATAAGAAAGCGCGCGCATTTGTTGAAGAAGTGACACGCGTGACGTGGGCAAAGCAACAAGAAGAAAAGACCGGGGTACAACAGAGTATCCGCCCTGCATTTACCGCGTAAAAGAGAATATGTATATGCCAGCCGGAAGGGATTTACTTCCGGCTGGTTTTTTCTAGAGGAGTATTAAAGGGAGTAAGTCTGTGCAATGTATCTATGTAACCGCTCAAGCACAGCCGTCAAGCAAAAATAAAGCTGGAGCCGAATCCGGCTCCAGCAAGCCTCAAATTTTCTTCTTGCAAATGTCAGGCAGTTTGTCCGACTACGGCATCATATCATTTAAGAACGCGCGGTCATTTGGATCATGCTCCCGGCCATAAAGATGTTCTGCAATCTCGTCCAGTAAAAAACGGAAATACTCATACGGCTTCAAATTGTTGGCCTTGCCGTTTCTGCAATGCTGTAGAGAATCGCACTGGATTGTGCTCCTCTGGGCGTGTTGAGCATAATCCAGTTTTGCCCGACTGTAAAGGGACGATTTGTTGCGATTGGTTTCGTATCATGCACGTCAAATAAAATCCTCTGCTTGCAGTTAAGGATGCACGGAACTTGTATCCGGATGAGGAATAAAAGAAATCTTTTTACTTGTCAATCTGCTGTAAATTATCGACTGAATTTGTGCAAAGCTAACAAAGTGAAAAAGAGAGCCGTTCTCGCCTTGACACTCCACAAAGAATGTGATATTGTAGTATTACTTATAATAAATCGTTATTCAAGTGCCTGATTTGTTTGCGCCTTACAAAAAAAGAAAAATGTACGTGAGCAGCGTCGTTGGATTGTTACCGTTTGGCGGGCTAGACCAACTCTGCATAGCACAAGCCGAAAGCGTGTTTCAGCCTTCGGTATGTTTGCTGTGTCAAGGGTGGTCTTTTTTTATTGCCTTTTTCAACCCGAGGAGAAGAAACAATGCAATATACCGTCAAAAAGCCAATCAACAACAACATTTTGCGCGTGGTGGACCCCACGGGCTGTGAACTGATCGTCACCGGGCGCGGTTTGGGCTTTGGTGTTAAGCCGGGCTATAAAATCGAGGCTGAAACCGCAGAGTGCAGCTACCGCATGACCAGCCCTGCCGTGCAGCAAAAGTTGGTGGAACTTCTGGAACGGATTCCGTATGAGCATCTACTGCTCACCGATGAGTTGGTAGAAACCATCCGGCAGCGGCTGAAATACCCACTGAATGAAAGCCTGCTCATCACGCTGGCCGACCACATCAGCTTTGCCATTCAGCGCAGCGAAGAGGGTATTCGCTTTTCTAACCCGTTGATGACTTCCATTCGGGAATTCTACCCGGAAGAGTATCACCTTGGCGTGGAGTGCCTTGCCACTATCCGCCAGCGCTTCCATGCAGACCTTTCGGACGACGAGGGCGGCTTTATTGCGCTGCACATCGTCAACGCAGAGCTCAACACCACCATGAGCGTGGTGAACGATGTCACCCGCTTTGTGGATGGCTGCGTGCAGGTAGTGGAATGCTTTTACAACTTCCATTTTGACCGGGATGCACTGGATTTCAGCCGTTTTACAGTGCATTTGCGCTTTTTTGCACAGCGCGTATTTCAAGGAAAACAGGAGCAGGAAAACGATACCCATGACGAAGTGTTCCGCGCCCTGATCGCCCGCAATTGCAGCGAACACTACAAATGCGCCTGTTGCATTGCGGAGTATGTGCGCAATACCTGGCACAAGGAGCTTTCGGACGAGGAACTGGTGTTCCTTACCATCCATCTGAAACGGATTTGGATGGGGAAATAAGCTTTTTGTTTCACCTTTGATTCTCCACAGGTCTTTCCTGTGTAGATATATGCTGGATACGAACTTAGGAAAAGGAGAACTTAAGATGAAAGACAAGATCTTTGGCGTGCTGCAGCGCGTGGGACGCAGCTTTATGCTGCCCATTGCACTGCTGCCTGTGGCGGGCCTGCTGCTGGGCATCGGCAGCTCGTTCACCAACGAAACGATGCTGGCGGCTTATGGCCTGAACAGCGTCATCCATCCGGGCACCCTCATTTATACCATTCTGGACGTGATGAGTCAGACCGGCAATGCGGTGTTCAACAATCTTGCGCTGCTGTTCGCCATGGGCGTAGCCATCGGCATGGCTCGCAAGGAAAAAGAGGTCGCAGCACTGTCCGGTGCAGTGGCCTATATCATTATGAATACGGCCATTCAGGCCATGATCAATGCGGCGGGCGGTGTAGAAGCTATGCCTGCCAACTCCACCACCACCATGCTGGGCATCACAACGCTGCAAATGGGTGTGTTCGGCGGCATCGTGGTCGGCCTGGGCGTGGCGGCACTGCACAACAAATTCTATAAGATCGAGCTGCCGCAAGTGCTGGCCTTCTTTGGCGGCACACGCTTCGTGCCCATCGTCAGTTCTATTGTGTATCTGGTGGTCGGCATTGCCATGTTCTATATCTGGCCGGTGGTGCAGAACGGTATTGCCGCGCTGGGTGCACTGGTGCTGGCTTCCGGCTACGCAGGCACCTTTATTTACGGCCTGCTGGAGCGTGCGCTGATTCCCTTTGGACTGCATCATGTGTTCTATATGCCGTTCTGGCAGACCGCTGTGGGTGGCACCGCCATCATCGACGGCGTGACCGTGACCGGCGCACAGAACATCTTCTTTGCCGAGCTGGCTTCCAAGTCCACCACTGTATTCTCGGTCAGTGCTACCCGCTTCATGGCCGGTAAGTTCCCCTTTATGATGTTCGGCCTGCCCGGCGCGGCGCTGGCTATGTACCAGTGCGCCAAGCCTGAAAAGAAAAAGGCGGCAGGTGGCCTGCTGCTGTCTGCTGCGTTGACGGCTTTCCTCACCGGCATTACCGAGCCGCTGGAATTTACCTTTATCTTCGTGGCACTACCCATGTACGCGGTGCACTGCGTACTGGCCGGTCTGTCCTTCATGTTGATGCACATCCTGAATGTGGGCGTAGGCATGACCTTCTCCGGCGGTCTCATCGATCTGGTGCTGTTCGGTGTGATGCAGGGCAACGCCAAGACCCACTGGGTGTGGGTGGTCGTGGTCGGTGCGGTGTACTTTGTGCTGTACTACATCATTTTCCGCTTTATGATCTCCAAGTTTGACTACAAGACCCCGGGTCGCGATGATGCCGAGGAAGTCAAGCTGTACACCCGTGCGGACGTGAACGCCCGCAATGCTGCTTCCGGCAGTGTGCCTGCCGGAAATGACCCGGTCAGTGCACTGATCGTGGAAGGTCTGGGAGGTGCCGCTAATCTGGCCGATGTGGATTGCTGTGCAACCCGTCTGCGCTGCACGGTCAAAGATGCGGCATTGGTCAAACAGGATGTGCTCAAAGCCTCCGGCGCCTCCGGCGTGATCTGCAAGGGCAACGGCGTACAGGTGGTGTATGGCCCCAAGGTGGCCGTCATCAAGGCAAAGCTGGAAGATTATCTGGAAAGTGCACCCAAAGACCCGGGTGCCGCTCCCTCGCCGGCAGCCGCACCCGCACCCGCAGCAAAGGATACCGTGCTGTCTGCCTGCCTGAACGGTACGGTAGTGCCGCTGGCCGATGTGAAGGATGAAGCCTTTGCCAGCGGTGTACTGGGGAATGGCATTGCCATTGAGCCTTCCGACGGTGAACTGGTGGCACCTGCTGACGGTGAGATCTCCTCCACCTTTGAGACCCACCATGCCGTAGGCATGACCACGGCTGACGGTGCCGAACTGCTGATGCACATCGGCATCGATACGGTCAAGCTGGGTGGCAAGCACTTTACCTACCTCGTCAACGATGGCGACAAGGTAAAGAAGGGCCAGCCGTTGATCCGCTTTGAGCTGGAAGCCATTAAGGCCGAAGGCTATCCCGTGACCACGCCGGTCATTGTCTGCAATACCGATGACTATGCCGCTGTCGAAGCTAAAGCCAGTGGCACCGTAAAGCAGGGTGATGCGTTGCTGGAACTGAAGCGCTAAGCGTTTCTCCCCAACTGTAAGACGGGGTTGTTATAAAGGAAAAAGCTATTCCGATAAAGGCAATGTCACTAAGTTAAATAGGCAATCCCTCTACACCAACGCAGAAATTGGTATAGAGGGATTTTTTCTTCTAAATACTTGACAATAGGCTCAGAATGTGCGGCCACTTTGCTTACCGAAGTAAGCAAAGAGGTCCTTATAGAGGTTGTGGCGAGGAAGCTTATCGCCGCTGGATGGAGTACAACAGAAAGAAGACAATTTGCGGGGAAAATCGCAACAGCTATTCCAAGACAGACACAGATGCCACTTTTATGCATATGAAAGACGACCATATGCGCAATGGTCAGCTAAAACCCGGATATAATGTTCAGTTTGCTGTCAACAGCGGTTTCATAACCGGCATTGGCGTATTCAGCAACAGAACAGACTTCGGCACGCTGATTCCGTTTTTGACCTATTTATGGCATAAGCACGGAAAATCCTATCGCAATGTCGTGGCTGATTCCGGCTATGAAAGTCTGGCCAATTACCGCTGGCTGTTTGAAAATGGCCAGACCGCATTTATTAAGCCCGCCAACTATGAATCGGGGAAAAAGCGTTCTTCAAAGTCACAGGTTGGCAGAATGGAAAACATGGGCTATTACGAACCGGATGACTGCTTTATCTGCAAGAACGGCAGACATTTGGATCTCAGTTCTCACTATACCTCCCATGCGAAGGACGGTACAGAGCGCAAAATCTCTGTTTACCGCTGCGAGGACTGCTCCGACTGCCCTTACCGTGCAGCCTGCTGCAAGGCTAAAGACAGCGAAAGGCTCAAGGAAATTTTTGTCTGCTGGGAATTTCAGAATCTGCGCAATAATTCGTATCACAACATTACCACCGAGGAAGGAAAGTTGCTGCGCTGCAACCGTTCTATTCAGGCAGAGGGTGCCTTCGGACAGCTAAAGCACAATCGGAATTTCAAGCGTTTCCTTACCGGCGGCAAGGTCAAAGTTCTGGCTGAGCTTCTGTTCTTGGGGCTTTCCCAAAACATTGCTCATCTGCTGGCAAAGTGCAACAGTGGACTGCAAAATCTGCATTTGATTCAGCCTAAAGCATACCTGAATTTCTGATTTTTGAAGAATTGGAAAACAGGCTCCTCTGGAAAACAATCGTTATTCAGAAGGGCCTGTTTGAGTTATCTCTTTTTGGAAAATCAGGGGGCCTATGGCGAGCGTTTTGGTGCTTTTGGAACCGTTTAACCGTAAAGGGGCTGCTGCACTTGGAATTTTTCCTTGTGCAACAGCCCCTTTTCTATTATCGGTTCACATCAAAAATTTCAATGCAGCGTACAAACAGCACGCACTGTTCTTGGTATAAATCCTCGTCAAATACACCGTTTACTACGGAATATTTTCGCAAAAGATTTTTGTACCTCGCAAACAGTTCTTCAAAGGCCGATGTACTTCCCAATTTAGCTGAGAGTAACAGTTCCATAAAAGTCATTTTACATCCCCCATTTCGGCTCTCAGCTTTTTAATGCTTCTATAATAGGCAGATGCCACTCCTTTTTCTTTGAGTCCTGTTTCTTGAGCAATTTCCTTAAAGGGCTTTCCTTTCAGGACATACTCTGTGACAACAAACCTCTCTTTGAGACTTAATTGCTGCATAGCAGCCATCAGTTTTTCATTTTGCGGCTCCATTCTGCTCCACATATCATACCCGGCGGTTCTAAATTCGGATTGTTCTGCCTCCTTTTTAGTTCTGGTTTCTTTTTCATGCTCTCTCTGTTTCTTCTTTATGTAAGATTGGCGTTTTCGTTTTACTGCCAAAACCACATAAGCAGTGAATTGGTTTTGGCATATATCATCTTTGGATATGCCATCGTTCTTTTTTATCATTTCTGTACTCCCATCATTTTTTCTTCGATGGGAATACTGGTGGTGAACGACAGCGACAAAGAATCTTGTCGAATTGAAAATTGACACACGCAAATTCTTCAGTATATGTCCACCTGTGTGGAGCATGTACCGTCAGGATTCGCATATGGTAGTGGTAACTCCATTTCGTTTTTCGCGTGGAATTGCCAGAGTTATTCATTCGACAAACTCATAATGCGGTTCTCCGTATAGAGGAAAAGCCTATTAAGTTATAGGCAATGGCTTATAACCGCACTTTGAGAAAAGAGGCCTCAAGGTACTTTTTATCTTTTGAATTTATTGTATACCTCCAAATGAAAAAAACAAGGAGAGGCTTCCAAGGAAACCTCTCCTTAACTGGTATTAAGGGCTATGTCAAAATCTTTCCGGCAGAATATTTACGACAGGTAACTTACCGATACAGCGGCCCGTACTGCTTGCACGCAGCATAATCCGCAGCCTGCTGATCCTGTGTGCCGAAGCTGGCCCATGCGTGGGGGCGATAGACCTTCTCGGCAGGGACATTGTGCATCGTAACAGGGATGCGCAGCATGCTGGCCAGTGTAATGAGGTCAGCACCCACATGGCCGTAAACGGTCACGCCATGGTTGGCACCCCAGTTTGCCATAACGCTGTACACATCGGTGAACGCACCCTGTCCGGTCAGGCGCGGGCAGAACCATGTGGTCGGCCAGGTCGGGTCGGTGCGCTTGTCGATGATGTTGTGGATCTCGTCGGGCAGATCAGCCGTCCAGCCCTCGGCAATTTGCAAGACGGGTCCAATGCCCTCCACAATGTTGAAGCGCAGCATCGTAACAGGCATCTCTGCCTTGCAGCGGAAGTGGCTGGAATATCCGCCGCCGCGGAAGTACTCATAGTCCGCACGGCACCAATCGGTGGCGTTCAGGCATGCCTTGATGTCCGCATCGGTCATCTCCCAGAACGGCTTCATCACGTGGTTGCCCTCGGCATCCACGCAGGCACCGGAACCATCCAAAGCTGTCGCGCCGGAATTGATGAGGTGAATAAAGCCGTTGGCGGCAACGCCGTCAGGCTTCTGCCCAGTCACACGCTCGCAGGCTTCCGGGCTCCAGTAGGTGCGCACGTCATGGAAGCACGGTGCAGAGCCGGAAACAAGGCCGCCCAGCATCATGGCAATGCCGTTGCAGGTATCATTCTCGGTAGCGAACGGGGTCGGGGCCTTCGGGCCGTTCCAGTCAAAGGTGGAAGCCATGATGGCTTCGGTGAAGTCAGCATTCGGCAGCCAGTCTGTCCACTGCCGCTGACCCTGGAAGCCGCCGACCACAGCGTTGCGACCGAGTGCTTCTTCATGCCAGCCCATCTCGTCCAGACGCGGATTGCCGTATAGAATGTCGCGGATGATCAGGGTCATCTTGACGATAAACTCCCAATCCTTGTCGGCCGGAACAATTTTCGACTTCGTGATGACAGGCGGCAGGTTCTTACCGAGGTTCTTATCAAAGCCCTCTTTGCAATTCTCACGCACCCATGCCAGCGCCTTTTCATATTCGTCGTGGTCATAGATACCGATGGAAATGCGGCGCAGGATTTCGACCTCGTCCACCCACTCGGCGCGGATGCCGAAATACTTTTGCAGAACACCTGCATCGCAGAAGCTGCCGGCAATCCCCATCGTCACAGCGCCAATATTGACGTAGGCCTTGTTCTTCATCCAGCCTGCGGCAACAGCACCACGGGCAAAGCGCAGGATTTTCTCGGCCACGTCATCGGGAATCGTATCATCGTTGGCTTCCTGCACGTCATGGCCATAAATGGAGAAAGCAGGCAGACCGCGCTGGGCGTGTGCTGCCAGAACCGCAGCCAGATACACCGCGCCGGGGCGCTCGGTGCCATTGAAGCCCCAGACTGCCTTGATGGTGTTGGGATCCATATCGAACGTTTCGGTACCGTAGCACCAGCAGGGGGTCACAGACAGCGTTGCCGTAACATTCTGGGTAGAGAACTGCTCTGCCACGCGGGCCGCCTCGGCACCACCGCCAATCGTCGTACAGCCGATCACGCACTGCACCGGCGTACCATCGGGGTACTTGAGGTTCTCCGAAATCAGCTTGGCGGCATTTTCTGCCATGCGCATCGTCTGATTTTCCAGGCTTTCACGGACGCCGCCCCAGCGTCCATCGATGACAGGGCGAATACCAATTTTAGGATACAGCATAGTTGCACCTTCCTTATTATAGTAGGTTTTTGAAACGATCATAAGCGGCGTTCCATTCCGCATAGTTCTGTGTGCTTGGGGTATATGTTTTAATGACCTCTGTCTCCGCAATCAGCCGGCGTCCTTGTGTGATGGAGTCCAGCAACCCCAAGGCTTTCAACTGAATCATAATGTTGCCGAGCGCCGTAGCTTCCACCGGGCCTGCCTTTACTGTAAGGCCGCAGCAGTCTGCCGTCATCTGGCAAAGCAGACGGTCTTTTGTGCCGCCGCCCAAAACGTGCAGGGTCGTAAATGCTCGACCTGTTACAGCGGAGAGCTGCTCTATCGCATAGCGATATTTCAGAGCAAGGCTCTCATAAATGCAGCGCATTACGGCTCCCACCGTTTCCGGGACGGGCTGGCCGGTTTTGCGGCAAAATTCCTGTATTCTGCCCGGCAGGTCGCCGGGGGCAACAAATTCCGGTGCATCCGGGTCAATAAAACTGCGCAGCGGTTCGGCGGCAAGTGCCTGTTGCTCCAGCTCCGCGAAAGAATATGCCTGTCCACGGCGCTTGTACTCACGGCGGCTTTCCTGAATCAGCCAAAGACCGATGATATTTTTCAGATAATTGATTTTCCCGTTTGCACCGAGTTCATTGGACAGCCCGCTTTGGCAGCTGTCCGCCGTCAGAATCGGGGCATCCAATTCCGTTCCCAGCAGGCTCCATGTGCCACAGGAGAGAAATACCGTATGTTCGGCATCCCCCTCGGCACACGGCATAGCGGACGAGGCGCATTGTGTATCATGCCCTGCCACCGCAATGATTTTTGCACCGTCTGCAAGTGTACCTGTCACCGTACCGCTGGCGACAATGGGCGCAAAGCAGCTTTCCGGCAAGCCGTAGGCGGCCAGCACTTCCCTGCTCCACTGCCCTGTGCGGGGGTCCAGCATCTGACTGGTGGACGCAATGCTGCGCTCACAGACCGGCTCGGCCCCCAACAGAGCTGCGAACAGATCCGGCATAAAAAGAATATGCTCGGCCTTTTGCAGCAGTTCCGGGTCCTGCTCACGCAGAGCCAGCAGCTGGAACAAAGTATTGATTGCCATGATTTGATTGCCGGTATGGGCATACAATTCTTCTGCGGGCATACGGGCAGCGGCCTGTTCCGGTTTGCCATTCGTTCGGGCATCGCGATAATGAACCGGGTTTGCCAGCAGATGGCCGTCCGCATCCAGTAAGCCGAAATCCACGCCCCATGTATCAAATCCTAAGCTGTCAAATGTACCAGCCTTTTGAATGGCTGTGTGGATTTCCTTCAGCAGTGTTTCCACATCCCAGCAGAGATGACCGTCCTTTTCGATGGGGACATTTTCAAAACGATGGATTTCCTCGTAGGTGAGGTTTTGGCCATCGTACACGGCTCGAATCGCACGTCCACTGGAAGCGCCAAAATCGAAGGCCAGCACAGTTGCTGTGTTACTCATTGAACCACGCCCTTCTTCAAAAGTACGTTGGCATAGATTGCGCTTTCCCCGGTGGCGATAATCGCATAGGCATGGCGTGCGCGCTCATAAAACGCAAAGCGCTCCACCATTTCAATTTTAGCCGGGTCATTGCCGCTCTCGTTCAACTTCTGTTTATAGCTATCCCAGATAGTCGGCTTGCACGGATCGCCATCTACCACTTTCATCAGTGCGACAGGCTTTTCCACATACTGATCCAACGGCAGAAATTGCAGGATGGCCTCCAGCAGTTCTTCGGTTCCGTGCCCGTCCGCACGAACCACAATGGCATCTTTGCCGATGCTTTCAGCCGGGAAATTTCCGTCTGCGAGAATGATTTCGTCGCCATGTCCCATCTCGCAGAGGACTTTCAGAAGTTCCGGGCTAAGGATAGGCGGAATGTTCTTCAGCATACGGTGTCTCCTTATTTGTCCGTCGGCTCACCTTTTTCGCGTCGCTCAAATTTGCGATAGCCGGGGTGTTTGCCGGTAATTTTGTAGTAGGAGCGGAGATTGATGAGCTTATCAATATTCTTGCGGTCAATATCGTAGCTGCCGCCGAGAATGATTGCGTTGATCGTGATTTTTGCCCACAGTTCCAGACTCTCCATGCGGTAATAGGCGGTGATGACATCACTGCCCACCGTCAGCGCACCGTGGTTTTCCAGCAGCATAACATCGTGGTCGTTGAGATACGGCTCGATTGCGTCCGGCACCTCCGTCGTGCTGGGAGTTCCATACGGAGTCAGCGGCACAGCACCGATGGCTGCCACATCCTCAATCATGTTGTACATATCCATCGGGCGATGTGCCACGGCAAAGCCGGTGGCTGCCGGCGGATGGGCATGGACAACAGCATTTACATCGGCGCGCTTTTCGTAGCAGCGCAGGTGCATCTTGATTTCGCTGGACGGGCGCAGGCCCTCTGCCCCTTCCAGCACATTGCCCTTTGCATCAATACGCAGCAGCTTGTCCGGCGTGATGAAGCTCTTGCTCATGCCCGTAGGCGTTGCAAGGAAAGTTCCGTCCTCCAACCGAACCGAGACATTACCATCATTGGCAGCGACCCAGCCAAGCTGCCACATTTTATGGCAGACATCGCAGATTTGGTCTTTGATTTCTTCGATTTGCACAGTTTGTACCTCCTAAAGTGGATTTTGTCCTTTACTTGTATTATACTGTTGCAATTTGCCCTCGTCTTTGCGTATAATGATATTGTATTGGACGATATTGATATTTTAGGAGATGCCTGCCATGAAGTTTCTGGCTTCCCATGAAAGCAGTACGCGCGGCACTTTTGACTTTCCCATTGAGCTTTATTATGTAGATAAAATGCACCCGCGCTATGAAATGCCATTTCACTGGCACATGGAATTTGAACTTATGCTGGTTCTGAGCGGGGAGTTTTCTCTGCTGATTGATGGACGATCTTACCTTTTACACAAGGGAGATGCCGCCATCATTTCAGCCGGGGCCGTTCACGGCGGAACCCCCAACGACTGCGTTTACGAGTGTGTTGTCTTTGATATGAACCGCTTCCTCGGCAGCGGCTCCGTATGTCAGGCAAAATACAATGCGCTTTTTGAACGCGGCGCACAAATCGAGCCGTATCAACCGGCCGGCTCCGTAACCTGCCAACTGATTGACCGGCTCTTTGAGGCAATGGAAAAGGAGCCGGAGGGATATGAATTTGTGACGATTGGTCTGATGTGGCAGCTGTTCGGTCAAATCCTTTTGCAGCATTCGTACACAGTTTCCACTCCCGGAAATAAGCGAAATGACCGCAGCACAGCCCAAATGAAAGCGGCCTTAGAGCGCATCCGAAAGAATTACGCCAGCCGCATCACCTTGGAAGATCTCGCCTCCACAGCAGAAATGACCCCCGAACACTTTTGCAGGGTCTTTCACAGCATAACCGGGCGCTCCCCTATTGACTATTTGAATTACTACCGGGTAGAAT
Organism: Gemmiger formicilis; assembly: GCF_018784445.1. Classification (GTDB taxonomy): domain Bacteria; phylum Bacillota; class Clostridia; order Oscillospirales; family Ruminococcaceae; genus Gemmiger. The sequence goes on along the minus strand of NZ_WQOH01000052.1, from coordinate 49,454 downwards.
GTGCCGCTGAGCTATTATGCTCCACCGAAGATCCCATCACGGAGATCGCATATAGCTGCGGCTTCAGTGATTCCAGCTACTTTAACCGGATGTTCCGCCGCTATAAGGCCGAGGCTCCGGGCAAATATCGAAAACTCCACAGCATATAAAATCGCGCCGACAGTGCATTGTCGGCGCGATTTTAGTCAATAATTCGCATTTAGTATCAACCGTACTGAGTTTCCAATATCAAAAAAATCAATTGCAATGTATGGCCTTATTAGCCTCACTGTGGACATACAACTTGCTGTATCACGGAAAACTCCCGCGCTTGTTACACGGGGGCTCATAAGAAAGTAATTCAAGAAATTACGATTATGGCATCTGTCAGACGGGGTTGGCAAATGAGATAACGGGTATTCGGTGAAAGCCGAGTACCCGTTATTTTTTTGCCCTTAACTGAAAGCAATAGATTTATTCACAGGTTTCGAGTATAATGAAGCTATAATCATCCTATCCCATCCATTCCGAGATTTTTTCAAAAAATATCAAAATTTTTTGGAAACATTGGAACAATTCAGCCTTTCTCATGCCATATATAGTAGAGGGCTATTTCAAAACGATTGGAGGTGACGCTTATGGAGAAGCGGAAAAGCCCGAATGCTTTCATTGTAGTGCTGCCCGGTGAAATCATCGAAATACCACAGAACAGCGACAAATCATGGCTGACCTTGTTTTACAGCTTGCCGAGAGAGCTTGCAGAAAAGTGGAAACCCGCCTATGATCTGCCCCGCTGCCCCTATGAGGTCTTACGGATGGACAAGTATGACCACATTGTATGTGACGATATGTTTAAGTTGCAGAATATGAGAATTAACATCTAATTAGCAGCTACGAAGAAATCCCTTTGGAACAAAGGGCGCACTTCTATACAGGGGCAAGCCCTGTATGTGCGCTCTGCGAGGCAGGCAGCCCGGAGGACGATTGAAGTCCAGGTTGTTTTGCGTCACTTCGTTCCGAACAAGGGTCAGCACCCCTTGCGCCGTTATGCGGCTATCCACAGTGTACTTACTGTTAACAGACGGCTTTGCAAATGCGGGCGTTATTTATGGACAAACACCAGAAAAGCCTGTAGAGTCAAGAAATTTACGGCTTGAGCGCTTGCATTTGACCTTGCCGAAAATTGAATATCCGATGTTATGCTGGAGTATTAAAATGCTTGAAATCAGTCTGTCCAATATTACGACACAACATAGAATTGTAGAAGTTCTTTCTTCTTATGATGCTTTGACTGAAAATAACCAGAAGCAGATTAAGCTACTGGAGGAAGCGGTACAACGGTCATATAAATAGTGGCTTGTTGATTTGCGCTTCCCCGGCTATGAAACTACTCCCAACACTGACAACATACCGGATCTGATTAGCAAATGATTTGAGGTGTCATCATGATTTTTGAAAGTTTTCCATGGAAACAGGATTTGCGTAGACGTAAAAATCTGATTATCAAATACAATACAGCAGAACACTTCGAGAAGAATGATGACACCACATATACGGTCATCGAAAAGGCAATTTTCTATTCTGCGTTCATTATTCGCAAACTGATTGATTGCGGAGGAAAACTCAGCGACGAATCTGAAAACTATTCACTGAAAGTCTGTTCGGTTCAGCCACTTAAGCCCGTTGATCGGCTCCATCGATGGCCAGAGGAAGATAGTCATGACTGGGAAAACGAGAAAGAAGTTGTAGTTACGGGAAAGAACGTATGCAATTGGCTGATACATTCCTATATGTTTTTTGTTGTATTCAATGAAGACGGCATAATCGATAGCTTCAGTGTAACCTCTGACTTTGATCGCAATAAAGTTCTTTATCGCATACCATTAGATGCTTGGATGGAATATATGGACTACATAGCGTCAGACGATATCGTAGGAATGTCATCTCATTATGATCCCAAAGCTGACGATTATGTTTTCAGTCGCAAAGAACGTGGAAAACGATAGGCTGCTCATTAGTTTTCGGGAGGAAAAATGGTTGTATTAAACTTTTACGGAAAAATTGAACCAATTTGCATATCTGAAAAACTTGGGTTATACATCGCCAATCTTCCCAACGAAGAATACAATGAATGGAGAAACGCTCTGGCCGAAGAACTCGAACTGGCTGTAAAGGCAAACAAAATCTATCAAGAAAAACTTGGGACGAACTATCCCTGCGGGATAATCAATTTATATCAAACACTGTTTCCAGATGAGCTCCTTCCAGGAGAGTTTGAGCAAGAGCACTATATAAAAATTGCAGATCAAATGATCTTCATCTATCAAGATTATGATTATACGGACATGCCTCTTGGTGGTTGGGACACCAATTGTTTTGATGGGCGGTTGTGTGAAGAAGATTATTCCGAGAAAATCATAGACTTCATTAACTTCATGGCCCATTCAGACCAACCCGACTATGCAATCCCGAAGCCTGTACCGCAATGGACGTTCTCCTCAAACCACGACGGAATTGACTATTGGCGTATTTTCTGGGGTGGTGAGGAATCCGCTGAGTACATTTTGGCCTTGCAGGAGTGGGGAAAGCTCTTTGACAGCTTCTTATGCTCAAGGAATGACTATTTGCTTTTCGATTACTTGGTCAATACCATCCACAAGGATAACGAGTACAATGAGAATCATTTGATTAAAGCCTTTTCGTTGTGCCAGCTTTTTCTCGAAAGGCACAAAGAAAGTGAACTCGACGCTAAATTGCCGCAGTTTTTTGAGCTGCTTGGTCCAGAAAGTGATACAAAGCGGCAGGCTGAACTCTTTAGAAAAATGAGAAACAAAATTGCGCACGGCGATTTCTTAGCCTTTGAAACAGTAATCGAAACATATGCTTCCGAGTTCATGGATGGGCGGTTCGCATTTGACTATTCTGAGTACAGTCGTAAGAACTGGGCTGTGCAGCATGTTTGCTGTGAACTGGACAACGTTATTCGAAAATTGCTGGGTATGCTTTTGTTCAACAGAAGGGAATTGGAGAGAATCAAAAAATCTATCTAAAATATCGAGGTACTTTAGGATCTGACGAAACGTTGATGAATTAAGAAGCTAAATAACAGTACCGTTTAGAAATAGACCGTTTACCGATCTTCGGTAGGCGGCCTTTTTATATCCCCACCAAAAAACAAGGAGGTCATACACTATGGCAAAACAGAAAACTATTCCCGAACTGGAAGCCGAGAAATCGGAAAATGAACGCAAGCTCTCGCAGCTCCAACACAAAAAGCAACAGATTGAAAACCGTATCACCTATTACGAAAAAGGAGGTCGGCACAAGCGAGCGCACCACCTTATCACCCGTGGCGCAGCCATCGAAAGCGTTGCACCGCTGACAAAGGTTTTGACCGAAACCGAGTTTTATGCCTTTGCTGAAAAAGCTCTTGCCGTCCCGGAGGTCAAAGGCTTGCTTATGGAAGCGGTCAACGAACACAACCGGGCAGAACAGAAAGAGAGGTATTGAGTATCGCTCTATATCATTTTCATGTCACACAAATCAAGCGCAGTGCAGGACAATCCGCTATTGCGTCTGCCGCCTATCGCTCCGGCGAAAAGCTGCACAGCGAATACTACGGCGAGGACAGCGACTAAAGTGGAAATCCAGACCTTGCAGCAGGATATTGAAGTACAGGAACGACAGATTGAAAATTTGGAGCAGTTTATCCAGAGGGCACACAAATACAAGGACTTGGACGAGCTTACCCCGTATGCTCTGCGTGAGCTTGTCAAAGGAGTTTATATTGAAGCACCCAACAAGAGCAGCGGCAAGCGGCGACAGAACATCCGCATTTCCTATGATCTTGTGGGTTTTATCCCGCTGAATGAACTGATGAAAGAGGAAACGGCATGACCAAAGCCATGCCGTTCCTGCAAAAAGCAATATTACTTTCTTATGCCCCCCGGCCATTAGGCGCGGGAGTTAAGGAAGGAGAAAACACGATTTTGCATGATGCATTCTACTGCAAAACACAAACCGCAAAATGAAAAAGCAGATTAGTGGTATCAGCAGTATTTTTCAATTACTTTTTGCATGGCATCCCAGTTCCGTTCCATATCGGCAGTCAACTTGAACTGGGTGCGGGCGCGGTTGAGGTTTTGGGTTTCGTAGTTAATGTGGAAGTAGTGATCTCCCTCCAGATAATCAGCGAGGAAGCGCATACCACATTCCATCGTCATCAGCTTGGCACCCCACGGCAGGGTCTGCTTTTCCAGCGGGGTGAACGCTTCTCCTGCTGCCTGCAAGAAGCCCTTGGTGTAAATTTCAAACAGTTCCATGCTGAAATTGACTTTCGAGAGGTCAGCTTCGTCCTCGGCGCAGTGGTTGGCACCGAAGCGGATGGAATCACCGAAATCGTTGGCGGCCAAGCCCGGCATGACGGTATCAAGGTCGATAACGCAAAGGCCCTCGCCGGTTGTTTTGTCGAACAGGATATTGTTCAGCTTGGTGTCGTTGTGGGTGACGCGCAGCGGCAGCTTACCCGCCGCCAGCAGATCCACCATAACGTGATACTCTGCTTCGCGGGCGCGGACAAACTCAATTTCGCGCTGCACCTGTGCGGCACGACCCATGCGGTCCTCAGCCACGGCGCGCTGGAAGTCAGCGAAGCGCTTGGGCGTATCGTGGAAGTGCGGGATCGTCTCATGCAGGGTGTGTGCCGGATATTCAGCCAACTGATGCTGGAAATTGCCAAATGCAACAGCGCTCTGGTAAAAATCCTCAGCCGACTGCACCTGCTGCAAACAGACAGTGTTCTCTACAAATTCATAGATACGCCAGCAGCTACCATCAGTAGCCTGATAATAGGGCTTTTCCTCTTTGGTAGGCACCACATGGAGCGTAGCACGCGCCGGGTCAGCCCCGCGCTGCTTAGCCTTTTCGCGCAAAAAATCTGTAACACCGCAGACGTTTTCCATCAAACCGGCCGGGTCTTTGAATGTATTGGTATTGATTTTTTGCAGGATGTAGCGTTTTGCCCCCTGCACTGACGTTACCGTGATGGCATACGTCTGGTTGATATGCCCTTCGCCATAGGGAATCGGCTCTGATACTGAGCCATTCCATTTCCATGCAGTTAAAATATCCTTCATTTGTATATACATCCTCTCTGGTTTTGTTTATGCCGCGATACTGTACAGCGCGACACCGGCCACGGCAGCCCCCGCCATGACCTTGATAGGGCTGGGCTTCCATTTACGTAGAACAAAAAAGCCCATGAGGAAAATTGCCAGTGCAATCAGATCCATGCTGCCCAGATCCGCCGGGAAAGTGCGCTGCCTGTACAGGGCCATGCACAACAGGGAAATGCCAGCAGAAGCAATCATGGCAATAACAGCGGGGCGCAGCCCGGCCAAGATACCCTGCATAACGCTAAGGCCGCGGAAACGGTAATACATGTAGGCCAGCGCCATGACGATGACGCAGGACGGGAAAATACAGCCAATCGTGGCAATCAGTGCCCCAGGCAGCCCCGCCACCTGAATCCCCACAAAGGTTGCCGCGTTAAGGGCGATAGGCCCCGGGGTCATTTCGGCGATTGCCATAATATCCGCAAATCCCGTCATCGTCAGCCAGGGGTGAATCTCCACGGCCTGGTCCTGAATCAAAGGCATGGCTGCATACCCGCCGCCGATGCTGAACAGGCCAACTTGGAAAAAGCTCCAGAATAATTCAAGGTAGATCATTTGCTACCCTCCCGCTTTTGTAGATACATGGTATCCAGCGCGCCGATGACGCCGCAGACGAGGATAATCAAAATGATGTTCACCGAGAAGAAACGGGTCGCCGCAAAAGCTGCCAGCATAACCGCGATGGGCAGCCAGCGCTTCTTTTTCAGGATGGGCCACGCCATGTTGATGACCACATCAAAGATGACCGCTGCCACACCGGCCAGCATACCGGCCATTGCCATGCTCACATACTTGTTGGAGCGGAACGCCTGATAGAACGCGGAGATGATGGAGATGATAATCAGCGGTGGCAGCGCCGCGCCCACCACAGTAATCAGTGCGCCGGGGATGCCTGCTACATGGTAGCCCATCAGAATCGAGGCGTTGATGGCAATAGATCCGGGGCTTGATTGGGCAATCGCCGTCAGGTCCAGCGTTTCCTCTTCCTCGATCCAGTGCAGTTCTTTCACGAAGCGTTCCCGCATCAACGGGATAATGACAAACCCACCGCCGAAGGTGCAGGCACTCAATTTAAAGGTCGATAGAAACAGCTGCCAGTATTTATTTTTCTTGTGCAATAGAATCGGTCTCCTTTTTCAGCGATACATCTGCACGGCGCGGGCCATCTCGCACAGGCGCAGTTCCGCATAGGCGAAAAACTTTTGCAGGGCTTTGCAGTAGTAGCTGCGCTGCGCTTTGTCGGCGGGATCACAGTCACGCTTGCAGCCGCCGCGGCACAGGTGTACCCATCTGCATGGCTGACATTCTGCGGGGATCTGCCAGCCGTCAGCGATAAACACCCGCATTTTTTCACTGGCAAGCAGCGAATGCAGGGTGTCGGCTTGCACGGTTCCGAGTTTGTAGGCATCCAGGCAGAAAAAGTCGCACGGGTACACCACACCGCTACCCTCCACGACCATATAGCCGCCGCAGCGGCCGGTCGTGGAACAGGTCACCGCCGGGCCACCCATGAGCAAATGGATATAATCCTCAAACAGGCGGACGCTGACATAGGTGCTGGTTTTCCAGTCTCGATACCAGGCATCAAACAGGGCGCACAGGAACCGCGCGTACAGCTCTGGCGTGAGGGAGTAGTTCTGCTGCCCCTGCGGCATGCCCAGCGGGTCCAGACAAGGAATGAACTGCAAATAGCGCACCCCTGTAGCCTTCATGGACTTATACACGCGCTCCGCTTTTTTTGCCAACTGTTTGGTGACGACACATAAAAGATTGCACTCCACGCCGTATCGATGCAGCAGTTCGATCGTCTGCATGACCCTTGCCCATGTTCCGTCGCCGGAAGCATCCGGGCGCAAAGCATCATGTACATCTGGCGTACCGTCTAAGCTGATACCAACAAGGAAGTTCTCTTCGCGGAAAAATCTCGCCCATTCTTCGGCAACAGCAAGGCCGTTTGTCTGGATGGCGTACTGCACCGTTACACGCTTTTGGTTGTACTTTCGCACTGTCTGCGTAAAGAACCGAAAGAAATCCAGCCCTGCTAAGGTTGGTTCTCCGCCTTGAAAGGCAAACGAAACAAAGCCGCCTTGGTCAAGTTCCGCAAAACAGCGCCGTATCAATATCTCGGCTGTCTGCAAGGTCATCATGCAATCTTCGGAAGTGCTG
>NZ_WQOH01000052.1:40643-41968 GCF_018784445.1 Gemmiger formicilis | reverse complement strand
CATAACACCTCGGTGTTCTGCAATACGGTCAGGGGCGTTTTGCCCACAAACAAGGTATGACCGTCTGTGTACTGTTCTTCGCGGTTCTTTAAGGCGTCGATCAGCAGGGCACGCAGTTCGGCCACACGCTCCGGGTTTTCGTCCAGTACATTTTTTGTTTCGTGCGGGTCATCGCGCAGGTAGAAGTACAGTTCCCGCCCGGTCTGCGAGTACCAGATATATTTGTCCTCTTTTGTCAGGATAAAGTGCATGGAATCTTCACCCAGCGTGTGTTCCCCGTGCAGGTATTCGCGTTCGACGGGGTGCAATAGGCTCGTGCCGTCCACGGTTTCTGGAATGGGTGCGCCCGCCAGTTCCAGCAGTGTGGGCATAACGTCGCGCAGCTCGACCAAGTCGGTGCGAACCGTGCCGCACTTTCCGATGTAACGCTCCGGCCCGGAGATAAACAGTGGTACATGGATACTGCCTTGGAATGGCTTTGCTTTCTGGAACATCAAATGGTCGCCCAGCATTTCACCGTGGTCGGAGACAAACAAAATCACGGTGCTATCCGTAATCTGTTCTTCCACCAGCGCGGAAATCAAGCGTCCGATTTGATGATCCATATGGGTGATGGCAGCATAATAGCCCGCCCGCAGCTGCTGAATATAGCTTTCATCCGAGGGTGCAGTCTGGGCATGGTAACTGTGACCGTCGCGCTCCCAGCGGACGCAGTCGTTCCAGTCTCCGTGCCAAGGTTCGGCCAGCGGCTTATCTTTGTACAAATTCAAATAATATTCCGGGGCGTCCAGCGGCGGATGTGGCCGCACGAAGCTGGCCATCAAGAAAAAAGGTTTAGAACGGTCACGGCGGCGCAGAAAATCCCGGCACTCACTGGCGACCCAGTTGGTGGGATGGTACTTTTCTTCGTAAATCCACGGACGAACCACCCAGCTGTTGCAGTCCAAGCCAGTATCTACGGGGTCTGCATCCACACCAAGCTGCTGCTTGAGCCACCAATAATAGTCATCGGCCACACGCTGGTCTTCATAACTGGGCGTAGTGGGGCGGCGGTAGGCATGGAGATAGCCATCATGCAGCCGTACATCGTTGAATCCCAAATTATTGCGCAGCGGGTGGACGTGCATTTTACCGACGCACTGCGTATAATAGCCCGCCTTGCTCAGTTCCCCAGCCAGCGTGTGGGTATAGTTCCACGGCACTAAATCCTCATACCCGACGCGGCCGGTGTGTTCCTGTGACATACCTGTATAAAGAGAGGCCCGCGCGGGAACACAGGTCGGACAGGCAGAATAGGCGTTTTCATAGCGCACGCCCTCTGCGGT
>NZ_WQOH01000052.1:0-40633 GCF_018784445.1 Gemmiger formicilis | reverse complement strand
GGTGTTTTTACATCCGGGTGTCCGGCAATACCAAGGCAATCGCCGCGCATCTGGTCTGCCATAAGCAGGATAATATTAGGGCGTTTATCCATACCAACCCCTCATCTATATTTTGGCAGGGAAAGGCGTGCCGCAGCAACGCAGCACGCCTCTTTTGCCTGCATCCTTACTGATAGACTTCCAGCAGCCGCAGAGTTGGTTCCGTGCGAGAAGCGGTGATCTTTATGGTAAGCGTCTGCACATCCACGGGGGTAAAGCGGCAGATACGCTTATGTCCCACTACCGTAAATTCGGCAGCCTTGCTTCCGTCTGCCCAAATCTCGCCGCTTTCTATGCGCTGTCCCGTTGGAAGATGCTCGCCCAGCACAACACAGGAAACCTTCTGCAGCTCCGGGAATTTCAAAGTAATCGTATCGGATTCTTGTCCGTAGGCAGCCTGCCAATAGGTATTTGCCATACCGTCCACAGCCTGTGTGATGGGGTGCTGCGCAATCGCAGAATCTGCCGTAATTTCCGCCTTTTCTGTTACGTTGTCGGCAAAAATCTGCCGGATTTTAGCACCCAGCTCCGCAAGGCTGGCGCAGTCCGCCGCGGCAATACGCCCATGCGTATCAGGCGGAATGTTCAGCAGCAGGCTGGCGTTCGCACCGACGGCATCCAGATAGATGTCCAGCAATTCGCCTGCCGTGCGCACGTCAGTGTCCTCCTCCGGGTGGTAAAACCAACCTGTTCGGATGGAGGTATCCACCTCGGACGGATACCAGACAAGTTCTCTTGCATTGCGGATAACCGCTCTGCTGCCGATGTCCTCGTCCTGAGAGTCAATTTTACGGGAAAATTTTCCGTCATCCGCCTGCTGCGATTTGGATGCCGTGCGCTCTGCATCCCGCAGCTCTGCGGGAACCACGCTCCATTCAGCTTTCCGGCAATGCCCTGCCTCGTTGCCGCACCAGCGCACATCGGGGCCGCAGACATTCAAAACCGCATTCGGTTGCAATTTACGCAGCACTGCATAGTAGCGTTCCCAATCGTAAATTTGCTTTTTGCCGTTTTTGCCCTCGCCGCAGGCCCCGTCAAACCAGAAGCAGAAAATATCACCATAGTTTGTTGCAAGCTCGGTCAGCTGGGAAACGAAATAATCATCATACGGTTTTCCCTGCCCATAGCGTGCATCGTGGCGATCCCACGGGGAGAGATAGACGCCAAACTTGATACCTCCGCGCCGACAGGCATCCGAGACTTCGCGCACAACATCGCCCTTACCGTCTTTCCACGGGCTGTTCTTGACGCTATGCTCCGTGTAGGCGCTCGGCCACAGGCAGAAGCCGTCATGGTGCTTACAGGTCAAAATTAGCGCCTTCATGCCGGCACTTTTGACTGCGGCAACCCACTGGTCGGCATCCAGCGCATCGGGGTTGAACAGCGCCGGGTCTTCGGTGCCGTCGCCCCACTCGCGGTTCGTGAAGGTATTCATGCCGAAATGGGTAAAGGCGTAAAATTCAAGCTGCTGCCATGCCAACTGGCGCAGGCTTGGCGTGATAGAGGCTGCATAGCGGATCTGTTCTTCGGGTGTTCTCATTCTATTACCCCTCAATGCTGTACCACTTGATCTCGTTGGCGTCCAGATGCAGGTCAAAACTGCTGCCGTCGCCGGTGTAAACCGTGGTATCCTGCGGCTCGTAGGTGTTGTTGACCACACAGTACTTGCCGTTCTTGACGTAGGCATGAACTTCCACGTTGTAGTTCGTGCTGAACCACTTGTGCAGGTCAGCTTCATCGTGGGCGGCCCACAGAATGGCGCGGTACAGCACGCGGTTGTTCACGAAGCTGTAGGGCAGACCGCTGATATAGACGCCGCGGCCCTGGCCGTATTCGTGGGCGGCCATCTGGACTTCTTTGTCACGCTGAATGAGGATTTCGGTGCCTTCCAGCGCGAAGATACTCTTTTTGCCCTCGCCAAAGTCCACGTCATGGTCGGGGCAGTCGGCCAGAATAAAGTGGTCGCGGTGCTCGTCCCAGTTGTACTTGTCGTAGTTCAAGGTAAAGCCGGTTTCCTTCTCCACGCCAAGCGGCGCGGCCAGCTGCAAATAACGGCCCTGATACTGATGGCCGCCCGGCTCGCCGACACCGATCAGACCGCCGCCGCGATGGACAAAGCCCTTGACGGTAGCGGAAACATCCGGATCCTCCCAAACCTTGCCGCCGGTGTGGGCGGTGTCGCCGTCACCGACGTTGATGAGGACGTCAATGCCGTCCAGCACCTTCGGGTCAGCCTTGATGTCGTCAAAGCTGATGAACTTCACATCAAACGGCGCACCGGACAGCGCCTCGATAACGCCCGCATAGCTGTAATTCTGCTTCTGGTACAGCGCATGGTGGACCATGTGGCAGCCCCAGGCGCGCTGCTGCCCCCAGCTGTTCAGAACAGCCACGGTCTTGACGCAGTAGGGCGTGGTACCCTTGATGTTCTCGTACAGCTCGCGGAACTCGTTGCAGACGCTCTCGACATAATCGAGAAATTCCGGGAACTCGCAGGCCAGCTTCAGGTAACCGCCGTAGCCGATGCGGTCAATGGGCTTGCGCAGGATGGCGCGGCGCGCGGTGACCCAGTTTTCCTTGGCCTCGCGCACAGGGTCGCCGCCCTCGTGGAAGGTATCGGGGAAGAAGTAGGGCAGGAAGCGGCCCTCGGTGTACTTGACACCGGGGATGTCGGAAATCAGGCGCAGGGTGCTGCCGTTGCCGACACTGCCGACAATGGCATCCACGCCGGACTTCTGGAATTCGGGCATGAACGGCTCGCAGCCAATCCAGTGGTCGCCCAGGAACATCATGGCTTCCTTGCCGTAGGCGTGGACGATGTCGGTCATTTCCTTCATCAGCCCGGCGACCTCGCGGCGCTGGAATGCCTGAAAATCCTTGTATTCCTTGCTGGGCACGCGGTACTGGTTGTTATAGTAGCCCTGGTCGATGATGAACTCGGGGCGAAATTTGTAGCCGACTTCTTTTTCAAACTGTTCCAGAATGTAGGGAGAAACGGAGGCAGAATAGCCGTACCAGTCCACATACTTCTCGCGGCGCAGCTCGTCAAACACCAGCGTGAACAAGTGGAAGAAGGTCGTAAAGCGAACGACATTGACATAGGGGTGGCTTTCGAGATATTCGCGCAGGCGGCGCATCGTGTAGGCGTGGGTCTTGGGCTGGCGCACATCGAACGGGATCTGGTGTTCGACATCCTTCCAGTCATTGATGACCGAGTTGTACATGTGGACGGGGTCCCAGATCAGGTACGCCAAAAAGCTGACCGTGTACTCATGGTAGGCAGCGGGGGCATCGATGGCAACGCTTTCGCTGGCGGCATCATAGTGCCAGTCGGCGGTGGGGACAGGCTCACCCGTCGTGCGATCTATGACCTCCCACCAGCGGGCAATATCATCGTGGTCGTTGACCTTCATCAGCTCGCGGCTGATGCCCGTCATCAGGGGGATGGTCAGCGCACCGTCCGCAGCGGTATAGAACGGGGTCATAATGTAGCACTGCTGCGTTTCATCGGGGTTTGCCTTAGCCCAGGCGTTGTCCTTGCGGGTGGTGTAGTAGGTGGCGTAGATCTTGGCGCCGGTGTCCTTCAGCTCCTGCGGGAATTCGGTGCCGTCGCAGTCGCGGATGGCATCCGCGCCCCAGCGCTTGAGCAAGGCGAGGGTTTCGGGTACTGCGTCCATATCGGTGGGAATCGTTACACGACCTTTGGTATTCATTTCTTGTTTTCCTCCGTCCATTGGTAAGATTGAGTTTGTCCGGCCTGCAAGGTGACCCAGCAATGCGTGTTGCAAAGATACCAGCTTCCGTCCTGTGTTGCTTTTACGGTAAGGCTGTGCTTGCCGTCTGCTGTCTGCTGATAAGAAATCAGCAGACCATTTTCTGCCCGCAAATTCTGAAATGCAACAGGTTCATTTTTCCAGCCCTGCGGGCAGGCCGGTAAAACCTCGATATGATTCTTTTCGGAACGCAACAGCATTTTCTGTACTGCGTGTGCCGCCAGAAAATCCGCTTCCAGCGTAAAGGGGCGATAGTGGAAATCACAAACGCCGCTGTTTTTGTAGTCGCCGTTCAAATGAAATCCGTTCCGGCTCAGGAAATGCTCTGCGAAGCGGTGCAGCTCATACAAAGCACCATTTCCATTGCTGCGGGCAATCTGCAAAAGTGCCATCCAACCGAAAGAAAACCCTACCCACTGCCCACTACCGAGGTGTACAAGGTGATCTACTGTTGCATCTATTACGCTGCGGTCCTGCGGATTTTCATAGCGCAGCATACACAGCGGCTCGATTGCCATAGCGTGGGAAAAATGGCGGTGCGTTTCCTGCAAGGTTTCATTGGGCGAAAGCATCAGCCCGGTTTCTGTATCTACGCTCAACGGAGCAAGTTTAGCCTCCATTGCATGCCAATGGCCGCGTGGCTTGCCAAGCTGGTACTCGATCTGTACCAGAGTGTGGAACAGATAGTGCAGCAGCGCCAAATCATAGTTGCTGTTAGGAGTCAGCCATGAGGCTGCCTCATCATCGTGAATTTCCGGTGAGGACGAGACCGGTAAAACCAGCTTTCCGTCCGGGCCTTCTTGGAGAAGTTCTTCCAGGCAGGCTGCCGTGGCGGTAAAGTAAGGTTCCACACGGGTGCGCAGAAACTCTTTATCCCCCGTCAGGCGGTAGTATTCATAAAACATCTGGCAGAGCCAGATTTGATTGGTCGGTGACAGGGAATACATCGGCCAGCCGCCGAGCGCTCCGCCGTCAATGTCCATGACACTGGGCAGGCACTCCCCTGCTGTGCCGTAAAATGCACGGGCAAACTTTGCCGCCTGCGGGCGAAGTGACCAGAGATAGTCGAGAAAAACCTTTCCCTGCTCCGGGTGGTTGGCAGTCAGGTAGTGACAATAGGTGAATTGGGTGTTGAGGTCGTTGTGGTAATCCCCTTTCCACGGTGGGAGCCGGTCGTCATCCGCGCACCATACCCCTTGCAGCGGCATCGGGGCATTGCCCGGCTCGGAACCCGCTGCCAAAAAGTAATTGGCGCGGTACCAAAGCTGTTCGAGTGTTTCATCCGGCAGCTGCAAACTGCTTTTGCCCCAGTATTGCTGCCACCAGCGTTTATGCTGTTGCAGCAGCTTCTCTGCACCCATATCTTCCGCTGCACATAGTTCAAGCTTCGCCAGTCGGCTTGCTTTTTCTACGTTTTCTGCCTGCACGGCGGTATAATACAGCGTTGTGCCGCATTTTTTGCAGAGCAGCGTATAGGCAGTTCTATCATCGACCTTTTGGGTAAAGCCGGTCATGCCGTTCCCTGTTTCAGGGACAGCCTCCGGCAGGGCGAGCTGCCGCAGGCTGCCGGGGGATACGCTGTTTCCTGCTTCGGCTGCCTGTGTACCATCGCCGAAAGATGGGCGCTCCACCGTAAGGGTCACATCCCGGTATGTTTCCGGCAGCATCAGCACTCCCACAGGCCGCCCCATACAGAGGAAGGCGCGCAGAATGGTTGTACCCTTTTGCGAAAAGAATGCCACCGCCGTGCCCAAATCAAGGCTTGCCTGATAGCTGCCCCGCGGCAGTCCATCCAAAAACAAGTGTCCCGCGGGGATTTTTGTAGGTGTCGGGCGGGCATAGGGCGTATCAAAGATACGGCGTGTTTCTGCCACATCGCCTTTCCGTGCAAGCTCTACCAGTTTTGCATAAGTAAATTCTTTATCGAGTTTTTCCTCCGGGCGGCGGCGCAGCCACAGTCCGGCAATGTCCACGGAAATGCGCAGGTGCTCCATCGGCCCCCAAAAAAGAGAACCGAGTATGCCGTTCCCCAGTGGAATTGCTTCATCCCAGCGGGGTATTGGGCCGGTCAAATTGATGTTGCAATGTTTCGGGGGCAGCATATCGGTTCTCCTAACCTATTCGATTTTATTTAGCCCTTAACGCCGCCGACGCTCAAGCCCTGCACGAGCTGCTTCTGGCCGACGATGAAGAGGATGACAGTGGGAATCAGTGCCAGCACGAGGGCTGCGAACAGCGCGCCCCAGTCGGTAGCGTAGCGCTGGATCTCATACAGGTTGGCAAGGCCGACAGGCAGCGTAGCCTTGGTCGGATCGGTAACCATAACGAGAGCCACCGGGTACTCGTTCCATGCTGCCATAGCGGAGATCATGCAGACCGTCACGATACCGGGTTTGCACATAGGAATGATAATGCTCGTCAAAATACGGAACGGGCCGCAGCCGTCGATCATGGCTGCCTCCTCATAATCACGCGGGATGCTGCGCAGGAAGCCGGTCAGCAGGAAGATTGCGAACGGGAACTGCATCGTTGCATACAGTACACCCAGCGCCGTCAGGCTGTTGAGCAGGTTCAGCTTGTTCATCTGCAAGAACAGCGGAATCATAATATAAGTGGCCTGAATGAAGATGGCCGCCATGTAGATGTTCAAAATCAGCTTCGCGCCGGGGAACTTATACCGCACAAGGCAGTAAGAACACGGCACAACGCAGATCACAATAATGACCAGTGTTTCCAGCACGACATAAATCGAGTTGCCGATGTTGGCAGCAAGGTTAGATTTTTCATAAGCGCGGACGTAGTTATCCCATGCGAAGCCCTGCGGCCATGCAAAGGGGTCCGTCAGAAACTCTGTACTGGTTTTGAACGAAGAAACGACGTTCCACGCCAGAGGGTACAGCATGATAATGGCAACCAAAATCAGGAACAGGCGCGTCACCCACTTGATGACCTTTGCTCTGATTTTGCTTTTTTCATTTTGTGTCATATTACTGACCTCCTTCGGAAGCATCGGTCAATTTGCGGGACAGCATGGACAGCGCCACGGAGATGGCGAGCGTAAAGACCGTGATAGCCATGGCATAGCCAAAGTTGCCGTTGACAAAACCCTGCGTGTACATATATTGCAGCAGAACGCTGGATGCACCGTTAGGACCGCCGCCAGTCATGACCTGCGAAAGCACAAAACTCAGGTTGATGGTGCCGGAAAGTGCCAGAACAAAGGTGATGCCAATAATATCTTTCATCAGAGGCATCGTAATACTGATGAGCTTGCGCCATGCGCTGGCACCGTCCAGCGTTGCGGACTCGTAGATTTCCGGCGAAATGCCGTCCATAGCCGCGATGTGCATGACCATATAGTAACCGGCAGCCTGCCACAGCAGCGTGAACGCGATGCACCAAAGCGCAGTCTTGCTGTCGCCCAGCCAGGAACGCTGCAAGCTCTCCAGCCCGACAGCACCGAGAATCTTATTGACGATGCCCACATTTGGGTGGAACACAAAACTCCATATAATACCTACAACGGTCAGAGAAACGATGTTCGGGAAATAGAAAAGCGTGCGATACAAGACCATTTCTTTCAGCTTGCACTGGTTCAAAACGAATGCCAGCACCAGACTACAGAAAATTGTGATAACGGGAACAACCGCCATCAACTTTGCTGTGTTTATAAGTGCTTGAATGAAAGATTTGTCGTGGAACATATAGATATAGTTATCCAGTGCCACAAATTTGTTGTTAAGCCCCAGAGAGGTCGCATTGGTAAAAGAAAGATATAATGCCTGCGCCGTAGGCCAGATCGTGAACATAAGAGTTAGGATCACGGCAGGCAGAACGCTGATGCAGATAAACAGTATGGGAAGTGGCTGCGCCTTTTTTTGGCGATTTTGGCGGTTTTTCAAACAAGTTTCCCCCTTAAAAAGAACCCTGCCAAGTTCGCATGGCGTTTACTCGGCAGGGCCAATCTTATTTTGGTTAGTGGAAATTCAGCAATTCAGCTTACTTGGAAGCAGCAATCTCCTCGAAAGCAGCCTCGATGCCGTCACGCCACTGCTCGGCAGTCATGTCACCATTCATAACGTCACTGGCAACATTGAAGACGGAATCAGCGATAACGACCTTGCTGGTGTCGGGCATTGCATCCCAACCGAAGACCATGAACGTGCCTTCCTGATAGATGTCGTTCATGTTGTAGACACCATCGGTAACGATGCCCTTGACCATCTCGTTGGCCTTCTTCAGAGCGTAGATGCCGTTGGCTTTTTCTGCGAACAGCTTAACGGAATCCTCAGTGTACAGGAAGCGCAGGAACTCTTTTGCCAGTTCGGGGTTCTTGGCGTTGGCAGGAATCTCAAACTGCTCAACGGAGCTCATAACATAGCGGGTTTCGCCGTCATCCAGAACGGGTGCGCAGGTCAGACCAAACTCAAAGCCGTCAGCACGGGGAGCATCGGCCATTTCGCCTTCCATCCAGTTGCCGTTGGGGATGAACAGAGCCTTGTTCATCATCATGTCAGTCTGGCTCTGGGTATGGTTCAGAGCAACGGTGCCATCCATCAGGTAGCCATCGGTGCCGATCTTTGCCATGTTCTGGAAGACCTTGAGGGCCTCATCAGAGCTGAGGGAGCCGGGCGTGTAGGAGGCGATTGCCTTCATGTTGTCGATGCCGGTGGCAGAAGCCAGCGCAGGCCACAGCATGCTTTCGAGGTAGCCGGGGTAGATGCCCTGATAGGTAAACAGCGCGATACCCTTTTCCTTGGCCTTTTCGCCCAGTTCAAAGAAGTCATCCCAGGTCACAGGCGTTTCCCAGCCATTCTCTTCGAACAGGGTCTTGTTGTAAACCAGACCCATCGGGCTGGCATCAAACGGGGCAATGTAGATCTTGCCGTCGCCGTAAGGAGAGCACTTGGCGGAATCCAGCAGGCCATCGATGACCTGATCCTTCAGCGGGGTGTCATCATCAATGCCGCCCTCCTCAAAGACATCGGACAGATCCATCAGTGCATGTTCCTTAACCATGGAGGAAATCAGGCCGGTGGAGTCGTTGTCGTTCATCGAGATGAAGTCGGGAACATTGCCTGCCACGATCTGCGGGCGGATGATGTCGCCGATCTTCGGGCTGATCTGCATATTGACAGTAACGCCGGGATAAGCGGCCTCAAAGCGTTTGATGATTTCGTCCCAGTACTCGGAACCGTAGCCGCCCTCGAACACCGCGATGTTCAGTTCATTGTTCTCAAAGGTCTTCTCACCGGTAGAGGCTTCGCTGGTAGCGGTGGACGTTGCTTCGGAAGAAGCGGCCTCACTGGATGCTGCTGCGCTGGAAGATGCTGCGCTGCCGCAGCCTGCCAGACAGGTAGCTGCCATTGCAGTGGCAAGCATCATGC
Organism: Gemmiger formicilis; assembly: GCF_018784445.1. Taxonomy (GTDB): domain Bacteria; phylum Bacillota; class Clostridia; order Oscillospirales; family Ruminococcaceae; genus Gemmiger. The sequence continues at coordinate 31,434 of NZ_WQOH01000052.1, read as the reverse complement.
TGATTGCTTTTTTCATGGTTTTCCTCCTAAAAATTATTCCTTCTTTGTTTGGGATGCGGCTCATCTGTCGTTCCCTGATTGCACTCTTATTATATCGGGCAAGCCGGATTTGATAAATGTATTCCCTTTACTTAAAGATGGATTTTATTGACTTTTTCTGTCGTTGCCCTTATAATTCAGGTAATGTATGGATAGATTGTAGTCACTTTGCACAAACGGAGGCCTATATATGTCACTAAATGCACAAAAAACGCGTGAGTTTTTCCCAAATGTGTTGCGACGAATCAAACTTCGCACCCGTCTGTTTGTGACATTTTTGATTATTTCTCTTGTTCCCGTCATCACGATTGGTATTTTTTCTTACCATGCATACACCCAATCCATGAACGAAAAGGTCAAACAGGCTGCCTTACAATCTATCGAACTACTCAATAATAATATGTCTACCCAGCTTGGCATTTATAGCGACTACATAGGTTCCATCTCCGTATCTGATACTGTACAGAATGGTGTCGCATCTATCAATAATGGGCACCCCCTTACGAGTGATATTGTGAGCGGTATTGGTGAAATGATCGTCACAATTCCTTTTCAGAGCACACACCTTAAAAACATCCGCGTCGTTTCCAATGACCGCACAGTCATCTACGATTTGGGCTATGACGATATTACACCCCAGCGTTTTAATGAATTGCTGGATAATATTGAAGCCGCTTCTCCACAGGATAGTCTGCAATACATCCACACTTACCGCGCCAACGATAAAATTGTCATTGGCCGTAAAATCTATGACATGCACCACACCAGCACGCCGCTGGGGTATATCATGCTGTACATTGACGAATCCCAGCTGAGTCGCTACATATTTACTGATGTTTCCTTTGGCGAGGGGTCCAACTTCCTGCTGATTGATGCTGCCGGCAATGTGGTTTCTTCTCAGAACGCGGAACTGCTGGGAGAAGATTTGGCCGATGACCCGATTTTCCAGCAGATCACGGCGCTTCGGCAGGCGGGTGAAAACAACTTTTTATGTGAGCTGAACGGCGTAGATACGCTGACGATTTTCAAATACAACACCACCTATAATGTATATCTGGTGGCCACGATTCCGCAGGCCTACATTACCAACGGCACAAGAACCATCAATATGATGCTTATTGCGCTGGCCGCAGTGCTGGTCGTTGTCAGTTTGTTCCTGACACTGCTTGTCTACCGCAGCGTCATGCACCCCATTGATAATATGGTTGCCGCCTGCAATGCGAAAAGCGATGAGGAAATCGGGCTGAAAATCAATGATCCCAGCCCCGACGAGCTCGGATTTCTGGCGCGCACCATCGACAACATGGTCAACGAAATTGGTCTGCTGGCGCAGCGCTGGAGCGATGATCAGCGCAAAATGCGCGAGTTGGAATTGCAGACTCTGCAATATCAAATCAACCCGCACTTCCTGTTCAATACCCTGAACACCTTAAAGTGGATTGCCACACTCAATCACGTCACCCCGGTCAGCCACGGCATTGATGCCCTCTCTTCCCTGCTGCAAAGCACCCTTATTAAAAAGGATGAACTGATTCCGTTTGACGATGAGCTGCGCAACCTGAAGAACTACTGCGACATCCAGCAGCTGCGTTACGCAGGGCGCTTTGAGATGGAATATCAAATTGAAGATGCTGCCGGATACTGGACTGTGCCGCGCTTTATTTTGCAGCCGCTTGTAGAGAACTCCATCCTGCACGGCACGGCGGATGAAGATGATTTTGTCACCATCACCGTCCGTGCCACCGTGAGCGAGAATCTGCTTACCATTCATATCTCCGATACCGGCTGCGGTTTTGACCCCAGTGCCATCAAGGAGAAAAATTCTGAGCGCTTCTCCGGCATCGGATTAAGCAACGTAGATGAACGTATGCGTCTACACTACGGAAATGAATACGGCCTTACGATTGAAAGTGCCCCCGGCACCGGCACACAATGTATTCTCCGTATTCCAAATGAAGCCATTCGTTGAGGTAACACAATGTATAATTTATTGCTTGTAGACGACGAGCCACTGATTAAGGTTGCTTTCCAGTCCGCCGTGGAGTGGGGCAAGAACGGATTCCTGCTGGCGGCAACAGCCAGTAATGGGCAGGAAGCGCTGCACATTGTAGAGACACAGCACATTGATGCGGTTATCACGGACTTGAAAATGCCCGGCATGGATGGGCTTGCGCTCATTCATGAATTGAAAAAGCGCAGCTTTATCGGACCGATTCTGGTATTGAGCAACTATTCCGATTTCGATTCCGTGCGCACAGCCCTAACGGACGGCGCTTATGACTACTTCCTGAAAATCAATATGAACGGGGAAAGCATCGGTGAGCATCTGGAAAAGATGGCCGATTTGCTTCGTGTCCAGCAGCAGCGCCAGACGGAGGAGGACCACCGATCCTTTGCCATTGAAGCGCAGAAAAAGGAGAATGCCCTGATTCACTGCGCCCAATGGGTAACGTCCACTGCTGAACCCTCCCCTGCTTCTAATCCGTTTTCCATGCTGCCGGAACCGCTGTCCTTTCCTATCCGGCTGTTTACCGTCACTTTAATTCCCGCAAAAACTCATCCTATGCCCGCGCTGGATGCTGTGACTGACTTAATTACCGAGGTTTTCGATGAAATCAGCGGCAAAGTATTTCTGCACACCCATGAGGATGAAATCTGTGGGCTGATCAGCAATGAAAGCCTTGTAGCCTCCGGGCGTACTCTGGATAAGAAACTTGCCCGCTTGCAACGGCAGGTCACAACATATTTTCTGGATGCCCCGGTCATCATCTACCACGACAAGCCCATTTCACTGGCTGAACTCCGCCAGGGCTACCAGCTGTGTGAGGATTCTAAGGCGCTCGCCTTTTATGTGGGGTGCAGTGCTCCCATAAAGGCAACGGCACACACAGTTACCGCCCAACCCTTCCATGTCTCTCAGGCAGAACTGTCCAAGGCCACCGCAGCAGCAGTGCAAAATGCCGATGAATTACAGATGCAGATTGCTGTTCATACTTTCTTCCAGAATTGTGCGGCACTCTGTATGCCGCCGCAGCGCGTCCGTGAAGCCTGCCATCTGTTGCTGGAGCGTCCCGGCGAGAATATGATTCCGCAGGAGACACTGGAGCAAACCTTTAAAGAAATAGAAAAAGCCCCCACCGCGGAGGCTCTTGAACAACTGCTCTGCTTGATTTTGCAGGAGCGCATGGGACTTAGCAAAATTGCCTTGAGCAAATTCAAAAAAGAGGTGCAGGCCGTCATCATCTATGTAAACGCGCATTATATGGACAAGCTGACGCTGGACAGCATCGCCGACTATGTAGGGCTGAACCGGGAATATCTGAGCCGCCTGTTCTCCAAAGAGACCGGCATCGGCCTGTTCCAGTACATCAACGAGGTGCGCATGAAACGCGCCGGTGAGATGATCCGCAGTAATAAGCAGGTCTATGTCAAGGAAGTAGCTGCCGCCGTAGGTTTTGATGACCCCTACTTCTTCTCGCGGAAGTTCAAAGAATTTTATGGGAAGACACCAAGCGAATATACGGAGGGGTAAAGGTTAAGATGGAACTCATGGAACGATATTAGGGGAACCCTTTTGTGCCGCTTTCAAAAGTAGCTTCTTGCTTTTTCTTTATAACTTCCTACCTTTTTTGTAGCGTAATATATAGATACTAATTCGGATATGGTATGATTAAGGAATAAGCGTTTTAGACATACTATCCATTCTTCTTTTACACAATATAATTTGATGAGGTAAAAATATGCTTTTTGATGAAAAAGACTTGAGCGTCTTTGATAACCCAGATTCTCGCTCTTATTTCAAAGAAATTCTGCAATCATATTATAGTCAAAATTACCGCGCAACAATTGTTTTGTTATACTCTTTTGTTATCTACGATCTGTTTATGAAATTGCAAACCATGGCAAATGAAGGTGATAGCAAAGCTAATAAAAAGCTTACAGACATTAATGCGATGATAGCGGATGACGAAAAGTACTCAAAGGTTGAAAACGAAATCATTCAATTTTTCAAGGATAATTGTCCTTTATATTTTAATAGGTTTATTGAGGATATAGATTATTTGAAAATTTGTAGAAACAAATGTGCTCATCTTAAAGTTGATGATAATACTTTGTATATTCCCAGTGACTATCATGCCAGAATGTTAATATGTTCAATGTATGATCATATTTTATCTGTTAAAGCCCCGTTTATTATGGATCTGTTTTCTATTGCTCAAGCAGATGTAGAGAACTACACAAATTCTATATCGTATATTTCTGATAGCCAGTTTGATGAGTCTATAAAAGCCAACATAGAGAATAAATACCTAAAACGTATGACGTATGATTCACTAAAGAAATCGTACAAAACATTTATACGGCTCCTATTTGTATCCGAAGATGAAAAGTGTATTGAAAACATCTACGGTTTATATGCGTTTGCCTATGTAATGACTGGTTACATACTAAGACACGGTTTTCAGGCTGTATTTAAAGAAGATTCGATACTAGACACTTTTTTGCGAATCCCGGTTAGTTCACTTGAAAACTCTTCCCCACGGAAAAATGCATTAATTAAAATTATTATGGATTATCCTATTATAATGGATATTGTAAGAGAAAATCAAAACATCTTTGCATACATAGTAGATCAATTTTTTAGTGTGCCACATCATTTAAAATATTATCATACATTTTATCCAAGAAGCGAAAAATCGGTTTATACATTCTTTAAGGAAGCCCCTGCCATACAACAATCTATAGATTCTGAAATTTTATATAATGCCGTTAAGGACTCTCCTGATTTTGATCTTGGCGAATTCTCTCTTTTGATGGTCAAAAAGATTCCAAATTTTTCTGGTTTTGATTCCGCTGATGGATTTATGAATTTCTTCACCGCACATCTGCAGGGCTTAACTATTTCAGAAATCAATTCTATAATGGCAGTATATTATAGAAACAATCAATGTACCCTTCGCGGAAGACATTCGTCTGATAATCGATTTGTCAAAAAGTATATAGAGACTCATGATCACACAGATGATGCTGAAGAGTCTCTGAATCAAGAAAATGTAAATCCAACGCCTACCTTAGATAAATAAGAAGCCTTCAATCATTTTTATTAGTTTGTCAGATAAGCTCATTTTTGCTATTGCAACCGCATGGTTAGTTGAGTTGTCGATTTTTGCTCTATCTGTGGTCAAACATGCAATTGGTGCGTTCTAATGATAGTTTAATCCTTACTTTGTTTCCCTTGTAAGCAAAGACTCTTAAATCAAAGTTTTCTGTCATGAAACCTGTACCTGACTCCGGCATCCAATTCGAGCGGTGCTGCTCTGACGTGGGAAAATGCATCCAATGCAGACAATCAGATTTGGCAGCTTTGCGCGTCCCAGTCCAGCGGTGGCGGCAGTACGGGCGATTATGTGTGGCCGACGAAGTCTACGCGTATCACACAGTCCTATTCCTCTGGACATACCGGTATTGATATCGGTGCAGTGACTGCTGGTGTTGAAGGTGATCCCATTTATGCATTCTGCTCTGGCAAGGTTAAGCGCGTATTTAACTGGAATGCCTCTCAGGGTACCTCCGGTAACGCATCCATGGGTAACTGCGTTTTTATCCAGAGCGCAAACCCGAAACCTAGCAATGGCGGCTCGTATTTGCGAACCATCTATATGCACATGCAGTCTGCACCGCTCGTAAGCGTAGGACAGTATGTCACCAAGGGGCAGATCATTGGCTATATGGGGAATACGGGCAATTCCTCGGCTGCTCATCTGCACTTTGCTATGCAGGCTAACAGTACCGATATGAACCCTGAAACGGGCACTGATCGGTATGTTGATCGTGATTGGATCAACCCGATGGCGTACTTCTAATAGAGAAAAGTACGCCCTAGCATAAGACAAGAGGCATTCTCCTACAAGGGGGATGCCTCTTGTCTTATGCTAGATGGCAGTTAAAAGATAAAGCGGTCTTACAAGATTGATGATGGGAAATTCATTGGGAAGTGATTGACTCTAGTTGATAAACGACATTCCCATCAGAATTATCAGTGTAAGTGAAGTGATAAACTAAGGCGCTTTTTTGTTTTGAGGAATCCTCAAATTGATTATCAGATGTTTCTGTAACAACTCTGATTATCTCCAAAAAGCCCGGAAATACGGGCATTTCACGGGATATAAGAACTGAATTTACTACCGATTTACTACTTTCGGATTGAGCTTTGACACGCTTCTACTTTCCCGTGAAGCCCACCGCCCAAATAGTGACACATCGAAAATCAAATACGACACCGCAGACGGCGGCGTTCTCTTTTCCCCTTTGGGGAGATCAGGACGCCGCTTTTTTTGCGCCCAAAACCAGAAAGGAGGCGACCGCCTATGTACTTTACTTCCGGCAGCGACCGGGCCTTTGAACAGCTCATGCAGACGAGGCCGGGCGCAGATCATTTTGACAACGGCGAGGCCGGATCGCCGGAGGACTGCGGCACCTGCCGTTTCTACCGCCCGCACTGGAAGTACCAGTTTTGTGTGTATGAGGAATGTCCCTACCAGCCGGGCAAGCTCACCGCCCTTGACGGTGCGGTGAAATTTCAAGTGAAAGGAGTGGACGACGAGATGGCAGTTTTTCGAGTGGAGAAAAACCGTGGCTACACGGTGATGTCCAACCACCACCTGCGGAACAAGGACTTGTCCCTGAAAGCCAAGGGCCTGCTGTCGCAAATGCTGTCCTTGCCGGAGGATTGGGACTTTACGCTGAAAGGCTTGTCCCTTATCAACCGGGAGCAGATCGACGCGATCCGGGCGGCTGTCCGGGAGCTGGAAAAGGCGGGCTATATCGTGCGTTCCCGTGAGCGTGACAGCCAAGGCCGCCTGCGCGGGGCGGATTACATCATTTACGAACAGCCCCAGCCTGTGCCGGATTCACCTACATTGGAAAATCCAACATTGGATAATCCAACGCAGGAAACCCCTACGCAGGAAAAACCAACGCAATTAAATAAAGATAGATCAAGTAAAGAGAAATCAATGACAGATGGATCAAATACCGATTCCATTCCTATCCTTTCCCCTCCCTCTCCTTTGGGGGAAGAAGCGGCTGCGCCGCCGGAACGGAAAGGAACGGGAGCGAAATCACAGAGCGCCGTAGAGATTTATCGGGAGATCATCAAGGACAACATCGAGTATGAACACCTTTGCCAGTACGCCAAGGGGATTGACCGGGATATGCTGGACGAGATTGTGGACTTGCTGGTGGAAACCGTATGCAGCGCCCGAAAGACTATCCGCATTGCCGGGGACGATTACCCCGCCGAGCTGGTGAAATCCAAGCTGATGAAACTGGACAGTTCTCACATTGAGTTTGTCTTTGACTGTATCAGCAAAAACACCACGGAAATACGGAACATCAAAAAATACCTGCTGGCGGTTCTGTTCAACGCCCCAAGCACCATCAACGGCTATTACACGGCGCTGGTGGCCCACGACATGAACACAGGCAAAATCTGAAAGGAGGACGACCCTATGAAACAGGGTGCTTTGATTTTTGACGAGCAGACAGACCGCTACGACATCCGCTTTGACCTTGCAGACTATTACGGCGGCCTGCACTGCGGAGAAACTTTTGATGTGATGGTGGGCGGCAGATGGAGGCCGACCCGCATTGAAATGGCCGAGAACTGGTATCTGGTGGGAATCCATGCCGACGACCTCTCTGGCCTGCGGGTGCGGATTTAAGCCATCCGCCTGCCTGCTGACTTTCCAAAGGAGGGATAGCAGTTGCAGGAAGAAGTAGACCAGAAAACCATAGCGTTAGCGGTTAAGACGGGCAAGCTCACCGCCCAAGTGCTGCAAGCGGCCATCCGAAAATATCTGGCCGCCCGGCAGAAAGGGACGGGCAAGGCCCATCACGGCCAGCAGAGCTTACGGCAGCTCAAAAAGGACGGTTCCGCCCTGTCCAACATTGAGATCACCGACGCCAACATCGGCCTGTTTAAGCCCTGCGCCAAGAAATACGACATTGATTTTACTCTGCGGAAAGACCGCACTACCCATCCGCCCCGGTATATCGTGATTTTCAAATCCAAGCAGGTGGACAATCTGGAACAGGCGTTTAAGGAGTTTACAGCCAAGAAGCTCAAACAGCAGGAACGCCCCTCCATCCGAAAGGCCCTTGCCGTCCTGAAAGAAAAGGCAGCTGCCAGAAGCAGCCAGCAGGCCAAGGAGAAAATCAAGGAAAGGGGGCTGTCACGATGAAGCCGGAAATGAAAAAGCTGATAATCGCAAACCTGCCCTACCTGCTGTTTGTTTACCTGTTCGGCAAGCTGGGACAGACCTACCGGCTGGCGGCTGGGGCGGACTTGTCGGAAAAGCTATTGCACCTTGCGGACGGCTTTTCCCTTGCCTTTGAAAGCGCCGCCCCCAGCTTCCACCTGTTCGATCTGGCGGTGGGCGTGGCCGGTGCGGTGGCACTGCGGCTGATGGTGTACTGCAAGAGCAAGAACGCCAAGAAATACCGCCGGGGCGTCGAGTACGGCAGCGCCCGTTGGGGAGGCCCCAAAGATATAGCCCCGTACATCGACCCGGTGTTTGACAACAACATTCTCCTGACCCAGACGGAACGCCTCACCATGAACAACCGGCCCAAAGACCCCAAGACCGCCCGGAACAAAAATGTGCTGGTGATCGGCGGTTCCGGCAGCGGCAAGACCCGGTTCTTTGTGAAGCCTAACCTTATGCAGTGCGTGTCCAAGGACTACCCGACCTCATTCGTGATTACTGACCCGAAAGGAAGTCTGATCGGCGAAGTGGGCCAGCTCCTTGTGCGGTGCGGCTACCGGGTAAAAGTGCTGAATACCATTAACTTTTCCAAGAGTATGCGCTATAACCCGTTTCGCTACATCCATTCGGAAAAGGACATTTTGAAGCTGGTAAACACGCTGATCTGCAACACCAAGGGCGAGGGCGAAAAGAGCGCCGAAGATTTTTGGATCAAATCGGAACGCCTGCTGTATTCGGCCCTCATTGGCTATATCTGGTACGAAGCGCCGGACGATGAAATGAATTTCACTACGCTGCTTGAAATGATAAATGCCAGTGAAGCCCGCGAGGACGACCCAGAATTTCAATCCCCGGTAGACCAGATGTTTGAACGGCTGGAAGAAAAAGACCCGGAACATTTTGCGGTGCGCCAGTACCGTAAATTCCTGCTGTCGGCAGGCAAGACCCGCAGCTCCATCTTGATAAGCTGCGGAGCCAGATTAGCGCCTTTTGACATCAAGGAGGTGCGGGAGCTGATGGAGGACGACGAACTGGAACTTGATACCATCGGGGATAAAAAAACGGCCCTGTTCCTGATTATGTCGGACACGGACACGACCTTTAATTTCATTCTGGCAATGGTGCAAAGCCAGCTTATCAACCTTTTGTGCGACCGGGCCGACGACAAATACGGCGGGCGGCTGCCCGTCCATGTGCGGCTGATTCTGGACGAGTTCGCCAACATCGGCCAGATTCCAAACTTTGACAAGCTGATTGCCACCATACGAAGCCGGGAAATCTCGGCTTCTATTATTTTGCAGAGCCAGTCGCAGCTAAAGGCCATTTACAAGGACGCGGCGGAAATCATTTCCGACAACTGCGACTGTACGCTGTTCCTTAGTGGCCGGGGCAAAAACGCCAAGGAGATTGCGGAGGTGCTGGGCAAGGAAACCATTGACAGCTACAACCAGAGCGAGAACCGGGGCGCGCAGACCTCCCACGGACTGAATTACCAAAAACTCGGAAAGGAGCTGATGAGCCAAGACGAAATTGCAACGATGGACGGAGGCAAGTGTATTTTGCAGGTGCGCGGCGTGAGGCCGTTTTTCAGTGAGAAATACGACATCACCCGCCACCCCCGCTATCAATACCTCTCGGACGCCGACAAAAAGAACACCTTTGATGTGGACAGCTACCTGTCGTCCCTGCGCCGGAAAAAGCGGCGCGTGATAACGGAGGACGAACCCTTTGACCTCTACGACATTGAGCTGTCGGATGAAGATTTTGCCGTAGAATAAAGCGGCCATAGAGAAAGGAGCGTGACCGATGGGACACTCGGACGAATGGACATTTGCGGATTATTTCAGGTATGAGAAAGAAATCTACCGGGCGATCATTTCCGCTGCGGTTCTGTGCCAGTGGATTGCGGAACATGATACCCCGCCCACGGACGGGGAAGCCGAAGAACTTGTAAGGGAAATAGACCGCAGACTGTGTGAAGCATGGGGCGAGATTTTTTCGCTGGCTGTGCTGAAATGGCGGGACGGCCAGTAACTCCGGGCCGTCTGCGGATTGTGAGGCTGCCGCTATGTATGGCGGCTTTTTTGTACCCAAACACCATCACGATCTGAATTTATGGAGGTAAATTTATGGAATTTTTCAATAGTGCAGTTGATACTTTGCAGACCATTGTTGTGGGCCTCGGCGGCGCGCTTTGCGTATGGGGCGGCGTCAATCTTTTGGAGGGATACGGGGCGGACAACCCGGCGAGCAAGAGCCAGGGAATCAAGCAGCTTGTCGCCGGAGGTGGTGTTGCCCTGATCGGCATGACACTTGTTCCTCTGCTGTCCGGGCTGCTGGGATAACCCCATGTGTGTTAGAAAACCCTCCGCGCCCTCTCTGATCTGGGAGGGCGCGGGAAAGGAGGTGTCCCCACATGATCGGTGATTTAATCGGGGAATGGATCAAAGGAATCCTGATCGACGGTATCATGGGCAACCTGTCCGGCCTGTTTAACACAGTCAATACCAAAGTCGGGGAAATCGCGTCGGATGTGGGCAGTACCCCGCAGGACTGGAACGGCGGCATTTTCTCCATGCTGCAAAACCTGTCCGAAACGGTTATCGTCCCCATTGCGGCGGCCATTCTCGCCCTCGTGATGTGCTATGAGCTGATCGACATGATTGTGGAAAAGAACAATATGCACGACTTCGACAGCTCCATGTTCTTCCGCTGGATTTTCAAAAGCGCCTTTGCCATCCTCATTGTGACGAACACATGGAATATCGTCATGGGCGTATTTGACGCCACCCAACAGGTCGTCAACCAGAGCGCCGGGGTGATTATCGGAGATACCAGCATTGATTTTGACACGCTGCTCCCCGATCTGGAAAGCCGCCTTGAAGCAATGGACATCGGGCCGCTGCTGGGCCTGTGGTTCCAGACCCTTGTTGTGGGGCTGACGATGAACATTCTTTCCATCTGCATTTTCCTTGTGACCTATGGAAGAATGATTGAAATTTACGCCGTGACCGCATTGGGGCCGATCCCCCTTGCCACGCTGGGCAATGCAGAGTGGCGCGGCATGGGCCAGAACTACTTGAAATCCCTGCTTGCGCTGGGCTTCCAAGCCTTTTTAATCATGGTGGTTGTCGGGATTTATGCGGTGCTGATCCAGCAGATCGGAACCGCCGACGACATATCCGGCGCGATCTGGGGCTGTATGGGCTATACCGTTTTGCTTTGCTTCTGTCTGTTCAAGACCGGCAGCATATCGAAAGCCGTATTTACCGCACATTAACAGACAGGAGGAATACCAGCTATCGAGGAAACACAAAAGAAAACCTACAACATCCTTTACGCCGACCCGCCGTGGCGATATGAGTGCAAGCGGACAGGGGCGGCGGAACATCACTATCCCACCATGAGCATTGACGAGCTGTGCGCCCTGCCGGTGGAAACGCTGGCGGAAAAAGACTGCCTCTTATTTTTGTGGGCAACTTTCCCCCAGCTCCCGGAGGCGCTGCGTCTGATTAAGGCGTGGGGCTTCACCTTTAAGACCGTGGCCTTTATCTGGCTGAAATTGAACCGCAAAAGCCCCACATGGTTTTACGGGCTGGGCTACTGGACGAGAGGAAACGCGGAAATCTGCCTGCTTGCCAAGCGGGGCCATCCCAAGCGTTACTCCAAAAGCGTCCATCAGTTTATCATTTCCCCGGTGGAGGAACACAGCAAGAAACCAGACATTACCCGCGAGAAAATCATAGAGCTTGCGGGCGACCTGCCCCGCGCAGAACTGTTTGCCAGACAGAAAATCCCCGGCTGGGATGCGTGGGGCAACGAAGTGGACAGCGATTTTTCCCTGTCCGTACCAGAAACGAGGTGACTTTTTATGGCTTATGTAACTGTCCCCAAGGATTTAACCAAGGTCAAATCCAAGGTAGTATTCGGGCTGACGAAACGCCAGCTCATTTGTTTTGGCGGTGCGCTGCTTGTAGGCATCCCGCTTTTCTTTTTGATCCGGGGCCGCGTCCCGACCAGCGCGGCGGCGCTCATTATGGTGTTCGCCATGCTGCCGGGCTTTCTGCTGGCGCTTTACGAAAAACACGGCCAGCCCCTTGAAGTGGTGGCGCGCCAGATCGTCGAGTGCTGCTTCATCCAGCCCAAGGAACGCCCCTACCAGACCAACAACGCTTATACCGCCCTTGTGCGGCAATCCCAAATGGAAAAGGAGGTCAACGCCATTGTCCAAAAAGCAAAAGAACGAAACGAGCGCAAAAGCGCCGGTCAAGCTCACCCGCGCCGAAAAGAAAGAAATTCAGGCTGTCATCCGAAAGTATAAGGGCGACGGCAAGCCCCATTCGGCGCAGACCAGTATTCCCTATGAGGCCATGTATCAGGACGGCGTATGCCGGGTGACGCCCCGCACCTTTTCCAAGTGCATTGAGTTTACGGACATCAGCTACCAACTGGCGCAGGCGGACACCAAGACCGCCATCTTTGAAAACCTGTGCGACCTCTACAACTATCTGGACGCCTCCATTCATGTGCAGTTTTCCTTTATCAACCGCAAGATTGACCCCAAGCAGTACGCCAAGAGCTTTGAAATCCGGGCGCAGGGGGACGACTTCGACGACATCCGCAGCGAGTATTCCGACATTTTGCAAGACCAGCTTGTGAACGGGAACAACGGCCTGATGAAGCGGAAATTTATGACCTACACCATTGAGGCGGACAGCCTGAAAATGGCCCGCGCCAGACTGCGCCGGATCGAAACCGACCTTTTGGGATATTTCAAGAGCATGGGGGCCTCCGCGTGGGGACTGGACGCCAAGGAACGGCTGGAAGTCATGCACAGCATTTTCCACCCGGACGGGGAACCGTTCTCCTTTGACTGGAAGTGGCTTGCCCCGTCGGGGCTTTCTACCAAGGACTTTATCGCCCCGTCCTCGTTCCGCTTCGGCAATGCCCGGATGTTCGGGCTGGGCGGCAAATACGGGGCGGTGAGCTTCCTGCAAATCCTCTCCCCGGAGCTGTCGGATGAAATGCTGGCCGACTTTCTCAACACGGAAAACGGCATTGTGGTGAACCTCCATGTGCAGGCCATCGACCAGAGCGACGCCATTAAGACGGTCAAGCGCAAGATCACCGACCTTGACGCCATGAAGATTCAGGAACAGAAACGGGCGGTAAGAAGCGGTTACGACATGGATATACTTCCCAGCGACCTTGCCACCTACGGGCAGGACGCCAAGGAGCTGCTAAAGACCTTGCAGAGCCGGAATGAACGAATGTTTCAGCTTACCTTTTTGGTGCTGAACACCGCAGACACCCGGCAAAAGCTGGAAAACGATGTGTTCTGGGCTGCCGGGATCGCCCAGAAATACAACTGTTCCCTTGTACGGCTGGACTACCAGCAGGAACAGGGGCTTATGAGCAGCCTGCCGCTGGGGGCCAGCCACATCCAGATTGAACGCTCCCTGACGACTTCCAGCGTGGCCGTGTTCGTCCCCTTTGTAACGCAGGAGCTTTTTCAGGGCGGCGACGCCATGTATTACGGGATCAACGCCAAGACCGGCAACATGATTATGCTCGACCGCAAACGGGCGAGGTGTCCCAACGGGCTAAAGCTGGGGACACCGGGAAGCGGCAAAAGTATGAGCTGTAAATCAGAAATTTTGAGCGTGTTCCTCTGCACCCCGGACGATGTGTATATCTGTGATCCAGAGGCCGAGTATTACCCCCTTGTGAAGCGGCTGCATGGGCAGGTGGTGAAGCTGTCGCCTACCAGCAAAAACTATGTGAACCCGCTGGACATCAACCTGAATTACTCCGAGGACGAAAACCCGCTGGCCTTGAAATCCGACTTTGTGCTGTCGTTCTGTGAGCTTGTCATGGGCGGCAAGAACGGGCTGGAAGCCATTGAAAAGACGGTGATCGACCGGGCGGTACAGGTGATCTACCGGCCTTATCTGGCAGACCCCAAGCCGGAAAATATGCCCATCCTTGCAGACCTGCACAAAGCCCTGTTAGACCAGCATATCCCGGAGGCTGACCGGGTGGCGCAGGCCCTTGACCTGTATGTGTCCGGTAGCTTAAATGTGTTCAACCACAGAACCAACATCGACATCAAAAACCGCATTGTGGCCTTTGACATCAAGGAGCTGGGCAAGCAACTAAAGAAAATCGGTATGCTCATTGTCCAAGACCAGATTTGGGGGCGCGTCACCCAAAACCGCAGTAAGGGCAAGGCGACATGGTATTTCTGTGATGAGTTCCACCTGCTTTTGCGTGAGGAACAGACGGCGGCCTTTTCCTGCGAGATTTGGAAGCGTTTCCGTAAGTGGGGCGGGATTCCCACAGGTGCGACGCAGAATGTGAAAGACCTGCTTTCCTCCCCGGAAATTGAGAACATTTTGGAAAACAGCGACTTTATCTGCCTGCTCAATCAGGCCAGCGGCGACCGCAAAATCCTTGCGGAACGGCTGAACATTTCGCCCCAGCAATTACGGTATGTGGACAATTCCGAACCCGGCGAGGGGCTTCTCATTTACGAAAATGTGATCCTGCCCTTTAAGAACCCCATCCCGAAAAACACCCAGCTCTACCAGATCATGACGACCCGGTTAGGCGAGGGGGCGACGGTATGAGCGCCCTAACACATTTCAGCCTGTTTTCCGGGATCGGAGGGATCGACCTTGCGGCGGAAGCCGCAGGGTTTACCACCGTATGCCAGTGCGAATGGGCGGATTTCCCGATGGAAGTTTTGAAAAAGCACTGGCCGCAGGTACCAAAATTCCGGGACATTACCACAGTGACAAAGGAGGCATTTTTTGAAAAAACAGGACGAGAAACGACCACACTTATTTCCGGGGGATTCCCCTGCCAGCCCTTTTCCAGCGCCGGGAAACAACGGGGATTTGAGGACGAACGGTATTTATGGCCCGAAATGCTCCGCATTATCCGGGAACTGCACCCCTCTTGGGTGCTTGGAGAAAATGTTGCTGGCTTCATCCATCTGGGGCTCGACAAGACGGTTTTTGACTTGGAGCAGGCAGGCTACGCCGTTAGGGTTTTCGTACTTCCTGCTGTCGCCGTCGGCGCATGGCATGAGCGCAAAAGAACTTTCATCATCGGCCATGCTGCTTCCCACGCCCCTTGCCAGCGACACGGGGGATGTGGGGAAAACTGTCGATGTGCGGATGACCCCGACCGGGAGCTTCCGAAAATACAATCCCAGCGGAACCGTATGGACGGCGCGGCTGTCATGGGCGGTTTACAAACTGCTGGGCAGCCCGCCGGGGGATGTGAAACTGAACCCCGACTGGGTGGAATGGCTGATGGGATTCCCCCGGAGATGGACGGACATTCCATGTGGGCCAAAGAACCGGCGCAAATCCCGTACTTAATCAGTGACCCGCCGGCGAATGTGGCAAAGCGGTTAAAGACTTTGGGAAACGCAGTTGTTCCCCCGCAGGTGTACCCCATCCTGCGCTATATTGCAGAGATTGAAACCGGGCGCTGCCGGAACAGACAGCAAGGAGGTGATCGGATATGGAACCCTTAAAACCCCGCGACAAGGTAACGCAGCACATGACCCGCGACGGCCTGACGCTGGATAACCAGACCACCGGCGAAAGCGTCAATGTGTCCAGCCGGGAGGCCGAGCAGGAATACACCGCCCAGCCGGAGGGCGCGGCGGAAAAAATACTGGAACGGGCGGACGAACTGCACGACCGCCACAAGGCAAGGAAAGCGGCCAAGGACGCCGGAAAAACCGTGGCGCAGGCCACCGGCCCCGTTTCCCGGTTGCAGTTTACCGCCGAGGAACGGGCCTCCCCGGAGCTGGCCCCGTATATCAAAAAGGCAGAAAAACGGGCGGATCAGCTGGAAGCGGCCAAAGAAGCCCTGCCGAAAAAGCGCGTCGTCACCAAGGAAACTGTTTATGACGAGGCCAAGGGCAAGGCTAAAAGCAGGCTGTATTTTGACAAGGTGGAGAAATCCCCTCCCCAGCTCAAACCAAACCCGGCCAGCCGCCCCATACAGGAAGCCGGGCTTTATCTCCACGGAAAAATCCACGAGGTAGAACACGAAAATGTGGGCGTGGAGGGCGGCCACAAGGGGGAGGAACTGGCGGAACGGCAGGTGGGCCGCATGATCCGCAGCGGCGTCCACCGCCACAAGCTCAAACCCTACCGGGCCGCAGCCAAGGCCGAGCGAAAGTCCATCGCTGCCAACGCCGAGTTTGCGTATCAAAAATCCCTGCGGGACAACCCGGAGCTGGCGCAGGCGGTCAAGAACCCCGTTTCCCGCTTCTGGCAGAAACAGCACATCAAGCGGGAATATGCCAAGGCAGCAAGGGCGGCGGGTCAGACCGCACAGGGGGCCGCAGGCACCGCCAAGACCACGGGTGCCGCAGCCAAGAAAGCCGCAGAAAAAAGCAGACAGGCCGCATCCTTTGCCGCCCGGCACTGGAAAGGGGCGCTGATCGTCGGCGGCGTGGGCCTCATGCTCCTGCTGGTGATGGGCGGCCTGCAATCCTGCACCGCCATGTTTGGCAGCACCGGGACGGGCCTTGCCGCCACCTCCTATCTCTCCGAGAACAGTGATATGCTGGGAGCCGAAGCCGCCTATGCCGCGCTGGAAGCAGACTTGCAGCACGAACTTGACAACTACGAAAGCCTGCACCCTGGCTATGACGAATACCGTTTCGATCTGGACGAGATCAAACATGACCCCTATGTGCTGACCTCCATCCTCTCCGCGCTGCATAACGGCGTGTTCACTTTGGGGGAGGTACAGGGCGACCTTGCCATGCTCTTTGAAAAGCAGTACATCCTGACCCAGACCATCGAAACGGAAACCCGCTACCGCACCGAAACGAGGACGGACAGCGAGGGAAACACCTATACCGTGGAAGTTCCCTACACCTATTACATCTGCAATGTGAAGCTGGAAAACTTTGACCTGTCCCACCTGCCCATCTACATTCTCACCGAGGAACAGATGGGCTTTTATGCTGCCTATATGCAGACTTTGGGCAACCGGCCAGACCTGTTTCCCAACGGCAGCTATCCCCACGCCTCCACCCCGAAAGAGCCGACCTACTATGAAATCCCCCCGGAGGCGCTAAAGGACGAAGCCTTTGCCGCCATGATCGCGGAGGCGGAAAAGTATGTGGGCTATCCCTATGTGTGGGGCGGCAGCTCCCCAAGCACCAGCTTTGATTGTTCCGGCTTCATTAGCTGGGTTATCAATCATTCCGGCTGGAATGTGGGACGCCAGACGGCGCAGGGGCTTTACAACATCTGCACCCCCGTTTCCCCGGAGCAGGCCAAGCCCGGCGACCTTGTATTTTTCGTCGGCACTTACGACACTGTCGGGATGTCCCATGTGGGGCTGTATGTGGGAAATTCGGTCATGCTGCACTGCGGCGACCCCATTTCCTACACGAACCTCAATTCAAGCTACTGGCAGCAGCATTTTTATTGTTACGGGCGTTTGCCTTAAACGCCAGAAAGGAGTTTTTGACTATGGCAATGAACAAATTGGAACGCATTGAAAAGGATATTGAGAAAACCAAGGGCAAGATCGCGGAGCTGCAAAAGCAGCTTCGGGAGCTGGAAGCGGCCAAGACCGAACAGGAAAACTTGCAGATCGTCCAGCTTGTGCGCGGCCTCAACATGACCCCGCAGGAGTTCGCCGCCTTTGTGCGCGGCGGTGCGTTGCAGGCGGCCCCGGCCCCGATCCCGGACTTTGAACAGGAGGACAGCGCCCATGAAGAAATCTAAACTGTTCCGCACCTTGACGCTGGCCGTGGCCGCTGCGCTCTGCATGGCGACCACGACCGTTACCGCCTACGCCGGGGGCGCTGACCCTGACCCTGTGCCGCTGCCGGAAACCACCGAGGCCCCCGCAGAAGTGCCGGAGGAAACCGAAGAACCCACCACCGGCGGCATGGAGCCGGAGGGCGTACCCGTTACCCCGCAGGGCAACGCTACGCTGGTGGATGATTTTTTCGGGGATAAACAGCTTATCACCGTTACCACCAAGGCCGGGAATTATTTTTACATCCTGATCGACCGGGCTAACGAGGATAAGGAAACGGCGGTGCATTTTCTCAACCAAGTGGACGACGCCGACCTGCAAGCCTTGTTGGAGGGCGGGAAAAAAGAGCCGGAGGTCTGCACCTGTACGGCCAAATGTCAAGCCGGGGCCGTCAATACGGCCTGCCCGGTCTGTAAAAACAACCTGACCGCCTGCAACGGGCCGGAGCCGAAGCCCCCCCAGCCGGAGGAAGAAAAGCCGCAGGAGGAAAAGCCAAGCGGCATGGGCGGCCTTGTGGTGTTCTTTGTGATAGTGCTGCTGGGCGGCGGCGCAGCCCTCTACTTCCTGAAATTCAAAAAGGAAAAAGCTGACACCACAGGAAATGACGATCTGGCCGAGTATGACTTTGGAGAGGACGAGGACGACGAGGACGAAGCCCCGGAGCCGGACGAGGATATGACAGACGAAGATGGAAATAAGGAGGACGAAGTATGAGCTATCAGTTAGTAATTGCAGAGAAACCAAGCGTAGCCCGCAGCATTGCGGGTGTGATCGGCGCGGACAAGAAACAGGACGGTTATATGGAGGGGAACGGCTATCTGGTGAGCTGGTGTATCGGCCACCTTGTTTCCCTTGCCGACGCTGGGACTTATGACGAGCGTTTCAAAAAATGGCGCTATGACGACCTGCCGATTCTGCCGCAGGAATGGCAGTACATCATTCCCGACGATAAGAAAAAGCAGTTTGACACCCTGCGTTCTTTGATGGAGCGCCCCGATGTCACCGGCCTTGTGTGCGCCACCGACGCCGGGCGCGAGGGGGAATTGATTTTCCGTTTCGTCTACCAGATGGCGGGCTGCAAGAAACCGTTTCAGCGCCTTTGGATTTCCAGCATGGAGGATGCGGCCATTAAAGACGGCTTTGCCCACCTGAAACCGGGAGCCGATTATGATAACCTGTATCAGTCGGCCCTTTGCCGGGCGCAGGCGGATTGGCTGGTGGGGATCAACGCGACCCGGCTGTTCTCCATCCTCTACCACAAGACCCTGACCGTGGGCCGTGTCCAGACGCCGACCCTGAAAATGCTGGTTGACCGGGAGGCCAAGATCAGCAGCTTTCAGAAAGAGAAATACCACATCGTCCAGATCGCGGCGGGCGGCATGGAGGCGGCCAGTGAACGCATGGGAAACGCTGCCGACGCCAAGGCCCTGAAAGCCGCCTGTGAAACGGCGCAGGCCGTTTGTGTGTCAGTGACACGGGAGAAAAAGACGGAGCAGCCGCCCCGCCTCTATGACCTCACCACCTTGCAGCGGGAGGCAAACCGCCTGTTTGGATTTACCGCCAAGCAGACCCTTGACTATGCCCAGCAGCTTTACGAAAAGAAGCTGCTGACCTATCCCCGCACCGACAGCCAGTATTTGACCGATGATATGCTGCCAACGGCGGAAAACCTTGTGTCCGGTCTGTGGCCGCTGCTTCCCTTTGTGGCGGGGCTTGACCTGTCCTCGCAGTTTGGCCGGGTGCTGAACAGCAAAAAGGTGAGCGACCACCACGCCATTGTCCCGACAATGGAATTTGTGCAGAAAGGCTTTGACGGGCTGACCGAGGGCGAAAAGAAACTGCTGTCCCTTGTGTGCTGCAAGCTGCTGTGCGCCGTGGCCGCGCCCCATGTGTACGAAGCTGTCACCGCTACATTCACCTGTGCCGGGAACACCTTTACCGCCAAGGGAAAGACCATCCTGACCCCCGGCTGGAAAGAGCTTGACCGCCGCTTTAAGGCGTCGTTCAAAACAGACGCCGACGACACCGCCCCGGAGCCTGCGCAGGAACTTCCCAAAATTACCGAGGGACAGACCTTTGACAAGGTAACTGCCGCCGTCACCGAACATTTCACAACACCGCCAAAATCCTACACGGAAGATACCCTGCTTTCCGCTATGGAGCGCGCCGGTGCGGACGATCTGCCGGAGGACGCCGAGCGGCAGGGATTGGGAACCCCGGCCACCCGCGCCTCCATCTTAGAAAAGCTGGTGCAGATGGGCTTTGTGGAGCGCAGGGGCAAACAGCTACTTCCCACCAAGGACGGCCATAACCTTGCCTGTGTGCTGCCGGAGGCGCTGACCTCTCCCCAGCTTACGGCACAGTGGGAAACGGAGCTGACGGCCATTGCCAAGGGGCAGGCCGACCCGGAGGGCTTCATGGCTGGCATTGCAGAAATGACAAGGGGCCTGATCGCAAACTACTCCCAGATCAGCGAGGACGCGCAGAAGTTGTTTCAGACCGAGCGTGTGGTTATCGGCAAATGTCCGCGCTGCGGGGAAAGCGTCTACGAGGGCAAAAAGAACTACTACTGCGGAAACCGAAGCTGCCAGTTTGTCATGTGGAAGAATGACCGATTTTTTGAGGAACGGGGCAAGGCGTTCACCCCGAAGATCGCCGCCGCGCTCCTTAAAGATGGAAAAGCAAAGGTAAAGGGCCTGCGCTCCATGAAAACCGGCAAGACCTATGACGGGACGGTGCTTTTGGCCGATACCGGCGGCAAGTATGTAAACTACCGCGTGGAACAGAGGGGCAAGAACTAAAAACAGCAAGAACTAAAAACAGCAAGCATAGGGAGTGTAGCCACACTCCCGGCAAAATCCCTGACCCGGCGCACCTGCCGGGCCGGGGATTTTCTCTTTGGGGAAGCCCCAAACCCCTTGTATCAGATCACCACCATAGAAAGGATGTGAACCCCAAATGTCTTACAGCTCCTACGACCATGACGATTTAGAACCGGCCAGCACTATGCGGATCGAGCGCCGGATTTACTTTGAAAGCGGCAAGGCCGATCTTTCCGAAGCGGTAAAGCTGCCCCTTGCAGAGCTTCTTTCCCTGCGGGCGGAAAGCGCCGCCGCAGAACAGGAAGTGTTTGACCGCCTGAAAGAACAGGCCGCCGCATGGGAGGAACAGGCTGGAAGAACCCTGTTTCTGGATAAAGCTCTTGAATATGCCCGGACGCTTCCCGTCACCCACACCGCAAACCAGTGGGAGGCCCCGGACGAATACCGCCATATCCGCAGCAACATGGTTTACCAGATGGATTATTCCATTTCCGAGAACACCCGGTACGACAGCGCCGCCCAAAAATCCGTTCCCTACTCGTGGACGCTCCGCTGGAGCCTCCGCACCAACGCGCCGGGCAGCTACCGGCAGGCCAAGATCGCCGGACAGGATCGGAAAGTCTTTGCCAGCCGGGAAGAACTGGACAAGTACCTGAATGGCCGGATCAAAGCCCACGACCATTACTTTACCGAAATTTCCCCGGCCATCCCCAAGGAATACGCCGACTGTTTTAAGGTCAATGGCTGCCTGCTCCCCGGCTATACCATCGAGGGGGAGGAACCGGCAAAAGCCGCAGCACTTCCCGCGCAGGAAGAAACCGCGCAGCCGCAGCAGACCACAGCCAACCCGGAAAGGAGGGAACCCGTGAACGAAGTATTTTCCATTTTTCTTGATAGCCGCGCCGAGGCGCAGACCGGCGGGCCGCATGGGTACTGGCTTTCCTTGCCGACTACCGCCGAACAGGTGCAGGAAGCCCTAAAGGAAATCCATATCACCGCCGACAACCAGCAGGACTTGTTTATTGACGGCTTTTCTGCCCCGGAGGGAAAACCGCTGGAACTGCCGGAGGATTTGATAAAAGCCGCCAGCGTGGACGAACTGAACTTCCTTGCTGCCCAGCTTCAAAGGCTGGACGCCGTGGAGCTTGCGGAGCTGAACGCCGCCATGCAGTCCCCGGCGAAAATGCAGACCATCGGGCAGCTTTTGGACTACGCCGAAAACACCGATTGTTTTGTCTTAATCAACGCCAAGGACAACCGCAGTCTGGGGGAATATTATCTGAATGATTCCGGGCTGTTTGTCGTTCCCGACCCGTGGAAACCGGCCATTGACACCGACCGGCTGGGGAGCTTTATCGCCAACGAGGAACAGGGAACCTTTACCGATTACGGTTATATCCTGCGAACCAGCGACGAATGGCAGCGCGTCCATGAGGGACAGCCGGTGCCGGAACCATACCGGGTGATGGCCTATCCCGCGCCGGAAATTCTGCGGGAGGAAAGCAAGGTGCAGCCGGAGGCGGCAGCGCCTACAAAGGCCCCGCAGCCTGTCACCCCCATTCTCTTAAACGGCCAGAACAGCGCCGAGCGCATGAAAGAGATCACCGACCGGCTGGAAACCGGCATACAGGAGCTTTTCGAGAGTGAACGCTACAAAGCCTATCTCACCACCATGTCCAAGTTCCACAGTTACAGCTTCAACAACACCCTCCTGATCGCCATGCAGGGCGGACAGCTTGTGGCGGGCTACAACAAGTGGCGGGACGATTTTCACCGCAATGTAAAGAAAGGCGAAAAGGCCATCAAGATACTGGCCCCGGCCCCGTTCAAGGCGAAAAAGGAAGTGCAAAAGCTGGACGCACAGGGCAGGCCGGTGATGGGTAAGGACGGAAAGCCTGTTACCGAAGTACAGGAAATACAGGTTCCGGCCTTTAAGATCGTTTCCGTCTTTGATGTGAGCCAGACCGAGGGGGAACCGCTGCCCTCTATCGGCGTGGAAGAACTGACCGGCAGCGTGGAACGCTACGGGGAATTTTTCAAGGCGCTGGAACAGACCTCCCCGGTTCCCATTGGTTTTGAGGATATTCCGGGCGGTTCCCACGGCTACTACCACCTGACGGAAAAGCGGATCGCCATTCAGGAGGGCATGAGCGAATTACAGACCCTAAAGACGGCCATCCATGAGATCGCCCATTCCAAGCTCCACGCCATCGACCCGGAAGCCCCGGCCATTGAGCAGGCCGACCGCCCCGACAGCCGCACCCGCGAGGTGCAGGCCGAAAGCGTGGCCTATGCCGTCTGCCAGCACTACGGGCTGGACACCTCCGACTATTCCTTTGGCTATGTGGCCGGTTGGAGTTCCGGCAAGGACTTGAAAGAGCTGAAAGCCTCCCTTGAAACCATCCGGGCCACCGCCCATGAACTGATTACCACCATTGACGGCCACCTTGCCCAGCTTCAGAAAGAACGGCAGGCCCAGCAGGAGCAGCCGCAGGCCGCGCCGATGGAACAGGCCGCCGAGCAGCCAGACCCGGACAGCGTATTTTCCAAGCTGCCCCCGGAGCAACAGCAGGAAATGACCGACAGCGTAAAGGCCATGCTGCAAACCCTCATTGACGCGGATTTGAAATCCACCGGCGAAGTGTCGCAGGAAACCAAGGAGGCGGCGCAGGCACAGGGCTTTACCATTGCCGGGGACGGAACGCTGGAACAGGCAGAAGCCCCGCAGGAGGCCGCCTACCGTCTGGAAAGCAGCGATTACCTGTATATCCAGACATCGGAAACCGGCTATGATTACACGCTGTACGGCCCCGACTACAAGGAACTGGACGGAGGCCAGCTTGACAATCCCGACCTGTCCCTTGCGGAAGCCGGAAAAGAAATCCTTGCCATCCATGAGCGACCGGCTGGGACGATGGAACCCCTGACCGGCGACGGGCTGGATGATTTTCTGGAAGCAACCGAACAGGCCAACGCCATTCCCCAGCCGCAGGCGTGGAACGGGATCGACGGCCTTTTGAATGGAAAGCCGTTCATTCCGGAGGCGTCCCCGGCTGACCGAGCCGCCGCCCTGATTGAGCTGGCGGAGAAAAACGCCCCGCGTTTGGGCAGCGAGGAACGGCAGTTGATCGTGGCCTATGCCGAATCCGTGGGCGATACCGACAAGGTGATCGGGCTTATCAACCGCCTGTGCGAACAGGGCTACGAGCTGCAAAAGGGCCAGATGGATTCCTTTGTGAAAAGCGAGATCGAAAGTGAGATTGCCGTTGCCAACGCCCAGCGGCAGATCGCACAGAATCCGGCAGCGGAGCCGGTTGTCACGATCCTTTGGAGTGAAAGCCCCCATTTGAAAGACGGCCAGCAAATGCCGCTGCATGAAGCTGAGGCCGTTTTCAAGGAGCTGGACAGCGCCAGACGCCATGACCGGGAGCAGCCGGGCTATACGGGCCATTGGTACGACAAGACCAAGTTCCGCATTGACTTTACCATGCAGGGCCAGCCGGACAGCTACGAGGGGCGGCAGGACTTTGGCGACGGGGACGGTTCCCTGATCCAGCATATCCGGGGCTATCACGAATACTACGCGCAGGATGAAAGCTGGAAAAACCATGTGCTGCACCATGAGGGGCCGGAGGCATGGGAGGCGGACAAGGCCCAGCGGGATATGCTGCTGCATGAGTTCATCCCGTATATGGAGCTGCATTGCAATCTGGCCGCTATGGAGCAGGAGGCCCGGCGTCCGCTGCGATCCGGGGAAACCCTGACGCCGGAACAGACCGCTTATTTCAATGCGGTTTTGGACTATGTAAAGGAGTGCCGCCCGCTTCTCAATCAAGGCCAGTACCATTTGCCGGAGCCGCCGCAGCTTGCCGACTTCGACCAGAGTTTGCAGGACTACAAAAAACAGATCGAGGCAGAGCTGGAACAGGAGGCCGCCGCTGCCGGGCTGACGGTGGAGGAATATGTTGCCTCTGATTATGAGGCCCCGGCGCAGCCCAACTTTTCCATCTACCAAGTGCCGCCCGGCCCGGAGGGGCGCGACTTCCGCTACCGTTCCTATGAGGACTTGCAGGCAGATGGGCTTTCGGTGGACAGGAAGAATTACCAGCTTGTCTACACCGCGCCGCTGGACAAGGACACCACACTGGACGAGATTTACCGCCGCTTCAATATAGAACATCCCGCCGATTACAAGGGACATTCCCTCTCTACGGGGGATATTGTGGTGTTCCGGCAGGATGGGAAACAGACCGCCTATTATGTGGACGAGGGGGCCGACTACCGGCAGGTGCCGGAGTTCTTCGCCCAGCCGGAAAAGCAGCTCACGCCGGACGAGTGCATGACCGGCGAACAAATCCAGACGCCGAGAGGCCGTTTCTATCTGACCGACAGGAGCCGGGAACAGATGGAGGCCGCCGGGTATGGATTCCACCACCAGTCGGAGGACGGAAGGTATCTCATTATGGCAAACGGCACAAGGGCCTTTGCCATCCCCGCCCAGCCAGAAAGTCATATCAAGACGGCGGAAATGTCCACCGAACAGAACTACAACATGATCGACGGCATGATGAACAACGCCCCGTCTATGGAGGAACTGGAAGCAAGGGCAAAAGCCGGGGAACAGATTTCCCTTTTGGATGTGGCCGAGGCAGCCAAGGCGGAGGCCAAAAAGCCCAAGCAGACCCGAAAGACGACGCAGAAACAAAAGAAACCGTCCATCCGGGCGCAGCTTGCCGCCGCCAAGGAGGAACAGAAAAAGAAGCCCCCGGCGCGGGAAAAATCAAAAGAAATGGAGGTATGAGGAATGTATTTCACCGTGGAAGAAGAAAACCTGATCTGTCTGTATCACAACACCGACCGCCGCAGGACGGCGGCAAATCTCCGGGCAGCTTTGCCGGACATGGACAGGGAAATGGCGGCGCTGGCCTGCCAGACCGCCGATAAGCTGGACGCCATGAGTGACGCCGACTTTGCGGCGCAGCGGTTCCACTTCACAGACGAATAAGCAAAACGCCGGGCGCGGGGGCTGTCAAAGCCTCTGCGTCCGGCATTTCTTTTTTTGCAACAAAGCATAATCAAAACCAGCTTGCCTTTTCATTTCTAAACTGGGGCGTATCACTATGCTCATAGGGATTATAATGATTCAGATTGCACCCAAATTCTTTTAATGACTTAATTTTGTTCTCGTCTGTCCACTCAATCAAAGAGATTCCGTCAAATTCTTCTATGCTCCCATTGTCCATTTCGTTTTTGAAATACCACTCAACGATTGTCTGATTTTCCTTGTGGAAGAATTGTTTAATTTCCCAAGTAACGACTTTGCCACGGGTATTCCATTCCTGAAACCAGTGCTTCACAGTTTTTCGATTGCAATATTGGGGACTCCAACTTTCTGTATATAGAACATCCTCTGTAAAAATTTCATCTATTCCAAAATCCTGTTGCTCCAACCACATATCAAACCAACGCTGGATAATCTTTTCTCTTTCATTCATGGATAATCACCCCGATCTCGTTTATTTACTCGAATTATAGCACTGCACAAAATCAGTGTCCATGCCAAAATTCAGCCGGGACAAAGAACTGAAAAGTTATCTTTGTCCCGGCGCTTCTTTTTTGTCCATTTTCCCGCATTTAGAACCCTGTTTTCGGGAGAACAGGATAACTTTATCCACCTGCCTGCCGACCATGCGGAAAAACCCTTGATTTCCGTGGACTTTTACCGCCCTAAATGCGTAGACAGGAGGTATCTTTTCCGCTGGCGTTCCGCCTCTTTCTTCCGGCGTACCTGCACCGCACAATCCGGGCAGTATTTGGCCCGGTTGGAGTTGGGCGTAAACGCCGCCCCGCAGACGGCGCAGCGTTTGATTTCGCCCCGGCCTTTGGTGATCTCGGCGCACAGGGCAGCGTCCAGCGGCAGGACGGCCACCTTGAACCACCGGCACAGCAGCGAATAGGAAATACTCTGCACACAGACACATTCCTCCCCATCGTCCAGCAGGAGGCAGTTTCCGTTACAGTAGTTGCAGCACTCATGGGTGAGCCTGCGGGCCTTGCGGTATTGGGGGTAACTCATTCTCGTTATGTTCATCGTTCCTGCGTATGCTCCTTTCCCGGCGCTGTCCGCAAAATGCTGTCTACATTCTGTTTGACAATGCCGTATTCTTTCAATTTCTGTTTCGCTTCGCTGTACTGTGCGGACAGCCGTTCCCGTTCTATGTCCAGTTTTTTATACTCGGTTTTGAGGGCGTACAGGTTGGGGAGCTTTGCGATCCCGGCCTCTTTGAGCGCCTTTGCCGACGCCTCATACAAGATCAGTTGGCTTTCATGCTGCCGCCGGAACGCGGCCTTGTCTTTGGCGTTTCGCAGTTCCAGTGCCACAGGCCGGAGCTGCTTGTAGGCGGAGAGGTTTTTTATCAGCAGCGCCATATCCCCAAGGCGGCGTTCCGCGTCTTTCAGGGCGGAGGCCGCCGCGTCGTTTGCAGCGCTGATCTCGGCCAGCCTGCTTTCCAAGCCCTCGTAGCTGTCGATCTGGTGTTCTGTGATGAAGTTTAAGGAATTGGCGGCCTGCTTCAAGTTGTGCAGCTTCGCCCACCGCGCATAGCCCGCCGACTGCTGGGCTTTGATACTGTCCTCCAAGGCGATCCGCAGGGAGATTTCCCCGGTGCTTCTTCTGCGCGGCCCCCGGTCGATGGCAATGCCCTTGATCCGCTGGGCGATCCGTTCCTCGGTGTAATCCTCCCCCAAGGTCTTGCAGCGGGTGAAGCGTTCCTGCCCGGGACGGAGGCCGTCTGCCAGCGCGCGGAATGAAATAAACTTGCCCTGTTTGACTTCATAGCCCTGCGCCTCCATGAGCCGCAGAAAACCGTCAAAGTCTTTGGCCTGCGGAATGGCCGCGTCGATAGCAATTTTCAGTTTTGCTTTCCAGCTCTTGCCCTTTTTCTGTGCGTCCCACTCGGCATAGGTCTTGCCCTTGTCCTTGCCGGGCTTTACCACAGACAGGCCGTGTTCCTTGCACAGCCGGTCGCTGGTGCGCCGGATAAAGGCGTAGCTCTGGCGGTTGGAAATGTACTTGCGCTGGTTCGCCATATCCACGGCGCAGAAAATGATGTGGTTATGCAGGTGGCCCTTGTCGATGTGGGTGGTTATCACATAGGGGTATTTACCTTGCAGCACTTCATCGGCAAGCCGCCGCCCGATCTCATGGGCCTGCTCTGCTGTGGTTTCCCCCGGTTCAAAGGCTTGTATCAGGTGGTGGGCCAGATTGTTGCCCTTTTGGTACGCCTGATCTAACAGCATTTGAAATTCAATATCCGCCGTTTCATAGGAACAGCCATAGGAAGAAACGAACAGCTTTTCATCGGTCTTGTCCGGGTTCTCGATGTAGTCCAGCGCCTTTTTCAGCGTTGACTTGATAGGATGGATCTTTGTAACTGCCATATCTGTGCCAGCGCCCCCTTGATGTCCTCCAAGTCCTGCGCGTACACAGTCCCGGTACTGTTGATACGCCTTGCAATCTGGTTGATGTTGACGCCGATCTTTTGCAGCTCTGCGGTCTGCGCCCGGACGGGGCCGGTGTCGATGTGGACAATATAGCCGTCAATCAGCATTTTCCGGGCGTAGGCAGAAAAGTTCTTTGTGCCAAGCTGGGCCATCTTCTGCTGGATCAGCACCCGTTCCTCCGGCGTCACCGGGACGCGCAGCACAAACTTCCGTTTTCGGTTTGCCACTTTCTCACCTCCATTCATTCAGGGGTTTGGGGACTTCCCCAAGATACAAACGGGAAGCCGTTTGCCGGGAGTGTGGCTACACTCCCTATGCTTGCTGTCTTTGTTCTTCTTCCCTTAAAAAGCGTTCTGACCCCAAGGAAATACCCGCAAAATCCCGGTTTTTCCGAAAACCGTACAAAAAAAGAGAGGGCGCAGATTGCGTCCTCCCAAAAACAAAACAGAGGGTTGTCATGCACCCTCCGTTTCGTCATTCTTCTGTTGAATTTGAATGGCCCCGTCAATCGCGCCCTCGATGATCGGCAGAAATTCTTCCGGGCAGAGTTTCAGCTTGTGGCTGACCCGCTGCCGCTGTGCGCTTTCCTCCCGCATGACCTCCGGGTTAAAATACCGTTCCACGGGAAGCCCGCAGATTTTGATAAGCTGTATGATAACCGGCAGGCTGGGAATCGTGCCGTCATTTTCGATGTTGGCAAGATAGCGCCAGTCGATATTGACCTGTTCCGCCAGCGTCTTACGCGATAACTGCTTGACTTTCCGCGCCTCTTTTACATCCGCACCGAAAGTTTCAAAGCCGGGACAATCTTTGATATTTGCCATATAGCACCACCCATCTACATTGTATATTTCATATTTTCTCAATGGAATGTTGCTATATGCAGGAAGATTAAACTTTATAATTCATATTTTCTGCCTTGTACGGAAAAGCGGGCTATCCTATAATAAAGGAGAAGCACTTTTTTGAAAAAATCTGTCCGCTGTAACATTTCGCGGACATTTGCCTGTTATACTATCTGCAAAAAGCAAAGGAAGTGAGGATATGAAGCAGATTTTAATTGTCGAGGACGACAGTTTTTTGAATAAGATGTTGGCCTATAACCTGACCGCAGACGGCTACGGCGTGACTTCTGCCCTAAATGCCAGAACCGCAGCCGAAGCCATCCGCCAGCGGGAATTTAATTTAGTGCTGCTGGACATCAACCTGCCGGACGGGAACGGTTTTGAACTGTGCAAGCTGATAAAGCCCCAGCACCCGGATACCATCGTGATTTTCCTGACCGCCAACGATCAGGAGAGCGACCAGATACGGGGCTATGAGGTGGGCGCGGTGGATTACATCACAAAGCCCTTTGTGATCGGGGCCTTGCAGCGGAAAATCAAAGCCATGTTCGCCATGCTGGAACACCACAAACCGGCTAAGGACATTTACGACGACGGGCGGCTGTTTCTGGACTTCTCGGAGCAGACGGCTTCCCTAAACGGCAAGCCCCTGACCCTATCCCCGATGGAGTACAAAATGCTGAACCTGTTCCGCAAAAATCCCCGGCAAGTGCTGACCCGTGGGCATCTTTTGGAAAGGCTGTGGGATATAGACGAGCGGTTTGTAGACGAACACACCCTGACAACCTCCATCAGCCGGATTCGCAGCAAGATTGAATCCGACGGCGGCGCACCCTACATCAAGACCGTTTACGGCATGGGCTATCAATGGACGGGAGGTGAGGCAAAATGAAGTTTCAAAATCTCTCGGTAAAGCGGCTGTTTAGCCGGGTGGCAATGGGGCTTGCCCTCTCCATGTCCGGGATCACCATAGCCCTGTTTCTTGTGACAAAACAGATTGCGGTGCTGCTGACAGGCGGGACGCTGCTGCTGTGCGCCCTTGTGGGGATTTTTGTACTGACGCAGGCGTTTGGAAAGCGGCTGTCGCAGTTTACCGCTGACCTGTGCCAGACCTTAGACCACATGATCGCCGGGAATGAAGCGCCCCAGCGGCCAGAGGACAGCGAAACCCAGCTTGCCAGAATCGGACACCGGCTGGCAAGGCTTTACCAGATCATGCAGGAGAACCGCCGCCGGGTGGACGAGGAACGGCAGGAGTTACAGACCCTTGTATCGGATATTTCCCATCAGGTGAAAACGCCGGTAAGCAATCTGAAAATGGCGACGGACACCCTGCTGGAAAAGCCCATGACCGAGGCGGAGCGCACCGACTTTATCCGGGGAATCCGCAGCCAGACGGATAAGCTGGACTTTCTCTTTCAGGCCCTTGTGAAAACCTCACGGCTGGAAACGGGCGTGATCCAGTTGGATAAGAAACCGGGTCGCCTCTTTGATACCGTGGCGCAGGCCATGAGTGGGATTGTGTATGCGGCGGAGAAAAAGGAAATCGCTGTGTCCGTGGACTGCCCGGAGGATTTGACCGTTTTCCATGACAGCAAGTGGACATCCGAGGCCCTCTTTAATCTGCTGGACAATGCGGTGAAGTACACCCCGGCAGGCGGAAAAATCGCTGTGTCGGTGGTGCTGTGGGAAATGTATGTGGAGATCAAAGTAACCGACACCGGCAAGGGCATTTCCGAAAGCAATCAGGCCACTATCTTCCGGCGCTTCTATCGTGAGGAAGAAGTACACGAACAGCAGGGCGTGGGGATTGGCCTGTATCTGGCCCGCGAGATCGTAACGCGGCAGGGCGGCTATATCAAAGTGGTTTCGGAACCGGGCAAGGGGTCGGAATTTTCCATTATGCTACCGACAAAATAGAACGCGGCGGACGGCCATTTCCGGCTGCCCGCCGTAAATTTTTTTGAAATGTCCGAGCGTTGTAACATTTCACCTCGATTTTCAATGAAATTTTTTGGCCGCTGTAACATTTCGCGGACATTTAGGTTTTACAATACCCTTATCAAATATGGAGACTAACTATTAAAAGTCAAGCCCCAAAATGAAAAAATCCGCCAACCGACCGCGGCCCCTGACAAACAGCATTCAAAT
>NZ_WQOH01000051.1 GCF_018784445.1 Gemmiger formicilis | reverse complement strand
GCAAATAGAGTATCTGATCAAGATGGGGTCAAGCCCTCGACCTATTAGTACACGCTAGCTGAACGGATCACTCCGCTTACACTGTGTGCCTATCAACCTTGTAGTCTTCAAGGGGTCTTACCTGATTGACTCAGTGGGATATCTTATCTTAAGGCCGGCTTCACGCTTAGATGCTTTCAGCGTTTATCCGATCCGAACATAGCTGCCCAGCTGTGCCACTGGCGTGACAACTGGTGCACCAGAGGTTCGTCCATCCCGGTCCTCTCGTACTAGGGACAGCGCCTTTCAAATATCCTGCGCCCACGACAGATAGGGACCGAACTGTCTCACGACGTTCTGAACCCAGCTCGCGTACCGCTTTAATTGGCGAACAGCCAAACCCTTGGGACCGAATTCAGCCCCAGGATGCGATGAGCCGACATCGAGGTGCCAAACCTCCCCGTCGATGTGGACTCTTGGGGGAGATCAGCCTGTTATCCCCAGGGTAACTTTTATCCGTTGAGCGATGGCATTTCCACTCACATACCACCGGATCACTAACTCCGACTTTCGTCTCTGCTCGACCCGTCAGTCTCGCAGTCAGGCTCGTTTATGCGTTTGCACTCATTCATCTGGTTTCCGTCCAGATCGAACGAACCTTTGAACGCCTCCGCTACTTTTTAGGAGGCGACCGCCCCAGTCAAACTGCCCACCTGACAATGTCCCCCGCCTCGATTCAGAGGCGCAGGTTAGAATTCCAATGTCGCAAGGATGGTATCCCAACGTCCACTCCACGAACGCCAAAGCATCCGCTTCCCAGTGTCCCATCTATCCTGTGCATGCAACACCGAAACCCAATATCAGGCTACAGTAAAGCTCCATGGGGTCTTTCCGTCTTGTCGCGGGTAACCGGCATCTTCACCGGTACTACAATTTCGCCGGGCGGGCTGTTGAGACAGTGCCCAGATCATTACGCCTTTCATGCGGGTCAGAACTTACCTGACAAGGAATTTCGCTACCTTAGGACCGTTATAGTTACGGCCGCCGTTCACTGGGGCTTCAATTCAATGCTTGCACATCTCCTTTTAACCTTCCAGCACCGGGCAGGCGTCAGCTCGTATACGTCATCTTTCGATTTAGCACAAACCTGTGTTTTTGGTAAACAGTTGCCTGGGCCTATTCTCTGCGGCTCACTCTCGTGAGCACCCCTTATTCCGAAGTTACGGGGTCAACTTGCCGAGTTCCTTAACAACCCTTCTCCCGTTGGCCTTAGAATCTTCTTCCTACCTACCTGTGTCGGTTTGCGGTACGGGCACCTTAGATATACACACAGCTTTTCTCGCCTCTCATCCAGCCAGACTTCGGTACTATATTTCCCTCGATCTCTACCGGAACCAACACCCGGCTCTGACCTTCTAAAAGTGTCCCTGTGCTTAAATCTTTCGGTGGGGACGGAATCTCTACCGTCTGTGCATCGGCTACGCCTTGCGGCCTGACCTTAGCTCCCGCCTAACTTGGAGCGGACGAACCTTCCTCCAAAAACCTGAGGTTTCCGGCCATGTGGATTCTCACCACATTCGCGCTACTCATTCCGGCATTCTCACTTCTGTAAACTCCACAGCCGCTTACGCTACTGTTTCTCCGCTTACACAACGCTCCCCTACCCCGCATCTTACGATGCAGCCTAAGCTTCGGTTTGTATCTTAGCCCCGTTAAATTTTCCGCGCAGAGACGCTCGACCAGTGAGCTATTACGCACTCTTTAAATGAGTGGCTGCTTCTGAGCCAACATCCTGGTTGTCTGCGTATTTCCACATCGTTTTCCACTTAGATACAATTTGGGACCTTAGCTGTAGATCTGGGCTGTTTCCCTTTTGACAATGAGATTTATCTCACACTGTCTGACTCCCATACATCAATACTCCGGCATTCTTAGTTTGATAGGCTTCGCTACCCTCTCGGGCGCTAGGCCATTCAGTGCTTTACCTCCGGGTATCTAATATGAGGCTAGCCCTAAAGCTATTTCGGGGAGAACCAGCTATCTCCGAGTTCGATTGGAATTTCTCCGCTACCCACAATTCATCCGCCGCCTTTTCAACGGAGGTCGGTTCGGCCCTCCATGAAATTTTACTTTCACTTCAGCCTGATCATGGGTAGGTCACCCGGTTTCGGGCCCATTGCATGCTACTGAACGCCCTATTCAGACTCGCTCTCGCTACGCCTCCAGTCCTTAAGACCTTAAGCTCGCAACATACAATCGCTCGCCGGACCGTTCTACAAAAAGTACCATATCACACGTTGATGTGCTCTATGTGCTTGTAGGCACAAGGTTTCAGGTTCTATTTCACTCCCCTCCCGGGGTCCTTTTCACCTTTCCTTCACAGTACTATACGCTATCGGTCACTGGGTAGTATTTAGGGTTGGAGGGTGGTCCCCCCATCTTCCGACCAGGTTTCACGTGTCTGGCCGTACTCTGGAACTCGCGCAGCTCTCATCGTTTTCACCTACGGGATTCTCACCCTCTTTGATTGGCCTTCCCATGCCATTCGGTTAACAACTCAAGTCCTAAAAGCGGTCCATACCCCGGAAGGATTTCTCCTCCCGGTTTGCCCTCTTCCGCGTTCGCTCGCCACTACTAACGGAATCTCGTTTGATGTCTCTTCCTCGCCCTACTTAGATGTTTCAGTTCAGGCGGTTCCCCTCCTGTACCTATGGATTCAGTACAGGATACCAGAGTATGAACTCTGGTGAGTTTCCTCATTCAGAAATCTCCGGATCAAAGGATGTTTGCTCCTCCCCGAAGCTTATCGCAGCTTACCACGTCTTTCATCGGCTCCCAGTGCCAAGGCATTCTCCTTGCGCCCTTTGTAGCTTGACCGTTGTTTATCTCTCGATAAACATATCTTATTTCAGATTCTCCATTTGCCAACGAGATTTTACCATTT
>NZ_WQOH01000050.1 GCF_018784445.1 Gemmiger formicilis | reverse complement strand
GGCGGACGCAGCACTGGCACGGGAAAAGGGTCGTTACGCACTCTTTGAGGGCAGCGACTGGCAGACGGGCGCGTATTTTGAAAAGCGGGGTTATACCTCCGAAAAGTGGCAGGCGCTTGCGAAAACGGTGGCGGTGCAGGGAATGCGCAACGCCTATCTGCTGGCGGTCGCACCGACCTCCAGCACATCTATCCTCTCCGGCACGTCGGCGGGCATCGATCCAATTATGAAGAAATTCTTCTTAGAGGAGAAAAAGGGCAGCATGCTGCCCCGCGTTGCCCCGGAGCTTTCTATGGATACATGGTGGTACTATAAGGCGGCGCATCTGATCGACCAAAGC
>NZ_WQOH01000004.1:278329-555847 GCF_018784445.1 Gemmiger formicilis | reverse complement strand
CTTACCCCTACTCTGCTGCGGGAGTTTGTAGAGAAAATTGTTGTGCATGAGTGCAGCTATGACGAGAACAAGACCCGCAGGCAGGACATTGAGATTTATTATTCTTTTGTTGGCAAGGTGGACTTGCCCGAATAACCGCCCGACCTATCCGACATACCTCATGTGCCGGATAGGAACGGCAAAATTTTTTACACTTCTATTACTTCTTTATCACACATCAGTAAAGTCTCAGGGCATCAAGCAGCTCATGGCTAATTAGATGTAATAAAAGCGGAGAAAGGAAAAGCACAATCCAGACGGAACCGGCGGTGTAGTCAAGAAATATTGTGGAAACGCAAGATTTCTGCTATAATGGGTATAAAACACTTGACGATGGAAAGAAAGGCGGGAAGCCTATGCACATTAGTTATCAGCCACTATGGAACACACTGAAAGAGCGTGGCATGAGGAAAGAGGATTTGCGGCTTGCCGCCGGTCTTACCACAAATATGATTGCCAACATGGGCAAGGGAAAGAATATCAGCATGGAAACGCTGGTTCGCATTTGTGAAGCCTTGAATTGTGGTATTATGAATGTGATTAAATTAGAACAGGACAATATCTAAAGCGATATAATTTTATATTTGATTCGATTTGCACAAAAAATTAAATTTTAATGGTGTATATTTTCTATTGTACCCAATGTAAATAAGTGCTATCATAAAATAAAACAAGTACATTTGAAACATTTTATGATTTGAGAGTGTGCTTGCAGGTTAGTAGCATATTGCCAATAACTGAATACAAAAAATGTAGGTTCTGGTCATTTTAGAAAGGAGCATTGTTTATGAAAAAATTTAGTAAAAGATTGTTTACCTCGTTGGTAGCGTTTTGTATGCTTTTTTCTGTGAGTGCGGTTCCTGCTTTTGCAGCGGGAACAACAACGGAAATAACGGATACTCAACAGCCGGTAGTCATTGGAGAATATGACGGATACTTAACCGATGTTATGATTTCCGATGGTGTCACCAAAAGAGCAGTCGCTAATGTTCGTATTAACTCTTATGCAACTTATGATGAGGATGATGGGATTCAAGTTCATGTGAAGTTGTATGTACCGTGGTATGAATCTCCAAAACCGGAGTTCACTGGTATGACTGGTACAGTTAATGTGCTTATGAACAAAAAATCCACCAATACGGCATTTGCAGAATTAGCCGACGGTGAAGAAACAATCGAAACTGATGTGGATACTGGAAGAACAGGTAATAGCGGAGATAAGGGAACGGTTTCTGTTTCTGGTGTTGCTACCGCTAATAATGCCTTGGCAGGCGGTGGAGCTTTCGCTATTTCTTACCCTGTGACACTTCCCTAATTAAATGCAAAACAGTTGTGAATTAAGGTTGGTAATAGGTAAAATGAAACGGTTATTGGCAATATGCGTATGTTTTTTTATGTGTGTAGGCTTATGTTCGTGTGATTCTTCCCAAACTCGGTCGGTATCATCATATAACTGGTCTTTAGAATTTATTACTGATTTAGATGGTAATATGTTATTCTCAGGTTCAGTGCATGATGACATACCAGTATTGGATTTGACATTGAGTTTTGAAGAAAAAAGTTTTATCTTAACAGATAACACTCATAAACAAGAATGGACAGGTACATATTCGCTTGAAAAGATTGACAATTCTTCTTCGAAACTCGGATTAACTTTTGAAAATTTAGAGGAGCCTGTTACAGGCGTATATGGAACAAGAGTTTATTCTGATGATTCAGAAAGCGCAACAATTACATTACAAACTGATGAAAATATCCTGTCTTTTGTTGGAGAAGATTCATAAATAAAAACAGCCGCTGTAGGAACAAAATCCTACAACGGCTGTTTTTATTTCCACGGCCTGCGCCGGAAGTTCATACCAGACTGTTTTATCAGCGGGGATTTCTTGAACAGCTTTTTCAAAAGGCTTCGTTCCTCTTGTGAGAGCCGCTTGTATTTGAGCCGGAACGCCTTGCAGAATATCTCCGTGAATTGCTGAACCCTGTCCCCCGGAGATTGCATGGCCTTTTGTACTTCCCGTATAAGTTCATCGGCAGGCGTGGTATCCGGCGCACTTTCGCTGTCATTTTCGTGCGCCTTGCGTATATCATGGAGAATGACGTCCCATGTTTTGTGCGTCACATGGCAGAAAAAATCTTCTTCCTCTATCTGACAGGCTTCCAACACTTTGATTGCCCGGTCTGCCGCAGCTTCGGGGTGTTCTTCCAGTACCATAGCCCGTAAAGCAGCCAGTGAGCTGTTTGTGTCATGGAAGTGCATGGTTGCTATCCCGTCCACATAGATTTCTGCGTCTGCCAGCAATTCCTTAAATTTTTCATGGGAGATAATCTCACACAGCAGCCGGTTATTGAAGCGTTCACTTTTCAGCAGTTCCACGACTTCATCACTCAAATGTAATTCTTCTATCGGGGTGTTTTCATATCTCCGATTATTGGTAAGGCCGAGCAGATAGTCAACCGACACCTGATAGAAGTCTGCCAGCTTCAACAGGCTGCCGTGGTTAATTTCCTTGTATTCGTCGTTGTCGTTTTCATAACTGCCGAGGGCTGATTTTGAAATGCCGGTTTCCTGTGCCAGTTCTTCCAGATTCAAGCCCCGTTCCACCCGTAAATCTTTCAGGCGTTCCTGTACGGAAATGCGGGTTTTCATAAACACATCGCTCCTTCCTGCGGCTGGCTGCCGCTGTTATTCCTTATTATACCATATACCGTTCCGAAATCGTGGAATTTTTCGATTTTGGGGCGGTTTTCCTATTTTATGGACATACGGGAAAGGGTTCAAAAATGAGCTATGATTAAGTCAGTTCATCGATGGATTATTTCCAATCGAATGACCGGCCTGATGGGATATGCTCCCCGGCGATGTAGCGCAACGACCTGCGGCAAGGAAATGGAGGAACCTTGACCGCAGCGAGCGTACCAACGGGAACGAAACGCCGCTGTGAGATTCAGGGGCAGGAACGACAGCAGGACAACCCGGCAGAACTGATACCAAAACGCTACCCAAACACGACAAATCGGCGGGGTGTAGTCTGCCCCGTCCGTAATACTATGGGGCATTTCAAAGCGGCTCTATGGCCGTATTTTCCTTGAAAATCGCCCCGAAACATGACACCAAAAACCTTTATCCGCCTGTTCCCGTTGTTACGGCTGAAATGGGCGGATTTTCTATGATAGGAGGCACTATGCCGAGAATGAGCAAGAAACGGAAGTTGGAGCTTTCCTTCTTCCTCAATGACCGGGGGCGTGTGGCCTACAACGACCTGTGCCGGAAGTGCCAGCATAAGTGCAAGCAGAGTTTCCGGGCTGTCGTGATAGACTGCCCCCATTACCTGTCAAAACGAGCCAAGCGAAAGGAGAAAATCAGTTAAATGGAATTTGAATTTATGAGCGCAGACACGGTTCTGCCGCCTTGTATGCCGCTACCCGCCGCAATGCTTCGGCTGCCGATCAGCAGCACAGCAAAAGTCATGTATGCCCGTCTGCTGAACACCACCCTTACGGCAGGGATAGAGGATAGCAACGGCATTTTGTTTGTCCGTTTTCCTATCATGGAATTAGCGGCAGCCCTCTCCCGCAGCCCCGTCACTGTGAAGCGTTCCCTGAAAGAATTGGAGGACATCGGGCTTATCCTGCGGGTGCGCCGGGGTGTGGGAGAACCAAACCGCATTTACACGCTGCTTCCCAAAGGAGGGCTGCCATGATAAATGAGAAGCTGGAAAAGCTGAATCAGGAGATTGCCAAAGGCGAAGCCAGACTGCGGCGGGCGCAGCATGAAGAAAAAATACTGGAACACCAGGTGAAGCAGCTTACCCGGAAGGAACGGACGCACCGGCTCTGTACCAGAGGAGCTATGCTGGAAAGTTTCCTTTTAAGGCCGGAAGTGCTGACAGACGAGGATGTGATGGACATTCTGAAACAGGCATTTTCTCAAAGTGGCATGAAGGAAATAGTTGCAGAAAGCGTGAAAGGGCGGGTAGCCGGGGAATCCCTTACGGAGTAAGGGCGCAACTATACACCGGTCAAGCCGGTGCGTTGCGCCCTGCCGGGGGCTTCCTGCGGAAAGCGGATGATTTTCAGCACCGTTGCGGCTGCTTCCAATCATCACAGGGGACGCTACACTTCCCCTGCGCTGGCTGCGCCAGCTACCCCTTTGTGGACTTGCCGCCCGGGAACACCTTGCGCTGCAAGCTGTTCCCGTCCAGCAAGTTTACAATTTATCTATTCCAAAACAGGACTGCCCGTAGTATAATAAAGCTAATGACGAACACTATCTAAGGAGATGGTTTTATGTATGGATTGATTGCTTTGAATTTCATCATACCCTTTGTTATGGTTTTTGTAGGATATATCTTAAAGAAGCACCCGGTAAAAGATATGACATCCGGTAACGGATACAATACGCCTACATCTCGGAAGTCACAAGAGCATTGGGATTATGCACAAAGCATAGCACCTAATATTTTTATTGGTATTGGCAAAACATTAGGTTTGGTAGAAATCGTTTTGTGTATATCCTTACTTCTTCTTAATATTTCTACACAGACTACCGTATTTGCAGGAGTAGTTGTTGGAATTATTTTTCTGATTTTTGGATTTTATAAAACAGAAACTGGAATTACAAGTAAATTTGCGAACAAAAACTTTTAAGCTATTAGACAGCTTTCCATCATCGAGCCAACCTGACCCGAACCTTCAAAACTGAATACTAATCGCCTACCAGCGACACCACTAAGCAGGAAATCAGAAACGGTTTCCTGCTTTTCTTTTGCCCAAAATCAACCACAGGAAGGAGGAACGCTATGCCCTGTCCACACCATGATATAAAAATAATCCAGCGCAGCAACCACCAGTCAGCCGTTGCGTCTGCCGCCTACCAGAGTGGGGAACGGCTGTTTTCCGAGTACGACCAGAAGCAGAAATACTATTCCCATAAAAGCGAGATTGTCCATACAGAAATCATGCTGCCGCCCCACGCCCCACCAGCGTATGCAGACCGCAATACTTTGTGGAACGCCGCCGAAGCTATCGAGAAGCAATGGAACTCCCAGCTTGCCCGGAGAATCGTGCTTGCCATACCGAGGGAAATCCCCCCGGAACAGCACGCCGACCTTATCCGGGACTACTGCCGGGAGTTTTTTGTTTCTAAAGGCATGATTGCCGATTTTGCCATCCACGACAAAGGGAATGGGAATCCCCACGCCCACATCCTGCTGACCATGCGGGCAATGGACGAAAACGGGAAATGGCTTCCCAAGAGCCGGAAGGTTTATGACCTTGACGAGAACGGCGAGCGTATCCGGCTCCCGTCCGGGAGCTGGAAAAGCCACAAGGAGGATACCGTGGACTGGAACGACCAGAAGTACGGAGAGATCTGGCGGCAGGGCTGGGCGGCTACCGCTAACCGCTATCTGGAAGCCAACGGACGCCCGGAGCGCCTTGACCTTCGTTCCTATGAACGGCAGGGGCTTGATAAAATCCCCACCGTCCATATGGGGCCAGCAGTCAGCCAGATGGAGAAACGAGGGATACAGACCAACATCGGCAACTTGAACCGGGACATCAAAGCCGCCAATTCCCTTATGCAATCTATCCGGCAGATGGTACGCCACCTGAAAGGCTGGATTGCAGACCTGAAGGAGAAAAAAGCCGCCCTGCTGGAAGCCTTGCAGGAATCGAAGGAACCCACCCTGCCGGAGCTGCTGGGGAAATATCTGGATTTGCGCCGGGAGGAACGTACAGGCTGGACAAGCAAAGGCCAGCTTACAGGCAGCGTTGCCGATTTCAACAAGGTTATGGAAGCTATCCGCTATCTGCGGGAAAAGGAGCTGTCCACTGTGCAGAGTTTGGACGCTTATCTGGATACCGTCAGCGGGCAGGCCGTTTCCATCCGGGCAGAGATGAAGCCGAAAGAACAGCGTATGAAAGAAATCAACACCCTGCTTTCCCATATCGCCAACTTTGAAGCCCATAAGCCGGTTCATGTGGAGTATGCTGCCATCCGGTTTAAGAAGCCACGGGAACAGTTTGCCGCCGCCCATCGGGACGAGCTGGACGCCTATAATGCCGCTATCCGTTATTTCAAGGTGCATTTGAAGGAGAAGAAGTACAGCATTAAAAAGCTGAATGAGGAACAGACACAGCTTGCCGGAGAAGTTGCCGGATATAAGGAACGGTTGTCCGCATTACAGGAGGATGTGAAGATTCTCCGGGATGTGCGTCACTGGCTCAATCAGGTTCTTCCGTCTGAACAGTACCGCCAGACCGCCGAGCCGGGAAAGAAACCGTCCATCCAGCAGGCAGTCAAAGGCCGGACGCAGCGTATCCGGGAAGAACAGGCCGAGAAACGGAAGCAGCCCCGCACAGAGAAAAAACAGGATATGGAACTTTAATAGGCGCTTGCTATTTTCTTTTTCGAGAATGACAGGCGCTTTTCTTATTTTCAGGAGGATTTATTTGAATGTATTTAAAGCTGTCAAGCAGTCTGTTACCACCCGGCAGGCTGCGGAGCATTTTGGAATCCGGGTGGGACGAAACGGGATGTGTGTCTGCCCCTTCCATGCTGATAAAAACCCCAGCATGAAGGTTGACCGGCGCTTTCACTGTTTCGGCTGTCAGGCAGACGGGGATGTGATTGACTTTGTTTCCCGTCTGGAAGCTGTCAGTCCGAAGGAAGCCGCCCTCATGCTGGCGCAGGAGTTCTCCATCCCCTATGAGGACAGGGAACCACCCGGCAGGAGAAAACCCAAACCCCGGCAGGAAACCCCGGAACAGCGGTTTTGCCGCATGGAGCGTTACTGCTTCCGGGTGCTGTCCGATTATTACCATCTTCTGCGCCGCTGGAAACGGGACTATGCCCCTAAGATGCCGGAAGAAGCATGGCACCCGCTTTTTGTGGAAGCCTTGCAGAAGCAATCCCATGTGGAATATCTGCTGGATGTGCTGCTCTCCCCGGATATGGAGGAACGGGCAGTCCTTATCGTTGACTATGGAAAGGAAGTGAGCAATCTTGAAAGACGAATGGCAGAGCTTGCCGCCCAAGATACGGCAGGCCGCAGAACAGACCATACAAGAAGCAGCCCCGCCCCGGAGCATTGAGGAAGTAAAGGCCATGCTGGAAAGCACCGAGAAAGGCAGCGTCCGCAACAGTATCCGCAACTGCCTGACCGTCTTTCAGAATGACCCGCTGCTTTCCGGGGCAATCGCAAAAAATCTGCTGACCGAGCGAGTGGACATTGTAAAGCCCATCGGCTACCACCGCATCGGCACCGCCATCACGGACACGGATATGAACTATCTGCTCCTGTATCTGGAAGAAACCTATGGGCTTACCAGTGAGAAAAAGATTACCGCCGCCATCGGGATTGTTGCCAATGAAAACGGCTACCACCCCGTCCGGGACTACCTGAACGGCCTTTCATGGGATGGGCAGGAGCGTATCCGCTATTGCCTGCGCCACTTTCTGGGAGCCGACACCGACCAGTACACCTATGAAGCCCTGCGGCTGTTCCTGCTGGGAGCCATCCACCGGGCATTTTGCCCCGGCTGTAAATTTGAAGTCATGCTCTGTCTGGTGGGCGGTCAGGGAGCCGGGAAATCCACCTTTTTCCGGCTGCTGGCAGTAAAAGACGAGTGGTTTTCCGATGATTTGCGGAAGCTGGATGATGATAACGTGTACCGCAAGCTGCAAGGCCACTGGATTATCGAGATGTCGGAGATGATTGCCACCGCCAATGCCAAGAGCATTGAGGAAATCAAGTCATTTTTAAGCCGACAGAAGGAGGTCTATAAAATCCCATACGAAACCCACCCGGAGGACAGGCTGCGGCAATGTGTGTTCGGCGGCACTTCCAATGCCCTTGACTTCCTGCCCCTTGACCGTTCCGGCAACCGGCGCTTCCTGCCGGTCATGGTGTACCCGGAACAGGCCGAGGTTCACATTTTGGAGGACGAAGCCGCTTCCAGAGCCTATCTTGCACAGGTCTGGGCAGAAGCCATGACGGTTTACCGCAGCGGGGATTTTAAGCTGTCTTTCAGCCCGGAAATGGTGCGCTATCTCAAAGAACACCAGCGGGATTTCATGCCGGAGGACACCAAGGCCGGGATGATACAGGCATACCTTGACCGCTATACCGGCGGCATGGTGTGTTCCAAGCAGCTTTTCAAGGAAGCCCTGAACCACCCCTTTGACGAGCCGAAGCAATGGGAAATCCGGGAAGTCAACGACATCATGAACCATTGCGTGACGGGCTGGAATTACTTTTCCAACCCCCGTGTGTTCCCGGAATACGGCAGGCAAAAGGGCTGGGAGCGTGAAACGAAAGCAACGGACATCAGCAACGGAGCTGAAAAAATCCCGGAAGGATTTGAGGAAGTCACGGAACAGATGGAGCTTCCCTTCTGAAAAATGCAGCCGGTTGCCGACCCTGTTGCACTCCCGTTGCCGAGCCGGTTGCCGGGAAACCCCCCGTAACTGCGGGCTTTTCCCCTTATCAGCAACCAAAACAACAGAAAAATAAAAGAAAATAAAAATAAGAGCCAAACTGCCAGACAGAGATAGTTTTCAGGTTTTTTGAAGCCCGTTGCCGGACTTCGTTGCCGACCTTCTCCTTGTCTGGCTTATTCTATTATGGAGGATAACTGCCTATGGCAAAAACGAAAACAGAGATTCATGTTACCACAGTTTTTGACGGCGAACTGGACGCCACAGACGTCTTTGTGAGCCTGATTGCCCAAAAATATGGGCAGAATACCAGCAAAGAAAATCTTGCGAAAACACAAGATTTAGAGTATAATAAGGATGAGGTTCAGAAGAACCGTGTTCCGTCTGGATTGTGCGGGTAAACGGTTATGATGAACGGATATGAATATACAGACATGGACGCAATACTGGCAGGCAGCTTCCGGGCAGCCATCTATTGCAGGCTTTCCAAAGACGATGACCTTGACGGGGAGAGCGCCAGTATTGCCAACCAGCGGGATATGCTGGAAAAATACTGCGAAAAGCAGGGATGGGAGGTTGTGGCAGTCTATCAGGACGATGGCTACACGGGGCTGAACATGGAGCGCCCCGACCTGAAACGGATGCTCAAAGCCATCGAGCGCAGGCAGATAAACCTTGTCATAACGAAAGATTTATCGAGGTTGGGCAGAAATTATTTGCAGACCGGCACACTCATTGAGGACTTCTTTCCCCGCCACGGCGTCCGCTATATCGCCATGAATGACGGTATCGACACCATGCGGGAGAATAACGACATTGCGCCGTTCAAGAACATCCTCAACGAGATGTACAGCAAGGATATTTCCAAGAAGGTACATTCCTCTTACCTTCTGAAAGCCCAGCAAGGCCAGTTTACCGGCTGTATCGCCCCTTTCGGGTATCAGAAAGACCCGGAGGACAAAAACCATCTGCTGGTGGACGAGGAAACCGCCCCCATTGTCCGGCAAATCTTCCGCTGGGCGCTGGAAGGACACGGCCCGAACTTTATCCGGCGCAGGCTGGAAGAACAGAAGGTGCCTTGCCCTACATGGTGGAACCGGGAACGGGGCTTCCGCAATGTCCGCACTAAATGGGAAAAGAAAGACCCGGTAAACGGGCGGTATATGTGGGATTTTTCGGTAATCAAGGACATCCTGATGAATCCCGTCTATACCGGGGCTATCGCTTCCCAGAAGAAGGACTACCGCTTCAAAATCGGCACCATCGGGGAAAAAAAGCCGCAGGACTGGATTGTGGTGGAGGAACGGCATGAGCCGATTGTTGACCGCAAGAGCTTTGACATCGTGCAGGACAAGCTGAAATCCCGGCAGCGTTCCCGCCAGACCGGGGAAATCAGCCTGTTTGCGGGGCTTCTCAAATGTGGCGAGTGTGGGAAATCACTGACTATCCGCTACACCAACGACAAGCACCCGAAGCAGATTTATTCCTGTAAGACCTATAATGCCTATGGGAAACAGCACTGTACCCAGCACCGTGTGGAGTACGAAACCCTTTACCGCCTTGTGCTGAACAAAATCCGGGAATGTGCGAAGGCCGCCCTGATGGACGGGGAAGCTGTTGCCGGACGGCTTACCAACACCTGTGAAGCCGAGCAGAAAGGCCAGCGGGAA
The DNA here is from genome assembly GCF_018784445.1 of Gemmiger formicilis. Lineage (GTDB taxonomy): Bacteria > Bacillota > Clostridia > Oscillospirales > Ruminococcaceae > Gemmiger. The sequence continues at coordinate 545,695 of NZ_WQOH01000004.1, read as the reverse complement.
GCGTTGGAGCGTTCCCTGACGAAGCACGAGGAACGGATTGAGGTACTGGAAAAAATGGTGCTGCGGCTCTATGAGGACATGGTTGCCGGACGTATCAGCGAAGCAAACTTCAATCTCATGCTGGATAAGACGCAGAAGGAACAGGCTGAACTAAAGGAACGGGTTGAACAGGGGCGCAGGAAGCTGGCTGATGAAATCCGCCTTGCCGTGGACGCCAAGCAATGGGTGGACGCCATTCAGGAATACGCCGACATCACGGAGCTGGACGCTGCCACCCTCAACCGTCTGATTAAAGAAATCGTTGTCCATGAACACATCGACAGCGATAAGACACGACACATTTCTATTGAAATTCATTTTAATCTCAAACCCATCCCGGAGGTGGAACAGGTCACGGCCTGACCTGTTCCCGCCGGGGCGGTTCTAAAAAAATTCCATAAATTTCTTGACACGCCGCCGCCCGCCATCGAGCAGAGTTTTACACCTATTTTGGTATGAAACAGCTCATGGCTGGCGGCGGTGTGGTGCTGATCGGCACGACCCTCATCCCCCTGCTCTCCGGTTTGTTCGGCTAATCCACGGCAAGCCCAGCTTAACCGAAGGGTGGTGAAATATTGGGCAGCATTTTAGAAAAGATCGAACAGGCTCTCAAGGATATGCTGATCGGATGGATCGAGAGCAACCTGACCAATATGTTCACCGATGTCAACGAGAAGGTAGGAACGATTGCCGCCGAGGTCGGGCAAACCCCGTCCGGCTGGAACGGCGGCGTGTACCAGATGATCCGGGGACTATCCGAAAACGTGATAGTCCCCATCGCTGGTATCATCATCACCTTTGTTTTGTGCTACGAGCTGATTTCCATGATCACCGAGAAAAACAACCTTCACGACATGGACACTTGGATGTTCTTCAAGTGGTTTTTCAAGGCGGCTGTGGCGATCTATCTCGTGACACACACGTTTGACATCGTGATGGCAGTATTCGACATCGGGCAGAACGTGGTTTCCGGTGCAGCAGGAGTAATCCACGGCAACACCAGCATTGACATTGACGCGACGATTGCGCAGATGCGTACCGGCATGGAGAACATGGGTGTCGGAGAACTGCTCGGACTGTCGATAGAAACGCTTCTGATCAGCCTGTGCCTCAAAATCATGGCGATCCTCATTACGGTTATTCTCTACGGGCGCATGATTGAGATTTACTGCACCGTGAGCATTGCGCCTATTCCCATCGCAACCATGAGCAACCGCGAATGGGGCAGCATCGGCACGAACTATCTGAAAGGCTTGTTCGCTCTGGCATTTCAGGGCTTTCTCATCATGGTCTGCGTCGGCATCTATGCGGTGCTGATCAACGGCATGATCATCGCAGACAACATTCATTCGGCTCTGTTCTCTGTGGCAGCGTACACGGTCATTCTGTGCTTCTCGCTGTTCAAGACCGGAAGCCTCGCAAAATCCATCTTCCATGCGCACTAAGGAGGTCGGCAGCATGAAGAAGTACAGCATCATCTACGCCGATCCCCCTTGGGCGTATCGGACTTACTCCAAGAAGGGACAGGGGCGGTCGGCAGAAAGCCATTATCCGACGATGTGCATTGAAGACATCAAGGCACTTCCGGTTGGCGAACTGGCTGCGAAGGACTGCGCTCTGTTCCTCTGGATCACGTTCCCATGCCTCTGTGAAGCACTCGAAGTGCTGACGGCATGGGGCTTTTCTTATAAGACCGTGGCTTTTGTATGGGTGAAGCAAAACCGCAAGAACGATGACCTCTTCACCGGCATGGGGTATTGGACAAGGGCAAACGCGGAAATCTGCATCCTTGCCACGAAGGGACATCCGAAGCGAGTTGACGCCGGTGTGCGTCAGGTCATCCTCAGCCACATCGAAGAGCATTCCAAAAAGCCGGATGAGGCGCGGGAACGCATTGTTCGGCTCATGGGAGACCTTCCCCGCGTAGAGCTTTTTGCCCGTCAGTCTCCCGAAGGCTGGGACGTTTGGGGCAACGAGGTCGAATGCACGGCACATCTTCCAATGGAGGAAACACCATGCTGCGGCTAAGACCTATCTCTCTTCGAGACGCCAACGAGTATGTCCGGAAGTATCACCGGCATCATAAGCCGGTTGCCGGTCACAAGTTTTCCATCGGCTGTGAAGCAGACGGTGAGCTGGTCGGTGTAATCATCGCCGGGCGTCCCGTCAGCCGGTATCTGGATGACGGCTTCACATTGGAGGTTACAAGGCTATGCACCAACGGGGCGAAGAACGCTTGCAGCTTTCTCTACGGCGCGGCGGCAAGAGCTGCTGCGGCTATAGGCTATAAGCGCATCATCACCTACACGCTGGAAAGTGAAAACGGTGCAAGCCTTCGGGCTTCCGGCTGGATCTGTCAAGGCAAAGCGGGTGGGCTTCGCTGGACAGGCAAGCGTCAGCCGAAGGAGGATCAATATCCCGCGCAAATGAAGCTGCGCTATGAAAAGCAGCTTAGAAAGGAGGAAACAGTCAATGGCATTTGTTCCGGTCCCGAAGAATCTTAACCGCGTCAAAACGAAGGTCATGTTCAACCTGACCAAGCGGCAGCTCATTTGTTTTTCCATCGCTGCGGCGGTTGGTGTCCCGATTTTCTTTCTGGCGAAGGCACATCTCGACTTGTCTACGGCGGCAATGCTGATGGTGGTGATCATGCTCCCGTTCATCTTCTTCGCGCTTTACGAGAAGGACGGTCAGCCCGCCGAGAAGTATCTGTACCACATCGTACAGTCCATGTTCATCCGGGACAAGGTGCGTCCCTACCGCACGAACAATCTCTACGCTGAGATTCAGCAGAAAATCAAAGAACAGGAGGAATTGCAGCTTGAACAACATCACAGCAAAGGCAAAGCCTAAGATGACGGTCAAAAACGGCGTCATTTACGGCGATGCCCTTTCCGCTCAGGAAAAGAAGCGGATCGTCATGCAGAAGAAAAAGGACAGGAAGGCAAAGAAAGTCCGCAAGTCCGCCCAGCAGACCATCCCCTATGTGGAGATGTGCCGTGACGGTATTTGCAAGGTGAACAGCCGCCTCTACACGAAGTCCATCGCCTTTGAGGACATCAACTACCAGCTTGCGCAGAACGAGGACAAAACTGCCATCTTTGAGAACTGGTGCGACTTTCTGAACTACTTCGACAGCTCGATTTTCGTCCAGCTCTCCTTCATCAATCAGAAGGCAAGCCTCAATGAGTTCCGCAAGCGCATCAACATTCCGGCACAGGAGGACGCCTTCAACGACATCCGCTCCGAGTATTCCGGTATGCTGCAAAACCAGCTCACCAAGGGCAACAACGGGCTGATCAAGAAGAAGTACATCACCTTCGGCATTGAGGCGGACTCCCTCCGCACGGCAAAGCCGAAGCTCGAACGCATTGAAACCGACATCCTCAACAACTTCAAACCTCTCGGCGTGAAAACCGAGCCTCTGTCCGGCTACGAGCGGCTGAAAGTGCTTCATGATGTGTTCAACATGGACACCAATGAGCCGTTCCGCTTTTCCTTTGACATGGTTGCTCGGACAGGACTCAGCACGAAGGATTTCATCGCGCCCACTTCCTTTGACTTCCGTGAAGGCAAGTGCTTTAAGATGGGCAGAACCATCGGCGCGGTGAGCTTCCTGCAAATCCTCGCGCCGGAACTCAATGACCGTATGCTTGCCGACTTCCTTGAGATGGACAGCAACATCACGGTCAATTTTCATATCCGGACGATTGACCAGGCGAAGGCGATCAAGAGCATCAAGTCGAAGATCACCGACCTCGACAAGATGAAGATCGAAGAGCAGAAAAAGGCAGTCCGCTCCGGCTACGATATGGACATCATTCCGTCCGATCTCGCCACCTTCGGCGGTGAGGCAAAGCGTCTGTTGCAGGATCTCCAGACCCGCAATGAGAGACTGTTCCTTGTGACCATCCTCATCATGAACACGGCAACCAATCGCCAGAAGCTCGAAAACGCGGTGTTTCAGACCGCAGCCATTGCCCAAAAGTATAACTGTGCGCTCAAGCGTCTTGACTTCCAGCAGGAGGAAGGGCTGATGTCCTCTCTGCCTATCGGCGTCAATCAGGTGGAGATCGAGCGCGGACTGACCACTTCCAGCACGGCGGTTTTCGTGCCATTCACCACGCAGGAGCTTTTTCAGGGCGGCGAAGCTCTCTACTACGGGCTGAACGCACTGTCCAACAACATGATCATGGTTGACCGCAAGCAGCTCAAGAACCCCAACGGGCTGATCTTGGGTACGCCCGGTTCCGGTAAATCCTTCTCTGCCAAGCGTGAAATGACAAACGCCTTCCTCATCACGGAGGATGACATCATTGTCTGCGACCCCGAAGCCGAGTATTTCCCCCTTGTTCAGAAGCTCGGCGGTCAGGTCATCCGCATCTCGCCGGTCAGCACGGATTACATCAATCCGCTGGACATCAACACGAACTACTCCGAAGAGGAAAACCCGCTGACGCTGAAATCCGACTTCATCCTCTCCATGTGTGAACTGATTGTCGGAGGCAAGGACGGCTTGCAGCCGGTTGAGAAGACCATCATTGACCGCAGTGTCCGCATGGTCTATCAGGAGTTCCTTGCAGACCCCAAACCGGAGAAAATGCCGATCCTCGAAGACCTCTACAACATTCTGAGAAATCAGAAGGAGCCGGAGGCGCAGCGCATCGCAACCGCCCTTGAAATCTATGTTCACGGCTCTCTGAACGTCTTCAATCACAGAACGAATGTGGATGTCAACAACCGCTTCGTCTGCTATGACATCCGCGAACTCGGCAAGCAGCTCAAGAAGCTCGGTATGCTGATTGTGCAGGATCAGGTTTGGAACAGAGTTACAATCAACCGCGCCCAGCACAAGGCAACTCGCTACTACATGGACGAGTTCCATCTGCTCTTGAAGGAGGAACAGACCGCCGCATACAGCGTGGAAATCTGGAAGCGTTTCAGAAAATGGGGCGGCATCCCGACCGGAATCACGCAGAACGTCAAGGATCTTCTTGCGTCCCGTGAGGTGGAGAACATCTTTGAAAACTCGGATTTTGTCTACCTTCTGAATCAGGCATCCGGCGACCGGCAGATTCTCTCGAAGGCGCTGAATATCTCGCCCAGCCAGCAGAACTACATCACCAACTCCAACGCCGGTGAGGGACTGATCTTCTACGGCTCGACCATCGTTCCCTTCAAGGACGATTTCCCGAAGGACACCCAGCTCTACCGCATCATGACCACCAAACCCGAAGAAACCGTACAGAACTAAGGAGGATTTTTGAATATGAACAACAAGATGATTACCATTCCCTACGCGGACGCTATCGAATACGGAGAGAACACCTCCGCGCTGTTTAAGGCTCTGTGGGAGCTGACCGATCTGATCCGACTGGAAAGCAACCTCAAGAAGCATCACCGCGCCTACCTCCATGTGAGGGAGGACATCGACGAAAAGGTCAAGGAGGCGCGTCAGATTATGACCAAGGTATCTGTGGATATGATCGGTTTCTATTTCAAGGTTGATGTTCCCGAAAGCAGCAACAGCGACGAGAATACCCCGTTCGCTGACGCGGCGGATGATGAAGCCGTATCTATCCCCAAGGACAAGTATGAGCTGATGATCGACGATCTGCTCACGATGTCCGAAATCATCCAGTGCGTCGCAGATATGCGCACGCAGGATGTGAAGGCAATCCGCGAGTTCGGCAAGTTCGTCCCCGCCTTTGCCGCCTTTGAGAAGAACCGGCTGAGCCTCTATCGTGAGGCGGCGAAGGAAGCCGAGGAAATCTTCGACCGTTGGGCGGACGAGATTGACGATCTCGACGAGGACTTCACGGAAGATGAGGATTACGAACCGGACGAGTATTACTCCGACTGATATGCGCTCAAATCCGAAGAAAGGAGCTGGTTTTTATAGAGCTTGACATCATTCATACCGGCGATTGCCTTAAAATCCTGAAAACTCTGCCCGATGACAGCGTTCATTGCTGTGTGACGTCCCCTCCGTATTACGCGCTCCGCGATTACGGCATGGAGGCTCAGATCGGCAGAGAGACAACGCCGAAGGAATATATCTCGCGCCTGACGGAAGTGTTTACCGAAGTCAGGCGCGTTTTGCGTCCGGACGGTACGCTCTGGCTGAACATCTCGGACACCTACGCCGGAAAAGGCAATCAGGGTGACTTTGTTGACCCAAAGAACCCCAACGGCAGAAACGGTCAGGCTGTGGCTCTCAACAACAAGGTTGAGGGCTGCAAGCCGAAAGACATGATCGGCATTCCGTGGATGCTGGCTTTTGCCCTCCGTGATACCGGCTGGTATCTGCGCAACGACATCATCTGGATGAAGGATAACCCCATGCCGGAGAGCGTGAAAGACCGCCTATCCCGCTGCTATGAGCATATTTTCCTGTTCTCAAAGTCCAAGAAGTATTTCTTCAACTACAAGGCGATTTCCGAGCCGATTGCCCCTGCAACGGCGGAACGCCTCAAGCGCGGCATGAAAGGCGGCAACAAATACGGCAAGCCCGTTCCCGGTCAGCCTCAGCCGCAGTCCATCAACCGCCCCCGTGAGCATGGCAAGATCAAGGACGCAGACATCAATCCGCTTCGCAATAAGCGCGATGTCTGGAAGATCAACACCGTTCCCTTCAAGGGCGGTCATTACGCCGCCTACCCTCCGAAGCTGGTTGAGACCTGCCTTCTCGCCGGTTGTCCCGAAGGCGGCATTGTGCTTGACCCCTTTATGGGAAGCGGCACAACCGGCATGGTTGCTGCGCAGATGGGGCGTCATTTCGTCGGCATCGAGCTGAACCCTGAATACACCGATCTTGCCTACAAGCGGATTGGAGGTGAAATCTGATGTCCAAGGAACCGGAGCTTAAAGCCCGCGACAAGGTAGTCGTGCGGATGACGCGAGACGGCGCGGTCGAGAAAAACCTGACGGCTGGCACCGAGCAGCGTGTGTCAAAGCGGCTGGAAGAAGCAGAGTTGGTGAAGTCCGCTGAGACAGTCGCGCCTTCCGAAGCTCCTTCTGCGGAGGAACAGAAAAAGGTGCAGATGCGCCGTCAACAGCGTCAGTTTCAGGCGGAACACGCCGTGGATAACGACACACAGCCGCCCTCGGAAACGACCGTCACAGAAGAGAAAAGGGCAGAAAATCCACCCCAGAATGCACCTGAACCGCTGCCCTCGGAAACGCCGTTCAAGCCTCCTGTTTTGGAGCAGCACGGCGTTTCTTCGCATACCGGCACGGTGATTGCCGAAACGGTTGTCACGCACAAGCTGCGCAAGACCTCTGCGGTTGAAGCAGTGGATGCAGATGCCGTTCTCACTCAAGCGGCGGAAACCGCCTCTGCAAAGCCGGTCTCGGACGATGCCGTCCCGCCCACGAAGCGGATGCAGAAGCTCGAAAGGAAGTCCGAGAAGGCACATGAGCGTCTGGATGCCGCCCGTAAAAAGCTGCCCACGCACAAGGTTCTCAAGAAGGAGCGCGTTTTTGATGAAGAGACCGGCAAGGGCAAAACCCGCCTTCATTTTGAGGATGAGCTGAAAAACCCAAAGGGCAAAGGCAAGCTGCAATTTGAAGCGGATAAAACCGTCCGCAAGGTCGGTGACACCCTCGCTTCCGGCATTCACGGCAAAATCCATGAGGTCGAACAGGAAAACACGGCGGTTGAGGCGGCGCATAAAACGGAGATCGCCGCTGAGACTGCCGCTCGGCATTTCCGTCATCATCGGGAAAGCAGCGTCAACAAGCCCTACGAGAAGGTCTCCAAGCTGGAACACAAGGCGGATGCTGCGGATGCGAAGCTCCAATATGAGAGAAATCAGCAGGAGCATCCTGAGATGAAGAAGCAGAACATGAACAAGCACTACCAGAAGCAGAGCATCAAGAAGGAATATGCCGCCGCTCGAAATGCCGGGCCTCAGACTGCTGGGACTGCCACAAAGAATACCGGCAAGAAGCTCGGTGAGAAGGCGTCCGACAAGATCAAGGAGTTCTTTGAGAAGAACAAGAAGGTCTTCATCTGGATCGGCGTCGGAATTGCCCTTCTCGTTTTGCTCGGTGCCGGAATCAGCTCGTGTTCGATGCTTACTTCTACCGGCTCGTCGGTTATCGCTTCCTCTTATCTCAGCGAGGATGACGCGATGCTGGGCGCGGAGGCGCAGTATTGCCGGATGGAGCAAGAGCTGCAAAGCTATCTGGATAACTATGAAAGTAACCATGACTATGACGAGTATCACTTTGATCTGGATGATATTGAGCATGACCCCTATGTGCTGATCTCCATTCTCTCGGCTCTCCATGAGGGCGAGTTCACGCTGGATGAGGTGCAGGGTACGCTCCAAATGCTGTTTGAAAAGCAGTACATCCTCACCGAAGAGGTTATCGTCGAAACCAGATACCGCACGGAAACCGACACATGGACGGACGCAGACGGCAACACGCACACGGAAACCTATCGCGTCCCGTATGACTACTACATCTGCAACGTGAAGCTCGAAAACTTCAATCTCTCCCACGTCCCGGTCTACATCATGTCTCAGGAACAGCTTTCCATGTACGCGACGTATATGTCGGTGCTGGGCAACCGCGAGGATCTGTTCGGTAACTCCCCCTATGTGGACAAGTACATCACAAATCCTCCCGCCGACTACGATGTCAACCCGGAATACCTGAACGACGAGAAGTTTGCGACACTGATCACCGAGGCGGAAAAGTATCTCGGTTATCCGTATGTTTGGGGAGGCTCCAATCCCGACACGTCCTTTGACTGCTCCGGCTTCGTCAGCTACGTTCTCACGAACAGCGGACTTGTAGATACCGGACGATTGGGCGCACAGGGGCTTTACAACGTCTGTACGCCGGTTTCAAAGGCGAATGCACAGCCCGGCGATCTTATCTTTTTCGTCGGAACGTATGACACCCCCGGCGTGTCTCACGTCGGCATTTATGTTGGTGATGGCGTCATGATTCACTGCGGCGATCCCATTCAGTACACATCCATCAACTCTTCCTATTGGCAGCAGCATTTCTACGCCTTCGGAAGACCCGCCTATTAAAAGAAAGGAGTTTTTCATGAATCCCAAGTATCAGAAAGTCCTCTCCGACATTGAGAAGGCTGAAAAGAAGAAATCCGAAATCGAAGGTCAGCTCAAGGAGCTGTACGACAAGAAGACGGAGCTGGAAAACCTTGAAATCATCAACACCGTGCGCTCTATGGTGATGGACAAGGATCAGATCATGGCGTTCCTGTCTTCCATGAAGGGCGGCACCAAGCCCGCTGAAAATACGGAGGTAATCGACAATGCGTAAGAAGTTTCGTTTTCTGACCGTCCTTGCGGTCTGCGTCATGGTTCTGTCTTGCTTCTCGGTCACGGCGTTTGCCTACGCCGATGATACCGAGCAGAACCTTCCGGTTACGGAGGCAACTCAGCCCGAACAGCAGCCCGCAGTCACTCCCACGCCGGAAAAGCCGAAGGGTGAGCCGATTGACGATGAGGGCAACGCCTACACCCGCGACCTGCTCTATGACAAGGCGACGAACAAGCAGTTCATCACTGTCCAGACGAAGAACGGCAACACCTTTTTCATTGTCATCGACTACGATGCGCCCATCAACGAGGATGAGGAACAGTATCAGACGTACTTCCTCAACATGGTCGATGAAAGCGATCTGCTTGCGCTGCTGGATGAAGACACTGCGGCTGCTCTGACCACCTGTAACTGCAAGGAAAAGTGCGCTGCCGGTCAGGTCAACACCGACTGCCCGGTCTGCAAGACCAACATGAGCGAATGCACCGGCGCAGCCCCCGTTACGCCTGAGCCGGACAAGGATGCGGAAACCGATGCTCCCGCCACTAAACCCGAAAAGAAATCCAACATCGGCATGATCCTCGTCATCTTCGTTCTTGCCGGTGCTGCGGGTGCAGCCTATTACTACATCAAGTTCGTCAAGGGCAGAAAGCCCAAGGATGAAGATATGGACTTCTTTGATGATGAAGGCTACGAGGAAGAGCCGTACATCAATGAGGATGAAGAGCCGCAGATTGCGGAGAATGTCGAAACGGATGGTGATGAAGATTGATCTTAGTCATTGCTGAAAAGCCCAGCGTTGCCCAGTCCATCGCAAAGGTTCTGGGCGCAACGTCCCGAAAGGACGGCTATATGGAGGGCGGCAATTACATCGTTTCGTGGTGCTTCGGTCATCTGGTGGAGCTGGCAGACGCCAGCTCCTACGATGAGCGGTATGCCAAGTGGCGGTATGACGATCTGCCCATTGTTCCGGAAAGCTGGATGTTTGAGGTCACGAAGGACAAAGCACAGCAGTTCAAGGTGCTGTCCGCTCTCATGAAGGACAAGCGCGTCACCGAGCTGGTCTGCGCAACCGATGCAGGACGCGAGGGTGAGCTGATCTTCCGGCTGGTCTACGACAAAGCCGGATGCACCAAGTCCTTCAAGCGTCTGTGGATCAGCTCTTTGGAGGACTCCGCCATCCGCGAAGGCTTCAACCATCTCCGAGATGGCAAGGAATATGACCGTCTCTATGAAGCAGCACTCAGCCGCTCAAAGGCGGACTGGATTGTTGGCATCAACGGCACCCGCCTGTTCACCACGCTTTATCACAAAAAGCTGGTGGTCGGGCGCGTCCAGACGCCGACCCTTGCAATGCTGGTGGAACGCGACGGGAAAATCTCCACATTCCAGAAGGAGAAATATTTCAATGTCCATATCGGCAAGGGCGATCTGACCGCCGATCTGGAAAAGGTCAAAACCAAAGAGGAAGCAAAAAGAATTGCGGCGGCTTGCGAGAAAAAGCAAGCCGTCGTTTCTTCTCTCAAGCGGGAGACGAAAACCGTCAATCCTCCAAAGCTCTATGATCTGACCACCTTGCAGCGCGAGGCAAACCGATATTACGGCTTCACTGCCCAGCAGACGCTTGATCTCGTCCAGACGCTCTACGAAAAGAAGCTCCTGACCTATCCGCGCACGGACAGCCAGTTTATTACGGACGATATGGAGGACACTGCCCGTCAGGTCATTTCCATTGTCTGCCGCCAGCTTCCGCTTTTCTCCGGCGTTTCGATCACTCCGGACATTGCCCGCGTGACCGACAACATCAAGGTCACGGATCACCATGCCATTCTCCCGACCGTCCAGCTTGAAAAGCAGGATGTTTTCGCGCTGCCTCAGTCGGAGCAGAAAATCCTCAATCTTGTCGGGATGCGCCTTCTGTGTGCAACCGGTGAGAAGCATACCTACGCAGAGACGCAGATCACGCTCTCCTGCGAGGGCTATGCGTTCAAAACCAAGGGCAAGACCGTCATTCAAAACGGCTGGAAAGCCATTGAAGAGCTGTTCAAGGCATCTCTCAAGACGAAGGAAAAGGACGATCCCATGAAGTCCCTGCCCGAAGTCCATGAGGGCGATATGCTGGATGGTGTATCTGCCAGCATCACCGAACACTTCACGACACCTCCGAAGCAGTACACGGAAGATACCCTCCTGTCTGCAATGGAGACTGCCGGAAACGATCAGTTCGACGATGACACCGAGAAGAAAGGTCTCGGCACTCCCGCGACCCGCGCCGGTATCATTGAAAAGCTGGTGAAGTCCGGCTTTGCAGAGCGCAAAGGCAAATCCCTCATTCCCACAAAGGACGGCTGCAACCTCGTTTGCGTCCTGCCGGAACAGATTACGTCTCCCGCAATGACTGCGGAATGGGAAAACACGCTCATGGAGATCGAACGCGGCAATGCGGATGCAGACGCATTTCTCAGCGGCATTGTCCGGATGACCGGGGATCTCGTGAAAGCCTACCCGTTTCTCTCCGATGCCGAAGCCCAGCGTTTCGGCACGGGGAAAGAGGAAATCGGCAAATGCCCCCGCTGCGGCTCTCCGGTCTATGTCGGCAAGGGCAACTTCTACTGCTCGAACAAGGACTGCTCCTTCTGCCTGTGGGAAGACAACAAGTTCTTTTCCAGCAAGAAAAAGAAGCTGACCAAGAAGATTGCAAAGGAGCTGCTGGACAAGGGCTGGTGCCGCGTGACCGGGCTTTACACGCCGAAGAAGCCTCAGCTCTACGATGCGGTGATCCGTCTGGATGACAGCGGCGGCAAATACGTCAGCTTCAAGATGGAGTTTGACCGATGAGCCGCCCGAAATATATTGCTTCATGCAGCGGAGGCAAAGACAGCGTAGCGACGCTCCTGCTGGCTGCACAGCACAATGAGCCGCTGGACGAGGCGGTTTTCAGTGAGGTCATGTTCGACAAAAACACAAGCGGCGAAGTCCCGGAACACCGGGACTTCATTTATGACCGGCTCAAGCCCTTCTGCGAAAAGGAGCTGGGCATCAAGTTCACCATTCTCCATGCGGACAAGACCTACGATGAGGTGTTCCATCATGTCATCACCCGCGGACCGCACAAGGGCGAGGTTCGCGGTTTTGCGTGGGCCGGGATGTGCGCGGTCAATCGGGACTGCAAAATCCCGCCCGTCCGAAAGTACAATGCCGCGCTTTCTCCGGACACCGTGAGCTATGTCGGCATCGCGGAGGATGAACCCAAACGCCTTGCGCGTCTGGACGGCGTGAAGAAGGTCAGTCTGCTTGCCAAGTACGGCATGACCGAGGTTGACGCCTACAAGCTCTGTCAGGAACACGGGCTGCTTTCCCCAATCTACACTCACTGCCGGAGAAACGGCTGCTGGTTCTGTCCCAACGCCAGTGACTCGGAGCTGCTGCACATGGTCACAAAGCACCCGGATATGTTTGACCGGCTGATTGAATGGGAGAACGAGGATAACATCTTCCATCGTCGGATGACGCGCAGAGAAACCCCGTCTGAGGTAAAGGCTCGTTTACTGAGCAAATCCCAAACGGGGTTTTCTTTGCCCAAAAGCAAATAAGAAATGGAGGTTTGAGATGGCTGAAAACAAAAATGCACAGCAAGTCCGCGAAATCACGGACAAGCTGCAACAGGGCATCAAAGAGCTTTTTGAATCCGAGCGGTTCAAGGAATATCTCCGCACGATGTCCAAGTTCTACAACTATTCCTTCAACAACACGCTGCTCATTGCGATGCAGAAGCCGGAGGCAACCTATGTTGCCGGTTATACCTCGTGGCAGCGCAACTTTGACCGTCAGGTCATGAAGGGCGAAAAGGGCATCAAGATTCTTGCACCCGCGCCGTACAAGGCGCAGGAAGAGCGTGAGAAGATTGATCCTTTGACGCAGAAGCCGGTGATCGGCGTAGATGGGAAGGCTGTCACGGAGACGGTTGAGGTTCTGCGGCCTGCCTTCAAGGTGGTGAGCGTGTTCGATGTCTCCCAGACGGACGGCAAGGAGCTTCCGGACATCATTGTCGATGAGCTGAAAGGCACCGTCGAGAACTACGAGGCGTTCTTCGATGCACTCAAGCAGGAATCTCCCGTCCCTATTTCCTTTGAGGACATTCCGGGCGGTGCAAAGGGATTCTTCTCGCCGGTTGAAAGCCGCATTGCCATTCAGGAAGGCATGAGCGAAATCCAGACGGTCAAAACCGCCATTCACGAGATCGCCCACGCAAAGCTCCACGCTTTCAAGCCGGACGAGAAAGCCGCTCCCGAAGATAAGAAGGATCGTCACACCAAGGAGGTTGAGGCGGAGAGCGTTGCCTACACCGTCTGCCAGCGTTACGGCATTGAAACCTCGGACTATTCCTTCGGCTACATCGCCGGTTGGTCATCCGGCAAGGAAACCAAGGAACTGAAAAGCTCTCTGGACACCATCCGCAAGACGGCGGCTGAAATGATCGAGGGCATTGACGCCAAGCTCAAGGTGCTGCTGGCAGAGAAAGCGCAGTCCGTCGAGCAGGAAGCTGTTCCGGAGAAAAAGCCGGAAGCCCCCATTTACCGCGAGACGGCGAATTATGCCTATGAAGCCGGTGAGCTGGAGTCATATCGTGCTTCTCTCGCTGCAAACGTGGAATGCCGCCGTGCGATTGAGGCGGCAATCAGTTCTAACTACGGAGACAACCGGCTGGATGCGGATGCTGCCGTGAAAAGCGTCCTTGAGCAGTTCTCTCCGGAGCGTGTCCGATATGTCCTTGCAAACACCATTCAGCAGAAAGACTTTGACGGGCGTATTCCGCAGCCCCTCAAGGAATGGGCAAAGAGCATTGATGTCTGCCCGGAGAATGCCTCCCGCTTCCTTGTGGATAAACCCAATCCCGGACTGACGGCACTTTTCGTCGATGCGTTCCGTCAGCAGACTGAACCCCAGAAAGAAGCTACTTCCGAGAAGGCAGAGAAAAGAGACCCGGAGGTCGTTGCATGGGAGAACGGTGAGATTACCTCTATTGAGGTAAAAACTGTGGAGGTCAAGTCTCCCTTTGCCCCCTTGCCGGAGGAAGCGGCAAAAGCACCGAAAGCGCACCGCCTGACTGCCGAAGAGAAGGAGATCAAAGCCGCCGTCATGGACACGCTCAAGGGGCAGATTGCCTATAACAACGACGGTATGCGGGCGTCCTACCGCGCCTCTAACCACTCCTTCAATCTGCTGGCACGGAACGGCGTCAGGATTGAGGGCAACACGGTCACGCAGAATGGCGAGCCGCTGTTCAAAATCCATCGCCGTCATGCGACGCGGAAAACGCAAGGCTGTTACCGTGAGCTGATGCCGACGCTGGAATACGTCAAGCAGGAGCAGAAGCAGGAAAAGCCCTCCATCCGTGATCAGCTCAGGACTGCTGCAAAACAGCAGCCGGAGAAAAAGTCTCCGGTCAAATCCAAAACGCACGACATGGAGTTGTGAGAAAGGAGACGCATGAAGAAATACACAGACGTTGACATCGTTGCGGAGCTGCAGAAGCTCGTGGACAGTCATGTAGACAGCTACAAAGAAGACTTCGACATCGACAAGCGCATCATCCGCCGCGCTGCCGAAAGCCGGAATCCCGGAGAGAAAACGCTGATGTGGTTCTGCCGTCCGCATGGAACGCACTGCCTCAATGAAAATCAAGTCTTTATTCAGGGAACGCGGGATCACAACACCTTCCGTTTCTATGCGGAACAGACCTACGACGAGTGCGTTGCCCGCGTTATTGTCCCGAAAACCGTCAAGCGCGGCAAGGTGTTCGGGGATGTCTTTGAGATCAACTACCGGGAACAGGCGGCAAATGTGGCGCAGAACTCGGTTGCGCCGGACCATGACCGGCTGACCTTCGCAGACGGCTTTGTACTGGAAGCCCCCTGCCGCAGCAGCTTCGATGCAGCAATGGCTCTGGTCGGTGAGCATGGCGGCGTCAAAACCCGCCAGACGCTCCCAAAGGATGCGGAGGCTCTGGCGGAAGTGCTGTCCAAGCAAAAAACCCGCCTTGACAGACTGCCGGATGCAGGAAGGACAGAGACGCTTTCGCCTCTGCCCGTTGCAGAACTTCGGAAGTACGAGGCGGTCAAAAAGGCTCACCCTGACGCGCTGGTCTGCTTTGCCCAGAATGGCTATTTTGAGCTGTACGGCAAGGACGCGGAAAAAGCCGCGCCCCTGCTCGGCACAAAGCTCCTTGAGAAGAAGGTACGCGGCAAGCCCTCCATGCCAGTGACCGGCTTCCGTGAAAGCGCATGGGTAGCCGGTTCTCACAAGCTCTGGAAGTCCGGCGCAGATGTCTTTCTCAGCAAGGACGGCGAGACCTTCAAGGAACTCAAAGCCGCAGATTACATTCCTGTCGGTGCGACACTGAATGTGGATGGAATCAAGTGCAGAATTGACGCGGTTGATTCTGCCGCCGATGAAGTCCAACTGACCAACATCGAGGACAAGAACCGCCCCATCCGCTTTTCTGAGAGCATCCAGTATGTCCGCGCCTATGTGGAGGATGCCGGAACTGCCATCTACGACACCATCCCAAAGAAGCCCGCTGCCCGTGAATCCATCCGCGACAAGCTGAAATCCGCACAGAAAGCCCAGCCGCCCCACACACCGAAGCCACAGAAATTGAAAGGAAAGGATATGGAACTCTGATATGAAAAACTTTACCGTAGAAGAACTCAACCTCATGTGCTGCTTCAATACGTCCAGCCGGAAGCGGCTGATCGACGATATGAAGAGCGTCACCCTGAACGACATGGACGGTGAGATCGCAGAGCTGATGTATAAGACCATCCGGAAGCTCGAAGCCATGACGGACACGGAGTTTGAGGAACTGTATATCATGCCGGACGGCATGGTGGATGATTGAAAGGAGGATGCCTATGCCTGTATTAGACGGCAATTTTGAAGCCTTCGTCACGAACCTTGGCAAGTACAATGAGGGTATGCTGGTCGGTGAGTGGGTGAAACTGCCCACCACCGAGGAAGAGATGCAGAATGTCTTTGAGCGCATCGGGATCGGTCAGCAGGACGAGTTCGGTCAGCCCTATGAAGAGTGGTTTATCACCGACTACGAAAGTCCGATCTACGGCGTCCAGAAGATGCTTGGCGAGTACGAGAGTCTTGATAAGCTCAACTATCTCGCCGCTTTGATTGACGAGCTTTCCCTGAGCGATCAGGAAAAGCTCGTTGCCATTATGGAGGCTGGCTGCGATGAGGTCAGCGACATCGACGATCTCATCAACCTGACGTTCAATCTGGACTGCTACGACATCATGCCCGGTATCAACGACGAATCCGATCTCGGCTACTATTACGCCCACGAAGCCGGTATCTACTCTGAAAAGGATCTCGGTCCACTGGCAAATTACATCGACTATGAACGCTATGGGCGCGACATTGCGATGGATGAGCAGGGACGTTTCACCGATGAGGGCTATGTCCGCGTCGCAAGCGAACGCTGGGACAGACAGTTTAACGGTGAGCTGGACGATATTCCCGACGAATACCGGATCACCGGCTCAGGGGAAGACGCCGAGCGTGACAGCACCATCGCCGTTCTCGTCGTTGAGCCGGGAAAGGAGCCTTATGTGAAGGAGATTGACTCGGATCTCAAGTCCTTGCAGCATGAGGTCGGCGGCTGCATCGAGGCAATTTATCCCTACGAAGACCCGGTTGCCTTAGTCTGCAACGAGGAAGGCAAGCTGGAAGGTCTGCCCCTGAACCGCGCTCTGCGTGATGAGGACGGTGACATCTACGATGTTGTTGCCGGAACATTTATGGTAGTCGGTTTGACGGATGACAGCTTCGGCTCTCTGACCGTAGAGCAGATGCAGAAGTTCTCTGACCTCTTCAAAGTTCCGGAGCAGTTTGTCAAGCTGGGCGATAAGATTGTGGCGATCCCCATGATCTCGAAGGAACAGCAGAAGCAGGAGAGCATCGAGCAGAAGGACTTTGAGATGAACGCCGACACCTCCGGTCTGACGGTTGCCGGTCACATCGGGACGTGGCACACCATTGACCAGCACGAAGTCGGCGGTCACAGTTTTTATTTGATGGAGCATGACACCTACGGCGATGAAGCTGCCTGTATCATTGTCGATGAGCGTGGCAAGCTCGTCCTTGATGATGTCTACAACGGCTTTGACGATGACACACTCCGCCTTCTCGACCTTGAGGTCAAGGAAGTGCCGGAAATGCCCGATCCTGCGCTCTCCGTTCAAGATATGAAGGACTACGGCTACGCATGGGCTGGCGTTCTTCCCGCTGGACAGGAAGCGGCTGAGAAGGCTTTGGAGAAGGGCTGCGAGGTGTACCGGCTCTATTCGGATAACACCGAGGGCTTGTGCGTGGATGCAAAGGAGATTGCCGATCATGCGGCAAAGGGCGGAATGCTCGGTATCAGCAAGGAAAGCTGGATGGCGGCTCTTGAGAAGGAAAACTATCTCAAGGCAGCGGAGATGTCGATGGAGGATGACTACGGCATGATTGATGGGATCATCAACAACGGTCCGAAGGAGGACAAGACCGCAGAGGTCAAAGCCCCCGAAAGGAGCGAGAAGTCCTCCATCATGGACAGGCTCAAGTCCGCAAAGGCTGAAAAGCAGAAGGAATGCTGCCCTCCCCAAAAGCACAAAGGAGAGATTGAGCTGTGAGCAGAAGTCAGAAGTGGCGGCAGGAGTGGTCGTTCTTCATAGGAGATAGCGGACGCCGGAAGTATAACCGCTTCTGCGTCCGCTGCGTCCATAGCTGCAAGCAGAGCTTCCGTGCGGATCTCATCGCCTGTCCGCACTTCTCCCGCAAGGCATCGCGGTGTAGACAGTTAGGGGTCGAAAAAGCCTGTGATTGCAAGCCTCAGAGCGACGAGGAATGACCGCCCAGTGTGATTATATTCCCCGCACAGTTCCAGCAATAGAGCGAGAATAAGTGTCGATTTCGGCACTTGTTTGAATGCCCGGAAAACGAACCAAAAGCCTCTGTCGATGCCCGTTTTGGGTGTCGGCAGAGGCTCTTTTTTTATGACATATTCAAAATAGCGGACAGCAGCTCTTGAACCTGTTGCCGGTATTCCGGCTTTATATCCGAAATACGTCTGGCAAGCGCAAGGGCTTCCGCTTCTGGCTCATCGGTCCCAAAGATAATTCGGTCCGCACTGACGCCCAGCAAACGGCAAAGACGCTGCAAGGCTTCAAGAGAAATACCGGAAGCACCACGCTCAATAGCGCTCAGGTGATTCGGCGTCATGCCAAGCATTTCTGAGAGCGTGTCCTGCGTATAGCCCGCCTGTTCTCTTGCCACTTGAATATTGCCGCCGATTTCAATATTGATGTCCTTCTTCTCTCGCATAGCCTCACCACCTTTGCATTTAGTGTACCTAACGGCGGTGTCATTATCCACGGTACGCCGTCGTTGATTTTACTAACGACAATGCGTTGACTGTCCGTGATGAGGGTGATAGAATGGAGTTACCTACCAAAAGAGTGAAAGAAGGGGTGTCATGTCGCGCATTATTGAGTTTAGAAAGTCTGCTCAAAAAGCTGAAAAGCAATCCGTTCAAGGCAAGACTTGTGCGTTTACCGGTCATAGACCGCAGAGTCTTCCGTTCGGCTTTGATGAATCCGATAAGCGTTGTACTTCTTTGAAATCTGTTATGCGGGATCAGATTGTAGCACTCATCGAGAACGAGGGCGTCACGCATTTTATTACCGGCATGGCTCTTGGCGTCGATATGTACGCTGCGGAAATTGTACTCGATTTGAAATCAAAATACCCTCACATTACTCTGGAAAGTGCAATCCCTTGTGAGACACAAGCGATCAAATGGTCTGTGGCTTCACGGGAACGGTATTATAATATCGCGGCAAAGTGTGACAAGGAGACCATGCTGCAACGGGAGTACACGCCGGACTGCATGGACAAGAGAAATCGGTACATGGTAGATCACGCCGATTATATTCTCGCAGTATGGAATGGATGCCCCAGCGGTACCGGGAACACCGTGAGATATGCCCACAAAAAGGGCAAATCTATCATCGTTATCAATCCGGTTTCCCTTGATGTCACGCGGGAATAAGGCAAAAATCCCACTTCTGAATCAAGCGTTGCGAAAACCGTGAAGTATTTCCCGATAGTGAATACACATTGCACTACTTGGTGATTATTGGAAACGTGTACGGCGTATGCTGCCCAGTGAACATCTCCACGGAACACATCGGATTTTCACGGCTTCACAAAACGGAAAGTGTCACCTTATGAACAGTACCTTGCCGAGAGGAAAATAAATCGCTGGAAACGGGAACGCCCCCGGCACTGTGCGTCTGGCACAGTGTCGGGGGCGTTTTTCCGTGTCTTAGTTATGAGCCAGTTCATTTAGGAGCTGCTTTCGATAGTCCACATCCAAGACGCAGCGATGGAAGTCCATCAGACGGTGTTCGTCGAACAGCTTTTCACAGAGCTTGGTCAGAGGATGATTCATCAGCTTTGCAGAAATGCCAGTCTCATTGAAAAACCTTGCCCATGTGAAGACCTCTTCTAAATCCTCCTGCCCAAGCGTGGCGGGAATGATGGCGTTGCAGAGGCGGACAATGGGGCTGTCCGCAAATCGCTCTGCCACTTCCTCCGGTGTGCATTCATAGCGGTCACAGTCAAAGGAAAGTGCATCCTCAATTTTAAGATAATTTTCGGTTTCATCCCGCGTCAAGGTTATGGTGTAGTCTCCCATACCGGACGGCACATCAATATTCTCCATGACATCAAGCTCGAAACGGGAGCCGCCGATGATCGCTTCAAAGGAGAAGGACTGACAGATTACTGCTGGGTTTTTGTCTATCTTGTCCTCATTCAGAAATGACAGCGGATTATACTCCGTCAGTTCCCAGCCGATTTTACCTCTCTCTGTTTGCTCGGCAATCTGCTGGATCAGATGTCGTTCTTCTTCGTGCAGATTTTCATTGTACAACATGATACACCTCCGTTTTCTGATTGTCGTTTTTTTGGGGGCTGCTCTATGTTTCCGAAGAGACTGCCGTTTGTATCATCATTCCTTGGCTGAGGGCAGACCTTCGTAAAACTTCCTAAGTTCGTCCAAACTGCTTGTCCGATTTTTGATGGGCAGGGAGTCCCATGTGATGTCATGATAGCGTTCCGGCGGCTCGTCCCGCAGTCTTCGGTCGATGATGCAGACAATGCCTGTGTCTGTGAAATTACGGATCAATCGTCCGATGCCCTGCTTGAGCTTGATAATCATTTCGGGAACGCGAACATCCATCAGAGCATCCTTAGCAATGGAACACTTATACTCGATAATTGGATCGGGGACAGGAAACGGAAGCCGGAAAATGATGACATTGGAAAGGCTTTTCCCTTCAATGCTGATGCCTTCCCAATATGCGCCCGTCCCCAGAAGCACGGAGTTCGTATCTTCCTTAAACTCATTCAGCACCTTGTCCTGCGACGATCCCGGCTGCTGCATCAAGATTTTGTACGGAAGATTTTTCTCACTGAGAATGGAGTAGACCTCTTCCATGTCGGTCTTTGCCGTAAACAGCACGAGTGCCTTTCCATTGGAAATGCTCAGGATCTCAAGCAGCCGCTCCACACCCTTTTCAATGAAGGCTTCATGTTCTCTGGTCGGGTGCGGGAGATCGTCGCAATAGTAGATCATGGCGTGTTCATCGTATGGATATGGGGAAGGCTTTGGCTCGGATAAGCAGCCGCGATCACCAGCGGGAAAGCCGGTATTGCTGATAAAGTAAGAATACTGTTCTTCCAGAGACCCGCTCGTGGCGTTCGTCAGCGTGGCAGAGGTCAAGATGGTTCTTTCATCACCATTGAAGTATAGGCGGCTCACAATTTCCCTCGTGTTTTTAGGGCAATAGACGAGTTCCGCGTTGCTGCCGTGCTGCTCGATCCAGATCAGCATATCGTCTATCTGGTCAAGAAGCTCCGAAAGGGATTCGCTGACGGCATCCAGATCATCAGAGGCAGCAAAGGAACGGTTGTTTCTGAAATCCATGCTGGAATAAATCTGAATGCTGGACGAAAGGTTGTGTATGGCGGCGTTCATTTCAGTAAGCAGCTCAACCGCACTGCCGTTTTGGTCAAAGAAAAAGCGGTCAGCGTAGCGCATATCCTGTTCTGCCTCGTTGATCTGCTTTTGGACTTGTGCTTTCAGGCAGTTATAGAAGGCGATGATTGCGCTCTCTGCCTCTCGCTTTTCACCTGACACACTGCTCTGGTCAAAGGATCGCAGCTCATAGAATGCGCTCTTAATCATTCCAAAGAGCATACCTTGCCCGAAACGCTCCGTTGTGGCACTCCGCACCTTATCATCCAAGTTGTGTGCTTCATCCACGACAAGCAGATCAGCGGCGGCGTTAATCAGCCCTTCCTGACCGCGCCAGAGTTTCATGAGATGCTGGGTTAAAAAATCCTGATTGCACAGTACCACTCCATCCGTAAACTTTAATGCTGCGCGGATCTTGTAATACTTGCACTTCTTTTCACAGGAGCCACAATTCTTCATGCTGAACCGCTGCACGTTTACCTTGTCCCAGACTCCTTGCGGCAAAACCTCCGGGAAATCCTTGCGTTCCTCATACCCTTGCTTGATTCCTTCTTTGATCGCGTCCGGTGGGTCTGCTTTCGGGTCACACATATACTCATCTGCGCGTTTGTTGCAGAGATAATGGGTCTGTCCTTTTGCGAGGATTACATCTCTGTTCAGCCCAAGAAGGGGCATTACCGCGTGGACATCGCGCCAGAGCTGTTCTTGAAGCGCAATGGTCGAGGTTGCGATGATAACCGGCTTGTTCATGCGTTTGCTGTACAGCAGCACCGGCACAAGATAGCCAAAGGACTTGCCAATGCCCACGCCAGCTTCAATCGCAAAATGCTGATCATTTATGAGGGCGTCCACAATCTCAAAGGACATATCCTGCTGCCCTTCACGCATTTCCAATCCATGCTGCGGGGCTTCATCCCAAAAGAAGGTGCTGACTTGCTCACTCATGGAGTACAGCTCTGCTTTTCTGCGCTTTTTCCGTTCCTCCGATGTATTGAATCCAAAATAGAATCTGTTGTCCATCCACATTCCTCCCGGAATAGAAACCAAGGCTATCCGCGTTTCAGTTCAATGCTGACGTTTCCGTTCTCGTCGATGGTCAGCGTCATGTGCCTGATGTGCTTCTCATAGAACTGCCGCCGCTCTGCGGGAGACATTTCGATCCTCGTGTTTCGCAGAGCTGCATCAAACATATCGTTGACATTCAGGTGAACGGAGTTGTCAATCCAGCGGTACATCTCCTTGAACAGTGCGTTTTTCTTGATGTCCTCGCTGTTGCCGGAGTAGAAGTCATCCAGATAGCAGTAGAATATCCCGGATTCTGCAAGTGCCGCCTTCATATCCGGTCCGCATTTTTCCCGCTCAATCATGACAAGAAATCTGGCGTCCGGCAAGGAAGAAATCAGTCCCCAGTAGTCGGAATCACTTGAGACGATGACGAAGGAATCCACTTGCTTCTGGTAGTGTTCCTGACAGGCTCTTGCGGTGAGTTTGATGTCCACCAGTGATTTGTTCTGCTTGATCCGCTCAATCATGATATGTTCAACGGGGATGCGGGTGTAGTTTTCAAGAATCCGCCACGCCGTAGCAGTATGTACGTCATCAAAGAGAATGATCGCCGTAATTTTCTGCATGACCTCATAATCAAGATTTTTGAGCGTGGCGCACAGCTTGTACGGATCGGAGTTTTCGCAGTCCACTACCAATACGGTTTTCTCACTGTCATCTATGAAGTCGTAGATATTGTTTTTTACAAAATCCCCTGCATCGGAGACTTTACTGTATTCCGTGAAGGCGTCGCAATGCCATTGATAAAGCAGGGTAGCAAACTTTTTATCATTATAGAGGACATTACCCTCGTCCATTGGAACCCAGTTGATATACATTTGATAGGGGTAGTAGGAGAGACTTGCGTAATAGATGTCCGCAGCATCTTTCGTTCCGTCCTCTGTCAAACCGTTTGGCATGATGAACAGCTCTTTTATGTACGCCCAGTTAATCCAGATTGGAAAGAGGCTTTTGCAGTTGTTAATGCGGTCTGAAATCAGCCGGTTGATCTCGATAATGTGGTGGCAGAGCTTTGTACTCGACTTTTTGATAAAGTTGATTCCGTCATTTGAAAGCTGCTGCATACTGGAAGCCGGGATGATCTCTGGCATTGAAAGCAGCCCTCGATACTCCATTCGCATGATGTCATTTATTTTCCGGTAGTTGCGCTCAATGGCGGTGCGGATGATACATAGATTACGAATGATACGGGCATTTTTATCCTGTTCAAGCCGGTTGTATATCTCTATCTTCGGCGGCTCGTGTTCATTTTGGAAAATACGAAGCGGGACGCCGATCAGGTAAGCGACCTTTGACACAAGCTCATAGGTGCTGTCTTTGTAGGCAATCTGTTCTCCGGCATATTCGATGCCATTCAACATGACTGAATTGCCCATGATCTACTCCTTTCTCGTAGGGGGAGTTAAGCGGTCATTACATTGTCCGTCCACATCTCACACTGGCTCATGACAGTCTGGACAGCATCATCCATACCCTCTGGCGGATATTTGTGTTTTTTCAGCAACCTTTTGACCAGGCGGCGCATTCCAGCTCTTGCGCTCTCTTTCTTTTGCCAGTCTATTGTCTGGTTTTTGCGAAGCAAATCTGTCAGTTCTTTCGTGATAGCAATAAGCTCGTCATGCTCGTAAAAGTCCTTGATTGCTTGCGGCTTTGTGAGGGCATCATAGAAAGCAAGCT
Organism: Gemmiger formicilis; assembly: GCF_018784445.1. Lineage (GTDB taxonomy): Bacteria > Bacillota > Clostridia > Oscillospirales > Ruminococcaceae > Gemmiger. The sequence continues at coordinate 521,514 of NZ_WQOH01000004.1, read as the reverse complement.
CGTCCGCTGTCAATCCGAGTTTTTCACCCTCGGCGGCAGCAGCGGCAATGTCTTTCGCCAGCTTGAGTAATTCTTGAATGACTTCCTCGTTGGTCAACATTCCGTTCAAATAGCGGTTCATTGCGCTCTGAATGATTTCGGAGAACTTCTCGGATTTGACAATGTTTGTACGACGATAAACAGATACTTGTTCAGCAATCAGCTTTTTCAGAAGTTCGACTGCCAGATTCTTCTCCTTCATGTTTGCCACTTCTTCAAGGAACTTCGGATCGAACAACGAAAACTCAGTCTGGACATCGGAGAAGAGGTTGATAACGCCTTCGCTCTTGATGCTGTGCTTCAATAGCTCGTTAATGCGCTCATTTACTTCCGGAAGCGTAAACTTCTTTCCGGTACCGCCTGAAACCAAGCGCACGGTCATTGTTCTTACGGACTCGAAGAAAGCCGCCTCCATGCGAGTTTGCTCGTCTACCAAGCTGCTGCACAGCGAAAGTGCCTGCTTGAGAAGTAGCGCTTCTTTGATAAACACATTCTGTGTCTTCTCATTGTCGGGAAGATCGTACTCTGCAACACTCTTGCCGAGTATGAAGTTCACGCCGCCGCTGATAAGCTTTGCACGGTCGAGGTCGCTTCCGGTCATGAATTTCTCATAACTGAATCCGTGGAACAAATCTCTGCAAATAGAGAGCTTTTCAAGGAACTTCGGATATGCAGCCTTGCTTACATCTGTATCACCATAGTTCTTCTTGTCTCTGGCAGTATAGTCGTTCATTGCCTGTTTCAGTGCAGCCGCAATACCGACGTAATCAACAACCAAACCGCCTTCTTTATCTTTGAAGACACGATTGACGCGGGCGATAGCTTGCATCAGGTTGTGTCCAGCCATTGGCTTATAGACATACATCGTAGCGAGGGAGGGAACATCAAAGCCGGTCAGCCACATATCCACGACGATAGCGATTTTCAGCGGAGAGTTATTGTCTTTGAATTTCCGCGCCATATCGTCCTTATGAGCTTTGTTGCCGATAATCTCACGCCATTCTTCGGGATCGTTATTGCCTTGCGTCATGACCACTGCAATCTTTTCCGTCCACGCTGGGCGTAGCTCAAGAATGCGCTTATAAATCTTCATTGCTATGGGACGCGAATAAGCAACGATCATCGCCTTGCCGGTTAGGATATTCTCACGGTAATTCTCGTAATGATCAAGAATGTCATTTACCAAGGAATTGATCGTCTGGTCGGCACCGAGGATTGCTTCCATCTGACCAAGTTCCTTTTTGCTCTTTTCAATGACATACGGATCGGCGTTGTCAGCCATAATGTCATACTCATTATCGATCAGATGGAGGGTGTTCTCGTCGAGTTTCAGGTGAATCACACGGCTCTCGTAGTAGACGGGTCTGGTCGCGCCATCTTCAACTGCCTGAGTCATATCATAGATGTCGATGTAATCACCGAAGACCTCTCGTGTACTGCGGTCTTTTGTGGAGATCGGTGTTCCGGTGAATCCAATGTAGGTCGCATTAGGAAGCGTGTCTCTTATAATGCGGGCAGTGCCGATAACGGTTTTCGCCTCGACTTCGCCGTTGTCCTTCTGCTTGACCACAACCTTCTCATTGAGACCATATTGCCCGCGATGCGCTTCATCAGCCATCACGATAATGTTCCGGCGTTCCGAAAGAGCTTCGTTGCTTTCTTCAAACTTCTGCATGGTCGTGAAGATTATGCCGTTTGCCTGTCTGTTTGCAAGCAGTTCTTTCAGATTCTTGCGGCTCTCAGCGTGCTGCGGCGTTTGCCGGAGGAAGTCCTTGCAGCGGGCGAATTGTCCGTAAAGCTGGTCGTCCAGATCGTTACGGTCGGTAATGACAACGATAGTGGGGCTTTCTAACGCTTCTTGCAGATAATGAGCATAGAAGACCATAGACAACGATTTTCCGCTGCCCTGTGTATGCCAGAAGACGCCACCCTTACCGTCCGTCACTGTTGCGTGTTTTGTAGACTCAATCGCCTTTTTGACTGCAAAATACTGATGATACCCGGCGAGTATCTTGAAAGTATTCTGTCCATCCACATTAAAGCAGATGAAGTTTTTCACGATGTCAAGGAAGCGGGTCTTCTCAAACAGTCCTACAAAGAATGTGTCAAATGATGCGTGTTGCGTATTCTCATAGCTGCCGTCTGTTGTTTTCCACTCCATAAAGCGGTCTTCGCCGGACGTGATTGTACCAGCCTTTGAAGTGGTCAAGTCGCTCATGACACATACCGCATTATAAATGAACATAGAGGGGATCTCATACATATAGTTCCGGAGCTGGCGGTATGCTGCGGAAGCATCGGTTTCTTCGCGGGACGGAGACTTCAACTCCACAATGACGAGTGGGAGACCATTGACAAAGAGAATCACATCTGGTCTTTTTTCGGAGTTCTCAATGAAAGTCCATTGATTCGCAACTGTGAACTCGTTACTGGCAGGATTTTTGAAGTCTACAAGGTAAACAAGGGTAGAGCGTTCTTCACCCTTGTCATAGTATTTTACCGGGACTCCGTTTTGGAGGTAGTCCATAAAGACCATGTTCTTCTGCAAAAGCGTTCCGGTTTCAAAGTTCTTGAGCTTATAGATTGCCTCCGTCAGAGCATCCATTGGCAAGTTTTTGTTGATTCGCTGCAAAGAGGGCAGCAGGACATCCTCATAAAGCGGAGAGTGGTAATCGCGCTCCACGTCCGGTCCATAGACATAGGTATATCCAAGATCCTCATTGAGAAGCTGCAAGACGGCATTCTCATAATTTGATTCGGTAAAATAGCCCGACATTTGTACTCAACTCCCTCTATATAATATCCGCATAGATGCGGTTTTCAGCTTTTGTGAAGATTACCTCAGCAGGAAATAAATCTTCCCCTGTATTTGCCATTGAAACCAGCGTCATTGCCCATTCGTTCAACTGTACAGGCAGCCTATAACATAGATTTTCAGGCGATGCCTCAACAGTGACTAATGGGATGCCGCCCTTTGCAATACCGACAGAAAGAACTACAAAGGCGTTTTTTCCTTTGGTGAGTTCCAGAATGGGTTGTCTGTCTACATCGTGATAAACTTTTGCGCCGCGTCGATTCCTAAAAAAATCCTTTTCTTGATCTTTCACCGGCTCAACAGGCAGCTTGTTTTTCATCTGCTCAAAATGGGTTTCAAGTCTTTGGCAGATGCAGCTATTACAATACTCCGGTTGCATATCAAAGTCTTGTTCGCTGTCTTTAGATGAATTGAAATGATTCATGAAATCCAGCAGTCCCAAAAAGCTAACAAGGTCATCTGAATAATTACCGGCATAGACCTTATACCAATCATTGTTGATCTCGAACACGATATGATAAAGCTGCTTGTATAGCTGTAACTGCCCATCGGTTAGTCTGAACCATTCTTTGCTAAGAAGAGTCTTCGCAATGCGGGGACTGTCCTGCGTCGGTGTCAAGGAATGGTATAGCGATTTCATCAGTTTGCCGATAATTCCTACCAGCATATCAGCCATTCTAATTCCAAAGTGGTCTATCGAGTCTGCCTCTTCGCAATTCTTCAAACTGGCTTCTTTCGCGGCAATGAGAGTTTTGCTTTCGTCTCCTGCTTCACCTTCCTTGTCAAGCAAGACTGAATAATCAAGAATGCCCTTGCTGCTCAGGAAATTTCCAAACCCGACAAACTGCGAATGGTAGTCCCAAGTGAGGGACTGCGGAACATCGACGTTATTCAGGACATAAAGGACGGCTTCAAATGCCGTGCTTTCCTGCGCCTTCAATTCGCGGTTTTCTTTGTTACGCCTAATCCGGTTCGTCAAGAATGTCATTAACGCAGCTACAAACTCCGCTGGACTTTTATACAGGCTTTCAATTACCTCTGTGGGTCGGTATGTAACTATCGCTTTGACTATTGAGTAGCGTGCAGCGTCCATATCAAAGAAGACGCTATTGCGATAGCCTTTGAAAATCTGGGTGATAACGTATTCGATTTTGCTTGCACAGAACAGATAGATATAGCTGTTCTCATCAAAGATGGAGAAGAAATCTCCAAGCAGCTTTACATTTGCTTCGTTGAGAGAGGCAAATCCATGAACTAACTGCTTCGGCTTTATCGTTCCGCTTTTCAGCTCTCCTTTTTTCTTCCTATCAGCGTATTTTTCTTCAAAAGCATGATAACGCTGTTCAAAAGCTGTTTCGTGATCGCTGCGCCACCCGATAATAGCTGCCAGAAAACCATCATAATATGTCTCACCAGTAACGGTTGAGAGATTGATGACCCTGCTATGCTCAGACTCATCGTAGTAAAAGCAGTATTTCATCTCATCCCTCCTAACGTAAACGATAATTTAGCGGCTTAGAACTGAACGTCGGAGACGTCGATCTCGCCGGTCATCAGCTTTGGTAGTAGTTCATCCCTAAGTGCAGCCAGCTTACGAGACTCAATCCGGTTCGAGATTATCAGCTCAAAAATAGGCTGCATGATAGAGTTGAAGCTTGTATAGTCTTCTTCGCAAGGAATTAAGACCTCTGCTTTGGCAAGTTCCTCACGTTTGATGTGCCCCATTGTTGTTGCCTTATCAGCAGCGATTGCAATAAAACGGGCAAGGTGGTGAGCCGTCCACAGGTAGTAAAACCACTTGTCATAGACGTCTGATGTAACCTTGAAAAGGTGCTGATTCAATCCGCAAGTTCCCCCGCACCATATATCAACAAGTAGACTTCCGGACCAAGAGAAGATGACATCGCCATTGTGAATGATGTATTCAGGCTTGATACTCAAGGAGCAGAGTTCACTGCTATCATCACATGAACCTTGGCGGAGTTCCTTAATCTTCAATACTGGAAGACCTATTTCATGCCCTTGAGGACGGAACTTCTGCATGGCAAGTCCATTCAAGTAATTGGCGATGTCTAAGAGATTGCCTTTTCTCCATCCAGCAGGGATGGCATCAATATTGATAAAATGGTTGTCAAAGATAGCTTTGGCTTGAGCGTATAAATTATCGTTTATCCTTTCGTTGTTTTCAATTTTGGTATCAAGGCTATCCAGCACAGCAGCAATTCGTTTTTGATAGCTGACATCTAAGGGAATGCGTACCTTAACAGCCCTCATCGTTTTTCCTGATACTTCCTTAAAGGTGGTTCCGCTTCCCATCGCTTCGATAGCGTCCTTGTTGTACTTCAAAAGGTAGTAAACAAATAGCGGATCAGCTTTTTCATTTACGACAATACTCTTGAATCCCTGATTGGTACAAACACTTTGAGAAGCGATTGCGACGTAACCAATGGGAGCGCGTGATGTGAAGAGAACAGCATCTTTCGGCATCATTTGTGCAGAACATGACGCAAGTCCCTTTTCGGTTATATTTCTTTCCCCGCTGGTTATGTATCTTCCTTTGAAAGAAGATAGGTCTTTGGGCGTTATCCACGGAATACTGCCTCCGTAGTAGTCTTCACATTTTGTAGATGGGGTTGCCCCACCAACTATTTCTCCTAATTTATCAAGAGTACACTCAATCCATTCTGTCATGCGGTACACCATCCTATCCGATGTATTTTCTATGTGCCAGCTTCACATTCTGTTGTTTCACCATTGCATAGTGCATGGTGGTGTCGATTTTCTGATGCCCTAAGAGCTGCTGGACTTGCTCTATGGGCATTCCTTTGTCTATGGCAGTTGTAGCCAGTGTACGCCTGAACTTGTGAGGGTGAACCTTCGGGATATTCAGACGCTTTCCCAGCTCCCGAAGGCGTGTCTCCACTCCGCCAATCATCAATCGGTCAAAGGGAGCTTTCAGGGAAACAAACAAAGCTGGGTTTTCATCTGTTCGCCCCTCAAGATAGTTTTGAAGGTGGATCTTCGTCCTTGCATCGAAGTAGACCAATCGTTCTTTATTGCCCTTGCCGATAACCACGCATTCGCGTTCGTTGAAGTTGATGTCTTCGCGGTTTAGCGTGACCAGTTCTCCAACACGCATTCCGGACGAAGCCAGAAGATCAAGCATAGCCAAATCACGCGCCGTTGTACAGTTGTCGCGCATCAGCTCCAACGCTTCATCGGTGTAGGTGTCCTTAACAACCTTTGCGGTTTTCACCTTATGAATCCGTCGCACCGGACTTTTCACGATGAAGTCCTCATCCTCAAGCCAAGAGAAGAAACTGGACAGGATCCGGCGGATGTTGTCTATGGTCACTTTACTCGACCTTCGCTGAACCTGATAGTTGGTTAGATAGCGGCGCAAATCATCTGTGGTGACCTGTTGCACAGCCTTTCCGACTCCGGCAATCAGAGATTCAATCGTCTTCCGGTAGTAGCTCAGGGTTTTCTCTGAGCAGCCTTCGATCCGTTTTGCCGTGATAAATGCTTCGACTGCATCTGTTTCTTCTGCTGGAATTGAGCCACTATCATAGGTGATCGTTGCCCCTTCCAATGTCTCAGCCATTGCATCCCGAAGGTGCATGAGCTGTTCGTTATTGAGATATGGCAGCATTTTTCGCTGTATCTCCGTGATGAGTTGTTCTGTCATTGTCGTGTCTCCTTTCGAGGTAAGAGAACGACATTCAGTGGCAGTCCCTTTTGTAAAACTCTCGCCACTGGTGAGAGTTATTCAGACGGTAAACGATAATTTAGAGCAGCAAGCAATGGCATTATATCGACAAATGTTTGTTGAAAACAACAATGATGCCCGCCGAGAGTGCCGCGCTGATGAATGCTTTGATATTTCAATCGGTAAGACTCCACCGCGCAAGGAAGCACAGTGGTTTTCCATGAATCCTACTGATTGCATTTGGGTGTCAATTTCTGATATGGGAAGATGCGGTATGTACATCGCAGACAGTTCGGAATACTTGACTCATGAATCCGTGGATAAATTCAATATCAAAGTTGTTCCTGATAACACTGTGCTTCTCAGTTTCAAGCTGACAGTGGGTCGTGTTGCAATTACCGATGGCGCAATGGTGACCAATGAAGCTATTGCACACTTCAAAACAGACAAGCCAGAAATCAACGAGTATCTGTACTGCTACTTGAAGGATTTCAACTATCAAACGATGGGTAGTACCTCATCCATTGCCACGGCAGTTAATTCAAAAATCATAAAAGCTATGCCGTTTGTTGTTCCAACAGACGCAGAATTAGTGTCATTTCACTCTGCGACTGCTCCAATGTTTGAGATGATCAAAACACGCCAGCGAGAGAACACGCGATTGGCTGAACTCCGCGATTCACTCCTGCCCAAGCTCATGTCCGGCGAGATTGATGTCTCTGCCGTCCAGCTCTAAGCCGCTAAATTATCGTTTACCTTTTCGTTTGCAATAATCTTTGCATCAATAGAGGAAAGAATTGCAGCTATCACTTTCTGCTCTTGAATCTCTGGACACCGGATAATACATTTCATCAATTCTGGCTGGCGCAAGCCAATTACGGTCGTACCAGTGGCACGTCCATCCAATTCACTTTGAAATTCAGGGGTTGTCATGTAGTAATAGATAAAACGTGCATCGTATTCAGGCTTAATTCTGACACAGAATAGACGTTGACTAAGAACAATCTTCTCGTCGCTATCCCAGAAGAAAATCTGTCCAAATGGAGCCTCTGATGTAATGAGAATATCGCCGCGCTGAACTTCATCCTTCATCCACTTTCGATACAACGATTCGTCAATATATCTGATAGTTTCAGCCTGAACGATGCGTCCGGTTTTGATGTTTTTCGCGGATAAAGCTCTATATCCTTGTTTGCACCAATCACCGCCAAGTTTTTTGGGCGTCTTGCCTCGATAATCAATAACAAGCTCTGTGATTTCACCAAGCGCGAAGTGGTTCCACTCAGATGTCATATCCAATCGCCCCCAATCGTTCTTTGATCTGAGCTTCAAGCTCATGAGACTTAGTGAAAAGCTCAGACAGTTCAGAAGTCAGACGCCCCATTTTCTCTTCAAACGGCTCACCGTCATCTTCCTGTTCCTCAATACCAACATAGCGTCCCGGAGTGAGAATGTAATCCTGCTTTGCAATGTCCTGTGTAGTGACAACAGCACAGAAGCCCTTTTCATCTTCGAGTGTTCCGTCAACGAAGGCATTGTAAGTGTCGGCAATTTTCTTAATGTCTTCATCCGTCAGTTCTCGCAGCTTTCGTGTGACCATAGTACCGAGCTTCCGTGCGTCGATGAACAGCGTTTTGCCTTTTTGCTTCTTGTTCTTTGCAAGGAACCAGAGCGATACCGGGATCTGCGTCGTGTAGAATAGCTGCGTCGGCATTGCAACGATACAGTCCACAAGGTCAGCATTGATAATGTTCTTGCGGATTTCACCTTCACCGCCGGACTGCGAAGAAAGCGAACCATTTGCAAGCACCATACCGATACGTCCATTCGGAGCGAGATGCCAGATCATGTGCTGCAACCACGCGAAGTTTGCATTTCCAGCAGGAGGCGTACCATACTGCCAACGGACATCATCAACGAGCTTATCTGCACCCCAGCCGGAGAGATTGAAGGGAGGATTCGCCATAATGAAGTCTGCCTTGAGTTGAGGGTGGCAATCGTTAAAGAACGTGTCTGCATTAAACTTGCCGAGGTCGGCTTCAATACCGCGAATGGCAAGATTCATCTGCGCCATCTTCCATGTGGTCGGGTTGGAGTCTTGACCAAAGACGGAAATCTTGTTGATGTTGCCGCCATGATTTTCGATGAACTTTGCGGACTGAACGAACATACCGCCAGAGCCGCAGCACGGGTCATAAACACGTCCATTAAACGGCTGCAACACCTCAACAAGGGTACGCACAACACAAGAGGGAGTATAGAACTCACCAGCAAGTTTGCCTTCCTGTTCGGCAAACTTTGAGAGACAATATTCGTATGTGCGACCGAGAATGTCCTTGCTGTTTCCATGCTCGATCATCTGAATATTGGTGAAGAGATCAACCACTTCACCAAGACGCCGCTTGTCCAGCTCTGGACGGGCGAAGTTCTTAGGAAGAATATCTTTGAGACGCTTGTTTTCTTTCTCAATACTGCGCATTGCATCATCAATCACCGTGCCAATTTCCGGCGTGTGAGCGGCAGCAGCAATCGCGCTCCATCGTGCATTCTCAGGGACAAAGAAGATGTTTTCGGCAGTGTATTCGTCCTGGTCTTCTTCAAATCCATCGCCTTCTTCAACCAGCTCCTTGTACTTTGCCTCAAAGCGATCTGAAATGTATTTCAGGAAAATCAGTCCGAGAACGACCGACTTATATTCGGATGCGTCGATGTTTCCGCGCAGGACGCAAGCCGCGTCCCAGATTTGTTTTTCGAAGCCGATATTGCTTGTATTATTCTCAGCCATTTCAGCAACCTCCAAAGTTATAGTTTCACACTTACTATTCTACAAAAAGAGCTGTACGAAAAACCGGACTCAGTTTTTGTCCGTTCGCACAGCCTCACATATATCTCCGATGTCACAGTTCAAGTAATCACAAACGCGCAGCAAAATAGAGAGGGACACTTCTTCCCCCTTATTCAGTTTTGTCCATGTTCCGGCAGACAGCCCTACTTCATGTCGTAGAGAAGCCTTCTTTATGTCGCGTTCCAGAAGAAGCATCCATAGTTTCTTATAGCTTATGCGCACGGCAACCATCCTTTCGCTTGCTTGCATTCAACATCGCTTATAATATTATACTGGATTTCATTCTCAAAAGCAATCCGTTGATGCAGAAATTAAAGAAAAAGTTTCAATTTCTCGAACCTTCTCTCAAGGATGCAGGGCATCTCCGGTCAACAGGAGATGCCCTGCTTTTGAAAGGACTATTCGCGCTGTGTGCTGCGCAGATGATCACGGTCATGGTCAGCAGAAGGAGCGAGAAACGTATCAACATTAGACTTGATCGTCTCTATTTGCTTTACTTCTTTTTTGAGCTTCGCACGTTCATCATAGAGCCGCTGTTGCTCATCAAGAAGTCGCTGCTGTTGCGCTTGCAGTGTCTTCAAGCTCGGCAGTTTTTCATCGCCCTGCATGGCAAGTAATGTGCTTCTCGCTGCCTCAAAGATCACAAGCTCGGCTGCGTGCTTTGCTTTGAAACCCGGCTTATCTTTTGCCTTCTGGAATGCGTCATATACGGGCTTGAGGCGCTGGTAGTTGGAGATGTTTTTGATAAGCGGCTGGACTTCCCGCAGACGTGCTTCAACGCCTTTCAGTTCCTTGCCGGTGCGGTCATAGGAGCTGTGAACATCCTCGACCTTCTTCTCAAGATCGGCGTATTGGAGCAAGTTGTTTTCCGTGAGATAGTTGAGCGTCCGTGCCGCTTCCTTGAGGATCGTGAGCTTGGCTTTATACTCATAGCCCTTGCTGTCGATAAGTCTGATCCGCTCCTGAATATCTCCGATGAGAGAGATGCCCTTCGGCACGGTCTGCCTCCGGTTTCTGCGCGGCGTCCGTCCGGCAATCCGCTCCTTGATGCGTTCCTCGGTGTAGTTCTCTCCGATGGTTTTAGACCGGGTAAACCGCTCCTGTCCTTCAGCGCGAAAGGAGATATATTTGCCGGTCTTGATTTCATAACCAGCTTCCTGCATGAGCCGCAGAAAATCATCGTAATCCTTCGCTGTAATGACAAGCCGGTCGATGGTCTGCTTGAGTTTCTGCTTCCAGCTCGTGCCGCGTTTGGCTTCGGTGTACTCCTTGTAGCCCATGCCTTTGTTCTGAGAGGGAGGGATAACAGAGAGACCGTTTTCCTTACAGAGCCGGTCGCTGACCTCGCGCATATCATAGTAAATCCGCTTGTAGCTCTTGTATGCGTGGTAGTCCACAAAGTCAACCGCATTGAAAATCAGATGGTTATGAACATGGTCTTTGTCAATGTGAGTGGTCAGCACATACTCATATTTTCCTCCGAGGATTTCGTCTGCAAACTGCTTGCCGATCTCGTGGGCAAGCTCCGGTGTGACCTCTCCAATTTCAAAGGACTGGATCACATGACGGGCTATGATCCTGACCGGATTCATCCCTTTTTGCTCGGCTATTTTCCGCGTCCACTCAAATTCCCGCGCTGCGGTCTCGCTGGCACAGCCGTAGGACGAGACCAGCAGCTTCTCATCGGTCTTTTCGGGATTCAGAATGTACGCGATTGCCTTGCTCAAAGTTCCTCGGATTGCTTTGATTTTAGTAACTGCCATACCGCGTCCATCTTTTCTTTCAGCTCGTCAATATCGTCCTGATAGAATCGTCCCGTCGAGTTGATCCTGCGGCAGACGGTATTGATGTTCACGCCGATCTTGTTGATTTCGGCGGCGAGCTTTTTCTGCTCTGTGTAGTCCACAACGATGATGTAGCCGTCGATCAGCATCTTCCTTGCATACGCACCGAAGTTCTCCGTGCCGATCATCTCCATCTTCTTTGCAATCGTCCGTTCTTCCTGTGGTGTCAGCCAAATCTTCTTCTGAATGTCTCGTGTTCTTCGTACCATGCTGCGCCCTCCGTCGTAAAGATTAGAAGGGTTTGGGACTATCCCAACAAGCAAAAATCTGATGTTAAGGGCAGGGTCTCCTTAACTGATTTTTCTCCGGTGGGTACTCACCGGATTTGCTTGCTAATCTCCCAAAATCGTATTCCCCGAAGATTCCTCCGTGAAATGTCCCTTCACTTTACAACGGACACAAAAAGGGAGTTTGTTGAGTACCGGATTTCAAAAAAGTCAAAAAATCATTGGATTTCCCATGTGAAAGCCACTGTGTCTGTCACATCAATATCAACCGGCTCAATCTCAGGTGCGGCGCACTTGCTCATCGCCATGAGAGGCTGAATGCAGTCTTCAACATCGTAGCTTGTTCTGGAAAAAACATTGAGTTCGCCCCAGTTGTAGTCGATGTTGAGCAACTGCCCAAGCGTACTGCCTGATGCTTTGCAAAGAATCTCCGCCTTTGCCCTGGCGTTCTCCGTCGCATTGATCAGCAGCTCTTCGCTGACTCTTGCCGGGTTTTTCACGGTGAACGCAATGCTGAGTTCTGGTTGCGCCCCACAATCCGCAATCGCAGAAATGACCTTTGCAAGCTGCTTGCTGTCAAAGTCAAAGGCAAGTTTCAAGCGATAGCTGCAAGCATATCCGGCAAACTCTCGCTTGTAATTTCCTTGCCGATCCTTGACATTCTCGTACCTTGTCTGGACATCAAAGCTCGTGGTTTTCAGGTCTTCCTTGCGATACCCAACGCGGACTGCGGCACCTTGCAGTCTTTCGATTCTCTCGGCAGCTTCCGACATTGCGCGGTCATAGGTTTCAGATAAGACTTCAATGTTCAGGGATAGGATGATGTAATCCGGTCTTGCGGAGACATTGCCTGTCCCTTTTACGGTGATTATTCTCATTACTTTCTCCCGTCCTTTCTGGAATTGTAGTCCTCATCAATACGTTTTTTCCAATTCGTACCCAGCGGTACGCTGCATCGGACAGCGGAAACCGCTTCGCTCAGAACTTCATAGTTGAGTTGCGTTCCCTCGCGGTCAGAGTGGTAATTGACCGCTCGATCTGCTCCAATTCCAAAATGCTTTGCCGTCTCAACTGCATCAATGTTTGCACCGAGGAAAAGAAACTCCCAGCCGTACTTTTCCTTCTGTCGCTCAATCATCTTCTTGACCTTCTCGCTGTCATAACGGCGGCTTGCATTCTCCATGCCATCCGTTGTGATGACGAACAGTGTGTGTTCAGGGACATCCTCTTTTCTTGCGTACTTATGGACATTCCCAATGTGATGAATCGCTCCGCCGATAGCATCCAGAAGCGCGGTGCAGCCGCGAACGGAATAGTCTCTGTCGGTCATCGGATCCACCTTCTGAACCGGCACACGGTCATGGATAACCTCGCTCACGTTGTCAAAGAGAACGGTAGAGATCATTGCCTCGCCATTCTCTTTTTTCTGCTTTTCAATCATGGAGTTGAATCCTCCGATGGTGTCTGTTTCCAGTCCGCTCATAGAGCCGCTGCGATCAAGGATGAATACGATCTCCGTCAAGTTCTTTCTCATGTTTTGTACCTCCGTATATAAAAATATGACTGCTTGGTGTCTCACCTTACAGTCATATTGTACTTCGGTATTCACTTCATTTGGTCGCATGGCAAGCGACATTATTCTAAGGACAAGAACAGCTCTCCGTCAATGCTTAGGATGTCATCCATCGGAATCTTCGTGCCGTCCTGCATGGTAATCAGGCGCTCAAAGTCATCAACCTTTATGACTGCGCCGGTTGCAGTTACATACTCACCGCCAGCTTTGCGCTCATCAGGTTTGAAGTAGGTTATTTCAACCTCCGGCTCTTCATCAAGGGCATCCATGAGAAGCTGATACCTCATGTTCAAAGCGGTCAAGGCTCCCTCATCAAGCTCAATCCTTTCGTCGGTCAGACGTCCGGTTTCCTTGATTGCAGAATCATAGCCGGTGAGGGCGGCAAAGGGCGCAAACTGCGCTGCACGATCTGACATCGGCATTTGTGATCGCGTTTTGGAGACGTGGTGAGGAAGCCCCATGATCTCGTTGTATTTTCTGTTCACGCCTTATGCCCTCCAATCTGCGCATTGCGGTCTTTCGCGGTTGCACCTTCTTCAAGATTCATTGCCTTGAGGATGGCGTTCTTTCCATACTTCTTTTTGATTGCAAGCGTGGCGGCTTGTATTTTCCGCTCACGCTCCAAGACGGCATTCTCAGCTTTCTGTTTTTTCTCTTCGGCGGCATAGTCGGTAAAGAGATCGAGCTGGACAGCACCGTCATTTTTCTTCGGCGCGTCCGCTTCCGGCAGGACATGATTTGCTACAACATACATACGGCGGACAAGCAGATTCTTGTCCACGATCCGGTCGAAGAGTTCTGACACAGCGCACATTATTTTGCGGGTAGATGATGTGTGACCGTCGAGGTTGATAGAGCCGTGCGCCTGTTTGGGAATCTCCCGCCCGTAGGGGTCTTTCTCCACTGCACCGTGATACTTTGCCCGTCGTGCCGGATCGGTAAGGTTCTCAATGTCATAGCCGACGGTGAGAACCATCTGGTCGGTGACAAGTCCCTTGTCCACCAAGTCCAGCACAAGCAAGTCCGTCATTTCCCGGACAACCAGCTTCGCCTTCTGCGGCTCGTAGGGACAGTGCAATACCTGACCGGAGCTGATGCTGTTGGAGCTGGGACGGTATGCCTTGATTGTCTCAATGGTCGTAGGCTCCCAGCCCCACGCATGGTCGATGAGCAATTCCGCGTTCTTGCCGAACAGCTTATAAAGCAAGTCCTCATTCCGCTCCGAGCAAAGGGCAACATCGCCCATTGTGAACATCCCATTCTGCTCAAGTTTCTTCGCAATACCTCGACCCACGCGCCAGAAATCCGTGAGAGGCTGGTGCGCCCAAAGCTCACGCCGGAACTTCATTTCATCCAGTTCGGCTATTCGGACGCCGTTCTTGTCGGCTGGGATGTGCTTCGCTACAATGTCCATTGCCACTTTGCAGAGAAAGAGGTTCGTCCCGATCCCAGCGGTTGCCGTGATGCCGGTTGTCTCAAGCACGTCGAGGATAATCTTCATGGCGAGATCATGTGCCGAGAGCTTGTAGGTATTCAGGTAGTCCGTCACGTCCATGAACACCTCGTCGATGGAGTAGACCACGATGTCCTCCGGGGCAATATATTTGAGATAAACCTGATAGATGCGGGTGCTATACTCCATGTAGTACGCCATCCGAGGCGGCGCGATGATGAAGTCAATCGCCAGATACGGGTTTGCTTGCAGCTCAGAGTAGAAGTGTGATGTGCCGTCCAATCTGTGTCCCGGCGCGTCGTGCTGCCGTCCGGCATTCGCTTCCTTCACGCGCTGTTTGACTTCAAATAGCCGCCCGCGTCCGGAGATACCGTAGCTCTTGAGGGAGGGCGTGACGGCAAGGCAGATGGTCTTATCGGTACGGCTTTCATCCGCAACAACAAGGTTAGTGTCCAGAGGATCTAAGCCGCGCTCCCGGCACTCCACGGAGGCGTAGAAGGATTTCAGGTCGATTGCGATGTAAGTGTGTTGTTTCACCTTCTTTGCCTCCGCTTTCTTCTTAGATCAGCCCTAATGACATTTCATTGGAGCTTTTAATGTTGAATACGATACGCCATTCAATATCACCCTCCACCGGCTCAAAGTGTAGAGAGGAACAAACTGCATGAAGTTTTTCTTTTGAGCTGTCTCCACACACGATTGCGATTGGACCGTCCGCTCCGCCGATAATGCCGATACAAGCAATATCGTTTCGTGCCTCTGGTGCATAGCGGTCAGAGCATGGCGCAATTTCCAAAGGCTTGTCCCCCTCAGCGCAATCACAGATCGTAACATCGCTGTCAGGTTCAGGAGAAAGTGTATAGCTCATAGCAGTAAAATGCGTAGGATAAAACCAGCGGTCAGAACCGTAACGCTTTTCGGAAATTGTCTGCTGCTCTAATTCCTGTACAGTCAATGTGTATTTTTTTCCACTGACCGGATGGAGGAAAGAAAACGAATCACCGGGAGCGTGTGCCTTGAAATGTGGTCCCGGGACACGACACGACTGCTGCTCCATTGTAAGGGAGAGGGCTTTTATTTCAGGACGGCGTTTGCTTGTCCACGGAAAAGCTGCCCGAAAAATCATCCATCCATAGGATGTATCCAAATCATAGTGTTCCAATGCCCACTTTGCTTCCGCTTCATTGATCACCCCGTCTGGCAAACATGGATTAAAGACCACGGAACAGCCGTGGGAGGTCAGCATTGTTTTCCCGTTCAATTCCAAACGAGGAATAAAGTTAAGGCAAAGTGGATTGTCTAAATCTATCTGCATTTGCTGCTCCTGCGTGAAGTATTCGCAGGAGTCGTTTTCGGGGTGTAAATCCCATTTAGTTATGAACTTGCGAATGTCTTCTTCCGGGGTACGCATACAAAAGTCCATGACGAGTCCCTTGCTGCAAGAATACGCCGCAGGAATAACCCAATGATGCCTCGCCCAGTCAAATTGCTTATTCAACCGGATTTCCGTTCCGGCATGGTCTTTTCCCGAATGTCCCCAGAAGTTTCCATCAAAGTAGACCTTCCACTCAGGCATGGTCGGTTCTGCTTCTGGGTTCATATCAACATCATAATAGTCCTCGGTGTACTTGATCTTACTATAATCAAAAGATGCTTGCAGCTTTTTGATGTATACCCACGGCTGTTCCATAGGCGTCAATTTCATTTTCTCAGCAAGCTCTGATAGCGTTCTTTGCTGATCCTGCGTTGGAGGGTTGTCCTGCAAAAAGGCTTCAAACTGGGCTTTATCCCACATCCACGCCTGTTCCAGCGCTGCCGAATCACTGCAAGCAAGGAGCAACCTCAGAAAGTCTTCAAAATCGTTTGCCAGCGGATGAACAAAATCCGGAGCCGAGTTCATGGGACTGACGGAAAATACCATACCGCCAAAGTCTCGAACAAAGCAGAAGTGGATGCCGTCCACACCCGCCCAGCCAAAAATAGATGCACCTTTTGGCGTGCAAAAGTATGGGTTGTTATCTTCACGACGCTCCACCCCTACGGGCGAAAGGTCAATACCACTTCGCAAAAATTTCTGAAACACTTTATCCATAGACCTTATGCTCCTATTAAACTTTGGTCGAAGGCAAACAGAGCCTCGTTGATCTCAAAGACATTATAGTTCCCATGCTCCACGAAATACTCCACGATGATGTCAAACTTGTTGGAGTGGGAGAGCGCAAAGCCAGCCTTCATGAGCATATCCTTCATTTCAACAAGCGGCAGCTCAAGGGCAATGGCAAACGCAATGACCGTGGGCTTGGAAGGCTTATAAGACTTGTCCGAGCGGATCTTCGAGAAGAGCTTCCGGTCAATATTCGCCTTCTTATAGCACTGCGCGTCCGTCATGCCGCGCTCATCAATCTTTCGCAGAAGCATCTCGGAAAAACTCTCGTCGATCTGTCCCAGCGCGTCATCAAGGGTTGCCGCCTTTTTGGGGGCAGCCGCCGCAGAGACGGGAGGCATGAGCTGTTCGATTGCCTCTTCACAAACGGATGCCTCGCAAGGCATGGGTTCTTCCATCCGGAAGGCGTTCATCCTGCGCAGACGCTCGGAACGATTATCAGTATGCTCATCCACATAGCGGTCATCTATGTACGCTGCAATATCGGCAAACAGCTTGCCGCTGATCTGATAGGCTTTGCGGTCAAAAATGACGATGTACACCGTCATTTCATTTTCGAGAAGGAAACTGCTAATGGTGTCAATCGCCACTTTGAGAGCCTGATCCTTCGGATAGCCGAAAATGCCGGAGGAAATCAGAGGGAACGCAGCCGATTCGCAGCCGTATTCCTTCGCCAGCATGAGCGATGTCCGATAACAGGATGTCAGTAGTTCGCGCTCACCATGCCGTCCGTCATACCAGCGCGGACCGACAGCATGAATGATATATTTGCAGGGCAGCTTGTAGCCCTTCGTGATTTTTGCGCTCCCGGTTTTGCAGCCGTGGAGCGTTTCACATTCCGTCAGCAGCTCCGGTCCTGCAGCACGATGAATGCAGCCGTCCACACCGCCGCCACCCAGCAGCGACTCGTTGGCAGCGTTGACGATGGCGTCCACCTTCATTTTCGTGATGTCATTTCTGACGATTTGAAGCGGCATGATTCTATCCTCCGTCCTATCAAAGCGGCATCGGTGTCCGGGCGATCAGAATGACCGCCAGAATCGCGCCCACAAATGCCGCTGCCCCTACGACCGCCAACACCTTTTTGTCGAGCTTCTTCTTCGCTGCCTTGCCAATCAGCGCAGCGCAAGCCATGCAGACAGCCGCAGCAACAAGCGCAATGCCCAGCGTTTCCCATAGCCAAGAAAGTTCATGTAGGATTTTCATGCGATCATCATCTCCTGTTCGTTAAACTGGAATTTATAGTCCTCTCAAAACCAATTTGCTTTTTCTTCTCGAAATACGGGAATATCACTATCTCGATATGGATTGTAATTATGAAGATTGCAACCAAACTCTTTTAATGATTTTATTTTGTTATCCTGTGTCCATACAATTAAAGATATTCCGTCAAATTCTTCAACATTTCCATTATTCATTTTGTTTTTAAAATACCACTCCACGATTGTTTGATTGCCTTGATGAAAAAATTGCTTAATCTCCCAGACAAGAACACTTCCGCGTGTATTCCATTCGTCAAACCAGTGCTTTACCGTTTTGCGGTTTTCATATTTAGGACTCCAACTCTCAGTATATACAACATCATCTGTAAAAATATTGTCAATTCCTAAATCTGCTTTCTTAATCCACATATCAAACCATAATCGGATAATTTTTTCTCTCTCGTTCATAAAGCACCTCCACAACTTCCGATTTGTCTGCCCCTTAAAGTCCAAGTCCTTCAACCCACGCCGCAAGCTCCTGATGCCCGACGTTGCCCTTGAAAACTTTGCCGTCCATCAGCTTTGCGCCTTTGCAGCTCGGCGCAAGGCGTTCGTTCGTCTTGCCAATGCCGCTTCCTCCGGAGGTTGCAAACGGGATGATCGTTTTGCCGCTCAGGTCATAACTCTCAAGGAACGTATTGATAATCGTCGGCGCAACGTACCACCAGATTGGGAAGCCCACAAAGATTGTATCGTAGTCCTTCATGTTGTCCCGCTTCACGGCAATTTCCGGTCGTGAAGCGGGATCGTTCATTTCAATCGTGCTGCGGGCGTTCTTTTCCATCCAGTTCAGATCAGCTTCCGTGTAAGGCACCTTCGGCTCAATCTCAAAGATGTCCGCGCCGATTGCCTCAGCCAGCGTCTCGGCTACCTTTGCAGTCACGCCGGACGCAGAAAAATATGCTACAAGTTTATTACTCATTGTGTTCTTCCTCATCAATCTTTTCATTTCCTTCATTCAGCATGAAGTATAGCAGAGCTTCCAGCAATGTTGCCATATAATGAAGCGACCAGTTTTCTTCCGGCTCTTTTGTCATCTTATCAAGCACGGCTCGAAAAGCCGTGGTACGGTCAATCCTTGTTTCCTCATCAATGCGGTCAAGTATGCCCTTCATTTTCAGGGCGAGTTCTTTTTCCTCGTCAGAAAGCTCCGGTATGCCAAGTAACTCAGATAGTTTCTTGTCCTGCATAATAGCATCGTATTCGATGTATGACTTGTGTTCGGCTGACATCAATTCTTCAAAGTAGTTGATAAAAATATGAACGCGAATGCCACCTTCTTCGTCCGGGGAGAAGCAGACGGTTTGCGATTTTTCTGCAATTTCTTTCAAAAATGCAAGGTCTTCTGAGTCATCGAACTCCGCAAACGGAAGAAACATATTGATTTCCGCGTGCCAACGATGATAGTCCACGATTCCCTTGATATACCCGCGGTGTTGCTTGACAAACGCATCACAGCGTTCCAGAAGATACTCGTAGTTCTTCTTGTCCTCCGGTACAATGATCTTTGGTATCTTGTCCATTGCTTCGGAGTACGCTTTCAGCATACCACAATTAACTGCGCGGTCAAACACCTCATCGCACCATTTATCGTATTCGGCAGACTCGGTTTCCCGGTAATCCTTCTCAAAGATAATATCGTCCATTGCGTTACCCCTTTATGATTTTCTCAAGCTGCATTTTGGTCGCGTTAGGCAGACGTGATTGCAGATGTTTTAGGATACGTTCTTTAGATTCCTGCGGGTCTCAATGATATTACTCATTGCTCATACCTCTTCTTCCTCGATAATTCCGTAGTCAATCAGGACGTTCTCTTCGGCGTACTTCGGGTAGACAATACCCATCATCTCATACCGGTAACGCCTCACCCTGCGAAACGACTTAACCGGTTCCGGTACATAGGCGGCAGTCTCGCAGTGCGCATACTCCGGCATTTCCGCAAGATCATCCCGAACGGCACGGATAAGCGCATCTGCCACATCATCAATGCTTTTGCCGGTCTCCACGGCAACCAGTTCGTGCTTCCGGACCGCCTTGTCCAGATCACCGGGGGAGCGAAACAGCTTATATTTCATATCATTGCCCGTCCTTTCTCTCTATCGTTCTGTCTATTCTTCCTGAAATCTGTTCTTTAGGGACGCAATCATCGCTTGTGCGGCAATGCTTAGATACAAAACTCCAATTTCATAGATAAAGTCGCGGTCGATCACGATAAAGTATTCTCTAACGTGTGTAAAAACCAGTTCCAGCAAGTCCTTGTACAGTGGATCATCAAAGGGCTTGAACCGCGTAAACTTGCTTTTGGCAGCGTCCCATGTCATAGACGCCTCGCCCTCAGCACTGGTCATCGCCTCGCAGAGAATCATGCTGACGCCCATTTTCCCGTTGCCGGTCAGGAGTTCTCCTTCGTAATAGCTGAGAAGGTCTTTCTTGCGTCGGAGCGGAACTACGTCGCAGTTGTCATCCAGCTCAAATGCAATCAGCTCCGCCGCGAGTTCCCGCCAGACCGCATATCCGGCGTTAATGGTTCCGTCCTCTTCGCGGCTGATGGTATCGTCCATGCAATATCGTTCATAGAAGTTGTCTCCGCCAAGCTCGTTGCGGGTGCAGAAGATATGCGCCAGCTCATGCAGAAGAATGTGCTTCAACTCTGCCGGATGACGCGCTATGTCTGTCCGCAGCAGGATCCCGTCCACGCCATCTTCTTTGCCAACGAAAGCGGAAGCGTGAAAGTCAAAATAGCCGTCCTCTTTATATTGATCTGTCAGGCGATCCGGGAAATACTGCTTGCAGAACTGCTCAAAGACTTCCTGCTGGTTTTCCGTCTGAAAGCAGCGCAGCACAAGATTGTCCACTCCGAACTCCGTTCCCAAGCGTTCGTTAAAGATGGAAGCGGCATAGAAAAGGGCTTCTTTATAGTCGTTGTTGTTCATCTAATTGCTATCCTTCATCCTCATTCAGCCCTCCGGTCTGACATTTTTCAGGAAGTCAGAGTGCGGTACATAAGGCAAGTTGAGCTGCCAGCCCATGCGGTTCAGTTCGTTGAGCTTGATCAGCATCAGGTTGATGTTTGTTCCCATTGCAGCCGAGAGCTGCACCACATCGTAGTCCTGCTTCATCAGGTCAATCAGCTCATCATCGTCAATGATCAGGTGTGAGGCAAACGCATTCGCCTCATATTCGTGTTTTGTGCGCATATCGAACAGCACGAACTCCGGGAGCGGTTCGTTTCCTTTGGCAAGATCACGGTGAAAGGTATCATGCCCGATCTCGTGACCGCAAACCATTTGCATGATCAGATACTCCATGTTGGAGTTCAGAAGAATATGCCGCTCTTTATGGCGGTAGGTGTACATTCCGAGCAGATCGTTCAGATTGTCAAGAAAATGGAGATGAATGCCCAGCTCACGGGCAATCTTCAAGGTATCTCTTGTTCCACAGCTTTTGACAATGCTGTTCGCCCTTTTGTATATTTCCTCGGAGCGAATTATCACGGGACCTTCACCCCTTTCATGTTGAAAACAGTCAAAGTAAATCCGTCAAGAAACCGAGACGTAGACAGTTATTCCTCTGCGTCCGTACCGGTCTTCTTGTATTTCTTCGGCGTGTATTTCTCAACATTCCGGGCTTTGGATTCCCAATATATATCCTGCAACGCCTTCATCACCGCATCCTTGTCCTGCTCGGACAGCGTACCGCCCGCAAACAAACCGGACATCCCTTCAATCAGGTCCTTTGCCTGTTTCATGCCACGGGAGCCGTACTGCTCGGATGCCTGAACCACAAACTCTTCGTCCTCGGTCAGCAGATAGTTCACATCCACCTTGAAGTATTCCGCGATTTTTCTGTAAGCGTCCTTGGTACGGGGAAAGGAAATGCCGTTCTCGTACCGGGTAATCATACGCCTGTTGATCCCTAGTGCATCGGCTACTTCCTGCTGGGTCAGCTTCCGCTTCTCCCGTTCAGCCTTGAATTTCTCTCCAAACGTCATTTTGGTAATCACTCCTGTTCACAAAAAGTTTGCGACATCAAATTGCGCAAGTCTATTGACAAAGGCACTTGAAGTGCGTATAATAATGACTGAGCAATCCAACTACTCATAGTATATCCTGAATTGCTCATCCTGTCAAGGGGCATGAGTAGTTGTACACGAAAAAGTTACATCTTTTGAGCAGTTCAAATGGACAGGCATTTATGCTGCCGAAGATCATCCGTACCGGCATACACCGGTATGAGGGAACAGGAGTGAGAAAAACAGAAATGGCTACACAGTACAGAAAAGCATACGTCTCGGTTACGCTGGATGTGGACAAGGAGGGGGCAATCCTCCCTCGCCTTATCTGGTGGGACAACGGTGTAATCTTTCAAATCGACCAGATTCTTTACAAATGCCGCGCCACATCCAAGAAGGTTGGGGGCGGAGGCATCCGTTACACAGTTCAGATTCGCGGAAAGGAGTCATTTCTTTTTCACGAAGGAGACAAGTGGTTTGTCGAAGCAAAGGAGGACAACTGCTCATGATTTTATCCCAGCGCCAACTTGAAGAAATTGCAGCCTCAACAACAAAGGACTTCAATCGGTTCTTTTTCGGGGATGAGGCGGACAAGCCCGACCGATCAGCTTTGCCAACACCCATTGATCAGTTTGCAAAGAATTATCTCGGTCTTCGCGTATCATTCGCCCGTCTCTCGCCGGATGGAAGCATCTGCGGTGTCACTGCCTATGCCGACACTGAGTACAAGATCACGGAACTTGGTATTACGCGCACACTGGCTTTGAAGCGTAATCAGGTCATCTTGGACGAGAGCTTCATTCGATCCGGCAACGTGCAGCGGCTCTGCGCCAAGCGCAGATTTACCCTTGCCCACGAGTGCGCCCATCAGATTCTCTTCCAACTGGAATCGGAAGAGGTAAAGGCTTCCTGCGAAATGAAATATTCCGCACGGACAGCCTATACGCCGCGAGAGCTGAAAACCCGCGAGGACTGGAACGAGTGGCAAGCAAATGTCTTGGGCGCGGCGATCCTGCTTCCTCAAAAAGAGGTTGACCTGGCAATGCGTCGGTTTGCAGAAACGCCGCTGATCAATTACGAGGGGAGGTATTCGTATGGTGATCACTTAACGCTGCGCCTTTTCTGCCGGTTGTTCGGTGTCTCCAAGACAACGGCGTCTATCCGCCTTCGTCAGCTCGGCTACATGGTAGATCGTCCATTCAGTGAGTATGTTGACCCATTGGAGGTGTGGTAATGAAGAGAGCATCCATTCGGGTTCAGGAACCGACGCCGGAGCTGATCGAAAAAATCCGCAGGGCAAGAGTTGCCATTTCCCAGCAAAAGCCCCGATACCTGAAATGTCCCTATTGTCAGCATAATGCCATTGCTGTCTACGAGGACACGAGAGGTCATGTAGAATCCAAGTGCAAGAAATGCGGGCGGATCACAGTCTTTGATGTGCTGAATATGAGAAGACTGCGACCGCGTACCAAGTAAAAACCGGAGGACAAGCCTCTGTTCTAAAATAAAATATATGTCATAGCTGAGCTGTGGAGCCGCCTGATAGGTGAAGTCATCCTAATGCCGCATGAGACAGAGTTTAATTGCTCTGTTTTATCGGCATGGGATTCAAACCTCACCGTCATGCGGCTCTTTTTCTGTCTTCACCCTTCCCGCTGCTCCCGCGCAGCGGAAAGGATGAACAATGAAAATCCCTAAGACCCCTATCGCGTTCGATTACGACCTCTGGACTACGGAGGACGGCAAGTGCATGGTGCGCGTGAAACGAACCGGCGAAGTTTCCGAGGTTGACCGCAAGGTTATGAGAATCCTTCGCGCAGAGGAAAAGCGGATCAGACGCTCGTATGGCTCTGACAACACCTCTGAGGATGAGGACGGCGCAGAGAAAATTTCTGATACCGTGCTGTCCCTTGACGCTATGCCGGAGGACGATGTGAAGTCCGCTGCATGGCTGGCAGACTCCCGCGACTGCATGGAGGAACTGATTACCGCCCTCAAAGAGAAGGAGCTTCTTTCCATTCTGACCGAGAAGCAGCGCGAATTGTATCTTGCGATGACCCGTGAAGGACTGACTCTTCGAGAGTTTGCCCGAAGGAAAGGCATCGGCATCAGAGCTGCATTTGACCTCAAAGCAGCGGTGCAGAAAAAATTTCAAAGAATTTTTTGAGCGGTACTCAACAAACGGCAAAAAGATGTCCGTTGTAAAGTGAAAGGGTCAATCAGACCACTTCACTGCTCCTTGAAAACTGAATAGTTCAGTGCTGCGGATCTTTCCGCTTCTGCGAAGCAACACAGCTTCCGACGCCAAGACCTCCCGAAAGGGAGTGAGCGACCTCCGGAGAGCTATAACAGTCGTGTGGTGCGGCTGCTTGCGACGATGCAGATGCCGGGTATAATGATACTTCCGTCTTTTCTTTGAATGGGCGGCTCGGAGCGATCCTCGGAGGGGTGAGAGTCCCATGATACCGATTGACCATTGGTAGTCCGCAGCATTCCCGGAACTGCAAAGTTCTTCTGGCAGGGGCGCGTGCTGCAAATATGCCGGACAATGAAACAAACCCAAAAGAAACTTACTATATAGTTTCAGGATGAAAACTATGTGGCAGGGTATCTTCACAAGATGCTCTGCCATATCCTTTTGTCCTGAATATTTTCACGAAACAGGAGGTGCTTAGAATATGATGGGCATTGAAACAATGAAAAATGTCAGCCCGAAAACGGTTGACCGAAGCACACTCGTTCAGAGAAGCAGCATCCGGCTTGATCCTGCGGCACCGCGAGAGGACAGGCTGAGGGAGTTCATTAAGCAGATCAGAAATCCCTATTGTTATCTGGACGGAAAAACTGTGGTGAAGATCAGCTTCACCGAGACGGATACGACAATGGAAGATTGTCTGGAACACTATCTGAGAGGTCTTTGATTTATGAACAGTCTGAATCTTTTCGCCCGGTTCTATGGACAAGCGATTGAGCCTGTGGTATAATTTAATCGGTCAAAAAAAGAAGAATACGGATTAAGCCGCTTGCCTTGATGGTCATGTGGCGTTTTCGTGTTCCTCTTCATAAGAGTTGAAGCAAGCCTTCGTCTTTCTGATTTGATGTACCACACCAAACAGAAAAACGGAGGTTATTTTTATGCCAGACAAGGTTTACCGCACGGCGATCTACTGCCGTCTGTCCCGTGAGGATGGAGACAAAGTAGAAAGCAACTCCATCGCCAGCCAGAGAGCCATCTGCGAGGACTATATCGCAAGACATGAGGATTTGGAGCTTGTCTGTGAGCCGTTTGTGGATGACGGTTACAGCGGCGTTTCCTTCAATCGTCCTCAGTTCAAAAAGCTGGAAGAGGCAATCCGCAAGGGTGCGCTTGACTGCATTGTAGTCAAGGATCTCAGCCGCTTCTCAAGAAACTACATCGACGGCGGACGTTACATTGAGAAGATATTCCCGCAGCTCGGCATACGCTTCATCGCAATCAATGATGCGTATGACAGTCTGACCGGTGATCCGCAATCCGACTCCTTTGTTATCCCGTTCAAAAACTTGATTAACGATTCTTACTGCAAGGACATCTCCATGAAAATCCGAAGCAGTCTGGAAGTCAAGCAGAAGAGCGGTGAGTTCGTCGGTTCGTTCGCCCCTTACGGCTACATGAAATCGCCGGAGAACAAAAACCAGCTCATCGTGGATGAAGCGGTCAGCGAATATGTGCAGATGATCTTTTCCATGTACAAGGACGGCTTCTCCATTGGGCGCATTGCAAAGCGTCTGAACCAGATGGGCGTCCTGTCCCCAATGGAATACAAGCATTCCGCCGGTGTAAAGTTCGATACCGTCTTCAAAACCGGCGATACCGCAAAATGGACATACAAAGCCGTCCAGCGTATTCTCACCAACGAGGTTTATATCGGCGTTCTGGCGCAAGGCAAGCGCGGCACTCCCAACTACAAAGTCCGCGTTGTGAAAAGCAAGGATGAATCCGAGTGGGTCAAGGTAGAAAATGCGCATGAAGCTCTTGTGTCCTACGAGGACTTCATGGCAGTCAAGGTCATGATGCAGCGGGATATGCGCTGTTCGCCCGATCAGGACGAAGCGCATCTGTTTTCCGGCTTCCTGTTCTGCGGAGACTGTCAGCAGCCAATGATCCGCAAGACCGTCCCGTCGAAGACGAAAAAGTATATCTACTACGTCTGCTCCACCAATAAGCACACCCGGACGTGCAGCCCGCACAGCATCGCCGCAAAAGAGGTTGAAGAGAAGGTCTTCCGTGCCATTCATGACCAGATCGAGCTTGTCATCAATCTGGAACACGCGCTTGCGATGATAGAACGGCTTCCGTCTCAGAGCCGTAAGGCTTTCAATTACGAAGCTCAGATCGCCAAAATCGAGGAAGAGATTGAACGGTACCAAAAGCTCAAGCTGGGGCTTTACGAGAACTTCATCGGCGGCGTCATTGATAAATCGGAATACTTCGAGTTCCGCAGCAGCTACACCAAAATCATTGAGGACAAACAGGAGGCACTTCTGCGGGTCAAAAAAGAAATGAAGCAGACGGTGACAACCGGCACGACCGAACGGAACTGGGTAACGCTTTTCAAGCAGTATGAAAACGTCGAAGAACTGAACCGCCGTGTGCTGATGTCCCTTGTTGACCGCATTCTGATTCACGAAAACCATGCAATCGAAATCGTCTTCAAATACAGGGACGAATACCAGCAGACGATTGAATACGTTCTCGGCTATGCCGATGAACTGGATATTGCCGTATAAAGGAGGGATGAGCAAATGGCAAGAAAAAGCAGAAAGCAAATTGCAGTCGAAGAGCCGGTTATCGAATCTGTTTCTTCCGAGGTCTTCTCAACAGCCATCTATGCCCGTCTTTCCGTTGAAAACAGCGGCAAGTCCGAAAAGGTGGATGTCATCGCAAATCAGATTGAGATTTGCAAGTCCTACATTGCAGAGCGTCCCTACCTGAATCTGATAGATACCTATGTGGACAACGGACGAACAGGAACGGTTTTTGATAGACCGGAGTTCAACCGGCTGATGAACGACATCCGCACCGGCAGGATCAAGTGCCTTGTAGTTCGTGATCTCAGCCGGTTCGGGCGTGACTACATCGAGGCTGGAACCTATCTGGAACGGGTCTTTCCGCAGATCGGGCTTCGGTTTATCGCCATCAAAGAGAACTACGACAACTTTGATACGGACGGCTCCGGCGAAAGCCTCATTATCCCTCTGCAAAACATGATCAACACCCTTTACTCGAAGGACATCTCCCGCAAGGTTTCTACTGCGCTCAAAGCACAGATGGAAAGTGGAGAGTTCAAGAAGCGCAATCTCCCGTATGGTTATCGCTGGGATGAAGAACACAGCAATATGGTTTTCGATGAAGAAACCGCACCGATTGTCCGGAAGATTTTCCAATGGAAAATTGAAGGACTGTCCCTTCCTGCGATTGCAGACCGGCTTGATGCAATGAACGCGCCCAATCCGGAGTTTCAGAAGTATCAGGTCGGCGTCCGCACAGGCAATGCTACGGCAAAGAAGATTTGGAACAAGTCTTCACTGACTACCATTCTGGATAATCCCCATTACGTCGGAGATACCGTTCTCGGACGGACGCTGAACGCCATCTACAAGGGCGTCAAGAATCAGCACATTGACCGTGAGGAATGGATTGTTTTTCCCAATACTCACGAGGCGATTATCTCCCGTGAGGACTTCCAGAAGGTACGAGAAATGCGGAACGCTGCTGCAAGGACAAGGGTTGAGAAGATGGAGCGCACGGAAGAAATCCGCGCTACGCTGATCAATCTCTTTGAAGGCAAAATCGTCTGCGCAGACTGCGGCAAAAAGCTCTACTTCCATCGCAAGCGCGTTGACAAGCGCAAGGACGGCGCATGGTACGCCTTCTATGAGTGCAGTTCATCCGTCAAGCGCGGCAATCTCTGTACGCCACACTATACGCGGCAGGACAAACTCGAAGCCGATGTGCTTGCGGCGATTCAGCTTCAAGTCAAGGCGGCTCTCAATTACGACAAGCTGCTTGCCAAACTGAGAAACAGCGAAGGTGAACGCAGCATCCGAGATCAGCAGAATGCGCTCATTACAAGCCTGAATCTGAAACTCAGCGGTATTTCCAAGAAGCGTACCCGTCTCTATGAGGACTTCACGGAAGGCGTTCTCGATGAAGAGGAATACGCCTTTGCCAAGAAAGCCTACGATGAGCAGTATGTCGATCTTTCACGGCGGTTGGATGAAGCGGTTCAGCGGAAGGTAAAGTTTGCCGAGGCAATGTCCGAGGACAATAAGTGGCTCACGCTGATGAAATCTGCCAGCGGCGCAGCAAAACTCTCTCAGGAGTTAGTTGACGAGTCCGTAGAGCTTGTGAAAGTCCATGAGGACGGCTCAATCGAGCTGGTCATGAAATACGGCGATATTTACGCTCTGACCGTTCAGAGTATCAAGGAAGTACAGGAGGCGATGTAAATGAGCAAGGAATACAACATCGGCATCTACATCCGCCTCTCAATGGCTGATGAAGATACCGGCTATGGCAGCAAGGCGGAAAGTGACAGCATCGGCAACCAGCGTATGCTCATCAATCGCTTTCTCGACAATCATCCGGAGTTGTCTCACTGTCAGCGGTCTGAGTTTGCGGATGACGGTTATACCGGCACGAACTTTCACCGTCCTCAGTTCACGCAGATGATGGAGAAGGTCAAGCGCGGCGAAATCGATCTGATCTGCGTCAAAGACTTTTCCCGCTTTTCTCGTGACTACATTGAAACGGGAAACTATCTGGAATGCACTTTTCCATTCATGGGCGTCCGCTTTATTTCCATCAACGACGGCTATGACAGCGACGATTACAAAGGCACAACGGGCGGTCTGGAAGTGGTTATGCGCAGCATCATCTACGCCGCATACAGCAAAGACCTTTCCGTAAAGACCACATCGGCAAAAATCCAGATGATGAAGCAGGGCAAGTATGTCGGTGGCTACGCCCCATACGGCTACGTCCTGCATCCCACCATTCGGAACAAACTTGCCGTAGACCCGGAGGCGGCTGATGTGATCCGTCGTATTTTCCGCGAGGCGCTGGAAGGCAGCAACACCTCTCAGATCGCCCGCAGCCTGAATGATGAAGGCATCCCGACGCCGGGGCAATACTTCAAGAGCAAGCATCCCGACAAGAAGAAGTTCAGTAACATGAGCGAGAAAATCAGTTGGGAAACCGTGATGGTCTATAACATTCTCAAGAACCTTGTTTACACCGGAACACTGGTCAGCCGCAAAATGAAGTCCTGCGGTGTCGGCTCAAAAAAGCGTGTTGTCAATGAGCCGATTATCGTAGAAGGAACGCATGAAGCTATTATCAGCAAGGAAGACTTTGAGCTTGCTCAGAAGGTCATTCGAGGCGGAGGACGGAATCCCACGCGCAAGCAGCATGACTATCCGCTCAAGGGACTCGTCCGCTGCGGTAACTGTAAACGTGCTATGACACGCCGAAAGAACAAGGCTGGCATTCGATACTTCCAGTGCATTCACTCGGTCAACAACGGAAACACAGACTGTCCGGTTGGCAGGAGCTTTCCGGAAATGGATATTGAGAAGGTTGTCTTCCATGCCCTTACTCAGTTTCTTGCTTTGGCACAGAAGGAAGCAATACAGAACCGCGAAGTCGGTGATCTGCGGAAATCTGCCATCAAGGAATGTGCTGATAAAATCCGCACTCTGCAAAAGCAGAACGAGCAGCACAAGGCGTCCAAACTGAGGCTCTACGAGAAGTATGCAGCCGGAAGCATCACGAAGGAGGCGTACATTCAGCAGAAGGCGGCAGCGGATGTGAAGATTGCTGAAAACGATGGAGCAATCCAGCGCAGTCACGAGCGGATGAAGGAGCTTGACTCCGAGACCGCCTGTTCAGATGAAAAGCTGGATGCGGTCTGCGAACAGTACGCCGACTGCAAAGCTCTGACCTATGAGCTGACCCACGCATTCATTTCTGCGGTCTACATTTACGATCTTGACAACATAGAAATCGTCTGGAAGGTCAAGGACTTCCTCACTACCTCAGAAGGAGAAACCAAATGAAAGTATTTCTTTATATCCGCGTTGCCTGTGCGGATCAGCTTGCGGCAGCAGACCAGCGGGAAGAGCTGGAACGCTATGCGAAGGACAAAGGCTATGAGGTGGCTGCTGCTGTGGCGGCAGACGGCATCTCCGGCGTCCATACGGAAGGTATCATGAACTTCCTGCTGAATGAAGCAAAGCGTCAGGACATCGGTACGATCCTCACCCGCGACACCTCGCGAATCAGCCGGGACACTTCCTCTTTCATGAGGTTTGAGCGAAAGTTCCGGGAGAACGGCATCCGGTTCGAGTATCTGTCCAAGCCTGACAACGAGCTTCCGGTCACTCCGATGATGGAGGCGTTTGAAGCGGCGTATAAGAAACGTCGCACAAAGAACGGCAAAAGAGCATAGAGAAACGCAAGCCGTTCACGGGTGGTTGTCCACCTATGAACGGCTTGTAAATTCTCAAAATTTTTTTAGTCCCTACTTGACACAAGAAGACATGAGCCGCTTCGGAAGAAACTATTTGCAAGTTGGCTTCTATACGGAGATAATGTTTCCGCAAAAGCAAGTCCGCTTTATTGCAATCAATAACAGCGTGGATAGTGACAAGCCACAGGATAATGACTTCACTCCGTTCCTCAACATCATGAATGAGTGGTATGCTAAAGACACCAGCAATAAGATTAAATCTATTTTTCTGTCTCGTATGAACGATGGAAAACGTTGCTCAGGCAGTATTCCCTACGGGTATAATCGTCTGCCGGGAGATAAGCAGACTTTGGTTGTTGATCCAGTTGCATCAAAAGTCGTAAAACACATTTTTGCGCTTGCAGCAGATGGCTATAATCCTCCGACAATTGCCAAGAAATTGACGGAAGAAGAAGTACTTATACCATCGGCATATACACTACAATATCACCCAGAACAGTGCAACAGGAAATCTGAATGGGGGTGCACAAGATGGAATCCGACTACCGTAAGAGAAATCCTTGAACGTCAAGAATATCTCGGTCATACGGTCTTAAGGAAAACGATTGGGACAAATTTCAAGACAGATGCACGGAGATCTTCTACCGATGAAGAAAAGTTGATCTTTAAGGATACGCATGAGCCAATTATCGAGGAGCCTGTATGGACACGCGTTCAAAAGGAATTGAAATGTCATAAGTATTCCCCTGATAGAGGTAAATATCAATTAACATGCCGACTACCAGGACTTGTGTATTGCGCTGATTGTGGCAGGGTGATGTGATACAACATCAGACATAACGTTAATAGTGACTGCTATTTCTACCGTTGCAGCACGTATTCTGGTTATCAAGCAACGCAACATCGAGCCTGCACAGCACACATTATCAGTGATGACGTGCTCTGTGAGCTCGTCCTACATTCTATCCAACGAATGGCAAAACACATTATTGCTGACGAAAAAGCATTTGCAATGGAGCTTCGTAAGAGTTGGCAGGAGCAAGTCAATAGTAAACCTCAAGAGCAAAAAGAAGAGCTTACGAGAGCGAAACGGAGACTTGAAGAACTTGATCGGCTGATTGGCGGATTGTATGAGAACTATATGACAGGAACGCTGCCGGAAAAGCAGTATCGGTCACTTATGAAACGGTATTCTGATGAACAGGCGGAGTTAGATAAGCGTACTGTTGAGCTTACAGAACTGTTGCAAGCTAAAACTGCTTCGGTAAACGATATTGAACGTTTTATCAAAATAATCAAGAAGTACAAAGAGCCGACATCATTAACCGCAGATATGGCTCGCGAGCTGATTGATAAAATTGTCATTCATGAAACTGTTGGTCGAAAGAAAGATAGGCAGCAACAGGTAGATATTTACTATAACTTCATTGGACAATTCGATTTTGCTCCTACAGAAGAAGAAATAAGGGAGGCAAAGATTAAGGCTGAGCAGGAACTTGCAGAGAAAGAGCGTTTGAGGAAAGAGCGTGCCAAGAAAAGTAATGAGGCATTCCAAAAGCGGGCAATGGCTGCGCGGTGGGCTGCAAATGATGGGCACAAATTTCCTAAAAGAGTATGCGAATACTGCGGCAAAGAATTTTATCCCACCGGGTCAAGGCAAAAATATTGTGGAGCGGATTGCTTAGAAGCCCACGGAAAGGCGGAGGCGGAGAAGCGGCGAAGCCAGAAAAAGGAACGCAGATACCCTCAAAGGAACTGTAAGATTTGCGGAAAAGCTTTCTGGCCGTCTCATAGTCAAGAAATCCTGTGTTCCAAAGAGTGCAAAATCATTAACTACAATCGAAACCATTTAGCATATTACCATCGTAAGCAGTCTGAAAAGAAAGCCAAAAGTAAAGAATAAATGTGGAGGTCATTGCAATGAAGCAGTTTACAGGTTGGAAAGCAGAAAGAAATGATAGGCAATGTACAGGCCATAGCGGGAACAGTATATGGCGACAACGGCGCCTACAGTATATTCGCAGAAACAGGAAACGGCTTTATGAGGAGCTGCAAACTTCTGATCGACTAAATGAACATCTTGATGAAGTCGATAGGCAGGCGGACTTATTCTTTTCCCAACTGGTAAAGCAACTTGCCGAGCAGCAAGGCATAACGGAAGCGCTGAAAGCCGAAAATCAGTTGCTTTGGGTGCAGCAGATGAACAATGTGCAGAATGTGGCTGCCGAGATTGTGCTGAATGAGCTAATCTACTGCTGAAAGAATGGTTGGGGTATCTATGTTTTCTCGTTTAAGAAGCAACATCGTTGTACTGTGGATTGTACGCCTACTTGCGTTGCCAATGATTGCGCTGCTGTATGCGGCAGGATTTGTACTTAATCTTCTGTATGGAATCTGCGGCAGCATTGGTATGATTCTTGCCGGGCTGGGCGGCTTTGCGGCTTTCCTCGCGCTGCTGGATGGCAGCTATGCACAGGCGGCAGCTTCGGCGCTTGTGGCGTTGCTGTTATGCCCATTTGCAGCACCGATGCTGCTATCACTGGCAGGAAGTGCCTTGATTGTCGCTGCATCAGCGTTATTTGCTTGGCTATTCTGAAAACAGAATATGACGATAAACCGCTGTCGGCTGCACAGCGGTTTTTCTTTTTCGGCAAGTATTCAAGAAGTCATTAAGTCGTGAGTATAATCGAAGTGGTAGAAAAGTTACCTATTATATCGGTTGTAACTTTTTTTATGAACTCTATTGACAAGAAAACTTGGTATGTGTATAATTAAAATATGCAAAGAAAACTTGGTATGGAGGCGTTTTGATGAAAAAGGACGAAATCTTAAATGCAAGCAGAAAAGAACATCGCAATAAGGACTTGGCTGAAATGGAAGTGGTATATCAAGCCGGAAGTCACGCAAGCAGAGTTGGTGCTTTAGTGTGTTGTTTGCTTTCGCTGTTATCTTCTGTGCTTGCTCATACTATGATTTACAGTCCGTGGGTTATATACTTCAGCATTATTGCAACACAATGGTTAGTTCGTTTTATCAAAATGAAGCGAAAGAGCGATTTGGTCTTGACTGTTCTGTTTTTTGTGATTTCCATTTTGGCATTTGTTGGATTTGTTAGCCACCTTTTAGAGGTGAGAATATGAAAGAACAATTACAACTGAAAAATCACTTAAAGGAAGTTCGCACAGAAGAAAATCTTTCTCAAGCTCAACTTGCAGAAATGGTGGGTGTATCAAGAAACACGATTAGTTCTATTGAAACAGGACAGTTTAATCCAACTGCAAAATTGGCTCTAATTCTTTGTATTGCATTGGACAAAAAATTTGAGGAACTATTCTATTTTTAGGAGGTCATTATGGAAAATATTATAATGTTGATTTTGGGAG
Source organism: Gemmiger formicilis (assembly GCF_018784445.1). Classification (GTDB taxonomy): domain Bacteria; phylum Bacillota; class Clostridia; order Oscillospirales; family Ruminococcaceae; genus Gemmiger. Next base: position 487,675 of record NZ_WQOH01000004.1, on the reverse strand, counting down.
TGCTCATATCTGTTGTGGGAATTGTAAATATCAAAGGCAATATCAGCACAATTCATTCTTACAATAGGCGAAGAGTAAAAGAAGAAGATATACCAAAGTATGGAAAAGTTGTTGGAACAGGAACACTGATTATAGGAATATCTCTTGTATTAGGTTTTATTGTTTCGTTTTGGAGTGAAATAATTATAAATTATATCATTCTTCCAGCGATTATTATCGGATTAGGCTTTATATTGTATGGACAGTTCAAATACAATAAAGGAATTTTTTGAGAATCAGGGAGGTATAAAGATGGAATTGAACACAATATCAGGTCTGGCGATAGCGGGAGTTATCTGCTCCGTTGTCCTCTCGATGGGGGTACCGATTGCTTTGTTCATTGCAGGAAGGGTGAAGCTTAAGGCAAGGATTTCCTCGTTCTTTATCGGAGCAGGAACCTTTCTGCTGTTCGCAATGCTGTTGGAGCAGCAGCTGCATGTTCTTGTCATTCAGTTCTGCGGACTGAACGCACAGAGCAGGCCATGGCTTTACTATGTGTACGCGGCTTTGGCTGCAGCGGTTTTTGAAGAGACCGGAAGACTGATTGCCATGAAGTTCTGGATGAAGAAATGGCTGGATTTTCCAAATGCACTGATGTATGGAATCGGGCATGGCGGTGTGGAGGCCATTCTGCTCGGAGGACTCTCCGGAATCAGCAATCTTGTGTCCATGCTGATGATCAACAGCGGAGCCATGCAGAATACGCTGGCGGCACTTCCTGCTGAGTCTGCAAACCAGACCGTGTCACAGCTGTCGGCCCTATGGACAACACCGGCACCACTCTTTTTTGTAAGCGGAATCGAAAGAATCAGTGCCATCATTCTGCATATCGGGTTGTCACTGCTGATCTACCGGGCGGTAAAGGCAGGCAAATGCAGGACAGCGGCTTTTACAGCGGTTCTTGCTTATGGGATTCATTTTATCGTGGACTTCTTTGCCGTGGCAGGTCCGGCGCTTCTTCCCATCTATGTGATTGAAATTGGTGTCTTTGTGATGGCAGCCGGAACTCTTGTTATGGCGCTGAAGATGGGAAGGATGGAAGAACTGTGAATTCCAGTTTTCTGCTATCATAAAACAGAATATATCTGACAGAACGCACCGTAGAAATACGGTGTTTTTTGTTACCCAAAACCCATAATTCAATACATAACCACAGATTAGTACAAATACCTTATGTGCTATTTTGAAAGGCTTAGAAAGGGATATTTACCCCGATTTTCGCCCCGAGAAATGACACAAATAAGGCTTAATGTATCTTCTCTGTGGTTTTTCTATTTTCGGCAGGAAAGGAGGATTGCTTGCTATGCCGAGAATGAGCAAGCAGCGGAAACAAGAGTGGTCGTTGTTTCTGAATGATCGAAACCGCATTACCTACAACGAACTTTGCAGAAAATGCAGGAATGACTGTAAGCAGAGTTTCCGCTGTATTGTGGTGCTTTGCCCGAAATATTTATCGAAAAGGAGAACAAAGAAAAATGATTGAAAATGAAATGACTGTCAGCGTGCCTCTTGAAGTTGTCAAGGCGAGTGAAATCGAGCCGAAAGAAGTGAAATGGCTATGGTATCCATATATTCCGGTTGGCAAGGTTACGCTGTTGCAGGGCGATCCCGGCGATGGAAAAAGCAAGCTAATGCTTTCCATTGCCGCCCTGCTCTCAAAGGGCGAACCTCTGCCCTTTACCGAAACGGAAGAAAACGAGCCTATGACTATCATCTATCAGACAACGGAAGATGACGCCGATGATACGGTAGTCCCTCGCTTCAATTCGGCTGGTGGGAACGGAGAAAACCTCATCTTCATCAAGGAAGATGAAAAATCTTTGTCCTTTGGGGATAACCGTATTCGTGAAGCGATTGAGATGTACCACGCAGAACTTTTAATTCTTGACCCGATGAGTGCCTATATCGGAGAAAGTTGTTCGATGAACAATGCCAACGAAACACGAGCCGAGTTTAATCATCTGATAGCGGTTGCGAAAGATACAGGCTGTGCGATTGTGATTATCGCTCATATGAACAAGATGAGAGATACCAATCCCCTTTACCGTACCAACGGTTCTATCGACATTGCGGGCGCTGCGAGAAGTATTCTCGCCATCACACGAACCGCAAACAGCGCAAATCCAGCCGAACGCTATTTGGTGCAAGTAAAATCCAATCTTGCTCCAATGGGTTCGGCTATTCTTTTTGAGGTGGCAGACAAGGGCGTGAATTTTCTTGATGAATTGGAAATGACCGCCGAGGACGCATTCGCTGCCACCGCCCCGCGAATGGGCAGACCGAATGACCGCGAGGAAGCGGCAACGGCGTTTATCCGTTCGCTGCTTGATGGCGGCAGACAGTTGGCTTCCGACTGCGAAGCAAAGCTTGAAGGTGCAGGCTTCAAGAAGTCAACCTACAAAAAGGCGAAGAAGAAAGCCGGGGTTCACTCCGTGAAGGACGGTTTCGCATGGTATTGGACTTTGCCGGAGGTTGAAAAGCCGAAAGAAGGCTGGCAGGGAGAAAACCTGCAGACTTGATTTCGGCGCAAAAAGGAGGTCAAGGGGGAACTCCCTTGCCCACGACATCTTTGCAGCGAAGCTGAAAGTGTCATAGTGGGTTACACAGATTGTTCCAATCTTGTGTAACGGGGCTTTGCCCTACCGCTTGGAAAGGAGAAATTGCAGTGGCAAAAGATATGAGCTGCGCCAGAGTGAAGCAGTGTTCAGCTGCCAGCATCGGCGCAACAGAACGGCACAATGAACGGCTGAACACCGACTATGCCAACGTCAACGTGGTACAGGAGCGCATACCGCTGAATGTACACTATCGCTCCCCGCCGTCCTCTTATATGGACACGCTGCGCACTATGGAAGCGGCTGGAACGGTATCGACAAGGGGGCTGCGGAAAGACGCTACGCTTTTCGATGAAATCATCATTGACGTGAACACCATGTACTTTGAGCGCAACGGCGGTTATGAGTACGCAAAGAAATTCTATGAGGAAGCCTATCACTTCTTGGAGAAGAAATTCGGATCAGAGTATGTAGTGGCTGCTGTTATGCACGCAGACGAAATCAACAAGGCCGCGACCAGCGACTTGGGAAAAGATGTCTACCACTACCATCTCCACGCCGTAGTGATTCCTGTGGTGGATAAGGATATTCTGTGGAGCAAGCGCTGCAAGGACCCGGCGCTGCGCGGTACGGTTCGGGAAACTATTCATCAAGTGAGCCATTCCAAGAAATGGGCATCAAATATCCCGCTGAAAGATGAACAGGGTCAGCCTGTCCTGCGGAGCAACGGAAAACCCAAGTATCGCCCCTCGTACAGTATCTTGCAGGACGAACTGGTGGCTCATATGCAGGAGCATGGCTTCACGAATTTCCAGCGCGGAGAGTTGGGAAGCACACGCGAGAACCTTGCTTCCCTGCAATATCAGATCGAAAAAGATAAGGAACGGCTTGCCAACATTCAAGAGCGTGTAGAAGCTGCGCAGACCAAGTACGAAGCGGCATGGAATGTGCGCAAAACCGAATCCGAGATTGACGACATGGGCAAGAAAACCATTACAGGCAAATATACCGTGTCGAAAGAGGACTACAAGCAGTTGACGGCGTTAGCAAAGGAGGGCATCACAAGCCGCCAAGAAATCCACAAACTGAACGAGGATATTTCGCTCTACAAAAAGCAGTACATCGACTGCAAGTACGAATTGAGAGATACACAATCGGCGTATGCCGCATTGCGGCGGCGCTGTGAGCCGTTTTTGCAGGCGCTCAAATACTTTCCCCAGTTTGCAAAGGGCTTCGCAGAGAAGATTGCTGACCTGCTGGAGCACAGAGAAGCGCAGCAGAAGAAAGAGCGCGAGGAAGCAAAACGCAATCCGCATAGAGCATCTGCCCGCCGCCAAGATGACCAAGATTTGGAGCGCTAAAATGCCCGCTTCCATTACTATCCCGACTTTATAACTTCTTCCCCACTTGAATTTGGAGGTACAGAAAATGAACGATATTACCAGCACCATCACAAAGCCCCTTGCTGTCTTGGGCGAGAATGGCAGCGGTTATACGAAAGAAGCAAATTTTGTTTCATGGAATGGCAACGATGCAAAGCTGGATATTCGGATTTGGTATCCGGGGCACGAACGGTGCGGCAAGGGAGTTACGCTCACCGAGGACGAGGGCAGAAAGCTTTACGAGGTACTTAAATCGGTGTATGAATAATGCTTTTTAGTCGGTAATATAGAACTTCAAGTATACTTGAAAGGAAACGAACACTTTGGAAAAAGTGAAAGCTGGTTTTGTGGAAAAAATCGGTAGTACGGTGTTTATCGTTAATGCTATGCCGTCAGAAAATGCGAGTGAGACGCAGGAAGAACTTGTAAAAGCGTTGATTATTAAGGACGTGATGGCATCAAAACCGGGTACTATAGCACAAGACTTTACTCTTGGAAGTAAAGTCTAAATATCAATCAAAAAAGTTGTTAAAAACGCTTGACAGAAAGGTCTGTTCGTCACCTGGATCGTCAACTGGCTCATCAAGCCTTTCACCATGTATGGCATGGCAAGTCTGTTCTTCTTTGTGGTGTTTAAGGCGTTTATTACACCGGAGCTTGCGACGGAATACCTCGCCGGAGCGGTGCTGCTTGGCGCTGCGCCATGCACGGCGATGGTCTTTGTGTGGAGCGCTCTGACAAAGGGCGACCCGGCGTACACGGTGGTGCAGGTGGCCACCAACGACCTGATTATCCTCGTAGCATTCGTCCCTATCGTGAAGTTCCTGCTGGGCGTTTCTAATGTGTCCGTGCCGTGGGATACGCTAATTTTGTCGGTGGTGCTGTTCGTGGTCATTCCCCTTTCAGGTGGTATGCTGACCCGGTATTTTGTGACCCAGAAAAAGGGAAAAGAGTATTTTGAGAATACCTTTGTCAAGAAATTTGACGGCATTACGACGGTTGGACTTCTGCTGACGCTGGTACTGATCTTCGCCTTTCAGGGGCAGGTCATTCTGGATAATCCCCTGCATATCGTGCTGATTGCCGTGCCACTGATTTTGCAGACCTTCCTGATTTTCGGCATTGCTTATGGTGCCTGTCGGCTGCTCAAGCTGCCGCACCGCATTGCAGCACCTGCCGGAATGATCGGCGCATCCAACTTCTTTGAATTGGCGGTTGCAGTAGCCATTGCCCTGTTCGGAACAACCTCTCCTGCCGCACTTGCCACAACGGTTGGCGTGTTGACCGAAGTGCCGGTGATGCTGTTCCTTGTAAAAATCGCAAACAAAACGAAAGGCAGGTTCCCCGCATGACAAAGCCAAAGGTTGCATTTATCTGCGTCCACAACTCCTGCCGCAGCCAGATTGCAGAGGCATTGGGGAAAGCTCTTGCATCCGATGTGTTTGAAAGCTATTCCGCAGGGACGGAAACCAGGCCACAGATCAATCAGGATGCCGTGCGGCTAATGAAGGCGATTTATGGCATCGACATGGAGCAGACGCAGTATTCCAAGCTGATTTCGGATATTCCCGAACCGGATATCGCCATCTCCATGGGCTGCAATGTGGGATGTCCTTTTATTGGCAGACCCTTTGACGATAACTGGGAACTGGAAGACCCAACAGGAAAAAGCGACGAGGAGTTTGAGAAGGTTATTGACGAGATTCGAGTGCGAATCATGGAGCTAAAGCAACGTCTGGGAAAGAATATAGAGGCCTAAAAACAATCAATTCCAGTTTGGAGAATTGAAAAAACGGAATTTAGCTATTAAGACATATAAACTCTTGACAATAAAGCTCCTATATAGTATGTTTTTAATAAACTACTATATAGGAGCTTTTGTATGGAAATGAATGGAGGATTTCTTGTCACCAAAATAAAACAGCTTGGAGACCGGATTTTCGAGAAAATTCTCAGTGGAAAGAATATTGATGCGTTTAATGGAGCCCAGGGACGTATTCTTTATGTGCTGTGGCAGGAGGATGGTATCTCAATCAGGTCACTCTCGACTAAATGCGGATTAGCGATAACATCTCTTACTACGATGCTGGAAAGAATGGAAAATCAAGGGCTGATAAGCCGTGTTCAGTCTGAAACGGACAAAAGAAAAACACTCCTGTTTCTGACTGAGAAAGCACATGCCTTAAAGGGCGAGTACGATTCTGTATCTGATGAGATGGGCAGTATTTACTACAAAGGTTTTTCAGAGGATGAAATTACCCGGTTTGAGGAATGCCTCGACCGCATCAGAAAGAATCTTGAGGAGTGGCAGAATTCATGAGTATTTGTATCAAAGATCAGATTCAGAACATGAATATCGTCATCGGCTGCACAGTGGGGTGTACATATTGCTATGCCCGCAACAACGTGAAACGCTGGCATATGATTGATGACTTCGCTGACCCTGAATTCTTTCCGGGCAAGCTCAAGATGATGGAAAAGAAACGTCCGCAGAACTTTCTTCTTACCGGGATGAGCGATCTCTCCGGATGGAAGCCGGAATGGAGAGACGAGGTATTTGCAAAGATCCGTGAAAATCCACAGCATCAGTTCCTGTTCCTTACCAAGCGACCTGATTTGCTGGATTTTGATACCGATCTGGAAAACGCATGGTTTGGCGTTACGGTGACGAGGAAAGCAGAACTGTGGCGTATCGACGCCCTTCGGAAAAACGTCAGAGCAAAACACTACCATGTTACCTTTGAGCCGTTATTCGACGATCCCGGCACAGTTGACCTTTCTGGAATCAATTGGATCGTTGTCGGCACCATGACCGGGGTTCAGAGCAGGAAGGTTCATACGGAGCCAGAGTGGGCATGGTCTCTGACGGATCAGGCACATGCGCTCGGCATTCCGATGTTTATGAAGGAAGATCTTGTCCCTATCATAGGGGATGAAAATATGATTCAGGAAATGCCGGAGGAATTCAATAAAGTGTTAGAGGTACAGAGATCATGGCAGATGAAATTCTCATTCGTGAGGTGGAAACAAAGAACATCATGACCAAGTCCAGTCTGCCGGTAGGCGGTTACTCGGTCAATCCCTATGTGGGCTGTACACATGCCTGCAAGTATTGCTATGCTTCTTTTATGAAGCGCTTTACCAGACACACAGAGGAATGGGGCACTTTCCTTGATGTGAAGCATTGGCCGGAAATTAAAAATCCGAAGAAATATGCCGGACAGCGTGTGGTCATCGGTTCTGTGACGGATGGCTACAATCCACAGGAGGAGCAATTCGGGAATACCAGAAAACTTCTGGAGCAGCTGATCGGCAGTGACGCAGATATTTTGATCTGCACAAAGTCTGATCTTGTGGTACGGGATATTGATCTGTTGAAGAAGCTTGGACGAGTGACCGTTTCATGGTCGATCAACACACTGGATGAAAATTTCAAGAACGATATGGATTCTGCTTCGAGCATTGAGCACCGTATCGCTGCTATGAAGCAGGTATATGATGCAGGTATCCGTACAGTCTGTTTCGTATCCCCGGTATTCCCCGGTATCACGGACTTTGAAGCGATCTTTGAGCGGGTAAAGGATCAGTGCGATCTGTTCTGGCTCGAAAATCTCAATCTTCGAGGCGGTTTCAAAAAGACGATTATGGATTATATCGCCGGAAAATATCCTGATCTTGTACCACTTTACGACGAGATCTATAACAAGCATAACCGCAGCTACTTTGAAGCACTTGAAGTAAAAGCTGAGAAAATGGCTAAGAAGTATGATTGTGCCTTTGTGGATAATGAAATGCCTTATGGCAGAGTCCCGCAGGGACATCCAGTGATCGTAGATTATTTCTATCATGAGGAAATCCGTGGGACAGAGAATACCGGAAAAAGAAATCGCTAACTTTCAGTTTAAGCATTGCTTGCTACTTTATCAAGAAGTCTTGCGGAATCTCGCTTTGCTTTTCTTGTTGAGTGAGCGTAAATATTCATTGTGGTACTGACATCAGAGTGTCCTAACAGTTCCTGTACATCTTTCGGAGCAGCCCCATTGGAAAGCAGGTTGCTGGTGTAAGTGTGACGTAACTACAGAAAGAGAACATACAGAGTGTTGTGTGTTCTTTTTTTCGTTGGATAAAAAGAGAAATGCTTGAATGGGATATCTTTATGTATCTTTAAACGCCCAAATTAGAAATATTACTCTTCTTCACTCTTCTTCAACTTCGAATAATAACTATCCGCAGTATAAAGCGCCGCCACCGGATTATGCCCCAATACACGGTCTTTCGTCACTGCTGTCGTAGTCAGTGCCTCGGAATATTTGTAAAACAGACTGTCATGCCCCACACAAAGTCCGACCACAACATTCAGGTCCGTCTTCGCCTTGTTCAGAAGCTTTGCCTGCAGGATCGGATTACACATATTCACACCGACACCTTCGCAGCATTCCGGGATGCCGACCGATGTCTTCTTCTGTGTTCCGGCTTTACAGCCGACACCATACACCTCAAAGCCATGTCTGCGCAGGATATCTGCCAGGATACGGCTTTCTTTCAACAATCCGACACAGGTTGCGATCCCGATCTTTTTCGCATTAATCTTCTTTGCAAAATCCATGATTTCTTCGACACGGGTATGTTTGCAGTAATTCTCATACTCTACTTCAGCTGCAGCGATTGTTACTTTGCGGTTCTCGTCTTCATTGTAGCATTCCATAGCTTCATTTAGAACTTCTTCATCCATGTGTGTTGTCAGACAGAAATCCGGATAGGTTTTATCCATTTTGTTGCAGTTTTTTACTGCGCAGTCGATACAGGACATGTCTTCTTTTTTCATTTTTTCATTCTCCTTTTGTATACCTTGGTATCTACAGAGGCCTGCCACTGGCAGATTCTCTAGATTAAGCTTTACTTTGTAAAATATCCTCTATTTACTTCATAATAACAAATACTTATACTACAGACAATGGTTTTCCGTTTTTATTTTCTTATTTTTTGTAGTTCTTTTCTATGAGAAACGTTCCCCGATTCAGGGGTGATTTGTCATGAATTGTCGATTCCGATTTTTGAAAAATTATTGAAAATTATCTTTTTAAACTTGAAGATATATAACAGTCTCTCTGATAGACCATCATCTTTTGATTTAGTCAAGCATTTATCAAAAAACTAAAGATGTACCGTTTCACCAAATAGACGGGACGTACTTCATTTGATAAAAAACTAAAAAAGCAGCGATTTACATCAAACTAAGAAATTATCGATATGGGAAATTGATAACTCCCAGTTTGCCTTTGTATCCCTTATTCATAATACTTGAAGACCCAAAGAGGAAAATTATCGGGTGATGAAACAGTAGATTTAACAGGCGCTCTCTGCAAATCCTCAAGATGAGGCGAATTTGCAGAGAGCGCTTGTTTGTATCAAAGCAGAGAATTGTATAATTTCGTACAATGTGTTTAAAGTCCAAATTATAGGACAAGCCATGATTTATAATAGAAGTATCGAAGGGAGCGGTTCCCTTCCCCAATACAAAGCGGAGGTAACTACTATGCTGAAGGATATGGATTTCGGCGTCTATGGTAAGGGCATTGACGGATATATTCACTATTCTCTGGCAATGGATCGTATCCAAGAGGAAGAGGAAAGCCGTAAAGCGCTGATGGATGAGTTCGATAATGATGTGGACGAAATGGATGAACTTGATAACGATGAGGACAACTTCGATTCGGACAACCTTGATTCTGATGACTTTGGTTCGGATGATTTCGGCGGTGATGATTTCTGACGGAAAACGTCACCGGTAAAATATCGTACATGACAGAAAGGACTTTACGATGAAAAAGACTATTTGGAAAAACATTCTTTGCGCAGTGTTCGTTACGTTGACCGCCTGCATCCTATGTACCGGTGCATTCGCTGCCAAGTATACCTGCATCAAGAGCGGCTGCAACAGAGAGGCGGCTAAGGGCTCCGCCTATTGCTGGGTACATAAACCCACGAAGAGCAATTCCAGTGTCTCCGGTAGCGGCTCCAGACCGTCCAGCAGCAGCTCCAGCACAAAGCGTAAATACACCTGCATCAAGGACGGCTGCACGCGAGAAGCGGATAAAGACTCGGCTTATTGTTGGGTACATCGCCCGTCCAAATCTTCCACCAAGAGCAGCACTTCTTACAGCTCCAAATCTTCGTACAGCAGTTCTTACTCCAGCAGTAAAAAATCCTACAAGACGTATGATTCCTATGATGATGGCTACGATGCCATCTACGATGATGACGACTACGATGAGGATCGCTACGACAGCGACCCGGACTACGCAGCAGGCGTAGATGACGCTATGGATGAGTTGGATTGGTAACACAACAGTTTATGCAAATGACAGGAGGTTCCCTATGAAAGCATTTATTACGATCACCGGATTGAAGTTCCATTTTGGCAGCAAGCCTTTTGAGGTCGGGCAAAAGGTAAAGCTGGTCAAAGAGCCTGACAATGAGTATGACAGCGAAGCAATCAAGGCAGAGCTACCGGGGCTTGGCTGCGCGGGTTATGTGGCAAACAGCCCGCACACGGTTTTGGGCGACTGCATCAGCGCCGGGCGGTTGTATGACAAAATCGGAGACAGCGCCACGGCCAAAGTTGTCTATGTACTGGACAATGCGGTGGTCTGCAAGGTGAAGATTGCAGAGAAAGAAAAGATGTGCGGTCAATGCAGAGAATGATAGCTTTATATGAGATTATTGCCCGCTTCCGGCTCTGGGTATCGAATGATTCGTATAAGTGTTGCAGAGGTTGCTGCGTGACATGTCCATATTATAAAGATTGTGAGGCTGATGCACAAAAAAGATAAAACTTCAAGATTACGATCCCAGAACAGAAAACAGGGCAAGCTAAAACGAAAAGAGGTTTATTATGGCTTATTCGCGTAAAGACGTTGATAAAACAAAGCAGAACGCCAAGAAATTCGTTCGCTACCAAGAAGGTGCTGAAAAGTACAGCATGGGTCTGACAAAATTCACTGCACTCGCTAAAGAAGCTAAGGCTGTTTACAAAATTGACAAGGTGACCTTAGTCAACTGTGAGATTTTTGAACGGTATTTGGAATCGTTCCGTATTCCGTAAAATTCTCACTTCACAGCCTCTCTAATATTAACAAACAAAACTCCCCCAAGTGTGCATACGCTGTGCGTAGAGGCCTGGGGGAGATGTTGTTGTTATAGTAGCAAATTTATAGGTTTCTTGTCAAGAACTGAACGTTATACTCCACCGCAAGGGTAGCCAAGGGTGCGGTGACCTATGGGCTGGAATTGATGCTGGCAGTGTTTTCCATTGTGCAGGGCATGGTGTCCACCATCATCACCCAATCGGGCAGCTCCGGCATGAGCAGCGTATCGCTACCGCAGGAGTTGATCGATGCCATCAACAACGTGGGCTTTTGGGATTCCATTCCGCTGTGGGCAGTTACGCTGATCGGCGGGCTGCTCATAACCGTGCTGTCGTTCACGATGATTCTGACGGTCTACGGCAGAATGTTCAGCCTGTGGATGTACGCCGCCATTGCGCCGATACCGCTGTCTACCTTTGCGGGTGAACCCACCAGCAGCGTGGGCAAAAACTTCATCCGCAGCTATGCAGGGGTCTGTTTGCAGGGCGTGGTGATTGCCTTGTCCTGCATTATTTTCTCCGCCATTTCGTCCAGCCCTCCAGCGGTGGATACCGGCGCATCTGTGGTGACGGCTGTCTGGACCTATGTCGGGGAACTAGCGTTCAACCTGCTGGTGCTGGTGGGAGCCATCAAAGGCTGTGACCGCATTGTGAAAGAAATTATGGGATTGTGAGTTGCAGGCGCGGCTTTTTTGTGGTACAATAGAGCCACGAAAGGAGCTGAGACTATGCCTGAAATTATTCCGATTCGTGATTTAAAGAACACCAACGCGATTTCCCAACGCTGTCATGAAACAGCAGGACCTATCTTTGTAACCAAAAACGGTTATGGCGATATGGTTATCATGAGCATGGAAACCTATGAGCACCAACAAATCATGAATGAGGTATACGCAAAGCTGGCAACGGCTGAAGCACAGCATGAAGCTGGAATGGGGCGACCTCTTGCTGATATTCTAAAAGAAACGAGCAAGAAGTATGAGTTATAATGTCATTTTGCTGCCAGCAGCTGAGGATGATTACCAAGAAATCTTGCGATACTTTGAGAGACAGTTCGATTCTCAGCAGGCAATTCGTTCGTTTGTAAAAGATTTTGGTGAAGTGCTGCTTCGTTTGGAAGAGACTCCTACAATTTATGGGTACTCCCGCGACGAGGTGCTTCGGCAGAGAGAATACAGGAAGTTCTTGATTGGAAGATATGTGGCTCTCTTCAAAATTGATGAGCCAAGAAATGCCGTGGAAATTTACAGAATCTTCCACGGAACACAAAATTATACGAAATATTTATAATGAAGAACGCCGCTGTGCAGATTGCATAGCGGCGCTTTTGTTTACGGGAGGTGGCTTTTATCGAAATCAAAATATGATGAGCAATTCCTTGTTATCGCCGGTCGGCTTGCTGTATGCCGTCTCGCTGAAATAGCGGGAGTGCGCTTTCTCTCCGTGTACCAGCAGCACGGCAGAGCGAATCTCGCTGCTGTATTGCAAGATCGGCATCTTCAGGAACGACAGCGAGGACGTCACGTTCCAGCCACCGTTGGAGTTCAGACTGCGGGGATGGTATCGTTCATCATTTCTCCTCATTGGAACATGTTATAAGATATTTTAGTGGCGATGCCATGCCATTATTATGAGAGCAATGAGCATAGTGGCGGTTTCCGCAACAGGAAATGCAAGCCAGATTCCGTTCAGTTGGAATAATTTGTTCAGACACCATAAGGCAGGAACAAGGAAAAGCAGTTGTCTGCATAATTGAATCGCTATGCTGGAACCTACTTTTTCTGTCGCCTGAAAATAGGTGGAAATCATGGTAGAGAGACCGCAAAACAGATAGCTTGCCGCCATGATTCGCATAGCGGATATTCCAAAGGAGCGCATGGCTTCCGACGCTGTAAATAATTCCAAAAGCTGCGCCGGAAAGAAGTTGACGGTCAATGTTCCCAGTATCATCATACCGGAGACCAAAGCGGTTCCGTATCGGAAAGCGGAGTGCAGCCTATCTCTGTTTCCCGCACCGTAGTTAAACCGCATAATAGGCAAACAGCCCTGAATCAAGCAGTTTACTGTCATAACGATCAGCTGCTGCACCTTAAAATACGCACCGAAGAATGCAATCGCCGTATCGGAATACGCCACCAGAAACAGATTGACGAATGTCACCATAAACGAACTGAGGGCATTCATAATGAAAGATGGTAAGCCAAGGGCGAATATACGGGCAATCATCCGCTTTTGTATATGAAATTCTTTGATCTTTATCCGCACTTTTTGCTTTTTGCCCAGCAGCAAGGCAAATGCCAAAATCATGGATAACAAATAGCCCGCAACAGTAGCCACCGCAGCGCCACGGATTCCCATAGCTGGAAAAACACCAATACCAAAAATTAGGAGTGGGTCAAATACAAAATTAACGACCACTCCTGCAATCTGAAACCACATAGGAGCAATCATGTTCCCAGTAGCCTGTATCATCTTCTGGATTGCGATATGCACCATGTTGGGAATTTGCATGAACGAACATACGCTCATATAGGCAAGACTCAACTGATAAATTTCTTCGTTATTAGTGAATGCCCCAAAGTAGGGTTTCATAATCAGTAATGACAGAAGATTGAGCAAAGCACCAATTCCAAAGGCCAGTAACAATCCATGTGTGACGGTAGTATTTGCCTCATCCTGCTTTTTCTCCCCAAGATACCCTGCAATCAGTACATTCACGCCAACGCCGATCCAGATAGATGTCGCATTCATCAAAGTTGTAATGGGAAACGACAGGGAAACCGCCGTCAAAGCATTTTCACTCAGCCGCGCTACAAACGCGCTGTCTATCAGATTATAGGAATATTGCAGAAACATGGAAATCAGCGGCGGTATCGACATTTGCCAGATGAGTTTTCCAACGGGCGCAACCGCCATTTTGTTATTGGTCTGCATGCTTTCCCTCTTCTCCACAAATTGTCCGAACAATATAGTTTTGTTTGCGTGCTGCGGGCTGACCGGCTTCCTGGGCCGGATAAGTCCCTGCTTCCAGTACAGCGTCCAAAGCCTTGGAAGGGACAGATTCCGATTTATAAGCCCGTACACTACGGCACATCTTGATAAGAGACAAAAAATTTTTCCCCATACAGATATAGTCCTCCATTCTGCTAATACTTCCGAGATACCGGCAACAAAAAAGCCACACAACTATCACAAGATAGCTGTGTGGCAAAAAGATGACCGAATCCGGAAAAGTCCACTAAAGTTTTGCGTTTATTATTATAGCGAACTTGAAGGAGACTGTCAAGCATCAATCATTACGGAATTGTGGCGGCTGTCTGTTGTTTTTGTGTTACTTTATCCCGGAATTGCTCTCTATCACTGTGCAAGTACGCCATTATAAATCACCCTCGTTTCTACCAGATTTTTGTACAGCCAGTCTTTCCAAAAATCCAAGCTCGTCCAGTCGGCCATGATAGGATATTTTACCTCTGTAACCGACAATATAGTTACCACTTATACTATCATATTGTGGCTCGTCAAAAGACACTACAAATCCATTGCGGATAACGTCAATGATGTCTTGCCGTGTCACATCCGAAATTTTATCCATCATAATACTCTCATTCATTAGCAGATAATCTGTCGCGCTTATACTGCCTCAGTAGGGATCATTTCTTTCCTATACTGCGCCGGTGACTTTCCTATCTCTTTCTTAAACACCCTGCTGAAATACAGCGGGTTCTCATACCCTACGATTTCGGAAATTTCCTTGATGTTGTAGGTCGTCCGCTCCAACAGGCTTTGGGCGTTGACCATGCGCAAGGAGAGGATGTACTGGGCCGGGGACATACCTGCGTACTGTTTGAAATTGTGTATAAACCAGTTGGTGCTGATGTGCAGGGATTCCGCATAATCGTCTATGCTGATCTTTGTATTATAGTTCTCGTTGAAGTAAGCCGCCGCGCGTTCAATTTGTTCTTGGACGTTGCCGGTGGTTTTTTTCTGTTCATGCTGTTGGCGGTCCACCAACAGCAGAATATCGTTGAACAGCGATGCAATATAGTCCTCGTACCCATAGCGGCACAGCTGCAACTCCTGAATGATTTTGCGGAACAACGCCTTGTAATCCGGCAGCACACCGCAGTAGAACACATGCTCATCGAGCGAAATTCCGTGATACTCCAGTATGTTCTTTACATCGCTGCCTGTGAAGTGAATCCAGAAAACTTCCGGGTTATCTTCCAGATAATATACATATTTTTGGATTTCTTCCGGCTTGTAAAGCACCATATGGCCTGCGCTGACGATTTCTTCCTTGCCGTCAAACCAGAAATGCGTCTTGCCGTTTGCCACATATAAAATCTGGTAATCCCTGCGCCCTTTCTGCCAGTAAGTCGGTAGTTTGGGGCGCGTTTTCAGCCGGTAGGTGCCACAGCTGCCCACCACCAACGGCGTGGAGTTGTCTTTGAAATCTGTACGGGAATTGTTCAGATATCCAGCGTTAATGTACACAAAAATCTCCTCCTGTTTTTGTGAATATTGCTAGGTGCTTCGTCCATTTTACCTTCACTTTACAAAAAGCCATTGATTTTGTGCATATTTAGTGCAATACCGTTTATGTTTTATTGTATATAGAAATTGTATAATAATTTCAGACGAAACGCAAGCAGAACTGTATAAATCACAGGAGGAGAATGGATGATTATTCCGCACTATTACGAGGACCCGCACACACTGCATGTGGGTGCCATGCCGAATCGTGCCTATTACATTCCGGCATCCCGGCGCAGCGATGCCTTAGTCGAGCACCGCGAGACCTCGGATCGTTTCCAGCTTTTGAACGGCAGTTGGAAATTTCGGTACTACGCCAGTATTTATGACTTGCAGGATGCTTTCTATGAGGTCGGCTATGATGCCTCCGCTTTTGACAGCATCCCGGTCCCCAGCGTGTGGCAGAACCACGGCTACGACCACCACCAGTACACCAACATCCGCTATCCGTTCCCCGCTGATCCGCCGTATGTTCCCAAAGAGAATCCCTGCGGCGCTTACCTTTACGACTTCACCTACCAAAAGGATGCCGCTGCCCCGCGCGCATTTCTGAATTTTGAGGGCGTTGCCTCCTGCTTCTACGTCTGGCTCAACGGTCAGTTTGTCGGGTACAGTCAGGTCGCCCATTCCACAAGCGAGTTCGATGTAACGAAGTTTTTGCAGGACGGCACCAACCATCTGGCGGTCCTCGTGCTGAAATGGTGCGATGGCAGTTACATGGAAGATCAGGATATGTTCCGCATGAACGGCATTTTCCGTGATGTCTACCTGCTGCACCGACCGGAACAGTGCATCGAGGACTATTTCATCACCACCGACATCCACGGCAGCACCGCAGAGGTTGCTGTCCGCCTGCGTTACTACGATTCCGCCGTTGCCACCCGCATCACCCTCTACGATGCAGCCGGCACGATGGTCGGCAGCGTAACGCCCGTGGAAGCACCGGATGATGCGGCATTCCCCTATCATGCAGAAATCACTATTGTTGACCCGACACTCTGGAACGCAGAGCAGCCCTACTTATATACCCTTGTGTTGGACACGCCCAACGAGACTATTACGGACCGTGTGGGCATCCGCGAGGTTCATGTTGCCAACAACCAGATTTATGTCAACGGCCAGTCCATCAAGTTCCACGGTGTAAACCGCCACGAATCCGACCCCGTCACGGGATATGCTGTTGGCTTTGAGCAGACGAAAAAAGACCTGCTCATGATTAAAAAGCACAACTTTAATGCCATCCGCACCAGCCATTACCCGGATGTGCCTTACTTCTATCAGCTCTGCGACCAGTACGGCTTCTTTGTCATTGATGAAGCCGACAACGAGAGCCACGGTGCGTCCGAATACTATTGCGAGGGCAACGAAAGCTGGCCCAACCACGTTGAAAACTGGAACAAGCCCATCGCAGACAACCCGGAGTTCACCGAGGCCACCGTAGACCGCACCCGCCGCTGCGTGGAGCGCGACAAGAACCGTCCCTGCGTCATCATCTGGTCGATGGGCAACGAGAGCGCCTACGGCTGCACGTTTGAAGAAGCGCTGGCATGGACAAAGAGTTTTGACCCCCGCCGCCTGACCCACTACGAGAGCGCCCAGTATCGCAGCAAGAACCGTAAATACGATTTCTCGAACATTGATATGTTCAGCAATATGTACCCTTCTCTCGAAAGCATTCAGGAATATCTGGACAACGAGCCGGACAAACCCTATATCATGTGCGAGTACAGCCACTGCATGGGCAACGGCCCCGGCGATTTGGAGGATTACTTCCAGTTCATTCAGAGCCATGACGGCTTGGTCGGCGGTTTCCTGTGGGAATGGTGCGACCACGGTATTTATAAAGGGAAGATGCCCGACGGCCGCGCCATCTATTATTACGGCGGCGACCACAATGAGTGGCCGCATGACGGCAATTTCTGCATGGACGGTCTGGTCTACCCCGACCGCCGCCCGCACACCGGGCTGTTGGAGTTCAAGAATGTCTATCGCCCGGCGCGTGTTGTGAAGTACGACCGGGAATCCGGTATGCTCACGCTGCACAACTACATGGACTTTGTTGATTTGACCGAGTATGCCGCACTAACCTATCAGGTAAGCTGCGACGGCGAGGTCATCGACAACGGCTTCATCCCCTACCCTGACGGTTTCACCCTGCCGCCGCACAGCGAAAACGCCTTGCCGTTGGCCGTCCATATTCCCGACAAAGGCAAGTGTTTCCTGAAAATCTTCTACCATTGCGATAAAGACCTGCCCTTGCGTTCGGAAGATCATCTTCTGGGGTTTGATGAAATCCTGCTGGAAAACGAAGACAGCCGCAACCAGAAAACCTTGGCTATGTGGAGTGATGCCCCTTCCAACAGCACAATCACGGTTCAGGAGACGGACCGCCATTTGACGCTGCGCGGCAAGAACTTCACCTACAACTTTAATAAGCTGACGGGTCTGTTCGCCGCGATGCAGTACGAGGATGCAGTCCTGTTGGACAAGGAAATGGAGTTCAACATCTGGCGTGCTCCTACGGACAATGACCGCAAGCTGAAGCTGGATTGGCTGGCTGCCCGCTATGACCACTGTATGACCAACGCCTACCGCACCGAGTATCAGGTGACGGACAGCGGTGTGACTCTGCGCGCCAAAGTCGGCATTGCACCGATCAGCTTGCAGAAATTCCTTGATTTGGATGTCAGCTGGACGGTTTCCAACAGCGGTGCAGTAACGCTGGCACTGCACGCTGAGCGCAACACGGTATTCCCCGAACTGCCGCGCTTTGGCCTGCGCCTGTTCCTGCCAAAAGAAATGGCCCGCGTCAGTTACTTCGGCATGGGTCCGATGGAAAGCTACTGCGACAAGCACCATGCTGCCAGCCACGACTACTTCAGTTCCACCATCTGGCAGCAGCACGAGGACTACATTCGCCCGCAGGAGAACGGCAGTCACTATGATTGCGATTATGTACAGCTGGATGGCGCTGGCATCAAGCTTACCGCTGTCGGTGCAAAGCCGTTCTGCTTCAACGCCTCGCACTACACGCAGGAAGAGTTGACGGAAAAGGCGCACAACTATGAACTGCATCCCTGTGACAGCACCGTTCTCTGCCTTGACTATGCACAGAACGGCATCGGCTCTGCCAGCTGCGGGCCGCGTCTGGCGGAGCAGTACCGCCTTAACAACGCTTCCTTCGATTTCAGCATCCGTCTGATTCCTGAAAAAGCATAACCCCTACACAAAAGAATGGAGAAAATCTCATGTCTGAAAACACGGAAAGACGCTATTTAAAATGGTATAACAAGGTCGGTTACGGCTCCGGCGATGTTGCGGGCAACGTGGTCTATGCGTTCCTCTCCTCGTTCGTTATGATTTACCTGACCGACACCGTCGGCCTGAATCCCGGCATCGTTGGCACGCTGATCGCTGTGTCCAAGCTGTTTGACGGCATTACCGACATCTTCTTTGGCTCGATGATCGACAAGACGCACTCCAAGATGGGCAAGGCTCGCCCGTGGATGCTCTACGGCTACATCGGCTGCGCCATCACACTGGTCGGCATCTTCGCCATTCCCATGGGCATGAGCGAGTTTGCCAAGTACGCATGGTTCTTTATCTGTTATTCCCTGCTGAACGCTGTGTTCTACACGGCCAACAACATCGCCTACTCTGCCTTGACTTCCCTTGTCACCAAGAACAGCGCCGAGCGAGTCGAGATGGGTTCCTACCGCTTCATGTTCGCATTCGCCACCAGCCTTGCCATTCAGTCTTTCACGCTGCTGGCTGTCTCCGCACTGGGCGACACTGCTGAAGCATGGCGCACCGTGGCTATCGTCTATGCCATTATCGGTTTGATCGTCAACACGCTCTCTGTTTTCTCCGTCAAGGAGTTGCCGGAGGAAGAGTTTGTCGAAACCACGGATAAAGCCGAAATCGAGAAAGACGAGAAGTACGGTCTTGTCGAAGCTGCCAAGCTGCTGGTCTCCAACAAATACTACCTGATGATCTGCGTGACCTACATTTTGCAGCAGATCTATGGTGCCATGATCAGCATGGGTACCTACTACACCGCCCATATCCTTGGCGACAAGAACCTGTTCGGCGTGTTCTCCTGGGCCATCAACATTCCTTTGATCATCGCACTGGTCTTTACCCCGACCCTCGTTGCCAAGATGCACGGTATGTACAAACTGAACGTTGGCAGCTATGCCCTTGCTACCGTGGCCCGCGCGCTCGTTGCCGTGGCCGGCTATACTGGCACCGGCGATGTCAAGATGATGCTGCTCTTCACGGCCATTGCTGCACTGGGTCAGGGCCCGTGGCAGGGCGACATGAACGCCGTTATCGCCTCCTGCTCCGAGTACACTTGGCTGACGAAGCACAAGCGCGTGGACGGCACGATGTACTCCTGCACCTCGCTCGGCGTCAAGCTGGGCGGCGGTCTCGGCACCGCCATCACCGGCTGGCTGCTGGCGTTCAGCAACTACGATAAGGCGCTGGCCGTACAGCCGGAATCCTGCATCAATATGCTGAAACTCATGTACCTCGTGATTCCCTTTGTGCTGGACGCCATCATCACCTTTATCCTCTCCCGCATGAAGGTCGAGGAGGCCAACGATAAGATTCGCGCCGAAATGAAAAACTGATATTCACTATTCTCCTTCTTAAAAAGGGCTTCCGCATCTGCTGGCGGAAGCCCTTTTTCTGTATAGTGCTTTACCCTCTAAAATCGGCCAAAGCACTGGCTATTAAATCTATTGGCGGCGAAGATATGGACGGTTCCTCTTTCTGCAAATCCGGGGTACGCCTCATGCTCTGCTTTTCTAAGTATTCCTGCACGATTGCCTTTATGTGCGTACCGTCTACAAATATGGTTTCCGTGTCCAAATATCCCTCGTCCGCAGCTGCCTTTAATACCCAGCGGAAAATATACTCTACCGATGCGGTATTAAAACGGTGTTTGAAGTTATAGCTCACCGTTGAAAAATGTGGGACCTGCTCGTTCAGCGGATATCCAATAAACCACCGATACGCCATATTCATCCAGTGTTCGGCGCAGAGAACGAATGCCGTAGATATGTTGAATCAGCACAATTTTGAAATGTATTAACAAATTTACTAAATTCAATATTGTGAACTTTTACACAATGACGAAAAATGAAATGCAACGCACATAAATCTTGAAATTTACAGTAAAAAGTGTCATAATATTACCAAAAATTTCTGTATGGCAACCG
Organism: Gemmiger formicilis; assembly: GCF_018784445.1. Classification (GTDB taxonomy): domain Bacteria; phylum Bacillota; class Clostridia; order Oscillospirales; family Ruminococcaceae; genus Gemmiger. Next base: position 466,794 of record NZ_WQOH01000004.1, on the reverse strand, counting down.
ATAAAAGTGAGCAAGGCAAGAAGTTGTACCGTGACCGAAAAGCCGCGTTGCTTTGACAGTTTTCGACACGTCGATTGCCTATAATGGAACTTGATAGTTAAACATGCCCGAAAGTGGTTCTTTCCGGCAAAAAACAGGGAGGTAGTAACCGATGAAAAAGAAAACGCTAGCCGCTGCGTCGCTGCTTTTGGCGCTGCTGATGCCGCTTGGCATCACCCCGCTGGCGGTGTATGCAGACGAGGCACAGACGGGGATTTCCACCGTAGGGGAGGCCCCCCCGAAAATGGTAATAGTATTGCACCTACGGTTTCCGACGACAAAGCCATTGTTGCAAGCAACAATCAAGAGTATGATTCACTAGATGAAGCCATGGATGCTGCGGTCAATGGCGATACCATCTACCTTGGCGCGGGAGTCTACTGCGGCAACGCTGCTAATCCAACGCAAGCAGGCAAGGGTGCCGGGAAAAGCCTGACCTTCGTGGGCGCTGGCACCGATAAAACGACGTGGCAAATTAAGGCTCCGGCAACACAATACGGTAGTGATGGCTGGTGCGACTATAGCTTTAAGAACAGCGATAGCATTACCTTCGAGGACATGACTGTCATCGGCAGTGTGTATCTTCCGGATGATACTACCAAAACTGACAATACGCAGGGCCTGACGTACATCAACAATATTACGTTGAAGAATTGTATTTTCAACGGTCGTGCTGACTACTGGGGCTACCAAACAACTACGTTTGAAAACGTTACCTTTAACGCTCCCGGCACAGTGGCATCTGGTATCGATACGACAGATTATTCCTTATGGACATTGACCGGCAAAAGTTATACATTCAAAAACTGCACTTTCAATGCGACTGGTAAAATCATTAATGTATATACTTATTACAGTGTAGATAAGAATGATGTCACTGTCAATTTTGATTCGTGCACTGTCAATTCCACTAATGCGAACAAAACAGCCTTGAACATCAACGATCTCCCGATGACCAATGCGGGTAAAGACTTTAAATTTTACGTTAATATCACTGGCAACAATACTGTCAACGGTCTCGATGCTGATTTCTACACATGCTCTCGGCTCTTCAGCTTCGGTGGTTTTGTCGGTGCATGGAAGGGATATAATTCTGGTTCCACCGTCGTCAAAATCGAAGGAAAGACTGTGTGGGAAAATGGTGCTCGCACTGTTGACCACAACGGCAACAATTTTGCCACTGGTTCTTACGACAACGGCACCGGTAAAGGCGACGCCAACCAGTACACCGAGGGTTACAAAGACAACAACTTTAAAATCATTAACACCACTGGTTGGACCTTAAAAGCCGATACTACCAGCACCTACGTCCGTACCATTACTAAACAATGCCAGTACTGCTACGAAAAGATTGACGAGCAGGAAGAAAAGGCTGGCTACTGCCTTAGCTATGACTTGAACGGCGGCACAGGGGCCGAGGGTGCTTACAACGACACCTATTATCCCCCGCAAGATGGCAACACCGCTACCGTCGCTGCTGACCCCAGCCGTGCCGGGTATGTCTTTGCCGGTTGGCAGGATGCAGGCGGCAACCAGTACGCTGCGGGCGATACTGTGACCGTTAACCACGATATTACCCTCACCGCCCAGTGGAACAAGCTGGTAACGGTCAGCTTTGACCTGTGCGGGCATGGCGGTGCCAATATTTCCAGCCAGACCTTTGTAAGCGGCAACAAGGCCAGCGAGCCGATTGCCCCCAAAGAGGACGGCTGGGTGTTCGGCGGCTGGTATACCGAGAAGGGCTGCCAGTACCGCTTCAGCTTTGACAGCGCTGTTACCAGCGATATCACCCTGTACGCCAAGTGGGACCGCGTGACCACCGTTGTTTCTACGCCCATGCCCTCCCCTGCACCGGTCGCTACGCCCACGCCCTCCTCTGCATCGGTCGCTACGCCCACGCCCTCCCCTGCACCGGTCGTTACACCCACGCCCTCCTCTGCCCCGGCTGCGGCTGCCACCAAGACCGCGACCGTAAAGAACGCTGCTATCCCCCAGACGAGCGACGTGTTCCCGATGGAAGGGCTGCTGGCCCTGCTGGCCGTTGGCGCGGTTGGCTTTGGCGCGGCGGGCTGGCTGCGTAAAAAGCACCACTAAGCCTACCATTCGCTTTCCGATATAAATGCCTGCCCTGTGTGGATGTACTCCCGCAGGGCAGGCATTTTTTACAGGTTGTTCACCATTCTTTCCTGTTTTGCGGCGGACGGTGTGCTATAATCGGTGGGTTAAAATATAATGGCTCGTGTGCAGGGGTGACATTGTTTGCCCACCAACTTGGCGCAGCATCGCGTTTTTCAGGGCAGTTTCCTTACAAGGCAAACGGACACGGGCGAGCAATGCTCGCCCCTACAAGAGTTTTTCTACAGTCTGCGCCGAGGGTTCCCATATGGGAACCCTCGGCGTTCTTCATTTCATGCTTTTTGATTGCCCGGTCAACAGTATCACGCGCCTTACTGCAATGCACAGATCACAGCCACTGTTTCAGCACATCGTTCAGCTTTTTGATCAAGCTTGTGAAGAAGCCCGGAACAAAAGTGACCAATTTGAGAAAGCTGGGTATCCCGGCTGACAAGGCTTACCAGTGGGGCAACTCCAGACTGGGATACTGGCGTATCGCCGGTAGTCCTGATTTAAAGTGTTCCATTACAAACGAAAGACTCGCAGCAGCGGGATACTTTAGTATCCTCAACTACTACGAGTCCTTGCACTTATGCGGTTGAACCGCCGTGTACCGGTCGGTACGCACGGTGGTGTGAGAGGTCGGCTCTTTAAGGAGAGCCTACTACTCGATTATTGGCGGCAAATTACTCGCCCAGATGCCAGATATCGTCGTTGTACTCGGCGATGGTACGGTCACTGCTGAACATACCGGCCTTAGCAATGTTGATAACGCACTTCTTGCGCCAGCCCAGCGGGTCGCAGGCATAGTCGCTCAGGGCCTGGCCCTTGCGCACCACATAGGCGTTGAAGTCGGGCAGCGTCTGGAACCAATCCTTGTTGATAAGTTCATCATGCAGGCGCTTGAGGTTTTCCTCATGACCGGCGGCCAGCATTTCGGGGCTGGTCAGGAAGTCGATGGCGCGGCGGATGTTGGGGTCGCCCTCGTACCACTGGGCGGCGCAGTAGTCGCCCGCGTCATAGCGGTGGATGACCTGGTCGGACGTCTGGCCGAAGATGTAGATATTGTCGTTGCCGACCTGCTGGCTGATTTCGACGTTTGCGCCGTCCATCGTGCCCAGGGTCAGCGCACCGTTCAGCATGAACTTCATGTTGCCAGTGCCGGAGGCTTCCTTGGATGCCAGGGAAATCTGCTCAGACAGGTCGCAGGCGGGGATGAGCTTTTCGGCGGCGGTGACGTTGTAGTTCTCCACAAAGACGACTTGCAGATGCTTGGAAACGACCGGGTCAGCGGCAATGACCTTGGACAGCGTCAGCAGTGCGTGGATGATATCCTTTGCGATGATATATGCCGGGGCGGCCTTGGCACCAAAGATGCTGACCAGCGGGGTGGCGGGCAGGTGGCCAGCCTTAATCTCGTAATACTGGTGGATGAGGTAGAGCAGGTTCAGCTGCTGACGCTTGTACTCATGCAGGCGCTTGGACTGGATATCGAACATGGCATTCGGGTCGATGGTGACGTTCTGGGTCCGCTTGAGCCAATCGGCCAGTGCCTGCTTGTTCTGGGACTTGACGGCGGAGAACTCCTGCAGGGTATCGACGTTTTCGGCGTAGGGCAGCAGCTTTTCCAGCTCGGTGGCGTCCTTGCGGAAGCCGGAACCGATGAGCTTTTCAATTTCGGCGGTCAGTGCGGGGTCGCACTCCAGCAGCCAGCGGCGGAAGGTGATGCCGTTGGTCTTGTTGTTGAACTTCTCGGGGTACAGCTCATAGAAGCCGTGCAGCTCGGCGTTCTTCAAAATTTCGGTGTGCAGGTAGGCAACGCCGTTGGTGGAGTGGGTAAAGTGGATGTCCATGTGGGCCATATGGACGCGGTCGTCCTTGTCGATGATGGCAAGGCTCTCGTCCTTGGTGCGGGTGCGGGCCAGTTCATCCAGCTTCTCGATGATGGGCATGAGCTGCGGGACCACGGCGTCCAGATAGGCGCGGGGCCACTTTTCCAGCGCCTCGGCCAGAATCGTGTGGTTGGTGTAGGCGCAGGTCTTGGTGACGATCTCGACGGCCTCGTCGAACTCGATGCCCTTCTCGCCCAGCAGGCGGATCAGCTCGGGGATGACCATGCTGGGGTGGGTGTCATTGATCTGGATGGCGGCATAGTCGGCCAAGTCATGGTAATCGCAGCCGCGGGCGGCGCACTCAGCCAGAATCAGCTGGGCACCGGCGGAAACCATCAAATACTGCTGGTAGACGCGCAGGCGGCGGCCGGCCTCGTCGGAGTCATCGGGGTACAGGAACAGCGTCAGGTTCTTGTCGATGGCGGTCTTATCGAAGGTGATGCCATCGTGGACGATAGTCTCATCGATGGTGTCCAGGTCAAAAAGGTTCAGCGTGTTGGTGCGGCCCTCATAACCGGTGACGGCCAGCTTGTACAGGCGGGCATTGTAGGTTTTACCTGCCAGCTCGACCGGATAGACCGTGTCAGTCTTTTCGGCCCAGGAGTGTGCGGTCAGCCAGGGGTCAGGCAGCTCGTTCTGGACGCCGCCCTTGAAGGATTGGTGGAACAGGCCGAAGTGATAGCGCAGGCCGACACCGTCGCCGGGCAGATCCAGCGTGGCGAGGGAGTCGAGGAAGCAGGCAGCCAGGCGGCCCAAACCGCCGTTGCCCAGGGACGGCTCCGGCTCGACTTCCTCAATGTCGGACAGGTTCTTGCCCGCAGCGGCCAGCGCGGCGCGGGTGTCGTCGTAAAGACCCAGGTTAATAAGGTTGTTGGACAGCAGCTTGCCAATCAGGAACTCGGCGCTGATGTAGTAGAGCTTGCGGCCCTTGACAGGCTTGACGTGGGCGGCGCTCTGCTCGCGGACGATGTCCAGCAGGGCAAGGTAGATTTCCTGGTCAGTGCAGGATGCCAGCGGCTTGTTGGTTTTGGCTTCGATCACAGTGGTCATATTCATGAGAGTTACCTCCTCATATACTTGCCTCCCCTGGCAGGGGCGGAAGGGTTGAGCCTTGCCTTGGCCCGAAACTTTTGGGCCAATAGGTATATTTCTTGACTACACCTAGGTTATACCACACAAAACGCGCATGATGCTTGCAAAATAATGGCCAATAGTGGTACAATACTATCAACGAGGTGAAAATCATGCCAAATCAGAAACCCTTGCGCGAAACAAAGCAACACGGGGCCGCGTGGTTTCCTTTCAACATCTATCCCTGCACGATCCCGCAGGATTTTCCCCAGGTGGCGCTGCACTGGCAGGACAGCATGGAGCTGGTGTTTGTCAAAAAAGGGCGCGGCGTCGTGCAGGCGGGCCTGACGACCTACACCGCCGAGGCGGGCGATGTCTATGTGTTTGCCCCCGGCGTGCTGCACGCGCTGCGCCAACTGCCGGGCGAGGTGATGGAATATGAGAACATCATCTTTGATTTGGAACTGCTGGGCGGTGCGGGCGACCTGTGCGCTGAAAAATACCTGCTGCCCCTGCAAAGCGGCCGCCTGGCGCTGCCCATGCGGCTGGCCCCCAACGACTGGGGCTATACCTGGGCCGTAAACTGTCTGCACGCGGCAGAGGAGTTCAACAAGCTAAAGGATGTTGGCTATGAGCTGTGTATAAAGGGTGAACTGCTGTTGTTTTTAGCGGCGCTGGTGGGCCGCAGCGGCGACCTGCCCCCTGCCGATACCCCCGACACCCGACGTTTGAAAACCGTGGTACAACTGGTGAACGTGCAGTACGCGGGCGCACTGCACGTGACCGACGCAGCGGCAGCCTGCGGGTGCAGCCCCAGCCATTTTATGCGGTGGTTCAAGAAAATGACCGGCCAGGGCTTTACCGAATACCTGAACGAGCACCGCCTGAACGCCGCCGCCGACGCCCTGCGCAGCAGCAATGACACGATACTGGCGATTGCCGAGCAGTGCGGGTTTGACAACTTGTCGTATTTTAACAGGTTATTTAAAAAAAGATATGGCCTGACACCGAGGGAATACCGGGTGAGGAAATAAAAAAGCCGCCGGCATCAATGAGATGCCGGCGGTAATTTTATGCTTTCTTACTGTAATCCCGTGCGCCGTAGATGGCGGTGCCTACGCGGACGATGGTCGCGCCCTCGGCGATGGCGGCGGCGTAGTCGTGGCTCATACCCATGGACAAAATATCCATCTGTGCCCGGTCGTAGTGCTGGGCATCGGCCTTGGCCAGCAGCTCCCGCATCTGCGCAAAAAAGCGGCGCGTCTCGGCATCGTCTGCGTCAGCGGGCGGAATCGCCATCAGACCGCGCAGGCGGGTATTCTCCCTCGCGGCGGCAGCTTCCAGCAGCGGGAACAGGCTGTTGGCGTCGACGCCGCTTTTGCTGGCTTCCTCGCCGATGTTGATTTCCACCAAAATGTCCTGCACCAGACCCAGCCGCGCGGCGGCAGCGTCGATTTTATCGAGCAGCCGCGTGCTGTCCACGCTCTGAATGAGCGCGGCACGGCCTACAACCTTGTTGACTTTATTGGTCTGCAAATGACCGATAAAATGTCCGGGCTTGCCATTGTAGGCCCCGGCGTCGGTCTTTTCCACAAGTTCCTGTACGTGGTTTTCGCCGAACAGGTCAATGGGCAAATCGGCGCTGTACCGAACTTCTTCGACCGTGCGGGTTTTGCAGGCGGCACAAAGGCGCACGTCGGCAGGGTCGCGGCCTGCGGCCCTGGCGGCGGCAGCCATCGTCTCCCGGATCTTTGCGACGGCCTCGGCCATCTGCTGTTTTTGTGCTTCTGGGATCATCGCACTTCCTCCTGACTGTAAACGGCGCGGGAGCCGCCGATGAACGGCGGGCGGGTGCGGGCGCAGAGCAGAATCGCCTGCCCGATGTGATCCATCGACAGGCGCACCGGCACGGCCACGCGGCGCAGGTGCATCCCGATGAGCGTGCCGCCGATGTCCATGCCCGCTGCAGCTTTGACTTCCTCAACGAGCACCGGGTCGTTAAAGGTGCGCCAGCAGTTGGTAGCCCAGCTGCCGCCCGCGTGGGGCTGCGGGATGGCCGCCACGATTTGATAGCCGTTGGCCCTGGCGACCGTGCGCTCGATGACGATAGCGCGGTTCAGGTGTTCGCAACACTGGGCAGCAAGGTAGACGCCCTGCTCCTGCAAGGGCGGCAGCACACCCGCCAGCACGGCGGCAGCAGCCTCCATGCTGGAATCCTTTCCGATATGTCCACCCATGATCTCGCTGCTGGAGCAGCCGACCACGAAGATATCCCCAGTTTCCAGGTGCGCGGCTTCCAGCAGTTCTTCAGTAGCCTGCCGGGCCTGTGCGGTAAGTTTTGCGTAATCCATGAAAAAGCCCCCTTTGGTACTATTATAGCAGGGGTGTCAATAACAAAAAAGCCTTCCCCTGAGGGGGAAGGCGGCCGAAGGCCGGATGAGGGGTGGCCTTGCGAATATTGTCCACTAACGGGTTGTGGCGGCAAAGCAGCCCCCCATCCGTCCGCTTCGCGGACAGCTTCCCCCTTGGGGGAAGGCATATATGCGGTTTGCCCGTTGGGCGGTTGGAGGCATTTCTACCTTGGCAGGGTATCCGCGTACTGCGAATAACTGTTTTTCACCATATCCGCATACGCGGCATAGGCATCCTCCAATGAGGTGTACGCGGTACCCGTGATATAGGGGTTCAACGTCGTGCGGTTGGTAATGCCTTTGCCGATCACGTTGTAGGTCTGATTCTTCACCTTTGAGGTCGTCACCGGCATCGTGGTGATGTAAAACGTGCCCCCGTCCTCCTTGCTGACAAGGACCGGTACCTCCGTGCCTACTGCAAATTTAGTCACATCCACCGATGTCCAGAACAAATACCGCCCCGGGTCTTCGCCAGAAATCTTGCGGAAATCCCACGTTCCGGTGCTCAGCAGGCTGTTTTTCCCGATTTGCGCCTGCACCTTGGGTACCATTGTGGAGTTCGGGCAACTGGAGTCGATCTCGTAGAATTTCCCGCGGGCGGTAAAGTCCTTTAAATCCGTTTCCAGCAAGCCGCTGTTTTTCAAAATGCCGTGCAGGTTTTCGGTCAAATCAACGGTCGGTCGGATGGGGGCGGGCTGCGGCTTGCTGGCGCCTGACCACATCAGCACCACGCCTGTCCCATCCACATAAGAAACCGTGCAGGTTCCGTGCGCCGCGGGCGAGCCTTTCCAGTTGTCGGTGTCACCCTCATCGGCATAGTGGGTGATGCCCGCAATGGTGACGGGGTCAAAGTGCTGCCACCCGTCCTGCCCCTGCTTGAGCTGCACGGTCTGTTCGGCAGTGACATCGCCGGTCGTTGCATCGGAAAGCACCTGCATATACGCGGCGCGCACGTTGACAATATCCGACGTTTCCAGCGCTTTTTCAATATAGCCTTGCAGCGCGGGGATCAGCATCGCCGCCAAAACCCCAAGTATGGTCAGCACGACGATCAGCTCCACCAGCGTAAAGCCGCGCTTATTTTGCAGTTTTTTCCTCATTCGTTCCGCACCTTATCGTGTTATATGCACACAATTCCAGAATAAATACATTACATTGTAACACAGCTTTTGTCGATGCGCAAATGATTTTTCGCTTTTTATGCAGGTTTTACCTGTATTTTACAAATTATTTACATTTTGATGCTGCAGGGCGGACAGTGCACCGGATGAGGGGGCAATGCCCGGCAGGTGGCAGGCCCCCTCAGTCACCTGCGGTGACGACTTTCCCCAAAGGAGGAAGCCTTTACGCCGTTACATCCTCAAATTGACTATTATACAGATCCGCGTAGAACCCGCCCTGATCGATCAGCTCGTCATGGGTTCCCTGCTCCACAATATCGCCGTCGCGCATGACCAGAATCAGATCTGCGTCGCGGATAGTGGACAGGCGGTGGGCAATGACAAAGCTTGTGCGGCCCTGCATCAGGCGGTCCATGGCCGTCTGGATGCGCTGCTCGGTGCGGGTATCGACGCTGGACGTTGCCTCGTCCAGAATCAGGATGCGGTTGTCCGCCAGAATCGTGCGGGCAATCGTCAAAAGCTGCTTCTGGCCCTGGCTGACGTTGGAGGCGTCCTCGTTCAGCTCCATCTGGTAGCCGCCGGGCAGCGTGCGGATAAAGTGGTCTGCGTTCGCGGCCTTGGCGGCGGCGATAACTTCCTCGTCGGTGGCGTCCAGGCGGCCATAGCGGATGTTCTCCATGATGGTGCCTTTGAACAGCCAGGTATCCTGCAAGACCATACCAAAGCCCTCGCGCAGGGCGCTGCGGTCAAAGTCGCGGACATTGTGGCCGTTCAGGCTGATTTCGCCAGCATCCACATCGTAGAACCGCATCAGCAGCTTGACCATCGTGGTTTTGCCCGCGCCGGTGGGGCCGACGATGGCGACCTTCTGGCCGGGCTTGACGTTGCAGCTGAAATTGTGGATGACTGTCTTTTCCGGCGTGTAGCCGAATTTGACGTGGTCAAACGTGACCTGGCCATCGATGCAGGCAGGATTCGCGCGGTGGGCGGGGTCGGCCTGCTGGTTCTCCTCTTCTTCGTTCAAAAATTCAAAGACGCGCTCGGCTGCGGCAGCCATGCTTTGCAGCATATTCGACACCTGCGCCAGCTGTTGGATGGGCTGGGTGAAGTTCTTGACATACTGGATGAACGCCTGGATATCACCGATGGTGATGCTGCCCGCCGCTGCAAAAATGCTGCCGACGATGGCGACCGCCACATACCCCAGGTTGCCCACAAAGTTCATGATGGGCTGCATCAGGCCGGACAAAAACTGGGATTTCCACGCGGATTCATACAGTTTGTCATTGGCGGCGTTGAAGTCTGCCAGCACAGCGTCTTCACGGTTGAACGCCTTGATAACGTTGTGGCCGGCGTAGACTTCCTCGACCTGGCCGTTGACAACGCCCAGCGTTGCCTGCTGCGCCTTGAAGTATTTTTGGCTGAATTTGACGACCAGCAGCACCAGCGCCAGCGACACCGGCAGGATCAGCAGCGCAATCAGCGTCATCTTTGGGCTGATGGTAAGCATCATGATCAGCACGCCAATCATCGTCGTGACGCTGGTAATGAGCTGGGTCACGCTCTGGTTCAGGCTTTGGCCCAGCGTGTCCACATCGTTGGTGATGCGGGACAGTACCTCGCCGACGGTGCGCTTTTCAAAGTAGGCCAGCGGCAGGCGGTTGATTTTTTTGCTGATCTGGTCGCGGAAATCATAGCAGACCTTCTGGGACAGACCACTCATGAGCCAGCCCTGGATAAAGCTGAATGCCGCGGAAAGCAGGTACATCCCCGCCAAAAACAGTAGCACTTTCCCAATATAGGCAAAGTCTATGCCGCCCACGCCGCGCAGCTTGGCAATCCATCCGGTGGCCAGCGCCGTGGTGGCCTTGGCAAGGATTTTCGGCCCGGCAATGTTGAAAATTGTTGACAGAACGGCGAAGATAACGACCACGATGAGCGACAGCTTATACTTGCTCAACGCGGAAAGCAGCTGCCGCAGCGTGCCCTTAAAATCCTTGGCGCGCTCGGTCGTCATGCGTCCGGGTCTTGGCATATCACTCACCCTCCTTCTGCAAATTGAGTTCCTTCTGGCTTAACTGGCTGCGGGCAATCTCCTGGTACTCCGGGCAGGATTCCATCAGCTGGGCGTGTGTGCCCTTGCCGACGATGCGGCCCTCATCCAGAACCAAAATCTGGTTCGCGTGCAGCACGGTAGAAATGCGCTGCGCCACGATGATGACGGTAGCGTTGTCGGTCTGGGCTTTCAGCGCACGACGCAGCGCCACGTCGGTTTTGTAGTCCAGCGCCGAGAAACTGTCGTCAAACAGGTAAATCCGCGGGTGCTTGGCAATCGCGCGGGCGATGGACAACCGCTGTTTCTGCCCGCCGGAGACATTGCTGCCGCCCTGGGCAATCGGAGTGTTGTAGCCCTCGGGCTTGGCCGAAATAAATTCGGCGGCCTGGGCAATCTCAGCAGCCCCGCGCACGTCGGCGTCAGTGATGTGCTCGCCGCCAAATTTCAGGTTGGAATCAATGGTGCCGCTGAACAGCACGCCTTTCTGCGGCACGTAGCCCAGTTGGTCGTGCAGCTGCGCCTGGCTCATATCGCGCACATCGACGCCGTCGATCATCACACTGCCTTCGCTGACGTCGTAAAAACGCGGGATGAGGTTGAGCAGCGTCGATTTGCCGCAGCCTGTGGAGCCGATGATGGCCGTCGTCTGCCCGGGTTTGGCGGTAAAGCTGATATGCTCCAGCGCGTCCTCGTCAGAGCCGGGATAGTGGAAGCTGACATCGTTAAAGGCCACAACGCCCTTGGTGCCGCCCTCGGACAGGGCTTTCGGCGCGGCAGGGTCGTGGATGGCAGCGGGGGTCTTGATGACCTCGTCGATGCGGTCTGCGGCCACACCCGCGCGGGGCAGCATGACGGCGACCATTGAGAGCATCAGGAACGACATAACGATCTGCATGGTGTAGGTGATGAAAGCAATCATCTCGCCCACCTGCATATTGCCCAGGTCCATGGCCTTGCCGCCAAACCAAACGATGAGCAGACTGGTCCCGTTCATGATAAGGGTCATAAACGGCATCATGGCGACCATTGTGCGGTTGGTGAAGAGCTGCGTTTTCATCAGGTCCGTGTTGGCCTTGTCGAAGCGCTCCTCCTCAAATTTCTCGCGGCTGAAAGCGCGGATGGGCATGATGCCGGTCAGAATCTCGCGGCTGACAAGGTTCAGCCGGTCCACAAGGGTCTGCATCTGCTTGAATTTCGGCATGGCTACGTTCATCAACACCGTGATAAGCGCGAGCAGCGCGGCCACCGCCACAAAGATGATCCATTCAAGGCCGGTGTTGCCGCTGGCAACGTGCAGGATGCCGCCGATGCCCAAAATGGGCGCGTAGGCTACCATACGCAGCAAAATCACGCAGGTGAACTGCACCTGCTGGATATCGTTGGTGGTGCGGGTAATCAGCGATGCGGTGGAGAACTTCTCGATTTCGGCGTTGGAGTAACCGACGACGGTCTTGAACACATCCCGGCGCAGGTCACGGCCAATGGCGGCGGAAACGCGGGACGCGATGAAACCGACGGCGATTGCTACGGCCACCATCAGCAGCGTCAGGGCCAGCATCTGGCCGCCGGTGCGCAGCAGATAAGACATCTGTACATCATGGGCAATCCCCTGAGCGTCGTATTCCAGTGCTACCAGCAGCATAGCCTGGCTGGATAAGCTGTCTGCCACGGAATCATCCTGCGGCACGGCGTCGGCCAGCTGGGCTTGCAGCATTTCCCGCGCACCGGGGGCCTGGGCCATGGCGGCAAACTGGGTCGCGACGGCGTCCAGGTCATAGCTGGTTGGCGTCACGGTTTCGGTCGTGCCGGCGGCGGTCGCAGCGTTCTGGGCAGCGGCCATATAGAGCACGATGTCGGGCGTGGTGAATGCACTTTCCAGCGCGGCGGTGTCGGCATCACTGTTCAGCACACGCACACCGTCCGCGTCGGGGTCGCCGTAGGCTGCGTCAGCCAGGGCGGCATCGTCCTCGGTCATCAGCAGCTCCAGGGCTTGCAGGGTCGTGTCGCGGACAGTGTCAGGCACAGGGCTTTCGATGCCGCCCTGCTGGATGCCGGTGTCCACGATTTTGCTGGTGTAGTCGGGCAGGCTCAAGTCACAATAGGCCTGCACGACGAGCAGCGCCACGACGGCGAGACACGCCGCCCAGTGCCGCCCCAGCTGTTTAAATATTTTGGTCATGCGGGGGTTCTCCTTTCCGGGTTGGTTGTGCCATCGATTCATTTTCAGCCTCGATGGCGGCCAGCAGTGCGTCTTTCACAGCGTTGGCCTGGGCCAGTTCCTCGGGGGTCAGCCGTGCCATGATGCGGGCAAAATAGGCGTTCATGGCCTGCTCGTTTGCGCTGCGGGCGCGCTCCCCTTCCGGGGTGATGCGCACCAGCGTTTTTCGGCGGTCGTTAGGGTCTGTCTCGCGGGTAATGTGGCCGTCCTGCTCCATGGCACGCAGCCCGCGGGAGACGGCGGGCATCGGCTGGTGCATATACCGCGCAATGTCCGAAACATAAATTGCGCCGTCATAGCCGTGCTGCTCGATGAGGTTGTACAGATGTTGGAGCATTCCGTACCGGCATTTTGGCTCATTGGCCAGGGCCGCACGCATACCGCGCTTGGACAGGGTATGCAGCCGCGCGACGAACCGGAACACACCGTGCAGATTGGGTGTTTCTGGGGTAGACATTACACGCCTCCTGTTAATAATTATCATGTGTTAATAATTGTGTCGTGATAATACTACACCCCCTTGCATCGATATGCAAGGGGGTGTAGGGAAGGTTTAAGATTTGTTTACAAATGGCAGGTGAAAAGGCTTCCCCCTCGGGGGAAGCTGTCCGCGAAGCGGACTGATGAGGAGAGAAGTTCCCGCTATGACCCGTTTATGGGTTGCCAGGGTCAACACGCCCCTCATCCGGCCCTGCGGGGACACCTTCCCCCGAGGGGGAAGGCTTGGAGAGTGTGACGTTGTAGAGATTCACCCCGCTGCACAGCCCCAGCTTCAGTTCTGCGCTCTCCCTCGTGATTGTGATATCCTTAAACGTAATATCCTCGATCTCCCCGCCATGGCAGTCGAACCCGACAATCTCGATGGGCGCGGCGTCCTGCCAGATGTGGTCGTGATCCAGCGTGCGGCCGGTCAGGGTCAGCCCCTCAAACCAGCAATGGCTGAACTTCGGCGGCTCGGGGGCGGGTTCGCCGTCGTCATTGTAGGATACGCTGTGCAAAATTACCCGCGGGGCGGTGCAATCGCGCACGGTCACGCCGCGCACATAGCCGCCGCGCTTGGGTGTGGCCTTGATCTCAATGCCGTACAGCGAGTTGGCAAAGTCGCAGTCCCAAATCTGCACGTCCTCCACACCGCCGCTCATCTCGCTGCCGATGCAGATGCCGTGGCCGTACCCGATGCGGCAGTCAAACACCTTGATGTGGGCGCAGGGACGGCCGATTTCGTTTCCCTCGGGGTTTTTGCCGCTCTTGATGGCAACTGCGTCGTCGCCGGTATGGAACTCGCTGGCGAACAGCGTGCAGTTTGTCGAGGAATCCGGGTCCCAGCCGTCACCGTTCCAGACGCCCTCGGATTCAAAAACGCAGTGGTCGGTCTGGATATTATCGCAGTAGACCATGTGGAAAGTCCACGCCGGACTGCTTTTGAACGTAATACCGCTGAACCAGACATTCTCGCAGTTGCTCAGGTTTACTAAGCGCGGGCGCACACGGCCGGGGATCGTGTCGTCGTTCTCGCAGCTTTTGACAAGTTCCTCGTTATCGTCCAAAAAGCTCTTGATGCGGGCGCGCTCGTCCTCGATAATTTTCTTTGCCAGCACCTGCCCGCCGCCGCAGATGGTGCCCTTGCCGCGCACGATGATGTTATGGCAGCCTGAGCCTTTCGTGTGGTCAAGCCGCCCGGCGTTGAGCAGACTGGAATAGCAGCGCATCTCCATCCCTTCAAAGCGGCTGGGGATGCGGGGCGAATAGTCGTTGATGTTGGCCGTGCCCTGCAAAACAGCCCCCTTGGAAAGATAAATCTCCAAATCGCTGTGCAGCTGCAGCGCCCCGGTCAGGTAGTCACCCGCCGGAAAATACAGGATGTCATCGGCGCGGCAGTCGTTGATGGCCCGCTGCAAGTTGTCGGTGTTCAGCGTTTTGCCGTCGCCCTTGCAGAAATAGGGTGCAGCCGTTACGTTGACGCGGCGCTTTTCTTTGCCGAATTGCAGCGTCTCGACCCCGACGCAATAGCTGCCGCTGGCAACTTCCAGCCGGTAAGTGCTGCCGTAAGGCAGGCCCTCGATGGTGAAATGTGTTTTATCCGTGCGGCCGATGACCTCGCCGTTCAGCGAGACGGTATACTCCGCCCCTTTGGGCGCAGCGGCGGGTTTATCCCAATAGAGCACTGCGTAATCTTCGGTGCAGCGCAGTTTTAATTTATTTTGCTTCATGATGTTTTCCTTTTACACGCAAGTTGTCTGTTGCTTACATATTGTACCACAGCCCGCCGGTTTATCCAATACATAGGGGTGCCAAAATACAGCGGTCGAAACGCGGCAGGTTTTGACAGTTTTACAAGCTTGACAGCGCGGGATGCGGCGTTTATAATCATATAAGCACAGTAGGTATATGTGCCATGCCGTTGCAGGGGCCGGGCAGATCCGGCCCTCAACTTTGCCGAACCCGCAGCTTTACGGTTGAGAGAGGATACAGCGCCGGTGAGGTCATCAACGATATTGCGCTGAACCGCACGTGATTTGAACATCCTTCTCCCCTGCCGTTTGGCGGGGGAGTTTTGCTTTTACTGGGGAAATATGATATAATTTCAACATCCGTGCAGGGGCCGGACACCTCCACAGGGCGTCGAGGACGCCGCCCCCCTACAATACACGCCGCCATGCGAAAATTATTTACTATTTGCCGAAAGGAGCCGCCATGGATAAACCTGAATTTGCATCCGCCCATATGGCGGCGCTGAACCCGCAGCAGCGGGCGGCGGTGGAGGCCGTACACGGCCCGGTGCTGCTGCTGGCCGTGCCGGGCAGCGGCAAGACCACGGTGTTGATCACCCGGCTGGGATACATGACACAGGTCTGCGGCATCCCACCGCAGTCGATTTTGACAATGACCTACACCGTGGCCGCCACGCGGGAAATGCGTGCCCGCTTCGCCGCGCGGTTTGGGGATGCGCTGGCCGGGCAGCTGGAGTTTCGCACGATAAACGGCGTGGCAGCGCGCATTATCGCGTTGTACAGCCGTATGTACAACCGCACGCCGCCCGACCTGATCCAAAACGAGAACGACACCGCACCGCTGCTGACACGCCTTTGGCAGGAGACGAACCACGAATACCCCACCGAGAGCACGCTGAAGGATCTGCGCACAGCCATCACCTACATTAAAAATATGTGCCTGACCGACGAAGAGCTGGACGCGCTGGAAACCGACATCGACAACTTACCCGAGTTATACCGCGGCTACCAGCGGGCGTTGAAAGCCGGGCACAGGATGGACTACGACGACCAGCTATGCTTTGCGATGCAAATCCTGCGCGGTGCGCCCGCTGTGGCGAAGGCGTTCCGGGAGCGGTATCAATATTTCTGCGTGGATGAATCCCAGGATACCTCCAAGGTGCAGCATGAGATTATCCGCGTGCTGGCGCAGGAAAGCGGCAATATCTTTATGGTGGGCGACGAGGACCAGAGTATTTACGGCTTCCGCGCTGCCTACCCCCAGGCGCTGATGGACTTTGAAAAGACCTACCCCGGCGCACAAATCTTGCTGATGGAGGAAAACTACCGCTCACGGGAACCGATTCTGGACGCGGCCAACCGCTTTGTGGCCCGCAATCGTTATCGCCGCCCCAAAACGATACAGCCCACGCAGGGCGCAGGCGAACCGCTGCAGATCGTCACGGTGCGCCGCCGTGCCGATCAGCTGCCGTTTTTGTTTGAGACGGCGCAGAACTGCGAAACGGAAACCGCCGTGCTGTTCCGCAACCACGAGAGCGCCCTGCCCATCATCGACCTGTGCGAGCGCCGGGGCGTGCCCTACGGCTGCAAAAACATCGACCCAACGTTTTTCTCCAACAAAATCGTGCGGGATGTGGCGGATATCTTTGCGCTGGCTGCCCGCCCCGCCGACGCAGATGTTTTTCTGCGTTGCTACTACAAATTTGGTGTGCCGGTCACAAAGGTGCAGGCGCTGTACGCCTGCAACCAGGCGCGGCAGTACGGCCAAGGCTGCTGGACAGCCCTGCTGAACGAGGACAGCATCCGCCCGCGCATCCGCGCCGCCATGGCCGATGTGGCCCACGGCCTGGCCCGCCTGCCCAGGATGGCGGCGGGCGACGCCGTGCGGTTTGTGGCCGACGAGCTGGGCTACGGCAAATACCTGGACAAAAAGGGCATGGACCGCACGAAATTGGCCGTGCTGGAAATGCTGGGTGCCCAGGAGGACAGCCCTGCCCACCTGTTAAAGCGTCTGGAAATTCTGCGCGGCATCGTGCAGGATCATATTACGCCGCCCGGATGCAGGTTTATTTTATCCACGATACACTCCGCCAAGGGGCTGGAATACGACCGGGTTATTTTGTTGGATGTGCTGGACGGCATCCTTCCGGCCAAGCCGGAACTTGCCTGCCGCACCCCCGGCGAGACCCAGCAGTACGAGGAGGACCGGCGGCTGTTCTACGTCGCCATGACCCGTGCCCGGCAGCAGCTGGTGCTGTTTGACTGCGTGGCCGAGCGCTCGGCCTTTGTGGAGGAAGTGTTGGCAGCCCTGCCCGGGCACCGCAAGCGCCCCGATGTGGAACCCGCAGGCCGCCGCCCTGTCCCGCCCGCCGCGCGGGCACCCCTGCCGCCGGTGGATGTGGAGAGCATCACGACCGTTGGTGCCCACGTGCGGCACGCGGTATTCGGCCCCGGCACGGTAGAGAGCGTGAGCGGCCACCGCGTGACCGTGCGCTTCACCGCTGGGGCGCGGACATTGGACGCCCAGGTCGTAGCCGAGCGGCATTTGATGTGGAAAGAATGAGGTACCCCCATGAAAAAAATCCTACTCCTCGCCACCGGCGGGACAATTGCAAGCCGCCCCACGGCGGCGGGCGGGCTGGCCCCGGCCATCACGTCGGAGGAACTGCTGGCCTGTGTGCCGGAGCTGGCCGACCTGTGTGCTGTGGATGCCGTGCAGGTGTTCAACCTGGACTCAACGAACGTCGGTCCCGCGCAGTGGCAGAGTATTGTACACTGCATCAAAGAAAATTATGATGCCTACGACTGTTTTGTCATTGCCCACGGCACGGACACAATGGCCTACACCGCCGCCGCGCTGAGCTACATGGTACAGAACAGCGCCAAGCCGGTTGTACTGACGGGCAGCCAAAAGTCCATCTACAACCGCGACACGGACGCCCGCAACAACCTGTACCGCGCCTTTGTCTACGCGGTCAGTGACAGTGCATGGGGCGTGCAGCTGGTATTTGACAACAAGGTCATTCTGGGCACCCGCGCCCGCAAGACACGCACCCGCAGCTTCAACGCGTTTTCCAGCATCGACTACCCGGAGACGGCGGTTTTTCGCGACACGCGGCTTGTCCTTTTCCTGCGCCGCCCGGCTGCGCTGCCGCCGGTGCGGTTCTATGAAAAGCTCGACCCCGCCGTTTTTGTGCTGCGCCTTGTGCCGGGGATGCGGGCTGATATCATTCCGATGCTGGCCCCGCATTACCGGGCGCTGGTGTTGGAGAGTTTCGGCGTCGGCGGCCTGCCGGGCGGAGAACATGGCGCCATGTTTGCCGAGCTGCGCCGCTGGTGCGAGAGCGGGCGGCTGGCGGTGTTTACAACGCAGGTTCCCCACGAGGGCTGCGACCTTGCCGTTTACGAGGTGGGGCGCGCCGTGGGCGAGCTGCCCGGCGTATTGGAGGCCCGCGACATGACCCCCGAGGCCGTCTCCGTGAAACTGATGTGGGCGCTGGGCCAGACAGACGACCGCGCGAAAGTAATGCGGTTGTTTGAAACGCCGATCGAGTGCGATATTGTATAAAAAATGACCATCCAACATGTACGCTGGATGGTCATTTTTATTTTAGGCAATACCGCACAATTCCCGCCTTACGGCTTAAGCACCGCTCCGGCGGCTACGGCACGGCATCTGCGTTGCCAAAATGCTCGATAAGACATCCAGTATTATCTGCGCTTTTGGCTTAGCAGCTGCCGCACCTCGCTCGCCGTATCGGCACTTAGAATTATGCGGTATTGCCTTTACTTTACAACTTCCACCGCGCAGGCACCATAGCGGCCCAGGGTTACTTCCCCACTGACGGTTTTGCCGGTCAGCAGGTCGGCCCCGGTGGGCACAGCCACGGTCTTGTCCGTTTCGGTCGTGTTCAAGTAGAAGTGATACACTGCGCGCTCGTCCTCGCGGCAGTGGTACTCAACGCCATCGGGCAGGGTCTGCATCGTGCAGCCTGCCTGCGCCATGGCGGCGCGGAACACCTTCGCGTTGCCGTCGGCATCCATGCGGGCCGCAACGTAGTAGGCGTGGCCCTTGCCGAAGGCGTGGTGGGTCGCCACGGCGTAACCCTTGTAGAAGTCCTCGCCGTAGGTTGCCAGCACATCGGTGTTGTCCGCCGTTTCCAGCAGCTCGCAATAGTCCTGGATGGCGGCCTTGCTGCCGTCCTGGAAGGCGGCGGTGTTGCGCTCGCCGGGGTAGAGAGTGTCCAGCTCGGTGGCGGTCACGCCGAACACTTCCCGCAGGCCATCGCCGGGGAAGCCGCCCAGCCAGGCCAGCGTAGAATCATTGACATAGCCCAACAGGTAGGTGCCGATAACCGTGCCGCCGTTTGCCACAAACTGCCGAATCTTCTCGCCGAAGCCGGGCTTGACCATGTAGAGCATCGGCAGCACAACGACTTTGTAGCGGTCGAGAGATTCCTCGACGCCGATGACATCGGCATCGACACCGCAGCGGCCCAGCTGTTCATGCAGGGCGCAGACGGTCTCGCGCAGGTTCTTCTGCTGGATCTGCATACCCCAAGCATCTTCCAGCGCCCAGCGGCTGTCCCAGTCAAAAATCAGCGCGGCCTCGGCGCGGGGCAGGCTGCCGATAACCGGCGTCAGCGCGTTCAGCGCGGCGTTCGTCTCGGTCACATCCTTGAACACACGGGTATCGTCGCGGCCATCGTGGTCCACTACCGCGCCGTGCCACTGCTCGGTGCCGCCGCGGCCCTTGCGCCACTGGAAGTACTGTACGCCGTCGCCGCCGCAGGCCACAGTCTGCAAGCCCTGCAAACGGTTGACGCCGGGGCGCTTGAGCTTGTTATACTCGTGCCAGTTGACAAGACTGGGCGTGCTCTCCATCGTGAAGAAAGGTACGTCCCGCTTGCAGCCGCGAATCAGCGCGTGGTCAAACGCGGTCATGGCAAAGGTCGTCGTGATGCTGCGGTCGGGGCGGCCCCAGTGGGGGTAGCTGTCCCAGCAGACGAAATCCAGTTCTTTCTGCAAATAGTGGTAGTCCAGCCCGGGGAAATACTCCATCAGGTTGGTGGTGATGGGCACGTTCGGGGTCAGTTTGTGCAGCAGCTCGGTCTCGCTGTGGACATAGTCGGTCATGTTCCAGGTGGTGAAGCGCCGCCAATCCAGTTTCAGGCCCAGCAGGCTCTGTTCGCCGTTCTCAAATGGCGGCTCGATCTCGTCAAAATCGCTGTAGTGGTGGCTCCAGAAGCCGGTCCACCAGGCGTGGTTCAGCGCGTCGATGGTCTTGTACTTGTCGCGCAGCCAATCGCGGAAGCGGGCCTGGCAGCGGGAGCAGTAGCAGTCGCCGCCCAGTTCATTGGAGATGTGCCACAGAATCAGCCCGGGGTGGTCGCCGACGGCCTCGGCGAGCTTTTCAATGATGGTGTGGACCTTCTCGCGGTAGATGGGGCTGCTGGGGCAGGCATTGTGGCGCATACCCTGGTGGTCGGTCACGCCGTTGGCCTGCACGCGCAGGATCTCGGGATATTTTTTCGCCATCCAGTTGGGCTTAGCGCCGCAGGGGGTGGCAAGCTCGGTGTAGATGCCCGCCGCGTACAGGCGGTCCATCGTCTCGCGCAGCCAGGCAAAGTCGTACTCACCCTCCTGCGGCTCGTACTTGGCCCAGGCGAACACGCCGAGGGTTGCGGTGTTCATACCGGCCTTTTTCATCAGTTCGACGTCCTTTTCCAGGATGTCGGGCCGGTCGAGCCACTGGTCGGGGTTATAGTCCCCACCGCGGAACAGGATGGGGGCTTTGGTGATCGTTTTCATGGTGAACCTCTTTACTTTAAAATAAGGTGCCTTGTAGCGGCCGGGCATATCCGGCCACTGCGTTAAATCTGCCCTTCACCCACAAAAGCGCTGCCCCTTGCGAGGCAGCGTTGTTGTGATAAACTATCAGCCCTTTGCCGCGCCGGAGGTGATACCCTCGACGTAGAATTTCTGCATGATGACAAAGAGGATGGAAATGGGGATGGCGACCAGCACACCGCCCGCGCAGAAACGGGAGAAGTAGCTGTTGATCAGAGCCTTTTGCAGCATGTTGTACAGGCCGATGGCAACCGTCCAGTCCGTGCTGATACCGGAGTTCAAGATCATCTTTGCCATAACAAAGTCGGTCCAGGGTATCAGGAAGGAGTTGATAATGGTGTACACCAAAATCGGGCGGGACATCGGGATAACGATCTGGAAGAAGATGCGTGCTTCCGAAGCGCCGTCCAGCTTGGCGGCCTCACGCAGGGAAACCGGAACCGTGTCGAAGAAGCCCTTGCAGATCAGGTAGCCCAAACCGGAGGAACCGGCATAGACCATGATCAGGCCCGCGTAGGAATTCGTCAGGTTCATGTACTTCAAGACGAAGTAAACTGCGATCATGGCCAGAACACCCGGGAACAGGTTGACCGTGACGGACAGGTTTTGCAGCAGCCTGCGGCCCTTGAAGCGGCAGCAGCTTATGGCGTAAGCCACCATCAGCACAAAGCAGGTGGAGATCACGCAGTTAAAGCAGGCCACGACCAGGGTGTTCATGAACCAGCGCGGGAACTGTGCAACGGAGTCCGGCGCTGTCATAATGCTGATGTAGTTCCACAGGGTAAAGCCTTCCGGCACAAAGCGGGTAAAGTTGATGCCCTTATCGGTGGAGAACGAGGTCAGCAGCAGCCAGGCAATGGGCACCAGCCAGATAAAGGCCAGCAGCGCCAGGATAAGATGGCGGATGATGGAGAAAATTGTTTTCTTGACGCGGCCCTGTTTGAGCTGCTTCTGCACGGCGGCATCGTTGATGGTAGTGGTACTCAAGAGAACGTCGCCTCCTTCTTATTGATAAAGTGGAAGCACACAACGGTGAACACTGCGCAGACGATAAACACCATGATGCCCAGCACAGCGGCCATCTTGTAGTTGTAGTATTCTTGCGTCAAGCGGAACAGCCAGGTAACCAGCAGGTCGATTTCCTTGGCGTTGGACTGGGCCAGCTGCTGGTTGTTCGTGACAAACACGTCCTGGGTCAGCAGGTAAATAACGTTGAAGTTGTTGACGTTCCTGACAAAGTCCGTGACGAGCGATGGTCCCTGCACGCTGAGCAGGTAGGGCAGCTTGATGCGGAAGAACATCTGAACCGGGTTCGCACCGTCGATGCGGGCGGCCTCGATCATGTCGGCGGGAATGTTCATTAACACACCCGTAGAAATCAGCATCTGGTACGGTACGCCGATCCAAATGTTGATCATGATGATGGTGAACATGGCCCAGCCCGGCTGGGTCAGGAACGGAATGTAACTAAGGCCCTTGTCCAACAGGCCGATGTTATGCAGGAAATCCGTAACTCCGGCGTTGGCCATCATTGTGTTGAAGATGCCGTTGTTGGAGAAGAAGTTGCGTACCAGAAGCAGCGTAACGAACTGAGGCACGGCGATGGTCACCATGAACAGGGTACGCCAGAACTTCGGGCATTTGGTCTTGTTGTCATTGATGAACATGGCCAGCAGGATGCCGCCGAAGAAGGTGGTAAAGGTGGCAAAGAACGCCCAGACCAGCGTCCAGGTCAACACCTTGGCAAAGGAGTAGCCGAAGGTCGAGGTCATACCGCCGCCGCCAAACAGCGTGAAGAAGTTGGTCAGGCCCACCCAGGTGAACAGGGCGTTCGGGGGCATATGCTGCTGGTCATAGTTCGTGAACGCGACCGCAATCAGGATGAACAGCGGCACGATGGTAAATACCACAACGCCCAGCACAGGCAGGGTCAGCAGCGTGACATAGAACTTTTCATTCAGGTAGACGTTGATGTCCTGTAAGAAGTTGTTCGTCTTTTTGCCCGCTGCGCGGATTTTTTGCAGCTGGTAGTTGGAGGTGACCACCATCATGGCGGCCGCGATCAGCGCGGCAATGACCACGAAGGAAATCATGCTCATCAGCAGGATCTCGAAGGAGTTATCGTAATTGTTCACGACGTTTTTCATCGTCGTAACGTCGAACACCATCTCCATTTTGACAGTGCCCAGCGTGCCGAATTTAGCAAGGTTCGGCGCGCCATAAAATGCCAGGAAGTAAAGTCCCAGACCCTCCACGAGGGTGACAAGGAGCGCTTTCATCAGCTGGCCGTGACCGATATAGCCAAGGCCCCATACCAGGAGCGAAACTTTGGTAAAGATATCGCCTTTTACAAAGGCTTCCCCAAAAGTCTGGAAGAAGTTCTTCTCGCCCGGCATGGCTCGCGTTGCAGTTTTCGCCACAGCGAAGTCCCCTTTCGTTCACACGATCTTCATAAATCATATGGATAAAACAGCCCGCTTGCATCGGTCGTTTTCTACCACAAGCGGGCTGTCTTATCAGATCATTTCTTTATTAATTATTATAGATAGGAGCAGAGATTACTGGGTAACAGGAGCGGTGATACCGGCGACAGCGTCATCGACCAAAGTCTGGGTGTCCTTGCCATCGGGATTGCCGTTGACGCAGATGGAGCCGAGGGTCTCAGCGGAAGCCCAGAAGTTGCCGCCAACGCGCTGCAGGTTAGCGTACTCGGACTGGTCAACAACAGCGGTCAGAGCCGGAGAAGAAGCGGCTGCCAGAGCGTTGGTGTTGGAGGGGCCCTGTGCGCGCTCCTTGAAGCGCAGTTCCTCGTTCTCTTCGTTGGTAACGAAGTCGGCCAGCAGCATAGCAGCACCGACGTTAGCGCTGTGGGGGTTGACACCGATCAGTTTGTAGCCGGAGAAGGAGGCCATCTGGACCTGCTCACCGTTCAGGGTGTAGGTAGGCAGCTTGCAGGCGGCGTAGTTGTCGCCCCAAGCTTCAGCAGCGTCGTTTGCACGCCAGGTGCCGTTGACGCCAGCAACCAAAGTGCCGTCCTTCAGCTTACCAGTGAACTCCTCGTCCTTCAGGGCGATGAAACCGGGGTTTTTGCAGATATCGATGACAGCCTGGGTAACGTCAGCGCCCGGGGCCTCATTCCAGTTGCAGACGGTGTTCACGCCGTCATCAGCCAGAGCCAAATTCAAGCCGGCGCCAGCATAGAAGCTGTACAGGTACCAGCCGTTCGCAACGTCCATAGAAACCTTCTTGCCTGCGGCGGCTGCCTTGTCCATCATCGTGTCAAGACTCTTGACATCGTCCTCGGTGAAGAAGCTCTTGTCGTAGAACATGAAGTAGCCGTTGTCAGCGGTCAGGGGGTAAGCATAGAGCTTGCCATCGACCGTAGCAGCATCGACAGACGCGGGAGTGTTGCGGCTCTTGACATCGTCCGCATTCAGCTGCACTTCCTGCAGGGCGCCTGCCTGAACCAGCTCGTTCAGCTGGTCATCGGCAAAAGCAAAAACATCAGCAGCGGCGGTGGGGTCGGTCAGGACGGTATCCTTAGCCTCCTTTTCGGACTGAGCGCCCAGGTTGATGGTGATCTTGCCGCCGTAGTTGCCGTACTTCTCGATGAACTTGTCGCTGATCTCACGCAGCAGATCCTGATCCTCTTCAGCGCCCCACATGGTCAAGGTAACGTCCTGAGCGAAGGCAGCGGCAGCAGCCTGATCAAGGACATCGCCGGCAGCAGCGGCCTCGGTGGAAGCTGCGCTGGAAGCCTCGGTGGACTCAGCAGTGGAAGCTGCTTCGGAAGTGGAGGTGGCGGTGCTGGCAGAGCCGCCGCAAGCGGCGAGGGACAAAGCCATTACACCGGCCAGAGCCAGGCTGATTTGCTTTTTCATAATGTACTCTCCTTCTTTTAAAAATGTTCTCTTGTGAACACCTTGAGCGGTGCTGCGCAACTAACTTGCGCATCCGCCTTACGTTTTTTAGAATACAGGATTTTTCGCTTGGTGTCAATGTACAGATTATACGTGTTTCGTAATGCGTTTTTGGCTGTTTTGCCGCCGGAAACGGCTTATTCGACGAAAAATACGCGCAACTTGCGCAACTTCTGGGTTGCACAGGGTTGTTTTTAGACACATCTTCCTTGTTTTGTACAGCAATCTGACGTTGCTGTAACTATTTTGTAATTTGATTCGATGATGTCATAAAATAGGAAGTTGCGCAGAGCCGGAAACCATGACACCGCCAGAATGGCAAAACCGCCCCGGAAGGCATTCCTCCGGGGCGGCATGATAAACGCTATTTACTTTGTCGAATCCCGTAAAATGACCTGATACCCTTGCAGCTGGCGCTTCGGCACGTCCTTCCCGGCCAGAATGTCCAGCAGCATCCGGCAGGCAGTGGAGCCGATGCGCTCGGCGTCAAACTGCACTGCCGAGATAGAAGGTGTTATGTCTACGAGCAATTCGCTGTCATACAGGCTTGCCACGCGGATGTCCTGGGGTACATGGATATGCCGTGCCCGCAGCTCCCGCACAACGTCAAAGGCCAGCCGGTCGTCACAGCAGAGCAGGCAGTCGGGGCGGCGCTCCAGCGTAGCTTCCAGTGCGTCGGTGCGCTGTTCGTCGCTCTCCAATCCCGTGTGGATCAGCGTTTGGTCGGCCTGCACACCGAACTCGGCCAGACCTCGCAGATAGCCACGCAGCCGGTCGGCGTTGACGGTATAAGTGCCGCTGCCGCCCAGGTAGGCGATGCGCCGGGTGCCCAACTGCAGCAGCAAGCGGGTCATTTCACACGCCGCACCGAGCTGGTCGTTGTCGGCCTGGGGAATCTCCGGGTCGTCGATGCGGCCGATGGCCACAAAAGGCACACCGTACTGATTCAACAAGTCGATGCAGGGGTCATCCGACATGGTGCGGGAAAGGATGACACCATCAACTTTATGGCTTGCCAGCTGGCGTTCCAGTTGGTCGGTGTCGGTCTCGCTGACATAGCAGAGCAGCAGGTCATACCCGCGCTGCGCAGCCATGGCGCAGATGCCGCCCATACATTTGCGCAGGAAGGGCAAATCCAGGCGGATGAAGTGTTTCGGGATGATGAGTGACAGATTATGTGTTGCGCCCTGTGTCACCGGATGGGGCGGCGCGACCTCGCGCCCGGTCAGCCCGGCGTAGGCAAACACCCGGGCGCGGGTCTCCTCCCCCACGCGTCCTTTGCCGGAAAGCGCACGTGATACCGTGGTTTTCGAGATTCCGAGCGCGTCTGCGATCTCTGCAATTTTCATGGGTGTAGTGTTATTCGCCATGGTGCGCACGTTCCCTCCCTTGCTGAAAATGTTGCGCATGATAGTTGCGCGCAGTTCAAGGGTACCGTTGCATTCAAAAAGTGTCAATCCGCAAACCGCACAAAAAAACAGACGAAAATTTGGCAAGGGTGGCGGGCATGTTCTTGTTTTATATGGTATGTACACACTTGTGCAGGGGCTGCGCATATTGATCACTACGCAAAATCACGTATTATCGCTGCATTTCAAAACTTATTACATATTTTATGAACAATCATTACACAACTTGTAAACATTAGCACTCTACTATTGACAGTGCTAATTCGCTGTGCTATTATAGAGGCGTTCCAAGGGAAACAGGGACGAAAGAACCAGAACCCCAAAGGAACAACAAAGCTTAATTCAAAAGTCAACTGTACGCGCAGTCTACGTTCAGCCGATAAAAATTGGAGGAATGACTTATGATGATGGTTCCGTATATGTTCAATGATGGTTTGATGGATGATTTGTTCAGCGATGCCTGGGCGCATGACTTTGACCGTGCAATGCGCGCTGCCGAACCCCACAGTATGTTTGGCAAACGTTCCGCCAATGTGATGAAGACCGACGTCCGCGAGAACAAGGACAGTTACGATGTGTTTGTCGACCTGCCCGGCTTCAAGAAGGAGGATGTCAAGCTCGACCTTGACAACGGCTACCTGACCATCAGCGCCCAGCGCAATGAGGAACTGGACGAGAAGGACAACGAGGGCCGCTACATTCGCCAGGAGCGTGCCACCGGCAGCTGTGCCCGCAGCTTCTACGTTGGCAAGGAGCTGGAACCCAAGGATATCAGCGCCAAATTTGAGAACGGCATCCTGAGTCTGCACCTGCCCAAGGCCGACGCCAAGAAATTGGAGCCGAAGCAGACGTTGATTGAAATCGAGTAATCGCTCATCTTCCGGGACGCCGTAGCGGCGGATGCGAGCATCGACCCCTGCAAGACATACTCTTCCGGGCCGCAACCCTAAATTCTTAGGGCTGCGGCCCTTTTGTTTTGCCTAAAAGTGTGTTATAATTCCATATAGATGAAATAAAAGTACAGGGAGGTCCTGCCCGTGCCATATTCCGACGAGCATCTGCGCTATCTGCGCCTGCTTTCCCAGAAATACAAGACCGTGGCCGCCGCGGCCAGCGAGATCATCCGCATTGAGGCACTGCTGCGTCTGCCCAAGGGCACCGAGCATTTTATGAGCGACCTGCACGGCGAGCATGAAGCGTTTGTACATATTTTAAACAGCGCGTCGGGCGTCATCCGGGAAAAGATCGACACAGTGTTAGGCCCCGGCGTCCCCGCCGACGAACGCGCCGATTTAGCAACATTGGTCTATTATCCCAATCAAAAATTACCCGAGCTGAAAGCCCGCCAAAAAGACCTGCACGCCTGGTATCGACTGACACTGCTGCGGCTCATCGATCTGTGCCGGTTCGTGTCCAGCAAGCACACCCGCGACCATGTGCGCCGCTGCCTGCCCCAGAATTGCGGCTACATCCTCGACGAACTGCTTCACGCTCACTTTGAGGACCACGACAAGGACCAGTATTACGGCGAAATCATCGAGAGCATCATCCGCTACGACCGCGCAGACGCCTATATTGTTCGTTTCTGCGAGGTCATCAAGCGGCTGGCCGTTGACCGCCTGCACATCGTGGGCGACCTGTTCGACCGCGGCCCGCGCCCTGACCGCATTCTGGACAGCCTGATGGCCCACCACCAGGTGGATATCCAGTGGGGCAACCACGATGTCGTCTGGATGGGCGCGGCGGCGGGCAGTCCGCTCTGCATCATGACGGTGCTGAAAACGACACTGGCTTACAACAATCTCGACACCCTTGAGGGCGGCTACGGTATCAGCCTGCGGCAGCTCGAGCGTTTTGCCCAGCATACCTACGCCGATTCCGATGTGTCGCGCTGGCTGCCCCACGCAGACCCGCGCACCGCTGCGGGTGATTTGACCGCCGCCGCGCGGATGCACAAAGCCGTGACCGTCATGATGCTCAAGCTCGAAGCCCAGGTCATTGCCCGCAACCCGGATTTTGATTTGCAGGGCCGCGACTTTTTAAATCACATCGACTTTGACGCGGGCACAGTGGATTATTTTGGCACGACCTATCCCCTGCTGGACTGCGACTTCCCCACCGTGGATCCGGCGCGCCCCACCGTGCTGACCGCCGACGAGGGCAAGGTCATTGCCGGGCTGGTGCGCAGCTTTGCCGAGAGCGAGCGGCTGCAGCGCCATGTGCAATTTTTGTACGCTCACGGCGCATTTTATAAAATGTGCAACGGCAATCTGCTCTACCACGGCGCTGTGCCCATGACCGAAAACGGCGCGTTTGCGGCCATCACCTTTGAGGGCGTTGCCCGCAGCGGCAAGGCGCTGTTCGACTACTGCGACCGCCGCGCCCGCCAGGGTTACAGTGCGCCGCAGGGCAGCCCTGCGCGGCTGGCTGGGCAGGACTTTTTGTGGTATCTGTGGTGCGGGGCAAAATCGCCGCTGTTTGGCCGCAGCGCCATGACGACGTTTGAACGGCTGTACATTGCCGACCCCGCCGCCCACGTTGAGGTAAAGAACCCCTACTACAAGCACATTGCCGACCCGCGCACCGCCGAACATATTTTGCGCGAATTTGGCCTGGAAGGCGAGGGCAGCCATATCGTCAACGGCCATGTGCCGGTCCGCGCTATTGAAGGCGAAAGCCCCATCAAAGGCGGCGGGCGGCTCATCATCATCGACGGCGGCTTCTGCCGCGCCTACCACCAGCGCACCGGCATTGCGGGCTACACACTGGTCTACAATTCCCGCGGGTTGATTCTTCGCACCCACCAGCCGTTTGAAAACACTGACAAGGCCATCCACGAGGACGAGGATATCACGTCCAAGAGCGAGTACATCTACACCGCACCGCAGCGTATCCTGGTGCGCGATACTGACGAGGGCGGCCGCAAGCAGGCGCTCATCCGCGATTTGACCGCCCTGGTGGAGGCCTACCAGACCGGCGTTATCCCCCAGGGCGTGGCACAGGAATTGTGATTGAAATTTGGGAAAACAGGTTTATAATAGGGTTATATAATACATAAGGAGATGTTCAAACATGGCTTGCACTACCATTCTGGTCGGCAAAAATGCGTCGTATGACGGCTCCACGATGATCGCCCGCAACGACGATTCCGGTTCCGGCCATTTTACCGCGAAAAAATTTACCGTGTTCCAGCCGCAGGACTACCCGGCTGTCTACAAATCCGTGATTTCGGGCGTCGAGATCCCCCTGCCCGGCGACGGCCTGCGGATGACCGCCGTGCCCAACGCCGTGGAGGGCAAGGGCCTGTGGGCGGCCAGCGGTGTGAACGCCGCCAACGTCGGCATGACCGCGACCGAGACCATCACCTCCAACCCGCGCGTGCTGGGCGCTGACCCGCTGGTCAAGGGCGGCATCGGCGAGGAAGATATCGTCTACCTTGTGCTGCCCTACGTGCGCACCGCCCGCGAGGGTGCCCGCCGCCTGGGCAGCCTGCTGGAACAGTACGGCACCTATGAGATGAACGGCATTGCCTTCCAGGATGTGGACGAGATTTGGTGGCTGGAGACCATCGGTGGCCACCATTGGATGGCCCGCCGCGTACCCGACGATGTCTATGTCGTCATGCCGAACCAGCTGGGCCTGGACACGCTGGACCTGGACGACGCTTTGGGCGAGCAGAAGGACTTCATGTGCTCAGCTGATCTGCGTGACTTTATCAAAAAGTATCACCTCGACCTGTCCCAGGACGGTGCGCTGAACCCGCGGGATACCTTCGGCAGCCACGACGATGCCGACCACGTCTACAACACGCCCCGCGCGTGGTATATGCTGCGGTATTTCAATCCCAACACCTTCGTATGGGACGGCCCCGACGCCGACTTTACGCCGCGCTCCGACGATCTGCCCTGGTGCATGGTGCCCGAGAAGAAAGTCACGCCCGAGGATGTAAAGTACGTGCTGTCGTCCCATTATCAGGGCACGCCCTACGACCCCTACGCCGCCGCAGCCGCCGAGAAGGGCATCTACCGCCCCATCGGCGTGAACCGCAACGACTTTATGGCGCTTTTGCAGATGCGCCCCGACGTGCCGGAGGATTTCCGCGCTGTGGAGTGGCTGGCCTTTGCGTCCAACGCCTTCAACACGATGCTGCCCTTCTATGCCAATGTGGACACGACACCGGAGTACCTATCCAACACGACCGGCGATGTCTCCACAGACAACTTCTACTGGGCCAGCCGCCTGCTGGCCGCCATGGCCGATGCGTCCTACGCAAAGTCAGTGTTCCACATCGAGCGCTACACCCTGAGCGTCGGCGCAAAGTCCAACGGCTTCATCAACCGGTACGACGACGCCCAGCGCGCCGAGGCTGACCCCGCCGCCCGCGCCGCCCTGCGCGAAAAAGCCAACGAGGAGATTGCCGCCATGGCCAAGGCCGAGACGACCGACGCGCTGAACAAGGTGCTGTTTGAGCTGAGCAGCGGCATGAAGAACGCTTATTCGCGTTCGGATGCGTAAATAATTCCTACATAATTCATACGAAAGCGAGGGACGCACCTATTGCGGTGCGTCCCTCGCTTTTTATAGTTCTTTCACTACGTACAAAATGCCCTTGTCCGTTTCCTGCGCCGCCGTGGTTCTGCCGGGCGCAAGGCAGGCCGCAGGGTCAAACCCGACAAACCGCCCGCCCTCTACGGTGATGGCCCCATCCCCTACACTGTACAGCAGGTGGTCGGCGCTGTCGCCCTTTACGGCGTACAGGCCGCCGTGCAAAATCACCTGCCCCGCCGCCGCACAGACGGCACAAGACCCGGCACCGCCCAGATAGCGGCCGCCGTACAGGTCCACGCGGCAGCCCTGCCCGCGGGCGTAAATGGGGCAGCCTGCGCGGCTGTGGCTGCGGGCGGTAGCCTGTATCATGCCTTTGCCATGTACTGTCAGGGCCGCGCCGTCGGCCAGCTGTATCGTGCCTTTCAGGCGGTGGCCGTTCAAGTGCAGGGCGGCGGCCTTGCCGGGGGCGATCACACAGTCTATGCAATGGCCGTCGGCGTCGGTAAAGGCGGTGTCGGCCTGCAAGGTGACATCCTCCCCCGCCGCCAGCCGTGCGGCGATCTCGGCCCCGCTCTGCGGCTCCGGCAGGGCAAAGGCATCGCTGTCCCCGGCCCCGGCCTGTTCGCGGCGGTAGGCCCTGAACAACCGTACCGTCTGCACCGCCTGCGAGAGGATCAGCAGGGCAAAGGGCAAAAAGATACACAGCAGATACCCGGGCGTCGTTTTCAAAAAGTTAAAGAACAGCCCCACCTTCGGCAGATGCCCGGCATACCGGCCAATCACATCACTATACGGCACAACGGCTTCATCGTCGGTATCGGTGGTCGTGCCGTAGGTGGTAAACCCCGGTGCGCCGTCGGCAGTGGTGGTCAGGGCGCGTATCTTGTGGGTGACGGTATCGCCGTAGTTGCTGTCGTTGCGGCTGGTAAAAGCAATGATATCCCCCGGCTGCAGGGTGCTGGGGTCCACATGGCGCACAAAAACCAAATCGCCCGCGCTGAAATCCGTTACCGACATCGAATCGGACAGGACGATGAACGCCTTGTAGCCGAACCACTCTTTATCCGTGCGGTTCAAAAACAGGGTGGATACCAAAGTAAACAGCAAAATGCTGACGGATAAAACCGCCAGCACTGCTGCAAAGATACGGACAAATTTGTCCGCCGCTTTTTTCATAAAGATTCCTCGTGTTATCAATCAAAAAGTCCGGTCGGGTTGTTCTTGGTCTGCACAGCGTCGGCACACAGCACAAAGCTCATGCGGGTCTGCTGGGCGGTGTTGCCGGTGTTTTCCGGGCAGTGGAACGACGCTTGCATGGTCCTGGCCTGGCCCACGGCCAGCACAGCGGGGGCCGTGGCGGCGGTGCTGCGGGTCAGCCCGGCCAACGTGCCGGTGTACAAAACGTCGCTGCCGTCGGTCAGCGTCACTTCCAGCACATCGGCCAGCTCGCCGCTCACGTCGCGGAAATAGAGCTTATAGTACACATCCGCCGTGCCGGTATTGGACAGGGTGAAATCCTTGTTGACCGTCATGCCCGGTTCAAACAAATATTCATCCTCGGTCAAAATCGGCTTGCCGCCGTTCAGGTCAATGGCGACGGTGCCGGTGGTAAAGCGGTTTTGGGGCACCTGCACCCGGGTCAGGCCCACAGCGCAGGTCACGACCGCCAGCACGGCGGCCAGCAGCAGCGTCAGCAGCGCGGCGCGGCGGTAAGCGCGGGGATCACTTGCGTTCATGGTCATCCCCCTTTCGCTTGGCAATGACCAGTGCGGCCAGTGCAATGGCAGAAACGGCCATAATGACCACCACGACCGCCAGCGGGAAACTGTCGGAGGTCTGGGGCATTGCGGTCAGCGCTTTTACAAAACCGGGTTTGCCGGTCAGCTGCCCGGTGGCACCGCCCGACGTGGCGGTGCTGTCAGACGCTGCCGGGTCCGTGCCCGGCGCAGGCGCAAGCTCGTCCACCCACCAATTCAAATCGGCGGTCATGGTCAAGTTCTGGTACTCGTTGCCCGCGCTGGTCGGCAGGGCGACGGTGACGCGGTAGGTCATGGCATCGGTGGTATCGGCGGCTGTGCCGGGCACATCCACCGGCAAAACGGCGGGCACATCGGCAAAGGTGCCGCTGTACAGCTGGGTGTTGTTGCAGGTCACAGTCAGCTGCAAGCCGCCCGCAAGGGGCGCGGTAACATCGTCCGGCCCGGCAGAGAAGTAGAGCGTCACCTTGCCCCGGTGGGAGACGTTGACGGTGAACTCTTTCTCGGCAGTGTCGCCGGGCAGCATATTGGGCAGGGCGAAAGCCTGTGCCGCACTGGCATTGCCGCGGTACAGCTCCAGCGTGGCCTGCTTTTGCGGGGCGCGGTGGGCTGTGCGGGCGGGTGCGGCAAAGGCAACCGGACCAGCCTGGGTGGTTTTTTCACTTTGTGCGGATTTGGTTTCGGGCGCGGCGGTGGCCTCGGGGGTCACGGTGGGTTCCGGGGTAGGTTCAGCCGTCGGTTCCGGTGTCGGTTCGGCGGTAGGTTCCGGCGTAGCCGTGGGCGTAGGTTCCGGCGTGGCAGTCGGTTCTGCCGTGGGGGACGGCGTGGCCGCAGGTTCCTCCGCAGTCCGTGCGGCGGGGGTCGGCGCGGCAGCCAGCTGGGTGTCGGGGGCTATGGTTTCCTCGTCGAGGAATACGGGGGCGTCCGCCTCGGGGTCGTCAGATTGCCCGGCCCAAGTGCCGGCCTGGATATCGGCGACCTGCACGGTGGCGGTGCTGGTGAAATAGGCCGACGTACTGCCCACATACAGCGATGCAAACAGCGCCGAACCCGCCGCCGTCAGGCAGAGCGCCCGCAATAGGGTCTTGCGATTGGGATTTGGCATAAAAAGCATCCTTTTAAGGTTTTATTTTACAGCAAGCAAAGGGCGTAAACGATACAGTTTGCGCCCTTTGCTTGCCGCCCCTCCGGGGAGGGGACGGCAAATTTAGAAAGGATAAGATGAGAAAAGCAAATCAGGATGTAAATGCAAACGCAGACTTTCCGCGTTTGCATCATAGCAATCTAAAGACATATGCCCTCGCCTATGCCCTTTGATTGCCTCTCACTCCGAGGAGTGAGAGGACTTGGAAAGGGGTTTGGACTTATACAATAATCAATCCTTGCTTACGACAACCATATCGCCTTCAGGCTTAGCTGTATAGCCTTTAGGACAACAACTCTGCATAAACTCCACTGTCTCATTCTGATAGCTACCGCCTTTTACGACTGTATCCTTCGCCCAATTCTGCACATAAAGGCTTCCCTGAGGGCCGGTAAATGTACCACCGTTGATCTCCATCTTTGCACCGCCGTCGGAAATGGCAATGTATTCGTCAGAAATGATTTTGCCGCCGTTAATCGTTGCAACACCGGTTGAGTCATTGGACAATCCCCAGTAACCGGTAGTACAACGTAATGTGCCACCGTTCATTGTCAGAGTGCCACCAGCGCAGTTTTTAAAACCGTTTGGACTGGCAGTCATTTCGATGTCGTTGATCGTCATGGTAGCTTTTTGTTCGCCGGGTACGGGTATATAATTCCAACCGTTGACAATAGCAAATGATTTACCGTCATTAGCAATCACTTTACCGCCGTTGAAGGTCATGGTACCAAAGTTTTCCACAGTGTGCCATGTATTTCCATCGGCCCCGTCACGAGAAATTGTTCCGCCCTCGACTACACAGACTGCATTATCTCCGTTGCGAAGTGCTGCAGTGTCGTCCTTGCAGGAGATGATTTGACCGCTTTTATCTGCGCTTGAATCTGTCAGAGTAAGATGGCCTTGATTCAGAATGGTGTGCGATTCAGCATTCTTTACAGTGCGACCATTCAAATCCAGGGTTACATCCTTATCCGCAGGGATGACGAAGTTGTTGGTCGTAATGTCGTTCGCCAGCACGATATTGACAGGAGCTGTTGCATCGCTCACAATGGCCTGCAGTTCGTCTCCCGTTGTAACTGAAATAGGATATTCAGCATCTGTATCATAGGTGTTGTCAAAGCTGTCGTTCTCAACAGTATCCTGAGTAGCGCAAACGGTAATGGTGATGCCGTCCAGCGTCAGGCCCTGATAGTTATTGTCGGCATTGGTCTTCATCACGCCCTTGATGTAATATACATCGCTGGTTTCGGTCTTTTTCAGATTCCCGGTGAACTCGTCAAGCGCAGTTCCCATATCGTCCACATCTTTGCTTGTTACCAGATAGAAGTCGATAACATCCAACAGATCGAAATTACCCTCATTGGCGGCGGTAGTGCCCTTGTTGACCTGTGCTTTCCACTTCAAAGCCAGATTGCCCTTGTTGGCAATTCTGAAGCCCTCGGTCAGATAACGGCCGCCCGGCTCCCAGAGAATCTCTTCGTCAGCTTCTGCATCCGTCGTAGCAGCTTTGGTGAAGTTCAGCTTCTCAATATGAGAATCGCTGTCCGCGCCGATAATATCCACTTTCAGATTGCCGGATTCAATCTTGTTGACACCGGTGGATGCCGTGCTCGTAAACCACGCAAAGGTTGACCCGATCAGCAGCGCAGCGGTCAGCGTCAGGGCAATGGCGCTGACAAACAGGCTGCGCTTGACCGATGTTCGGTTGTCTTTCATTTAAATTCCTCCTAATTTTTCAAAACTGTCAAATACAGTTTCAACGAATACCCATATTTTACCACCCGGGGGGGTAAGGCTATTCGCAATTTCACAGAATATACATAAATATTCTTGTGGATTTTTTACAAAAAGGGGAATTTTTGGGGGAAAGCGGCGGTAAAGGGGATGCAAAAGCTCCTCCTCCCCTTCGCTCCGCTCGCCCGGCACAGTCCGCGGGGCATCGGGGACGCCGCCCCCTACATGGCAGGGTGGGAAGCCTCCCTTGTCAAAGGGAGGTGGACGCCGAAGGCGGCCGGAGGGATTCTTGCAGCCTGGCCTTTAATGCCGCTTTCCCGGCAACCGGGCAGGAATCCCTCCGCCTCGCAAAGCTCGGCACCTCCCTTTGACAAGGGAGGCTTTACCAAATTCAAACTATTTTACAATAATGTCACAATCTTTGAAAGAATTTGGCCTTGCTTTTGCGGCAAAATCTTTGTATAATAAATGTCAGGATGGGGCACTAGGAGGCTGACTTAGACCCCTGTTGCCCCATTCAGCCAAAAGTATAGAGAAAGAGGTATATGTAAACATGGCAAATCTGGATTTGACTAAGTATGGCATTACCGGCACGACCGAGATCGTGCATAACCCCTCTTACGAGATGCTGTTCGAGGAAGAGACCAAACCCGAGTTGACCGGCTATGAGAAGGGCCAGGTCACCGAGCTGGGCGCTGTCAACGTTATGACCGGCGTTTACACCGGCCGTTCCCCCAAGGACAAGTACATCGTTGTTGACGAGAACTCCAAGAACACCGTCTGGTGGACCAGCGACGAGTACAAGAACGACAACCACCCCATGACCGAGGCCACCTGGTCTGCCGTTAAGGACATTGCCAAGAAGGAGCTGTGCAACAAGCGCCTGTTCGTCGTGGATGCTTTCTGCGGCGCAAACAAGGATACCCGCATGGCGATCCGCTTCATCGTGGAAGTGGCCTGGCAGGCACACTTTGTCACCAATATGTTCATCAAGCCCACCGCCGAGGAGCTGGCCAACTTCGAGCCTGACTTCGTTGTTTACAACGCCTCCAAGGCTAAGGTCGAGAACTACAAGGAGCTGGGCCTGAACAGCGAGACCTGCGTTGCCTTCAACATCACCAGCAAGGAGCAGGTCATCATCAACACCTGGTACGGCGGCGAGATGAAGAAGGGTATGTTCAGCATGATGAACTACTTCCTGCCGCTGAAGGGCATGGCCTCCATGCACTGCTCTGCCAACACCGATAAGGAGGGCAAGAACACTGCCATCTTCTTCGGTCTGTCCGGCACCGGCAAGACCACTCTGTCCACCGACCCGAAGCGCCTGCTGATCGGCGACGACGAGCACGGCTGGGACGACAACGGCGTCTTCAACTTCGAGGGCGGCTGCTACGCCAAGGTCATCAACCTGGATAAGGACTCTGAGCCTGATATCTACAACGCCATCAAGCGCAACGCTCTGCTGGAGAACGTTACCGTCGACGCCGAGGGCAAGATTGACTTCGCTGATAAGTCCGTCACCGAGAACACCCGTGTGTCCTACCCCATCAACCACATCCAGAACATCGTTCGCCCGATCTCTTCTGCCCCTGCCGCCAAGAACGTCATCTTCCTGTCTGCTGATGCGTTCGGCGTTCTGCCCCCGGTCAGCATCCTGACCCCCGAGCAGACCCAGTACTACTTCCTGTCCGGCTTCACCGCCAAGCTGGCCGGCACCGAGCGCGGCATCACCGAGCCCACCCCGACCTTCTCCGCCTGCTTCGGCCAGGCCTTCCTGGAGCTGCATCCCACCAAGTACGCTGAGGAACTGGTCAAGAAGATGCAGAAGTCCGGCGCTAAGGCTTACCTGGTCAACACCGGCTGGAACGGCACCGGCAAGCGCATCTCCATCAAGGATACTCGCGGCATCATCGACGCGATCCTGAGCGGCGCTATCAACGAGGCCCCCACCAAGAAGATCCCGCACTTCGACTTCGAGGTTCCCACCGAGCTGCCCGGTGTCGATCCCGCCATCCTCGATCCTCGCGACACCTACAAGGATGCTTCCGAGTGGGAGACCAAGGCTCTGGATCTGGCTGGCCGCTTCATCAAGAACTTCGCCAAGTACGAAGGCAACGAGCACGGCAAGGCTCTGGTCTCTGCCGGCCCCCAGCTGTAATTTGAGCGACTGCGCTTAAAATCATAGCATAACACCCCGCCCGCACGTCACGGTTTTCGTGATGTGCGGGCGGGGTGCTTCTATATACTGAAAGACAAGGCCCCCGGGCGCTGCTGTCTGCCAGCACGTCCGGGGGCCTGACGTGTTATAAACGCTGCGTTTCCTTGGCTTTGCGCAGTTCCAGTTCTGCCCGGTACAGCTCGTACTCGGTGCGGCTCATGCAGACCGGGCCGATGGGCGTGTTGACGAGTTGGCGGTCGGTCAGTTCTTTTGGCGCGGCGGAAATGGTGGCTTTGGTGTCCATACCTCTCCCCTCCCCTTACAGGCGCGCCAGGGCGTCGCGCTGCTGCAAGCACTGGACGGACTGGCGGTAGGCAAAGACAAAATAGGCGATCTCTGCGGCGGCAGTCAGCGCCCAGGAGCAGGGATACAGCAGGTACAGCGAGGGAATCGTGTGGAAGTGGGCGAAGATCGTGTAGACCCACGCCACGCGGAATACGCAGGACCCCAGAATAACGATAACGGTGGGGCCGATGGTCTGGCCCAGCCCGCGGGAGGCGGCAATCGTGCAGTCCATGAAAGCCGAGATGCAGTAGGCCCAGCCCATGACCATGATGCGCTTCATGCCTGCGTCGATGACGGCACTCTCGGTGGTGAACAGCGCAAGGAACTGGCGGCCGAACACCAGCAGCCCACCGCCCAGCACCGCGCCCAGCCCAAAGGAGTAGGCCAGCGCGATGAAGTAGCTTTTCTTTACGCGGTCCAGCTTGCCCGCACCGTAGTTCTGGCTCATAAAGCTGGCGCAGGCCATGTAAAACGCCGCCATAGCGTCATAAATCAGGGCATCCGCGTTGGCGGCGGCCGAGTTGCCCTTGACCATCAGCGAGTCGAAAGAGTTGACGCCCGCCTGGATAAACAGGTTGGCGATAGCGAAAACCGCGTTCTGGAAGCCTGCCGGAATCCCCAGCAGCAAAATGCGTTTTGTCGTTGGAATGTCTAATTTTATCTTGTGAAAGTCCAGCGCATAGCAGTCCCGGACTTTTGTCAGCGCGTGCAGGATCAGCCCCGCCGAAACGCACTGGGCAATCGTGCTGGCCAGCGCCACACCCGCGACATCGAGCTTGCAGACGATGACGAAGAACAGGTTCAACACAATATTCAGCGCACCTGCGATAGAAAGATAGGTTAGCGGTTTCTTGGTATCGCCGATGGCGCTGAACACAGCGTTGCCGAAGTTATAGAGCGCCAGCGCGGGCATACCCAAAAAGTAGACGCGCAGGTACAAAATGGCACCGGGGAGCAGGTCCTCTTTGGTATTCAACAGCCGCAGCAGCGCGGGCGAGCCGACCAGACCGATAAACAGCAGCAGCACACCCGCCGCCAGGCTGACCAGCAACGCCGAATGGACGGTCTTGCTGACGTCCTTGGGGTGCCTGGCACCGTAAAACCGCGCCACCAGCACATTGATACCGTTGCTGAGGCCGATAAGAAAGCCGGTGAACAGCGTGACGAACGTTGCCGTGGAGCCGACTGCGCCCAGCGCCGTGGAGCCTGCAAAGCGGCCCACAACGGCAACATCGGACAGGTTGAACAGAATTTGTAAAAGGTTAGACAGGGCCAGCGGCAGACTGACCAGCAGAATTTGTTTGGCCAATGGCCCTTCGGTCATGGATTTGGATTTAGCGGGGGTGGACATAGTAGATGATTATTGCTCCTATTTTTGAAATATGGCAGAGGTGTAGGGGCCGGGCATGCCCGGCCCTCGCGTGGAAGGCAGACGGCTTCTTACCGCAGGGCTGTGGGCCTCATATGTGCGGCCCCTGCACCTCGGCCTTGCGGTTCGCAGGAGCGGACTCCATATCCGCCCGCGGCCGCCTCCGTTACATCTTGTGATCCGCAAAAATCGGGTCGTCCTGCCAAAGGACGATCTTTCCCGCCGCGCGGGTCTTGTTCATGTCAATGATGCGCTGGTTGCTCGAACCGCGGAACCGCAGGCTGATATCATACTTGTCCTGCACAAATTCGCCGTCCACCAGCACATCTATATATTGTAGGAACTCGTCCGTGACCTCGCAGCGGCCGCAGCCGGGCTGCCAGACCTCGTGTTCGAGATTGTTGCCGGTGTAGCACCAGATGGTCTTACCCGGGCAGCGGGCCTTTACCTCTTTGATAAAGGGCAGCAGCGCATGCTGGTTTTCCGGCTCCAGCGGCTCACCGCCCAGCAGCGACAGACCGTTGATGTAGCCGGGGGCCAGGCTCTCGATGATTTGCTCCTTCACCGCGTCGGTAAAGGGCGCGCCATAGTTGAAATCCCACGCCACTGCGTTGAAACAGTTGGGGCAATGGCGGCGGCAGCCCGAGACAAACAGGCTGGTGCGCACCCCTTCCCCGTTGGCAATATCACAATATTTGATGGTGGCGT
Organism: Gemmiger formicilis; assembly: GCF_018784445.1. Lineage (GTDB taxonomy): Bacteria > Bacillota > Clostridia > Oscillospirales > Ruminococcaceae > Gemmiger. Next base: position 426,698 of record NZ_WQOH01000004.1, on the reverse strand, counting down.
AGTTCATGGCAGTTCTCCTGTGGGGCATCCCCATATCTTGTGTAAGGGCTTGGGGCATACCCCAAAACCTTACCTAGTATACCAGCTTTACCGACATAATGCAACCGTGAAAACAAAATGCAATGGCTTGTTTTCTGCGATACAGCGTCATTTTGTGTAGAACCGCTCAAAATCACTAAAAATTCCGCCTCATTTTTGGCAGTATCCTTTTTGCACGTTGAGGCGACGAAAACGGAATATTTTGTTCTTTGAATATCATATAACACAATATCTAGTGGTTTCATCCATTGACTTTTCCCTCTGGTTGCGGTATTATAGTCTTGCTCGCGAAACGGGCTTTGTACAGCCCGGCAACAGATACGTGTTTTATACAGTGCGTATTACCATGTTCCGCATCTGTTTATTCTATTATAAAAAGAGGAGTCACCATGAAGATCATCAAGCGCAACGGCAGCGAAGCTGTCTTTGACATCACCAAAATCATTTCGGCCATCACGAAGGCGAATAAGGTCGTGCCCGAGGCCCAGCGCTTGACGAAGCAGCAGATCATCGAGATCAGCGACCATGTGCAGGAGGTCTGCTATGCCCGCGGCCACGCCATGAACGTGGAAGAGATTCAGGATATCGTCGAGGATGCCATCATGGCCACCGGCGCGTATGAGGTGGCCCGCAAGTACATCACCTACCGCTATGTGCAGAGCCTCAAGCGCACCCACAACACCACGGACGACAAGATTCTGTCCCTGATCGAGTGCAACAACGAGGAAGTCAAGCAGGAAAACTCCAACAAGAACCCCACCGTCAACAGCGTCCAGCGCGACTATATGGCCGGTGAGGTCAGCAAGGATCTGACGATGCGTATGCTGCTTCCCCCGGAGATCGTCAAGGCGCACGAGGAGGGCATCATCCACTTCCACGATGCCGACTACTATGCCCAGCATATGCACAACTGCGACCTCGTCAACCTGGACGATATGCTGCAGAACGGCACGGTCATTTCCGGCACTTTGATTGAGAAGCCGCACTCCTTCTCCACCGCCTGCAACATTGCCACGCAGATCATCGCGCAAGTTGCGTCCAGCCAGTACGGCGGCCAGAGCATCAGCCTGACCCATCTGGCCCCCTTCGTCGATGTCAGCCGCAAGAAGATCCGCCGCGATGTCGAGGCCGAGATGAAGGACCTGGGCATTGATCCCGGCGAGGAAAAAATCTCCGAGATCGTCGAGAAGCGCCTGCGCGAGGAAATCAAGCGCGGCGTGCAGACCATCCAGTACCAGGTCGTCACCCTGATGACCACCAACGGCCAGGCACCGTTCATCACGGTGTTTATGTACCTGAACGAGGCCGGTGACAACCAGCGTCTCAAGTCCGACTTGGCCATCGTCATTGAGGAAATGCTGCGCCAGCGCTACCAGGGTGTCAAGAACGAAGCCGGCGTCTGGATCACCCCTGCCTTCCCTAAGCTGATTTACGTCCTGGAGGACGACAATATTTACGAGGGCCAGCCCTACTACTACCTGACCAAACTCGCCGCCAAGTGCACCGCCAAGCGCATGGTGCCCGACTATATCAGCGAGAAGAAGATGCTGGAATACAAGGTCGATGCCAACGGCGAGGGCCACTGCTTCACCTGCATGGGCTGCCGCAGCTTCCTGACACCGTACATCGACGAGAACGGCAAGCCCAAGTATTACGGCCGCTTCAATCAGGGCGTTGTCACCATCAACCTGGTGGATGTGGCTCTGTCCAGCGGCGGCGATTTTGATAAGTTCTGGCAGCTGTTTGACGAGCGCCTGGAGCTGTGCCACAAGGCCCTGATGTGCCGCCATAACCGCCTGAAAGGCACCCTGAGCGACGCCGCGCCCATCCTGTGGCAGTACGGCGCATTGGCCCGCCTGAAGAAGGGCGAGCCCATCGACAAGCTGCTCTACGGCGGCTATTCCACCATCAGCCTGGGCTATGCGGGCCTGTATGAGTGCTGCAAGTATATGACCGGCAAGAGCCACACCGACCCCGCCGCCAAGCCCTTTGCACTGAACGTGATGCAGCATATGAACGACGCCTGCGCCAAGTGGAAGAACCAGCACAATATTGATTTCAGCCTGTACGGCACACCGCTGGAATCCACGACCTACAAGTTCGCCAAGTGCCTGCAGAAGCGTTTCGGTGTGGTGCCGGGCATCACTGACCACAACTATATCACGAACTCCTACCACGTCCACGTCACCGAGCATATCGACGCCTTCACCAAGCTGAAATTCGAGAGCGAGTTCCAGAAGCTGTCCCCGGGTGGTGCCATCAGCTACGTGGAAGTACCCAATATGCAGGATAACCTCGAAGCTGTCATCAAGGTCATGCAGTTCATCTACGAGAACATCATGTATGCCGAGCTGAACACCAAGAGCGACTACTGCCAGGTCTGCGGCTACGACGGTGAAATTCAGATTGTGCCGGAGGACGGCAAGCTGGTCTGGGAGTGCCCCAAGTGCCACAACCGCGACCAGAACAAGCTGAACGTTGCCCGCCGCACCTGCGGCTATATCGGCACCCAGTTCTGGAACCAGGGCCGGACGGCAGAGATCAAGGATCGAGTGCTGCATCTGTAAGAGGTAAGTAAAATGAGAAAGCTGATTGCAGTTGCTGTGGCGGCAGCCATGGCTGCATCTTTGGTTGCTTGCGGAAGTTCAGCGGAGACAGCGTCTGCTGCCGTCAGTGAATCGAGCACAGCAAGCAGTTCTGGAACGATGGATACCAATACAAGCAGTGAGGCTGTTGTTTCTGCTGATGCAGTAACGCCTGAGCCGGAAAACACCATTACCTATGACCCTGATTTTCAGGCGCAGATTATCGCTGACAACGATACTTGCACATTAGCACTCCAGGGCGTGGGGTACGATGATGATTACGGTTATTATTGGAAACTTTCCTTCAAAAACAAAACTTCTGATAAAACACTTTACGTCATGCCCAGCTGCGAGGAATTGAATGGTATGGATGCAGACTTTTCCTGGATACCCAGTGTAGAACCGGGGCAAGAAGAAACAAAAGAAGTCAAATGGGATGCACCGGGCCTAAAGATTTACAGCATCAACCCGCAGGATATCAACACTGTAAACATTCATTTTGACGTGTACGATGAAGCGGAGTGGAACGTTGACCATAGAGTAGACCCTGTCGATGATGATTTTGTTATCTACCCCAAGGGTGAAGAAAATGCAGCCCCGGTAAAGCGTGAAATGCAGCCGACGGACTATGTCTTGGTCGACAATGAGTATTGCACGATGGTGATATGTGGCTTTGACCCGGATGGTGTGTATGGTTATACGGCCAAGGCCTATATAGAGAACAAATCGGATGAGGATATATCCCTTAGCTTCGGAATTGGCTCCATGAATGGTCTTGAGTGTCGTCCCGAAGGAAACGTCGGAGTGGATGCTCATTCTAACGCCTATACAGATATCTACTATTATGACTATCTGGATACTTACAAAGCCAATGGCAAAGACCCAGCTTCGATTACCGAAATTGTAATGCCGATTATCCTTGAAGCCAGCCCAAGCCGTACGATCGTTGCGGAAGAGACTTTTACTTTTAACCCGCAAAATAATACAGTTGCCTCTAATTAAGGTTATATGATATGCAAGAAGAAAGCCGTTTCCACGAAATAAGTGAAAACGGCTTTCTTGGTGTTGACATACCCCCGCCTGCTGCGCTATAATAGCGGCATTATGCGAAAAAAGGAAGTACCTGTTTTATGGATACAAGAAAGGCGAAACGCGGCTTTACGCTGGTGGAATTGATTGTAGTGTTGGTGATTCTGGCGGCGCTGGCCGCATTGCTGGTGCCCGCACTGACCGGGTATATTGATAAGGCAAGGAAGAGGCAGGTCATTGCGGAGACGAGGATGCTGCACACGGCGATACAGACAGAGATGAGTGAGTTGTATGCGAAGCCAGAGTGGCAAGGATATGTTCCCACCATAGATGGACGTGAAATTATTGCAGGAAAAAATGCAGCTGACGCCAACAAAGCCAATCGCTACAACGATATTGTAGACCTTTCGGAACTGTCATCCCTTACTGCCGATGGAAAAGGCGCATTCGGTGCATATGTAACAGATACAGGGAAAGTAGGTCTATTGGTATATTATGATGGGAAAGGACACGTTGGTGTATACCTCGCGCAAACACAAGAATATCTTTCTTTCAGCACAGAAGAAGCCCCTGATTACAGCGCTTATATATTCCAAGGGGTTCAATATATCAAAGAGTATTTGACAGATCCTTATGGTGTCAAGTTCTATAATACCTTGTTGGAAAAGGCAACTATTATTGGAACGATTTGTGGATAAGGAATAATGTTTACATAGGTTTTCCCCGGAGGGGTCAAGCCCCTTCCCAATTAGGCGGATGTAGTGGTACAGTTGCGGGCCGGGCATGCCCGGCCCCTACATGGGCGGTGGATGGCGTATCTTGTGCCGCCCGCAAAGTACCCGAGAAGGGATGAATTCCTCCCCATACCCCTTATATGCACAAAAAACGGCAGCCCATGGCGGGCTGCCGTTTTCTATTGGCAAACTTATTTTGCGTACTCGGTGGCGCGGCTCTCGCGGATGACGCTGACCTTGATCTGGCCGGGGTAATCCAGCTCGTTTTCGATCTTCTTTGCGACATTGCGGGCCAGCAGAATGACCTCGTCGTCGCTGACCTTGTCGGGCTGAACAAGGATGCGCACCTCGCGGCCAGCCTGGACGGCGTAGGAGCTTTCGACACCCTCGAAGCCGTTGCAGAGGGCTTCCAGCGTTTCCAGACGCTTGATGTAGCTCTCCATGTTCTCGCGGCGGGCACCCGGGCGGGCGGCGGAAATCGCGTCGGCGGCCATAATGATAAACGCCAGTGTGGTTTTCGGCTCCACATCGCCATGGTGGGCCTCGATGGCGTGGATGACCTGCGGGTTTTCGCGGTACTTCTTGCAGATGTCGACGCCGATCTGGACGTGGCTGCCCTCAATCTCGTGGTCGAGCGCCTTGCCGATATCATGCAGCAAACCGGCACGGCGGGCCAGCTGGACATTGACACCCAGCTCACCGGCCATCAAGCCAGCCAGCCAGGCCACTTCCAGAGAATGGCTCAGCACATTCTGGCCGAAGCTGGTGCGGTACTTCAAACGGCCAATGAGCTTGACCAGGTCGGGATGCAGGCTGTGAATGCCCAACTCCATAATGGCTTTGTCGCCCTCGCGCTTCATCTGAATTTCCAGTTCGCGGCGGCACTTGTCGACAGTCTCCTCAATGCGGGCCGGGTGGATACGGCCATCAGCAATCAAGCGTTCCAGCGCCATGCGGGCGACCTCACGGCGAGTCTGGTCAAAGCTGGACAGCGTGATAGCCTCCGGCGTGTCGTCAATGATGAGGTCACAGCCGGTGGCGGTCTCCAGAGCACGGATGTTGCGGCCCTCGCGGCCAATGATGCGGCCCTTCATCTCGTCGCTGGGCAGCGGCACAACGCTGACGGTGGCCTCGCTGGTGGCGTCAGCCGCGCAGCGGGCAATGGCCTGGCCAACCAGCTCACGGGCGAGGTTGTCGCACTCGTCCTTCATGTTAGCCTGGTAGGCGCTGATCTTCATGGCCTTTTCGTGGGTCAGCTCGTCGTCCACCTGCTTCAGCAGCACGGCGCGGGCGTCCTCTTTGGACATGGCGGCGATGGTTTCCAGCTTTTCGGTCTGGCGCAGTTTCAGCTGTTCCAGTTCGTCTAAGCGGGCTTCCACCGTCTCGCTGCGGCGCTTGAGGTCCTCTTCTTTGCGCTCCATCTGGGTGGTACGCTTGTCAAGAGCTTCCTCTTTCTGGTCGATGCGGCGCTCCTGGCGGGAGATTTCGGCGCGGCGATCCTTGATTTCCTTGTCGGCGTCGCTCTTGAGTTTGAAGGCTTCGTCCTTCGCTTCGATGATGGTTTCCTTGCGCTTCTGCTCGGCAGCCTTGATGGCATCGTTCACGATGCGTTTGGCTTCCTCTTCGGCGCTGCCGATCTTGGCTTCGGCAGTGCGCTTGCGGTTCTCGCCGCCGAGGTAAAAACCAAGCGCCCCAGCAGCAACAGCAGCAACAAGGACCAGCACCACGGTCAAAATTGGTGACATAGTCGGTTTCACTCCTTGATTTAACTAGGAGGATGCGGCGCAGCGGGACGCTTAACTTATGATATTGTTACAGTAAAAGACGCGGCAGGTCGGCCAAAAAGGCGCACAATGCCCCTGCACGCAGAATATACACAGAACCGTCAAAAAAGACGTTGAATATCGTAAAAAGCGGCGTTCCCGGTGGGCGACACCCTTTAAGGAACCACGCGCAGGGCACACCTGCCGTCTGGTTCTTTATTTCCTAGTTCTAATTTTACTTTGATTTAGTGCTTTTGTCAAGAAGAAGCCGGGGTCAAAGTGGTATTTTTCATGCAAAACGCCCCTATTTTATACTGATATCGCAGATACGTTAAAAAGCAGCAAAAAGCAGTTGCCAAAGCTGCGATTTACACATCAGCTAAAAAACAGGGATAGCCTCTTACCAAGGCCATCCCTATTTTTTTGCGTTTTCTTTCAGCAGCATTTCCGCCGCCTATTCTGCTTATGGTATCCGCACAACCCACGGTCCGGCTCTGTAATCGACTGATACCGACCCAGCCCACTGCTTCACGCCTTAAATAAAAACGGAGCCGGCTTTCGCCGGCCCCGCCTACTTTACCGAGGCTAATTTTATTTTACCGGTGTCTTAGAGCTGTCACGCATCATCTTTGCGAAGATATTCTAATGCTTTTGTTTCTAACATTTTAAAGCGTACGCTCTTTATCGATTTGGATTGCTTTGTTCAGCAGCTCTTTTTATTGTATGCGTGGACACCTTCCACAAGAGATCAGATAATCATGGCAATACTGTTGGAGCTAACCATGCCAAATGCAACCAGTGCCGTACCAATAAATACACCAGGCCAGATGCTGTTGGTCTTTCTGCGGATAAAAATTGCCAGACCGGAAGCCACGCAGAACTGCAGCAGCACATTAGAAAGGAGCAGCATGTAGAAGTGTGCAAAATGACCTGTGTAGAACGGGCGGTTCAGACGCAGCGTTACTTCATAGAAGATGAAGAGCAGCAGCATACCCACCATGCCAATGCAGGCGCCCAAAATAACCGACTTGGTCATATCCTTACCTTTGCTGACATCTCCGCGGAACTGTAAAGTATTGCCTGCAAGCGTAACCAGCAGGAAGTATGGCAGCATACCAAGGCAATACCAAGGCATCGTTGCACATTTGGCGTCATTCAGCAGACGGAAGCTGATACTGAGGCCGTGAACATCTGTATCCGCATAGCGATAGATCAACATCAGGACAAAGTATCCCAGCATAAACAGGATCAGTGCAAAGACGGCAGATTTTACAATATAACCAATGTGTACTTTGGTATCACTACCTGTGGCAAGGCCGTAGCTGGAAACATTGCAGCCTTTCTTTTTGCCATACATAAAGTGGTACGCAAGGAAGAATACCAGCATGCCGCAAGCCGCGAACAGGCTCCAGATCAGAAAGCCATTGGGGGTAGTACCCAGCTGGAACAGTTTATTAGAAGCCATCTGGTTGCCGACCGCTGTACCGGGGAAGAAGAACAGTACCGGAATCAGTGCCAGAATAGCAGCGCAGATCCACCAGCCCTTTGACTTAAAGGCAAATCCTGCTGTAACCTGCGGGGCAGGCAGCTTCAGGGACGAGAACAGGTCAGAATCCAGCAACAGATCTGCCACGCAGAACAACATCATAACGATGCCAATGATCACAACAAACAGCGCCACAAAGTTCCAGCCGTAGATCATATTGCTTACAGGAAGCGGATTAGGTGCTTCCATGCTGTTCATGGCGGAGTCCACTACCAGGCGGACAAACTGCCCCCAGTACATATCATCTGCATGCGTCTGGTTGACCACATAGAAGATGCGTGCATTGTGGTCTTCCCACGAGCCATACAGTTTGTTGGGTTCGATCTCATCCGTGCCGAACAGTTCTGTCAGGAACGGATCTTTAAACAATTCATCAATCTTATTGACGCGCGCCAACAGACCTTCATCATGCTGCCCGGAGATCTGTACAAAGTCCAGGTTGTAGGTGGGCATAGCCTCGCTGTAAATAACATCAGAAATGACCAGGGAAACCTGACGTTTGGTTGACAGGCAATAGCTGTAAAGCGAACCCATGGAATGTCCGCCCACGCCAATCTGGGTTGCGTCTACGAATGGCCGATTTGCCAGATAGTCGTAGACTGTTTCCAGCTCCATAGCACCGTGGTTCGTCCAATACTGCGAAGCATTATCAACTTCCGTATCGCCACAGCCGGTATAGTCCACCAGTGCTACCACAAAGCCACGGCGTGCAATCTCACTGGCCCAGGGAGTAAGCAAATCGGACGGGCTGTCACCACCGGGGCAGATAATCATGGCCGGGGCAGGTGCCTCCTGCGTTGCCGTTTTGGGGATATAAATTCTTGCACTTACCGTATAACCATTGTCATTCATCAGATAGAGGCGATCTGTTTTAATTTTTCCAAAATCCGTGTTGATTGCGTTAGAAAAGAAACTGCCAACCAAAATCAATACGAATGAAATCACCAATAAGATAGAAGTACGTTTTCTGTGTGTCATCGTTTATCCTTCTTTCCATTTTGATTGAAAATGTGTGTGCTTTGGCTGCAAGCACCGCTTGCTACGATGGATACAATTTTGTTCTGTACCTTTTCACCACCTTGTGTTCTTGATTCTTCTATTTGCGTCAGTCAATCTAACTCTCCGCTTCTTCGCTGTGCAGGCAGTGTCGCGATCACCAACCATGCAGCCAGGAAGAAAAAGGTCATTCATACAACTAGCAGGATTTCCGCTCTCCTGCAATTTGTGCATTTTACATTTAAATCATTGCTTTTCTTGAATCTTTGTGTTAATATTATACCATTCTGACACCGAATGAAAGCAATTCTTTTCCCATATATGGACATTTATTGACATAGTGGATTGTGAGAACCTGTTATGCTTGCAAAATTTGAAAAACGCGCCTATGTAGGCAGTGAAAAAGTGTGGGTCGGCAAGTACAGAAACCTGCAGAATATATCCCACTGGCACATGGAGCATGAAATGATCGTTTGTATGGAAGGCTGTGCCCAGGTCATGGTTGCCGACACAACTTACACTCTTCTGCCCAAGAGTGTCATTTTTTGCCAAAGTGGGTGTGTGCATTACATCCATACCGATCCTGATTGTCTGCTGCTGGTATGCTTATTTGATGAGAAACTCTGTGAACCGCTGACACATCCTTATCAGCTGTCAACGCCGCTTTTTCAGGATCACTATAATGTTCTGGAAAGGCTCACTGCCATTCGGCAGGAGCTTTCGGAACAGCCTCGCTTTTTTGAGGTCCGCACAATTGCCATGATTGAGGAATTGATGACGGACATCTTTCGCAGCGAACCCCTTATCGCAAACGATCAGCAGCCAAGCGAAGTCACCGCCCGTTACAAACAGCTTCTGGACCGCATCGACCACGAATTTTACAGCATTACCTTTTACGATGCCGCCCTGTTTATGAATGTTTCGGAATCTTACTTTTCCCGCTACTTCAAACGCCAGGCGGGCATGACCTTTTCGCAATATCTGAATGTTGTGCGGATTGAAAAAGCTGTGCAGATCATCAATGCCGAGCCAGACTTGAAGGTAACCGATGTCATGTCGCGCTGCGGCTTCAACACCATTCGCAGCTTTAACCGGGCCTTCAAGCTCATCACCGGTTACACACCGCGTACAATTCCCAAAGGATATGTACTGAACACACGATCTTTCCCCGCAGTACAAGGCACTTTTGACCCCACCCTTGCCGAGGCTGAATTACTGGCAGAATAATATAATGTCACCTAAAAAGTGCCGTGCGAATGGGAATCTACCATTCGCACGGCACCATTTGGATTATCCTTGCTTTTATTATTTTGTGCCGCGGTAGGCCCCGGCCTTGCGCAGAATGTCCTTGACGACCTCCGATCCGCAGACCAGTCCGCAGGCGGCGGGCACAAAGGCATTGCTGGCGGGCACGGTGCGCCGTGCGGCAACCGGGGCCTCGCTCGTCTCATCTGCCAACGGCGGCAGGGGCGGCTCCTCCGAAAAAACGACCTTGACCTTGCCCAGGCGGCGCTTGCGGCACTCGATGCGGATGACCTTTGCCAGCGGGTCAACGGTGGTTTTCTCGATATCTGCCACCTTGAACGCTGTCGGGTCCAGCTTGTTGGCTGCGCCCATGCTGCACAGAATCGACACCCCGGCCTCTTTGCAACGGCGGATCAGCAGCAGCTTGGCGCTGACCGTGTCGATGCAGTCCAGCACGTAATCAAACTGCGTCAGGTCAACATCGGCGGCTGTTTCGGCGTTATAAAACATACGGTTGGCGTGTACGACGATGGTGGGGTCGATATCCGCAATGCGGGCGGCCATAGCGTCCACTTTGTATTGACCAAGCGTGGAGTGCAGCGCCACCAGCTGGCGGTTCAGGTTGGAGAGCGCGACGATGTCGCTGTCAAACAAACTCAGCTCCCCTACCCCGCTGCGGGCCAGCACCTCAACGGCCTGGCCGCCGACGCCGCCGATGCCGAACACGGCCACATGGGCCTTGCGCAATGCGTCCAGCGCGGGCGTGCCCAACTGGGCGCGGGTGCGAGTGTATTGGTCAGGCATGAATGGTTCCTCCCTTATATTCTATGCCGCCCAGTAGGAGCCGGACATTTCCGGCCCGCGGCTTCACGGCAAACGTTCTGTATCGGTATGGCTGAGGGCCGGGCATACCCGGCCCCTGCGGTTCATTTGTTTTTTCGTTTGGCACGCCGTTCCAACACCGTCTCATAGCTCGACGACATCTTGTCGGCCATGCAGACCAGCGCGGCCTCGCGGCTGTGGGGGATGTCGGTGGGGGTCAGCGGCCACATATGGCTTTGGATAATGTCCTTTTCCTTGTCGGTCAAGGCAAACACAACTTCAGCGTTATAGCGTGCAATGCGCGGGTGCTTAAAGCCATGCCAGTGCGTGATATTGCTGCAATTATGCCAGTCATACAGGTAAAAATCATGCAGGAACGCACCTTTTACCAGGCTGGCCTCGTCGGCGTGGGCACGCAGATGGATGTTGAGCCAGAATGCAATGCGCGTGACCCGCATACAATGCTCGTAGGTCGTCACACTGCCGTGCTGGATGAACTTTTGCATTTCCAGCGCGTTGGGGTCGTCGGCAATGCCCTTTAAAAGGATGTGCATACGCACTTCTTCCTCGGGTGTCAGTCTGCAGAACATAGCAATTCTCCCTGTGTGTAACTTTTATCGAAAAAGTCACTTGACCTTTACATTACTTCATTGGCATCTGTCACAATGGCATTGAAGATTCACAGCTGCAAACAGATGCAATCTGTGACAAAATTGGCATCCATATCAAGGTCTTGACCATTGAAGTCTATGGGAACAAGTCGGTATAAGGCCTTTTCTACCTATATAATGCAAGGCAAGTTTCATCTTTTTTCTTTGCCAAATAGAATGCCTCCCTTCTACATATCACTAGATCCAGCCATTCTTTTTAAATTTCTCAATTTGAGCTAATTCTTCCTCAGATGGTTCGCCCGCCTTACACTCGCTGACCGGAGTGTTTAAATATTCGTTATTCCATCTGTTCATGATTTTGACAACCTCATCAGATACACGAATATCACGTTTCGTGATGGATTCCAGATTCCAATCCATTACATCAGAGGTTCCCATTGCCTTAGTAATTACAATTTGGGAAGCTGTGTACTCTTTTTTCTTCTTGCCAAAATATCCATTACCAGCGACAATGTTCAGCTTCTTTTCAAATGGGAGCTTATTGCCTATATGCTCAATTTTCTCTTTGATGGTTGCGTCTGGCTCATCCGGAAAATAATTCGTCTGCCACTTCTGTGGAAAGATATGCTCTATCTCCCACTTAGCCGGAAGCAGATCATCCTGATGTTCATACGCAAGCGTCTTCAGAAGCATACGCACTACATTACGATTCGGATTCTGGATATATGGCTCCAGCTGTGTCATATCGACAGTCTTAAATTCAAACGCAGGTATATCCGATGCTACAATTGCAGAATTCAGCTTTAGAATATCCGGCTTTACAGCATTGATCGTCGGTATCATCAAGTATTTTGTCATCAGCTCCATGAGCAGCTTATTCAAGAACCGAGCAAATCGTGTTTCAAAATTTTCTTCATTCCTGTAGCAAACATAGTAAATAACAACCGGGTATTTCCAGTACTCGTTCGGATATGAAGTCAGAATATCCAGTGTCTGCCTAATTTTAATATTCTTGGACCAGGCTTCATCTTCAAGTTCCTCTCCTTTGTTTACAACCTTCCACAGATTCAGGATAACAAAAAGAGTGTCCAACAATTCAGGCTTATACAAGCGCTCAAACTTATTAGCCGCATAATACTTCCTGACGCCAGGAGTAGTCGTCTTCGTATCCTTATCCAGTGCGCGATAATAAAACATATTATAGTAGAACAGCTGCTGGATGCTTTCATTAGCATCTGTAGACTGCTCATCTAAATCTTTCCAGCGGTCGATAAATGCCTTCTTATCATCCGGCGCAAGCTGGTTGTAAATCTTTGCCTTAAAAATATCTGCGTCCGACAGAGGAAGACCTCTATCATTCAACGTTGAGAAAATAGTCAACGCAGTATCCTGGGTGTCTGCTGTGATAGGAAGCAGAATAGCCTGGTTCAAGAGCGCATAGATAAACTGATATACCATCAATGGATTCTCTGTGGAATGCTTATCAAACAGCTCTTGAAAATGGCGATAATTCTTTGAATAGTTATCTTTCGCATCCTCATCCGCTTTTCCGGTTTCCAAGATTGATCGCAGAATTTCATTTCCTTCGTTATTCACAACACGTGAGGTCAAAAGGATATTTTTGAAATCCACCGTTCCAGTAAGTTTATTGGTTCTCCAGATAGTAGGCTCAATCTTTCCAATAAAGTTATTAGCCTCTGCCGTTCTCTCTGATGCAGGCGTAGCAACAAGCTTCGTATAAATTGCACGTAGCAACAGAAACAAAGACGTAATACGCTGCTGTCCATCAATTATTTCCTGCTCACCATCTTCATTTTCGTAGGAAACTACACTTCCGAGGAAATAGGAACTCTCTCTTTCTGTACCGCCACTTGTAGCAGTAAAATCCCATAAATCCTCAAAAAGTGTTTCTACCTGTTCATCCGTCCAAGCATATGGTCGCTGGTACTCAGGAATGACAAACGGTTTTGATTTTCCGCTACCCAGGAGCGCTTCCACGCTTTGTTTATTTACTTCTATCGTTGTTGGCATGTTTACGCCCTCCTATCATTCATCTTCAAAAGTATCCACATCTATATCCTCCGAATCAAAGATTCCCATAGGATACTCACGAATCCATCCAGTTATATGAAGCACCTTTGCCGGATTGGTTGTCACCCTTTTTCGTTTTCCAAAAATCATCCCAAAACGCCTGACATCTAATCCACTGTCTCAAATCGTGACATCTAATCCGAGGTTACAACCTAACACACATTTTGCCGTAGATATGTTTCCGTATAAGAAAGCCGGGCTTTTTCAGGAGTCTGTCTTCTAATTCCAACTTCCGAAAAAGCCCGGAAATACGCCGCTTTCTGGCACTTGATTTTATTTCCTTGACATCAAGACTACTGTCTCGACGGTTGTTTCAGTTTCCAAGGGAAGTTCTTTCACTTCCTCGCCATCAACAGGCACAGGGAAATTGAATACAATCTTCTTTATCCAGCTTCCGTCTTTTCTCTTTTCCGGGAACATCTCAATTCGCTCGATAAAGGCTTTCATAAACTCTTTCTGTTCCGCTTCTGTTGCGGAATGGTAGACTTCATCAAATGCCAGTAAGAGCCGATAAATGTTATCGCCGGATATTTTCTCCTGCTGGATACTGCGTATCTGACTTTGCAATTCGCCAATCTGAACTTCGATTTCCTCTATCGTATCATACTGCTCATCATAGCGGCGTTGCAAGTCCAAAATCTTTCTGTCATAGTGGGCATCGTTGATGTCCAAGGTATCCATCTGACGCTCCAAGCGGCTTTTCGTTCCAAAGGCTTGCTTTAGCTGCCCTTGCAGGACGGCGATCTGCTTTTCCATATCCTCTGTATCAACCGCTGTTCCGATTTTCGCTTGAATTGCTTCTACAAATCGGGGATTGTTGACCATAGCGGAAATAATCTTCGCCACAAATTTGTTGATCTCTGTCTGTTCGATATTCAGCCGGAAACTGCACTCATGCCCTGTCGGCGTAACTGTATTTTTGCAGTAGTAATAATACCGTGTTTTCTTGTCCTTGCTATGAGCCTTGGCAATATTGCCGTACATACTCTTTCCGCAGCATGGGCATTTCAAGATACCGGACAGGATGTGTGCGTGGTCTGGATTGTTGACCTTTTCCCGCTTAAAGGAATTGATCTTGCGCTTTTCCTGTGCCAGATACCAATCCTCTTCAGAAATGATAGCTTCGTGCTGTCCTTCATAAACCGGAAACTCCGACTGCTCAACCACGTGAATCTCGTTTCTTGTACCCTGTTTCTTTTCAGTTCTTCGTCTGCCGTAAGCAATCTTTCCCATATAAACAGGATTGTACAATACATTTTTCACAAAATCTCTTGAAAATCCCGGAATGGTATTATTCTGTCTTAGTTTCTTTACATAACCATTGCGGTTCAGATATTTTGCAACTCCTGCAACACCCTCGTTTGTATGAATATAACGATCATAGATTACTCGGATAACTTCCACTTCATCCTCTGCAATGACAAGGTTTCCGTTTTCCAGTTTGTATCCATAGGGAGCGAAACCGCCGTTCCATTTGCCTTCACGAGCCTTTTGCTCCCGTCCTGCCATTGTCTGTGTGCGGATATTTTCTCGCTCAATCTCTGCCACCGCAGACAGCACAGAGATCATCAGCTTTCCGGCATCCTTGGAGCTGTCAATGCCATCCTCCACGCAAATCAGGTTGACACCAAAATCCTGCATGAGCTGCAAAGAGTTCAGAACATCGGCTGCATTTCTGCCAAATCTGGAGAGCTTAAAGACAAGCACATAGGAAACGCCGTCTTTGCAGTCCTGGATGTCGTTCAGCATCCGTTGAAACTCCTGCCTCCCTTGGATGTTCTTGCCGGAAAATCCTTCGTCAGAATACTCCCCGGCAACGACCATATCCTCGTATGCCGCATACTTCCGCAACTTGTCCCGCTGGGCATCCAAGCTGTATCCGTCTACCTGCATGGAGGTGGACACTCTCGTATATAGATAACATTTAAGTTGCTTCTTTTTCAGAATCGCTACCTCCTTCGCTCATTTCTTTTACCATCAATCCCTCGTTGCGGATATAATACTCCAAAAGTCTAAGCACATAATCCGGTGCATGGCGGTTGTCCAATTCCCACTCGGTCATAGTCCGGTAAGGAATATGGACGAGCTTGCAAAAATCTTTCCGGTTCAGTCCTGTGCTTTCACGCAACTTAATAATTCTGTTTTTACAATCCATTCGTCTTTTCTCCAAAAAAGCAAAAATACACGTTGCGTACATATTATAGCATAGCCGCAACAAGTACGCAACGTGTAAATTGTAAATTTTTACGCAGCCTTATCCGTCAAAGGCTGCGCTTGCTTATCATCCTTGGAACACTCCACCGTTTGTGGAGTATCCTGCTCTAATTTATCCAAAACCTGATGCCCGTACTTCTGGAGCATCTGGCTCATAACATCCACACAGCGGTCAAATGCCGCATTATATTTCGCTTCCTCATAATATTTCTTCAATAGGCAATTCCTCCATCAAAGTTCCATATCCTGTCCACGCTTCTGGGCAGGGTGTTTGTGTTCCTGCGTTTCCTTTCCTCTGATGAGGATAGAATTGATAAAAGCCCGAACCCTTTCGGATGCAATTTCCAGTGCATCCAGAAAAGGCTGGGCTTTCTGTTTCAGTTCCATATATTTTTCGCTTACTGCTTCATACCGCTGTTTCCAGATGGAAACCGTCTTTTCAGCGGAAGCCAGTTTCTCCTTCAAGCGCTTGTTGTCAGCATTGGCGATAATGCCGTTGACCGCATAGCGTTTGAGCGTGTCGCATTCATCCGGTGTCAGCGTGATATTATTTCCGAATGTGGCTTTCTTTCCCATCGTTTCAATCTCCTGCACCGTCAGAGCAACGGTCTTTGCTGTTTTGGTTTCCTTTTGCAGAGCTTCCAGTTTCTTTTTCTGTTTCTCCGTGGCAGCTTTGGCATTCTCCAACCCCCGCTTCGCCTGTGCCACCTGCCCGGTCACAGCTTCCAAGCGCTGCTGTTCTGCCTGCACCTTGAACTGGGTCACAGTCAGATGTTCCTCTGTACTGCCACGCTCTCCACGCTCCACATCGGTATATCCGGCATTTCGCATGAAATGAAAAAAGTCATCCTGCAACACACTGTAGGACGACTTCAAAATCTTTTTTCCTTTTGCGTTCAACATTGGATTACCATCCTTGTCAAGCACCGGCTTGGACTCCCATTTTTTACTGCGGCTGACCTGCGTGATCGTTTCCTTTACCGTTCCCCGGAGGGATTCATCCTTACATCGCTTCGACCACAGAATTTGCTTCTCTACCACCGGGATATAAACCACATGAAGGTGGTAGTGGTACACATCTTCGCCCAGAGCTTCGGACATTGCCTGGTTGCGCTCGTCGGCGTGCATCACAGCGGATAGGATATACTGCTCACCGCCTACGATCTCCACGGCGGCTTTATAGGCATCGGCATAAAACTGTTTTGCAAATTCATAGCCGCCGTGATTGTAGAAGTAAGCAGAGTTCACATCAAAGATCAACTCACCGTATTTGACGGCATCCGGTTTCAGACCTCTGGTGGAGATCACGCCATCCTGTTCCATCTGCTCGAACATTTTTACATAATCGTCAGTGGGAGACTTGAAGTGAACATTCAGCGCAGTACGTTCCGGCACGATGTCCTGATTGCTGTAGCTGTCCTTTTCACGCTCATTGTGTTCCTGTACCTTCGCCACATCAGCCGGTGTTTCCAAGTCCTGATTTCTGGCTACGGTACGGTCTATTCCATCATTTCTTGCCATTGGATTTTTCCTTTCTTTGAGATTTGCAGACAGCGGAAGGCTGGAGAACGGCACTTTTTCAAAGTGTAATAACCCACTATGACACTTTCATCCATACTGGCTGCAAAGTGCCGTGGGCTCTCCGAGGGCTCTCCCGAGGGGGAATGCGGTCACTGCGGTGACCTCTGCTGACCAAGGCGAAAATGTCTGCGCCTTTTCCCATGGTCAGCCCGTCTGCATGAAGCTGTTCTGTGTCAACTTCCTCTTGCAGTCGGTGTCCACAGACACTTTTTCAAAAGCCTGTGGACATAGAAACAGCCCGAACGAGAGGATGTGTGCTGTTTCTATAACAAGCGTTTTACGCTCTTTTGCTGCGTACATACATACCAGCAATGGGATTTACTCGACCTGCCGCCATTCCTCCGGAATGTCCTCCGGTACGTACGTACACGGCGAATCTCCGTAAAACCCATTTATATGAGGTCGTGCAATGGCTTCCACTCCCATGAATCCCCACACCCGCCGTCCGGCTGAGTTGGTGATGTTGTTGCAATGCTCCAGATTGAATTTCTTGGCATTGGCAATCATGGCGTCGCTGAAGCTGCGGGCTTTCAGCGGAGCAAGAGAATTTTCCTCGCACCACATCCGATAGATTTCATAGAAATCCTTGGAGCTGATGGACGCATCCGCTTTACGCCGGATGTATCCCTCGGAATCCATGAAATCAAAGATATTGTTGTTGTCACGTTTGACCGCTTCCCGGTTTTCCCGGATACGGTCACTCTCCGTAAACTTAAAGTTGTTGGCAACAAGCCGCTGCAAGCCTTCAAATGCCCACAGGAAGATACCCTCGGCTTCAGCTTTCATCTTCTCTGCAAGATCAGGATCGTCAGCTCTGTCCACCGGCTTTTCCTTGGTGGTCAGCACAAGCTGTCTGCGATAAAATCCGTCACTGCGGTCATACAGGGCTTGCAGATCACCGTTACTGAATGCCAGCAGCCGGGCGAACATCCAGCCCTGATAACTCTGCTTGCCTTTACGTTCCAAATCCATCTTGCCTTGTGCTGTCACGATGGATTTTACATAGTTGGTCTGGCGCAGAGCTTCCATCCGCATATCATCATCTACGCACAGCAGGATGTGCTCCAGATCGGCACGGGCAAAGCGGTTTTCAGAAATCTTGCCGATGCTGCCGTCCTTCATGTTTGTGCCAAAGATAGCCGAAAGCACCGCACCGATTTGGGATTTACCCTCGCCACCGTTGCCCTTAATCACCATCATGCGCTGTCCTTTGTTGGAGGGGATCAGGCAATAACCGATAAACTCCTGCAAGGTGGGAATGTCTTCCGCATGGAGCAGTCCATTCAAAAAGTTCAGCCAGATCACGGGCGCAGGAGCATCGGGATTGTAGACAACAGGCAGACGGCTTCGCACGATAGCCGGTCTGCCCTCGGTAAATGTGCCGTTCAATAGCAGCGTACCGTTGAACACATGGATGCGATCCTGCTCCGGTGGGAAGTCAGGCACTTGCGCTTCCAGTTTCAGCACTTCCAGAATGTTGGTGATCTTCCGGGGGATGTTGTTCACGGCACAGAATTTCAGCTTGTCGTAAATCTCCCCACGCAGTGGGAGATCGTCCGTCACTCGACCATCGGGCGTAAAAAAAGCTCCGTTTGCGAAGATGATTCTGCGCTCATGCAGAAATTCTTCACAAAACAGAGCTTCGTTGATGTTCTGCCCATCAAACCAGACAGGCAAATTCATATTAGGCGTTTTCCGGTTCTTCGCCATGGTGCGCCACCTCCTTTTTCTTTCGTGTGATGTACTCTTGCAGAAAAGTAATTTTTCCCTCCTTCATCAGCTCGTCCACCAATGCCACCCGCTCTTCCAGATCACCCACGGTCAGCACATCTGCCATATATTCGATAGGACAGTGCATCTGGCAGGCTTCCACAAAACGATCATCCAGAGCCTCCTCCGGTGTTTTGGGTGCATACCGCACTTTCCAATCTTCCAGCAGATGCAGATAATCCGTCAGCACCCGGAAACACAGCATTTCATCCTCCCGGAACTGACGGATATAAGGACGCTTTGGCTTGACCATAGCTGCGACAGTGGGCGGTTTCGGGTCAAGTCCGAAGTCCGAAGCCAGCTTTTGCGCTGCTTCATAGCTGCTCATATTGAACAACCTTGCCACAAGGTCGATCACATCTCCCTTTGCTCCACAGCCGAAGCAGAAGAAATAGTCCTCATTCAGCTTCAAGCTCGGATGCCTGTCATTGTGGAACGGGCAGCAAGCCATACCGTTTCGGTTGACTTTCAGCCCGTAGTGTTCGGCGGCTTGCTTGACACTGATTGCCGCTTTGATGGTTCCATAGATTGTCATAAAAAACCCTCCGTTCATAATATTCTGGAAAGCACGAAGCACCCGCAGTGATTGGCAGGTGCTTCGCTCCTTCTATTATGGTTATGACGGATTTCTCAAAAAACAGGCTAATCGGAGGACAACTCCGTTTCAAAAAACAGGACAACTTATTGATAGATGTAGATTTCTTTACATTAGCATGATACAATTAAGAAAGTGAAAAAACAGGACAGGAGGTAAGCATGAACCAAGAATTGATGACATTGGACTTCTGGCAGGATACGGTCATATATGAGGGCAAAACATTCCCTGTCGGCACGCTTGCCTGTGATGCACTGAATGTTCCTGCGGATACTATTACAAAAATGAACGAGCAATGCGAGAAAATCAATCTGCTGCTCGGGATGCTGAATGCCGGACAGGATACTTCTGCACTCTTTCCAATGGCAAAGGAAGCTGCATTGACAATGTTAGAGATTCTCAGCAAAACGCCGCCGTTCTCCTATATGGATATACCAAAGCACCGGGAACGAATAGAAAGGGTCTTTACTGCGGACAATGCTCTGAAATATGTGGAGTTCGCCATAAAAGCCGTAACCAATTCTTTACCGTTCGAAGAAGTTCCGAAATATGCTGATGCGGTGATGCTCCAGCGCTATACCGCTGTATGCGGGCATCTGGCTTACTCCCTTGAGGAATACCAAAAGGCGATGCTTGATTTTGCAGAACAATCGGACGGAAACGAAGCAGACCGCACCGCAGAGGGCTTTGCGAAAATGTTCGGCACCTATTTCCCACCGGAGTTTTCTATCACAGAGGGCAATGCCTGGATGTCTACCCTGAACAATTCCGTTCAGTATATATCGGTCATCCGTCCCGGCGAAAAAGTTGCGAAGCTGGTCAAGCGGATGCACTATGTATCCTTTGTAGGGATGTTCCGGTCTGATCTTTTTGAGGGCTTATGTGTTGGTCATGCCCCGAAAAAATGCAAAATCTGCGGCAAGTGGTTCCTCACCACCAACGCAAGGCACACCAAATACTGCGGCGGCTATGCACCGGGGGACAAGCTGCACCGCACTTGCCGGCAGATCGGCAATCTAAAAGGCAGAGAACAGCGAGAGCTTGCAGACGATCATCCGATTATCCAGATATATGAAAAGAGGCTGAACACCATAAATCGCTATGTAAAGCGTGGTACTCTGGACGCTGACCTTGCGGAGGTCATGAAGAAACTGGCAAAAGATAAAGAACTCCGGGCAAAAAGTGATGTTGCTTATGCCAAAGGAGCTTATGAAAAAGAAATGGAACAGGCTGCTTTGCTTGCAGAAGCTAAGATACATATTTAGTGGGGGAACAATATGAAACAAATATATGTGCATGGATTAGGACAAACATCTGACAGTTGGACAAAAACAATAGATATTTTGCAAACTACTGATTACAGCTTGTGTCCGAATCTTCCTGATTTAGTTCATAGCAAAGAAGTGACCTATGATAATCTATATGCTGCATTTTCAGATTACTGCAATCAATATGATGAGCCTATTGATTTGTGCGGTTTATCGCTTGGGGGCGTATTAGCTCTGAACTATGCTATACAATATCCGAAAAAAGTTCGCTCCTTGGTGCTTATCGCCACACAATATAAAATGCCCAAGAAGCTTCTGAAATTTCAAAATCTTCTCTTTAGATTTATGCCTAAATCCATGTTTCAACAAATGGGATTTAGAAAAGCTGATTTCTTACTTCTATGCGAAACCATGATGGAGTTGGACTTTAACAACTCTCTGCACAAAATATCATGCCCTACACTATTGTTATATGGCGAGAAAGATACTGCGAATAAAAATGCTTCTATTGAATTGGCAGAATTGCTTAAGAACGTGGAATTAAAAACGATTATTGGTGCCGGACATGAAGTTAATATTGAATCACCGCAGGAATTGGCAGAAATACTTCATGCTTTTTATGAAAGAATGTCTTAAGGGATTCTTATAGAAATGAGAAGGGAGGTGCGCTATGCTGAGTGATTTTACATGGAATATGACCGGATACATACCGAAACACCAAGTCAATCCGCACGGTGATGGTATCATTCCCTATGTGGCAGAGCGCATCTTCCAACTGGAACCTGAGCCGCCAAAGGTAGGCAGTCTGAACGAATATATCCTGTCTGCCTTGCAGGAAAAGAATTTGATACATTTCTCATTCTTCCTACACCACTACGAGCCGCAGCTTAACAAGCGCATCAAAGACTTTCTCGGTGTGGATGGCGGCGATTTGTACGACACAGACCGATTTATAGATATAAAGCTCTCCTGCCGGGAACAAATGCTCCAAAAACTGATGGACTATGACCTTACCAAGGGCGCAGAGTATGCTACATACATCTATCCGTTCATCCGGGATGCTATGCTCCGTTTTCGCATGGGCGAAGAAAAATGGTCGGTATCCTCTCTGACTAATTACAAAATGGTGCGGTCAATGGCTTGGCTGTACCACAATACCAAGGATGCGGTCAACGAGTTTTCCAAGAAATACAACTGTGATCTTGCTCTTGCCGAAAACTATCTGAAAGTTGTGCGAGGTATCCGCAATCAGCAGCCTTTCTATGTCACAGACGAGGACGGCGAAGAAACAGGCGAGGATGTAGCCCTTGACGATAGCTGGAACTATACCGATATCCTCTGGAACGGCATACAGGCAGAAAAGGTGCAGCGGGCATTTGAGAAACTGAATTACCGGGAACAGACCTTGCTCGAAAAACGATTAGCAATTTGCATGACCTGTGGGCGTGTCAGCTCATGGAAAGACCGCCCCACCTTTGAAGAACTGGCGGTTATGTTTGAGGGCAGTACAGCCAGCGGTGCAGAACGAGCCTACCGAAAAGCAGTGGACAAGTTGACGGAATTTTTGGTTGCCGAGGGCGCAATCCATGCAGTCCGGCTAAAACAGAAATCCAAGACCAAGCGAAAAAAGAAAATCGCCGCCGCAATCTACGAATATCAGGCAGACTGCGACGGCGAATGGGGCGAAATATCATTAGATTTTGAGAACGGCAAGGCAGAGGTCATTTTGCTTGCCGATTGGGATACAGTGAAAACGAACAAATTTGCAAGCAGAGCAATCGCCTATCTTCTGAACTGTGAGAACGAAAAATTACCCAAGGAAATAATGGTGGCCTTTGAATAACGAGGGAGTGAGATACATGGAGCAATTACTGATTGTTGAAGATGATATCGGTTTGAATCAAGGCTTATGCAAAGCGCTGAAAGCAGATGACCGTCAGATTATATCCTGCCATGATCTAAAAGCGGCAAGAGAACAATTGCTTTGCGGGAGTGTATCCCTGGTTCTGCTGGATATCAATCTGCCGGATGGCAGTGGGCTTGAGCTGCTCCGGGAGATCAAGGAAAACACGCCCGGGATTCCTGTTATTCTGCTGACTGCCAATGACACCGATCTGGATATCGTAGACGGACTGGAGAGAGGCGCTGATGATTATATTACCAAGCCCTTTTCTCTTTCGGTTTTGCGGGCAAGGGTGAATACCCAACTGCGAAAGCAAGCGTCAAACCATAAAAATGCGCCGTTCCATATGGATCTATTTCACTTTGACTTTGAGGCTATGACCTTTTATGTGGCAGATTCAAAAGTGGAATTGAGCAAAACCGAACAAAAATTACTGCGTCTGCTTGTTGAAAACCGAGGCCGAACCATGACCCGTGGAGACCTTGTAGACCGGATCTGGACAGATGGCGCAGAATATGTGGATGAAAATGCTTTGTCTGTTACGATCAAGCGTCTGAGGGATAAGCTTGGTGCACAGAAATATATTAAAACCGTCTATGGAATCGGTTATAGCTGGGTGACAAAAGATGAATAAAACCGGCATTGTGATCATACTGCTGTGTTTTCTGGCGGCGGCAGCTGTTGTGTTATGGGAGCGGAGAAAGGCCAGAAAAACGATGGAAGAAATCGAAAGGATGCTAGACGCTGCCATGACCGGCTCCTTTTCTGAAAACAATTTTGATGAAAGCCAGCTGTCTGCATTGGAAACGAAGTTTGCGCACTATCTTTCCGCAGCAGAAGCATCTTCTCAAAATATAGCGCAGGAAAAAGACAAAATCAAAACCTTGATTGCAGACATTTCCCACCAGACGAAAACGCCGATTGCAAACCTGCTGTTATACAGCGAGCTTCTGAAGGAGGAAACTCTGCCTGCATCGGCGAAGGCAAATGTGGAGGCGCTGTACAAACAATCGGAAAAGCTGCGATTTCTGATCGATTCTCTCGTAAAGCTTTCCAGACTGGAAAACGGGATCATTTCACTCTCCCCTCAGCAAGCAGCGCTGCAGCCGCTGCTTGAAAGCGTAGTAGAACAATATACTGCCAAGGCTTCTGAAAAAGGATTGTCTTTGCGACTGCAAGATACCGATGCTTTTGCTGTATTCGACTTCAAATGGACAGCGGAAGCGCTGGCTAATATCGTAGACAACGCCATCAAATATACAGAGCATGGCACCATTACTATTTCTGCCGTAAGCTATGAAATGTTTGCAAGGATCGATATATCGGATACCGGTTCAGGCATCCCGGAAAGTGAGCAAGCGAAGATATTTGCTCGCTTTTACCGCTCAAATAGTGTGCAGAAACAAGAAGGTGTGGGCATCGGCTTATACCTTGCCCGACAGATCATATCCGGCGAGGGCGGTTATATCAAGGTTGCTTCCGTTCCGGGAAAAGGAAGTACGTTTTCCATATTTCTGCCGAAATAACAACAATTCTATCAAAACTGTTAGATTTCATTTTCCGCCGGAAAGAATGTGGAAAGATTCCTATGCGATAATCTGTATGTATCAAAGGATCATTTCCTTTCATACATACAGATTTTTTCATGGAGGTACTCATTTATGGAAGTTTTACAGGCAAAAAACCTGAAAAAGATTTATGGCTCCGGCAATAACGCAGTTCATGCGTTGGATGGAGTTGATTTAAGTGTAAAGAAGGGCGAATTTGTTGCAATTGTCGGCACATCCGGCTCCGGCAAATCCACGCTGCTGCACATGCTGGGCGGGCTGGATCGCCCTACAAGTGGCACGGTCATGGTGGACGGACAGGATATTTTCTCCCTGAAGGAGGAAGCGCTGACCATCTTCCGTCGCAGGAAAATCGGCTTTGTGTTCCAAGCATATAATCTTGTTCCGGTGCTGAATGTGTATGAAAATATTGTTCTACCCATTGAGCTGGACGGTGGCAAGGTCAATAAGGATTTCGTACAGCAGATTGTACAGACACTTGGGCTGGATGATCGTCTGGATGCGCTGCCCAATCAGCTCTCAGGCGGTCAACAGCAGCGGGTAGCCATTGCCCGTGCGCTGGCGGCAGCACCCGCTATCATTCTGGCAGATGAACCCACCGGCAATCTGGATTCCAAAACCAGCCAGGATGTATTGAGCCTTTTGAAAGTCACCAGTCAAAAGTTCGCCCAGACAATCGTAATGATCACTCACAACGAAGAAATTGCGCAGATGGCAGACCGCATTATCCGTATCGAAGATGGTCGGATCGTCTCCCAGAACTAACGGGAGGTGGCTACGATGAATGTCAAAAACAGAAAATGTATTCGAAAGCTCAGCTTAAAATCTCTTTATGCGAACCGTCGCCGCAATCTGATCGCTATTTTTGCCATTGCGCTGACAACGCTGCTATTTACGTCCATGTTCACCATTGTCTTGTCACTGAACGCCAGCTATGAAACCTACCAGTTTCGGCAGGTAGGCGGCTATGCACACGGCACCTTTAAGGATGTTTCCCCCGAACAGGCAGAACGCATCGCTGCCCACCCAAAGGTGAAGGCGGCGGGGGCACGGAAGGTGATCGGCATCGCTGCGGATGGTGTCTTTTCCAAAACCCCTGCAGAGATCAGCTACATGGACGCCAACTGCACCAAATGGAGCTATGCCACCCCCACTACCGGGCGGATGCCCGATAGCGGCAAAGAGGTAGCCATGGATACGGCAGCGTTGCAGCTGCTTGGCGTAACGCCGGAGCTGGGCGCAGAGGTCACGGTTTCCTATTCCATCACGGACAAGGATCAAACCGCCTTTACTGTAACAGATACCTTTACGCTGGTGGGCTATTGGGACTATGATGCACTAATGCCTGTTCACTACATCAACATCAGCCGTGATTACGCAGATGACATCGAAGCGCAGGCAATGAAAACAGGGTTACAGCCCTTCCGCACCGATTTGAATGTCATGCTGGCTTCCAGCACAAACATTCAAGGGCAGATGGAGCAGGTGGATACCGATCTTGGCTACACATGGGACAGCTATACTGATCCCAACAGTGTCCGAATCGGCGTCAATTGGGGATATACCTCATCCCAGCTGGAGTCGCAGCTCGATCCAGAGCTGATGATCGCCATAGCAGCTTTTCTGATGCTGGTGATTTTTACCGGGTATCTTATCATCTATAACATTTTCCAGATCTCTGTTGCAGGGGATATCCGGTTTTACGGACTTCTGAAAACCATTGGCACAACGCCCCGGCAGCTCAAACGCATCATTCGCCAGCAGGCACTTCTGCTGTGTCTGATCGGCATTCCGGCGGGGCTGCTGCTGGGCTACGGCATCGGTGCTGTTCTGGTACCTGTTGTCTTGCGCTCCACCCAGTTGGATGCAGGTATCACCACCATCAGCACATCGCCTGTGATCTTCCTTGGTTCTATGCTGTTTGCCTTGTTGACGGTGCTCTTGTCCTGTTCCAAGCCCGGAAAAATGGCAGCCAAGGTCTCTCCTGTGGAGGCTACCAAATATACGGATGCAATGCAGACCAAGAAAAAACAGCGCAGCACCCGGGGAGCCAAGCTCCATCAGATGGCTTTTGCCAATCTGGGACGAAACAAGAAAAAGACGGTGCTGGTGGTGGTGTCTCTGGCACTGTCGGTGACACTGTTCAATGCGCTGTGTGCCTTTGTGGGCGGCTTCAGCATGGAGAAGTATGTATCCTTCAGGACCTGCGCCGATTTTATCGTCAGCACTCCCGACTATTTCCATTACAACTCGGCAGATGAATTCATTACACCAGAACAGATCGGAGAGATCGCAGCAAACACAAAGGCCAGTCTTTCCGGCACGGGATATGCTGTGCGAAAAATCGACTACCTGTGGATGACGGAGGATGCTCTGCGGCAGGACTATGCAAGGTACGAAAGTGCTGAGCAGTTGGACAGCCATATGAGCCGCATGGAGCACCGGGGCAATATGGTGATGGGAAATACCAGAATCGAGGCTCTGGATAACAGTCTGTTTGACAAGCTGCAAGTGCTCGACGGAGATATTTCTCCTATGTTGGAGCCGGACAATAACGCCATTGCCATTGCGGTTTCTTTGGATGATTACGGTAATCTGCTCAATCCTGAATACTACCCCAAGGTGGGAGACACGATCACCGCTACCTATGCGGACGATGTGAAATATATCGACAGCCGCACCGGGGAACTCTGCACCGAAGATACACCGGAGGAGTATATTCAGGAAAAACTGTATGGAGCCAGAGATGTAGAGTACACGGTCTGCGCCTTGGTAAATCTTCCGAATTCCATGAGTTATCGTTATAGCGGCGTTGGCTATGATGCAGTTTTGTCTGTGGATACCGCACAGCGGGACACCGGTGGTGCAGCCATTCCGATGCTCTACCTGTTCGACACAGCGGACGAAGCGGACGAGGCCGAAGCAGAGCAATATCTATCGAAGCTCACTGCCGGTGAGTTTTCGCCCTTGATGTATGAAAGCAAGGCCACGGCTCGCTCTGAATTTGCTCAGTTCCGGCAGATGTTCCTTCTGATAGGTGGTATTCTCTGTGCTATCATCGGGCTGGTGGGACTCTTAAATTTCTTCAACGCCATGATGACCGGTATTCTTTCCCGCCGCCGTGAATTTGCTGTGCTTCAGGCTGTAGGAATGACGAACCGGCAGCTCAAAACCATGCTGATCTACGAGGGATTATTTTACGCAATGTCCTCCGTAGCGGCGGCCTTTATTCTGTCGCTGGCGGTGGGACCTCTTGCAGGAAAAATGCTGGGCAGTATGTTCTGGTTCTTTGAGTATCGATTCACCATTCTGCCTGTCCTGCTGACAATTCCGGTATTTCTTCTGCTGGGGTGGCTGATTCCTTGCATGATGTATGACAACGCAGCGAAATGCAGCGTTGTAGAGCAATTAAGGGATGCTCAATAACTGTTAAGCAAAAAACGGCCCTCTGCCAAGGAAAAGGCAGAGGGCTGAGTTTTAATCTAAGGGTTTACATTCAGTTACAGTTTTTAGATAAATTTCGGGGTTTCCGTTCAAAACAAGGTCTGCATATCCAATCGGGTCATTGTAGATCAGATAATCCAGTTCTGACCGCTGATACATATTGTCGGCAACCTCGTTTTCCACCGCAAACGTATCAATGGCAATCTTGCTGCCATCAAAAAATTTCAATTCCACACAAGCGGTATCCATGTTAAACTCACAAGAAATCAATCTATCCATAAGAAACCTCCATTTTGCAGGATGTTAGATCATCCCAAAATATTTGAATGCTTCTCGGATCGCTTTCTCTTTTTCCGGTGGGCACTGTGGCTGTCTGGAATCCTCGGACTTCGGCAAATTGTAATTCTTGCCAACTTCAATCCCACATTTCCTCTTAATCTGTGAGATATAAAGATTGGATACCTTTAACCCGCTATGCTCCAGCACATAGTCTTTGATCTGGGTGTAGGTTGCCCCATCCTGAAATTCGGACATATCCATATCTTCCAAAGAGAACTCAACCCGAATCTTTTTCGAGTCGACCTCGCCCTTGGAAAGCAAGACAACCGTCTCCACATGCCGTGTCTGGGGGAAGAGGTCTACCGGGCAGAATTTGGCGGCGCGCCAGCCCAGGCGGGTGAAGGCGGCGACGTCGCGGGCCAGGGTCTCGGGGTCGCAGCTGACGTAGACGACACGGCGCGGCTTCATCTTGTTCACGGCGGCGATACACTCCGGTGTGCTGCCCGCGCGGGGCGGGTCGAGGAACACCACATCCGGGCGCAAGCCCTCGCCTGCGGCGGCCGTCATCCATTCTGTGGCATCGGCGCAGACAAAGTGGGCGTTGGCGATTTTGTTGCGGCGGGCATTGGCGGCGGCGTCCTTCACGGCGGCGGGATTGCGCTCGACGCCGATGACCTGTTTTGCCTGCGGCGCAGCGCACAGGCCGATCGTTCCGATGCCGCAGTAGGCATCAACGACTGTCTCACGGCCGGTCAGTTTGGCGAGTTCCAACGCCTTTTTGTACAGAACTTCCGTTTGTGTGCGGTTGACCTGGTAAAAACTGCGGGAGGAAATCGCAAACTGCGTGCCGCACAGCGTATCCAGCACAAAGCCGGGGCCGTAGAGCGTTTTTTCGCGATTGCCCAGCACAGCGCTGGTGCGGGTAGGGTTGATGTTCTGCACGATGCTGACGACCCACGGCGCTTTTTTTCGCATCGCGGCGCAAAAATTCTTGCTGCCGGGCAGCTCGGGGCCGGGCGTGACCAGTGTGACAAGCACCTTGCCGTCGGCGGAACTGCGCAGCACCGTATGGCGCAAAAGCCCGGTGCCGCGGTCCTCGTCGTAGGCGGTCCAGCGGCAGGTGCGGGCGGCGTCCAGCACAGCGGCCAGCGTTTTGTTCAAAATATCCTCCTGCAGCAGGCAGTCCGCACCGGGCAGGACCTTGTGCGTGCCCTCGGCGTACAGGCCGCAGACGAGCTTGCCGTGCTGGGCAGCAAAGCTGGCGATAGCCTTGTTGCGATAATGCAGCGGGTCGGCCATGCCCTGCACGGCCTTGACCGGCGCAAAGCCGCCCAGCAGTTCTTGCAGGCGGGCCTGCTTTTGGGCCAGTTGTTCCCGGTAGGGCATGGCCAGCAGCGGACATCCACCGCATTTTTTGGTAAAATTCAGGCAGGTAGTGGGCATGGGATGGACCTTTCTTTAATGATTCGTTTAAGCATAGCAGGGGCCGCATATATGCGGCCCGCAAGTGGTCGTCTGCCGGAAAGCCGCGGGCGGCCTATATGCCGCCCCTACACAAATGCTTGCGTGCTATGCTATAATGGTATACAGAGCAAATCAAAAATGGGGGTATTGACTATGAACGTACTACTGATCAACGGCAGCCCGCACAAAAACGGCTGCACGAACGCGGCACTGGCCGAGGTGGCCAAGACGCTGAACGAAGCGGGCATCGAAACGACGATCTTCCACATCGGCGCGGCCCCGGTGGGCGGCTGTGTAAGCTGCGGCGGCTGCGGCAAGGTGGGCAAATGCGTCTTTGGCGGGCCGGTGGCCGACGTGCTGCCGCTGGTGGAAAAGGCTGACGGCATCGTGTTTGGCGCACCGGTACATTACGCCACGGCGGCGGCCAGTATGCTGGGCTTTATGCACCGGCTGGCCATCAGCGGCGGGAAGTACCTGCGCCACAAGCCTGCCGCAGTCGTCACCAGTGCCCGCCGCGCTGGTACGACCACCGCACTGGAAGCGATGGAGAAGGTACCGCAGTTCTTTGAGATGCCGCTCATCAGCTCAACCTACTGGCCGATGGTCCATGGCGGCAAGGCCGAGGACGTGCTCTCCGACGAGGAAGGCTTGCAGATCATGCGCAACCTGGGCCGCAACATGGCGTGGATGCTCAAGTGCATCGAGGCTGGCAAGGCTGCGGGGATCGTGGCCCCGACGGCAGAGAATGATAAGCGGACGAATTTTATAAGGTAAAGTTGGTTTTTGCGGGAAGGCGGCAAAGCCCTTCCGGTCATCGCTATCGCCCGACCGCCTCCCCTGTGAGGGGAGGCTTTTTTCGCGGGCTTTGTCGCTTTGCCTTTACGCCAAGCTTTTACTTTTCCCGCCGCTCACGTCCTCCTCAGTCACGGCATTGGTCGTGGTGTCGGCCGTGTGGGCGTTTTCGGGTGCATGGCCGGTGGGCCAGACATCCTGCAAAAGGTCCAGAATCGGCTCATAGTCGCTGGTGCGGGCGGCGGCGGTCACATAGACCGTCTCACCGCAGTCGTAGTCGATCTGCGCAAAAATCGTCTGATAGCTGCCGCAGTCGTAGCGCACAGCCTCCACAGCGGCATCGGGCACAGTAAAACCAAAATCATACTTGACCGTGCCGGTGGTTTCTTCCAGTTCCTGGCCGGACTGGGTCAGAAAGTCCGTGTAGGCGTCGGTCTTTTGCAGCAGCACCACCGTGTAGCTCAGCTGATTGCCCGACGTCAGGGACAGGGTGTCGTCCTGCGCCATGACCGGCTGTTCCCACTGGTTCTGGTCGTAGACAACGGTCACGCCGTTGCCGCCGTCGCACTGTGCATAGTCCGGCTCGTCGCTTTTCACAAAGCTGTCGCCGCCGTAAAGGTAGAGCATCACATCCTGAAAGCTGCACCCGGTCAGAGCCAGCGCAGTCACAGCGGCCAAAGCGGCCGCAGCAAGTTTTTTCATAATTACGTTCCTTTTACAAAAGCATAATGGCGTAGAACCCCAGGGCAGACGCCGCAAGTACAAAGGCGTTCCAGCCCAGTACGGAAAACACTGTGCCGAAGGCCAGGCCCGCCAGCACGTCGCTGACATAGTGTACCCCGGTCACGACGCGGCAGACCGCAATGACCACCGCCAGCACAGCCAGTGCCAGCCCCCAGGGCTGAAACACGTACCACGCTGCCCCGGCGATGGCCGCTGCCGAGAAGCAGTGGCGGCTGGGCATACTCTGCCCGGCCTTATCCTTGGGGAAAAGCGGCGTGAACCCCAACGCTGTGTAGGGGCGCGGGCGGTCAATGGCCTTGCGCACCAGCGTCCCAACCAGGAACGCCGCCGCCGGTACGACGAGCGCGGGCCAGAACTGCCCCATGCGATGCCAGACCAGCCAGGCCAGCATACCGAGATACCCCAGGTAGACCAGCGCCACCGCGCCGCGGCTGACGACCCGCAGCGCCATTTTAGCGACGGGTCTGGCGTTGAACCACCCGATAACGGCGCGGTACTGTTCAGCATTCATAGGGGCATCCTCCCACTAATAATAATACAGTATAAGAATAACATTCTGGAAAAGGGTTGTCAAACCGTGGGGGAAATGTTTATAATAACTTTAGTTCTACATTAGGAGGTATCCCCTTTTGTTTGGTTTTGCAAACGGGCTGCTGCTGCTTTTGCTGGCGGCGGCTGTGATAGATTTTGCCCCGGTGGTGCGGCGGCGCTTGTCCCCTGCCAGCTGGTGGAATGACGAGCGGCTGCTGTTCACCCCGCGCGGCGGCGATTTGCGCCCAAAATACGGTGCATGGGCGTTTTTGCTTGGCGTGATGGTGTACGAGTTCCTTGTCGTATTCAACAACAGCATGGCGCGGGAGAACTGGCCCTGGCTGCAAACTAGGGTCTCCCCGGTGCTGGACTGGGTCATCTACCTGTGCTTCGGGGCAAAAATTTTACTGGGTACAAAGTACAATGGCCGCAGCATTTTGTGCGCCGGTATGCTGTATTTTGTGGCGCGGTGGGTCTATTTCAACGGCCAGAACATCTGGTGGCTGGGCCTGTGCGTGACGCTGCTGGCCGCCAAGGATGTGCCGCTGCGCCGTGTGATGAAAGCGTTTTTGGCCAGCGGCGTGCCCACGCTGGCACTGGTGCAGGTGCTGCACTTTGCGGGCATCATTGCACCCAACGCCGCCAGTGAGCGCGACGGCAGTTACCGGCTCATGTTCGGGTACGGCCACCCCAACACCTTCGGCGGGGTGGTGCTCGGCCTGCTGCTGGCCTGGGTGCTGCTGCGCCGCGCCCGGCTGACCTGGGTCGAGCTGGGCGGTCTGGCCGCCGTGGGCGTGTTTTTGATGGTAGCGCCCAAGAGCCGTTCGTCAGCGCTGTGTACGTGTTTATTGGTGTTGCTGCTGGCGCTTGCCAAGCTGTACACCCGCAAAAGCCCGCACCCGGTCGGGCGGCTGGCGGCTGGCGGCTGTGCGGCGCTGGTGCCGTTGCTGGCGGCGGTCAGCTATATTCTGCCGCTGTTCGTCGTAAAAATCGGGCCGTGGGCGAACGATATCGGCCCCGGCTGGCTGAAAAAGCTCGACGATCTGCTGACCTGCCGCATTTCGCTGGCATGGGCGGCCTACCGGATGTTCGACATAAAAATTGCGGGCCAATTCTTACAGGAATGGCCCGCGCTGGACAATATTTTTGTGTATCTGCTCTACCTGACCGGCCCGGTCATGGTCGTTCTGGTCTGCGCACTGATGATGGCGGCCCTGTACGGCTACGCCCGGCGCGGCGCGTGGCAGACTGTGGCGTGCCTGGTCACGATGCTGGCCTACGGCTACATGGAGAGCCAGGTCATCCACCTGACCAGCGACCCCGCCGTGCTGCTGCTGTGCGGTGCGGTGTTCGCACTGCCGAGGGAGAAGTGGATGTTTGAAGATGCGTAAAAGGCTTCTCCTGCGGGAGAAGCTGTCCGCGAAACGGACTGATGGGGGGGCGGCATTGCCAATATTGCCCTCTAAATGGGTAGCAAGACGAACGCGCCCCTCATCCGGCCTCGCTTTGCTCGGCCACCTTCCCCCGATGGGGGAAGGCTTTTTGTTTAATCCTCCGGGAACGCATCTGCTGAAATTTCCACGGTCTCCCCTTCCTCCAACGCGGCGTCGGCGCTGGCTTTGGCGGCGGTGACAAGGCCCGTCACTTCACCCGACGGCTTTTGCAGCAGGTAAGCCCCCACGGCCTTGGCCTTGTAGACCAGCAGCACGCAGTAAGTGTCGTGGTCACCGGTGGAAAGCTGCGGGCAAAGCACCGTCCACTTTTCCACCGTTTTACCCTTGTAGTCGGCCAGATCCAGGCCGCTTTCCTGTACGATCTGGTTGAACGCCGTGAAACTGTCGTCCCACTTTTTGGGGATCTTCACTTTGTCCACGGCGGCACTGGCAAGGTCGGTGTCAAAGCCGTAGCCGGTAAAGTAGGTGCCAATGTCCTGGGTCGTCTCGATGCCCGGCACCGCCGCAGCCGACACCGTGACCGCCCCGCCGGTAAAATGCACCGCCGCAGCCACCGTGCCGCACAGGCACACCGCGCACAGGGCCAGCGCCCCGGCCTGCCGCAGACCCGGTTTGGTAACAGTAAATAAAAACATAAACGCAGCCCCCTCACACATTGTCAATGCAATGTATGCGGGGGCTGCGGCGTTTATGCGGTTATCGTGCATGAATTGCGGGCACCTATGGAATGCGCCCCTACGGCACAGCGGTTACTCCCGGTATTTCTGCTTTGGCGCGTACCACTGGAAGATAACGGCGTCGTTCTCCGCTTCCAGCTTGGCGGTGTCATGCTCGGGCAGGGCCGTCCACATGACCATCATAGCGCCCAAGGCCGCATTGAGCTTCACGGCCCAGTTGCGCTTGGCAGGGCACCAGGCGATGAAATCCGGCCGCCCCAGAAAGTTGCCGAACAGGTGGGAGAACGCAAACGCCGGAACGGCGTGCGTCCCATCCTTGCGGTAGCTCTGGTAGCTGTCGGCCAGCTGGCCGCGCAGGATATCCGGAGCCTGCCGCCGCACAATGCCCACGACGCGGGGGTCAAAGCTCTCGATGCAGTAGGGGCCGGGGTAGGCTTTCAGCTCGGCGATCGTGGCGCGGCAAAGCTCTTCCAGGTAGGTCTTGCTGTACTCGGCGCGGCTCTTGATCTCCACGATCAACGGCGTGTCGGGGTTTGTTTCGGCCACAGTGCGCAGCATATCGGCAAACAGCGGCGGGTGCTCGTTGCTGCCCGCCAGCGGCTGTGCCGAGAAGTCAGCCCAATCCATATCATGTACGAAGCCCTTGGCCGGGGTCATGCGGTCCAGCGTGTCATCGTGGAACACCACCAGCCGCCGGTCCGACGTAAACTGCACATCCAGCTCGATGCCGTAGCCATTCTGCGCGGCGGCGGCAAAGGCGGGCAGGCTGTTCTCCGGCGGGCGCTGATCCTTGCCAAAGTAGCCGCGGTGGGCACAGTTATGCCCCACAAACGGCGCACGCAGGGCGTCCCGGCGCTTATTCGGCCAGACGGCGAACAGCACCAGCAGCACCAAAATCAACACAATGCAAAACAGGATTTTCATAAGTAGTCACTCTCCTGCCGCCATTGTACCGCGCCGCGCGGCAAAATGCAACAGCCGTTTGCAGATTTTACGATTTTTCGCGCCGCACCATCGGCAGGTCCGGAATGGTGTCATATTGTAAAATGCTGTCCAGCATGGCCGCAAAGCCCCGCGGGTCGCGTATCTGGTACTGCATATAGTTATGCCCCGCAAACACCGGGAACCGCCCGGCCGGGTAAGCCTGCATGACGACGGCACGGTATTTGTAGTGATCCTCGGCATCGCCAAAGGCAAACCAGTACCGCGCCTGCATTTCGGGATTTCATATTCCTATTCTATCACACTTTTGTAAATTTTTTTCGATTTTTTCACAATTCTTCCACTCTTGCGTTGTATTGTGGTAAAATAGAAATGGAGAAAGCAGCAAGGAGGTCTTTTCCCATGGCAAAAATTCTGATCGTTGACGATGAGCCGCGTATCCGTGACCTCATCCGTGAGCATCTGCAATATGCCGGTTTCACCTGCGAGGAAGCCGGTGACGGTACCGCTGCCCTCAGTGCGTTGAGCCAAGGCGGCATTGACCTGGTGATTTTGGACATTATGATGCCGTTTATGGACGGCATGACCTGCCTGCGGGAGATGCGCACCCGCAAGATCATGACCCCGGTCATCATGCTGACCGCCCGCAGTGAGGAGTACGACAAGCTGGCCGGCCTGGAAAGCGGTGCCGACGATTACGTTGTCAAGCCCTTCTCCCCGCGGGAGCTGGTGGCCCGCGTCAAGGCCGTGCTGGCCCGCACGATGCCCAAACCGGCCGAGGACTCCGGCAGCTACACCTTTGGCGACCTGCACATCGACACGGCCAGCCACAGCGTGAAAGTAGCCGGGCAGGAGGCCCCGCTGACCCCCAAGGAGTTTGACCTGCTGGTGTTCCTCGTCAGCAACAAGGGCATTGCCCTGAGCCGCGAGAAGATTTTGCAAAAGGTCTGGAACTACGACTATTACGGCGAGGATCGCACCGTGGACACCCACGTCAAAATGCTGCGCAGCCACCTTGGCCCCTGCCGCAAATACATCACCACCGTATGGGGCATCGGGTACAAATTCGACCCGGATACGCTATGAGAAAGCCCAACACACCTAAAAAGCCCTTTGCATTAAGCATCCGCTGGCAGCTGATGCTGTTTATCGGCGGCATTACGCTGTTTACGCTGCTGCTGGTGTGGGGCATCATCACCTACGCGCTGGCACCGCAGTACAACCGTAATATCCGCAATAAGCTGGACGCCAAAGCGGCGGCCATCACGGCGCTGATCGACCAGTCGGACAGCGCGATCTCCAACCGAAGCTATCTGGGCCTGACGCTGAACGAGGATTTCTGGGACGGCGTCAGCGAGACATTCCAGGACAAAAAAATCAATGTGGACAGCTGCTGCGTTGATTTTTCCGACACAACGCTGCGCTGCCTGAAAGCCTACGAGAGTATGTACCCCTGCCTGCTGCACGAGAGCACCGGTGCATTCGACGGCGCGTTCGGCTACAATGTGGACACTCATGTAGCCATTCAGCTGCGGCAAAAGCTGTTCCAGAACGGTGAGCTGTACCAGATCGTGAAGGTCGGTTCCACCATGCAGATGTGCGTGGGGCGGCTCTCGGCAGACGGCCAGTACGGCGTCATCGTCTCCACAAGTCTGGCACAGATCACCACCGCCGCCGAGGTGCTGCGATCGATCCTGGGCCCTGTGGCGCTGCTTCTGCTGGTGCTTGACCTGCTGTTTGCCATGCTGTTCAGCCGTTGGTTCACCAACCCCATCCGCAAGCTGTCCAACGGCGCACAGGAGATCGCAGCGGGCAACTATGACGTCGCCATCAAGGTGGAGCACCACGACGAGATCGGACGTCTGGCCGAGGATTTCAACTATATGGCCACCGAGGTCAAGCGCAGCGCCCAGCTGGAAAAGGACATTCTCGCCAACGTCAGCCACGACCTGCGCACGCCGCTGACCCTGATAAAGGGTTACGCCGAGACGGTGCGCGACCTGACCGGCAGTGACGATGCCAAGCGCACTGAGCAATGCAACATTATTGTCGATGAGACGGATCGCCTCTCGACGCTGGTAAACAGCGTGATGGAACTGAGCAAAGTGCAGAGCGGCGCGGAAAAGCCGAACCTTGTTGACTTTGACATGAGCGAACTTTGCTTTGAAGTGGCGGGCCGCTACGATGCACTGTGCGACAAAAATCACTGGAAGCTCGACTTGCAGGCCGACGACGCCTGCCCGGTGAGCGCTGACCCCGCTATGATGGAACGGGTGCTGCACAACCTGCTGGGCAATGCGTTTCACCACATTGGCGCGGACGGCGTCGTGGTGCTGCGGGCCATCCCGCAGGAAAAGGGCTGCCGCATTGAAATTGAGGACCATGGCCCCGGCATCCCGCCAGAGGATTTACCCTACATCTTTGACCGCTACTACCGCGCTCGGCAGGACAGCGGCCGCACCGGCACCGGCCTGGGCCTGTCCATCACCAAAGCCATCCTGCAGCAGCACGGCTTCGCCTTCGGTGTCAACAGCGCCGTCGGGAAAGGGTCAACGTTCTGGTTCGAGATGGTGGATACGAGAAATAAATAACTGCCAGCCGTAGGGGTCGGATATGTCCGGTCCTCAACTTACCCGTAAGCAGCATCTGCCGATACAGCCGCGGGCCGGGCACGACCGGCCCCCACACCACAGCACCCCAAAAAGGAGGCCCCCACATGGAAAACGTAAACGCCAAAATGGATGAGCAGTTGAAAGCCCGCGTGGACGATTTGACGCGCTCCAACGATGAAAACCGTGACGGCAAGCTGGATGCCGCCGACCTGAAAGCCCAGCTGAACCGCATTGAGGCCCAGCTGGAGCTGCAAGACCGGCAGAACCGCGGCATTATCGCCAACCAGCGCAAACGGATGATTTTAAGCGTCGTGCTGGTGGTCGTGATTCTGGCGGCGCTGGCGTTTTTCGGCTGGCGGATGAACATTGCCTACAACAACGTCATGGACGCCTGCAGCCGCGTCAACGACCTGGCCGACACGGTGAACACGAGCCTTGCCACGCTGGACCAGAGCGAGCTGGACGCCATGATGCAGGACCTTCCGGAAATCACCGACCAGTTGAAAAAAATCGACGTGGACGCGCTGAACAACGCCCTGACCCAGCTACCCGCCCTGATGGACACCGTGAACAGTCTGCAATCCCAGGTGCAGAGCATCGTGAATCTGTTCAGCGGGTTAAGTTCCGTGTTTGGACGGTAAATAAAATGTAGCGAAAAAGCCTTCCCCCTTTGGGGGAAGGTTGCCGCAGGCCGGATGAGGGGGGCCTTGCCGTAAGTTTCGCTTTGTAGGGTGGCATGGCAAACTTGCCCCTCATCAGCCCGCTTTGCGGGCAGCTTCCCCCCAGGGGGGAAGCCTTTTAGCACAGCAACGCCCCGCATTCCATATACCGGGAATGCGGGGCGCTGTTGTTTATATTGCGTAATGGTAGTACGCCCACCTTGGCGTGCCGTCCTCGGTGTAAATTGTCCCGCAGCGCACAAAGCCGCAGGTTTTCAGCGTGTGCTGCATATAGGTGTTGTCGGCGTGGGTATCGGCGCGTACCGGCAGGCCCTGCTGTAAACACCACTGCACGCACAAGCGCCCGATGCCGCCCACGTGCCCCGCCGACGCCAGACGATGGATCGTCGCGTAGGGTACATCCTCGGGCCAGGCACCATCCTCGATGTGATGGTAGGTGGGGTCGTCGCCGGGTATCAGGCAGAACACCGCCTGAATGGTCTTCTCCCCCATCACCACATGGCAGACGCCTCGCTCAATTTCAGCGGCCAGGCGGGCTTCACCGGGGTAGCCTGCGTGCCATTGGGTGGGGTTGCCGTGGGTCTGCATGAAGGCCCGGGCGTTTGTGTATAACTGCATCAGTTCCGGCAACTCGGCGGTTGTTGCCGCGCGGACGGTCAATTCCATAGACAGCACTCCTTAATAATACCCGCAAAGTATATCATATTTCATCCCGGTGCACAATCACTGAAACTGCGGCGGCTTACCGCTTTTTTGATATTTTTCTTGCATCCGGCCCCTGTGTGTGCTACACTGTATCTGCAAAGTTAGAAGAGCCAAACTTTTAGACAAAAGAGGATTGTAAAATGACACTGGCAGAACTAAAAGTTGGGCAGGATGCTGTGCTGCGCACGATTGGCGGGCAGGGCGAACTGCGTCATCACCTGTTGGATATGGGGCTGACCCCCGGCACCGAAGTGACCTTGCGCAAGGTCGCACCGATGGGCGACCCTATCGAGGTGGAGCTGCGTGGGTATGAGCTGACCCTGCGCCTGGCAGACGCCGCGAAAATTGAAGTGGAAAATATCCACGAAACGGATCGCGCCGCCCGCAGTGAGCAGCGGCACACCCCTGTCCCCCACCCAGGTGTAGGCGAACTGCGCAAGGCCCCCAGCTATCATGACCGCAAGAATGGTTCGGAGATTGCCAAGGGCCGCCCGCTGCGCTTTGCCCTGGCCGGCAACCAGAACTGCGGTAAAACGACACTTTTCAACCAGCTTACCGGCTCCAACCAGCACGTCGGCAACTTTCCCGGTGTGACGGTGGACCGCAAGGACGGCGTTATCCGCGGCCACAGCGAGGCCACCGTCACCGATCTGCCGGGTATCTATTCCCTGTCGCCTTATTCCAGCGAGGAGATCGTCACGCGCGATTTTTTGCTGAACACGCACCCGGATGGCATCATTAACATCGTAGATGCGTCAAACATTGAGCGAAACCTGTATCTGACCATGCAGCTGATGGAGCTGAATATCCCGCTGGTGCTGGCGCTAAATATGATGGACGAAGTCCGCGCCAATGGCGGCACGGTCATGGTCAACGAGCTGGAAGAACTGCTCGGCGTTCCGGTCGTGCCCATCTCTGCCGCCAAAAACGAGGGTATTGACGAACTGGTCGAACATGCCTTGCATGTGGCCCGCCACCGCGAGACGCCCGGCCGCATCGACTTTTGCGATGCTGGCGACGGCAAGGGCGGCGCGGTGCATCGCTGTATCCATGCTGTGAACCATTTGATTGAAGATCACGCCGCCCGCGCAGGCCTGCCTGTGCGCTTTGCCGCGACCAAACTTGTGGAGGGCGATCCGCTGATTGAAAAAGCGCTGGATCTGGATGAGAACGAGAAGGAACTGCTGGGCCACACGATTGCCGAGCTGGAAAGTGAAACCGGGCTGGATCGTGAGGCCGCCCTGGCCGATATGCGGTTCAACTTTATTGAACGCCTGTGTGAAAAAACCGTTGTGCGCCCCGGCGAAAGCCGCGAGCACAAGCGCAGCGTAACAATCGACAAGATACTTACCGGCAAATATACGGCTTTGCCATGCTTTATCGGCATTATGGCGCTGGTGTTCTGGCTGACCTTCGGTGTGATCGGTGCAGGTTTATCCGACCTTTTGACCCTGGGCATCGATGCCGTGACAAATTTGACTGACCGTGCGCTGACCGCTTACGGCATCAACCCGGTCGTACATAGCCTTGTCATTGACGGCGTGTTTGCCGGTGTAGGCAGTGTGTTGAGCTTCTTGCCGGTTATTGTCACACTGTTCTTTTTCCTTTCGATTCTGGAGGACACCGGCTACATGGCCCGCGTTGCCTTCGTTATGGATCAGCTGCTGCGCCGTATCGGCCTTTCCGGCCGCAGCTTTGTTCCCATGCTGATTGGCTTTGGCTGTTCTGTACCGGCCATCATGGCGACCCGCACATTGTCCAGTGACCGCGACCGCAAAATGACGATTCTACTCACACCGTTCATGAGTTGTTCGGCCAAGTTGCCCATCTATGCGCTGTTCACAACGGCGTTTTTCCCGCGGCAGTACCGGGCCCTTGTCATGATCGGGCTGTACCTGACCGGCATTGTGTGCGGAATTTTGTACGCCATCCTGTTAAAATTCACCAAATACAAAGGTGAGCCGGTTCCCTTTGTCATGGAGCTGCCCAACTACCGCTTTCCCTCTGCGCGCAGTGTCGGCCAGTTGATTTGGGAGAAAGCCCGAGACTTTTTGCAAAAGGCATTCACCATTATTTTTGTTGCCACGGTGCTTATCTGGTTCCTGCAAACATTTGATGCACGGCTCAATGTAGCCGCCACCCCGGACGCCAGCCTGCTGGCGGGCATCGGCAGCTTTATTGCCCCCATTTTTAAACCGCTCGGCTTTGGCGACTGGCGTGTTTCTACGGCGCTTATCACCGGTTTTACCGCAAAAGAAAGCGTTGTTTCCACCCTGACTGTGCTGCTGGGCGGCGATACCACTGCGCTGGCTACGCTGTTTACGCCGTTCACGGCAATCGTATTTCTGGTATTTACCTTGCTGTATACGCCCTGTGTGGCCGCCATTGCGGCTGTCAAGCGTGAGCTGGGCGGTGCTAAAGCTGCTGCCGGGGTAGTTTTGATGCAATGTGCTATTGCATGGGGCGTGGCATTTGTGGTACACTGTGTAGGCAGTTTAATAGGTTTTGTATAACGCAATACAATAAATCGAGGTATCCTACATGGCAAGTGTCATTGTTGTTGTAATTATTTTTGTTTTGCTGGCGCTGGCGATCCTGTTTATCTGCCAGAACGGCGGCTGGCAGGGCGGCTGCGGCGGCAACTGCGCCGGCTGCCACAACAAATGCGCCGAGAGCGAGAAGAAAAAGAAGTAACGCACTTGTAAAGGCTTTCCCCGCGGGGAAAGCCTTTTTCAAATGGCTCTGTTTTCCCATCTTGTTTTTCTTTCCGGGTTTCGCGTTTCTACTCCCCTATGCTTAATGCCCGGCCTTTTTTCTTGCTGCCAAGGTTGCACAATCCATCAAAACCGGGTATACTATTTATATCTATATTTTGGGGGAGGTTCTGCCCATGAAAGCCGATAAATACCGCTTTGACGGCTCCCGCGCCTGTGATCTGCGCGCGCTGTCCTGCGATGGCAAGGACGACGCGCCCGACAAGGACGAAATTATAGCCAAAACGGCCGAGAATCTGCAAAAAATGGCCGCTTTGCAGGACGCCTTTTACGCCGATGGGCGCGAAGGGCTTATCATTGTTTTGCAGGCGCTGGACGCCGCAGGCAAGGACGGCACGGTCAAACACGTTATGTCCGGGCTGAACCCCCAGGGCGTGCAGGTCACGAGCTTTAAACAGCCCAACAGCGAGGAATTGAAGCACGACTTCCTCTGGCGCGTCAACAAAGCGCTGCCCCCGCGCGGGACCATCGCCATCTTCAACCGCAGCTATTATGAGGATGTGCTTGTGGTGCAGGTACACGACCTGCAAAAGACTTACCAGATGGCCGACCGCGTGCTGGGCGAGAGCAAAAAGGCATTTTTTAAAAAGCGCTACCGCCAGATCAGAAATTATGAGGAGTATCTTTTCGACAACAGCTACCGCATTGTGAAAATTTTCCTCAACATCTCCAAGAAAGAGCAGAAAAAGCGGTTTTTGGAGCGCATCGACAACCCGGCCAAGAACTGGAAATTCTCGTCCAGCGATCTGGCCGAGCGGGCGCATTTTGACGAATACCTGGACGTATACGCGGATGTCATCGACGCCACCGCCACGCCGGAAAGCCCCTGGTATGCGCTGCCCGCCGACCGCAAGTGGTACACCCGTTATCTGGTCAGTGAAATTGTGCTGGACGCTTTGCAGCAGTGCAGCCACGCCTACCCGCAGCTGGGCGCCGCCGCACAGGCCGCGCTCAAGGACTGCCGCACCCAACTGGAGGCCGAGTGATGCCGCCTATCCGTGTTTTGCAGATCATGCCCGCCATGGACGCCGGCGGCATGGAGACGTTCGTCATGAACGTATACCGCACCATCGACCGCGAAAGGGTGCAGTTTGATTTCCTCTACCATTACGATAAGCCGTGCTTTTTTGACGATGAGATACGTGCCCTGGGCGGCCGTATTTACAAACTGACCGTCCGGCAGGACAATAACATCCCCCGCTACCTGCGCGCG
Source organism: Gemmiger formicilis (assembly GCF_018784445.1). GTDB lineage: Bacteria > Bacillota > Clostridia > Oscillospirales > Ruminococcaceae > Gemmiger. The sequence continues at coordinate 384,027 of NZ_WQOH01000004.1, read as the reverse complement.
CTGCGCACCCTGTTTGCCGCCCACCCGGAGTGGCGCATCATCCACGGCCATTACAGCGGGTTTGGGATGTTTTATAACCCTGTGGCCAAGCGGGCGGGCATCCCGGTACGGTGCGGCCACAGCCACAACACTGCCTATGAGCCGAACCTGGTGGGCCAGCTGGACCGCGTCATGAGCAGCTTTTTCCGCTTTGGCCTGACCGACCGCTTCGCCTGCAGCGAGAAAGCCGGGCAGATGCTGTACGGCAAAGCGCCGTTTACCGTAGTGCCCAACGGTATTGACACGGCGCGATTTGCCGCCCGCGATGCCCAGCGCCGCGCCCTTTTGCGGGGCGAGCTGGGCGTGACCGACCAGGAGATTTTGTTCGGCCACGTGGGGCGGTTTTCGGCCCAGAAAAACCACCCTGGGCTGCTGAAAATTTTTGCTGCAGTGCGTACACGTCTGCCCAAGGCACGGCTGGTGCTGCTGGGCGGCGGTGAACCTGCCTACGTGGAAAAAATGCAAAACCTGGCCGCCGAGCTGGGCCTGGGCGACAGCGTGATTTTTGCCGGTGTGCGAAGCAATATGCAAAGTTTTTATGATGCTATGGACGCCTTTATGCTGCCCAGCCTGTTTGAGGGACTCCCTGTCGTGCTGGTGGAAGCCCAGACCGCGGGCCTGCCCTGCTTTGTGTCTGACACGGTGGACGCGGGCGCGGCCTTTACCGACCGGGTGAAATTTTTACCGCTGAACGATGTTTCCGCCTGGGCAAATGCAATCGCGGCGGCATCTTTCCGCCGTGACCCGCAGGCGCTGGAAAAGGCCGTGAAGGCTGGGTATGATATCCACACCAGCGCTCAAGTGCTGCAACAATTTTACCTGCGCCGCTATGCCGAGGTGACGAAATGAAGCCCTGCGAGATTGCAGTCATTGTGCCGGTACATAACGCGGCGGCGTTTTTGACCGCCTGCACCGATGCCATTGCCGCACAAAAATTTGACGCCTTTCGGTGTATTTTGGTGGACGACGGCTCCACGGACGGTTCCCCCGCCCTGTGCGATGCCATTGCGGCGGGCGACCAGCGGTTTGTGGCCATGCACCAGCCCAACAGCGGTGTCTGCGCGGCCCGTACAGCCGGACTGCGCCGCGCCCAAGAGCTGGGCGCACGGTGGTATGCCTTTTGCGACGCGGACGATCTGTATCACCCGGAACTGCTGGACACGCTGTACGCCGCCGTGACCAACAGCGGCCTGCCGCTGGCCTGCTGCCGCTATGACACATTTACCGACGCTGCACCGGCAAATTCTGCCGTACCGTCCAACTGTAAGGTCCTGCGCAGCCCCGCGCATCTGGACGCGCTGCTGCATGACCACGCCGTGGACTACGGCCTGTGGAACAAGCTGTTCTCGGCCGATTTGCTGACCGAGGAAATGCTGGACAACGGCCTGGCCTACAATGAAGATTTATTGGCGAACTGGCGTGTATTTTTGGCAGCACCAGGGTGTGCCTACTGCGATTTTGCAGGCTACCACTACCGCCAGCACGCGGCCAGCGCCAGCCACCGCGCCCTGCCGCCGCAGAGCATCGACGACCAGCGCCGCGCCGCTGCTGAGATACGCGCAACCGCCCCCGACGCCCTGCGCGAGAGCGTGAACGCCTTTTATTATGAAAAGCTCGTCTACCTGGCCAGCATGATTTTACGCCGTGCCAACGCCGACGATTACCGTACCCAGCTGTGTGAGCTAAAGGTGGCGATTGCAGCCGGGGAAAAAGATTCCCAGCTGGGCCGCAACCCGCAGCTGCCGCGCAGCATACAGCTTGCGGCATTTTTGACGCTGCACGCGCCGCGTTTGTGGCGCTGGGCGTGCCAAAATTTCTTGAAGGACCGACAATAAATGCGCATTTTATTCGTACTGGACCGGGTGGAGAACGCCGCCAGCGCCAACGCCCTGATGGGGTTCCGACTGGCGGAACAGCTGGTTGCCTGCGACCACTCCGTACATATTTTGACCTTGTGGGACGGCCTGCACACCCCGCCTGCCCCGCCGGAAGGGGTCGTGCAGTATCTGCTGGCCTTTGCCGACGAGCGCCTGATGAATGAGGCGCTGGAAAACGGCCGCAGAGGCGGCACGCCGGTACCGCTGCGGCTGGCCCGGCTGGCCGCCCACCCCACAGCTGTGGCGGCAGCGTTCCGCCAGCTGGTGCTGAAAAGACCCCGCCGCACCGTGGATACGCAGCGGGAAATCGAGCGGCTGGACGCGGAATTTCACTATGACGCCGTCTGTGCTGTCTGTGCACCCTACCGCGCGGCCTTTGCGCTGGAGGAGGCGTCCATCGGCGGTAAAAAGTACCTGTGGCAGCTAGACCCCTACGCCAGCAACCGGGACTACACGGCCCCGGGCGGCTTTGCAAGGGAGGGTCGGCTGCTGGACGCGCTGGATGGGACCTTCATCACACCGCAGGCCGTACCCGACTATGCCGACGATGCCCCGCTGGCGAACTGGTGCGAAAAGACCCATGTATTGGGCTTCCCGACGCTGCTGCCGCGGGAGTGCCGCACGGAAGAACACGACGATATGCGGTGCGTTTTCTGCGGCAGCTTGTACCCGGAACTGCGGGAGCCGCACTTTGCGGCGGCATTGTTCAGCGCCCTGCCCGGCACAGACGTGACCCTGACGATGGCAGGCGGCGGCTGGGAGCGGTTCGCCGCCGATGCCGCCCAGCTGGCGGACAAAATGGGCGCAAGATTTGTGCGCCCGGGGATGCTCTCGCCCGCCGACGCCGACGCACTGGAAAACAGCGCGGATGTTCTGGTGAGCCTGGGCAACGCCTACGACAATCAGATGCCGAGCAAGCTGTTCGGCTATTTTGCCACCGGCAAGCCGGTCTTGCACCTGGCCGTGAGCGAGAGTGACCCCACCCTGCCCTACCTGGCCCGCTACCCGCTGGCACTGGTGCTGCACGCGGGGGAAGACGTGACGCCTGGCGTAGTGGCAAAATTGGACAAGTGGCTGCATGATGTAAAGGGAAAACATCTGCCGTTCGCCGAGGTGGCGAAGCTCTACCCAGAGTTTACGCCCGAAAAGGTGGCGGAGGCGTTTTTGCGGGGAATGTGATAGTAACGCCCTAGTGCAACCGTAGGGGCGGGGCTCTGCTCCGCCCGTGCCCATTTGCCGTGTGACAGGCTTTCCGGGAAAAGGGATACCATCGAAAGGCTTCCGGGCGGAGCAGAGCCCCGCCCCTAGCCTGGCAATCATTTTGGTTATAGAAGGAGCACCCCATGCACATTCTCTGGCTTGTAAAAACGACGCTGCCGCAGGCGGCGGTGGCGTGCGGACTGGCAAGGGCCAGCGACGTGAGCGGCAGCTGGCTGACCGGCCAGCTGGCCGCACTGCGCACCCACGCCGATCTGCACCTGACGGTGCTCAGCGTCGGCAAGACCGATGCCAGCGGCGCAGCGGACGGCGTGGACTACCGCATCGTGGCCGATGCCGCCGCCTTTGCGCCGCTTTTGCAGGCCGGGGCGTTTGACCTTGTGCACATCTGGGGCACCGAGTACGATGCCGCCGCCGTGATGGCCGACGCCGCCCGGGCGCAAAACCTGCCGGTGCTGTTCAGCATCCAGGGTGTCATGCGGGACTGCGCCGCCCACCTGTGCGACGGCGTGCCCGACGCCTACCGCCATTCGGGCGCGGTGTGGCACGCCATTGACCGCGCCGTGCCCGGGGAGCTGTTGGACAATATGCAGGCAAATTTTGACGCACTGGCGTCAAAAGAAGCAGCTCTGCTGCACGATGCCCGCCATGTGACCGGCCGCACAGGTTTCGACCGTGCCGCCTGCGCCGCCCTGACCCAGAGCGCCCGCTACTACCACTGCAACGAAACACTGCGCCCGCTGTTTTACACCGGCACGCTCTGGCACGCGCGGGAGTTTGCTGCCGCGCCGGTGCTGTTTCTGCCCCAAGGCAACTACCCGCTGAAAAATCTGCACACCGCCATCAAGGCACTGCCTGCCGTGCTGGCCCAGTACGGCAACGCCCAGCTGCAAATTGCGGGCTGGCCCCCGCTGGACAAAGGCCCGCTGCTGCGCCCGGTCATCGACCGGATGTTCCCTTACAAACTCTACTGCAAGCGGCTGGCCGCGCAGCTGGGCGTGGCGGGGCACATCCGCTACACCGGCCCGCTGGACGCCTCCGCCATGCGCCAGGCGTATCTGGAGGCCGACGTTTTCCTGCTGCCGTCCAGCTGCGAGAACAGCCCCAACAGCCTGGGCGAAGCCATGCTGCTGGGCCTGCCCTGCGTGGCCGCCGCCGTGGGGGGGATCCCCTCAATGCTGGAAGATGGCCGCGAGGGCTATCTGTACGGCGACGCGCTGGATGAAAAAGCGCTGGCCAACGCGATCCTGCGTGTGCTGCAAAGCCCAGACGGCGGCACGGCCATGGGCCAGGCCGCCCGCGCCCGGGCGCTGCGGACCCACGACGCCGCCCGCAACGCCGATGATTTGATACATATCTACGAGACTATTTTGCGCGAGGAACACAAGTGAGCATCCGTAACGTTTCCATCATCATCCCCTGTTATAAGGCTGCGGCCACGCTGCGCCGCGCCGTAGCAAGTGCCTTGACAGACGCTCCCTCCGACATAGAGATCCTGCTGGTGGACGACGGCAGCCCCGATGACACCGGGGCGCTTTGTGACGAGCTGGCCGCCGCAGACCCACGCATAACGGCCCTGCACCGCGAAAACGGCGGCGCGGGCGCAGCCCGCAATACCGGGCTGGACGCGGCAAGCGGCGAATGGGTACTGTTTTTGGATGCCGACGACGCGCTGCTGCCCGGGCTGTGGTCTGCGTTGGACGGCGTAATCACCGACGCCGATATGATTTTGTTCGGCCTGACGCGGGTTTCCACAGGTGATATCCAGCCCACGGACTACCTGCCTGCGGGCGAATACGCCGACCTGGCCGCACTGGGCGGGGCGCTCTCTCCCCTGCTGTTTGACACCGGGCTGCTGGCTGCGCCCTATCCTAAGCTGTTCCGCCGCCGCACGCTGGGCGGCCTACGGTTTGACGATCGGCTGCAAATCAATGAGGATGTTTTATTTAACATACAATTTTTACAAATTTCCTCTGCCATTTATTGCCTGCATGGTGTATACTATAAGCAGTATGATATGGAGTCTGGCAGTCTGTCCCGCCGTCTGCGGGGGGATTTACTGGACGCCGAGCGCATCACCCGCCCGGCGCTGGCCGCCCTGCTGCGGAAAAGCGGCCTGGACCCCGCGCCCTACGAGCACACCAGCCGCCTGCGGGCCTGCCTGAACCAGTACGGTTTGCTGACTGGCTGCAGGGGGGATTTGCCGTATGCAAGGCGCCGCGCACTGTTTGCTGAGATCCTGGCCGACAATGACGCCCGCGCCGCCCTGCAGGAGCGGCTGCGGAATGACCCAAACAAGATTCTGGCCGTGCCGTACCGTATTGGTGTGGCATGGAATTGGCCGGGGTTATTGGCGGCGTATACGCTCATCAAACAGCGGCTGCTGTAATGCGGGCGCATATAGAATACGGCCCTCCGCCTTCCCATAAACGCCCGCTCGCCTTACACGACCGGGCCGGGCATGCCCGGCTCCTACAAGGCAGTTACTATAAAAGGAAGTACCTATGTCTGACCATCCCAAAATCAGCATAATCTCCACGGTGTACAACACAGGGCCTTATCTGCGCCCCGCAGTGGAAAGCATCCTGGCGCAGACCTTCACCGATTTTGAGCTGCTGCTCGTCGACGACGGCAGCCACGACGGCTCGGCGGAAGTCTGTGACGCACTGGCCGCGCAGGATGCCCGCATCCGGGTATTCCACCAGGCCAACGGCGGCCCCGCCCACGCCCGCAATACCGGGCTGGACAATGTCCGGGGCGACTACATCGGCATCGTGGATTCCGACGACCTCATCGAGCCGACGATGTTCGAGACGCTTTATAACGCAGTACAGGCCCCCGGCGTGCGGCTGGCGGCCTGTGCGGCGGACTGCATTGACGCCGGCGGCAGCAAGATCGAGGGCCGGATGGTCACGATCCGCCAGACCGGCGTGCGCGACGCCCAGGAACTGCTGCTGGAGGCATTCCAGACCGGCAGTTTCTATGGGCCGCTGAGCTGGAACAAGCTGTTTGACGCACGGCTCTTCAAGGAAAAAGGCATCCATTACGATGAGACGATGCTGTTTGGCGACGATGCCAGCGTGCTGCACCGCGTCTTTGAAGGTGAGCGCTGCAACTGCCTGGGCGACGTGCTCTACCATTACCGCACCCGCGCCGGGCAGATCACGACGGCAGGCTTCCCGCCCCGCAAAATCGATGACTTGCGGATGTACTGGGAATGGCTGCAGTATTTCTCGGCCCGGCCGGGGCGCGAGGAATACTACGACTGGGCCGTTGTGCGGTACTGGCAGATTTTTTACCAGTTCTGGTGCCAATCCGACGCGGCAGGTAACCTGCCCGAACTGAAGCCTAAATTTTTGGCGCACAAAAATCATCTGGACGCCATTTTGCCGGATATCATAGCCAGTAAGCATCTGCCGCTGGGCGAGAAGCTGCGGGCCGCAGCTTTCTGCGCAAGCCCCACGCTGACCTACGGCGCGGCGGCGGCCTGGGGACGTCTGCACAAGAGGAAGGGGAACTAACCATGGAACACATTGCGATCAGCGTGATCGTGCCGATCTACAACACCAAGCCGTATCTGGAAGAGTGCATCGAGAGCATCCTGGCCCAGAAGATCAATGTGCCCATCGAGGTGCTGCTCATCGACGATGGCTCCACCGACGGCTGCGCCGAAATCTGCGATAAATATGCTGCCTTGGACGCGCGCGTGCGGGTCATTCACCAGGAGAACCAGGGCCTGTCCGCTGCGCGCAATGCGGGCATTGATAACGCCAAGGGCCGCTACTATTCCTTCGTCGACTCCGACGATATCGTACTGCCGCGCTTTTTGCAGACGCTGTACGACGCCTGCGAGGAGCACGACGCCTATATGTCCCTCTGCTCGGTCGAGGACGTGCAGGAGGACGGCAAGAGCTGTGACCCGGCCTACTTTACCCGCCCCACGCAGGAGGGTATTTTCTGTGGGAAAAATCTGCTGAATGAGTTCTACACCCCCTACGGCACGGTCTACACCGTGGCCTGGAACAAACTCTACCGCGCCGAGGTCTGGAAGCTGCTGCACTACCCCGAAGGCCGCCTGCATGAGGATGATTTTGTGGCACACCGCCTGTTCTGGCGCTGCGATAAGGTCGTCTGTGTGGACAAGCCGCTCTACCATTACCGCCTGCGCAACGGCAGCATCTGCCGCACCAACATCAAACCTGAAGCCTTTGACGCTGTGGACGGTCTGGCCGACCGCTACCGCTTCTATGTGGAGAACCGCGCTGACCGCACGGTCGTGGATGCCGCCTATGCGGCCTGCTGGCGGCGGTATCTGTTCCTCTGCGCAAAGGTACGCCAGGCCCCGACGCCCGAGCTGGTCAAGGCCATCAGCAAGGAGCAGTTTCTGATGCAGGGCTTAATCAGCTACCTGCCCAACTGCCGCAACATGAAGATGACCGAAAAGCTTAGCGCCGCCCGCTGGGCCATGATGAGCGCACAAAGTTTGTGCCCGATCAAGTAAGGTTCGCGCGGCCCTCAACCTGCCGGGAACTGCCTTCCTGCGGGAAAGCTGCGTGCCGGGCATACCCGGCCCCTACACGCAGCCTATATCTGTTCAAAATCCACTTTCTAAGGAGCCTGCATTGGCGTTACGAAATCACGACAAAGAAAAGCGTCCCCGCGTGCTGCTGATACCGCCGCCGGATCTGCCGGTGCCTGCGGTGCAGGGCGGTGCGGTGGAAACCCTGCTGACCCATCTGATCCGTGAAAACGAGAAACAGGGTCAGCTGGAGCTTTTGTGCGCCAGTGTGCCCGATGATGTCGCCCGCCGCGCTGCCGAGGGCTGGCAGCACACCAAAATGCTTTACGTGCCGCGCCCCAGCGGGCACCGCCGCTACTGGCCAATGGTCTTTCTGGAACGGTGCGTCGGCATCGCCGCCCCCTATGACCCCTGGTATCAAAAAGTTCAGCTTTCCCTCGCACTGGAATTGCCCCCGCCCGACCTGATTATCGGCGAGGGCGGCAACCTGACCCAATGCAGCGCCATCAGCCGTATGTATGGCCGCAGGCGCTGCCTGGCGCACCTGCACGGCCAAACGACCTGCACCCCGGTCATGGATGACATCTATGGCGGCGTGCTGGCCATCAGCGAGTTCATCCGCGGCGAGTACCTTTCCACCAGCAGCATTGACCACCAGCGCGCCTACATTCTGCATAACTGCATTGATACGAACCGCTTTCGCCCCGGCCCGGCGTCCAAAACGCTGCGCGCCCAGCTGGGCTTTACCGATGAGGATTTCATCGTCCTTTACTGCGGCCGCCTTGACCCGGACAAGGGCATCCACAAATTGATGGAGGCCGTCGCGTCGCTGCCGCTGCCCTACGTCAAACTGCTGATCGTGGGCAGCCCCTTCTTTGCCCGCACCCAACAAAGTGTGTTCCAACGCAAATTGGAGCAGCAGGCCAAGAGTCTGGGCGACCGGGTGCAGTTCACCGGTTATATCCCTAATGAAGATTTACCAGACTATTACCGCCTCGCCGACCTATGCTGCGTGCCCACCCTGGTGGAAGAAGCCGCAGGTCTTGTAGCGGTGGAGGCCATGGCCTGCGGCCGCCCGGTGCTTGCCACCCGCAGCGGCGGTATGCCCGAGTACCTGGAAGGAAGCCAGGCAGTGCTTGTCGAGCGCGGCGACACCGTGGCCGACCAGCTGGCGTGGAGTATCCGTATGCTGTACGAGCACCCGGCCCTCTGCGCCGAGATGGGCGCGGCCGGGGCCGAGCGCGCAAAGGCGTTCTCGGTAGAACATTACTATGCGGAATTTGTGCGCATCGTGCGCGACATGACCGAAAACGGAGGTGCCCAGTGAGCAAGCCGACCATCACCGTCATTGTGCCGGTCTACAAGGCCATGGCTACGCTGGACCGCTGCGTCGAGAGCGTTGTCTCCCAGGACGTGGCAGGCGGGCTGGCCTGCATCCTGGTGGACGACGGCAGCCCTGACAACAGCGGCAAACTGTGCGACGCCTGGGCCGCGCGTGACCCCCGCGTGACGGTCATCCATCAGGACGACCTGGGCGTTTCCGGTGCGCGCAACAGCGGTCTGGCCGCAGCGGGCAGCGAGTATATCGTCTTTCTTGACTCGGACGATGCCCTGCGCCCCGGGGCTTTGCAGGCTGCCCTGGACGCCCAGAACGCCGCACCGAATTCTTTCGTCTGCTGGCACTACACCACCGATGAAAACGACACTGCGCCGGTAACAGCCGCCGCCGAAACCCGCCCCCAGAGCGGCCTGGCCCGGCTGTGGCTGGACTGCCTGTTGGCGATGCCTTGGAATAAACTCTACCGCACGGTCTATGCCCAGCAGGTACAGTTTGACAGACAGTATACTTTGGGCGAAGATTTACAGTTCGTATTGGATTATGTCGAACTTTTGGGCAAAATTACCCCGGATTTCGCCTATACGGCCCTGACCGCACCGCTGACTTTTTACGATTGCAGCCGCGGCGGGACACTCTCGACCCGATATCACGCAGATTACTGCAAGATTTGGCCCGAGCATTTTGCCAAGCTGAACCGTGCCTGCAACGCCGCCCACTGCCCACAGGAGGATATGCGCCCCCTGCACCGTGCCGAGCTGACCGTTTTTGCCGAGGGTGTCGCCGACATCCTGCGCCGTGACCCGGCCAAGAGTGCCCGCGTGCGCCGGGATAAGGCCATCGCCGCGCTGCGCAGCCCCTGGATGCACGCTTTGCTGGAACGCATGAAAATTGAGGGAGCCTATTCGGCCTACTACCTTCCCTGCCGCTGGCACAGTACCCGCCTGATCTGGGCGCTGGCCGAGGCCAAGCGCACCGGCTCACCCCTGTACGGCAAGCTGGATTGGGCTGGCTATTACCTGCTGCGCGGAAAAATGCGCAGAGATTAAACGTAAAACCGCGGTGCCTGGCCGCTGTTTTTGTGTTATGAGGGCTGTGGCGCGAATCCTCTATGTCGCGCACAAAAATCCATATTCACACTTTCGTTCTCCTCATGCTCCCGCCCTTTTCTTGATACACTTTGCAAGGTTTGTCCTTTTTGGAAACGTTTCCTATTGAAATTGTTAAATGTTTGTCGTACAATACGTTTATACGCCAAGCGTATAACGTTTGTATAGAGAAGGGCTCTCCATGGATAAAAAACTGATCCTCGTAACCTCTCCGCCCGCCTGCGGCAAAACCTACGTTGCCAAGGCGCTGGCTCACGAATTGCAGCATATCGTCTACCTGGATAAGGACACGCTGATCGTCTTGTCCAAACAGATTTTTAAGGTAGCCGGGCAGCCGTATGATCGCAGCAGCGCGTTTTTCCAGGCCAACATCCGCGATTATGAGTATGACTGCGTCCTGGCCCTGGCCATGGAGGCGCTGGACTATGACGATATCGTACTCATTAACGCGCCGTTCACTCAAGAAGTGCGCGACAATGCGTTCATAGCCAATCTGAAGGCCAAACTGGCTGAGAAAGGTGCGACGCTGGCCGTCATCTGGGTCGAGACCTCGCCCGAGGTCGTCCACCAGCGGATGATCGACCGCAACTCCGACCGCGACACCTGGAAGCTGACCCATTGGGACGAGTACATTAAGCAGTGTAATTTTGCCATCCCGGAAAACCTGGCCGACCCCCAGCATAAAGATAACTTGATTTTGTTCCAGAACAACAACGACGAGGAATTTGCCGTCTCTATGAAAAAGTGCGTGGCGATTCTCGAGGACGCCGAGGACTGAAAAACGCCGGTACAGCACTTACGCTGTACCGGCATTTTTGTGATGTAAACTTTAAACGATGGTGAACTGGCAGTTCCGCATGGCATCTAGCGCGGTCTGGTGCGACCGGGGCGTGACCCCGGCGCAGCAATCAGACTGAATCTCGATTTCCGTTTCCGGGAAGGCCGCGCGCAGCACCATCGCGTTGCTGATGACGCAGATGTCGGTGCAGTAGCCGTAGATGACGAACTTTTCAATATCGGTCGCGGCCTTGTTGTGGGCCATCAGCTCGTCCAGAATGTCGCTGGGCAGCATATAGCTCCCGAATGTCGGCTTATTGACAATATGGGTGACTTCCGGCTCGGTCGCGGCCATGGCGTCCTCCAACTCGGGCGCAAAGTTCCAGCCGTCCTCGCCCTCGACGCAGTGTTCCACCGGCAGGCGGCGGCCCTCCCGCGTGTCCAGATAGTTGTCCTCGTGCGTGTCACGGGTGAAAAACATCCAATGCCCCGCCTCAGCGTGCGCCTTGGCAACCTTCGCCAAATGCGCCACATTGGCCTGCGCCTGCTCGTTCGCCAACGCCCCAGTGATAAAGTCCTTCTGCACATCGACTACCACGTCGATGATGATTTTTTTGTCGCTCATAGCTGCAACTTCCTCTCTGCGTTTGCAACCAGTATACTGCAATATGCGCGGGATGTAAAGGGCTGCGGTGAGCATGGGACGGGCGGATATTTGGGCGATTTTTTAGGAGAAGAAGAAAAATAGTTGAAGAAAACATTTGCATTTTTCTGTGAGATTTGCTATACTGTATAAAGTCAATTATGTAAGCCATAAGTAATTGTGGCGCGGTTGGGTAGTACGTTGGACTCCGACAACTGCGACAGGGCGGGTTTTCGATGCGTTTTTGTTCGATGCAGCGTCGTTTGTGATTGCGAAAACGCGGTGGTCAACGGTAGTCAGACCACGAATTGACCACTATTGGAAATTGACTACTTTACAAGATTGAAATACGTCAGAACGGCGTTTTTCATACATAAGCGATCGTAGCTCAGCTGGATAGAGCGTTCGGCTCCGACAACTGCGACATCGCAGGTTTTAGGCTTGTTTTTGTTCGATACAGCGTGATTTGCGCTTGCAAAAACGCGGTGGTCAACGGTAGTCAGACCACGAATTGACCACTATTGGAAATTGACTACTTTACAAGATTGAAATACGCTGTAACGGCGTTTTTCATATATAAGCGATCGTAGCTCAGCTGGATAGAGCGTTCGGCTCCGACCCGGAAGGCCAGAGGTTCGAATCCTCCCGGTCGCACCAAGAGCAGCACCTTATGGGGTGCTGCTCTTTTTGTTTTGCATGGATTTTATGGGGCAGCAAAAGGGAGGATTCGAACAGCCCGTGCCCCGCGCTTTGCGTCCCGCGAGGCGGAAACGCCCCGGCGGGGCGTTTCTAGGGCGCGGCTTGGCGAATCCCTTCGGGCGCGCCAAAAAGCGCATTGCAATGTACTTTTGCAATGCGCTTTTTGTTTTAATGTTATTTAGATTTAGAATAATTTTAGCAGCATATCATCTGCGGCATCAGTGTATTGCCCTTTTGCCAGTTGATCATTTCTCAACTGATTTATGGTGCTTCGCATAAGGAAAATTTCTTCTGCGTAGAAACCTGCTTTTTTATCGGCTGGGAGAGCATTGATTTTCAGTATTAGCTTTCCAACTTCTTGTGTGCCATGCCCAAGCGCCCTTTGCTGGTAATAGTAAGGTGCGAGTGCTTTCAGCGTAATACTTTTGTTTGCTCTGGTTAATTTGATTTTCTTCATCATAGTCCAATCGCCTTTCCCAACTTTTCCTGTGCCTTTCGCTTGTTCTTGTCAAAGGCGTGGGCATAAATATCCAGCGTTGTACTTGCTTGTGCATGACCCAATAGACTAGCCACCGTGCGCACATCCACGCCCTGCGCAATCAGCAGGCTGGCGTTCGTATGCCGTAAGCTATGCACATTCAAATCCAGCGGCAAGCCGTTTGCTTTCAAAATCAGCTTGAATCTGTATGTGAATGTGCAAGGGTTCATCGGCTTGCCGTTAGCCTGGCGGAACAGGTAGTCATCCTCATCCACAGTTTCATTTGCTGTCTGCTGCCTATCCCACTCGCATTCTTTCCGCCACGCCTTGAGTAGCTGGCACATTTCTTTACTCAAATACACCATGCGGTCACCGCTGCTGGTCTTGGGGTCCTTAGTGATGGATTCTTGGTGACTAAGCTTGACTACACCGCGCTGTACATGGATGGTACGCTTTCGCCAGTTGATATCACTCCATCTCAGCCCGCAGGCTTCTCCCCTGCGTAATCCAGTAGCAAGCACAAGCTTGAAATAAGTTTCATACTTCATACTCTGTCCTTCAAAAGCCGTAATCAGTTTCCTTACTGTTTCCTCATCAGCTACCGGGCGTTCTTTCTTTTGTCCTTTCGGTTTGTAACATCTCCATGCGGGATTGTGGGTCAAATAACCCTCGTCCACAGCCGCCGACAGAATGCCGCATAGCGTGTTGTGCAAGCCCTCGACCGACTCTTCGGATAGACTTCCTCTGCCGTCCAGACGCGGCGTGTGCCGCATTTCCTCGTAAAAATCCCGGATAACCTCTTTACGCAAATCAGTCAACTTGTAGTTGCCCAGTGCTGGCAGAATGCGTCGAATGTCCTGCAAATCGCGTTGATATGTAGAATCCGCCAGCTTTTTCGGTCCAATGTCGGTCACCCAATGCTCAATGTACTTTGCCAGCGTAATGCTTCGATTGATGGGTCCAGGCGTATGCTGTACTTCTCTCTCAAACAAAATTGCCTGTTCCTTTACCCACTTCTCTGCCTGTTTGGGCGTATACTCCTTGGGTGGCTTAACGGTCTTTTGAACTGATTTTAATCGATTTCCCTCATAATCATACCCACGGGATACTACAATCAAATAGCTATTACTGCCGCGTTTTCTGATAGATGCCATGCTTTGCACGCTCCTTTGTGTTTTTTGTTGACCTGCAGCACAACAAAGCATACCGACAACTGCGACAGAAAGCTATCACCACACCCAACAATCTTTCACCCAAAATTCTACCTATTACTGACAAAAGCGGCACCGCCATCTCTGACGGTGCCGCCTGTTATTTAACCTGTCTTCTTGGCTTTTCTATTCTTATTTTTCATAAATGCAACATAGCACGGATTTTGGTTGTTCAGCAGATCTTGCATCAGGTTTGCCGCCTGACGCTTCGCCACTTCCTGCGGGTGGCAGTAGGTGCGCTCCAAAAATGCCGTATCCGCATGACCCAGCAGGGATGCCGCTACCTGTTTGCTGGTGCCTTCCTGCAGCAGATAGGTTGCGTAGAAATGTCGCAGGGTATGCAGGTGATAATCTTCCGATAGCCCACACTTTTTATACAGCTTGCGCAGATGCCGTGTAAAAGTATCCGGGTGCGGCACATGACCGTCGGGGTCTGTAAAAATCGGTTGCTCTCTATCCGGAACACCGCTATGCAGCACCTGCTGCTGTCGCAGCGCCATCAGAAGCTCCCATATCCCCAGCGGAATGGTTACAATCCGTTCCCGATGGCTCTTGGTGTCGCTCTCAACAATCTGCCCGGATGCGCAGCTACGGGAACGGCGGACGGTCAGTTCACAAGCACCGGTTATGTCCCTCCATTGCAGGGCGCACAGTTCCCCACGCCGCAATCCGGTCGTGATTGCCAGTGTGTAGTACGCCCGATACAGAATCGGTTCGTTCTGAATTGCCCGCATCAGTTTACCCATTTCATATTTCTGCGGAATATGCTGCACTTCCTTCTCAAAATGCTTCTTGCGGACACGGTGCGCCGGATCAAACGGAATGATGTCATTTTTCTTGGCATCTTCCAGCACCGAGGAAACCGTTTCGAGGTATTTCTGCACCGTTGTTTCCTTGATGCATTTCCTGCCCCGTCCGGGGCGCTTCCGAAGTTCCTCGCACATTTCCTCTAGGGTCATGGGGAGCAGCTTTGCAAGCGGGATCCCTCCAATCAACGGGTAGACACAATATCCAGATTGCGTTTGTACCCTGCGTAAGTGGTAGCTTTGAAAAACGGTTCCTGCCGTTTGAGCCAATTTTCGGCGTACTGTTCAAAGTGGGTCTGGTCGCTTTCCTCGACACCATACTTAAACTTTTTCTCGATGCGTTCCGCTTCAGCCATGACATACTGCTGAATAAGAATGAATACGCCATCCCCTGCACCAACTTTGGTGTAAACTGGATATTCTAATTCTAGAATTCTAAGGCCATACCGCATAATTCTAAGTGCTGATACGGCGAGCAAGGTGCGGCAGCTGCTAAGCCAAAAGCGCAGATAATACTTTGTGTATTATCGAGCATTTTGGCAACGCAGATGCCGTGCCGCAGCCGCCGGAGCGGTGCTTAAGCCGTTAGGCGGGAATTGTGCGGTGTTACCCCAATATCATTGCAGATAATACAGCGGGAACATCATAGGCAGCACAAGGATGGACATCATGCAGAGCAGCGCCGCCAAGGGTGTGCCGCATTTTAAGTAGTCCTTCAGCTTATACCCGCCCGGCTCGATGATCATGATCTGGCAGGGCGCGGCCATCGGGGTCATAATGGAAATGCAGCTGGCGGTGATAACACCCACCACGGCAGCACGCGGGTCAAGCCCCATCTTAAGGCAGGCAGATGTGACGAGAGGAATAAAAATCGTCAGCGTGGCAAGGTTCGACATGACCTGCGTCAGCACAAACGGCACAAGGAAGAATACAGCCATAATCAAGTAGGTATTCGTCGTACCGCCCAGGATTTTGATCATCCAATCCGCCACAACATCGCCGGCGCCTGTTTTCTGGATGGCATCGGACAGCGCCAGCACGCCCGCAAACAGGAAGATCGTCGGCTGGTGGATGGATGCCAGCGCCTCCTTCTCGCTCAGCACGCCCGTCAGCACCAGCAGCACTGCGCCAAGGCAGGCGGTCAGGTACATTTTGATGCCGATGATATTTTCCAGCAGCATCAGGGCAATCGTTGCCAGAATGATGATCATAGCCAGCTTTTGCTTGGCGGGGCTGATTTTTTCGCTGCCGGTCTGCCCCGATGCGCCATCCGAGAACTTCCCGTTCGGAATATCAGGCATGAGCTTGTAGCCGACAAAGGTCATGTACAAAATCGCTGTTGCCAGCATTGGAATGCGCGCCACGGTAAAATCCCAGACGTGCAGCGGGTTGGGCGCACCGGCTTTCATCATAACATCGTTCCACGCCATATTGCTGGCGCCCTGCCCCATAAAGGTCATCTGG
This sequence comes from Gemmiger formicilis, assembly GCF_018784445.1. Classification (GTDB taxonomy): domain Bacteria; phylum Bacillota; class Clostridia; order Oscillospirales; family Ruminococcaceae; genus Gemmiger. The sequence continues at coordinate 367,851 of NZ_WQOH01000004.1, read as the reverse complement.
GTGGCAATGTTGGCGCACGCCATCGCCGGGTACAGCAGCTTACTGCGGCTGGTGCCGATGTCGTTGGCAATGCCCACCAGCAGCGGGATCATAATGGCTGCCGTTGCCGTGGCGCTGGTGATGGCACCCAAAAACGCCGCCGCTGCGCAGGACAGAAAAATCAGGATCCGCTGGTTGTCCTTGTAGCGCACGACAAGGCTCTGCGCCTTGTCAATGAGGACGGTTTTCGTCAGCCCTGCGCCAATCACAAACATCGCCACAAACATAACGACGTTCGTGTTGATAAACCCGCCGAACGCCTCGGCAGGGGTCATTACGCCTGTTAAAATCAGCGCCAGAATGATGCCGGACGAGATGACGGCAAACGGGATTTTGCCGCTGACAAACGCAAGGATCGTCGCCAGCAGAATGAGCAGAGTAATCTCCAATAGGGTCATAGAATTCCTCCCGGAAACACAAAGGGACGCCCCGCACGAATGCGAAGTGTCCCTTTGTGCGTTTATGGCTGTATAGAGAAATAGTGAATGGCTTATTTGATGAAGCTGACGTGCTTGCAGATCTCCTCGATGGCAGCGTCCTTCTTTTTGTTGAAGTCAACCTTGTTCTTCTCGAACAGGTTGTCGCCGTTGGCGTCGATGGAAACGATCAGCGGACCAAACTCCTTGACCTTGCAGCACCAGAGCGTTTCGGGCATACCCAGCTCGTCCCAGTGATGCTCGGCAATGCGCTGTACCTCGGTTGCGGCGACAACGGCGCAGCCGGCGGGGAACACGCAGTGGATGGCGCCGAACTCCTTGCAGGCGCGCTCGGTGTTGGGACCCATACCGCCCTTGCCAACGATGACGCGGACACCGGTGTGCTGGGTGAACTCATACTCGAACTTCTCCATGCGCATCGAGGTGGTGGGACCGACAGAAACCATCTCGTAGGCATCGTCCTGACCTTGAATGGGGCGGACAATGGGACCTGCGTGGAAGATGGCCTTGTTGCGGATGTCGTAGGGCAGCTCACGACCACCCTCGACCAGGCGGCGGTGCGCCACGTCACGGCAGGTCATAAGATCGCCGTCGAGATACACGATGTCACCAATTTTGATGTCAGCCAGATCCTCGGCGCTGACAGGCGTGACCAAAACCTTTTTACCGTCTCTGATTTCTACCATTACAGTTGCACCCCCGAATGAGTCGTTACAGTTGCGTTCAAGTCTTTGTCAAATACCACGTGACCGCGGCGGTGGCTCCAGCAGCCAACGTTGACGGCAACGCCGATGGTGGACGGATGGCGAGCGGTGTTCTCGATATGCACGCCCATGACGGAGTTCTTACCACTCATGCCCTGGGGTCCCAGACCGATGGAGTTGATGCCGTCCTCCAGCAGCTTCTCCATCTCGGCAGCGCGCGGGTTGGGGTTGTGGCTGCCCAAGGGGCGCATCAGCGCCTTCTTGGAGAGCAGCGCGGCGGTTTCCACGCTGGTAGCCACGCCGACACCGACGAGCAGCGGGGGGCAGGCGTTCAGACCGTAGCTGGTCATCTGGTCCAGGACGAACTTGGTCACGCCCTCGTAGCCCATGCCCGGCATCAGCACCATCGCCTTGCCCGGCAGCGTGCAGCCGCCGCCTGCCATGTAGGTGTAGATTTCGCAGTGGTCGTCATCGGGTACGATGTCCCAGAAAACGGTGGGCGTGCCCTTGCCGACATTGCGCTTGGTGTTCACTTCGTCGAAGGTTTCCACGCTGTTGTGGCGCAGGGGTGCGGCGAAGGTAGCGCGGACGACGGCCTCCTTCAGCAGAGCCTCCAGCTCACCCATCAGCGGGAAGTTGACGCCGCACTTTACCCAGAACTGCAGCACACCGGTGTCCTGGCAGCAGGGGCGGTTCAGGTCAACAGCCAGCTTCTGGTTGCGCGCCATCGTGTCATAGATGGCGGTTGCCAGCGGGGTGGTCTCCTGCTGACGCAGCTCCTGCAGCTTAGCCTCGACATCGTCGGGCAGCTTCTTGCCGACATAGGCGACGAATTTCGCCATCTTGTCGGTCATGAGTTCAACACTTTGTTCTTTGGTCATGATTGGATGCCTCCTATGTAAATTTCAAATGTTTGTTTATGAGATCATGCGGGGAAGAACGGATACGCTACCGGCAGGATCACCATGCAGATGATAAAGCTGACGAGGATCAGCGGCAGACCTGCCTTGACGTAGTCGATAAATTTGTAGCCGCCGATGCCGACAACCATTGTATTGGCGGGCATACCGATCGGCGTTGCGTAGGCACAGCTGCCTGCAATGACCGTGGCAATGACCACCGCGCGGGGGTCTGCGCCCAAGCCCTGCGCCAGCGACACCGCGATGGGAACCATCAGCGCCGTGGTGGCAGTGTTGGACATAAAGTTGGTCATTGTGCAGGTGATGACAAAGATGACGACCAGCAGGATCAGCGGGTGGACTTCGTTGCCCATAGCGCCGATCAGCGTATCAGCAATCAGGCTGCCCGCGCCGGTATGCTCCAGCGCCGTTGCCAGTGCCAGCGAACCGCCAAAAAGGAACACGGTCTTGAGGTCGATGGACTTCAGTGCCTCTTTTTCGCTGATGACACCGGTCAGGATCAGAATGATGGCGCCAACCGATGCGGACACCTGCAGCTTGATGCCGATCTGCTTTTCAAACACCATCGCAAGAATAGCGATGACCAGCACAGCCAGCGACATATACTGCTTCCACTTGGGAACGTCGGAGTAATCCTTGACAGCAAACTGGTCATCCTCCAGCGATGCCGCGCCGCTGTTTTTGGGCAGCAGCTTGTAGCCGAACAAGGCGAAGTAGAGGATGCCCGCCAGCATCATAGGACCGCCGACGATCAGGTACTCAAAGAAGCTCGTTTCGATGCCCAGCTCGTTCAGGGCGCTGACGCCCATCAGGTTGCCCGGCGCACCGATGATGGAGATGTTGCCGCCCAGTGCCGCCGCAAAAACCAGCGGCATCAGCAGGTGGCTGCGGCTGTAACCACTCTCGGCCGCAATGCCGACTACCACAGGAATGAGTACGGCCGCGCTGCCCGTGTTGGACAGGAACCCGGACATAAGACCGGTGATGACCATGATGGCGATGATGAGCTGACGCTCCGATTTGGCGAACTTGGTGACCAGACCACCGATTTTGTTGGCCATGCCGGTTTCAAACAACGCCTGCCCAACCACAAACATAGCCACGCAGAGGATGACATTAGAATCGACGTACCCGGCGAACGCCTGTTTGGGTTCAAGGACGCCGGTCACGCACAGACCCACGGAAACGATCGTGGCTGTCAGGCCCAGAGGAATCTTTTCCAGCACGAACATAATGATCGCAAATGCCAGAAAGCAGAGGGTGATAACTGTGGGATTCACTGGATGTTGCCTCCTTTTTTGCTTTGATATTTAATATTGTATCCAAACCGCAGGGGAATCTATCACCCGGACGGGCCCCTGTCCGGGTTTTCACGGGGCGGCCGTTCCGGCTGCCCCGATGGATACGGCGGTTTGCGGCAGCAAGGAGAGGAGGTCTGCCGCAAACCAATCTGTGAAACGTCGTGGGTGATAATTGATAATGTATCCAATCGACAATCAGAGAATACACCCAATGACCGAAAATGTCAATAGGGTGTTTTGAAGTTTGTCGAAACTGCAAATTTTGCCGTTATGGTTTTGTGCAGGATGAACAACGCGGCGGTTTTTGCAGCCTTGTAAGGGCGAACATCCGGCTTTCCTTACGCCGTCAATCACTCTGCTCTCAAATGCGTCAGCACATTTTCCAAGCTGCGCATGATGTGGGATTCCATCAGATTGCCCGCCAGCACCTCATCGCGGGCTTTCAGCGCGTCCAGAATCTTGTAATGCTCGTTCATACTGATTTCAGCGTAGTGCTCCTGCGTGACCTTGTGACCCATGGACAGACCGTTCCACAGACTCGACAGCAGTTCTTTCATGGCGTCGTTGTCGGCTGCAGTCCAGATCGCCATGTGGAACGCTTGGTTCTGCGCGCTGTAGCCCGCGCTGTCATTCTGCGCCAGCGCGGACGCTGCCTGTATGTAGGCCAGCTTGACGGGGTCAATGTCTGCCTTTTTGCGGCATACCAATACCACAGCGGCGCGTTCCAGCGCAGCGCGGGTCTCGTAGTGGTCGCGCAAGCGCTTCTCGTTCATACCCAGCACGATGGCTCCGCGGTTGGGGCGCAGCTCGATCAGCCCTTCCCGCGCCAGCATCTGGAATGCCTCGCGGATCGGCGTAGACGACACGCCCAGCTGGGCGGCGGTGTCCTTCAGGGTCAATTCTTCGCCCTCGGCAAACTGGTGGCTTAAAATAGCTTCCCGCAGTGCCGCCGCCACACGGTCGCGGGCGGGCAGCATCTGGATGGGATTTAATGGTGCAAGGCTCATACGACAAGCTCCTTTGCGGTCTGTTCGGTCAGATCATCATAGTAACGGCGGATGTGCGGCGCGGTATCCTTCCCCACCGTGAACGCCTCGGCAATGGCGCGGTTGCGCTCGATCAATGCGGCGGGTTCAGCCGCCCCCAGCGCCTGCGCGGCGTCCAACAACCCTTGCCGCTGGGTAAAAAAGCGCTGATACAGCGTTGGATTGTCCAGCACCTCGGCGGCTGCCAAATGGAACTCCGCATCGCACGCCGGGTCGGGCAGCCCCTTTTCCCGCAGGGCGGTGTCTGCCAGCGCGAACAACTCGCACTCCATAGCCGCCAGCACGGCAAAGCTCTGCCGCAGACGCGCGGCGGTCACCCCCACCACCCGCACATGGCGGTTGGGCAGGCGTTCCAGCAGCCCCTCGTTTTGCAGCTGCTGCATCGCCTCGCGCACCGGCAATCGGCTGATACCCAGCTGCGCGGCAATATCCTCCTGCCGCAGCTCGGCACCATCCGGCAGCTCACCCGCGTATATTTCCCGCCGCAGCGCCGCGGCAGCTTGGTCCTTTAAGGAAACAAGAGAAACACTTTTCATCAAGCGCCTCCATATTTGTTGTTTATTAATATTGTATACAAAATCATTCGTTGCGTCAAGTGGCGAGGAGCGTATTCTATGTTTCTGCTTTTATGCCCCGCCATGCCTGACCACCATTTGACCACTACTGTGCAGTGGTGCTGCAAAATCTCGGAAAAGCCTATTGTGACAACCAACAATGGGCTTTTTCTTGTTTTGGAGGCCACTGTGCAAAACCAACAGAATTTACATTCCAACGCCAGTCTATACCGTCCTGTCGTAGTTCTCCGACGCGAGGTGCCGGAGCTTCGAATCCCTTCGGGCGCACTTAAAAAGCGCATTGCAATGTACTTTTGCAATGCGCTTTTTGGCTTGATGTGATTTTGGTTCAGAATCACTTCCCGCTTTCAGGGAAGATGATTTTGTTGACGAAGAAGAAAATCACCATAGACACGCCGCCGTTCAAAACCGTCGTGCCGATGTTATAGATGAAGTCCGGCACCAGCAGCCCGGCTACGGCAACCCATACGCAGTTGATGGAGTTGACAATGCAGGTAATGACGCAGAATGCCAACACATACCACGCAATCTGCTTGCCTAAATTGCCCTTGCTGCGGAACACGAAATTGCGCTGGATCGGGAAGTTAATGCACTCGCCAATGACCATGGCGATCATATACGCGCAGAAGTACGGCAGCCCGCCGTGGGCGGCATCGTAGCCGAGGATGTTCCACTTGAAGGTTTCCCCAAACAGGGTCACATCCACGCCGGGCCAGCCGAAATCCACCACCGGCAGACTGCTGAACGCAGCGGGCAGAAATTGCAGCAGCAGATACTTGAACACGGTAATCAAGTTCGACACGATGACGAACAGACCGCCCTCGCGCACCCACTTGGCTGCGGCGGGGTGTTTTGCCGCAAAATTATTCCAAAACTGCATAATGCAACCTCCATCAAGCGCCGCGCAGACGATTTTCCATCTGCGCATTCAGCACCACATTCTTAATCGCTTCATAAATCACCCGCACAAGACCCAGGATCCAGAAGCCCTGCAATTCCATGACAATGCCGTCCACCATGCCCATGCTGATGGCACCATTCGTCATCTTTGCCAAGGCGCGAAGGGGCATATTGTACTGGAACAAGATGTTCAGGTCCGGCTTGCCGCGTTTGTAGCTGGCATCCAGCAGGATCGTCAGCACAAGCCAGACAAGCCAGCCCAGCGGGCTGCGGGCGTGGTTCAGTTCGCCCAAGGTCAGATTGCGGTCAATTTTGGTTTTGCCGTTCGGGATGGGATGCCCCAGCAGCTTTTCAAAGTCCGCATCGGAAACGCTCAGCACATCGCCCTTATAATAGCAATCCAAGTCCACATCTTCATACGGATGCACGGTAGCCGTTCCATGCACGGAGATTTTCTCGCACAGCCGGATGTCCTCCACGCTTGCGCCGACAAGCAGCTCGTACTCGCCGCCCTCGATCTCCCAGCGGTTAGCCTTGACATTCCAGAAACGGAACGCCTTATCGTCCAGCATGATGGTGATGCGCTGTTTCTCACCGGGGGCAAGCGTTACGCGGGCAAAGCCTTTCAGTTCCTTTGCAGGACGGAAAAGCTCACTGTTCTTTTTAGCAACATACATCTGCACGATTTCCGTTCCTGCCACACTGCCGGTGTTCGTTACGGTAAGGCTGACCCCCTGTTCATCGGCGACCATATCGCTGTACGCGAATGTCGTATAGCTCATGCCATAGCCAAACGGGAAGCGCACAGCTTTTTCCGCCGTGGTAAAGTAGCGGTAGCCGATGTACAGCCCCTCGCGGTACTCCACAGTCTTGCGGCGGGTGGCAAAGTCGGCGGCGCTGGGGATGTCGGCGTAGGCCAACGGCCATGTTTCTGCCAGCTTGCCGCAGGGGTTGACCTTGCCGGTCAGTGCATCCGCAACGGCGCCCGCCCCCGCCTGACCGCCTAAGGCGGCGTACAACAGGGCTTGGCAGTTGTCCAGCCACGGCGTTTCGACTACGCTGCCGCTGTACAATACCACGACAATTTTCGGGTTGACGGCTGCCACAGCCTGCAGCAGATCCACCTGATTTTGCGCAAGGCGCAGATTGCTGCGGTCAAGACCCTCACTCTCGGCGATTTCATCCAGACCCATGCACAAAATAACTGTATTTGCCTGTGCTGCCAGTTCGCAGGCGGATTTCTGCAAAGCGGCATCCGGCTTACCGTGGCGGTCAAAGCCCTGCTGATACCCGATGACGTTCAACTCGGAGTCAATCAGCTTATCCAGCAGCACATCCACCTGTGTCGAGTTCACCATGCTGGAGCCTGCTCCCTGATAGCGCGGATTTTTGGCAAAGTCGCCGATGACAGCCACCTTGGTACCCGCCGCCAACGGCAGCAAAGAGCCCTCGTTTTTCAGCAGCACAAGGCTTTCCTCGGCGGCGCGGCGGGCAAGCGCATGATGGGCTGCCGCATCAAACTCGCGCGGGGCAGCGTCCAGCGCAGCCTTGGTATCAAACACCAGCGGCAGCAACTCTGACAAGCGAGCGTCGATGTCGGATTCAGAGATTTTCCCGCTTTCCACCGCCGCCAGCAGTTCGCGCACACTGTCCCCGCCGGGCGCGGGCATTTCCAGCGTGGAGCCGTTTTTCACACCCAGCGCGTGGTCGTTGCTTCCGCCCCAGTCGGTGATGACCGCGCCATCAAAGCCCCACTCACCGCGCAAAATCTCCATGAGCAGGTGCTTATTCTCGTTGGCATACGTACCGTTCACAAGATTGTACGACGACATAATGCTGCGGGGATGCCCCTCTTTGACGGCAATTTCAAACCCGGTCAGGTAAATTTCCCGCAGGGTGCGCTCGTCCACGATGGAATCCGAAGCCATACGCCGCGTTTCCTGGCTGTTGACGGCAAAGTGCTTCGGGCAGGCGGCAACGCCCTTGGACTGGATGCCCCGAATATATCCCGCCGCAAGCTTGCCCGCGAGATACGGGTCCTCGGAGAAATACTCAAAGCTGCGCCCGCACAGCGGGTTGCGCTTCATGTTAAGCCCCGGTCCCAACACCACCGACACTTCCTGCGCAGCGGCTTCCTCGCCCAAGGCTGCGCCGATTTCCTCGCCCAGCGCGGCATCCCAGCTGTTTGCAACAGCCGACGCCGTGGGGAAGCAGGTGGCAGGCACGCTGGGGTTCAGCCCCAAGTGGTCGCTCTCCCCCGCCTGCTTGCGCAAGCCGTGGGGACCGTCCGACAGCCAGATCTGCGGGATGCCGTGTTCGGGCATACCCCGCGTTTTGAAGGTTTCCGCGCCGGAAAGCAGCGCACATTTTTCTTCCAAGGTCAATTTTTTCAGCAAAAGTTCTGTATTTTGCATATATTTTTCCCTTCTCATAAGAAAAGCCGCATCCAACGCCTGCAAGCAGACATCAGACGCGGCTTTCATTCAGCAAGTACCATTATGTTTTATCAGGGGCAATGGACGCTTACTCTGCCGCCAGCGTGACCACAGCCTCGTTGATGGAGTAGGTGGTGCTGGAGCCCCAGCCGGAGACGATTTCGTCGTGGGCGGGGATGGTCAGCTGCTTGCTGCCGTCCTCACCCTCGGTGATGGGCACCGTCAGGGCATCGCTGCCGTTCAGGGTCATGGTAAGGGCATCGTCCTGCGCATCCACCAGCGTGCCGGTGATGGAGGCAGAGCCGTCGGCGGCAGTCAGCGTGCAGACCTTGTGGGAGTAATCCACCAGCAGCACGGCATCCGTTGCGGTGGGCGTTTCGCCCTGCACCAGCTCATAGCTGCCGGTGTACTGCTCGGTGACCAGATCCTCGACCTGCACTTCAAACGTAGCGGTCGCACCCAGGAAGGAGGCCGTCACGGTCTTGGTGCCTGTGGTGTCGCTGTCGTAACCGGTGAAGGTCAAGCGACCGCCCCAGATGGACTCCTCCGCACCGTTGGCGCGGGTAGCCGTCACAACCAGCTCACCCGGGTTGAAGGTGTCGCCCGTGTAGAAGGTGCGCAGGTTGGAGGCATCGATCGTCAGGCTCTTGGCAGGGGCATAGGGCTGACCGTAGATGTTGATGTTGCGGGTGAACGCACCGCCATAAACGCCATAGCTCAGGCTGGCTTCCATGCTGTATGCGCCGTGGTCGGTGTCAAAGATGAAGACATCCGCATCTGCGCCGCCATCCACATCGGTGGGGCGCACAGTGCCGTCGGCGTCCTGATTGCCCAGCAGATGAATGACAAAGTTCTTCTCGCCGTTTTCATCGTAGTTGTACCAGTAGCCGTAAACATGGGAGATAGAGTCACCGCCCACGGAGGTGCTGGGACCGCTGAAGGAACCCCACATCGAACCGTCGGTGTAGCAGTACATATCCAGACAGGCCGGATCCACGATGGTGCTGAAGCCCTCGGTGTACTGCCCCTCGAAGAAGTAGGCAACTTCCCCGTTCGGCTCCTTGGCTTCCCAGGTTTCCTGCGGGATGGCAACCAGGTCATCCAGCGTCTTGGAGGTGAACTCGTTGTCGCTGTAGTTCATAACGGGACCCTCGGCAGAGGTCTGCGCCGCATCGGGGGCAACCTCCGCATTGTCGGCCGAGGGCAGGCTGCTGCTCTGCAGGGAGAAACCGCCCACGCAGACCGCAGCGACCACGACCACCGCACCGGCGGCAGCAAACTGTTTGCCGGTGGCTTTTGCCTCGCCGGTTTTCGTCTGCTTGCAGAAGCAGGCGATCACGCTGAGCAGGCAGGCAATGAACGTGCCGACCATATAGAACACGCACAGACCGGCGTTGCCGCCCGCAAAGGTGACATGGTTGATGACGTCGGCAAAGACGAAATACAACTGCACAACGACAAGATACAGGGCGATATTATAAATGACCGCCTGAATCAGTGCGCTGAACGGAACGGAAACAAAGAAGAAAACGAGCGAAGCTGCAGCACCGACCAGCAGCACCACGCCGGCCATCGTGCCGGAGTGACCCAGAGGGGCGGCCGTGGCCTGTGTGAGCAGGAATACAATGCCGGTGATCAGCGCGACCAGCGCTGCGGCAAGGCAGAACCAGCTGCCCAGCCCTTTATTTTTCAAGCCTTTATTCATCAGGTTCCACCTCCATCAATTCTTTTTGGCGGCACGATTCTTCCGCTTTTCCTCGGAGAAAACGTCCGTGTAGGTATGCAGCACATACATCACGACAGCGGCAACGGCCAGTGCGCAGAACACAACATCGAGAGCGCGCAGGGTCGTCTGCCACCACGGGGCTGCGTCGGAAACGACAACGTCCTCCGCGCCGGAGCCGCCCATAGAGGACTGCAGCATGATGTAGTACAGATAATGGTTGGAGTCGATGACCTTCTGCAGCAGGTCGCCGTCATCGGTGCTGGTGATCAGCTTCTCGATTTCGTTCGGGCGGGCGGTATCCAGGCAGAAGATGTTGTTGCCTGCCATCAGCATTTCGGGGGCGGAGGAATACTCGGACGCAGTCAGCGCATCGTCGATGATGTAGCCACCGTAGTTCCACTCATCGCGCAGGATGTGCTGGATGCCCTGGTTGGCGGCAGCGTACATAACGCCGATACGGTTGTAAGCGGTCATAACGCCGAGAGAATCGCCCTCAGCCAGAGAGCCCTCAAAGGCGCGCATATAGATCTCGCGGATGGCCTGCTCGTTCGCAAAGGTGGAGATGCCCTGACGACCGGCTTCCTGCTCATTCAGGAAGAAGTGCTTGACCGTGCCGATCAGGCCCTTGTTGCGCATACCGCGGGAAACGGCCTTGGCAGCATAGTAGCTGAGAACGCCGTCCTCGGAGAAATACTCCGAGGTACGACCGGAGTAGGGAGAGCGCAGGGTGTCCGCGCCGGGCGCGTAGGCGATGGGGATGGACGCATACAGTGCATCCTCGCCGTACATCTCGCCAAAGCGGGTCTGCACATCGTGGTTCCAGGTTGCGCCGACGATGGGCAGCGTAGCCCAGCCGGTGCAGTTGCGGCGGTCGCCGTACTTAAACTGACCGTTCATGCCCTCGGGACCATCGACGATGGTGCAGCCGGGCTTGTTGACAGCCTTGACAGCCTTGATGCCCTTGGAGTCGCCCATGTTGATGAGCAGATCGCTCAGCGTCAGCTGAGAAAGGAAGTCGTTCCACTTCGGGTCGTCGAAGGCGACGCCGATCATATCGCTGAAGTTGATCTTCTCATCCAGCTCCACGCCGAGGTTGAAGTCGGAAACGCTCTTGGCATCGGCTGCCTTGACGTAGGTCTGCATATTCAGACCGTTGTACAGCTTATCGTTGACCGTCAGGGTCTCCAGCGTGGTGGGGTAGGTCGTATCCCACGCGCTGCGGGACAGGTAGGTGATTTTTTCGTCGTCGTTCGCCCAGTAGTTCACATCAGCGTCGTCGAAGGTGTTCGTGACTTCCACATCGCTGTTGTAACGGGATTTGCGGTACTTTTCGGTATCGACCTCGGTGTTGGGGGCGGTCCAGGTGGCCACGGCGGCGGTGTTGCCGGTGACGACATTGCCGTCCTGATCGATCAGCTTGCCCGCAACGGCGTCACCGCACTTGGCGGCCAGCACATTGTTCAGTGCCTCGTGTGCGCCGTTGCCGACGGCAAAGTAGTAATCGCCCGCATCGAGGATGTAGCCCTTTGCGCCGTTGGCGTCATAGGACGCGAGGAAGTAGCCGGGCACATCGACCGTGACAGTCTCGGATGCACCTGCGGCCACGTCGATTTTGTCATAGCCCAGCAGCTGGATCGAGGACTTTTCGACATTGTTCTGCTTGTCGTAGTCGGTGTAGGGGGACTGTCCGTACAGCTCCACCGTAGCCTTGCCGTCCTTATCGCCGGTATTGCTCACCGTGACGGTCGCCGTGAAGGTGTCGGTGTCGCTGTTGTAGTCCAGTTTGTCAAGGCTGTACTCATAGGTCGTGTAGGACAGACCGTAGCCGAAGGGGAAGCAGACCTCCTCGGCGTAGTTCCAGCCGTCGGTCGAGGCTTTGGTGCCAACCGTGGAATCGGCGTTGCCCTGACCGAGGATGGTGTCCTCGTAGCGGGTCTCGTAGTAGCGGTAACCGACGTAGATGCCTTCGTTATAGCTGACAAAGCTGTCGCCTGCCGCGCGGGGCGTTTTGCTGCCGTAGTTGTAAGCGTGCAGACCGAAGTTCTCGGCACTGGGCGCGGACAGGGAGTTGGCGGCAAAGGTGGCGGTGGTGTGACCGGAGGGGTTGACCTCACCGGTCACAACGCGGATGGCGCCGGGCATACCGTAGAAGCCGGGGTTGCCGACCCACAGCACAGCGTCAACATTGTACTCGTCCAGCCAGTCCATCTCCATCGCAAAGACGGAGTTCAGCAGGACGACGGTTTTCTTGAATTTGCCGGAATCCTTGATTTGCTGGAAGATAGCCTTCTCGTTGTCGTCCAGCTCCAGCATACGCTTGCCCTCGTCGTTGACCATCGCAAGGTCATTGCCCTCGGTGGCAAAGCGGGACAGCGTAACAAACGCGACATCGCCGTAGGACGCAAACGAGTCGGTGACGCTGCCGGTGAACAGCGCCGGGTCATATTCTCCCACGCTGGAAACGCTTCTTTCTTTCGGCGCGGCGGCGGAAGCGTAGGCGTCCAGCACGGTTTGGTTCACGTTGAAGCCGGCATCCTGCAGGGCGTCAACGGGGGTTTTCTGGTAATCCGGGTTTGTGGAGGAACCGCCTGCCGTGCTGCGGAACACCGGGTCGATGCTGCCGCGGCCAAAGACCGTGACGTTGCGCTCAGACTCGGAAAGCGGCAGGGCGTTGTTGCGGTTGTAGAGCAGCACGCTGCCCTCTTCTTCTTCCTGCTCACAGAACTGATAAGCGGCTTCGATGTACTTTTCGTAGCTTGCATCAGACAGGGTGCCGTCAGCGGAGAACTCCGTGCCGCCGTAAGATGCGCCAGCGCCTTCGATGCCGAGTGCGTGGTTGACTTCGCCTTCCTGCTGGAACGCAATAGTCGTTCCGGTCAGGACAAGGTTGGCCACCAGCACAGCCGCGCCGGACAAGCCCAGCCAACGGCGGGACTTGCTTGAGGTTTCCTTTTGTGCCATAGGTTTTTCTCCTTCCTAAACTGTCACAGATGAATGATACGATGCGCTTGCTGCCAAGGGCTGTGCACTTCCCCTTTTGCAGAAACCGTTCATATCTTTTTCACAAAGCTATCATAAAGGGAAGCGTTGACCGGGTCAATGCAGTTGGCGTAAATGTCAAAAAACACGGCACAAATGACAAAGAAGAAAAGCGACCGCCTTTCGGCAGTCGCTTTTGGGTTATGCAGTTTGTTTTTGGCTTTTCCCGCAGGGGAAGGTGACCACCAGATAAAAAATCGAGTCCTCCACAAAGCAGTCTGCCGTGCCGCCGTACTGCTCGGCAATGCTTTTGATGCTTTTTATGCCGTAGCCATGCTCCTCGGTATCCTGCTTGGTTGTGACGATAGCGCCGTCCCGCAGCGTCGGCGGTGCGGGGGTGTAATTCTGCACGCGGATGACCGCCATGTCACGGCAGCGGCTGATGTCCAGTGTGATGACCCGCTTAGACGCATCGTTTACCTGCGTCAGACACTCAATGGCATTGTCCAGCGCATTGCCCAGCAGGGAGTAAATGTGGTAGTGCTTCATATCCTCCAGACAGCTGCCGTCTGCCGAGCAGACCAGCTGAATACCTGCCTGCCCGCAGAGTGCCGACTTTTGGGTCAGCGTGATGTCCAGCGCCTTATTCCCGGTGAGATAGCGCAGGTTCAGGTTGTCCATCTCTTCTTCCAGACGGGCGCGTTCCTCATCTGTGGCGCGGGAATACTGCTGTTTCAGGTCATGGTAGCGGATGTTGATTTTTTCCATGTCTTTTTTTGCCTGCTCATACTGCTGCTTGTCACATTCCAGCAGCTGCGCCAGCATTTCATTCTCGTGTTCCAGACTCTTGATGCTGCAATTTGAAAATTCCAGCGCCAGAATCGTGATGGCAAACAGGATGCAGAACGCATTCAGCGCCAGATAGGCGGTCAGGTAGGACTCTGCGCTGCTGTCCAGGACATCCTCCAGCACAACACTCAGGTAGACCGCGGCAATCAGGAAAAAGCCGGAGTAAAGCACGGTCTTGACATTGTCAAACAGCAGGCGCCCGCGCCGGATGCGCAGGGTGAGCAGCAGGTAGATGACCAGACAGACCACAAGGTTGCTGAAAAGCAGAATGACAAAGGTAACGAGCCTGTCCGTGCGCCCATGCTGAATCAGCCAAATAATAGGCATATAGGCCAGCTTACTGGCAATGTGCTGCACCGCGTAGGCGCAGGTTGTATAAAACAGGGCGTGCAGCGGGCTGCAGTCAAAGCTGAACCATATCAGACCAAACAGCAGCGTCGTATACAGCAGCAATTTTGCCCAAAGCGGCAGGAATGCCAGGGTGTCCGTCAGCGCAAGAAAGCCCCATACACCCGCCGCCAGCCGCGGAACGAAGCAGCTGCGGCGCTGCCCCCACGGGACAAACAGGCCAGCGCATAGAATCATGCCCAGCTGGACTTGCTGGTTCAGTATCCAATTTATGACCGGCACGGGTCTTCCCACTCCTTTTTTGCCATATATCGAGAGAATGCTTCGGTGAAGGCGTCCTTGTAGGTGCGCCCGATGGGCAGTGCCGCCCCGCCGATATAGACATTCATACGGCTTACCGCCGTGATACAGCGCAGGTTCACAAGGTAACTGGCGCTGCATCGCACAAAGCCGTAGGGCGTCAGCTGCGCCGCGATTTCCTGCATCGAACCGCGGTTTTTGATGATCTCGGTCTTACCGTCCCCGCTGCACAGGTTGTACAGCAGGTCGTGCTGGCGCACCTCCACATAGGCGATTTCCGCTGCATCCAGCAGCCGCGTCACGGTGCCGTCCTTGACGACAATGTGCGGCGGCGTGACCTTTTGATCGGCGCGCTTTTGCAGCACCTTCAGCGCCCGCGTCAGATACATATGGAAGGAGTACCACTGTATCGGCTTTACAATAAAGCCCAGTGCAAAGCCCAGTGCGCCGACACTGTACCCGTTCAGCGCGAATTGCTGCAAATTCGTGCAAAAAATGAGGATGACGTCTTGATCTGTCTCCCGGATTTTTTCGGCCAATTCCATGCCGGACATCTGCGGCATATCAATGTCCAGATATAAAATATCAAAATCACGGTCTTGCGCCGCCAGATAGACTGCCGCGCAGTCGAACTCCTGTACGTTCAGTTCTGTGCCGTTCTCCGCGCCAAACCGCGCCAGTGCCTGTTTCAGTTGGTCTCTTTCTTGTTTTTCATCGTCCACAATGCCGATTCGGATCATCGTGCGTTCCTCCCTCCGCGCAAGGATCTATACAAATATGATATACCCCCGAACGCAGCCGCGTCAACCTTTTACGAGCGAATCGCCCAATTTTTTCAAGATATTTCCGGAACGCCGCGTGCTGCGCATGGAAGATTCTTGACCACCGTTTGACCACTACTGTGCAGTCGCACTAGGCTCAAAGTGCCAATGTGAAAAATATACCAAACAAGCCCGGTCGTCTTAACACAATCTTAATACCCCGGCAGAAAAGCTTAATACCATCTTTAAACGGGCGGCGCTATACTGTATTGTACGAAAATTCTGCTGGAGTGTGATTTTCTTTGCCATCTCATCGGCGTTTAACCTGTAAGCTCAATTACTTTCAGTCCATTATTCTGCTGTTTGCAATGGTTATCCTTATCGGGGCAGTGCTTTTGATGCTGCCAATCTCTGCACAAGCACATACCGTCACCCCTTTCCATGAAGCATTGTTTACGGCAACCTCCGCCGTATGTGTTACGGGGCTGGTTGTGCGGGATACGGCTTCTCACTGGTCGGCGTTTGGTCAGGCTGTTCTGATGGTGCTGATTCAAATCGGCGGCCTGGGTGTGATCACAGTCGGCGCGTCTTTCTCGCTTTTATCCGGTCGGCGCATTTCCCTCTCACAGCGCGGGCGGATGCAGGAGGCCATGTCCGCCCCCAAAGTGGGCGGCATTGTGCGGCTGACAGGCTTTGTGATCCGTAGCTCTTTGGTGATGGAAGGGATCGGTGCACTTTGTATGCTCCCGGTTTTCTGCCGTGATTTCGGCGTTTCCGGGATATGGAAAGCCATGTTTCATTCCGTTTCCGCTTTCTGCAATGCGGGCTTTGATTTAATGGGTACTCCCGACACGCCTTTTGTTTCTCTGACCGCATATCGCGCCGACCCGGTTATCAGCCTGACGATTTCCGCCCTGATCGTTATAGGCGGCATTGGCTTTCTGACATGGGATGACGTGCGGACCAATCGGCTCCGCTTTCATCGCTATCGGCTGCAAAGCAAAGTTATTCTGACATCGACGGCACTCTTGATCTTGCTGCCAACACTATACTTCTTCTTTTTTGAGTTCAAAGGAGTCACACCGCAGGAGCGGCTGCTGCTCTCTCTGTTTCAGTCCATAACGCCCCGGACAGCCGGTTTTAATACGGCAGACTACACGTCCTTGTCCAGCAGCGGGCGCGGCCTTACGATTCTGCTGATGTTCATCGGCGGTTCACCGGGTTCTACTGCCGGCGGCATCAAGACAACAACGATAGCGGTGCTTGTCGCCAATGCTTTTGCTGTATTCCGCAGGCAGAAGAGCCCAGAAATGTTCGGGCGGCGGATGGAAGAAAAAGCGGTCCATGATGCCGCAGCCATTTTTACACTGTATCTCGTCCTTTCGCTGACGGGGGCATTCATCATCAGCACCGTCGAGGGCTTGCCGCTGTCCGAATGCCTGTTTGAGACGACCTCGGCCATTGCTACCGTAGGACTGTCGCTGGGATTGACACCGCATCTGGGAATCGTCTCGCAGGGGATTTTAATTTTCTTGATGTTCATTGGGCGTGTCGGCGGACTGACCATGATCTACGCAGCACTCTCCGGCAGCAAAAGCAGCGTGGCGCGGCTGCCGCAGGAACGAATAACCGTAGGATAAAAGAAAGGTAGATCCCATGAAAGCTATTTTATTGATCGGCTTGGGCCGATTTGGCCGCCATATTGCAGAAGAATTAAATAAACTCGGCCATGAGGTCATGGCAGTAGACGAAAACGAGGAGCGCGTCAACGCAGTGCTGAGCATTGTGACCAACGCCCAGATCGGCGACAGCACCAACGCGGAATTTCTGGAGGCGTTGGGCGTCCGTAATTTTGATGTCTGCATTGTGGCAATCAGCGGAAACTTTCAAAGTTCTCTCGAAACCACTTCCCTGCTGAAGGAGCTGGGAGCAAAAATGGTTGTTTCCCGTGCGGAACGGGATGTGCAGGCCAAATTTCTGCTGCGCAACGGTGCAGATGAAGTGATTTACCCGGAAAAGCAGCTGGCAAAATGGGCAGCCATCCGTTACGGCTCCGACCATGTGCTGGATTATATCGAACTGGATCACGACCACGCCATTCTGGAAGTGTCTGTGCCTTCTGCATGGATTGGAAAGACCGTTGGCGACATCAATATCCGCAAGAAATACAGCATCAATATTCTAGGAATCAAACGCAATGGAATTGCCGATGTCAACATCGACTCGGACACAGTCCTGCCCGGTGACACCACCCTGTTGGTACTGGGCGAGGGAAAAGCCCTGAGCCGGTGTTTTCATATCTGATCGTTTTCCAAGGGAAGTGGTTCATTTGAAAACAGCACTGCTGATTTTGCTGTTTCTGGCTGCCGGGCTTTTTCTTGTTTTTATCGGTGTCCGATGTAATGCGTTCTGGCGCGGCGCCCGCCGCGCACAATTTGAGCGGCAGGAAGGCTTTCGCCGCTGGTAATACAGCCCAAAATATGATATGATACCCTTCAGAAGGGAGGATTTGCCATGAACATTAAAAAGCCATCTCCCGATACAGTGAAAGCGCAGGCCGTCCGACAGGTAAAGGATCTTTTGATTACCGTGTTGATTCTGGCCGCAGCAACCGGCATTGGCAATATTTTCTGGTATTTCTCTTTTACCAAAAATATCATATCGGTGTATGTTCTGGGGACATTGCTGACCTCGCTTTTTACCAAAAGCTATTTCTGCGGCTTTTTAAGCTCGTTTTCCAGCGTGCTGCTTTTCAATTTTTGTTTTACAGAGCCCCGCCTGACGCTGCACGCATACGAGCGCGGCTACCCAGTCACCTTTGCCATTATGCTGATCGTTTCCATCATCACGGTTACATTGGCGATTCAGAATATCCGCAATGCCGAAGAGAAAGAGCGCGCTGCCGTCCATGCCAAGAACGAACAGCTGCGCGCCGATTTGCTGCGCACGATTTCCCACGATCTGCGAACCCCGCTCACATCCATTTCCGGCAATGCCTCCAACCTCATCAGCAACTATGAGATGATGGATGCCCCCACCCGGAAACAAACATTTCTGGACATCTACGACGATTCCATGTGGCTGATCAATCTGGTGGAGAACATTCTTTCCATTTCCCGTATTGAGGATGGAAGGATGAATCTGTCCATCTCCACAGAACTGGTAAGTGAAGTGTTCGAAGAGGCGCTGCGCCATACCAACCGGCACAGTGGACAGCACACGATTACTGTGCAGATGGCCGATGACCTGCTGCTGGCGCGCATGGATGCCAAGCTGGTTGTGCAGGTGTTGATCAATCTGGTGGACAATGCCATCAAATACACGCCCGCAGGGTCACACATTGTCCTTTCCGCCGCGGCGCAGGGGGAAAACGCCGTAATCCAGGTAAGCGATGACGGCCCCGGCATCCCGGATGAAGCAAAAGAAAAAGTGTTTGAGATGTTCTCCACCGGGGAAAAACGAATCTCGGACAGCCGCCGCAGCCTTGGGTTGGGATTGGCTCTTTGCCGCACGATCATCGCAGCCCACGGCGGCACCATTACACTGTCCGACAATAAGCCGCACGGCTGCATTTTTACTTTTACACTGCCCCTTGGGGAGGTTTCTTTGCATGAATAAACCCTTGATTCTGGTCGTGGAGGACGATGCGCCTATCCGCAACCTGATTACCACAACACTGAAAACGCAGGATTACAAGTACATTGCAGCGGCTACTGCCTCAGAAGCGCTCCAACAAGCAACAATCCATGCGCCGGATGTGATGCTGCTGGATCTTGGTCTGCCTGATTTGGACGGCATCGAGGTGATTCGCCGTATTCGCAGTTGGTCTGCGATGCCCATCATCGTTATCAGCGCCCGCAGCGAGGACAGCGATAAAATCGAAGCCTTGGACAGCGGCGCGGATGACTATCTGACGAAGCCGTTCTCGGTAGAAGAGCTGCTGGCACGGCTGCGGGTAACGTTCCGCCGCATCTTGATGCTGCAAAACGCCGCCGGTAGTTCTGTTTTTACCAACGGTGATTTGCAAATTGATTTTGCGGCGGGCTGTGCCACATTGAAAGGGCAGGAACTGCACCTGACCCCTATCGAATACAAGCTGCTCTGCGTCATGGCCAAGAATTGCGGCAAAGTGTTGACCCATACTTATATCACCCACGAAGTCTGGGGCAGTTCCTGGGGCAATGACGTAGCTTCCCTTCGCGTTTTTATGGCTACGCTGCGCAAAAAGCTGGAATCCGAGGCGGATTCACCGCAGTATATCCAGACGCATATCGGCATTGGGTACAGGATGCTGAAAGTGTAAAAGAATCTACCCTAAAGGGATATAATAAAAGCGATGAATATTATTATATCTATTTCTGGATTGATGAACTTAATCTTTTCGCGTATGTTACCAATGTAATTTACGCTGGGCGGAATCAGCCCTCCTGCTTGGTCGATATGTCGCTTGACGCTTGACCACCATTTGACCACTATTGGAAATTGACGACTTCAAAGGCTTGAAATACGCTGTAACTGCGTTTTTCATACATAAGCGATCGTAGCTCAGCTCCCTGCATGGAAAACTCAATATACTGCCGGATATCCTTGATGGACATTCCGGCTTTTTTCATGCAGCGGATGACCTGCAGCCACTCGAAGTCGGTTCCCCGGAACATCCGAATGCCGCCGGAGGAACGCTCCACAAAGGGAAGTCCCCCTTCTTTGTCGTAGTAGCGCAGGGTGGAGGCAGGTACGCCCAGCTTTTGTGCCATTTCGCCTACGGTATAGATCATCTGAAGCCTCCGTTTTTTCAAAAAGCCCTTGACTTAAAGTGCGCTTTAAGTTGTATGATAAAATCAAACTTTATCAAAAGCCATAATGCGGATGCACTCCGCTGTCAAGGAGGTTCCTATGAGCAAGAAGGTATTGATTTTGTCTGGCAGTCCACGGAAGGGCGGTAACTCTGATATTCTATGCGATGAATTTCTGCGTGGAGCACAGGATGCCGGGCACAAAGCAGAAAAGATCCGGGTCGCTGAGAAAAAGGTAGCTCCCTGTTCCGGCTGCTACTACTGCAGCACCCACGGTGGAGCCTGCGTCCACAAGGATGATATGGCAGACATCCTGCAAAAGATGATCGATGCCGATGTCATTGTGCTGGCAAGCCCGGTATACTTCTACTCCATCAGTGCCCAGTTGAAGACAGTGATCGACCGTACCGTGGCACGGTGGCTTGAGGTCAAAGACAAGGAATTTTACTACATCACCACCATGGCAGACGAGGAAAAAGCCTCTGCGGACACTACGCTGGCCTGCTTCCGGGGCTATGCAGACTGTGTGGAAGGTGCCGCGGAAAAGGGAGTCCTTGTAGCAGGTGGTGTTTACGAGCCGGGTGCGGTGCGGAACACCTCTGCCATGGCACAGGCTTACGAGATGGGGAGGAACGTATAATGGCAGTGAAACAGACAGCAGGGCGGGATGCTCTGGGCGAATTTGCGCCCAAATTTGCGGAACTTAACGACGAGGTACTATTCGGACAGGTGTGGAGCCGAGAGGATAAACTCTCCCTCCGGGACCGCAGCCTTGTGACGGTGGTGGCACTGATGGCGCAGGGACTGACGGACTCCTCGTTTCGGTATCACCTGACGGCAGCGAAAAACAACGGTATTACCCGGACTGAGATTGCAGAGATCCTGACCCATGCGGCATTTTATGCAGGCTGGCCCAAGGCGTGGGCGGCTTTCCGCATGGCAAAGGAAGTCTGGGCAGAGGACGCTGCAGAGGATGCCAAGGCAAAGCACCAGAGTGAAATGGTGTTCCCCATCGGTGCATCCAACGACGGTTTTGCACAGTATTTCAGCGGAAAAAGCTATCTGGCCCCCCTGTCCACCGCACAGGTTGGCATTTACAACGTCACCTTTGAGCCGGGCTGCCGGAACAACTGGCACATCCACCATGCCGCAAAGGGCGGTGGGCAGATCCTTGTCTGCGTGGCAGGCCGGGGCTACTATCAGGAATGGGGCAAAGCGCCGCAGGAGCTGCATCCGGGCGATGTGGTGAACATTCCCCCGGAGGTCAAGCACTGGCACGGTGCTGCACCCGATTGCTGGTTCTCTCATCTGGCAGTGGAAGTGCCCGGCGAAGGCACCTCTAACGAGTGGTGCGAGCCGGTGCAGGAAGAAACCTATAAGGAGCTGCAGTGATAAACACAGGATCATCAATACCGCAAAAATGCACTGAAACCAATGCAAAATTTTCCCTCCTTGCAAGAATGCGGGAGTGCTAAACAAATATAAGAAATAGCCATCTGAAATCCGGGAACCTTCGGAATCTCAGGTGGCTATTTTTATATTGCTTTTTCTGCTGGCTGCTGTTCTTCGGAACCTGCAACAACTTGCTCGCCGCTTTGTAAGCTGACCGGCAGATAACTTTCCTCTGCCCGGCTTACCAATTGCGGGTTTGGGTCGCCATCGCAGACGATTTTAGAATTGGTATAATTATTTAGGCAGTTGAATCTCCGGCATCAGTTCATCGGAGACGACTTGCAGCATTTCCTCCAATTTAGCCAAGTCATCAGGAGTGAAGCGTTGTTTAGCGCGCTCCATGACCAGGTGCAAATAGGAATAGCTGATGTTATAGTAATCAATGTACTTTTGGGTCGGGCGCAGGCGGTATTCCCGCTTGTCGGTGGTGGACTGGATGCGCTCTACATAGCCTTTTTTGACCAGCGAGTTGATTTTATAGGCGGCATTGGGGGTAGAAAGATTCATCATGTGGCTGAACTGCGCAATCGTAGGTTCGCCCAATGCCATGATGACTTCCATGCAGAAAGATTCTACCGTCGTCAGCGTGGCTTCGCGGTCCTCGAATCGACTGAAGATCTGCTTATAAAAATGCAGTTTGAATTTGGTATATACCCGTCCGAATGTCTGGTCCAGCATAGCGAGAATCCCCCTGTAGGTTAGTGGTTTTATTATAGCACATTCCGCCATGCAAAACCAGCCCTCAGGCATCCGTGAGAACAAACGTCAGCTCGGCGTTGGCCGCGCGCACGCCATCCACCCATGCGGTGGCCTTGCCGATGCCTACCGGGCCATGCTGTTCTATCAGCTCGCATTCCAATGTCAGCACATCGCCGGGTATGACCTGACGGCGGAAGCGGGCGTTTTTTACGCCGCCGAACAGGGCGAGCTTGCCGCGGTTTTCCGGCAGGCTTAACGCGGCTACCGCTCCGGTTTGGGCCAGCGCTTCCAGGATCAGCACACCGGGCATAACGGGGTGTCCCGGGAAGTGCCCCTCAAAAAACGGTTCCGTACGGGTCACGCATTTGACGCCCCGTGCCCATTGGCCGGGGGTGTAGTCCAGAATCTTATCCACCAAAGCAAACGGATAGCGGTGCGGCAGAATCTTTTCGATTTCTGCCGCGGTCATGGTCCGGGGCGGTTCATTTGGCGTACAGTTCATCCTCATCCCTCCCAGCGTTTGAATACCACGCAGGCGTTATGGCCGCCAAAGCCCAGACTATCGCTCATGGCATACTCCACCTGCGCCGCGCGACCCTGGTTGGGGATATAGTCCAGATCCAGCTCCGGGTCCGGCTCCTGCAAATTGACAGTGGCGGGCAAAAAGGCATCGTGCAGGGCCAGCGCGGTGAATACGCCCTCTACCCCGCCGGCGCCGCCCAGCAAATGACCGGTCATCGACTTGGTAGAAGACACGGCCAGCTTGTACGCATGGTCGCCGAACACCGTTTTGATGGCCGCTGTCTCGCAGCTGTCATTCAGGTGAGTGGACGTTCCGTGGGCGTTGATGTAGCCGATCTGTTCAGGCATTACCTCGCCATCGGCCAGCGCCAGCTGCATACAGGCCGCACCGCCTGCGCCGCCCGGGGCCGGGGCAGTAAAGTGGTAAGCATCGCAGTTGGCACCGTAGCCTACGACCTCGGCATAAATTTTGGCACCGCGTACCCGGGCAGCTTCCAACTCTTCCAGCAGCAGTACGCCGCTGCCCTCGCCCATCACAAAGCCGCTGCGGCGGGCATCAAAAGGAATCGAGGCCCGGGCCGGGTCGTCCGCCGTGCAAAGGGCTTTCATGCTGGCAAAGCCGCCCACGCCCAGCGGGCTGATGCAGCTTTCGCTGCCGCCGCAGAGCATACGGTCCTCGTACCCATCGCGGATACGATGGAACGCATCGCCGATCGCATTGGTACCGCCTGCACAGGCGGTGGTGGGGCAGCTGCACATGCCCTGCAAGCCAAAACGGATGGCAATCTGCCCCGCCGCCATATTGCCAATGGCCATGGGGACAAAATAGGGACTGACTTTTTCAAAGCCACGCTGCTGGCCGCGGGTGTGTTCTTCCTCGATCGTGGGCAGGCCGCCGATGCCGCTGGAAAGGATAACACCGAACCGTGCGCGGTCGATTTCTTCCAGTGCAAGACCGCTGTCCCGAACCGCTTCCTCAGCGGCGGCCACGGCGAACTGGGTAAAGCGCGCCATTTTGCGGGCTTCACGTTTGTCGATACGTTCGGCGGGGTCAAAATCCTTGACCTCTGCGGCCAGCTTTACCTTAAAATCGGTCGCATCAAAAGCGGTGATCGGCCCAACGGCGCAGCGGCCAGCCTTAACAGCGGCCCAGCTTTCAGCCACGGTATTGCCGGTAGGATTTACCGTGCCAAGGCCGGTGATAACGACCCGGCGTTTCTTTTTTGTGTCCATTGCACACCTCACATTCCCATTCCGCCGTCAACGCAAAGGACCTGGCCGGTAATGTATCCGGCCTGCTCCCCTGCCAGAAAAGCCACCGCCGCTGCAACATCCTCGGCATGGCCGATTTTGCCTGCCGGGATGGCTGCTTCCGCTGCGGCACGGGCTGGTTCTGATAACACGGCGGTCATATCCGTTGCAATAAAGCCGGGAGCCACGGCGTTGGCGGTGATATTGCGGGCAGCATACTCTTTGGCAGTGCTTTTCGTCAGGCCGATCAGTCCCGCCTTGCTGGCCGCGTAGTTGGCCTGACCCGCGTTGCCGTGCAGACCGACAACGCTGCTGACGCTGATGATGCGCCCATATCGCTGGTGCATCATAAAGCGGCAGGCCGCTTTGGTGCAGAAAAACGCCCCTTTCAGGTTGGTGGCAAGCACGTTGTCAAAATCGGCTTCGGTCATGCGCAGAAGCAATTTGTCGGCGGTAATGCCGGCGTTGTTGACAAGCACATCGATCCGCCCAAAAGCGGCCGCGGTGTCTTCTACCAGTTTCTGACATGCTTCGGGGCTGCGCACGTCCGCCTGCAGTGTGATAGCCTGCACACCAAGGGCGCGGCAGGCTGCGGCCGTTTCCTCGGCAGCGGCAGCGCTGCCGGCATAGTTGACGGCAATGTTCATGCCGTTTTCGGCCAAAGCCAGGCAAATGGCACGGCCAATGCCTTTGGCCCCGCCCGTAATCAGGGCGGCACGGCGCAAGTTTTCGGTTTGCGGCATGGTCAGGCTCCTTTCAGGGTGCGCAGCAGCTGTTGCAGCTGCGTGGCAGTTTCCACCGGGTAGCACGAGATGGCACTTCCCACAGTCTTTTTGACAAACCCGGTCAACGCCCTGCCGGGGCCGATCTCAATGGCAGTGTCCACGCCCAATTCTGCCAGACGGCGGACGGTCGCTTCCCAACGCACGCCGGACTGCACCTGTTTTTCCAGCAGTGCGGCAATGGTGTCGGCTGCCTCCCTCTCGTGTCCCAAGCAGTTGAACAGCACCGGGAACTGCATCGGCGCAAAGTGGGTAGCCTTAAATTTTTCCCGCAGTGCATCCCCGGCCGGGTGCATCAATGAGGTATGGAAAGGGCCGCTGACATTCAGCGGCAGGCAGCGCCGTGCCCCGGCAGCAAGCGCCAGCGCGGCAGCTTCGTCCACAGCGGCTTTGTCACCGCCAATGACCAGCTGGCCGGGGCAGTTGTAGTTGCAGATCTGCACAACGCCTTTGTCGGCAGCTGCATTGCAGCATGCCTGGAGGGGTGCTTCGTCCAGCCCTAAAACGGCTGTCATCCCGCAGGTGCGCCCAGCCGCAGCCGCCGCCATTGCCTTACCACGGAAAGCGGTTAAAGCGACTGCGGTCTGCACATCGAACACCCCCGCGCAGGTCAGGGCGGAATACTCCCCCAGTGACAGCCCCGCCGCATAATCCGGTGTGACACCTGCCTCCCGCAGTACGGCAGTAAGGCCAGCGGCAAACGCCGTCATGCAGGGCTGGGTGTATTGGGTCTCGTTCAATACGCCTGCTGCGTCGGTAAAGCAGACTTCTTTCAAATCAAAATCCACCGCCGCGTCGGCTTCGTCAAAAGCGGCGCGGAAAGCCGGGAAAGTCTCGTAAAGGTCCTGGCCCATGCCGACGTGCTGGCTGCCCTGCCCGGCGTATAAAAATGCTAGTTTCATAAGGTGATCTCCTTGTGCAGCCCACCAATGCAGTTTTTGGCATCGTTTACCATCAAGGCAAAGATTTCTTCCACCGGGCGGACTTCGTGCAGCAGCCCTGCAGCCTGTCCGGCCATCAGGCTGCCACTCTCGGTGTCGCCGTCAAACACAGCCTTGCGCAGACTGCCTAAAGTAAAGCGTTCCAGCGCCATTTTGTCAGCCCCGGCCTTTTCCTGGCGGACGTACTCGCGGCTCATGCGGTTTTTCAGTACGCGCACAGGGGTCCCGCTGATGCGCCCGGTCACGATGGTATCGCTGTCGCGGGCCTTCAACAGGGCCGCTTTATAGTTTTCGTGGATCGGGCACTCGGTGCTTGCCAGCAGACAGGTACCGACCTGCACACCGCACGCCCCCAATGCCAGCGCTGCAGCCAACCCGCGCCCATCGGCAATGCCGCCCGCAGCAATGACAGGCACATGGACGGCATCGACGACCTGCGGGACAAGTGCCATCGTTGTCATCTCACCCACGTGACCGCCGCTCTCGGTACCCTCGGCAATAACGGCGTCAATGCCGAGGGGTTCCAGATGTTTGGCCAAAATGGCCGCCGCCACCACGGGGATGACCGTGATGTCGGCTGCTTTCCAGGCGGCCATGTACTTCCCCGGATTTCCCGCCCCGGTGGTGACGATCTTTACGCCCTCTTCCACCACGATTTTGGCAAATTCATCCGCCTGCGGGTGCATCAGCATGATGTTCACGCCAAAGGGCTTATCGGTCAGGGCGCGGCAGCGGCGGATGTTTTCCCGCAGGGAATCCGCGTCCATGCCGCCGGAGCCGATCAGCCCCAGCGCCCCAGCATTGGAACAGGCAGCGGCAAACTCGCCCGTGGCGATATTGGCCATGCCGCCCTGTATAATGGGATATTTTGTACCTAAAATTTCATTGAGCAGCTTCATTTTCTACCCTCATACGTCAGCAGCATCCCGCCCCATGTCAGCCCGCCGCCAAAGCCGATGCAGGCCAGCGTCTGGCCGGGGCGCAGCAAATCACTTTCCGCCATTTCATGCAGGGCAATCGGGATGCTGGCAGCACTGGTGTTGCCGTGACGGCTTATGTTTTTGTAAAATTTTGACGGTTCTGCGTGTAAGCTTTTGACACAATGGTCAATTATGCGGCTGTTGGCCTGGTGGCAGACTACCCAGTCCAGGTCAGCCAATGTTTTTTGGCTGCGGTCCAGCACGGCTTGCAGACAGCGCGGCATAGCCTCCACGGCAAAGCGGAAAACAGCCTTGCCGTCCATCGTGATCGGTGCGGTATCGCGGGCCGCAGGGCCGCCTGCGCGGATTGCTTCACTGCCCCGTGCGCCTAAAGTTACGGCGAACGGTACATTTTCGGCCAGCTCAAAAATAGCCGCACCCGCGCCATCGCCAAATAATACACAGGTCGTGCGGTCGGTCGGATCCACCATACGGGAGAGTGCCTCACAGCCAATGACCAGCGCATACCGCCCGCCCAGCGTGTTCAGAAGCCCGTGGGCCGCGGCGGCGGCATAAATAAAGCCCGAACAAGCCGCATTCACATCAAAGGCAGGCCGGTCTTCCGGCAGACCCAAGGCAGCCTGTACGCGGCAGGCAATGCTTGGGGTGGCCGTTGGGGCCGAGAGCGTTGCCACAACACAGCAGGCAATGTCGTTTACCGTCAGACCGCTGTGTGTCAGGGCCTGACGGGCGGCGGTGATGGCCAGCGTGGCGGCATCCTCGTTTTCGGTGCAGTAATAGCGCTGGCAGATGCCGGTGCGGGTCGTGATCCATTCATCGCTGGTGTCCACTTGCCGGCGCAGATCCTCGTTCGTCACCACACGGTTGGGCAATGCCCCACCGGTAGCCAGCAGCTGTAAACCTTTCATGCGCCCCTCATTTCTCCGATGCGGCGGTATTTTTTGTATCGCTGGTCGGCCAAGGCCTTGCCGCTCATCTTGCATAAGGCAGCAAGGTGTACCGCAATAGCGGTATCCAACCGGCTGAAAAGCAGCTGCCGCCCACGCTGTGCGCCGCCCAGCGGTTCGGGGATGATCTCTTCCACGATGCCATCTGCGTACAGGTCCTGTGCCGTCAGCTTCATCATGGTGCATGCCTCACCGCTGCGGGAAGCATCTTTCCACAAAATACTGGCAAATCCCTCGGGGCTGAGCACTGAGTACACGGCATTTTCCAGCATCAGAATGTGGTTGGCAACGCCCAGCCCCAGTGCGCCGCCGCTGGATCCCTCGCCTGTGACAATGGCCAACACCGGGACGGTCAGGCCGCTCATTTCCATCAGGTTGCGGGCAATGGCTTCCCCCTGACCGCGTTCTTCAGCATCCTTGCCAGGGTAAGCACCGGGAGTGTCAATAAAAGTGATGATGGGACGGTGAAATTTTTCTGCCTGTTTCATCACGCGCAGGGCCTTGCGGTAGCCCTCCGGTCCCGGCATACCAAAGTTGCAACGCAGGTTCTCTTCCAGCGTGGTCCCTTTGCGGTGCCCCAAAACGGTAACGGGCATCCCGTGGAACCGTGCGATTCCGCATAAAATGGCCGCATCCTCTTTGCATTGTCGGTCGCCGCACTGCTCAAAAAAGTCAGTAAACAAGTTATCGATTATTTCGGTAATGTGCGGGCGGTCAGGGCGGCGGGCCAGAAAAACACGGTCCTCCGCCGTCAGCGAGGTGCAGCGCTGTAAAAGCGCATTTTCCTCTGCGGAAAGCTCGGCCAGTTCGGCCGCATGGGCGGTCGTGTTCGCCATTTCGGCGTCATCGGCACGGCTGCACAGCGCGTCGATCTGCGCGTCCAGCGGTTCCAATTGCTGCAAAACTTCCTTGATCATCTGCGCTTCCTCCCCTGTGTGTGGAGCTGCAAGAGCCGTGTTAAGACCTCTTTTAACTCGGTGCGCGGCACGACCTGATCCACAAAGCCGTGTTCCAGCTGGAACTCGCTGCGTTGGAACCCGTCGGGCAGTTTTTCACCGATGGTCTGTTCAATGACGCGCGGCCCTGCAAAGCCGATGAGCGCCCCCGGTTCGGCGAGCGTAATATCACCCAGACTGGCAAAGCTTGCCGTAACTCCGCCTGTGGTGGGGTGAGTCAGCACACTGATGTACAACCCGCCGCTGCGGTTGAACCGTTCCAGCGCAGCGCTGGTTTTGGCCATCTGCATCAGGCTGAAAATCCCCTCCTGCATCCGTGCGCCGCCGCTGGCAGAAAAAATGATGAGCGGCAGGTGCTTGTCGGCAGCGTACTCGATCGCACGTGTGATTTTCTCACCAACAGCGGTGCTCATGCTGCCCATAAAAAAGCGGCTGTCCAACACAGCGACCACCGCCTGCACGCCGCCGATCTTGCCGGTTGCTGTAACGGCGGCTTCTTTCAGGCCGGTCTTGACCGAAGCAGCGGCCAGCTTTTCCGGATAATCAGGAAAATGCAGCACATCGTTGGGCGCAATGTCCGGGTTCAGTTCTTTAAAGGTTCCGTGATCCAAAACCGTACTAAACCGATAATAGGCCCCGATGGGCAGATGCACCCCGCAGTTGGGGCAAACATACAGGCTTTTGGTCCAAACCTGACGGGTGGCGCGGCGGCCGCATTTTTTGCAGGCGACAAATTGCGGCGGCACCCAGTTGGGCGCAGCCGTACCGGCATCGCGGCGGGCTTTCATCTGAAAGCTGCGCTCCTGCGGGCTGGTCGGGAACAGCTTTTCAATGGCACTCATTCCGCAATACCCTTCAGGCTGCCCGTGCAGCCAGATAGTTGAAGATATCGCCCACGGTTTTAAGCGTCCCCAGATCCTCGTCGGCGATCGTAACGCCGAACTTGTCCTCAAACGCCATGTTCAGCTCTACAGCATCCAAGCTGTCCGCCTGCAAGTCCTCGGTCAGGCTGGCATCCATTGTGACCTTGTCAGCATCGCAGCTCAGGGTGTCAACAAATACTTCTTTCAATTCTTCAAAGCTCATACTACGTACCTCACATAATTTAACTAAATAAATTGACGTAATTGCCAATGAGGTCATTATAGCACATTTGCTTCGAATGTCAATATTATTAGATAAAAATATTTATCTAATTGAAGCGTCATTGTGCTCATCTTCCGGTATTATAAAAGGATAGCACACAAATTATCCCGCTGCAGGGGCAGCCCTTGCTGACTACTATTTGACCACTGCTGCGTATCTTCCCTGTGAAATATCCAATCGTCTTTAAATGGTTTCTATTTACTTTTTTTACTCTTCCAGATTATTTTCTATTCTGCAACATATTTCGCTCTAATGTGCTATACTAATAATATCCAATAACGATGGAGGAACTTCTATGAAACGCAGCAGCATCCGACTCCAATACAATGCCCCCGTCACACTGACCTTTTTCTTTTTGTCCCTCGCCTCTCTGGTATTGGGCTACTTAACAAACAGCTGGACAACCTCGCACCTGTTTAGTGTGTATCGCTCGTCGATGACGGATCCGCTATTCTATGTCCGGTTGTTCGGTCATGTCCTTGGCCACGGCGGTTGGAATCACTTTATAAACAATATGCTCCTCTTCCTTGTTATCGCTCCACCCTTGGAAGAACGATATGGAAGCCGAACACTTCTAAGCGGTATCCTTATGACCGCGCTGGTATCCGGCATATTGCAGTGTGTGCTGTTCCCCACTTCTGCATTGCTTGGCGCATCCGGTATCGTATTCATGCTCATCATGCTCTCCAGTTTGGCCGGCAGTAAGAATGGAGATATCCCTATCACCTTCATCTTGGTTGGCGTGCTGTACTTAAGCCAGCAGGTATACAGTATCCTCTTTATACAAGATAATGTAGCTAACTTTATGCACATTGTCGGTGGTATTTGCGGTACAGCTTTTGGTTTTGCCGTCCGGAAGAGATAACGAATGATTGGGAAGAGAATCTTATTTATGATGAGTAAGCACATTTTTCAGAAAGAACCTGTCCTGAGCATTGCCACTTGTTTGGCGATCATTTCCGCTTTCTTTGTCCCCCCGGACGCAGAATACCTCGGATATATCGATTTCCGTACTCTTGCAATCCTGTTTTCGCTAATGACAGTTATGGCCGGACTGAGAGGGCAAGGCGTATTTGATAGACTCGGCCATGCCCTCCTATCTCATACCCGCACCACTTTGCAGCTAACAGTTGTTCTCGCTGGCCTATGCTTCTTCAGCAGTATGCTGATAACAAACGATGTATCGCTGCTAACATTCGTGCCATTTACGTTTGTCGTTCTGAATCGTTTGAACGCATCTGTTCGTAGAAAACTGCTCCTCCCTATCGTCTGTATGCAGACGATAGCTGCCAACCTTGGCAGTATGCTTACACCACTGGGCAATCCCCAAAACCTGTATTTGTATGGCAAGAGCGGGATGGATATGAGCTCTTTTGTTCTGTTGATGCTCCCCTATTCCATCATAGCATTAGTGCTTATTGCTATATGGGCAGTATGGCTATGCCGTGAAGGTTCCGCCATTGTTGTAACTCATTCTGCGGTAAACTCAGAACCCAACAAGAAACTCATTGCGTTGTACGGTATTCTGTTCGTCGCCTGTTTATTGGTTGTATTGCGTGTTCTCCCATACGGTGTTGCATTCGTCGCTATCTTGCTGTGCGCCTTCTTTGCCGACCGCCCCACTCTTGGCCGCGTAGACTATTCTCTGATTCTTACCTTTGTAGCACTGTTCATTTTCATCGGGAACTTAGGTCGGATTGAAGCGTTCTCTGGATGGTTGCAGAATATTCTGGCCGGCCATGAGGTTTTCGTATCCGTTCTGGCCTCTCAAGTGACCAGTAATGTGCCTGCTGCCATCCTGCTTTCTGGATTTACCGATAATTTCCGTGCGCTGATTATTGGCACAAACCTTGGTGGCCTTGGCACATTAATTGCATCCATGGCAAGCCTGATTTCTTATCGACAGATTGCAAATGAAGTACCTGCTGAAAAAGGGCACTATTTTGCGATGTTTACTATTTCCAATGTAGTGTTTCTGGCCCTTCTGATGGGCGCTTGGGCCCTGACCTGATATTTCCGTAATTCTATTGCCATTTAACGTCTTTAAACGAAAATCCACATTCGTAAATGGTCGCGCAGTCAAGCAAAAGCGAGCGCCGCCAGTGGCGGATACAGCGAACCGAAGCAGGGGCAGCGGTCGCAGAGTGCGAGGGGCTTTTGTCCCCGAAGCACGATGCGGGTACCGCAACCCGACATTATCGAGCATTTTGGCAACGCAGATGCCGTGCCGCAGCAGCAGGATACTAAAGTACCATTCCCGTGTCCAACTTTATCCGGCAGCACCTTTCTGCAAAATTCAGGCAGGAAGCCGGAGAAACGCTGACGGATTTTATAGGGAAACAAAAAAGCGGAGGAGGCAAAACGCCTCCTCCGCGCCAAAATTTTCGGTTGTAGGGAAACACCGGGGGTAGAAAGTGTATTACTGCCATCCTCTTGCCGCAGGGTCGAGCATCTCGGCGGCGGAGTAGATGAGTGCATTGCAGATGGCGGCGGCAACGTTGCTGCCGCCCTTACGGCCCATGGCCACAATGGCGGGCACGCCATACTGCGTGCAGACGGCAAAAAGGCGTTCCTTGCTTTCTACCACGTTCACAAAGCCCACCGGCACGCCGATGACCAGCGCCGGGCGCAGGCCGTTTTCGATTTCTTCCACGATGGTCAGCAGCGCCGTGGGGGCGTTGCCGACAGCCAGCACCGCGCCGGGGTAGTCCCGTGCGGCCTTGTGCATGGCGACCACGGCGCGGGTCGTGCCTGCCTGCTTGGCCGCTGCGGCCACAGCGGGGTCCGCCATAAAGCAGAGCGCCTGCCCGCCCAGCCGCGCCAGTCCGGGCTTGGTGATGCCTGCCAGCGCCATATTTGTGTCGGTGATGATCGTCACTCCGCTGCGCACGGCGGCCATGCCCGCCGCCACCGCGCCGGGGGTGAAGTGCAGATTTTCGGCATAGTCAAAATCCGCTGTGGTGTGGATGACCCGCTTGACAACAGCGGCGCTTTCCTCCGGGATTTGCAATCCCCGCGTGGCCAGTTCCGCCGTGATGATGCCCATGCTCGTGCGCTCAATATCAGCGGGCAAATGATGCTGCGGCGTCATTTTTTGTCTCCTTTCGGGTTTACAAGTCCTATGGCTGCGTAGACAGCGTCCATATCCAGGGCGCGGCGCACACCGTCGGCCAGCAGGTCGAATTGCTGTTCGCGGTAGGCGGCCATCGGAATGGGCGCGGCGGCCTCGGGGGCAATCCCCTTGCGTGCGCAGAGATACGCCGCCAGCCGCTCGGTCAGCTCACCGCTGTCAAACAGGCCATGCAGATAGGTCCCGAACACCGTGCCCTGCACACAGCCCTCGGATGTGCCGTCGGCGTGGGTGCAGAACGGCGCCCCCTGCACGGCAGTACGGCCTGTGTGGATTTCGTACCCGGTCAGCGCGGCCCCCGCAAAGGGCGCGGCGGCGCTGGCTTCGATTTGGGCGCGGCGCTTGTCGGCGGTAAAAATTGTCTGTGTCGGCAGCAGTCCCAGCCCGCGCAGCGTTTGCGGGCGGCCGCTCTCGGTGCCCTGGCTGTCGTCCAGCGTTTGGCCCAACATCTGGTAGCCGCCGCAGACGCCCAATATCGGCGTGCCGCCTGCCGCCAGTTTCAGCAGCGCGGCCTCCAGTCCGGACTGCCGCAGCCAAAGCAGGTCCCCCACCGTGTTTTTCGTGCCGGGCAAAATGACTAAATCAGGCACACCCAGCTCCCGCGCGGTCTGCACGTACCGCACGCTCAGCAGCGGGTGCTGCTCCAGTGGTATAAAATCGGTGAAATTCGATATATGCGGCAATCGCACAACGGCGATATCCAACGGTTTTACGGTACTTTTTTGTTCCAGCCGCATCGAGAGCGAGTCCTCGTCCTCGATATCCACTTTCAGATACGGCACTACGCCTACCACCGGCAGGCAGGTCTTTTCTTCCAGCATCGTCAGACCAGGGCGCAGGATCTCCACATCCCCGCGGAATTTATTGATGATAAGTCCTTTGATCCGTGCCCGCTCATCGGGTTCCAGCAGTTCCACCGTACCGTACAGCTGCGCAAACACGCCGCCCCGGTCGATATCCCCGGCCAGCAGCACCGGGGCGTTCACCAGCTTCGCCAGCCCCATATTGACGATGTCGTCTGCCTTCAGGTTGATCTCGGCTGGGCTGCCCGCGCCCTCGATGACAACGACATCGAATTCCTCGGCCAGACTGTCGTAGGCACGCAGAATATCGGGGATCAGCGCCTTTTTATGGCGGAAATATTCCTGTGCGGGCATATCGCCGCGCACCTCGCCGTTGACGATGACCTGACTGCCAATGTCACTGCTGGGTTTGAGCAAAATCGGGTTCATCCGCACATCCGGCTCCACGCCCGCGGCCTGGGCCTGCACGACTTGGGCGCGGCCCATTTCCAGCCCGTCGCGGGTCACAAAGCTGTTCAACGCCATGTTCTGGCTTTTGAACGGTGCCGTCTTGTAGCCATCCTGGGCAAAAATGCGGCAGAGTGCGGCGCAGAGCAGGCTTTTCCCTGCGCCGCTCATCGTGCCCTGCACCATGATACATTTTGCTTTGCTCACGCCAGCACCTCCCCCATGATTTGCAACAGCTTTTGATTTTCGGCGTTGGTACGCACAGCGGTACGGTACCAGCTGCCATCCAAACCCGGGTAGTTGGCGCAGCTGCGCACGACCGCACCGCGCCGGCGCAGGGTTTCGCCAAAGTCGGCAGGGGCCTGGAACAGCAGGTAGTTGGCCCGGCCCCCTACCACGTACAACCCCAGGGCACGCAGTCCCGCTGCCAGCTTGGGGCGTTCCTCGGCAATGAGGTTCCGCACACGGTCGGCGTAGGCAGTCTCGCCCAGCGCTGCCAGCCCTGCCGCCTGCGCAAGGCTGGACACCGCCCACGGCTGCCCCGCCGCACGCATTTTGTCCATCAGCACGGCATTCCTGCACAGTACGTACCCCAGCCGCACGCCCGCCATGGCGTAGAGCTTGGTAAAGGCCTTTAGGATGATAAGATTCGATGCATCGTGTAAAAATCGTTTAGCAGTCAGTGCATCGCGGTCGGGTAAAAAGTCCAAAAAGCACTCGTCCACCACCAACACCGCGCCGCAGGCGGCACAGCGGCGCAGCAGTTTTTGCACCAGTTCCGGCGGTGTGACCTGTCCGGTAGGGTTGTTGGGCTGGCACAAAAAGACAGCGTCGATATCGTCGGTCACGGCATCCACAAAGTCATCCGCCACGGCAAAGTCGTTTTCTTCCTGCAAAAACACACGCTGCACCGTACAGCCCACGGTATCCAGCGCGGCGGCATACTCGGCAAAGGTGGGCGCGGGCAGCAGCGCGCGGCGCGGGCGCAGGGCCAGCGCCAGGCGGAAAATCAAATCCGCTGCCCCGTTGCCGCACAAAATTTGTTCGGCGGGTACGCCCTCAGCCTCTGCCAGCGCCGTCCGCAGGTCGCGGCACAACGGATCCGGGTAGCGGTCTGCCATTGGCAGCGCCGCCGTGATGGCCGCCGCCACGCCCGCAGGCAGGCCCAGTGGGCTGACATTGGCCGAAAAATCCAGCGCATCGCGGCCAAATTCTGCCCGGTAGCCCGCCCAGTCTCCGCCATGTACCAACTTCATTTTTGTTGCCTCACAATCCAAACACAAACAGCGCCCGCACGGCCAGTCCCAAGGCCAGCGCCAGCGTACTCTCGGCGTACATCATTCGGTCAGCCCGCAGAATATCCTGCGGTTCCACCGGGCGCAGTGGGTCGCCGATCGTCGGTTTATCGTAATACTCGCCAAAATAGTAGGCTGGCCCTGCCAACTGCACGCCCAAGGCCCCGGCGCAGGCGCTCTCGGTCTGGGCGCTGTTGGGGCTGGCGTGGTTGCAGCGATCCCGCCGCCAGATGTGCCATGCCCCCGCCGCGCTGCTGCCGGTCAAGGCCGCCGCGCAGACCCACAAGAGGGCGGCCAGGCGGCTGGGCAACCAGTTGGCAGCGTCGTCCAATTTGGCGGCACAGCGCCCAAAATAGAGATATCTCTCGTTTTTGTAGCCGAGCATACTATCCATCGTGTTTATGGCCTTGTAGGTCAGCGCCAACGGTGCACCACCGATAAGCATATACAAAAGCGGTGCGATCACACCGTCGCTGGCGTTCTCGGCCACTGTCTCTACGGCAGCTTTCGTCACGCCATCGGCAGTCAGGTTCTGGGTGTCTCGCCCCACAATACGCGCCACGGCCTTGCGGGCGGCGGGCAGGTCGCCCCTTTGCAGTTCCCTGTACACGTTCATGCTCTCCCGCACAAGATCACGCGCCGCCAGCGCCTGGGCGCACCAGAACATTTGCAGCACCAGCCCCAGCAGCGGATGGATTTTTGATGCACCCCAGCAGGAAAGCCCGGTCACAGCCAGTGTCCCCAGCGGCAGCACCGCCGCCACAATGCAGCCGCCCGCCAGCTCACCCTGTGGCGTTTTGGGCAGGGCGGCACGCAGGCGCTTTTCCAGCGCCGTGATGCACCGCCCCATCAGCACGACCGGGTGCAGCAGCCACACCGGATCGCCGAAAACGGCATCCAGCAAAAAACCGCCCAGCACCGCCCAAAAAATCAACATGTGCCCTCCTTGGTGTACTGTACGGTCTTGACCAAGTGCAAAATATGCTGCGTCGGCCAGTCGCGGGTGTCCAGCACATAGCCGCCCGCATTGGGGCCGCACCACTCATAATAGTCCTTGTGCGGCAGGGCGTAACGCTCCAGCGCGGCCATCTGGGTGCCGCCGTGGGCCAGGATGACCAGCAGTTCCTCGCCGTCGGCCAGAGCCTTGTCCACCAGCGCGGCAAACGCCTTGCAGATGCGGTCGGAAAATTCGGCCTTGCGCTCGCCGTCGGGGCATTGGCTTTCGCAGTTGGCGGCGACCCAAGCCAGGTAATCAGGGTCATGCTCCATCTCGACATAATTGCGTCCCTCAAAGCTGCCGAAACACATCTCCTTCAGGGCATCCACCGGCACGAGCTTTGCATGCGGGAACAGCACCTCCGCTGTCTGTTTTGTGCGCTGTAAGGTAGAAATATAGACGACCTTTGGGTCGATATCCGCTTTGCGCAGCTGGGCCAGCCCTTGCGCCGAGAGCGGGATATCCCGCTGGCCCTGGTAGCGCTTCTGGGCATTATAGTCCGTTAAACCGTGCCGTAAAAAGTAAATCAGCATTCGGGAAGTTCTCCTTTCAGAACCGTGGGCAGGCCGCAGAACATCTGCACAACGCAGTCTGCCCGCGCGGCCAGCAGGCAGGCCAGGCGGCCCGCCGCCTCCCGTGCGGCGCGGTCTGCGGGGTCAATGGGCACAACACCGCCGCCCACCTCGGTGGCAGTCACCACGTCGCAGGCAGCCAGTTCGTCAGCCAGCACCGCCAGGTTGGCGGCATCGGCAGCGCGTGTCTGCACCTCATAAATCTGCCGCCCGCCAAACTTTTGTGCGTAGGTACGTTTCCCGCTGTACAGCGGTCCGGTGATGAACAACATTTACAGCACCCCCAGCCACTGGCAGGCAGCCAGCGCCGCCAGCATCCAGATCTCACATTTTTGCAAAAACCACCCGGCCAAATCGCCTGTGGTGCCGCCAAACTGCTTTTTGGCGACGAAATAATACCGCACAAACACGCCCGCCGCCGCCAGCACCAGTGCCCAGCCGCCCAGGGCCAGCAGCGCCGCCGCCAGCGCAGCGCACAGCACCGCCAGCGCACGGCGCACATTCACCCTGTCCGCCGCTGTGGCAAAGGTGTGGGCAAGGCCGGTGTTTTTCGCCAGCGGGAACGCCGCCACGGCCAAGCCCGACAGCGCCCGCTCCCCCACCAGCGCCAGCGCCCAGAGCGCCCCTACGCGCGGGGTAAACTGCACACAGCCGCACAGCGCAAAATACTCTGCAAAGTAGCTGCACAGCCGGATGACCGCGAACGCCCCGCAGTGGGGGTCTTTCAAAATTTCCAGCTTCTTGGCCGTGTCGCCGTAGCTGGACAGGGCATCGCAGGTGTCAGCGTAGCCGTCCAGGTGGATGCCGCCCGTGACCCAGACCGGCACCAGGCAGAAGCCAGCCGCGCGGGCCAGCGCGGGCAGCGGCAGCATACCGCACAGACACCACAGCGCCCCGCACACAGCCCCCACCAGCGGGAAAGCGCAGAGCGCGTACCGCATATTTTTTGCGTTCCAGTCGAATTGCGGCATCGGCAGGGCGGAAAACATGGCAAACGCCACGGCGATGGTCTGCAAAGCTGTCATCATCTTTCGCTTCCTTTATAATAGACCGGTATCCCGCACACGACCCGCACCACGGCGTCGGCGCGGGCAGCCGCCGCGTTGTTGACGGCGGCCAGCGTGCGCAGATAGCGGTCGGTATCGCCCGCGTAATCGGCCCCGCCGCTGAATACTTCATTGGAGACGAGAATCAAATTTTCGCATTGCTGCGCAATATTCTCAATACCGTGCAAAATCGCAGCGGCCGCGTTTTCCCCTGCACCGTCTGGGTCGTACAGCTCGTTGGCGGCCAGGTTACCCAGGTCCTCCAGCAGTACGGTCCCGCGCCTGGGCAGGGTCAGCCGGTCGAGGTGCAGCGGGCATTCCACCGTGTCAAACTGCTTTTCGGCCCGCATGGCGCGGTGTTTGGCAACGCGGGCGGCGCACTCGGCATCCCACACCTGCATCGTGGCAAGGTAGGTGCGGGGCAGCGGAGCACGCAGGCAGAGAGACTCCGCAAAGGCGCTTTTGCCGCTGGCCGCACCGCCGATGACCAGCGTCAGCATTGCGGGGTGTACGGCGCAATGCCGCCCTCCGTGAAGGAATAGCAGTGGTTGTAGACGGCCAGCGCCATATCCCACAGCGGCAGGCTGGCCACCGCGCCCGTGCCCTCGCCCAGGTGCAAATCTGCGGTGATCAGCGGCTTTTTGTGGAGCGCATCCAGCACCAGCCGGGCGGCGGGTTCGCTGGAAGCATGGCTGGCAAACACGGCCTTGGCCGCAGCCGGGCACAGCCGCACCGCGCACAGCGCCGCCACACCGCTGATGAAGCCGTCCATGATGACAGGGATTTTTTCCAGCGCACCGCCCAAAAACACGCCGCACAACCCGGCGACATCGAACCCGCCCAACGCAGCCAGCACGCCCAGCGGGTCCGCGGCATTGGGGTGGTTGACCGCAATGCCGCGCTCGATCGCATGAATCTTGCGGTGCAGCCCCTCGTCGGACAGGCCCGCGCCGCGCCCTGTCATCTCTGCAGCCGGGCGGCCCAGCAGCACCGCCGCCACCGCGCTGGACGTCGTCGTGTTGCCGATGCCCATTTCCCCAGTAGCCAGCAGCCGCACGCCGTTCTGCTTCTGGGTGCGCACCAATTCAATACCCGCCGCGACAGCCTGTACAGCCTGTTCGCGGGTCATAGCCGGGCCTTGGGTAAAGTCCCGCGTGCCCGGGGCCACGCGGCGATCCACCGCGCCGGGCACAGGTACACCCGCAATGCCCATGTCCACAGGGACGACCTCGCAATGGGCCGCAGCCGCCATACAGCAGACGCTGGTGCGGCGGGCGGTCAGGTTTTCGAGCACCGCCCGAGTCACACTGGCGTTGGTCTGGCTGACCCCCTGCGCCACAACGCCGTTGTCGGCGCAAAGCACCAGCACGGCACGGCGGGTGAAATCGGGCGCGGGGTCGCCGGTCAGCGCGGCGGCAGCCTCGACCATCGTTTCTAACTGGCCCAGTCCGCCCAGCGGTTTTGCCAGCGCGGCCCAGTGGGCGTGTGCGGCGGCGCGGGCGGCCTCGTCGGGCGGGGCCACGGTTTTAAGCAGGTTTTTTAGTTCCGTTTCGGTCATGGTCGTTCCTTTATATAATGTTCGGCGGCGCACACAAAGCGCTGCGGCAGCGGTGTCCCCGCCCAGTACAGATGTGGGAATCCAGCGTAGATATGTGCATTGGCAAACCCACACGCCCATTGCCGCCCATTAGCCTTGGCGGCAGTCAGCGCGTCTCCGTTGGCAGTGGAATCCCAGTGGTGAAACTCGTGGGCCGGGATGTGCTCTCCCGCCGCAAACAGCATACTGTCAGTGCGGGCAGTCAACGTTGCGTAGCCAAACCGCATGAGCCGTCCAACTTTAATCCCCTGTCCGGGCAGCACGCCCGCCATTTGGTGGGGCGTGCCGTTGGCATCCTCCAGCGTTTGCCCCAGATAGAGAAAGCCGCCGCACTCGGCCACGGTGGGCAAGCCGCTCTCTACTGCGTTTTTTATAGCGCGGCGCATCGGCGCGTTGGCGGCCAGCTGGGCGGCGTACAGTTCGGGGTAGCCGCCCGGCAGGTACAGCCCAGCGATGTTTTCCGGCAAGGCTGCATCTGTCAGCGGGCTGAAAAAGCACAGCTCCGCGCCGTTTTCCCGCAAGGCTTCCAGCGTTTCCGCATAGGTGAAGCAGAACGCGGCATCCTGCGCCACGGCGATGCGCACCCGGGCGGCGGGAAAATTCTGTGGTATGGCGGCCGGGGCGGGGCGGCCGCAGAGCTTTTCCAAAAGCGCCCAATCGATGCCGCGCTGGGCGGCGTCTGCCAGCAGTGCAATTTTGCGCTGCAAGTCCGTAATTTCAGCGGCGGTTTTCAGCCCCAAATGGCGGCTCTCAATGGCAGCCTCGGGCAGCGGCGGCAGGCAGCCCACAACCGGCAGGCCGGTCTCTTTTTCCAGCATGGGGCGCAGCATTTTGTACAGGCTTTCCTTACAGTCGTTGAGCAAAATTCCTGCGATATGGTGCGGTGTGCGAAACGCCATCAGCCCCCGCAGCTCGGCCGCCAGCGTCAGGCTGGCCCCTTTAGGCCGCACGACGAGCAGGGCAGGCAGATTCAACGTATCCGCCAGGTGCCACGCGCTGGCCGTGTCGGCCACACCGCCCAGGCCGTCATAGTAGCCCATGGCCCCCTCGACGACCGCCGCGCCGTGGCCCGCCGCGTGCCGGGCGTAGAGTTCCCGCACCGTTTCCGGTTTTGAGAAAAACAGATCCAGGTTGTGGCTTTCCACGTCCAGCACGGCGCGGTGGAACATCGGGTCGATGTAGTCCGGCCCGGATTTGAAGGCGCAGGGAGCCAGCCCGCGGGCCTGCATGGCTGCCAACAATGCACAGGCAGCCGTTGTTTTTCCGCTGCCGGAGCGCGGCGCGGCCAGGACCAGTTGCAGCATATTACTCCCTCGCGATCAAAAATACCGGGTTATTTGCCATCAGCAGATGCAGGCTGCCCGCCGCCCTGCTGCGGCTGACGGCAATCTGCGTAACCTGGGCAGTCAGGCCATGGGCGGTCAGTGCGGCGACGGCCTGCTGCAAAGTTTCCAGCGCAATGGCGCTGATGCAGAGCCGCGCGGCAGGGTTGGCCGCCAGCGCAGCGTCCACGATGGCACGCAGATTGCCCTTGCTCCCGCCGATGAACACGGCGTCCGGGGCAGGCCAATCGGCCAGGGCTTCCGGCGCCAGCCCTTGGGTAAGGTGCAAATTTTGCACGGCAAATTTTGCGCGGTTCTGGCAAACCAGCTCACACGCATCGGCGTCACATTCAGCGGCATAAACGCGGCCTTCGGGCGCAGCCAGCGCCATTTCCACACTGACACTGCCGGTGCCCGCACCCACATCCCACAGGGTATCGTTCGGGCGCACGGCCAGCTTTGCCAGCACGGCGGCGCGGACCTCCTGCTTGGTCATCGGCGTTTTGCCGCGGAGAAACACTTCATCCGGCAGGCCGGGGGCGCGGCGCGGCGGCGCGGGGCAGCGCTCCGCCAGCAGCACGCTCAGCGGCGCGAACTGCTGCTGCGCCAACGCGGCCACTGTGTCGGTCACAAGGCGCTGGGCATCGCTGCCGAGGTTTTCCCCCACGGTCGCTATGACCTCGCCGTACCCGGCTGCTGCCAGCCGGGCGCAGAGTGTCGCGGGCGTCTCACTGCCG
This sequence comes from Gemmiger formicilis, assembly GCF_018784445.1. Taxonomy (GTDB): domain Bacteria; phylum Bacillota; class Clostridia; order Oscillospirales; family Ruminococcaceae; genus Gemmiger. The sequence goes on along the minus strand of NZ_WQOH01000004.1, from coordinate 326,155 downwards.
CCTGTCAGGAAGAACGTTGGCACGCCCTTTTGGCACGCAGCTACCGGATCGCAGGCGCAGCCGTGGGCCGATACGAGCTGCCAATCCTGCCAGGGGCGGCCCAGTGCCGCCGCCAGCAGCTGCACGCTGGACACGCCCGGCTCCACCGTATAGGGGGTACCTGCGGCGTCCAATGCACGGCAGAGTGCCCCCGCCCCGGAGTAAAACCCGGTGTCCCCGCTGAAAACGACCGCCGCCCGCTCGCAGCCGGCCTCTTGCAGCAGTGCGCAAATTTCGTCCGTTTTGTAGAGGGCGGTTCGGTTGTCGGTGCATCCATCGGGCAGGTTTTGCAGCAGGCGGCGTGCCCCAATGATCAGCCCCGCGCCTTGCAGTGCGGCCAGCCCGCGCACCGTCAGGCCTCCGGGTGCCCCACTACCCATGCCCACCAATGTGATCCTCATAAAATCTCCCTGCATCGCTGTAAAATCGTTTCGGCGCTCTCGCCCTGCTCCTCCGGGCGGCGCAGCACGATGAGCTGTACGCCGCACTGCGCAGCGGCTTCGGCCTTTTCGGCAAAGCCGCCTGCGAACCCGCCGTCCTTCGTAACCATATAGGAGATGCGGAACTGGCGCAGCAGCGCGGCGTTCAGTTCCTGGGTAAACGGCCCCTGCATCGCAAGGATATTGCGATGCGGGATGCCCGCCGCTTCGCACGCAGTGATGCCTGCCAGCGTCGGCAGCACCCGGGGGTACAGCCGCGCCGGGTCCAGCACCGCGAAGGCGGGCAGTTCCTTGGCCCCGGTCGTCAGCAGGACATTTCCGGGTTTGTCCGCCAGGTAGGCGGCGGCCTGGGCGGCGGTTTGCAGTGTCACACTGCCCGCCGGCAGGGCGCTGGCCGGGCGCAACAGGCGGTGATATTCCACCCCCACAGCCTGGGCCGCTGCACGGATGTTGCGCGTTGCCTCCGTGGCATAGGGATGGGTCGCGTCAACGCAGAGCGCCGCACCGCGCAGCAATGCCGCCATCTCGTCAGCGGTCAGCCGACCGGCGCAGACTGTGATGCCCTCGGTGTTTCCCTGCTCCTCGGCACCGATATCGGTCGCCACGCAGACCGTGACCGCCGCGCCCAGCGCCGCCACCTGGCAGGAGAGAGCGCGGCCCTCGGTCGTGCCGCTGAAAATTACCACATTCATACGCCGTGATACCCCCTGGGCGTCACCATTCTGCCGCGCAAATTCTGCGTAGCATCGTTTCCTATATACACCGTCGTGAACATATCCACCGGCGTGCTTTCGAGTTCGGCCAATGTCAGCAGCCTTGCGGTCTGGCCGTCACGGCCTATGTTGCGCACAATGCCGCAGACCATCTCGGGGTGCTTGCCGTTTGCCAGCAGGACGCGCACGGCCTTGGCAAGGTAGTCGGCGCGGCCCCTGGACGACGGATTGTAGAGCGCCACGCAGAAGTCCCCCGCCGCCGCGCAGGCCAGCCGCTTTTCAATCACTGCCCAGGGCGTCAGCCGGTCGGACAGCGAGATGACGCAAAAATCATGCGCCAGCGGTGCGCCCAGCACGGCCCCGCCGCTCAATGCCGCGGTCAGGCCGGGGACGATTTCGACTTCTACGTCCGGGTAGTTCCCTGCCAGCTCCAGCAGCGGGCTTGCCATGCCGTAGACCCCCGCGTCGCCAGAGCAGACCAGCGCCACTGTTTTACTGCGCTGCGCTTTTTCCAACGCCCAGCGGCAGCGGTCGATTTCCCGCGTCATGCCGGTGGCGTAGACCTCTTTTTCAGGGAACAGCGGCCGCACCAGATCGATGTAGACCGTGTAGCCGCAGAGCACATCGGCATTTTGCAGCGCGGCCCGGGCCTGGGCGGTCAAAAACTGCGCGCTGCCGGGGCCCAGGCCCACCACATACACAAGGTTACGGTTCATCATTTTTCCATCTCCAGTCCGGGGCAAAGGGCGCACATGCCACCGCGAAGGTCACGCCGTCGTGCGCCCACTTCGGGAGCAGCAACTCACCGCCCGACGCCAGCACCGCCGCGCGTTCACAGACATTGTCCACGCCGGTGACGCTCTGCACAAAATTGGACGCCGTAAAATTCCCCGGTGCCGTGCGCAGTTCATCGGCGGTATAAAAGTCCATGGGCCAGCCGTGGGCATGGCAGAACGCCGCCAGGCCCGGCTCATCCCGTTTCAAATCGATGCTGGCGGCCTGCATAATGCCCTGCAGGGCCAGACGATGTTCCGCACAGAACGCCGCAAACACGGCTTCCAGCTTTTCCGCTGATGTGCCGCGCTTGCAGCCGATCCCCAGCGCCGCAATGCGTGGGACGACGTGCAAGGCTTCGCCCCGGGGCGTCAGCGTCAGCGCAAAATCTGCGCAGTCGGCGGTGTCGGTGGGCATCACACCTGCGGGCGGGGTACCCTGAATGGGCCAATCGGCGGCATAGCGCACCGGCTCACCCGCCAACAGTGCGCCGCTGATTTTCTTGATGCGCTCCGGCTCGGCCACGGCGCAGTTCTGGCGCCTGGCCCATTCATCCACAGCAAAAACGCCGCGCCCATCGGTGGCCGTCGTGATGACCGGCACCGCGCCGCAAACCGCCGCCAGCAGCCGTGCCAGGTCGTTTGCGCCGCCCAGATGCCCAGACAACAGCGGGATAGCAAACTGACCGCCCTCGTCCAGTACCACAACGGCAGGGTCAGCGGCCTTGCTGCGGCAATGGGGCGCGATGGCCCGCACCGCAATTCCGGCAGCCCCCACAAAAATCAGTGCATCACTTTGTGCAAACTGCCGGGCCGTCCAGTCGGCCAGCGGCACGCCGTCTGCGCCGCCGCGGGCCACACTGCCAGGGCACGCGGCCGCCAGCCGCTGCGCCAACGCCAGCCCCCGCGCCGTGAAGGCGATATACGCGCAAATCATGCGTCGGTCCCCCTGCGGAACGCAGTGGTGAACGCCGGGTCGTAGAGCTTGCTGCGATCGTACCGCGCGGCGAGGAAGTCCCCCACGACGATGAGCGCGGTTTTGGTGATGCCGGCCTCGCGGGTGCTCTGCGCCAAATTTCCAACGGTGCAATGTACGATTTTTTGTTCCGGCCAGGTGGCCTTGTAGACGACGGCGGCGGGGGTCTGTACCGTATACGCACCCTGCAGAAGCGCGGCCTGGACTTTTTCCACAAGGCCGATGGAGAGGAAAATCACCATCGTGGCCCCATGGGCGGCCAGCGCGGCCAGCCGCTCCCCCTCCGGGACCGGGGTGCGGCCCTCCATCCGGGTGATGATGACGGTCTGGCTGACACCGGGCAGTGTGTACTCGGCATTCAGTGCCGCCGCCGCGCCGCAAAAGCTGGACACGCCGGGGGTGTCGTCATAGGGAATGCCTGCGGCGTCCAATGCGTCCATCTGCTCACGAATTGCGCCATACAAGCAGGGGTCGCCCGTGTGGAGCCGTACGGTTGTTTTGTGCGCTGTTTCGTTCTCTTTCATCACGGAAAGCACCTGTTCCAGCGTCATTTCCGCGCTGTTGTAAATGGCGCAGTCCGCCTTTGCAAGCCCCAGCAGCGCCGGGTTGACTAGGCTGCCCGCGTAGATGATGCAGTCCGCCGTTTGCAGCAGCGCCGCACCGCGCCGGGTGATGAGATCCGGTGCGCCGGGGCCAGCCCCCACAAAATGTACCATGTCAGGCTCCTTTCCACGTTTTCAACAGTGTATCGGCGGTTTTTGTCTGGCCCAGCGGCCCCGCCTGGTTGGAGAACAGCACCGCCCCCACCCGAAACGCCTCCGCCGCGCGGCGGTCTATATGCGTTTGGATGGCATCCAGTAGGCTTGCCACGACCGGCTCGCGCAGGTTGGCAGCGTCCAGAATTTCCAGGCATGCGTCGGTAGTTGCTGCGTCCATCAGGGCGCGGCAGGTGGCCGCATCCGCCCCGCAGAGCGCCGCATGGGCGCAGAACAGCTCAGTGCGGCAATCAGCCTGTTTGGAGTGGGTGTTCATAATGCCGCCCGCCAGCTTGACCAGCTTGCCCACATGGCCGACGAGCAGCACTTCCGCAAAGTGTTCGGTTGCCACCATATCCAGCGCTTCACCGACAAAATTTGAGATTTTGACGACGGGAATTCTGGCCAACTCCGGCATATGCGCAGCCAGATAATCCAGCCCATAGTTGCCGGGGGCCAGGATCAGGCGGCGGCTTTTCAGCGCGGCCTGATGGATTTCGATTTGCAGCGTGTCCAAAAGCGCCTGCTGGCTCATCGGCTCAACGATACCGCTGGTACCCAGCACAGACAGCCCGCCCTCGACCCCGATATGCGGGTTGAAGGTGCGCTTGGCCGCAGCCGCGCCGCCCTTGATGGAGACAGTGACCGCGAAGCCGCCGCCATAGCCCACGGCGTCAGCCTCCCGCAGCAGCGCCTCGGTGATCATCTGGCGCGGCACATGGTTGATGGCTGCCGCACCCACCGGCTGATCCAGCCCGGGCTTTGTCACGCGGCCCACACCTGCGCCGCCGTCGATGGTGACAGTGCGCGGCGCATCCGGCAGCAGCGTGACCGCGGCAACGACCGGCAGGCCGGTGGTGGCGTCGATATCGTCGCCGCCGTCCTTGACAATGGCGCATTCTGCGCCGTCCGCCGTGGGGCGGCAGAACTGCGGCGCGACCTCGACCACGATGCCCTTGGGGGTGCGCAGGCCGACAGATTCCGGCACATGGCCGGTCAGCAGCAGCCGCGCCGCCCCCGCCGCCCCCAGCGCCGCACAGGTGCCGGTGGTGTAGCCGCAGCGCAGCAGCTTTTGCCCGCTGCGGATATAGTGCTCAAACTTTGGCTTTGTATCACCATTTTTAAACAGCATGGCGTACTGTTCGGCAGTCAAATCAAACAGTCTGCGGATGTTCTGCTCGGCAAAGGCCTCCTGCGGCGTCAGCACGCCGGATACCCCGGACGGCGCAACGCAGACGACGGCATCGGCCAGCTTTTGCGCCAGTTCCAACTCGTGCAGCGTCACGATGATAGCGACGTTTTTTCCATGGGCCAGCGTTTGCAGTATGGCCATCAGCTCCGCTTTGCCTTTTGCGTCCAAAAACGACGTAGGCTCATCCAGCAGCAAAATCTCCGGTTGCTGGCAGACGGCACGGGCCAGCAGCACGCGCTGGCGCTGGCCGTCGCTGATCTTGGTAAAATCCCGGTCAGCCAGCGGTGCGGCCTGCACCAGTTCCAGCGCGGCCCGCACCTGCTGTTTGTCGGCGGCAGAGAGCACACCCAGCCGCCCGGTGTAAGGGTAGCGCCCGGCAGCAGCCACGTCAAAGCAGGTCGTCAGTTCGGTGCGGGCCGTGTGGGGCAGCATCAGCGCCAGCTTGCGGGCGCGGGCGTTGGGGGTGTAGGCGGCCAGGTTTTGCCCGTCCAGCAGCACCGCACCGCCCTGTGTGGGCAGCTGCGCCGCCAGCGTCTTTAATAAGGTGGACTTGCCCGCGCCGTTGGGGCCGATGAGGGCCAGTATCTTGCCGCGCTCAGCGTGCAGGGCAATGTCCCGCAGCAGCGGTGCGCCATAGCCGATGGCGAGGGCCTGTGTTTCGCAATAGCTCATGCTGCTCCCTCCCCGCTGTGGCGGCACACCAGCAGCCAGATGACCACCGGCGCACCGAACACCGCCGTGACCGAGCTGATCGACAGTTCTGTCGGCGCAAACAGGCTGCGGGCGATCAGGTCACACAGCAGGCAGAACGCCGCGCCGCCCAGAGCGCAGCCGGGCAGCACATACAGCGGTTTTGCACTGCCCAGCGTTTGTTTTACCAAATGCGGCACCGCGATACCCACAAAGGATATCGGCCCGGCAAACGCCGTGACGCAGGCCGCCAGCAAACTGGACAGCAGCACCAGCACCACCGAAAACACCCGCACCGGCACACCGACGCTGGCGGCGTAGCTTTCGCCCATCTGGTAGGCAGCCATCGGCTTGGAGAGCAGGAACGCCGCTGCCAGGCAGGGCAGCACAATGGCCGCTGCCGTGGTGACGTTGCCCCAGGTCATGCCAGAGAAGCTGCCCATCGACCAGTTGTGAAGGTTGACAATGTTGGAATCCTGCGCGAAGGCCACGACGATATCCGTGACCGCCGAGCAGATGTAGCCGATCATGACGCCGCAGATGACCAGAATACTCATCCGCTGCACGCGGCGCGCCACAGCCAGCACAAACAGCATGGCCGCCATGGCCCCGGCGAAAGCCGCCAGAATCAGCGTCCATGAGTTGGTGAGCAGCCCGCGGTTGAGGAACACGACCATCGTCAGCGCGACGGCCAACTTGGCCCCGCTGGAAATGCCCATAACGAACGGCCCCGCAATGGGGTTGGCAAAGAATGTTTGCAGCAGGTAGCCCGCCGCCGACAAAGCCGCGCCCAGCAGCACGACCATAACCGCCCGGGGCAGCCGCAGCTGGTACAGGATGTTGGCGGTCAGCGCATCGGGGGTGCGGCCCAGCAGTGCGGCCACGACCTGCGCCGGGGAAAGCGCCACGCTGCCCCAGAAGAGATTGAGTGCAAACAGTGCCAGCAGGGCCGCCGCCATGGCGAAATATGCGATTGTCAGGCGTGTTCGGGTGTGCATGGTATCGTCCTTATTGCAGTTTCGTCAAAAATTTCAATTCATCGGCATTGGGGTTGCCCTCGGTGAACACCTTATTCATGTCCAGGATCAAATCCGGCAGTTCCATACTCTGCTGGAAAAGGCTCTGCGCGGTACACCAGACATTGCCGCTTTGCACAGCCTTGAAGTCGGCCAGCATCGGGCATTTGGCAATCAATTCATCGATAGAGCGTAGTTCACCCTCAATCGTGCTGTTATAAATCAGCACGTCGGCATCCTTGGCCCCGGCGTAGAAATCTTCCAGCGAAATATTCACGGTCGCCAGGTTGTTGCCGCTATCGGTCAAATCGGCAAAGGCGTAACTGCCGCCCGCCATCTTGATCATTTCGGCAACGTAATCGCCGCCTTTGCGCACAGTGGCAAGGTTGTTGGAGGTGATGGAGAAAAACGCGACGGTCTTGCCGGTGGGGGCTTCGTCCGCCAAAGGGGCGATGCGCTGCTCGGCATCCGCAAAAACACGCTCTGCTTCGTTGGTTTTGCCCAGCAAAATGCCGTAGAGCTTGACCCATTCCATGCGGGCCAGCGGACCGCTCTCGTAGCTTGAGCGTTCGACCAGCACCGGCACACCGAATTTTTCCAGCTGCTCCTTCACCTCGGGGGTGTGGTAGATCATCGTGTTTTCGATGGCAAGGCCGCAGTCGGCGGCCAAAATCGTCTCGTAATCCGGGGCGCTGTACTTGCCCGCGTAGACAATTTGCCCCTGTTCCATGGCGGTGCGGGCAGCGTCGAGATACCAGTTTTCGGCCTGCGTGCCGGAGAGTGCCACCGCCCCCAGCCCACCAATGCTGATGATGGGGTCCATGGCGGAGGAAGAAACGAGGTAGATATTCTCGATAGGCTGCTGCAAAACGACAATGTCGTCGTCCAGTTCGGCGGGCACGGCGGCCCCTTCGGGTACGACCAGATAGCGGCTGCCGTCGATGGTGATAAGGCTGTACCCGCCCGCGCATTCGTCCACCGTGAACTGCTGCGCATAATCGAGAGGGTAGCGGCTTTCTATCGCAAGTGCGTCGGTTTTTGTTGGTTCCGATGCCGCCGCGCAGCCTGCCAGCAGCAGGGCGGGCAGGGTCAAAAGTAAAGTGCGCTTCATTCGGCTGCAGTCAGCGTTGCGCTGTCAAAAGTCAGCGTGTAGTCGATCTCGTGCGGGGTGCTCATGGCGACAGTGTCTGCCGTGACGGCCAGCGCCGTGTCCAGTGCGGTGACAGGGATCTCAAACGTGGAATTTCCTTCGGTGTTCGTGGGCAGGTACTTTTCACCGTCGATGAGCATATAGTCGTAGTTCGGGCTGCTCCACACGATGGTGGCGGTCATCGCGCCGTCGGCCACGGTCAGGGCGGCAGGGCTTTCGACGGTAGCGCGGCCGCTGCCGCCTTCCAGCGTCACGGCACAGGTATAGCTGCCGTCGGCGGGCGTCTCAGCGGGGGCGGCGGTTTCGTCCGCGGCGGGCTGGGCATCGGCCACGCTGACGGTGTGGTCGTACCAGGTGCCCTTGGTGCCCAGGATGGCCAGCTGGAAGTCGGTATCCACGGCCTGCACCGGGATATCAAAGCCGTAGACTTCGTCGCTGGTGCCGTCGGAGTACGTCACGGTGTCAACGGTGGGCTGCAGCCAGTCGCTCTCGTGGTCGGGGGCGTCGGCGGCCATGCCAAGGTACAGGTTGACGATTTTCTGGGATTGCAGGCTGACGTGGAACGTCATAACGCCGTTTTCCACAGTCAGGGTACCCATGCCGTCCACGGCCTCGCTGGCATGGAACATACTGCTGTCGGTCTTGAACTCGGCGGTGTAAACGCCGTCGGGCAGGGCGGCGGCAGGGGCTTCGGTTGCGGCGGGGGCCTCGGTGGCTTCGGGGGCAGTCTCCACGGTGGAGGCAGCCGCGGATGCACTCTCGGCGGTGGTGGATGCGGATGCGCCGCAGCCCGCCAGCAGCAGGGCGGCCAGTGTGATGGATGCGAGTTGGCGTTTTTTCATGGTTACCTTCCTGTCTCTATTCTAACATATATAAATTAAGGGAACACCGCACGGCAGGAGCCGCGCATGGGCGGCACACGGGGAAATCGAGCAATAACGGCATACGGCGCGGGCGGGATGAATCCCTCCCCTCTCCACCGAAAATGGCTTTCTATCCCCCAAACCAAAAAACTACCCGAAGGCGTTCCCTTCGGGCAGAATGTATCAAACTTAACCGTTCAGGGAGTCGATAGCTGCCTTGGTGTGATCAACGTAGAGCTGCTGGACATCGGCGATCTCGCCCAGACCGGCGATCTGGGTGTCGACACTGTCAAAGCAGCCAGCGGCGTTGAACTGGCTCAGCCAGGAATCCTCGTCAGAGCCGGCCATGTCATTGTTGGCGTGGTCACCGGCAACGACCATCAGCGGGCGCAGGATGACCTTGGTGTAACCGGCCTCCTTGACCTTCTCGATGACAGCGTCGCAGGCGGTGTCCTCCGGCTCGCCCTCGACAGTGCCGATGAACACATTGTCATAGCCCAAGGTCTGCATGGTGGTCTGCATCTGGCTGTAACTGATCTTGGCGGTGTGGGACGTGCCGTGGCCCATGAACACAAAGGCGGTGCCGTCAGCAGCGGCAGCAGCGGCATCGTCATACCCGGCGACCTTGACAGCCTCGGCGGTGATGGCAGCGGCAACAGCCTCCTTGTCGGCGTTGATGACGGTGGCATCCTCGCCAACCTCGCCCAGCAGCGGCTCGGCGATGGCAACGCTCTCGAACTTGTCCTTGTACTGCTCAACGGCCTCGCACATCTCGTCATACTCGGCGCCGTGCATCAGATGGGTGGGCTGGACGACCAGGTTCTTAACGCCGTTGGCAACGGCGCGATCCAAAGCCTGGCCCATGTTGTCGATTTTCTCGCCGTCGCGGGCCTGCACATGGTTAATGATGATCTGCGCGGTGAAGGCGCGGCGCACGCTCCAATCGGGGTAAGCGGCCTGTAAGGCATCCTCGATGCCCTTGATGTCAGCGGCGCGGCTGCCGTTGAAGGAGGTTCCGAAGCTGACGACCAGCAGCTCGTTCTCGCCGATCTCATCCTCGTTGCGGGGGTCGTCGTTGCCGGCGTCGCCGGTGTCACGGCCGAAATACTCGGGGTCGGCATTTTCGCCCTCGACCATTTCCTTCTGGGTGTCGGTCAGGGCGTCCCAGGCAGCCTTGGCGGCCTCGCACTGGGCGTCGGTGTCGTCGGTGCGCTCCTGCACATAGATGGCGTCGATCAGATCGGCGCAGTTTTTCGCGGCCACTTCGTCGGCATCTCCCTCATCTGCGGTTTCCTCGCTGCTTACGGCTTCGCTCTCGCTGGCAGCGGTGCTCTCAGCCGTGCTCTCGGTGGTAGCGGCGGTGCTGCCGCAGCCAGCCAGCAGTGCGGTGGTCAGGGCCAGGGCTGCCAGCACGGCAGCAGGCTTTTTGTGGTTGCGTTTTCTCATGTGTTTGCTTCCTTTCCTGTTGAAAACGTTGCATGGCACGGAAAGGCACAGCAAAACACACCTATCAAAAAACGAGGCCTTTTTGCGTGCAGAATGGCAACACAAAAAGACCCCGTACTTTCAGCAGGTTCTTTGCGGTACAACCAATTCCTCGTGATTTGGAGCTGTGCGCCCCCGTACCCGGCAGCGGGCAGGTTTCCTGGCTGAAAGATCAACACCCACCGCCGCCTTCCCGGGCTGATGCCCAGTGACCGGTGCAAACGCACCCTGGCGGCAGGCTTCCTTATCACAGTGACGAGATCGTGCGGGATTTGCGCCCGCTTCCCTTTTACCCTTTTCTGTGCGGCGGAACCGCGCAAAAAGGCACCTGCTGTCGTATTCAATTTTACGGTGTAGAGTATAACACAATACGGGCAGAAACGCAAGGGGCTGTTTACACAAGTTTTTCACCGTTTGCCCGTTGGAGATCGCGCCGCCGCTGCTCACGCCCGGAGAGCGGTGCACGGTCTCGCTGGCAGTGGGCTGCACCTTCCCCGCCGGGCTGCCCCAGGCCGTGGAGAGCGGGCAGACAATGTATATAACGCCCTAAAAACAGCGCAGCCCCCGCAGAAAGGTCAACCTTCTGCGGGGGCTGCGTATTTTAGTCAGCTGTTAAGCTGCGCTCAAATCAGGCCCATCAGGCTGGGCAGGCCCAGGGACAGCGCGGGGATGTAGGTGACAGCCAGCAGGGCGGCCACCAGTGCCACAAAGTAGGGGATGAGCTTGGACGTGACCTGCTCGATGGAGACATGGCCGATACCGCAGCCGACAAACAGGACAGAGCCGACCGGCGGGGTGATGTTGCCCAGGCACATATTGAAGATCAGCATAACGCCGAACTGGATCTCGGTCATGCCAAAGCTGGTGGCGATGGGCAGGAAAATCGGGGTGAAAATCAGGATAGCCGGGGTGATGTCCATGAACATACCGATAACCAGCAGGATGATGTTCATCAGCAGGAAGATGATATACTTGTTGTCGGTCAGGCTCATCAAACCGTTGGAGATAGCCGCCGGGATGCCGGAGTACGCCATGACGAAGGACATGGCAGAGGAAGCGGAGATCAGGAACAGGATGATGCCGCTCGTCTTGGCGGAGTTGAGCAGGATATTCAGGAAGCCCTTGAAGTCGATGCTCTTATAGATGATGGAGAGGATCAGGCAGTACAGAACCGCGATGCCTGCGCCCTCGGTGGCGGTAAAGACACCGGAGACGATGCCGCCGATGACGATAACGATGAGCAGCAGGGACGGAACCGCGTCCCAAACGGTTTTCAGCACGCTCTGGCTGCGGTCAAAGCCGGTGGCCTTCATGCCGGCCTTCTTCGCGCCGATGAAAGCGACGACCATGCAGCACAGACCCATCAGGATGCCGGGGATATAACCGGCCATGAACAGGGTGGAAATGGAGACACCGCCCGCGACGGTGGAGTAGACGATGAAAGCGGAGGTCGGGGGAATCAGCAGGCCCGTGGGGGCAGAGGCAATGTTGGCAGCGGCGGAGTAGGCAGGGTCGTAGCCGTTTTCCTCCTCAATGGGGCTGATGCAGCCGCCCATGGCGGACGCAGCGGCGACGGAAGAACCGGACAGCGCGCCAAACAGCATATTGCCCAGAATATTGGCCTGCGCCATAGAGCCGGGAATTTTGCCGACGAACAGCTGGGCAAAGTTGACCAGGCGCTTGGCGATACCGCCGTTGTTCATGATGTTGCCGGCCAGAATAAACAGCGGTACGGCCAGCAGAGAGAAGCTCTCCACGCCGGAGTTCATCTTCTGCATCGTGATAAAGGTGATCTGATCCCAGGACAGGGTGGACATAGCGGTCACGATGGAGGACGCCACAATGCTGATGGAGATGGGCACGCCGAGGAACAGCAGCACGCCGAACACAGCGAAAAGGATAACGGTGGTCATGGTGATACTCATTTGTCTGCACCCTCCTTGGATTCTACTTTTTCGCCGGTGATGTCCTCATAGATGTTGATGATCTGCGCAATCACAATGAACACGCCGGAAATCGGGGCGATGGCGTAAACCAGACTGCGGGGGATGCCCAGCAGCGCCGAGAACTCGCGGCTGGCAGAGACAGCCAGCTTAAAGCCGCCGATCGTGAAAACAAAGATCGCCATCAGGAGGATCAGGCCGTCGATGGCCACCAGCAGGGCGGTGTGGGCCTTGCCGGTGAACTTGTCGCGGACGAGGGTCAGCGACATATGCTCGCGGGTGGAGAAGGCGTAGGCCGCGCCGATGAAGCCGGTCCAAATCAGGCTGTAACGGACAAGCTCCTCGGTAAAGGCGACCGGGCTGTTGAGCACATAGCGGGAGAACACCTGGATAAGCACCAGAATGGTCATGAAGGAAAGCAGAATCGCACAGGCGATGCTGAGAATTTTATCCATCCAGTATTTGATGGCTGCGAAGGTGTTTTTCATGACTTACTCCTCCCCTCTTGCCTTTTCAATGGTATCCATCAGCGTCTTGACGCCGGGATACTCTTCTTCGTAGGCTTCGATCATGGGCTGGGTCGCCTCGCGGAAGGCTTCCTTGTCGACGTCGTAGACGAATTCGACGCCCATGGTCTCCTGGGCCTCCTTGACGGCCTCCTCCACGGCGGTGTCCCACATGACCTTGTGGGCGTCGGTGGAATCGTGGGCAGCCTCAAGAAGAATCTGCTGATCCTCCGGGCTGATGGTCTTCCAGACCTTCTCACTCATGATGAGGACATCGGGGATCATGGCGTGCTGGTCAACAGAGTAGACCTTGCAGACCTCGCCGTGCTTGCCGGTGGTCAGGGCCGTCTCGTTGTTCTCGGTGCCGTCGATGATGCCGGTCTGCAGCGAGGTATAGACATCGCCGTAGGACATGGCGACCGGGATGCCGCCGAGGTAGCTCATCATATCGGTCTGACTCTTCATATCCTGCACGCGGATCTTCAGGCCCTTGAGGTCTGCCGGGGTGCGGATGGCCTTGTCCTTCGTGTAGAAGGAACGTGCGCCGGAGGTGTAGTAGGTCAGCGTGACAAAGCCGTCGTCGCCGGTCGAGAGGAAGAAGTCCTGCATCTCCTGGGAGTCCATGACGTTGTAGAAGTCGGCGGTGTCATTGAAGATATAGGGCAGGCCTCGTTGTAGGTGGCCAGGCCGGGGGCCGAGACTTTCGTCATGGCGATAACACCCGCCTGCAGCTGCTCGAGGTTTTCGTTCTCGCTGCCAAGCTGGCCGTTGGGAAAGATCTTGACCTGAATGCGGCCATCGGTCTTTTCGTTGACCTCCTCCGCAAACTGGGTCATGGCGATATGGACGGTGTGCGTCTCGGACAGGCCGTGGGCCAGCGTCAGCACCAGCGGGTTCTCGGCGCTGTAACCGTTGGTGGCCGTGGTGCTGGCAGCGCCGCAGCCAGACATAAGCCCGACGCACAGCGCCGCCGCAGCACCCAGGGCTGCAATTTTCTTGAACATAATTTTCTCCTTCTGATATATGTGGTCGCTGCGGGCAGGTGCAGCGGGGAATCCCCCAGTCCGCTTCGCGGACAGCCCCCTTTGACAAGGGGGCCTTTAAAGCCTCCCTTGTCAAAGCGAGGGCGGAGGGATTCCTCACCGCCGCTTCCCCCTTACATCCCAATCAAATCAAACTGCTCGAACGAGACAAGCACCTCGTGGTTTTTCTTGGGGTTGGGGTACTTAATCTGCACGCTCTTGAGGCGCTGGCTGTAATACCAGCCGCTCTCGGCTTCCTCAAACTTGCGGCGGTGCAGGAAATGCGGCAGCTCCTTGCCGTCGACCTGCACATAGAACGGGGACTTCTCGCGGTGGATCATGTCAAGCGCCATGCTCTCCACGGCGGTCTCGTAGCTACCCTCGTTCGTGAAGGTCACGACCGTCTTGACGCCTGCCTTGACGTCGATTTTCGTCTTGAGGTATGCACCCTTACGGTAGTCGTTCGTGCGGCCGTCGTCCTCGTACAGGGTGAACGCAGAGTCAACGTCCGGGGCCATCAGAATATCCAGGGCCGTGGTTTTCTCGGTCATCAGGTTATGCAGGGCGTTGCCGCTCATCGGGATGATGGCGCCGCTACGCACAAACAGCGGGATGCTGGCGATGTCCACTGGCACTTCAATCGTCTGGCCGGGGGCGTAAGCCTCGCGGGTGTAGAAGTCGTAGAACCGCTCGGCTTCGTTCTCGGTCTTGGGCAGGTAGACCGGGCGGACGGTCTGGCCCTTCTCGACCACGTTTGCGACCAGCAGCGAGTCGCCGAACATAAAGTCCACACCCTCGTCGTAGGTGGCCGGGTCGTTCTGGAACACGCTGAACGTCGGCTGCCAGATGGGCAGGCCGTTCTCGTGAGCACGCTCCATCAGCGAATAGAGCGTCGGGCTGAGCTTGTAGCGGAAGTTGATGGCGTCCCTGATGTACTGCTTTTTATCGCTGTACATCCACGGCTCGGTGACGGTGTTGTCGGTGTTGGTGGAGTGGATGGAGAAACGCGGCATGAAGATGCCGTTCTGCACCCAGCGCACGAACAGCTCGCTCTCCGGCGCAACGCCGTAGAAGCCGCCGACGTCACAGCCGTGGTTGGAAACGCCGCAGAGCGCCATGCCCAAGATCGTTGCAATGTTGTATTTCAGGGTATCCCAGCAGGTCAGGTTGTCGCCGGCCCAGACCTGTGCATACCGCTGGATGCCGGCGTGGCCAGAGCGGCAGACCGAGAAGGGACGGCAGTCGGGGTCGTATTCCTCGATAGCCTCGTTGGACAGCTGGCACATCAGGTTGCTCATGACCGGCTTCATCGTGCCGATGGTGCTGCCCTTGCCTTCAAAGTAGACCTTCGCGTCCTTATCGACGAGGGAGTCATACTCGCAGTTGTCGTTCCAGATGGAGCGGCAGCCGTACTTGAGCAGTGCGTCCTTGATGTACTGCTTCCAGTGCAGACGGGTGGATTCCTTCGTGTAGTCAACAAACAGCCCGGGGCCGCCCCACCAGGTGCCGACGGCCAGACCATCCACACCGGTGTTGTCGTCGGAGGCGGGCAGGAACATCCCCTTCTGTTTCATCTCGTCCAGCAGCGGGTGGACCAGCAGCATACCGGGCTTGATGTTGGGCGAGACGACAATGCCGCGCTTTTCCATCTGGGCGAACCAGTCTGCCGGGTTCTTGAACCGCTTGTAGTTCCAAGTGAAGGTGCAGCGCTTGATGCCCTCGGGCGTCTCGACCGCGCAGTAGCCGCTGGACAGCTGGAAGCCGTCTGCGGGGATGCCCTCCTCGCGGGTCGTGTCGATGAAGTCGAGCACGGCGTCATCGCTGTTCTCGGGCAGCTCGGGATAATACATCGAGCTGCCCAGATAGCCCAGCGCGGCTTTCGGCAGCATGACGCTCTTGCCGGTCAGGTCGGTGTAGCGCTCGATGACCTCGCGGATGGACGGGCCGGCAATCAGGAACAGGTCAATGTCGCCCGCATCGGTGCGGTAGGAAGAATAGCGGTGCCAGTAGTTGCGCTTCTCGCGGCCCATGTTGAAATCACACTCGGCCGTGTTGTGGTAGAAATAGCCCACAGCCTGCCTGGTGCCGCGGTTCAGGCGGATGTAGAACGGAATATGCTTGTAGAGGGAGTCGGTCTCCTTGGCGTTGTAGCCCATGGCGTCGCCGGGGGCCATGTTCATGTATTTCTCGGCCTTGTTGATCTCGCCGGATTTCTCGCCAAAGCCGTAGAAGCAGTCGTCAGCCTCGATCTGGCTGGCATGGATGCGGCGGTGGTTGCTGTCCTCGCGGTAGGCCAGGTCGGGAATATCGGCGTGCAGCAGGCTCCCGTCCTTATCATAAACCATGATGCGGAACGGCGCTTTCTCGATGACGACTTTCAGCCGCTTGCCCTGGATGACGGCCTGCTTGCCGCCGTCGGTCAGCGCAGCCTCGGCGGGCTGGACGCGCTTGCGGCAGTCCTTCATCAGTTCGTCGGTGCGGGAGTCCCACGCCGTCATGGTCAGGCTGTAAGAGGCTTCGTCCCAATCGCCGTCAAAGCCCGCGCGGATGCGCAGGATGTCGTCGGTCAGGAACCAGATGCGCAGTTCCACGGCGTTAGTAGCCACAGCATAGTAGCTGCCGTGGTCGGTGACTGCGCCACCGGTGTAGCACACTTTCATAGATTTTCCCCTTTCTTTGCGATGCGGTGGTTCGGGCGCAAATAGGCAACATGCACAAAAATCTGATATAATTTTTGTGCATCTATAAGTTATTCGCCCTGTTTCGACCTTATAATAACAAATTATTCATGAAATTTCTTCTGCATTTGTGGCACGAATGTTGCAAAATGTGATATAATCGTTTTAAGGACAAAAATTGCAGGAGGGCCGACGCCATGATTATCCAAAAAGTTCCGCACTATGTAGATTCTGTTCTGACACAGAAGGTCGCCAGCGCCGCCCTGCAGGGCGGTGACGTAGTGGTGGCTTGGTACACAAACCAGGTCAACAGCCAGTCGGTCGTCCACTCCCACCCCTACTATGAGCTGATTTTGCCGGTGGCGGGCAGCAGTGTCCGCTATTCCGTCGGCGGCAGCGTCTACGATTTACACCTGGGCGAGCTGATTTTGTTCCCCGGCGAAATGTACCACTCCTGCAAGTTCAACATCACGGCGGATACTTCGGAGCGGCTCGTTGTGCAGATCGCGCCGGGCATCTGGGATCGAGCCTGGCAGCAGAGCGGTCTGCCCCACCGCGCATGGAATCGCGACCCCATCATCTTGGATGCAAACGCCGTCCTGCACTGGGATTTCCGCGGCCTGCTGGAACGGATGGCACAGACTGTCTCGCTGGACGAAAGGATACGCCCCATCGTGCAATGCTGCGAGGTAACAGAGCTGATTCTGCTCGCCAGCCATGTCATCACCCGGCGCAACGCTGCACCGCCGCCCTCGGCCACCAGTCTGCTGATTGCCAAGGCCGTTGACTACCTGCAAACCCACTACACCGACCCCGGGCTGACCGTGGCACAGCTGGCCAAGTATACCTACACAAGCCGGGAGCATCTGTCCCGCGTGTTCAAGGAGTACACGCTGGAAAGCGTACACGGCTACCTGACCAACCTGCGGATGCAGCACTGCCGAAACGCCATTGCGGCCGGGGCCAGCGTGCTGGACGCCTGCAATGCCAGCGGCTTTACAAATTACAGCAGTTTTTTAAAGAGTTTCCGCGCACTGTACGGCGTTACCCCAACCGAGTACCGCGCCCAGCTGCGGCAAAGCCTGGCCCCCAACTAGCTTTACACTGACGGAAAATCGGGGTATACTTAGGGCAATACCGCATAATTCTAAGTGCCGATACGGCGAGCGAGGTGCGGCAGCTGCTAAGCCAAAAGCGCAGATAATACTGGATGTCTTATCGAGCATTTTGGCAACGCAGATGCCGTGCCGCAGCCGCCGGAGCGGTGCTTAAGCCGTAAGGCGGGAATTGTGCGGTGTCGCCTTAGAATACTACTGTAAAGGGGGGGCACACTGCATGACACCGTTGGAGGCGCTGAAACGCTATTTCGGTTATGATTCCTTCCGCCCCGGGCAGGCTGAAATTGTGGACGCCATCCTGGCCGGGCGGGACGCGCTGGCTATCATGCCCACCGGCGCGGGCAAATCTATCTGCTACCAGGTCCCGGCGCTGCTGCTGCCGGGCATCACGCTGGTCATCTCGCCGCTGATCTCCTTGATGCAGGACCAGGTCAAGGCGCTGAACGCGGCGGGCATCCGAGCGGCATACATCAATTCTTCCCTGTCAGAAAGCCAAATCAGCCGTGCGCTGAACCTGGCCGCCGAGGGCAGCTATAAAATCATCTACGTTGCGCCCGAGCGGCTGGAAAGCGGCGCGTTCCGCAGCTTTGCTGCGGCGGCGGATATCTCGATGGTCACAGTGGACGAGGCCCACTGCATCAGCCAGTGGGGCCAGGATTTCCGCCCGAGCTACTTAAAAATCCTTGATTTTGTGGACAGCCTCCCGGAACGCCCCATCCTGTCCGCCTTTACGGCCACTGCCACGCGGGAGGTGCGGGACGATATCATCTGCACGCTGCGGCTGCATGACCCGGAGCTGCTTGTCACCGGTTTTGACCGGCCGAACCTCTACTTTCAGGTGGAGCAGACCCACCGCAAGGATGATTTTGTGCTGCAATACCTGCGCGACCACCCGGGCGAGAGCGGCATCATCTACTGTGCCACCCGCAAAAATGTGGACAAGCTGCAAGCCCTGCTGGCCGACTACGGCTTTGCCGCCACCAAGTACCACGCGGGTCTGGCCGCCGAGACGCGCAAGAAGAACCAGAACGATTTCATCTACGACAAAGCCCCCCTCATCGTGGCGACGAACGCCTTCGGCATGGGCATCGACAAATCCAACGTGCGGTTCGTACTGCATTACAACATGCCCCAAAGCATGGAGAATTATTACCAGGAGGCAGGCCGCGCCGGGCGCGATGGACTTCCGTCCCAGTGCGTTTTGCTCTTTTCGGCGCAGGATGTGGTCATCAACAAGTTTTTGCTGGACCGCAAGGATTTTTCGGACTCCGACGACGAGGACGCCGAGCTTTTGCGCCAGCGCGACTTGCAGCGGTTGCAGACGATGGAGCGTTACTGCAAGACAACGGCCTGCCTGCGCAACTATATTTTGGAATATTTCGGTGAGCACCCCGCCGCGCCCTGCGGCAACTGCGGCAGCTGCAACAATGTGTATGAACAGGCCGACCTGACCGCCGCGGCCAAGTGGATGATCAACTGCGTGGCCGAGACGCGGGGCCGGTTTGGCAAGGCCATCGTCTTTGGCACCTTGCAGGGGGCTAACCGCGCCCGGCTGAAAGAGATCGGCGCGACGAATTACAAGAGCTACGGCCAGCTGAAGGACCTGCCCCGGGATGTGCTGGACCGGCTGCTGGCCCAGCTGTTGGAAGATGGATATTTGGTGCAGACCGACGACCAGTACGCCGTGCTGCGAATGGGCGATATCACGCCGCTGAAGCAGCCCGGGGCGCAAGTGCTGGTCAAGCTGCCGCCCCGGCAAGAGCCGGAGCGGGTGCAGCGCCCCAAAAAGCGCAGCGTGATGGACGCCCTGACCAAGGCCGGGTTGGAGCTGTACCAACAGCTGCGCACCCTGCGGTTCGAGATCGCCCAGCGCGAGGGGCTGCCGCCCTACGTCGTGTTCGGCGACAAATCGCTGGCCGATATGTGCCTGCATGCCCCCGCAACGGTGGAAGGGATGATCGGTATTTACGGCATGGGCGAGCGCAAGTACGAGAAGTATGCCGACCAGTTCTTTGCGGTCATCGACGCCTACCGCGCCGACCACCCCGACGCGGTGCTGAGCCTGGACGCCCCCGATCCGAAGCCCGCACCGGAAACGCCCGCGAAAACCGCCAAGCCCGGCAGCAAGGCCACCAAGGCCGCATTCTGTCTGACCGAGGAACGCGCCGCGGCGTTTGCCTACCAGGACGCCCTCTCCCCTGCCGAAATGAAGGAGGCGCTGGCCGCCGTTGCCGCGCCCGACATGAAAGCCCCCACCATCAAGGATATGGAGGGCTGGCTGCTGGACGAGCGGTTGATTGCCATGGAAAAACTCCCCACCAAGGGCTTTTATTACGTGCCCACCCCCGCCGGTGTAGATGCCGGCCTGCGCAGCGAGGACCGCGTCAGCGCCCGCGGCACGCCCTACTCGGTTTTGCAGTTCACACCCCCGGCGCAGAAGCTAATCGTGGAGCATTACATCAAAAAATAAGCTGTACATCGCGCAAATTGCGAAAAAGGCACACACCGACGCAAAATCGGTGTGTGCCTTTTGGAGTTTTATGCCATTATTTCCACAGCAGGAACAGGATGAGCAGCAGCACTGCCAGCCCCGCCAGGTAGACCCCGGCAATCAGCAGGGTTGCTTTCATGGCACCCAGCACGGCCCAGAACTTTTCCTTGGCGGTCCAGTCAGGGGCTTGCTCCCATGGGCGGTCGTTGGCCGGTTCTGGGGGCGGGGCGCCCGCCTTGCGGCGGTGGGGGCGCAGCATCGGCGCAGGGCCGATATCACTCATATCGGCGATGGTGCGGCCATCGTCCTCAAAATCGTCGTGCTTCCTCATTTGTCGTACAGGTGGCAGACCACGTAATGGCCCGGCTCGGCCTCACGCTGCTTCGGTGCTTCGGTCTTGCAGCGCTCGGTGGCGTAAGGGCAGCGGGTGTGGAACTTGCAGCCGGACGGCGGGTTGGCCGGGGACGGGATCGAGCCTTGCAGCACGATACGCTCGCGTTTGACCGTCGGGTCCGGGATGGGGATGGCCGAGAACAGTGCCTTGGTGTAGGGGTGCAGCGGGTGGGCGAAGATATCGTCGGTCTCGCCGTACTCCACCAGGTTGCCCAGGTACATAACACCCACCGTGTCCGAGATATGCTCGACGACGGACAGGTCGTGGGAGATAAAGAGATAGGTCAGGTTGCGCTTTTCCTGCAGGCTCTTGAGCAGGTTGATGATCTGCGCCTGAATCGAAACGTCCAGCGCGGAGACCGGCTCGTCGCAGACGACGAACTCAGGGTTCAGCGCCAGGGCGCGGGCAATGCAGATACGCTGGCGCTGGCCGCCGGAAAATTCGTGCGGGTAGCGGGTCTTGTGGTAGGGCTGCAGACCGCAGTCGTCCATGACCTGGTCGATATAATCGTTAAATTCGTTTTTCGGCACCAGGTTGTGCTCGCGCACAGCTTCGCCGATAATTTCACCGACCGGCAGGCGCGGGGACAGGCTGGAGAACGGATCCTGGAAGATGATCTGCATTTGGGTACGCAGCGCACGCATTTCGGCCGGGGTCATGTCGTAGACTTCCTTGCCGTTGAAGAGCACCTGGCCGCCGGTCTTTTCACCGCCCAGGCGCAGAATGGTACGGCCGGTCGTGGATTTTCCGCATCCGGACTCACCGACCAGGCCCATCGTGCAGCCGCGGCGCAGGTTGAAGGTAACGCCGTCCACAGCCTTAACATAGCCCACAGTCTGGGACAGCAGGCCGCCCTTGATGGGGAAATACTTTTTGAGGTGGTTGACCATCAGAATATATTGAGGGTCGTAGGTGACGGGGGTGTAGTCGTTTTCAACCAGAAGTTTTTCCTTCTTTGCCATACGTCACTCACCCGCCTTTCTGTTTTCTTCATAGTAGCGGTAGCAGCTGACCTTGTGCGTGGGGGACAGGCTGATCTCGCAGGGGTACTCGCCGCTGCAGCAGGGCAGCTGCATTTCGCAGCGGTCCTTGAAGTAGCAGTAATCCGGCATATTGACCGGGTTAGGCACCTTGCCGGGGATGGAGTACAGGCGGTCCACTTTTTTGCCGACGACCGGCTTGGACGCCATCAGGCCAATGGTGTAAGGGTGGCTCGGGTGGGCAAAAATTTCCTCCACCGTGCCCTTCTCGACCACGCGGCCCGCATACATGACAACGACATAGTCGGCCATTTCGGCGATAACGCCCAGGTCGTGGGTGATCAGCATAATGGACGAGTTGATGCGATCCTTCAGGTTGCGCAGCAGGTCCAGGATCTGGGCTTGGATCGTCACGTCCAGCGCGGTGGTCGGCTCGTCGGCAATGATGATTTTCGGGTTGCAGGCCAGCGCCATGGCGATCATGACGCGCTGGCGCATACCGCCGGACAGCTCGTGGGGGTACATCGCGTAGACACCCTCACTGTTGGCAATGCCGACCATCTCCAGCATTTCAATGGTGCGCTTCTTGATGTCCTCTTTTGTCTTGCCCTCGCCCTCGTGCAGGGCAATGACCTCTTCGATCTGTGCGCCAATGCGGAACACCGGGTTCAGGCTCGTCATAGGCTCCTGGAAGATCATCGAGATATAGTTGCCGCGCAGGCCCTGCATCTTGTCGGTCGGGGTCTTGGCAATGTCGTAGGCCTTGTCATTGCCGAGGTTCAGCCGAATGGCACCCTCGACGATCTGCCCCTGGGGGCGCTGCAGCAGCTGCATCAGGGAAAGGCTGGTGACAGACTTGCCGCAGCCGGACTCACCGACGACGCCGACGGTCTTGCCGATGGGCACTTCAAACGAAACGCCGTCGACGCTCTTGACGACGCCGGTGTCGGTGAAGAAATAGGTGTGCAGGTCATCGAACTCCACCGCGTTGGCGGGGTCCTTCATCTGGGTGGTGTACTCACTCTCGGGCACGTTGCGGCGCTTGCGGCGCTTCTCGTACTGGTCGGTGATGCGGCGGTTTTCCTTGGAGATACGCCGCGACTCTTTGGCGGAAAGATATCCGTCCTGATTTTTAGCCATCGTGTGTTTCTCCTTCCAATCAGCGTTTCATCTTGGGGTCAAACGCATCGCGCAGACCGTCGCCCACAAAGTTGAAGCCCAGAACGGTCAGCAGCAGGCAGATACCGGCGGGGATCCAGATGAACAGGTAGTTCGTCATAACGTAGGCGTTGTTGACATCGTTGATGATGTTGCCCCAGGAGGCGAACGGATACTTGACGCCCAGGCCCAGGAAGGACAGGGTGGCCTCGGTCAGGATGGTGGAGCCCAGGCCCATCGTGCAGGTAACGATGAGCTGCGGGATAACGTTGGGGATCAGGTGGCGGAAAATGCGGTGCCAGACCTTGATGCCGCAGGCCTCGGTGGCCAGCATGAACTCCTGCTCACGCAGGGAGAGGATCTGGCCGCGTACCAGGCGGGCAATGCTGGGCCAGCCCAGGAAGCCGAGAATCAGCATCAGGTATAGCATACGTTTCCAGGAATCCACACGCATGGCGTCCATGGCCGCGCCGATGATGATGATGACCGGCATCGAAGGGATGCAGTAGAAAACATCGACGACACGCATAATGATGTTATCGATCCAGCCGCCGAAGTAGCCGGAGATACCGCCCATCAGGATACCCAGGGATGCCTCGATGACGACGACGATGAAGCCGATGATCAGCGAGACGCGGCCGCCGTACATCAGGCGGGTCAGCATATCCATACCGTTGGTGTCGGTGCCCAGCCAATGCGCCTTGCTGGGGCTGGCGTAGCGGTCGTAGACGTAAGTCTCGGTCATCTGCTTGACGGACCAAACTTTGGTGGAGGCATCGTAGACGATATCGTACTCGGCCTCGTTCCCCCCGGCGTCGGTGTAGTTGAACTTATCGGCCTTCTCGTTGATGGCCTCTTCCAGGCGATCCTTGAAGTCGCGGGTAACGACGACGCTGGAATCGGCGGCGGAGACGACAAAGCGGCTGACATAACCCAGCTGCTCGCCATTGGCGGCGATCTCGCCGTCCTTGTTCAGCGTGTAGTCCACGCCGTCGGCGGTAAAGTCGCTCTCCCCTGCCGTTATGGCAGTCAGGGCGGCCAGCTTGACGTCAAAGCTGAACTTCGGCGCACCGTCGGCCTCGTTGACGAGGTCGCGGCTGGCATAGCCCATGACGTCGCTGCCCTGGTAGACGACATAGAAGTCGTCGCTCTGGATATCGACGGTGTAGTCAGTATCCTTATAGTTGAACTCGGTGCTGCCCTTCTTCACGGCTTCGAGGGCCTTGCTCTGGGCGATGGAACCGAAGTTCTGGCCGTCGGCCACGACAAAACGCATCGTGTCGTTGCGGGTGACGCCGACGAACTCCTTGGACATCTGGGTGTAGGTGAAGAACTGCTCGTCCTGGCCGTAGGGGCTGACAAGGCCGCCGACGAAGGAGAACAGGAACATTGCAATCAGGATGGACAGACCGACGACGGCCAGACGGTTGCGGAAGAACCGCTTGGCGACCAGTGCGCCGGGAGACAAAACCTTGACGCGGCGGTCATCGTTCAGGGAGTACTGCTCCTGCTTCGGGTTCTGGTTCTGCGTGTTTTCGCTCATGGGTGTGCAGTCTCCTTTCTTTAAGAAATGCGCACGCGCGGGTCAACCACGCCGTACAGGATATCGGTCAGCAGGTTGCTGGCCAGCGTCAGCACCGCCATGAAGGACAGGTAGAACATCGTGAAGGGGATGTCGCCTGCGACCATGGACTGGTAGGAAATATAGCCGATGCCGGGGATGGAGAACAGCGTCTCGGTGATAAGGGCACCGCTGAACAGGCCGGGCAGGCTGCCACCGATGATGGTGACAAGGGGAATCAGCGTGTTGCGGAAGGCGTGCTTGTAGATGACCGTATGCTCCGACAGGCCCTTGGCGCGGGCGGTGCGGATGTAGTCCGCGTTCAGCACTTCCAGCATATTCGTGCGGGTGTAGCGCATATAGCCGCCGATGGAGACGATGACCAGCGTTGCGATGGGCAGCACCAGATGGTTGGCCTTATCGCAGAACTGCCCCCAGGCGTCCAGCTGGGCATAGTCACGGCCGACGAGGCCGTACAGATCGAACCAGCCGAGCTTGACCGAGAACAGCAGCTTGAGCAGCGTAGCAAAGAAGAAGGTGGGCAGCGAAATACCGACCAGCGCCGCAGCCGTGATGACGTAGTCCGTGCGGCTGTACTGCTTGGTAGCAGCCAGCACGCCGAGGGGCACGGCGATCACGATGGACAGCACAAAGGAGATGCCGCCCATGATGACAGACAGGCCGATGACCTCGGTAAACTTCTGGGTGGCGGGCACGTTCCACTTCCAGCTGTCGCCGAAGTTGCCGACGATGGCCTTGCTCAGCCAGGTGAAGAAGCCGGGGATAATGTCCAGGTCAAGGCCGTAGGCCGCATTGAGCTGGGCCAGCCATTCCTCATAGGGTTTGGCACCGGGGGCCTGGGCCAGCTGCATTGCCATCGTCTCGGCAAAGGAGCTGGGCAGGCTGCGGATCAGCGCGTAGATAATGAACATGACACAGAACAGGATCAATACCGACTGCGCGATACGCTTGATGATGTAATTTCGCAAGAGTTTTCGTTCCTTCCTTGCACGGTTAGACCGCGTTTATTTTGCAGGGAAATGCCGTAATGTGGGCATCCCCATCCCACGCAGGGACGACGCCTTGCGTGGGAGTGGGACGACCATATTAGTGGTATAGGGGAAGACTGGCGATTACCGCCGGGCAGAGGGCCGGGCATGCCCGGCCCCTACAGGGCAGCGCATTCGTAGGGGCGCATTCTATATGCGCCCGCACAGGCTGCCCGCTCCCCCCTTTCCTCGGTTCGTCCAATACAGCAAGCAACCGCCCTTGGCGGGCGGTCACCTGCTTTCACAACGGTAAGTTGAACTTAGTTCAGCTCGAGGTTGTTCAGCTCAGACTTGTAGGTCCAGTATGGGGTCTGATCCTTCGCGATGGTGTCGATGTTGACACGCTCGGTGGAGAAGATGGTAGCCTCGCTGCGCTGGTAGACGGGCAGCTCGACACCCCAATCCAGGATGATCTCCATGGCCTCTTTGTACATGGCCTTGCGGGCCTCCTGGTCGGTGGTCTGGCGGGCAGCCATGATCAGCTCATCCAGGTCGGCATCGTTGATGGTGTAGTAGTTGGTAGCGCCCTGGCTGTGGTACAGCTGGAACATATCGGGGTCATTGGTGGACTGCCAGGCAGCGACCCAGCCCTCGGCAGCGCCGGACTGATAGGAAGCGAACAGGTCAGAAGCGTTGGCCATATCGTTGACAGTCAGGGTGAAGCCGATGGTCTTGAGGGCGGCAGCAGCGTTGGTCAGGGTCTGGAAGGAGGGGTGGTCACCATTGCCGGAAGCACCGATGTTGATCTGATACTCCATCTTGGCACCGGCGGGGGCAGCCGTGATCTGGCCGTTCTCGACGGTGTAACCGGCAGCCTCGAAGTAGCCCAGGGCAGCCTGCAGAGCGGCGGCGTACTTGTCCTCGCTCTTCATGTCGGAGGTGTAGATCTCGTTGCCGTCCACGTCGGTGGAGTAGGCGATCTGGTAGCCGTCGTCGGTGACGGAGGGAGCAGCCCAAGAGGTGTTGGAAATGGGGTAGTTGATAACGGTGGCGGTATCGCCGTAGTAGGAGTCGATGCCCTCATCGCGGTAAGCGGCGATGACGGTCATGATGGCCTTGCGCAGGTCCTTGGAAGCCTCGGAGGCAGGGTCGCCGCCGACGTTGACGTTCTTGGCGCTCAGGGCGATGTAGCCGTAGCCGCGGTAATCCTTCAGGCGGGTGGTGATGACGGGGCCGTCCTCACCCTCGACGCCGTTGATGTCGGCGATCTGGTCAGCAACCTCCAGAGAGTAGGAAGGATCGGAGATGTCGATGGTGCCGGCCTGAACGCCGGTGATCTTATCGGCCTCCTGGGTCTCCTTCATGTTGACGTGGGCAACCTTCGGTGCGCCGTTGAAGTAGTCGGGGTTGGCATCCAGGTAGACAACGCCGTCGCTGTACTTGGAGAAGGTGAACATACCGCCGCCCAGAGGAGTGCTGGTCTTGGAGCGGACGCCGCTCAGATCACCCTTGACAAAGCCAAAGGAGTTGTTGTCGTAGTCGTACAGGCTCTCATCGCCGTAGTAGTGCAGGGGGGCAATGGGCATCTGCAGCTGGTAGATCATGGTGGTGGACAGCTCGCTGGTGGTCAGCGTCATGCTGTAATCACCGGTCTTGACGATACCGGCAACGTTGGCAACTGCATTGCCGACATTGACACCGGTGGTGGAGTATGCGTAGACATCCTCGGGGATCAACTCAGACAGGGCAGAACCGGCGGATTCGGCCTCCATAGCGGAGAAGCTCCAGTCGTACTGCTCGCCGATAGCCAGGAAGAAGTCCTTGGCGGTGGCATCGGCAGCCAGACCATCGAAGCCCCAGCCGGCAGCAGCGGAGGCAACATCGGTAGCACCGTTGGCCATCATATTGTCAACGATCTCCTGGGCAAACTTCACGCCGCCGTCATTGACAGCATCCCAGAAAGCCTTCTGCTGTTCTTCGGTGAAGTTGGTGTAGTCGGTGTTGTCCTCGCCGGCCTCAGCGATCAGCTTGGACAGGGTGGACATAGAATTGCGGTACTCCTCCAGACCCACGATGGGGGTGGAGTACATGGTTACAGAGCCGTCATACGTAGGATCGAGGAAAACATACATCGAGAAGATGACGTCGTCGATGGTGACAGGCTCGCCGTCAGAGAACTTCAGGTCGTCGCGCAGCTTGATGTCATAGGTGACGGTGCCGTCGTCATTCTCGGTGACAACGCAGTCAGAGGTGCCGTAGTAGGTGTAGTCGGTGCCGTTGTACTCGCGGGTCTCGCCCTCGATGCCGTTCAGGATCATTTCGCCCTTACGGTCAGCGCCGAGCAGACCGAGCTGGGTCAGGTCAATGACATCCTGGTCGGAAGCAGAAGCGGCGAAGAAGGGGCTGAACTTGCCCTCAAAGCCGGTCTCTGCCAGAACGAGGGTGCCATCAGAAGCGGCCGTGTTGGATGCTTCGGCAGTAGCAGTACTGGTGCTCTCGCTGGTCGCGTCGGACGCAGCACCGCCGCAGCCAGCCAGCACGCTGACGCTGAGTGCGGCAGCAGATGCCAGTGCAATGACTTGCTTGGTGTTTTTCATGTGTAAAACCTCCTATATTTTGCCCTCACCTACAAATCATTATTACGCTCCCCAAGAGCGTAATACGAGAAAGGGGTACCCCTTTCTGAACCCTGTTGTTTCTTTACAGCGCACACTTGTCGATGATGACCTAGTTTTTAGCATACCGTAAAATCGCAAAAAAGTCAACCGAAAATCACACTTTTGTACCTTTTGACGAAATTTGGATAGGAATTTTGGAAGGGTTGGTTTGAGCCTTCCCCCTTGGGGGAAGGTGACCGGGCGAAGCGAGGTCGGATGAGGGGTGCGTTTGCCGATGCTGCGCCGTAAAAGGGCAATCACGGCAAGGCCGTCCCTCATCAGTCCGCTCCGCGGGCAGCTTCCCCCTTGGGGGAAGCCTTTCCTCTGCGCACAAAAAACGTGCCCCGCCTCCCGGCAGGGCACGCCCTTATGTAATGTATAATTATTCTTCTCTATTCCACGACATCTTTTTGACAATCCCCGCCGCGGCGGCAAATGCGGCACAGGCGGCGATTTCAAAAAGTATAAAAACACCGTGTGTGCCAAGCAGTTGTCCTTCATTCGCAAACAATGCCACCTCCTGCCCCGCAGCAGCCACGCCGCACAAGACGGCAGAGGCCACACACAAAAAGGGCAATTTTTGCACAGTCTGCTCGTGGATGTAAGCCCGCATCGGGTCGCCGCCGCGCGTTGTGCGCACCAGTACCACCACGGCGTACAACGCCAGTACCAGCGCTGCCATGTAGGGCAGCTCCAGGTAGAGCGGTGCGCGGGCCGTGGCCCCGGGCAAAACGCCCGCCGCCACGGTCAGCGCCGCACCGCCGCCGCACAAAGCCCACAGCCGGGCCAGCGCCTTGCCGCGCGGGATCTCACCTGCATAGCGGTAGTGTGCCCCGCGGTACCGGTAGTTGCCGTTCAGGTCTTTTTCAAAGTCATCGAGATAGGCGCGCTTCTTCTTTTTCTCGCGGTCGGCCATCACACGATACCTGCCAGGTCATAGTTGTCCAGCCACTGTTTGGCTGTCTCGCTGACACTGCGCAGACAGCTTTCCTCAAAGGGGGTGGTCAGGCCCGCGTTCTTCAAAAGCTCGGTAAAGGTGCGGCTGCCGCCCTGCTTGGTGTAGGCCATGTAGTGTGCCCAGGCGTCGGCGCGATCCTTTTGCAGCATTGCCCAGAATTGCAGGCTGACGGTCTGCGCCAGGCAGTAGTCAATGTAGTAGAAGGGGCTTTGGTAAATATGCATCTGGCGCTGCCAGTACTCGCCCGCGCCGTAGAAGGGAATTTCGCCGTCCAGGCGCATCCAGGGCTGGTAGATGGCGGCCAGCTTCTTCCACTCCTCGTGGCGCTGGGCCGGGGTCAGCTCTGGGTGCTCATAAACGATATGTTGGAAATGGTCGACCATCGTGCCGTAAGGGATGAAGGTCAGTGCGCCCGCCAGATGGCTGTACCGGAACTTGCGGGCGTCCGCACCGAAGAAGCCCTCGGCCCAGGGCCAGGCGAAGAACTCCATCGACATGGAGTGGACCTCGCAGGCCTCCATACTGGGCCAGACGTAGGAGTACGGGATGCGGTCGCGGTTCATGTAGGCAGCAAAGGCGTGGCCTGCCTCGTGGGTCACGACCTCGACGTCATGCTGCGTGCCGTTGAAGTTGGCAAAAATGAACGGCATTTCGTAATCGCCCAGGCTAGTGCAGTAGCCGCCGCCCGCCTTGCCGGGGGTGGACAGCACATCCAGCAGCTCGTCATCCAGCATTTTGTTGAAGAACACACCACTCTCGGGGGAAAGTTCCTCATAGAACTTCTTGCCCTGCTTGAGGATGGCGTCGGCGTCGCCCGCCGGGCGCGGGTTGCCGCTGCGGAACATCAAGGCGTTGTCGGCGGCGTTCATCGGGTACTGCTTGCCCAGACGCCTGGCCTGCTCACGGTAGATGCTGTCGGCCAGCGGCACAATATACTTGACCACGGCGGCGCGGAACTTTTCTACGTCAGCCTTCGTGTAGCAGTTGCGGCCCATGCGGTAGTAGCCCAGGGTGGTGTAACCCTCATAGCCAAGCTTTTTGCCCATCGTGTCGCGCAGGTGGACGAGCTTGTCATAGATGCCGTCAAACTCGGCCTCATGCTCCTTGTACCACGCGCCCTCGGCCTTCCAGGCGGCCAGGCGGCGGGCATCGTCGGGGTCGTTCTTGAAGGGCGAGAGCTGGCTCAAGGTATAGACGCCGCCCTCAAAGGGGATCTGCGCCGACGCGATGAGTTTGCCGTACTCGGTGGTCAGCTTGTTTTCCTGGGCCATCTCGTCCAGGATGGCGGGCGAGAACGCCTTGTCGGCGATCTCGGCGTTGACGAACATCAGGCTGCCGTACTCGGCCTCGAACTCCTTGCGGAAAGGCGACGCCAGCATAGCCTGGCTCCATGCGTTCTGGCACTCCTGCAGCTGGGGGATGGCCTCATTCCAGAAGTTCATCTCCTCGTCGTAGAATTTGTCACGGGTGTCAATGCTGTTGCGCACGCTGGCCAGCTGGGCGGCAGTGTCAACGTGTTTGTTGAGCGTTTCCTCTTCCAGGAAGATTTCGCGGGCCTCGGCGTAGGATTTGGCGCTTTCCAGCCGGGTGCGCAGGTCGGCGAACTGCTGCTTGACCGCATCCAGATCCGGGCGGGCATAGGGCATTTCTGAGAATTTCATGGGGTGTCTCCTTTGCTTGTTTTTGTTTGTATTATAGCACGGGGAGGGTGCGGGCGCAACGCCTCGTTTTTTCGTCAAATCACCCACCCCGCCCTTTCTTTTTTGGCGGATTCGTCGATTGCGGATTTTTATACACAATGTTAAAATATAAATAATACCACTTTATAAGGAGCATCCCATGGACAACATAAAAATTCTGGAAGTGAAGCAGAGCATCTTTGCTTCCAACGACGAGCAGGCCGCCGCGCTGCGGGCTGACCTGAAAGCGAAGAAGGTGTTTCTGCTCAACCTGATGAGCGCACCGGGGTCCGGCAAAACCACGACGCTGCGCAGAACCATTGCAGCCCTCAAAGATGAGCTGCGCATCGGTGTGATGGAAGCGGACATTGACTCCGATGTGGATGCCCGCGCCATCGCCGGGACCGGGGCAAAGTCTATCCAGCTGCATACCGGCGGTATGTGCCACCTTGACGCCGAAATGACCCGGCAGGGGTTGGAAGGTCTGGGCACCGGGGACATCGATTTGGCGATTCTCGAAAACGTCGGCAACCTGGTCTGCCCTGCCGAGTTTGACACCGGCGCAGTGAAGAACGCCATGATTTTGTCGGTGCCAGAGGGCCACGACAAACCGCTGAAATACCCGCTGATGTTCCAGGTATGCGATATCGTGCTTGTGAATAAAATCGACGTGATGCCGTACTTTGATTTTGATCTGGACAAATGCCGAGAGTACGTCGCCATGCGCAACCCGAAGGCGAAGGTCATCCCCATCTGTGCCAAGACCGGGGAAGGCATCGACGAATGGGCAGACTGGTTGCGGGAGCAGGTCAGAGAGTGGCAGAGGTAAAGGCTTCCCCCTCGGGGGAAGCTGTCCGCGAAGCGGACTGATGAGGGACAAGTTTGCCATTGCCACCATTTACCGGACAGTCGCGGCACACCCGCCCCTCATCCGGCCCTGCGGGGCCACCTTCCCCCTCGGGGGAAGGCTTTGGAGCATAAACGGAGCAACAACATAAAAAGGAGCACGCCATGAGCAAACCCACTGCGTTCCCGCTGGACGAGAGCAAGCTGCCCTTCCGGATCCCGAAGGACCAGCCGTTCCGGGAAAATATCGCCAAGCTGGGCCAGATGATCACTGACCGCATCCCTGCCAAAAAGGGCACGCTGACCCAGGACGACCCCGAATACTGGGGCCTTGCGTCCATCGTGACCGACGAGATGGCCGAGGTTGCATTGAAAATGAAGGTCCGCAAGCCTATGACCCTGCCCGAGCTGGTCAAGGCTACCGGCAAGCCTGCCGACGAGCTGGAACCGCTGCTGCAGCAGATGGCTGTGGTCGGATTACTGGAATACAACTGGGAAAATCCCCGCCGGGAGAAGCAGTACATCCTGCCGATGTTCGTGCCCGGCAGTGCGGAATTTTTCAATATGAACAAACAGCAGATCGCCGACCACCCCGAGGTCACGGCCTTCTTCGAGCGGATGACTTTTTTGCCGCTGGAACACATCACCGCCATGGTGCCGCCGGGCGGCGCGGGTATCGGTATGCACGTCATCCCGGTGGAAAAGGCCATCGAGACCGAGAACCAATCCGTAGACGTGGAGCATATCTCCCACTGGCTGAAAAAGTATGACGGCAAGTATGCCGCCGGGCCGTGCAGCTGCCGTATGTCCCGCGCCGCCATGGGCGAGGGCTGCGGCGACGACCCCGACGACTGGTGCATCGGCGTCGGCGACATGGCCGACTACCTTGTGGAGACGAACAAAGGCCACTACGTCACCTACGACGAGGTGCTGCAGATTTTGCAAAAGGCCGAGGACAACGGCTTTGTACACCAGATCACGAACATCGACGGCGAGAACAAGATTTTCGCCATCTGCAACTGCAACGTCAACGTCTGTAACGCTTTGCGCACCAGCCAGCTGTTCAACACGCCCAACATGAGCCGCTCGGCCTACGTTGCCAAAGTCACGCCGGAAAACTGCGTAGCCTGCGGCCGCTGTGTGGAGTACTGCCCCGCCGGTGCGGTCAAGCTGGGCCAAAAGCTCTGCACCAAGGAAGGGCGCGTCGTCTACCCGCGCCAGGAACTGCCCGATACCGTAAAGTGGGGCCCCGAGAAGTGGGCCATCGACTACCGCGACAAGAACCGTATCAACTGCTATGACACCGGCACGGCCCCCTGCAAGACGGCCTGTCCTGCCCACATTGCCGTGCAGGGCTACCTGAAAATGGCCGCCCAGGGCCGCTACCGCGACGCGCTGGCGCTGATCAAAAAAGAGAACCCCTTCCCCGCCGTCTGCGGCCGCATCTGCAACCGCCGGTGCGAGGATGCCTGCACCCGCGGCACCGTGGACCAGGCTGTTGCCATCGACGCCGTGAAGAAGTTTATCGCCCAGCAGGACCTGCACGCCGAGCACCGCTATGTGCCCGACGTCGTCCAGCCGTCGCTGCAAGGGCCGTGGCCGCAGAAAATCGCCATCATCGGCGGCGGCCCGGCGGGCCTGAGCTGCGCCTACTTCCTGGCGACCCAGGGCTACAAGCCCACCGTGTTTGAGAAAAACGAGCGTCCCGGCGGTATGCTGCGGTACGGTATCCCCTCCTTCAAGCTCGAGAAAGACGTCATTGACGCCGAGATCGACGTACTGCGGGAGCTGGGCGTGGACATCCGCTGCGGCGTGGACGTGGGCAGGGATGTGACGCTGGCCCAGCTGCGCGAGCAGGGCTACAAGGCGTTCTACATTGCCATCGGCTGCCAGGGCGGCCGCAAGGCGGGCGTGCCCGGCGAGGATGCCGCAGGCATTGAGACTGCCGTACACCTGCTGCGCACCGTGGGCGGCGACGAAAGCCATACGATGCAGGGCAAGACCGTTGTCATCGGCGGCGGCAATGTCGCCATCGACGCGGCGCGGGTCGCCTTACGCTGCGGGTCCGACGATGTGACAATGGTCTGCCTGGAGCCGCGGGAGAAGATGCCCGCCTCGGTGGAGGAAATCGCCGAGGCCGAGGAGGAAGGCACCAAAATCACCTGCGGCTACGGCCCGAAGGAGTTTATCGCCGAAAACGGCCATGTCACCGCCGTGGTGCTGAAAAAGTGCACCGGTCTCTACAATGCCGAAGGCCGCTTTGCACCCACCTACGACGAGAACGACACCATCACCCTGCCTTGCGAGAACGTTGTGCTCAGCATCGGCCAGTGCATCGAGTGGGGCGACCTGCTGAACGGCGAGGCCGTAGAGCTGGGCCGTGGCCAGGGTGCCGTGGCCGACGCGCTGACTTACCAGACCGCGCAGCCCGACGTGTTTGTGGGCGGCGACGTCTATACCGGCCCGCGCTTTGCCATCGACGCGATTGCGGCAGGCAAACAGGGGGCAATCTCCATCCACCGCTATGTGCAGCCCAACACCAGCATGACGATCGGCCGCAACCGCCGGGATTTCCACGAGCTGGACAAGAACAATCTGTCGCTGGGCGAGTACGACCATGCCCCGCGCCAGACCGCCGCGCTGGACGAGAGCATCGACACCCACCGTTCCTTCCGGGATGCGCACCTGACGCTGACCGAGGATCAGGTCAAAATCGAGACAGCCCGCTGTCTGGGCTGCGGTGCCAGCGTCGTAGACCCGAACAAGTGCATCGGCTGCGGCGTCTGCACGACCAAGTGCGAGTTTGACGCTATCCATCTGCACCGCGACCTGCCCGAGTGCAGCAAGATGGTCAAGAGCGAGGACAAGTTCAAGGCCATTCTGCCCTACATGGCGAAGCGGGAAATCAAGATTCGTTTCTCCAAAAAGGAGAAGTAAATGCACGAGCTGGGCATTGTGTTCCACATCATCCGCACGGTGGAGGATGTGGCAAAGCAAAACGATGTATCCCGCATCCGACGGGTGACATTGCAGCTGGGCGAAGTCTCCGGCGTGGTGGAGAGCTACCTGCAGGATTGTTGGAAGTGGGCCGCCGCGAAGTCTGAGATTTTACCCGGCGCGGTGCTGGCGGTGGAGACCATCCCCGCCGTGACTCTCTGCGAGGACTGCGGGCAGCAGTACCCCACCGTGCAGTATGGCCGAATCTGCCCCCACTGCCGGAGCGAACATACGCATCTGGTGCAGGGGAACGAGATGATGATCAAAGAGGTGGAGGCAGTAGAATAAAAGCCTTCCCCCTTGGGGGAAGCCAAGAAAAGGCGCGTGTGCGAGAAGTTTTCGCACACGCGCCTTTTTCTTATTTCTCCCCTTCGGGGAAAATCACCTTATTGACGAAGAAGAAGATCACCATGGACACGCCGCCGTTCAAAACCGTCGTGCCGATGTTGTAGATGAAGTCCGGCACCAGCAGGCCAGCCACCGCCACCCAAACACAGTTGATGGAGTTGACGATGCAGGTGATGATGCAGAACGCCGCCACATACCAGGCAATTTGCTTGCCCAGGCTGCCCTTGCTGCGGAACACGAAATTGCGCTGGATCGGGAAGTTGATGCACTCGCCAATCACCATCGCGATCATGTAGGCGCAGAAGTAGGGCAGGCCGCCGTGGGCGGCATCATACCCTAAGATATTCCACTGGAACGTCTCGCCAAAGAGCGTTACCGGGATGCCCGGCCAGCCGAAATCCACGACCGGCAGGCTGCTGAATGCGGCGGGCAGAAACTGCAAAAGCAAGTATTTGAACACCGTAATTAAGTTTGACACGATGACGAACAAGCCGCCCTCACGCACCCACTTGGCAGCGGCGGGGTGCTTAGCCGCAAAGGTATTCCAAAATTGCATGGCTGCACCTCCTGTCAGCTGTTGCGCAGACGGTTTTCCAGCTGCGCGTTCAAAATCACGTTCTTGACGGCCTCAAAAATCACTCGCACCAGGCCGATAACCCAAAAGCCCTGCACTTCCATCACGATACCGTCCACCATGCCCATGCTGATGGCACCATTGGTCATTTTGGCCAGTGCGCGCAGCGGCATATTGTACTGGAACAGCACATTCAAATCCGGCTTGCCTTTTTTGTAACTGGCGTTCAGCAGCGCGGTCAGCACCGCCCAGACCAGCCAGCCCAGGGGGCTGCGTCCATGGTTCAGCTCGCCCAGCGTCATGTTGCGGTCAATTTCGACCCGGTCGTCAGGGATAGGGCGGCCCAGCAGAGTCTCCCACTCGGCATCGGGCACGGTTTGCACCTTGCCGCTCTGGTAGTGCGGCAGCGCCTTCCCGGCATAGGGGTTCAGCGCGTCGGTGCCGATGACCTCGACCGCAGCGGTCAGGCGGATGTCCGCAGAGCTTGCCCCTACGCGAAGCTCATACGTGCCGCCCTCCATCTCCCAACTGTCGGTGCGGGTGTTCCAGTAGCGGAACGCCTTGTCGTCCAGCGTCAGGGTCACGGTCTTGCTCTCCCCCGCCGCCAACTGCACTTTGGCAAAGGCTTTCAGCTCCTGTGCAGGGCGGAAAATTTCAGCATTCGGCTTGGCCACGTACAGCTGCACAATCTCTGCCCCGGCGCGGTCGCCGGTGTTGGTCACGGTCAGGGTCGCGCTGTGGGCGTCGGCATGCAGGTCACTGTACGCAAACTGTGTATAGCTCAACCCATGGCCGAAGGGGAACGCCACCGGCACCCCGGCGGTCTGGTAATAGCGATAGCCGACGTACAGTCCCTCGCGGTACTGCACGGTGCGGCCAGGGCCTGCAAAGTGGTCGCGGGCGGGGGTGTCGGCGTAGGCGTTGGCCCAAGTCTCGGCCAGCTTGCCGCCGGGGTTGATTTTGCCGGTCAGCACGTCCACCATCGCGCCCGCGCCCGCCTGGCCGCCCAGCGCGCCGTAAACCAGCGCTTTGCAGTGGGCCAGCCACGGCGTTTCCAGCGAGGCACCGGCGTTCACGATGACCACAGTGTTGGGGTTGGCTTCGCGCACGGCCTGCAAAAGCTCGATCTGGTTGTCGGCCAGCTTCATATCGGCGCGGTCCAGGCCCTCGCTCTCCTTGATCTCGTCCAGTCCCAGGCAGAGCAGCACGGCGTCCGCTTCTGCGGCCAGGGCGACGGCCTCGGCCTGCTTGGCGGCATCGGGTTTTCCCTGGCGGTCAAAACCCGGGGCAAAGCCCACACTGTACAGACCGCTGTCGTTCAGACAATCCAAGAAGGTGTCCACTTTGATGGAGTTGACGGCGCTGGACCCTGCACCCTGGTAGCGCGGCGTCTCGGCAAAGTCGCCGATGACCGCCACACGCGTGCCCTCGGCCAGCGGCAGCAGGGCATCGTCGTTTTTCAGCAGCACAACACTCTCCCCTGCCGCGCGGCGGGCCAGCGCATGGTGGGCGTCGGCGTCAAAACTGCGGCTGTGGCGTTCTACGGCGGCGTGGGTGTCCAGCACCAGCGTCAGCAGCTCATCCAGACGGGCGTCCACATCGGCCTCGATAATTTTGCCGGACCGTACGGCGGCCAGCAGCTCCCGCACGGCGTCCCCGCCGGGGGCGGGCATTTCCAGCGTCGAGCCGTTTTTCACGCCCAGCGCATGGTCATTACTGCCGCCCCAGTCGGTCACGACCGCGCCGTCAAAGCCCCACTCCTCGCGCAGGATATCCTGCAAAAGGTGGGCGTTCTCGTTGGCGTAGATGCCGTTGATGAGATTGTAGCTGGACATGAGGGCCTTGGGGTGCGCCTCTTTGACGACGATCTCAAACCCGGTCAGGTACAGCTCCCTCAGCGTCCGCTCGTCCACCACCGAGTCCGATGCCATGCGGCGCAGCTCCTGGCTGTTGACGGCGAAGTGCTTGGGGCAGGCGGAGATGCCTTCCGACTGGATGCCGCGCACGTAGGCGGCGGCCATCTTGCCGGAGAGATAGGGATCCTCGGAGAAATACTCAAAGTTGCGGCCGCAGAGGGGACTGCGCTTGGTGTTCAGGCCCGGCCCCAGCAGAACGGCGACCTCCTGCGCGGCGGCCTCCTCGCCCATGGCCCGGCCGATTTCCTCGCCCAGCGCCGGATCCCAGCTGCACGCCACGGTGGCGGCTGTGGGGAAGCAGGTGGCCGGCACGCTGGGGTTCAGCCCCAGGTGATCCGCCGCCCCGGCCTGCTTGCGCACGCCGTTGGGGCCGTCGGACAGGGTGATGGGCGGCACGCCCGCGTTTTTGTAGCCCCGCGTCGTGAACACGGTATCACCGGACAGCAGAGCGCATTTTTGTTCAAGGTTTAGTTTGGTTATAATATCTGTGTGTTTCATGGGGTAGTCACTCCTTACACATAACAGTGTGGGCGCACACGCAGGTGTGCCCGCATTGCTCACATGGGGTTAGTTTTTCTTTTCAGCCTTGGCCGCCTTGCGCAGCTTGACGTCAATGACGACGCCGCGGACAGCCAGTGCGAAGAGCAGAACAGCCACAATGTCGATCAGGGCGACAAGGTGACGCCAGCCGAACACAGAAGTCGTGAAGTTGTGGCGAACAACGCTGGTATCGCCGATGCTGTCAGCATAAGCCTGGTTGGTCACACGGACATGCAGGTACATATACAGCGTCTCCTTGGTGGCGCGGCGCAAAGCCTGCATATAGCTGTTGGAGCCGGTCTCATAGGCCATCTCGCCGCCGGTGAAGCCCGCCATCCACAGGCTGCCGCCTGCGCGCAGGGCCTGGTCGCCGTTCATGTAGCTGTGGTGGTCGCAGTAGTCAGTGATGACCGCGCCGTCAAAGCCCCACTCATCGCGCAGGATGCCGGTCAGCAGCGCCTCGCTGCCGCCTGCCCAGACAGCGCCGATACGATTGTAGCTGCTCATGAGGCCGACCGCGTCATAATCCTCGACCAGCATCTGGAAGGGGCGCAGGTAGGTCTCGCGCAGAGCCTGCTCGGTCATCCAAGTGTAGACAGAGTCACGGTAGATGCCGCTCTCGCCAGCCCGATCCCGTGCAGTACGGGATGCGGCTTGCGAACTTTGGGTTGTTTTGTCATATTCCTTTTTTCCTTCTAAGGCGGGGCTTTTGGCCCCCGCCTTTGTTCTGACCTTATTGTAGCAGAAAAGGGGCTTTGCGGCACAAAATTTGCATAACCTGTCGTTTTGGGCGCAAAATCTGTAATTGTAACAAAAAGATTACCAAAAATGTAGTGCAAAGCGCACAAGACAAGGTCGCATCCCTTTGTGCAAAATGCCACTGCGGGTACGCAGCGCGGGCCGGGCATACCCGGCCCGCAGCCTTCCGGCAATTTCCCGTTTTTCCATCCATCTCCCCCACACAAAAATTCCCCCGCCGTTTCAACGCGGCGGGGGATACTTCATTTATTCATTCGTGGAGATATCCGTCCCGAAGTACTTCTCGCTCAATTCCTTCAGCGTACCGTCGGCGCGCATTTCCTCAATGGCGGTGTCGATGGCAGCGCGCAGGGTGGCGGTCTCGTCGCCCTTGCGCATCGGGATGGCAACCTCGTTCGCGTCCGCAGCCAGCACGGCGATCTTCGCGTTCGCGTCGGGGTGCTCCTTCATGTAATCATAGTAGGTCACCTCGGCGTTCAGCGTGGCATCAATGCGGCCGCTCAACAGCAACTCAAAGGTCTGGTTCAGGTCGTCCACACCTGTCACAGTTGCGCCGTACTGCTCGGCCAGCTCGGCGTAGGTGCTGGAAATCGTGTTGGCGGTGGTCTTGCCGTTCAAATCTTCCAGCGTCTTGATGCTGTCGTTGTCCTTCTGGGTGATGACGGCGGTGCGGTTGTAGGCGTAGGGGGTCGAGAAATCGTATTTCTCGGCGCGCTCGGGGGTGATGTCCACGCCGTTGACCATGATATCATAGCGGCCCGCATCCAGACCTGCCAGCAGGCCGTCCCACTCGCCCTCGACGAACTTCGGCTCCACGCCCAGCTTCTCGGCGATCTTGGTTGCGACCTCAACGTCGTAGCCGACGAGGTTGTCGCTCTCGTCGTGGTAGGTCCAGGGTGCCCAGGTGCCCTCCATGGCAACGGTGATGGTACCGTTGGCCTGGATCTGGCTCAACAGGTCGCCGCCGGTCTCCTCGGTCGCGGCGGTGTCCGCCATGTTCTCGGCGGGGGCGGCGCTGTCGGCGGTGCTGCCGCAGGCCGTCAGAGCCAGCGCGGCGGTCAGGGTCAGGGCGGTCAGTTTGGCAAGGTTCTTCATTATAATTGGCTCCTTTGTCTGTATGTCTGCAAAAATTCCCGGGTGCGGAGCTGCTGCGGGTCGTTGAAGAACGCCTCGGCTGTGTTCTGCTCCACAATCACGCCCCCATCCATAAACACCACGCGGTTCGCCACATGGCGGGCAAAGCCCATCTCGTGGGTCACCACCAGCATCGTGCGGCCTTCCTCGGCCAGGCTGCGCATGACAGCCAACACTTCGCCGGTCAGCTCCGGGTCAAGAGCCGACGTGGGTTCGTCAAAATAAATAATCTCCGGGTCTGCGGCCATGGCGCGGGCAATCGCCACGCGCTGCTGCTGCCCGCCGGAAAGCTGGTTGGGGTAGTAGTCGGCACGGTCGGCCATGCCCACCCTGACCAGCGCGGCGCGGGCGATCTCATCGGCCTGCCTGCGCGGCATTTTCCGCGCCACAATCAGCCCCTCGGTGACGTTCTGCAAGGCCGTTTTGTTGGCGAACAGGTTGTAGTTCTGGAACACGAACCCGGTGCGTCGGCGCAGGGCGTTGACCTGGGTGCGGGTCACATGGGCCAGCTCCACGCGCTGGCCGTCAAAGGTCATCGTGCCGTCGTCTGCCTTCTCCAAAAAGTTCAGGCAGCGCAGCATCGTGGTTTTTCCGCTGCCGCTTGCGCCCAGAATGGCGACCACATCGCCCTTGTTCACGTCCAGGTCAATGCCTTTCAGCACCTGTAAATCACCGAAAGCCTTGCGCAAATTTCTGATTTCCAGCATAGCTTAACTCCTTTGCGCGCCCTTGCTGTTCAGGTACTTCTCGCCCACGGCCTGCAGGCGGGTCAGCACAGTGCAGAACAGCAGGTAGATGATGCCGACCTCGATGTACAGCGCCAGCGGCTCATAGGTGCGGGCCACAATGCGCTGGGTGGTCATGAGCATTTCGGTCACGGTGATGTTGGCCGCCAGCGAGGTATCCTTGACCATGGCGATCAAAAAGCTGGCCAGCGTGGGGAACGCCGTGCGCATGGCCTGCGGCAGGATGATACGACGAATGATCTGCAAATAGCTCATGCCGACGCACTGGCCGGCCTCCATCTGACCCTGGGGCACGGCTTCCAGCGCGGCACGCACGGTCTCGGCGCAGTACGCGCCCTCATTGATGGAAAAGACCAGCACCGCGGCGGGGAACGGCTCGATAAGGATGCCAACGCCGGGCAGGCCGTAGAACACGACAAACAGCTGCACCAGCACCGGCGTGCCGCGCATGACCCAGATGTAAAACCGGGCGATCTGCTGCAAGACGGGCACATGAGCAAACTGCACCAGCGCCACCACAACGGCAATGATCAGCGCCAGCGTGAAGGAAATGACGGTCAGCGGGATGGTGACGGTCAGGCCGGGCAGCAATATTTTACCAAAGGAATCCACAAGGATGCCTACAAGGCGTTCGGACATGGGGCGGCTCTCTCCTTTTGTGATGCAGGGGTGGCGGGAAGATTTCCCACTAAAACGGTATGCTATGAAATTGTAGCACATCAGCACGAATTTTGCAAGGGTGTAATTTGAAGTGAAGTTTAAGGGCGTGCGCTTTTAAAGGTGCGCGATAAGGGAACGCGGCACCCGGCCCGTGCGCCATAATTGCGCGATTGAAAACACCTCTGCGGTGTAGGGGCCGGGCATGCCCGGCCCGCAAGTATGCGGTGGGTGTCCCTTTATCCATGGATTTGTAGGGAGGGGGGCTTGCCCCCTCCGCGGCGGCCAGAGAACCGGCCGCCCTACGTTTTTCCGGGAAGGTGGGTGCTGGCCTGCGG
Organism: Gemmiger formicilis; assembly: GCF_018784445.1. Lineage (GTDB taxonomy): Bacteria > Bacillota > Clostridia > Oscillospirales > Ruminococcaceae > Gemmiger. The sequence continues at coordinate 285,074 of NZ_WQOH01000004.1, read as the reverse complement.
GGCGTCGAGGACGCCGCCCCCTACCGTTGCCGGGGGCGGATGCTTGCCTTACACGGCAGGGCCGGGCATGCCCGGCCCCTACGGTGCGGCAAGGGAAAATGGGCATAAAAAATCCCACCGTCGGTGGGAGACGGTGGGACAAAATCAGTCAAGTGTTTTATCAGGCCTTCGGCTGAACGTCATAAGCACCATTGGTACCATCAGTCTTACCCTGAGTATAAGTGCAAGTCCAATTACCCTGGGTATACACAACGGATTTAACCATACCATTGTAATCGCTTCCCGTAGCCTTATCAATGGCGATATCACCAATAGTACCCGTTACCTCCGCCAGGTTCTTAATCGTCGTCTTGTCAGCATCAGCAATGGTAACATCACCCGCCTTAGCGCCATACTTTTCGGCAACAACCGTCTGGGTTGCCATGACAACACTGCGAGTTTCAGCAACAATCGCTTCCTTGCGAGCACGGTCAATATAGCCAGTCAGAGCGGGGACCAGCAGGGCGGCCAGGATGGCCAGGATGACGAGAACGACGATGAGCTCGACGAGGGTGAAGCCCTTCTTGTTCTTCATTTTACGAATTTTCTCGAACATTATAATTCCTCCAATTTCTCCAGAAGGACTTCAACCGTCCTTTTACTGTGAATTTATAATATCATACAATTTACCAAATTTCAATAAAGTTACAGCAAAACAGCAAAAACCATTTTGTTGCCTGGTTTGTACCTTTTTCGCAAAGTTTTTTGTTGCTTTGCAACGTGTGCCGTTCGATAATGCCGTCGCATCGCCATTTTATTTTACACATTTCTGCGTTATTTTATAAAAATATGTGCATTTACGACAAATTTTGCAGTCGTTTTCTGGTGAATATTTAACCGTGCATATTTTGCGGTGGTGCAGGGTGCGATTTTGGGCGGTTTTGCGGGTTTACAGGGGGATTTTGTAAAATTTAACGTGGCTAAGCGGGGCAAATTGTGTGCTATTGGGGCGGAGCGTTTTTCCGCACAAAAAATGTCTCCCACATGGGGAGGCGTTTGGAAATGTGCTGTGCTTAACACCGAAAACGTGATTTTTACGGAATTTTTGCTGTGCTCTGGCGTTTTGGCTGCCGTCGGGCCACTAAATATGGCGTCCGCGGCGGGATTTTTTCAGGTGAGTTGTAATAAACGGCACAATGCCCTCAAAGAAGGCCATGATGGGGCTGTCGCAGTTGTCGGTGCAGCCCTTGTCCTTCAGCGCGGCCAAAGGTGTGCTTTCCCCTGCCGGGTCGTTTTGATTCGGCCATCATTCCGCCACTTCCCGCAGGTGTTCACGCACCGGGCGCAGGTTCTCGGGCAGGTCAGCATCCGGCAAATCGCTGATGCCATCTGTCGTGCCGCGGGCCTTGGCGGTCTCATAGAACCAGCACTTATAGTCCAGCGTGTCCATCGTCTGCTGCAATTCGGCCATGCGGGCTTCCAGCACGGCCTTCTGCTTGCGGAACATTTCCAACCGCTGGGCGATCGTCGCGTCGCCCTGCATGGCAAGCTCGATGTATTCGCGGATATCCTTCAGCGACATACCGGTCTTTTTCAGGCACTCAATGATGCGCAGCCACTCGAAGTCCTTTTCCTCAAACACGCGGATGCCGCCGGAGGAACGCCCCACAAAGGGCAGCAGCCCTTCTTTATCATAGTAGCGCAGTGTCGATGCAGGCACACCCAGCCGTTTTGCCATTTCGCCCACCGTATAAGCCATAGTTGCCTCCTGATTTTTTTTGCAGAACCCCTCGACTTAAACCGGGGTTTAACTTGTATGATATCAGTATAGGGCAGTTGCAGCCCCATGTCAAGCTGCGAAAAGGAGCAATTCACCTAGATGCCCCCATGGCCGCCGACGCGCCGGAGGGCGTAAGCGTCACCAGATCCCACTTTGGGGCTTATTTTTTATATTGACAAATCCCGCTCATCTACCTATTATAAGTGGGAAAGCATACGAAAGGACTGTCGAACTTATGAAAATGGAACGTATTGACCGGGTTCGTGCCGCACTGTGCGCACAGGGCCTGACCCAAATGATCGTCTGCGACCCCAAAAGCGTGTGGTATCTGACCGGTGTCGCCGTGGAACCCTATGAGCGTCTGCTGGCACTCTACCTGCCCACCGACGGCGAGCCGGTGCTGTTTTTGAACAAGCTGTTCAATGTCTCGAACCCGCCCTGCAAGACCGTTTGGCACACTGACACCGACGCCCCGGTCGCCCAGATCGCCGCCGTGGTCAACGCCGCGAATCCGCTGGGTATCGACAAAGAGTGGCCCGCCAAGTTCCTGATCCCGCTGATGGAGGCCCACCCCGGCATGCAGGTCGTGCTGTCCAGCGATTGCGTCGACGACTGCCGCGCCTGCAAGGACGCCGAGGAACAGCGCCTCATGCGTGAGGCCTCCCGCATCAACGATGAAGTCAACGAGGCTGCGAAGCACTACGTCAAGGTCGGCATGACTGAGCGTGAGGTGGCCGAGTTCATTGACGCCCAGTTCCGCGCCCACGGCTGCGAAGGCCCGAGCTTTACCACCATCGTTTCCTTCGGCGCGAACGCCGCTGACCCCCACCACGAGCCGGACGGCACGGTGCTGAAGGAGGGCGACTGCGTGCTGTTTGACATGGGCTGCGTGAAGGACCGCTATTGCAGCGACATGACCCGCACCTGGTTCTGCGGCCAGCCCACAGAGAAGCAGGTCGCCGTACACGACCTGGTGCGCCGCGCCAACGAAGCCGCCGAGGCACTTATCAAGCCCGGCGTGCGCCTGTGCGACCTGGATGCCGCCGCCCGCGATTTGATCGCCGAAGCGGGTTATGGCGAATACTTCAACCACCGTCTGGGCCATTTCATCGGCCAGACCGACCACGAGAAGGGCGACGTGAGCAGCGCCAACACCGCCGTTGCCAAGCCCGGCATGATTTTCTCGATCGAGCCGGGTATCTACCTGCCCGGTGAGTTCGGCGTCCGCGTCGAGGATCTCGTCCTTGTGACCGAGGACGGCTGCGAGGTGCTGAACCACAACGATAAACATTGGGATGTAGTGGGGAAGTAGCTCCCTTAAAGCTTCCCCCATAGGGAAGCCTTTTTTGTGCAATGTAAAAAGGAGCTTTTATGGATAAAACCGAAAAACTGACCCTGCGGGAATGCCTGCTGGGCGACCGGGCCTTTTACCGCCATGTGCTGCTGGTGGTGCTGCCCATCATCGTGCAGAACACCTTGACGAACGTTGTCTCCCTGCTGGACAACGTCATGGTGGGCCAGGTGGGCACCCTGCCCATGAGCGGCGTTGCCGTGGTAGGCCAGCTGCTGTTTGTGTATAACCTCGCCATTTGGGGCAGTACCTCGGGCGCTGGCATCTTCGGCGCTCAGTTTTACGGCCGCGGCGATATGGACGGCGTGCGCCACACTTTCCGCTTTAAACTGCTGGTGTCCACCGCCATCACAGCGGCAGCCATTATGCTGTTTCTGGCTGCCGGGCCAGCGCTGATTGGAGCGTATATTTCAGCCGATACCTCCCCCGCCGATGCCGCCGCCACGCTGGACTATGCGTGGGGGTATCTGCGCATCATGCTTGTGGGACTGGTGCCCTTCGGCCTGACCCAGTGCTACGCCGGTACCCTGCGCGAGAGCGGCCAGACCGTGCTGCCGATGAAAGCCAGTATGCTGGCGATGGTCGTGAACTTTATCTTTAACGCCCTGCTGATTTTCGGCCTTGGCCCGTTCCCCCGGCTGGGCGTGGCCGGTGCGGCCATCGCCACCGTGCTTTCCCGCTTTGTGGAGCTGGCCATCGTCGCGACCGGCGCCCACCGCAGCGCCGACCGCTACCCCTTTATGCGCGGGGTGTACCACAGCCTTGCCATTCCCGGCGTGTTGGTCAAAAGCATCTTTATCCGGTCGATGCCGTTGCTTGCCAATGAGCTGATGTGGGGCGCAGGTCAGGCCGTGCTGCTGCAATGCTATTCCGTGCGGGGCATCCAGGCCGTGGCCGCGCTGAACATCTGCAACACGATTGCACAGATTTTTAATGAAGTGTTCCTCTCGCTGGGCAACGCCACAGCCATCGTCGTTGGCCAGGAGCTTGGCGCAGACCGCCTGACCGGTGCCCGCCGCACCGCCTGGCGGATGATTACCCTGAGCCTTGCCAGCTGCGTTATTATGGGCGCGGCGCTGGCCGTTTGTGCGCCCTTTATCCCCCGCATCTACAACACCGAGGAGCCCATCCGCCTGCTTGCGACCGAGCTGATCCGCATGGCGGCGCTGTGTATGCCGCTGTACGGCTTTGCCAACTGCGAGTATTTCACGCTGCGCTCCGGCGGCAAAACGTTCATCACATTTTTGTTTGACAGCTGCTTTACCTGGGCTGTGTCCGTGCCGATGGCCTACTGCCTGTCCCGCTTCAGCGGGCTGAACATCGTCACAATTTACCTGTTTGTGAACGGCATGGACATCATCAAATGCACCATCGGCTTTGTGCTGGTGAAGAAGGGCGTCTGGGTAAAGAATATTGTGAAAGAATAGTTGTTCTTCCGTAGGGGCGACGCCAGACATCGACCCCTGCAAGCCCCATAAAGGAGATGTACACCCCCATGACCACCGCACACAAAAGCCGCGTGCTGGATATGACCCAGGGCGACCCATTCCGCCTGGTGCTGCAATTTTCGATGCCGCTGTTCTGTTCGAACCTTTTGCAGCAGTTCTACAATTTGACTGACACTGCCCTTGCCGGGCACCTGCTGGGCGCGGCGGCACTGGCGCAGATCGGCGCGACCGCCGCACTGTACGGTCTTATCATGAACTTTGCCTTCGGCATGAACAACGGCCTGGCACTGACGGTCAGCAGGTATTTCGGCGCCGGGGATGAAAATGGCATGCGCCGCGCCGTGGGCTGGATGGTCACGCTGTCGGTGGGCATCTCGCTGGTGCTGACCGCTACTTCCCTGCTGGGCCGCGGCGCGCTGTTGACTCTGCTGCAGGTTCCCGCCGAAACGTGGGACGGTGCCGCCGCCTACCTGACCGTAATTTTGCTGGGCATCCCGCTGACGATGCTCTACAATATGGAGGCCGCGCTGCTGCGCGCCGTGGGCAACAGCATCACGCCTCTGCTGTTTTTACTCTTCAGCACCGTGCTGAATATCGGGCTGGACGCGGCCTTTATGGGCCCGCTGGGCCTTGGCGTGCGCGGCGCAGCCATCGCCACCGTGCTGGCACAGGGTATCAGCGCCCTGCTGGGCGTGTGGTACATCCTGCGCAGCTACCCGGAACTGCGGTTCCGCCCGGCCCAGCTGAAAGAGACGACCCGCCATGCCGTGACCCATATGTTCTGGGCGGGCCTGAGTATGGGCCTGATGAGCGCCATCTACAACCTGGGCAGCGTGGCCCTGCAAAGCAGCATCAACGCGCTGGGCAGCGCCTACATTGCGGCCCAGACCGCCGCCCGCCGCCTGGCTGAACTGTACTTTATCCCCGGCGGTGCGCTTGGCATCAGTGTGGCGACTTTCAGCAGCCAGAACCTCGGTGCGGGCAAGCGCAGCCGCATCTGGCAGAGCGTAAAGGCCGCGCTGGTCATCTATTTTGTGTGGTGGGTGTTCATCATGGCGTTTACCTTCCTCTGCGGCGAGGCGGCCATCCGCGGCGTGACCGGCAGCGACGACGAAATCATTATTGTCAATGCCCTGCTGTACTTGAAAATCAGCGTGCCCATCATCCCGCCCATGGCCGTGCTGGTCATTTTACGGAATATGCTGCAAGGCATCCAGCACACCATTGAGCCGCTGCTGGCCAGCGCCCTGGAGCTGATCGGCAAAGTGATTTTTGCTGTCTGGCTCGTGCCGGTCTGTGGCTACCGCGCCGTCTGCTTCTGCGAACCGACGACCTGGGTCATCTGCTTTGTGTTCATCCTCTTCGCCACCTGGCGCTGCCGCGGTGATTTGAGGGATGCGTAATTTTTCTTTTTTTCTATTTTTTCGCCCGCGCACCCTTGGCAAACCGGACTTTTTCTGGTATAATATTAGTTACATCTGTGTAGGCCGGTAGCCCAGCCAGGCAGAGTCGGCGGCTCATAACGGATTATAACCGTCTGACCCAATCATTTCTACTTTCAAATATGATGAAGTGCCGCGATTTTTGCTGAACTTCATCGCCAAGATTTCTGCTTTGGCGATGAGTTGGCGATTTGGCCATCAACAGCACTTCTTCATCATAATAAGGGCCGTTAGCTTAACGGTTAAAGCCACCGGCTCATAACCGGTTCAGTGGGGGTTCGAATCCCTCACGGCCCATAAAAAGAACGCAGCTATGTTATTTTTTAAGATAACACGGCTGCGATTCTTTATTTTTCGTACAATTCACGGCTCAACTGATTGCGTATCGACTCCCGGCGTTTTTTGTATTGCTGGGTGTAGATCATTAAAGTCGTGCTCGGCTGGGCGTGACCTGCTTCAGCTGCAACCGTTGCAACACCGATGTCAGGATTCGACATGAGCAGGCTGACAAAGGTATGTCGGAACATGTGCGGGTGAATGTCGCTGATTCCCGCTTTCTGCGCCACACGCTTTACCAGCTTGTTATAGCCGTCCGGGTTGCGCGGCCAGCCGAAGTCATCAATGATGACAAATTCCTGCCCAACCAGTTTCATCAGTGATTCACGCTTATCCTCTTTGTTCGTCACCATATCCCGCTGCCAACTGGCTCCCATCAGCTTCTTTTTCGTATCCCACCATTCTTTGT
>NZ_WQOH01000004.1:0-278319 GCF_018784445.1 Gemmiger formicilis | reverse complement strand
GCTAATACAGCCCTCATACCTTGCCTTTGTAAGCAGGGTCAACGCTAATTCTTCAATAAGTTCGTCATAAATCATGTTTTTCTCCAATAGAAAAAGCGCCCACAAAAGTGAGCGCCCAGATAAAATATTCGGTTATGAGAACACCGGCAAACTGCCGTTTGCTGCATCTGTTTTCAGAATGGTGATCCAGTTGCTTTTGCCGTAGAGAAACCGCACGATATGCACGGTTTGCGTGGCATCGTCCACCGTATAGAACGCAAGGTAGTTCATAACGATGGTGAAGCGGATTTCCCATAGGGAAAGCAGTTTGTCGGAAATGACTTCAAATTTGTGCGGGAATTCTGCCAGTGCTCCGATTTTTTCGTCGGCTACATCCAACAGCTTGTCGGCGGCAGTTGGACTTTTCAGTACAAGGTCGATATAGTCGTAGGCGTTCGCCATATCGCGCTCGGCGGCTTGGGTGACATGAATGTTGTATTTCATCTGCGCTCCCTGCGGTGGCGCAAATCAGCCATAACATCGGCAAAGGGGCGTGTGTTCCCAGCGTCAATGTCGGCAAGGCCCTCTTGCAGCTTGCTGCCCTTACCGTTTTTGGTAATAAAGACCGGCTCGTTGTAGGCATGGCAGTAAGAGGAAATGTCATTGTAGTTGTTTCTCAGATCTGCGCTGGAACGAATGTTCGGCATAGATAGCACCTCTCTTTCATACAGAAATTATATCATAATTTCTGTATGAAAACAAGTAGGAGTTTTCGTTGAACGTAACAGTCCAGTAGGTACACTGGCCCTCGGCGGTGGAGCAAAACCAACAGCCAACACCCCTGCTCGTAAAGCTGGCGTTGATGTTCTCCTGTACAGCCCAATACGCGCTGTCGCTGCTGTCGATTTATTTGCACTGTAAACTATAACTGTAAACCATAGAACAAGCTCATAACGACAAGGTTTATGAAAATGCTTCTATACTTTACAGTTGGTCGAATGTGTAACGGAACAAGTAAAGAGGGGCTGTTGTATATGCTCGTCCGAATGCGCTCACCAGCGCGGTCAGGAATCAGCCTTGCCTGCCAGTGCCAAAAACTTCTTATCGGACTGGATACCCTGTGTCAAAAACTTCCCATCCCGGAACAGGGCATAGGTCGTGACCGGGGCGGGCGTGTTCTGCGCAGTCTCGCGGTCGGTGATGTGGTGTATGGTCAGCGGGATGCCGTGGGCCCGGGCAGTCTCTGCCACGCGCGGCACCCAATAACAGGTAAAAGGGCATTGGTCGGTATAGTAGAGCACAAAGCCGGGCTCTGCAGCCTGTGGGTGCTTGGCACAGGGCTTGAACTTGGGCGGCGCAGCGTCAGGGGAAAGCGGCAGGTACATCAGCGTGATGCCGCAGTCGGACACATCCGCCGTGGAAAAGCCCTCATGTGCCAGAAACCTGGCGTCGGCCAGGAATTCGCGCTTGCGTCCCTCGGCAGACAGAATACACACTCCCTTACGCCCCTGCGCCCGGGCATCGTTGACGCATCGGGCCAGCAGTTCTTTCGCGTAGCCGTGGCCTTTCAGCGCCCCGGAGACCCAGAGGCAGTTGATGTGCAGACAGCCCTCCGCCTCAATGGGCAGCCAGGCGTTTTCCGCCGGGATGTATTCAATAAAGCATTTGCCGCGCTCCACGCTGCGGCAGAAAACCAGCCCTTCGTCAAAGCGCTGTTTGAGCCATTCCTTTTTTGCCAGGCACTGCTTGCCGGACATGGCACAGCAGATGTGCTCCTTGTCAATGTTTTCTTTCGTGATGCGGATATAGTCCATAGTCGATCACTTTCCTTTTTAACTGGAACGGTTTGCGCTTTCATACTGGTTTTTTCCTGTGCTTATTATACCTTACCTGTTCCTGAAGTTCAATGCTGCCACAAAACATCGGTTTTTCTTGTTTTTGAGGCGATTTTGTACTATAATAATTACAGTAAGTTCAAAAGTGATGGACTTGATCGGTTGTAAGGTCACGATTATGCAAAATCGAAATACCAATTTGAATGACATCTATATGTCGGATCGCTTGCAGGCACAGCTGCAGCAGATCGACCAATACGCAATGACCTGCGTGGTTGCTCCCATGGGGTACGGTAAAACCACCGCCGTCAACTGGTTTTTGGGGGAACGCAGCAAAGTACCCGGTACACGGGTGGTTCGCATCAGCATTTACTCCGACAGTCTGGCAATCTTCTGGCGGAGTGCACAGTCAGCCTTTGCACATGCGGGCCTTGATTTCCTGCGCCAATATGAATTGCCATCGGATCTTCAAGGCGTCATGCTGTTGATGGATGACATGAACCGCGCGTTGGCCGGAACAGGCCCGTTCTATATTTTTCTGGATGATTACCATCTGCTGCGAGGTCCCCGCTGCGCACATTTTCTTTGCAAATGTGCTGTCCAGCTCCCTAAAAATGTACATATCATTATAGCCAGCAGAAACCACTTTCTTTCGGAAGCTGAAATCACGAAGCTGTGCAGCAGGGTATGTATCCTTGGCCCCAAGCAGCTGCGGCTGGACAAGGATGACCTCGCCGTCTACACCCGCCGCTGCGGTGCCGACCTGACAGAGAGTCAGCTGCAGCAGCTTCTCTACGCGACGGAGGGCTGGATCTCAGCCGTCTATCTGAATTTGCGAACCCTGGCGGACCGCGGTGCCCTGCCGGAGCGCGGTTCTGATATATACAACCTGTTTACGGCTACCATGATCGACCCGCTGCCGCCCATGCAGCAGGAATTTTTAACCGTGCTGAGTCTGGCCGATGAGTTTACCATCGAAATGGCCAAAGCTGTCACAGGGCGGGCGGATGCCGCCGAGCTGCTGGCAGATTTGACCACCCGCAATGCTTTTGTAAAGCGCTTGCCGGACAGTGACCGGTATCGCTGCCATCACGTGATGAAGCATTGCGCCATGCGGGCGTTCCATAAGCTGCCGGCGGAGAAGCAGACCGTCTATTACGACCGATACGGCCAATGGTATGAGCAGCATGGGCACCTGCTGCACGCCATGACGGCCTACCGTGCCTGCGGCGATTATGATGCGCTGCTGCGTGTGGTTGAGAAAGACACCGGCATTCGTCTGGCTATCACGCGGCCCAAAATAGCCCTGGCCGATCTGGATGCCTGCCCAAAATCAACGCTGAAGGAACACCCGGTTGCCCTGCTGGTGCTGATGCGCTGTATGTTCAACTGGCATCAGATTCCCAAAATGCTGGAATTGAAAAACCTTCTGTTGGAGACCGTTGACGAGCACCCCGCATGGCCCGGAGAATACCGCAGCAACCTGTTAGGGGAGTGCGACTTGATCACAAGCTTCCTTTTTTATAATGATATAGCGGCCATGAGCGTACTGCACCGCAGCGCCAGCGAAAAAATGACGCGCCCAGCTATCAGTATTCAAAAAGCGAACGGTTGGACATTTAATTCGCCCTCAGTGCTGATGATGTACCACAGCAAGCCCGGTGCGCTGGATGCCGAGCTGGCCGAGTTAGACCGCTGTATGCCGCACTACTGTAAAATTACAGATGATCACGGCATAGGGGCTGACCGCCTGATGCAGGCGGAAGCTGCTTTTACGCGCGGGCAGCTTGATGATGCAATGATTGCGCTGGAGCGCACCTATGCGCAGACGGACGGCAGCGGGCAGGAGAATATTGCGCTCTGCGGTGACTTTCTCTCGCTTCGGCTTTCCCTGTTCGGGCAGGGTGCCCCGCGTTATACACCGCTGGGGCGCTATGAGCTGCTGCAGCAACAGCACAATGCCCCGTGGGTACGCTTTTGGGATGCCTGCTGTGCCTACTATTATGCGCTGCTCGGGCAGGAAGAAGCGATACCGGAGCCGTTCCGCCTGCATCGGTTGGAGGGCATAAACTTTCTTGCGCCCGGGCGTCCGATGATTCTGCTGATTGAAAATCAGGTCTATCTGACCCAAAAGGCGTGGCCGAAGGTCATAGGCCGAAGTGAAAAGCTGCTCGAGGGCGCCGCCGCTTTCCGTTACAGTCTGGTCGCGCTGTACCTGCGCATCCAGACGGCCGCCGCCTACGCGATGATGGCCAAACAGACTGAGGCTGCCGCGCTGCTGCAGGAGACCCTGCAGGAAGCAAAAATGGATGGTCTGGTGCTTCCTTTTGCGGAGAACTACCGCTATCTAAAACCGCTTTTGCAGGATATGCCGCAGGATGCTTTTACTAGCCGGATTCAGGCGCTTGGGGAGGCGCTGGAGACGCACAGCGCCGGGCTCCTGTATGCCCGTGCCTATCCGGCGGGGTTTGATGCGCTGACAGAGCGTGAGCGCGAAATCTGCACCCTGGTTGCCGCAAGGCTTTCCAACCGTGAGATCGCAGCGAGACTGTTTCTGTCCGAGGGCAGCGTCAAGCAATACTGCAACCGCATTTATTCTAAGCTAAACATTGAGGGGGACACCCGCTCCAAACGCCGGCGGCTGGCCGCATGGATGGCAAATTGTTAACCTTTGGGTAATAGATATTCAGATAAATCCACTGTACTATACTAGGTATAGTAGATTTTTGTACCCTTTTGTCTGCTTAGACTATTTTAAGGAAAAGCGATAAGGGCAATTTCAAGTAAATCCGGATATATTTATCAGGCACACCGGGGTTTGGCCCTGTTTATTTATAGATGTCCCCGCAATAAAGAGAAAGGATTGAATAGAAACTATGCACAGTAAACTTATACGGTTGCAAACCGCCCTGTTGATGCTGGCACTCCTGTTCACGGTGTTGCTCCCTGTCCCTGCCTATGCACTGGAGGGGGGTACTGGTGATGGACAGGTAACGGCCAACGGTACAACCATCAGCGACCCCAACACGTTTAATGCGTGGGAGCGCACGCAGGGCTATAACAACGCCACCACCGGCCGTATTTGGGCCGACAAAACGGTGGAGGAAGACAAAATCACCTTCAGCGGCGAACTGAAAGACCAGCCCGCCATCGAGGTGTCCAAAATCAAAGACGCTGATTTCCTGGTCGCGCTGTCTGCGCTGTCCTCCTATGCGTCTACCACCACCACCAATACGCAGGCCCTGGATATTGTCATGGTGCTGGATGCCTCCGGCAGTATGAAGGACACCATGAGCGGTGGCAAAAAGCGCATAGACGCGCTGAAAAACGCTGTCAATACCTTTATTGACAGCGCCGCAGCCCAGAACGCGAAAATCACGGATAAAGAGAAGGAAATCCAGCTCTCCATCGTGAAATTTGCGGGCGAATACAGGAAAGCAGTTGGCAATGATACCAACTCGCTCGGAGACAACTACTCGCAGATCGTAAAGGATCTTACCGTATGTAATGCCGCCAATGCCCCCGACCTCAAAAAGGAAGTCAACAAGATTAAGCCTGGCGGTGCCACACGGGCAGATTATGGCTTGCAGCATGCCCAAACTGTGCTGAATAATGCGCGCCCCAATGCCAAAAAGGTCGTCATCTTCTTTACCGATGGCTCGCCTAACAATGACAACGGGTTTGACAATAGCATTGCTTCCAAAGCGATTGAAACGGCTAAATCCCTCAAGGCGGCAGGTGCCGAGGTTTACACGGTCGGCATTTTTAAGGGTGCTGACCCGAAGGCCGATGTCAGCGGAGCTTCAAAAGAAAACAAGTTCATGCAGGCGGTCTCCAGCAACTACCCCTCTGCCACTTACACCGGGGAATCTTATGATCCATGGGGGCTGCTCGGTACCTGGAAATGGAACTTCGGCAACAGACCTGACAAGGCAAATTACTATATGGCGGCTTCCAGCGCTGATGAGTTGAAGAATGTCTTTGCGGACATCTTCACGTCTGTATCTACCACACCGGCAGGCCCCACGCAGGTTACGGACAAGCCCCAGAAAGAAGGCTACGTGACTTTCGATGATCCCCTGGGCGATTATATGGAAGTCAAGAGCTTTGAGGCCGTTGCCTTTTCCGACCAGGTCTTTACGCAGGTGGACAAAACCTCCACCGACACGGCGGATACCTATATCTTTAAGGGTGAGCATAAAGACACGGTCAGCGGCGCCTACCCCAATACAGCCGATTTGAGCCACATCATTATCACCGTCACCCATGGCAGCGGCAGTGTCGGCGACCGCGTGCAGGTCCAGATCCCTGCCAGTATGCTGCCCCTGCGGTATTATAAGGCCACAAACACCGATGGCACCCCCAAGCTGGAAGTCAACAACGCCCAGCCCATCAGCGTCATCTACTCTGTCGGCCTTAAAAAGGGTGTGCGCGAGCAGATTGCGTCCGGCAACTTTAACGACACCGACCTTGCCGCCTACGTTGCGGATAACGCCGAAAACGGCAAAATCAGCTTCTACTCCAACAAATTTGATCCTAGCAAAAAAACGGCAGACAACATAACCATCGGCTCGACCACTGCCACCTTTACCCCTGCAACAAGCAACAGCTTCTACTATCACACCGAGGATACCCTGCTGTACACCAGTAAAAGCGGAGATACGCCGGCCACAGTGGTAAAGCCGAGACAGACCTATTACTATAAGCTGAACTACTTGCAGCTTGATCCCGGTGATCGTACTCAAACGGTTTCCAAGACCGACTATGTGCCCGTTAGCATTGCAACTCAGAACGAAATCAAAGAGTGCATTAAAACAGAAGATGGCAAGTGCTACATCAAGAAGGGCATCAAAAAAGGCAGCTTGCCCTCCGCCATTGATAACCAGCTGGGCGATAAGGACAAAAACGAGACCGGCACCGCCGACCGCCGCATTGACTTCCAGTGGAATCTTGTCACAGACGAGGGTGTGCTGTACCTTGGCAACAACGGTAAGCTGACCATGAACGCCACCGGCAGCTTGAAAGTTACCAAGAATGTGGTAACCGACGAGGGTCTGCACCCGGACGCTAACGCCGAATTTACGATGAAGTTTGAGTTGGCGGGCACGAACTTGGACACCAATGCCAGCTACAACTACACCGTTACCGGTATTGAGGGTACTAAACCCATCAAGAGCGGCGATACTTTCACCCTGAAAAAAGACCAGACTGCCGAGATTGTAGGCTTGCCCGCAGGCAGCACCTATACCATCACGGAAGAAAATCTGCCCACCTACTATACCAAGAACATTACGAACGACGGCAAGGGCACGGTCACGGCAGGTACAGCCCAAGAAGTCACGGTGACAAACACCTATAACCCCGCCCCGATTACCGTGAAACCTGATGACGGCAATTACCCGTTTGGCGGCGTAAAGATTTTGACGGGCCGCAATTGGAACCAAAACGATCATTTCGATTTCAAATTGGAAGCTGTCGATGGTGCCCCGCTGAGAGATGATGTGACTAATACATATATACAGACAAATGTGGCGTATACTGAAGGCCTCACCGGCGACGGAGCGCAGGTTCCCTTTGACTTCGGAAGTATCACCTTCACCAAACCCGGCACTTATGAGTACAAAATCACCGAGAATATCCCCACCGAAGGTAAAATCCCCGGTGTTTCGTATGACAACTCCTCCTACAGTGTGACGGTTACCATCACGGACGACGGCAGCGGCCAGCTGACAATGACAGGTCACACCATTACGAAAGATGGTGCCTCCGCGGATAGTGTCAAGTTTACCAACACCTATTCCACAAGCGACGTTAAGGTAACCTTGAACGCCACCAAGAGGCTGAATGTCGTGGTCGGCAACCGCACACTGAACAAGGACGACTTCTCGTTCAATTTGAGTGAAAACGGCAGGGTTATTCAAACCGCCAAGAACGAGGCAGACGGCAAAGTTACGTTTACCCTGAATTTCACGTCGGCCGACGTAGGCAAAAAGACCTATGTCATCAGCGAGGTAAATAACCACCTCGGCGGCATCGGGTATGATACCCGTGCATACGAGGTCACTTTCGAAGTCACCGATAACGGCGAAGGTAAGCTTGTGGCAAGCACCCCCGTCTATACGCTGAACAGCGAAACCGTTGGCGGCGCACAGTTTGTAAACACCTACACGGCAACGGCGGGCGCTGATGTCAAGGTTACCCCCGAAGCCACCAAGGTTTTGACCGGCCGCGATCTGCAGGAGGGCGAGTTCTACTTCATTGTGACCGATGAAAATGGCAACGAAGTTTCCACCGGCACGAACAATGCTGACGGCACGGTGAAATTCAGCCCCATTGGTTTCAGCCAAGCCCAGACAACGTATGCCGCACTGTTTGCCGACCTGATGGACGAGCAGCCCGTTGAGGACGAGCAGCCCGTTGAGGACGAGCAGCCCGTTGAGGACGAGCAGCCCACCGAGACCGAGCAGCCCACCGAGACCGAGCAGCCCACTGCGACCGAGCAGCCCACTGCGACCGAGCAGCCTACTGCGACCGAACAACCCACCGCGACCGAGCAGCCTACTGCGACCGAACAGCCCACCGCGACCGAGCAGCCTACTGCGACCGAGCAGCCTACTGCGACCGAGCAGCCTACTGCGACCGAGCAGCCTACCGAGACCGAGCAGCCCACCGAGACCGAGCAGCCCACCGAGGGCAACCAGCCCGATGTGCATCGCCAGCCCTCTTTGCTTGCGCTGACCCCCGTTGACAAC
Source organism: Gemmiger formicilis (assembly GCF_018784445.1). GTDB lineage: Bacteria > Bacillota > Clostridia > Oscillospirales > Ruminococcaceae > Gemmiger. Next base: position 269,753 of record NZ_WQOH01000004.1, on the reverse strand, counting down.
AACGGCGAGGAAATCGCGCCGACCGAGGAAATGCAAAACCTGCTGGTGCATTGGTATACCATCAGCGAGGCCAAGCCTGTCGATGCCGACGATGGCATTACCTACGACACCACGGTTTACACTTTGCGCGTGGAATTGCAGGATGTGAACAGCGACGGCAAACTGTCCATCAAGAGCTGGGCCTATTATAAGGCCGACAAGACCACCCCGCTGGGGGCTGGCGTAACGCCGACTTTCCGCAACAGCTATGCCGCAGCGGATTCCGACGCAGTAACCATTACCCTGCAAAAGAACCTGACCGGCCGTGCTCTGAACGCAGGCGAATTTACCTTTAAGCTGTCTTGCCCGGAGGACGCAGCGCACAATGGCCTGACCGCTACCAACGATGCCAGCGGCAAGGTGACATTTGCACTGACCTATAAGGACCTCGACCACGACAACAGCGACGCCGCCCCCACCGCCTACACCTACACGGTATCGGAGGTTAAGGGCGACGCCGAAGGCGTAAGCTATGATGACCAGACCTACACCTTTACAGTTGAGGTGCAGGACGATGGCACCGGCAAGATGAAGGCAGCGCTTACGAAAGTGCCCGCAAGCATGACCTTTACGAACACCTACACGCCGAAGGCCACGCCTGCTCCCACCCCCACAGTCACCCCCAGCCAAGAGCCTTCTGCTGCCCCGGCACCCACAGCTACCCCCGCACCTACCGCAGCCCCGAAGCCCGTTGCTACCGCAACACCTGCCCCGATGACGCATATTCCGCAGACGTCGGACACATTCCCGCTGGCGCTGCTGATTGCTATTCTGGCTATCAGCGGCGGCGCGGTTGCCCTGCTGATCGTGGGCAAAAAGCGCAAAAAGTAATTTTCTCATAGTTCCCTAAATAGCAGACCCCCTCCCATACCGCCGGCAACAGCGGTGTGCGGCGGGGGTCTGCTTTTATCTGCCAAACAGAATCCCCCTCGACTCATAAATCGAGGGGTGAATAACCTATAGCAAAAGAATGTAAAAACACCATCTTGCCGTGCAGAACAAGATGATGTAAAATGGAAATAATGAGAAGTCCCCTCCATAAAGGCAGCCATACACCGCATCCAAAATCCGCCGGGGATGCAAAAACCAATTCGTTGGAGGTGTGCATTATGCCAAAGCCAAAATGGAATCTGAACACCATTTACATATCTGAGCGGCTGCAAGAGAGCTTGCGGCCTATTTCCCGCTGCGCCATGACGACAGTGGTCGCGCCCATGGGCTATGGAAAAACCACAGCGGTGAACTGGTATCTCGGCGAGCACGCCAAAGCGGAGGCGCTGCATATCATCCGTATCAGCGTGTATTCCGACAACCTTGCGATTTTCTGGAAGAGCGTGCAGGAGGCGTTTGCCCGCGCAGGGTTCACCTTCCTGCGGGAGTATCCCTGCCCAACGGACGCGGCAGGCGGCGGGCTGCTGGTGGACGATCTCTGCCATATGCTGGCGGGCGAATTTCCCTGTTACATCTTCATTGACGATTTTCATCTGCTGACGGACAAGCGTGCCCCCCTGTTCCTTTGTATGCTGGCAAATCGGCTGCCTGCCAATGTGCATATAATCGTTGCAAGCCGTGATCGCTTTTTGCCCGCCGCGGAGGCGGTGCGGCTGGGGGGCAAGGTATATCAAATCGGCATGGAACAACTGCGCCTCAACCATACGGAGCTTGCGGTTTATGCCCACCGCTGCGGGACAAAACTTTCCGATGCGCAGGTGGAAAGCCTTCTCTATTCCAGCGAGGGCTGGTTCTCTGCCGTGTATCTGAACCTGCGCACCCTCTCCGAGCGCGGCGTGCTGCCCAGCCGAAACTCCGATATCTACGCCACTTTTACCGCCGCTATGATCGATCCGCTGCCGGAAAAGCAGCGGGAGTTTTTGGCGGTAATGGGCCTTGCCGATGAGTTTACTGTCGAAATGGCGCAGTGCATCACAGGGGATGCGGATGCGGCGCAGATCCTTGCCATGCTGACCGAGCAGAACGCCTTTGTCACGCGTTTGCCGGATGGCGTGACCTATCGCTTTCATCACATGATGAAGGAATGTGCCGAACGGAGCTTTCACGAGATGAAGGCGGAAACACAAAAGCTCTATTGGGAGCGTTTCGGGCTGTGGTATGAAAACCAACGGCAGTATCTTCACGCTATTGCCGCCTACCGAAAAAGCGAGGACTACCACGCGCTGCTGCGGGTCATTCGCGGTGATGCAGGCATTCTGTTGGCCTCGCTGAAGCCGGAGGATGTGCTGGACGCATTGAACAAATGCCCCGCCGAGACATTGAAAGCCAATCCCTTTGCCATTCTGGTCCTGATGCGGCGGATGTTCACATGGCGGCAGATCCCGAAGATGCTGGAGCTGAAAGAACTGCTGCTGACAGCCATTGCGGAACACCCGGAACTGTCGGCGGAGGAGCGCGGCAACCTGCTGGGTGAGTGCGACCTTATCCTGAGTTTTCTCTGCTATAATGACATCAGTGCCATGAGCCGCCTGCACCGCAGTGCCAGCAGGCAGATGTCCCGCCCGGCCATCAGCATCCAATCCGGCGGCGGCTGGACCTTTGGCTCACCGTCCGTCCTGATGATGTTCTACCGCGCACCGGGCGAACTTGAGGGCGAGCTGGCCGAGATGGATGAGTGTATGCCCCATTACTATAAAGTCACGAACAACCACGGTCAGGGCGCAGAAACCATCATGCGCGCAGAGGCGCTGTTCTGCCAGGGACATTTTACCGATGCGCACATCGAGCTGGAGCGCGCTTACGCACAGGTCAGGGACAATGGGCAAATCAACATGGCGCTATGCTGTGATTTCCTGTCGCGGCGGCTTTCTCTGCACACCGATGTGGAGCAGCGGTATACTTTTGCGGAAAGATACGCAGAGCTGCTGCAATATCACGATGCATCGTGGATCAACATCTGGTGTGCCACCAGTGCCTATTATCATGCGCTGCGGGGGGAAGCAGAAGAGATCCCGGAGATTTTTTCGCAGCACAGGCTCTCCACCGTCAATATGCTTGCGCCGGGCAAGCCCATGATGGAAATGATCGAAAATCAAGTGTATCTTGCCCAAGGCGCCTATGCCAAGGTGGTGGGACGCAGCGCAGAACTGCTGGCGGTGTGCGAGGCGATGCACTACGCGCTGGTGGCGCTGCATATCCGCATCCAGACGGCGGCGGCCTACGAGAAATTGGGCAAGACCGAGGAGGCCCGTGTATGGCTGCGGAAAGCGCTTGCCGACGCGGAACCGGACGGCTTTGTGATGCCGTTCGTGGAGAACTACGACTGCCTGCAGCCCATTCTTGCGCGCGAGATGAAGAACGACTTGATCGTGAAGATCACTGACCTTGGCGAAGCGGCAATGGTACGAAACGCCGCAAGCGTGCGCCCGGCAGCATTTGATGTGCTGACAGCGCGGGAATTTGAAATTGTAGAACTGATGGTGCAGCGGCTCAGCAACCGTGAGATCGCCGAAAAGCTCTATCTCTCCGAGGGAAGCGTCAAGCAGTACGCGAACCAAATCTATTCAAAACTCCATATTGACGGCGATACCCGAACCAAGCGAAAGCAGCTTGCCGAACTGCTTGGGCAAAAGCCCTAGGGCAACACCGCACAATTCCCGCCTGACGGCTTAAGCACCGCTCCGGCGGCTGCGGCACGGCATCTGCGTTGCCAAAATGCTCGATAAGACATCCAGTATTATCTGCGCTTTTGGCTTAGCAGCTGCCGCACCTCGCTCGCCGTATCGGCACTTAGAATTATGCGGTATTACCCTAGCCTTTAGTTAATGGTTATCCCACCCGATCCACCGTACAATGTAGGTACGGTGGATCTTTATTTTTGCGGAAGGGAGGACCTACACTTGAACCGAAGGTATCTCACAGCTGTCACGCCGCTGCCTGATTATATTCTGCAGGTCGATTTTGTGTCCGGAAGTCGGCTTTTGCTGGATATGAAGCCGTATCTGGATAAGATTCGGTTTCGCCCGCTTGCTGATGCGCGGGTGTGGAACAGCGCTGTGACCAACGGCATCTTTGTCCGCTTTGGCGATGTGGAGCTAAGCCATGACGAAATTTTGACCATGGCAGAGCAGGCATACGAATGAAAAAAGCAACGCAAAATAGAGAAATTTAAGGAGGAAAGACATGAACTGTATCCAAAAAATGCTGGCAGCTGCGCTCGGCTGCGTGCTGAGTGCGCTGCTTCTGACCGGCTGCGGAGAAAAAGAAGAGCCGGTCAACATAACGCTTGCAAACCACAGCGGTCACGGCATCACATCTATCAGCATCACGCCCTCGACCAGCGATGAATGGGACACGGAGCTTGTCGACGGTATCTTCCAGAGCGGAGGAATGATGGAAGTCAGCCTTGGTTCCTACAAGCCGTCTGAGCTTCCGGACTTCAACATTCTTGTCTACAACGAAGAAAGCTACGTCCTGTACGACAACGATGTTGACGAAGTGGATTTTACAATCCACGATGGCGACTATGTTGTATTCCTGTCTCCGGACGGCGACGACAGCATCGTGGTCTGCACATCGGAGGAATATGACAATCTGTACGCCGGCGATGGCGAGAACGCCCCGACAGGCTACACGGCCGAAGAGCTTGGGCAGACTGGCGGTATGTCAGGCTTCTCCGGCTGCTGGAAGCTTGAAAACGCGCCGTTCTATTTCGTCATCAACGACAACTATGAGTGGATTGCCGTCAACCTCTACGGCGAGCAAGTCGGCCCCGGCTATGTCGTGTCGGAAGATGACTGCATCATGCTCTGCATGGAGGACGACACAGAGCTTGTTTCCCTCTGGCAGACCGCTAACGGCGACCTGAGCGACGCCAACGGCAACACACTTACCGCCTCTGAGTACATTATGCTCCTGCCGACACCGGATGACGAGCTGAACCAGACCGCCTGCTTTCCCGGTAGCTTTACCAATGTATCCATCAAGTATCCAATCCAGATGGAAGCACACGAACACCCGAATGTTGACAATTCGCTGAGCTTCAACGCAGTCATGGAAGACGGAACGGATGACTACTATTCCAATATTGTGATTGCCTTCCAGCCTATCTCCGGCTATGATTCCTATATGGAAAAGGGCGCTGCCAGCGCGAAGCCCTACATGGTCAAGATGCTCGACGACTTTATGAAGGGTATGTACGGCGACAAGCTCATCCAATCCTTCGGCTCGGATTTCAAGGATAACGGCGACTACTACAGTCTGACCGGTTATATGTGGCTCGACGGATCCATCTTCTCCGACGGTCCGTCTCAGCCTGTGCGCGGCTGTATGGAGGTTCGCTACTACGGTCCGACCGGCTACGCGCTTGTCGCAACGACCATCGCGCTCGAGGGTCGAATCCACAACTACTTTGAGATTTGCAACAACATGCTCGAAACCATCTCCTACACCGCCGGATGGAGCACCGCGCCCAAGCCCGTACCCACTCAGGCAATCTATTCCGGCGATACCGGCGACTACGGCACGCCATACTACTGGTATGATGAAGACGGCGACGTGTGGTACTGGAACGGCTATGAAAACGAGTTCATCTCCTACGGCTCGGACGGCTATATTGACGACGATTCTGGCGAATACATGGAATCCAACGATGCCGGCTGGGATTACTCGGATGAGTACTACGACGACTACGATCCGTGGTCTGACCCCGGTGACGGCTGGGACGATTACTCTTACGATGACGAAGGTTGGGGCGACTACTTTGATGAGTAAGATACAGGCTCTGAACGTGCGCTGCCGGTGCCGCGCAATGTCACTTTATTACCTGATGGAGTGACCGGAAGGAGGCGTATCATGAAAAACCGGTGGAAGAACACCGCATTTCTTGCGCAGGTGATGGTGCTGTGCCTGTGCCTTGCTGCCTGCGGCAATTCCGATGATGTGGCGGGGGATGATTGGCGCACAACCGGCATGGTGATCGACAGCGGAACCATCACCCATGACGGCGACAGTGTGGATGTTCTGGTCACAGTGAGCGAGAGCAGCGCAGCCTTCTACCGGGACATCCCGGAGCAGGTGCTATTCGACAGTGTCGCCTTCCCCATGGACATTCCCGATGCGGAGCAGGCATTTCACAGCATCTCCTTTGACGATCTGGACGGCGACGGCGAGAGCGATGTATGGGTGAGCTTTCTCCACGAAAACGGGGATGCAACGGATCTGATCTGGATCTGGGATTCGGAGGAGCGCTATGTCTATCGGGAGGATCTGTCCGCAGTTCCGGCTGACGAGGGTAGTCCAAGCGAGTATGCAGGGCTTTGGGAGTACCCGGACGAAAATCTTTGGCTGCGTATCTATGAGGATGCGACATGGGAATTTGTAAATGATCAGGAAGATGTTATTGAGTACGGCACACTATGGGCGGACGAAAACGGCGTGACGCTGCACTTTGACGGCAGCGGCGATACCCTGCAGCTGGATCGCAGCGTCAGCGGCGATCTCATCAACAGCGTGAACGGCGATATGCTTTTCCGGCGGAGAGTAACCGGCAAGGCGGAATAGGAGACGAATATGGAAGAGAAGAATAAAAAATTGACGGATGAACAGCTTTCGCAGCAGCTCCGTAAGAGTAAAGGCGGAAAATGGGGCGGAATGCTCCTTTCCCTGCTGGGCGGCGTGGTCGTCTTTGCGGGTATCGTGCAGGGCGGCAATCTTGTACTGATCATTGCGGGCGTTTTGATCCTCGCGCTGGGGCAGACGGCAAAGGGAAAATCCAGGGAGCAGGCCGGCCGCCAGACCTTCGATGCCCTGGCACCGGATATTGTAAGCACAGTCTTTGACAACATACAGATGGATCCCACCCCGCACATATTGGATGCGAAGGATACAAACATCCCCCTGCCCGGCCACACCTATTGCAGCGGCAGCGGGTATATCCGCGGAACCTATCAGGGGCTGACCACCGAATTGTGCACCGTCAGGCTGACGGAGGTGAACGAGTTTCAGCGCGAGGAAACCGGTCAGTGGGAGAAAAACGAGCGTGAGGTCTATACCGGGCAGTGGATGCTGTGTGAGCTGAACCGGGAATTTCCGACCTGGCTGACCATCTGGCCAAGAGAACGGATGGATAAGCTGTTCGGCAGCAAAACCATCCAGACAGGAAACGAGGCTTTCGATAAGCGTTTTAATGTAAGCAGCGATGATGAAGCTGCAGCCCTTCGCATTCTGACGCCCGACTGCGCAGAGAAAATTCTGGCGCTGGCGGATTCCTCCTTCGGTAAGCTTGCCATAAACCTCAACCGTGACGGCAGACTGTATCTCGCGGTTCACAGCGGGCACGGCTTTTTTGACCTCGGCAAGGGCCGTGAGGATCCGGCACAGCTGCGCCAGCGCTTTACCCGTGAGCTGACGTGGTTTACGAATATGATCGATGTGTTCCGCGGCGCGTAAAGGAGGTGGGCAATATGCCGCTTTGGCTTGCTGTGGTGCTGTTGGCATCGGCGGTTATCGGCATCGTGCTGTGCCGTAAATATCTGCGCCGAAACAAAACCGTGCGCATCCTCGGTATCAGTATCTGTGTGCTGCTGGCGTTGGCCTGCATCCTGTATATCGGTCTGACCCTTCTCTTTGTGGATGCGGTGCAAAACCAGCCGCCCGCATTGTGACAGGAAAGGCACCGGCAGAGGTGTGAAGGAGGCCGTATGAAAAAGAATCGAATCCTCATTATCAGTATCGTTCTTGCGATAGCGTTTGTGGCGTGTCCCATAGAATCTACGCGGAACATCACAGCGGGAATCGGTTTCATTCTCGGGGCTGTGTCGGCGGCATGGCTCGGGGTGCGCCGGCGGAAAGGCGCGCAGAAGGAATACGAGGATACTGTGCGGCGGTACACAGGCACCACGATGATGAAGGTGGTATGGATCGAGGAATCGGTCAATGAACGGTGGGAGCAGCAGGAGGACGGCAGCGAACAGCTGCGCCGGGAGACAGTCTATCTTCCAACTTATGAGTACACCGTGAACGGCAAAACCTACCGGTACGCAAGCCGTCAGACCGTTTCCGGCAAGCGGGAACTGGGACGGCAGGTGGTCGGTTATTACGATCCCACTCGGCCCGACCGTATTACCGAAAACAAGCCGCGAAAGCCTGTTTTGGGTGGGATGTGCTTCTTTATGTTTGCCGCGTTCCTGCTCTGGTTCGGTATCATGTCCTTTGCCGGTATGCTTTCCATTTCCTGATACTGCGTACCCATGCCGGGTCGCAGCAGGCGCATTTCAGCCCCCAAAAACTTGTGTGCGCAGCGCGTGCTGCAAAAAAACAGGATACTTGCTGCCATACTTTTGTTTTATCTCTCCATGCAAGCATTTCTTTCGCAGATAGTCCGCGTGTTCGGCTGCGTTTTGGCTTTTTCGATACTGCGCAATGTTTTTTCAAAAAGGGCTTGACAATTTGCGATTTTTACCCCTATAATTTTTATAAATACCTTGGGCACTGCTGCCCAACAGCGCGAAGAAGGAGACATGATGAAAAAGCAGCTTGTAAGCATCCTGTTTGCCCTGTGCATGGTGCTCTGCCTTGTGCCAACAGCGGCTTTTGCGGAGGAAAGCACGGAAACCCCGCCCGAGTGCAGTTGTGAAACAGCCTGCACGGCGGAAAGCATGAATGCGGAATGCCCCGTCTGCGGCGCGGAGGGCGCTTTGCCGGAGAACTGTGAAAAGTGCGCCCAGCCCGCAGACGATGCGGCAGCCCAGCCGGAGGGGGACGTGTCCGACCCCCAGCCGGAGACAGCCTTGACGGCGTTAATTGGCGGGAGCGCGACGGAAAAAGAAGTCAGCACCGTGGATGAGCTGACTAAGGCGATTGCTGATGTTAATTTCGACACCGTCAAGCTGACGACGGACATTGACATCAGCAACACCCTGACCGTCAACCGCACCGTCACCCTCGACCTGAACGGCCATGTGCTCAAGTACGAGAACGATCAGACGCACGGCGGTCTGCTGGCCGTGGAGAAGGGCGGTTACCTGACCATCATCGACAGCAACTCAAACGCGACGCACAGGTTCAAGCCCAACAGCGACGGCTTGTGGGTGCTGGATGAAAACGGCAGCGAGACCGTCACCGGCGGCGTCATCACCGGCGGCACGGGTTATCAGTACCAAAAGGTACACCCCAACGGACAGGGATATACCGAAGAAGCCGGCGGCGCTGTGTGCGTCAAAGTCGGCGGCAGCTTATTCATGACCGGCGGTAATATTGTCGGTTGCTCGGCGATGAGCGGCAAGGGCGGCGGTGTGCATGTTGAGGGCAACTTTTCCATGACCGGCGGCAGCATCATCGGTTGTGCAGCGAACCGCGGCGGCGGTGTGCATATGGCAGTGGGGGAGAACGAGAGTGCCACTTTCAGCATGAGCGGCAATGCCATCATCCGCTGCTGCAAAGCCGTCTCGAGTAATGCATCAGGCGGCGGCGTGTATGTTCTCGGCAACTTCACCATGTCCGACAAAGCGGCCATCAGCAATTGCGAATGCATCGCGGACAGCTCGCGCGCCGGGGGCGGCGGCGTCTATTTGGCTTACCACAACAATACTACTACATTTACCATGAGCGACAATGCCGTGATTGAGAACTGCAAAGTGACGACATCTTCTCCAGATAGTTGGACAAAGAGCTACGGCGGCGGCGTCTTTGTCAGCAGCAGATCGTCACTCACCCTAAAGGATCAGGCTGCCATTCGGAATTGCAGCGCCGAGAATACCGCTGGTGGAGCGACCTATGGCGGCGGTATATTTGCTGAAGGAACCCTTACCATAGCGGGCCTTGCGGAGGTTGGCGAAGGCTGCTCTGCTGCTGTCGGAAGCGGCATATACATGGAGGTGGGTCCCAATTTCATTGTTTCCCAAAATCTGTATGCCAACGGCGGCGTGATCGCGGGCGAAGTGGTGCTCAATAATAGCTCAAATTATGGAGTCACGCTCATGATCACCGGTAGCGATGAGGGCGTCACCGAGTTTAAGGGTTCTGTGCTCAATAACAACGGCATCATCGAAAAGGGCACGTTTACCGGCGAGGTCATCAACAACGGAACCATCACCGGCGGCACGTTCAACGGTACAATCACCGGCACCCCCGCGCTTGCCACCGGCAGCGGCACGAAGAACGACCCCTATCAGATCGGCACCGCCGATGGGCTGAAATGGTTCCGGGATAAGGTGAATAATGCCAAAACCCCAGATGAAACCAAAATCTGCGTCGAATTGACGGAAGACATTGATTTGAGCGGCGAAGAATGGTCGCCAATCGGCATTGGTCAAGGCGTTTATTGGGGGAGTCTTTCCTACTCCGGCACATTTGACGGCAAGGGCCATACCATCAAAAATCTGTCCATCGACAACAGCAGCGCGAATTTTGTCGGCCTGTTCGGCTATGTGCTCGGCGGCACCATCCGGAATCTGACGGTGTCGGGTTCTGTGAAAGGCAGCGGACATACCGGCGGCATCGCGGGCGGCGCTGATGGCGGCACCTTCGAGAATTGCGCCAACCTGTGTGTAGTACAAAGTGATAGCACCGAAGGTGGTACCACCGGCGGAATTATCGGATTTGCGTTAAATATGGATTACGTACTGATCGTCCGTGACTGCTATAATGTCGGCAGTATCACCGGCAGACATGCTGGCGGGATCATCGGACAATGCAGCTGGCATGAAACGATCAGCAACTGCTATAACGCCGGTACGGTCACCGGAACAGCAAATGCCGGTGCGATCATTGGCAGTTACTCCTCTGACAAAATCTCCAACTGCTACTATCTGGATGGCTCGGTAATTAGGAAAGGCAGGGGCGACAAGGCGTCAATTGCCAAAACTGCAACGGGAATTTGCCGACGGCACAGTGCGGGAGCTGCTCAAGGCTGGCGAACGCACCGGAGCTGACCCGTGGGCAGACGAATGCAAGTATCTGGATGCAGCGGGTAAGACCCTGCCGGTGTTCAAGGGACAGGGCGATACTCACAACCATCAGAGCGACAAGTGGGAACACAACGACACCGAGCACTGGCAGGTCTGCACCTGCGGCGTGGTATTTAATAAGGCGGCGCACTCCGGCGGCAAAGCGACCTGCAAGGCTAAGGCTGTCTGTGATATTTGCAAAGAAAGCTATGGCAGCCTTGACCAGAACAGCCACGCCGACCTGAAACACATTGCCGCAAAGGCCGCCACCGCTGCCGAAGAAGGCAACATTGAGTATTGGCACTGCGGCGACTGCAACAAGTATTTCTCCGATGCTGCGGCAAAAACGGAAATCACCCGGGCCGACACCGTGACGGCCAAGCTGCCCCAGCCCACCACGCCGCCGACGGCAACCCCGACCGCATCCCCCACGGCGCAGCCCACCACCGCGCCGCAGGCTGCGGAGCAGCCCCGCCGGACCGCACAGCCCACGGTGCAGCCCACGGCCGCCCCCACCGTGCAGCCGGTATCCACCATCCCCGCCACCGGCGATACCAGCAGCCCCATTTTGTGGGCCGCCCTGCTGCTTTGCAGCGGCGCGGGTTTGGCAGTAACGGCATATAAGAAAAACAGACACCGTTCATAAAAAGTGTAGGCAGCTGTTCGTGGCTGCCTACATTTTTTATGCCGCATTTGCAGGGGCCGGATATGTCCGGCCTCTGCGTGTCGTTTATTGTAAAATTCTTGCAATTTTTGCCGTAATACGGTACACTGGTTTTATAGCAAACGGAAAGGAAACACACCATGGGAATCGTAGTAATCGGCGCAGTTTTTGTTGACATCAAGGGGTATCCCCTATCCACCTATATCCCGGGCGGGCGCAACGCCGGCCGGGTCGAGCAGGTTCACGGCGGCGTCAGCCGCAACGTGGCCGAGGATATCGCCAATGTGGAGCTGCGCCCCACCTTCGTCAGCCTGGTGGACGACACCGGCTCCGGCCAGGACGTCATTGACAAACTGGACAAGCACAAGGTCAACACCCGGTTCATCCGCCGCGTGCATGACGGCATGGGCACCTGGCTGGCCGTGTTTGACAATGACGGTGACGTGACCGCCGCCATCTCGAAGCGGCCCGACACCCGCCCGCTGACCGCCCTGCTGGCCGAGAACGAGGAGGGCATCTTTGCCGACTGCGACAGCGTCGCCATTGAGCTGGATCTGGAAAAAGAGACGGTCAAGCAGGTGCTGCGCTCGGCCAAAAAGTACGGCAAGCGGGTGTATGCGGTCATTTCCAACATGAGCATTGCGATGGAGCGCCGCGACTTTTTACAGCAGATCGACTGTTTTGTCTGCAACCAGCAGGAGGCGGGGATGCTTTTCTCCGACGATTACGACCACCTTGCCCCCGCCGCCATGTGCCGCGTGCTGGCCGACAATGTGCGCAGTGCCCGCATCCCCTGCATGGTGGTGACGATGGGCGGCCAGGGCGCTGTCTACGCCCGCGCCAACGGCGAGTGCGGCATTGTGCCCGCCAAGAAGGTGGATGTCATCGACACGACCGGCGCGGGCGACGCGTTCTTTGCGGGTACGGTCATTGGCCTGACCTACGGCAAGGGCCTGGCGGATTCCTGCGAAATTGGCAGCCGGTTGGCGGCGTCGGTCATCTGCACCGCCGAAAACGTCTGCCCCCGCTTCCGCCCGCAGGAGTTCGGGCTGGACGTGGAAGTGGTGGATTGAGGAAAGAAGGCAGACCCTTTTGACCATTAAGGATATCGCCCGCGAGTCGGGCTACGCGGTGGGGACCGTCTCCCGCGTGTTGAACCATAACCCCAGCGTCCGCCCCGAGGCACGGGAAAAGATCCTTGCCGTGGTGGCGCAGTACGGCTACCAGCCCAATGCCAACGCCAAGCACCTGAAGCAGCAGGCCTACGAGGGCCTTGCCCTGGTGGTAAAGGGCACCAAGAACGCCCTGTTTGCGGATTTGCTGGACAAATTGCAGGCATATGTTGAAAAATGCGGCTACACGCCCACGGTCTACTACATCAACGAGACCGGCGACGAGATGGCCTACGCCCAGATGCTCTGCACCGAGCGCAAGCCCTACGGCATCTTTTTCATCGGCTCGCACCCGCACTGCTTCACGCCGGAGCTGGCCGGGCTGGGCATCCCCTGCGTGCTGCTGACGAACAATGCGGCGAGCCTGGGCATCCCGAACCTGTCCAGCGTCAGCGTGGACGACCGCGCCGCCGCAAAGGTCATGATCGAGCATATGTACAAGCAGGGCCGCCGCCGCATCGGCATCATTGGCGACCGGCCCGATTGCAGCCGCCCGAGCCAACAGCGTCTGGACGGCTGTCTGGAGGCCATGCAGCAGCTTGGCCTGCCCTTTGATTTTGACAAGCAGTACGGTTACGCCCGCTTTTCCATGGAGGAGAGCTACGCGGCGGCGGAGTACCTGCTGGCCCACTGCCCCGATCTGGACGCCGTGTTTGCCATGTCGGATCTGATGGCGCTGGGGGCCGTGCGCGCCTTCCAGGATCACGGCCTGCGGGTGCCGCAGGATATCGGCGTGGCCGGGTACGACGGTATTTCGCTGGGGCGGTTCACCGTGCCGCGGCTGACGACCATCCGCCAGAACACCGCGCTGCTCTCCCAGCGTGCCGCGCAGATTTTGCTTGCCAGCATCGAGCATAACGCCCCTGCGGTGCATGAGGTTGTGCCGTTTGAGCTTATTTTGGGGGAGAGCGTGTGATACAAAGGCTTCCCCCCTTTCCCAATATCGCACCGTAGGGGCCGGACATGTCCGGCCCTCCACCTTGCCATAACCGCTCAGCTGCCCTTATGCCGCGGGCCGGGCATGCCCGGCCCCTACAACTCTATGAAAAAAAGCAGGTACCCACGTTTTACCGTGGATACCTGCTTTTTTTCTATCATTCTGCCGCGCTCTCCGGGGTGGCTATGCCAAATTGCTCGTTGAACTGCCGCTCGACCTCGGCGTCTACATAGTCGTCGTCGGGGTAGACATCGTCGTGGGCGTTGGCGTATTCCTCGGCGATATCATCGCGCAGCCGGGTCTTGATGTACTCGTCGCGGTCGGCCTCGCTGGAGAAGCTGGAGCCGTCATAGTGGTAGCTGGCCTGCACGCGCTGGGCCACCTGGGCAGCGGTCAGCCCCGCCGGGTAGGAGGCGACGCAGTCCAGGTAGTAGCTGATGCCGTCGTCGGTGTCCTCCCCGCTGGAAAAGTGGTAGCTCGTAAAGCCCAGGTCCTTGTCCGCGGCCAGCTGCATAATGCCTATGCAGTCGGCGGCAAAGGACTCGGCGTCGGCGTAGGGGCCGGTCAGGGTGGCGTTCAGCACGCAGTCGTCGCCGCTTTGCAGCGTGTAGCTGCCGCCCGCGCCGTGGTTGAACCAGACGTTGACACCGCAGTAGCCCGTTTTGGCTTTCAGCTCCGGGTCGGCGGTCAGGGCACTGTACAGGGCGTCCACCTTTTCCGTCTCGATGCGGCTTATGGCGCTGCTGCGGGCAGGGCCCCACTCACTGACAGCCAGGGGCAGCAGCGCCGCCGCGCCGACAACGCAAAGGGTGAACGCCGTACCCAGCATGGCCAGCCAGTCAAACTTGACCAGCACATCGGGCTTGGCGCTGTACACGAGCATTTCAATACCCAGCACAATGAGGATGACCGGGGAGAACTTTACAATTTGCAGCAGGTTGAACGCCGGCACGATTTGGTAGAGCATCAGCAGCACACCGGCCAGGATCAGCACCAGTGCAAACGCCAGCGTCCCCACGCGGCGTGTCTTTTTCGGGGTGGTTTTTTCGTCCATGATTCTATTACCTCATTTATTCTTCGTTGCACAGTAGGGGCCGGGTATGCCCGGCCCGCGCGTGTATGGCGGGCACAGCGGCGGTGGGTCAGCAGCGGGCGGGACCTATCCCACCCCTACCCGGAAGTGGAAGCCACACAGGCAGCCTACTCACAGCCGCCCCTCATCCGGCGCTGCGGCGCCGCCTTCCCCCAAGGGGGAAGGCAGGGCGTTATTCATGCGGATACGGCGGCAGCTCGTCATCGCCGTGCTTCGTTTCGGGGTGCAGGCCCAGCAGCTTGAGGCCTGCGAAAATCAGCAATGCCGCAATGACAACATTCGGTATGCCGGTAATGATGTCGTAGGCGTAGCCGTTGCCCACAAGATTGCACAGCAGCGTATAGAGCCAGGTTGAGATGAATGTCTCATACAGTGCCCAGACGCCGAAGCCGACCAGACCCCAGCCAATCAGCCTGTTATGCTGGGGGACCAGCTTTTTGATCTCCTCATAATTGCCCAGAACCAGCAGGGAATCTTCCTTCGGCTCACCGGCCGCCATGTGGCGGATGAGGTCATAGGTGTCAAAAAAGCTGTACATCCAGATAACAAGGCAGAGGAACAGCAGCGGTTCAACGACGGTGGCCGCCATCACGCAGAGTATCAGTATCATCGCAATCGAGAGGCCGCGCTGCATATAGCCGTAGTACATCTGCCCCGCACCGGGGATGCAGGCGAAGATAAAGGTCAGGAATCCATTCTTTTTCATAGGTCATTCTCCCTTGGCGGTGCTGCCGCCGATCGGTTTGGTTCGCATTTGTTCCAGGCCGCTCTCAGCGGTCAGGGTAAAGTTTTTAAAGGTATCGTCGAGGCTCTTGTAAAAGCCGTTGACGGCGGTGCTGAATTTGGTGCCGAACCGCTCATGCGGGGCGGTGGGCTGCTGCGGCAACAGGGCGGCGGCGTTGGGCACGCCAAAGGTCCTGACCGCACCCCACATCACAAACCCCAGCACGACGGCGGCCGCCGCCGACACATAGCGGTTTGTCATAATGCGGAAGCTGCGCAGCCGCATCAGGTTTTGCACCTGCGGGATCAGGTCGCGCATGGGCTGTTTCATGCAGTCGGGCGCAGCCTCGATCATGGCTGTGTAGCGCAGCAGGCAGTAGTCGCAGAAGCTCAGATGCTCGGCAGCCTCCAGCGCACCCAAGTCGTCCAGAGTGCCGTCCTTCAAAGCGTACAGGCCCTCGTCGGTCAAATGGCCTTCGGCGTCAAAGAGTTTTTCGTTATCAAAATAAAGGCTCATTCGTTCTGCCTCCTCTCGGTAATTTGCTGGCGCAGCAGCAGTTTGGCGCGCCACAGCTGGCTGTTGATGGTCGCAGGCGGGCGGCCCACCAGCTTTGCAATCTCGGTGCTTTCCTTGTGCTCCAAAAAGTACATGACTGCGATTTTTCCGTAAGGCTCACGCAGGTTCCGCACCAGCTGTTCCAGCTCTGCGGCCCCGGCGCGGTCGGCCAGGTTTACCGCCGGGTCGTCGGCGTCACTGCCGGGTGCGCCGCGCGGCTCCGGCAGGGCATCGTCGCCCGGGGCATCCACCTTGCGCACCCAGGCGCTTTTCAGGTGATCCTTGCATTTGTTGGCCGCCACCCGCACGAGCCACTGTTTGTAATACTGCGGCTCGCATCGGTCGATAGCCGAAAACGCGGAGAGGAAGGTATCCTGGGTCAGGTCCTCGGCGGTGTGGGGCTCGTGCACAAATTGCAGGCAGACCGTGTAGATGAGCTTTTGGTATTGCTGCATCAGCCCGGTAAATTCTTCATTTGTCAGTGCCCACACCTCCCTTGCTTTGTCCTTCTGTATACTAAAACGAATCCCCCGGCGCCGATATTGCAAGCGCGGGGGAATTTTTAAAAAAAGTTTTCTTCTTTGGCTTCCCCCGAGGGGCCGCGCCCGCAGGCGCGTGTCGAAGCGCAACAGCCGTAGGCGGCTCTTAGCGCGGAGACCGAAGCTGTCTGCGAAGCAGACTGATGAGGGGCAGGTGTGCCGTTATCGCCCTTTTACCGGGCAGCCACCGGAAGGCCGCCCCTCATCCGGCCTGCGGCCACCTTCTCCCCAGGGAGAAGGCTTTACAGGTTGATATCCAGCTCCACCGGGCAATGGTCGCTGCCCATCACATCCATCAGGATATCCGCTTTCTCGATTTTGTCGGCAATGCGGTCACTGACCAGAAAATAGTCGATACGCCAGCCCGCGTTGCGTTCCCGCGCGCGGAAGCGCATACTCCACCAGCTGTACATACCGGTGGCGTCGGGGTGCAGATGGCGGAAGGAATCCGTGAAGCCCGCCGCCAGCAGCTCGCCCAGCTTACCGCGCTCCTGATCCGAAAAACCCGCCGCGCCGCGGTTGGGGCCGGGGTTCTTCAGGTCAATGTCCTCGTGCGCCACGTTCAGGTCCCCGCACAGGATGACCGGCTTCTCGGCATCCAGCTTTTGCAGGTAGCGGCGCAGGTCATCCTCCCACTGCATACGGTAGTCGATGCGGGCCAACTCGTTCTGGGAGTTGGGCACATAGAGGTTCACGAGGTAAAAGTCCGGGTATTCCAGCGTGATGGCGCGGCCCTCGTGGTTGTGGATATCCTCGTCCAGGCCGTACCGTACCGACAGCGCCGGTTCCCTGGCCCAGATGGCCGTGCCGGAGTAGCCTTTTTTATCGGCGCTGTATATGTACTCGGTGTAACCTTCGGGCGCAAAATCCGCCTGCCCGGGCTGCATTTTCGTTTCCTGGATGCAGAAGAAATCCGCGTCAAGGGTGTTGAACACATCCTCAAACCCCTTTTTCAGGCAGGCCCGCAGACCGTTGACATTCCAGCTGATAAATTTCATGTGGGTGGCTCCTTTTTATACTTTTTTCACCGCATTCTTCTTCCACGCCCCGGTGGCAAATCTGGCGACAAAACAAATCACACGGCAGACCCAGTCAACCAGCATGGCGTACCAGACGCCGACCGCACCCATGCCCATATTGACGCAGAGCACCCAGCTCAGGCCCATGCGCCATACCAGCATGGAAATCGTGGCGACCACCATCGTGTACCGCACATCGTTGGCGGCGCGCAGGGCGTTGGGCAGCACAAAGCTGGCCGGCCACAGCAAAATTGAAAAGCCGTCGTGGATCATGACCAGCGTGAACGCCAGCGCCCGGGTCTCCGGCGTCAGGGTGTACATACTCAAAATCTCGTTGAGCAGCAGCAGCACCGTAACATTCACCGCGCCCTGGGCGATGTAATCCCACAGCAGCAGCTTTTTGGTGTAATATTTCGTTTGTTCAAAGTCCTGTGCACCGACGCAGCGGCCCACGACGGTAATCATGGCAAGGCCCATGGCGTTGCCCACAATGCAGCCGATGGCGTCCAGGTTGTTCGCCACCGCGTTGGCTGAGATATGCACCGTGCCGAACAGCGAAATCATCGAGACGACCAGCACGCGGCCCAGCTGGAACAGACTGTTTTCAAACGCCGAGGGGACGCCGATGTACAGGATGCTCTTGACAGTTTTGCCTTCCAGCCGGGTGACGCTGCGGGGCGTAATCTGCAGCACATAGTCGGGCCGCGCTGCCAGCAACAGGATGATAACCGCGCCCACCGCGCGGGAAATCAGCGTAGGCACCGCGACGCCCGCGACGCCCATCTTCAGCACAAACACGCAGAGCGCGTTGCCGCAGAAGTTGATGGCATTGACGATGACCGATACTTTCATCGATACTGCGCTGTTGCCGGTGGAGCGGAAGATGGCCGCGCCCGCGTTGTACAATGCCAGAAACGGAAAGGACAGCGCCGTGATGGTAAAGTAGGTCAGGCAGGCCTGCATGACATCGTCGGTGATCGTGCCGAAGAAGAGCCGCAGCTGTGCCGTGCGGGTGATAAGGCAGAACGCCGCCACGCCCACACCCAGAATGGCACTGAGCGTCACGAGCTGTCCGGCGCTGTGGGCGGCCTCCTCACGCCGTTTGGCACCCAGGTGCTGGCTGGTAACGACCGCGCCGCCGGTAGCCAGCGCGCCGAACAACGTAATGATAAGCTGGTTGATCATATCGACAAGCGAAACGCCGGAGATGGCGGCCTCACCCACCGAGGATACCATGACAGTATCTGCCATACCTACGAGGATTTCCAATGCCTGCTCTATGATGAGCGGCCACAACAGCGTAAGCAGCTGCCGATTGGTAAATAACCTTTCTTTTTTCAATTTTTCAAAGCATCTCACTTTCCCAGGTTGAGTATACCACAAAAAAAGTCCCCGCGCAATGCGCGGGGAGATAAAAGGCTTCCCCTTTGGGGGAAGCTGTCCGCGAAGCGGACTGATGAGGGGCGGCCTTGCCTTACTGCCTCTTTATGGGGACACTACCATAGACGCGCCCCTCATCCGGCCCTGCGGGGCTACCTTCAGTCTACGCGCTAAGAGCCGCCTTCGGCGGTTGCGCTCCGACACGCGCCTGCGGGCGCAGCCCCAAGGGGGAAGGCATGGGGTTTTATTCATACCGCAGCGCCTCGATCGGGTCCAGCTTCGCCGCTTTATTGGCGGGGTAATACCCGAAGAACACGCCAATCGCCATACTGAACCCTACGGCAATCACAATGGCCGCAAGACTCGGGCGCGCCGTATAGCCCACGGCCTTGCTCAACGCTGCGCCCAGCCCCAGGCCCAGCACAATGCCGATGGCACCGCCAATCAGGCAGAGAATAACGCTCTCGGTGATGAACTGCATCCGGATGGCCGACGCGGGGGCCCCCAGCGCCTTGCGGGTGCCGATCTCGCGGGTGCGCTCGGTGACGGAGACCATCATGATATTCATGACGCCGATGCCGCCGACCAGCAGCGACAGCGCCGCAATGGCCGAAATGCCCAGTGAAATCGTGCTCATCATTTCAGACATCGAATCCAGCAGGCTCGCCAGGCTCGACGCGCTGGCGGTCCAGGAATCGTTGCGGGTGTAGTAGCTGGCAAAGAAATCGCCCACCGTGTCCACAAAGGTGGTCACGTTCACACTGCCGCCGTTTGCCACCACCGTGATGCTCTGGTAGCCTGCGCCCGCGCCGACGATGGACTTTGCCACGTCCAGTGGGATATAAAAGTTCGTCTGGATGCTGTCATCGTCGCTGCCGCCGAACATACTGGAGTAGTCTTCCTCTGTGTATTTATATACGCCTTGTATATAGAACGTATACAAATTCTTGTTGATCGTCAGCGTGACCGCCTTGCCGATGGCCTCCTGCGCGGTGCCGCCGACAGCCTGTTCGACGAATTTTTCTGACACACAAGCGACCCTGCGGCCTGCGTCCTTTTCATCGTCAAGCCAGCGCCCATACAAAATCTGCGAATCTGCGCCAAGATTTTCCAGTGTGGCAGCATTGGCACCGCTGACGCTGGTCTTGATGGTCGTGGTCGGTTCGCCGTACTTGGCAATCGTCCCATCGCCTACTTGCTGGGAAAGTTCGATGTGATCCACCTGCGTCGGGAAGGTGGCCATAAAGTCATCCATCATATCCTGGGTGATGAGGTCGGAATCCGACGGCTGTGAGTCCATGAACCGGCGCAGCCGGACACCCTGGGATGTGCCCGAGGTACTGGAACTGCTTTTCTGCGTTACCGTGACCGAAATGTTGCTGGCACCCATGCCGGACATCGAGTCCATGACCGAGCCGGTCATGCTGTTGCCGACCGTTTCAATGGCGATGACCGCTGCAATGCCGATGATGATACCCAGCATCGTGAGCAGGCTGCGCATCTTGTTGGACTTGACGCTGGTCAGCGCCATGCTGATATTCTCAAAAAGCTGCACGTTCGCCTGTCCCCTTTCGTTCGCCCACGATCAGGCCGTCGCGCAGCGTCAGCACCCGCTGGCATTCCTCGGCCAGTTCAGGGTTGTGCGTGATGAGCACGATGGTCTTGTGGTATTTTTCATGCAGTTCGTGAAAGAGGTTCATCACGACGCGGCTGGTCTGGCTGTCCAGTGCGCCGGTCGGCTCGTCAGCCAGAATCAGCGCAGGCTCGTTGACCATGGCGCGGGCAATCGCCACACGCTGCTTCTGGCCGCCGGAAAGCTCGTTCGGCTGGTGCTTCATGCGCTCGGCCATGCCAACGCGGTCCAGCCACTCCTTGGCGCGGCGGGTACGCTCGCCCGCCGGGACGCCCGCGTACAGCATCGGCAGTTCGACGTTTTTCAGCGCACTCTGGCGGCCGATCAGGTTGTAGGTCTGGAACACAAAGCCTATCTTGCGGTTGCGGATGGCCGCCAAGTCGTTGTCGTCGGCGTCGTGGATGTTCACGCCGTCCAGCACGTACTCCCCCGCTGTGGGCTTGTCCAGCACGCCGATAATGTTCATCAGCGTGGATTTGCCCGAGCCAGACTCACCCACGATGGCGACGAACTCGCCGGGGTAGACGGTCAAATCAATACCGTGCAGGATTTCCAGCTCGTTCGGCTGGCCGATGTAGTAGCTTTTGCGGATGCCCTGCATCTGGATGAGCGGCTGTGCGGGGTGCGCGGCCTCGTCACCAATCAGGGTATGCGCGATATTTTGCGCGAACTGTTGTGTATTTTCCGGCATCACTGACCTCCCGGGCCGCCGGGGCCGCCGCCACCGGGGCCGCCCGCCGGGGCGTCGCCGCCGCCCATGACCACGGTGCCCTCCGGCATATTGCTGGGGTCGCCGACGTAAAGATCGCCGTTCTCCATCACCTGCATCCCATCGCCGGACGAGCTAGTCTCCACGCCCTGGGTCAGGTCGGCCGTGGCGCGGATGACGTCGCCCTCGTTCAGGTCGTCGCCGGTGATCTCAACGTAGTAATCGTTGGTGTCGCCCTCGGTGACGGCGACCTGCTCAAAGGTCATGTCCACGCCCTCGCCGCCGGTCTTGCGCAGCACGTAGGTCGAGCCGTCGTCGTTGGTGCCCACTGCGTCACGCGGGACGGTAAAGACGTTATCCTTTTCGCTGACGATGATCTCCACTTTGGCGGAAATGCCGATGAGCAGGCCGCTGTCCTGGTTGTTGACCGTGACAGTCGCGCCGAAGCTGCCGCTGTCGTTGGCGACCGGGTCAATGCGGGTCAGCGTGCCGGTGACGGTGTCCTCGGTAGCATCGCTGGTAATGTTGCACTGCATGCCGGCTTTCAGCTTGCCCACCGAGCTGGCGGGGATCGTGACCTCGACGGTCAGGTTGTCCACGTCCTGAATGGTGGCAACTGCACCGCTGCACACGTCACCCACGGTGGCGTTCAGCGCCGTGATGGTGCCGTCCATCGTGGCGGTCAGGGTGCAGTTATCCAGTGCGGTCTGCAAGCTGGTCAGGGTGTCGTCCTCGCGCTGGGACTGCTCAAGCTTCGTCTCGGCGTTGTCCACACTGCGGGACGCGCCGGTGGCAGCCTTCTGGTAGGACTGCTGGGCCTTGTCCAGCGCCTGGGCCAGCTGCTCGATCTGGTTGTAGCACTGGCTGATGGCGTCAAAGCCCTGCAGGCCCAGTTCCGGGATGCTGCACTGGCCCTTGGCGACGCTCTCACGGTTGGTGTAATCGTCGATCTGCCCCTGCAGACCCGCGGCGCGGTCGGCGTCGCCGTCCTGCTGGGCCTGGGTCAGCTGGATGCGCAGGTTCGCCAGGGTGTTTTCGTACCCGGCAATTTCCTCAGCGTAGCGGGTGTAATACTCGGTGACGATCTCACGGTTCGTCTTGCCGCTGTTGCTGCCGTCGGCCATTGAGCCGTAGTAGTCATCCAGGCCGAGGGTGTCGTACTTTTTCTGGGCTTCTTCCAGATCCGCCCGGGCACTGGCCAGGTCGGTAGACTGATCCTCGACAGCCTGGTCATAGCTCTTCTGAGCGTCGGTCTGGGTGTCGCTGAGCTTCAGCTCGGCGTTGGCGATCTGCTTTTCCACATCGGTGGTGTCCAGCGTGGCAATGACGTCGCCCTTTTTGACCGTATCGCCCACAGCCACATTGACCGCCGTGACCTTGTAGGTCTTGACGGAATCCGAGGCGGTGACGCTGGCGCTGCTGCCGGACTTTACCGTGCCGTTGACGTTGACCGAATCGCTGAGGGTCGTCTTTTGCAGGACGGTCGTGCGCACATACTGGTAGGTCGTACCGGCGGCCGCCTTATTGGCCTTGCGCACAACGTTGGTGATGACCAGCGCGATAACGAGCACAATGACCAAAAAGATCATCAGTTTTTTGTGTCGTTTGACCCAAGCCAACGGACCGCGCCGGGTTTTTGTTTGTTCTGCCATACCGGGTTCCCTTCTGTGTGTGGAGATTTTTTGACAAAATTTAGTATAGAGGGTAAATGTGTTTAAACTATGAAAGAAGCATGAAAAAGCGGCACACCTTTGGGAAAGTGTGCCGCTGTATAAGTCGTGCTATGGTAGGGGTCGATGCCCGCATCGACCTGCGGGGCGTCGAGGACGCCGCCTCCTACAAAACCTGTTAGTGCCGTAGGGGCCGGGCATGCCCGGCCCGCAACATATGGAATACCGCACAGTTCGGGCCAAGCTGAGGGCCGGACATGTCCGGCCCCTACCCCGCTCCTTTTTCGCCCGGGTTTACCGCTCCTCGCGGAAATAGGCCAGGCCCAGGTGTGCCGGGGGCTGGTTTTCTTTCTTCTTGCGCATGGATACCACAATCAAAACCACAATCGTAACGACGTAGGGCAGCATCTGCACCAGGTCGGTGATGTGGCTTGCCATCGTGATGCCCAGCAGCGTTGGCAGGAACTGATACAGCCAGTAGAGCATACCGAACAGGTACGCACCCCAGATGGCGTTCAGCGGTTTCCAGGTCGTGAAGATGACCAGCGCCACGGCCAGCCAGCCCAGCGCCTCGATCTGCCCGGTGGTGGCCCAGATGCCCTGGTTGTAGTCCAGCACGTAGTACAGGCCGCCAATGCCGCAGATGCCCGCGCCGATACAGGTTGCCAGGTACTTGTACAGCGTAACGTTGATGCCCGCCGCATCTGCGGTGGCGGGGTTCTCACCCACGGCGCGCAGGTTAAGGCCCGCGCGGGTGCGGGTCAAAAACCAGTGCAGCGCAATCGCCAGTGCAATGGCGGCATAGACGAGGAACCCGTAGCTGAACACGACCTGCCCGAAGCCGCCCAACGTGGACAGCACCGGGATTTTGGCGCTGAATGCCTTGTTGGCGATGGGGGCAGCGGAGTAGCTGGCGCCGTTTAAGATAAACACGCCGAAGAAGTTCGCCACGCCCATACCGAAGGTCGTCAGCGCCAGGCCGGTGACGTTCTGGTTGGCGCGCAGGGAAATCGTCAGGAATGCGTAAATCAGGCCGCCCGCCATGGATGCCAGAATAGCGCAGGTCAGGGCAATGACAACGCTGACCGCGCCGCTCGGGTTGGCGGCGGTGTTCTCATAGGCCCAGGCGCTGGCAAAGCCGGCAAAGCCGCCCAGGTACATGATGCCCGGCACGCCCAGGTTCAGGTTGCCAGATTTCTCGGTCACAGTCTCGCCCAGCGCACCGTACATGATAATTGTACCAAAGGGGATGGCGCGTAAAATCCATGCAATCAAACTGCTGTGCATATCACTTGCCCTCCTTGTGTGCGCCGCGCGGGATGACGCGGTAGTTGATGAAGAACTCACTGCCGAGGATGAAGAAGAGGATGATGCCGGTGATGATGTCGGCAGCGTACTCGTTCAGCGAGTAGGCGGACGCAATCTCCGACGCGCCGCGCTCCAGGAACACGAGCAGGAAGGAGATCAGCGCCATATAGAAGGTGTTGAACTTTGCCAGCCAGGCCACGATGATAGCCGTGAAGCCGCGCCCATTGGCAGAGGCCGTGGAAATCGTCTGATCCTTGCCCGCGACGATGAGGAAGCCGCACAGGCCGCAGATGGCACCGGAAATCAGCATCGTGCGCACCGTGACGCGGCGGACGTTGATGCCCGCGTACCGCGCGGTGTTCTCGCTCTCACCGACGACGGAAATTTCATACCCCTGCTTGGAGAAGCGCAGGTAGGCGTACATGACGAAGGTCAGCACAATGACAACGATGATGTTGATCGTATAGCGCTGGCCCAAAATGACCGGGAACCAGCCCGCCTTGGTGGCCTTGTTCAGCGTGCCAAGGCTGGACGCCTGGCCGCGCATGATGTTGGTCATGCAGGCGACGATCGACGTTGCCACGTAGTTCATCATCAGGGTAAACAACGTCTCGTTCGTGTTCCAGCGGGACTTGAACCACGCAGGGATGAAGCCCCACAGCGCACCGGCGGCAATGCTGCCCAGCGCCATGGCCGCAAACAGCAGCGGCAGCGGCAGGTTGTTGCCCTGGTACACCATGATAAGGGCGGCGGTCAGGCCGCCAATCAGAATCTGACCCTCGCCGCCGCAGTTCCAGAAGCGCATCTTGAACGCGGGGGCCAGCGCGATGCCGACGCAGAGCAGCGTGGACAGATCGCGCAGCATCCAGCTGAAGCGGGTCATGTTGGCAAAGGTGCCACCCCACATGACGCCGTAGACGGCCAGCGGGTTCAGGCCGGTGACAAAAAAGATAAACAGCGCATCGACGACCAGCGCCAGCAGAATGGCAATGGCACGCACAGCGATCTTCTGGGGCATCGTAGTCCCCTCGCGCTTGGCAATGCGCAGCAGCGGCTCGCGGGCCGCAGCGGCAGTCTGACTCATGCCTGCTCCTCCTTTACCAGGTTGGTCATACGCAGACCGACCTCTTCCTTCGTGGTCTTGCGGCCGTCGAGAATGCCGTTGACCTTGCCGCCGCAGAGCACGACGATACGGTCACACAGTTCCAGCAGGACGTCCAGATCCTCGCCGACATAAATGACCGCCACACCGCGCTTTTTCTGCTCGTTCAGCAGATGGTAAATCGTGTAGGACGTGTTGATATCCAGCCCGCGCACCGCGTAGGCGGTCATCAATACGATGGGGTTGGCGGCCAGTTCGCGGCCCACCAGCACCTTCTGCACGTTGCCGCCGGACAGGCGGGAGACGGGGGTGTTCAAATCGGGCGTGACAACACCCAGTTCTTTTTTGATGGTCTCGGCCAGGTCGTGCGGGGCCTTGCGGTCGACAATGGGCGAATGTCCCTTGCCGTAGCTTTTCAGCATCATGTTGTCGGTCATGCCCATTGAACCGACCAGGCCCATGCCCAGGCGGTCCTCCGGCACGAAGGAGAGGTGGATGCCCGCCTCGCGGATGGCCTTGGGGCTTTTGCCGATGAGCTGCACCGGGGCGCTGGCCTCGGGGGCGTAGTACTCAATGCTCGCGCCGCTCTCGGTGGGCTGCAGGCCCGCGATGGCTTCCAGCAGCTCCTTCTGGCCGTTGCCGGAAATGCCCGCAATGCCCAGAATCTCACCGCCGTAGACCGGGAAGGAGGCGTCGTCCAGCACGGTGATACCCTCGGCGCTGTGCACGGTCAAATGCTGGATGTCCAGCCGCTTGACCGGGTCGACCGGCTCGGGGCGGTCGATGTTCAGCTCGACTTTCTCGCCCACCATCATTTCGGTCAGCTTGGCCTCGTCGGCGTCCCTGGTGGCAATGTCGCCCACATACGTACCCTTGCGCAGGATGGCAACGCGGTCACTGATGGACAGCACCTCGTGCAGCTTGTGGGTGATGATGATAACTGCCTTGCCGTCGGCCTTCATGTTGCGGATGACGCTGAACAGCTTCTCGGTCTCCTGCGGGGTCAGAACCGCCGTGGGTTCGTCCAGAATCAGGATATCCGCGCCACGGTAGAGCACCTTGACGATCTCCAGCGTCTGCTTCTGGCTGACGCTCATCTCGTAGACCTTCTGGTCAAGGTCGAGGTTGAACTCATATTTTTCGCAGATGGCGCGGGCCTTGTCGTGGACTTTTTTCAGGTCGAATTTTTCGCCGCCGCCCATGGACAGGGCGATATTTTCGGTGGCGGAGAACACATCCACGAGCTTAAAGTGCTGGTGGATCATGCCGATGCCCAGATCCAGCGCGTCACGCGGGGAGCGGATGGTCACGGCCTTGTCTCCGACGTAGATTTCGCCCTCATCGGGGAAGTAGATACCGGCGATCATGTTCATCAGCGTGGTCTTGCCGCTGCCGTTTTCACCCAGCAGGGCCAGAATTTCACCGCGGCGCACGCCCAGGGAGACATCCTTGTTGGCCACGACCGGGCCGAAGGTTTTGGTAACGTGCTCCAAGCGCACAGCATATTCGTTCTGCGCCATTATGCAGGCTCCTTTCAAGAGTCAAGTAGGTAGGGGCCGGGCATGCCCGGCCCGCAGCCTTGCGCGGCCACCCATAAGCGGGCAATCGCGGTCACGCTGCGGGCGAGGCATGCCTCGCCCCTACAGGGATTCAAAAAATCAAGGCAGGAACAATTTTGTGATTGTGGTGCGGCCAACGGTTCGGGGCATCGTGGAGGCCGACCCTTACATCTTCGTAGGGGCGGATTTGCAACGACAGATATAACCACCAAAAGGGAAGGCTGCGTTTCTACCGCAGTCTTCCCTTGATGACTCAATCAGAATCAGGCGACAGGGTCAGCATCCTCAATGATGCCGTCGATGCGCAGGGAGAAGGTCGGGGCTGCACGCAGCTCACCCTCGTGGAAGTAACCGTCGGAGATGGCCTCCTTGGTCTCGCCCTGATAGACAGCCACAGGAGAACCGGTGCTGAAATCGTAGTAGGTCAGGTCGATGGGGGCGGTGGTGACCTCCGCGCCGTCGACGGTGAACTTGCTGGTGTCGAAGACATGCAGGCTGCCGTCCTTCAGCGCAGCCTCAACCTCGGCGACCTTCTCGGCGGTGCCGTCGGCAACTTCGGGGCCAAGGTCGGTGATGGCGACAGCGCCATCCTCATAGCCCTTGCACCAGTCCTGCGGGATGCTGCCGGCCTGCGCACCCTCGAACAGCTCCTTGTAGTAGACCTTCCAGACGTTCGTCGCGGAGGTCAGGGCAGCGGTGGGGGCGGTGGCAAGCATATCGATGTTGTAGCCGATGGAGTAGCAGATCTTGCCGGAGTCCTTCAGCTTCTGGGTAGCGGCAGGGGCACCGGTAGAGTCAGCGTGCTGGCCGATGATGACCGCACCGTTGGCGATCAGGGCCTCGGCGGCAGCGCCCTCCTTGTCGATATCGAACCAGGAGTTGGTGTACATGACTTCCATCTGGACATCGGGGTAAACGCTCTGGACGCCCAGGAAGAAGGCGGTGTAGCCGGAGACGACCTCGGCGTAGTTGTAAGCGCCCACGTAGCCGATCTTGACCTTGCCGTCAGCGGTGAAGCTGTCAGGCTGGGTCTCGGGGGTCAGCGTGCCAGACTCGACCAGGTCTTTGACCTTCATGCCGGCGACGACACCGGAGACATAGCGGCTCTGGTAGACGGCGGTGAAGGCGTTGTAGAAGTTGTCGAGGCCGGAGATGGCGGCGAAGTCGCCGGTCATGGCCACAAAGTTGATGTCAGGGTACTTCTCGGCTTCCTCCTCTATGTAGGTCTGATGGCCGTAGGAGTTGGAGATGATCAGGTTGCAGCCCTGGCCGACAAGGTCCTCGGCTGCGTCGGCGGTGACGCCGCCCTCAGCGATCTTGTACTTCCAGACGATCTGGTCATCGGACATGCCCAGCTCGGCGGCAGCTTCCTTGATGCCGTTGATGTGCGCGGCGCTGTAACCTTCGGTCTCATCGCCCAGGATGATGGCACCGACCTTGACGTCGGGGGCCTGGTTGTCGCTGCTGCCCTCAGCAGTAGCGGCAGAGGCAGTGGCAGTGCTGGCAGTGCTTGCAGCGGTGTCTGCAGTGGAACCACAGGCAGCCAGGCTGAACACCATAGAGGTGGCCAGCAGAATACCCATCAATTTCTTCATGTGTGTTGTTCCTCCCTGTTGTGTGTGCATAAATAGCAAAAATGCGTTTCATTTTGTCGGAACGTGCCGGAAATCAACGCATTTTGTAACCTTGCATGACCCATTGTAGACGCTTTACAAACCGTTTGCAATAATTTTTAAATTTTTGTGAAAAGTTTGGCGAAAAGGGTAAATGTTTTGCCTGCGTGCACACAACATCGGGCAGAACGCACAACAAAAAAAAGCAAAAGTCACACTTTTTTGCGCAAAAGTATGACTTTTGGAGGGCTTTGTATAAGTACCGGAACTATTACGATACTAGGGATATTTTGGCGTTTTTGCTTTTTTCGCCAAGCTCACCATCCACTTTCTCTTACGGAACACCATCAGCGACACCACAAGGCGGAACAGTTCCTCCGCCGTCAGCAGCGTGTACACGCCCACAATGCCCCAGTGCAGTACATAGGCCGCAAAAAAGCACAGCGGAATGCCGATGCCCCAGGTGCCAGCTATGTCGATGATCATGACCATCCGGGTGTTGCCGCCGCTTTTCAGGATGCCGCCGCCCAAAATCATGTTTTCCACTTTAATGGGCGCATACAGCGCAAACACCACCAGCAGCATATGGCCCAGGGTGCGGACTTCGTCTTCCACGCGGTACAGCCCCACGTACTGCCCGGCCAGCCCGACCAGCAGTGATGAAACCACCGCCGCGCCCACCAGCCCAGTGACCATGATCTTCTTGGCGTCGCCGTAGGCTGCGTCGTACTCCTTGCGGCCCAGCCGCTTGCCGATCAGCACGCCCGCCGCCGCGGAAAGTCCGCTGAGCGCCCCGACGATGAGGCTTTGTATCGGGCAGGTCAGCGTGTAGGCCGCCAGATTCTGCGTGCCCAGGTGTCCATACACGGCGGATTCCACGTTCTGACCCAGGCTCCACAAAAACTGGCTGACCAGAATCGGCGTGATCATGCCCAGATAGTCCCACCGAGTGATTTTGGTAAAATGCAGCGAGGGCTGCACCCGCTCGCCGTCCTGCCGCAGACAGTGTAGGAATCCCGTCGCGATGAGCGCCAGATTTACCAGCTGCGACACCAGCGTGGCAATCGCCGCCCCGCGCACCCCGCAGGCGGGCAGGCCCAGCTTGCCGAAAATCAGCACATAGTTCAGCACCACGTTAGAAAGCACCGCGCCGATGCTGGCCGCGAAGGGAATGTTCGCGTGCCCCCTGCAGCGCAGCCAGGCAGACAAGACCGTGGAAAGGCCCATCGGCGCGAAGGAGAACGCGATAATTTTAAAGTAGACGCATCCCTCGGCGATGATGGCAGCGTCCTTTGTGTACAGCCCCAGAATCTGCGCCGTCGCCCCCAGCGAGACGCCCAGGAACACCCCCGCCAGGCACAGGCTTATCACGGTGCTCAGCGTCAGGCTGCTCCACGCCTCTTTTTTATCCCCTGCGCCGAGAAATTGGGCAATGAGAATGCCCGCCACCGTGCCCACCGAGCCGCTGACTACATTGAAAATCATCGAATAGTTGCCGCCCAGCCCCACAGCCGCGATGCTGACTGCCCCCAGCTGGCCAATCATGATTTGGTCCACGATAGAAAACGACGCCTGCAGCATACTTTGCAGTGTGACCGGCACAGCAATTTTGCCCAGTTCCCTTATAAATTTTGACATGATACGCCTCCTGTGCTCTCCCTCGGCAGCAATGTGACCGGCAGTACGATCTTTTCCGCGCAGCTCTGGCCGCGGCCCATGGCCTCAATGCTGGCGACGGCAATGCCCGCCCGCAGCGCGGCGTCCTGCCGTACCGTCGTCAGCGACGGGTATCCGGTGCGGCTGGCCTCGCTGTCGTCAAAGCCAACAACGGCCATATCCCCCGGCACCCGCAGCCCCTTGGCCTGCAAAAAGCGCATACATTCCAGCGCGTAAAAATCCGACACTGCGAAGATGGCCGTGATGCCGGATGTGCGCAGAGCTGCGAAATTTTCTTCATAAAACTGCTGCCGGGGCCGGGCCTGCACCGGAACCTGCCAGCGGGTCACACGGTCGGGGCCAAAGGCCGCCGCAAAGCCGTCCATTCGCTCCTTGTCCATGCAGATATTGTTGTCTGCCAGGCAGAGTGCCCGGGTGTGGCCTGCGGCTTTCAGGTATTGCCCGGCCTGCCGCCCGCCGTCGGCGTGGTCGATCACGAGATTGACCACACCCGGACAGCCCTGCATATAGCCGTCGTACACGACGATGGGCGTGCGGATGGCCTGGCGCAGTGCGGCATAGTCAGCCTCACAGAAGCCCATCAGAATCAGCCCTTCCATCCGCCACATCGACGCAAACGCCGGGACCTCATCCAGTGTCCGGGTGGTTTTAACCATCAAGAAGAAGCCCTTTTCGTTTGCCTCGCGGGAGAGTGCGTTCAGCGACGCTGTAACGAAGCCATCCTCCAGGACTTTGCCCTCGTACTTGGGGCTGTCGTCGACGACCACGCCGATGATGCGGGAGCTTTTCTGCGCCAGCCAGACGCCCGCCATATCGGGGATATAGCCCACAGCTTCCAGCTCCCGCCAGACGCGCTGGGCCGTGCGCGGTGACATTTTGGACGTCTTGCCGTGGATGACGTTGGACACTGTGGCCGTGCTCAGCCCCAGCCGCTCTGCGATATCCACAATGCGGATACGATTTTCCTGCATGGTGCGCCCCCTCTCTGTACTTCCATTATGCAACGCACTACCATTATACGGCAGAGGCCGCCCCAGGGCAAAGGTTAAACGCGTAACCACGCACAGAAAATTTCCGTTAATTTTGGTGAAAACGCCAGCACCGGGCATACTTTACCGCTTATGAATAAACTTCCTGTCCAATCCCTGCTTGGCGGCGGCGTTCAGGACGACCCAGGTCAGGAATACCTCGATGGGCAGCATGATTGTGTTCTTCACCGCACCGGATGTCAGGTAGTACAGGTACCCCTTGCCGTAGAGCATGGCTTTCCACACGCTGCCCAACAAGACATTGCTGCCGTAGTTGATGATGAGCCGCGTCACAATAATGCGCGGCAGCGTCGGTTTGCGGCGGTAGAGCATAACGCCGTAGATCAGCCCCGACAGCACCGCCGTGACAAGGTAGCCGGGGAAATACGGCTCGCCGTAGCCGGAGAGCAGAAAGCCGACGCTGTCAATGATGGCACCGGCCATCATGCCCACGACCGGGCCGTAGCAGCTGCATCCCAGCGAGACGGCCAAAAAGCTAAAGTAGATTTTCAGGCTCGGCCCCATCAGGTAGATGGGCAGGCTTTCCAGCACGATGGCCATAGCGCAGACCAGGCCCGAGAACGCCAGCACGCGGGGGTTGTTCAGTTCCCGCCGGGCGGTGCGCCAGTAGTCGGGGGTGAGGACGGACAGGGTTTGTTCGGATACAGTGCACATAAAAAATCCTCCTTTGTGCGTTTGCCGCACAAGGGAGGAGGCAATTTTGGTTGGGACGGGCACAACGCCGCATCCGCCGTTGCACACCATCATGCAGCAGTGGGATGCGGAACCCGCACCGCGAACCTTGCGGTTACTTCGTCCTGCCACAACTCCCCGTTGGTCAGGCACTTTGGGGCAGCGCCCCACGCGCGGATTCCTACTCTGCGATATCGTTTTTTATTATACACGGGTTTTGGGGAAATGCAAGGGGAAGTTTTTCTTCCGCTGAGCCTTGGGGATTTTACTGCCCGCTCGCCCCATAGTTTGCCAGCACTCTCGCGCTGGGGTCGTTGACGTCGCAGTGAGGCCATGCCTTGTTGGGCATCCAGTAATCCACAATCATCTCTGCCTGGCCGGGGTAGTACTTCTCAAAAATTTCGCGGTACAGCAGGCTTTCCTTGGTAAAGGGGCGGCCATAGGTGTACTTGCCGCACTTCTCGGCAAACTCGCGGTCAGTGTAGATCGTCTCGGCATACTCCTTCAGATCGTCCACCATCGAGTGGCCCACCGCGTCGCTGAAGGCGGCCTTCTCGCGCCAGAGGATGCTCTCGGGAAGCCAGTCGCCCTCGAAAGCCTTGCGCAGCAGGTACTTACCCTTGCCGTAGGTGTTCAGCTTCTTCTCGGGGTCGATGGCCATGACGTACTTGACGAAATCCAAGTCGCCGAAAGGCACGCGGGCTTCCAGGCTGTTGACGCTGATGGAACGGTCGGCGCGCAGCACGTCGTACATATACAGCTCGCGGATGCGCTTCTGGCTCTCGGCCTGGAACGCGGCGGCGCTGGGTGCGTAGTCGGTGTACTTGTAGCCGAACAGTTCATCGGAGATCTCACCGGTCAGCAGCACGCGGATGTCGGTGTGCTCGTGGATGTACTTGCAGACGAGATACATACCCACCGACGCGCGGATGGTCGTGATATCCCAGGTGCCCAGCATGGCAATGACGCTTTCCAGCGCATCCAGGACGATGTCCTTGTTGATGATGACCTCGGTGTGATCGGCGTGCAGGTAGTCAGCCACCTGCTTGGCGTATTTCAGGTCGATGGCGTCCTCGCTCATGCCGATGGCAAAGGTGCGGATGGGCTTGCCCAGCTTTTTGGCCGCAATGGCGCAGACCAGGCTGGAATCCAGACCGCCGGAGAGCAGGAACCCGACCGGCGTGTCGGCATCCAGCCGCTTGTCTACACCCGCGACGAGCTTTTCCCGGATGTTCGTCAATACATCGGGAAGTTCATCCTGGCTGTACGCGGGGGTGTCGGCGATATCGCAGTACCGCACGAACTGACCATTGCAGTAATAGCTGCCGATGGGGAACGGATAGATTTTTTTGCACAGCCCCACGAGGTTTTTCGCCTCGGACGCAAAGGCAATGCAGCCGCTCTCGCTGTACCCGTAGAACAGCGGGCGGATGCCGATGGGGTCGCGGGCGGCGATGAGCAGCTTTTTCCGGCTGTCGTACAGAATCATCGCAAACTCAGCGTCCAGATGCTTGAACATATCCAGGCCATATTTGTAGTAGAGCGGCAGGATGATCTCGCAGTCGGAGTCGGACTCAAAGGTGTAGCCCTCGGCTTCCAGTTCGGCTTTGATGGGGCGGAAGCCGTACAGCTCGCCGTTGCAGGCCACGCAGTCCGCACCGCGGAAGAAGGGCTGCATGCCCTCGGGCGTCAAGCCCATAATGGCGAGACGGCCAAAGCCCAGCAGGCCGAACTCAGTCTCGGCCACACGCTGGTCGTCCGGCCCGCGGCTGGTGGTACGCAGCAGATACTCCGTAAACGTTTCCTTGGGCAGATCATGCCCGGCATAACCCATAATGCAGCACATTGTTTGTTTCTCCTTTTCGGTCTTACACTTTCCGAATGGTAAAACAAAAAGACAGCCCATTCGCCCTGTCATTAGGACGAATCGCTGTCTTGATCCGCGGTGCCACCTAAATTACCGCAGCCGAAATAAAGGCATACGGTCACTTTTTCCGTACACGTTCACCTTTGAAACGCTGCCGCTGTAACGCACGGCCTGCGGCGCACCCTACTTTTTGCATTTCAGGCTGCAGCTCCGGGGTGTTCTTTCGCGCCCTGTCACCGTCCCGGCTTACACCAAATGCCAGGCTCTCTGTGCTGGTCTTGGGCGGTACTTTTCCCCATCAACGCTTTTGTTGAGTAAAGAATAACACGGTCATGCAGTCCTGTCAAGAATAAATTTCAGATTTTTGGGCGTCCGCCCTGTTTTTTTCAGCAGGTCGGCGGCACGGCGGGTGCGCCGTGCTTCGTCATCTTGCACAACTTTGCCCCGGTTCCGCAATTTTTGCAAGGTTGCCGAATGATTCTTGCAAATATTCGTGATGCAAAATTCCATACTATGGAACGCTATTCCATCTGCCGAATTTTGCCGCGCACCGCAGTTCCACCCTGCGGAATCGCATCGTTCTGCCGCTCGCGCCTTCATCTAAGCAACCGCCGCAATGGCCAAAACCGCCGCCGCATGGTACACTGAGGATGACAATATTCGTGTGCTCTGCGCCGCGCCTCTACCCTGCGCGGGCACGCCACCCACAAGCTGCAGGCCCTGCCTGCAAGGAGGAAAACTATGGCAAAAAATGCGATCGTCGGTCAGTCCGGCGGCCCGACTTCCGTCATCAACGCCAGTCTCGCGGGCGTGTATGAAAGCTGCAAGCGCCGCGGCGCGGGCAAGGTCTACGGCATGCTGCACGGCGTGGCCGGCCTGTTAGAGCGCCGCACCTGTGTGCTGGACGACAAGCTGAAAACCGCACTGGACATTGAGCTTTTGAAGCGCACGCCGTCCAGCTATCTGGGTTCCTGCCGCTACAAGCTGCCCGACTGGCACACCGCCGAGGGCGAGGCCGTCTACATCCAGCTGTTTGAGATCCTGAAGGAGCTGGACATCGGCTACTTCTTCTACATCGGCGGTAACGACTCGATGGACACCATCGGCAAGCTGGCCGACTACGGCGCACACATCGGCAGCGACATCCGCTTTATGGGCGTGCCTAAGACCATCGACAATGATCTGATGGTCACCGACCACACTCCAGGCTACGGCAGCGCCGCCAAGTACATCGGTGTCGTGATGAAGGAGATCATCCGCGATGCGACAGTCTACGGCACCAAGTACGTGACCATTGTTGAAATCATGGGCCGCAACGCGGGCTGGCTGACCGCCGCCGCTGCATTGGCCAAGGCCGAGGACTGCGAGGGCGTGGACATGATCTGCCTGCCCGAAGTGCCCTTCAACGTGGATCATTTCGTGGAGAAGGTCGAGCGGATGCAAAAGGAGAAGCCGTCCATCGTCATCGCCGTGTCCGAGGGCGTCAAGCTCGAGGATGGCCGCTACGTCTGCGAGCTGGCCGACGATGTCCACGCGGTGGATGCTTTCGGCCACAAGGCCCTAACCGGCACGGCGCGTTTTCTGGCGAACACCGTTGCCCGCCGCCTGAACACGAAAACCCGCTGCATCGAGCTTTCTACCCTGCAGCGCTGCGCGGGTCATCTGACGAGCCGCACCGATATCACCGAGGCTTACCAGGTCGGTGGTGCCGCCGCCAAGGCCGCATTTGAGGGCCACACCGGCGAGATGGTCGCGCTGGACCGCATTTCCAACGCGCCGTACCAGTGCGGTACGAGCCTGCACCCCATCAGCGAGGTTGCCAACCTGGAAAAGAAGGTGCCGCTGGAGTGGGTCAACGCCGACCACACCGCCATGACGGATGAGTTCCTGGCCTACGCCCTGCCCCTGGTCCAGGCCGAGCTGACCCCGATTTACGTCGAGGGCCTACCGCATCATATCTACCTGCCGGAGGCGTAAGTCACTTTCTTCGAGAAGAAAGTAACTAAAGAAGCTTAAGGCAATACCGCATAATTCTAAGTGCCGATACGGCGAGCGAGGTGCGGCAGCTGCTAAGCCAAAAGCGCAGATAATACTGGATGTCTTATCGAGCATTTTGGCAACGCAGATGCCGTGCCGCAGCCGCCGGAGCGGTGCTTAAGCCGTCAGGCGGGAATTGTGCGGTGTTGCCTTAATACAATAACGCCGCAGCAACGGGAAATCACTTCCGTTACTGCGGCGTTTTTCTAAAGCCTCCCTTGTCAAAGGGAGGTGGCCGAGCTTCACGAGGCCGGAGGGATTCCTGCTGCCTTACGGAAGCAGCTCCATCCTCTCCTGCACCGCTTTGTCAATCGCAGTGCATACGCCTTCAAAATTTTTCATCACATCATTGTTTGCAAACCGTAGCACCCGCAGACCGTACTTTTGCAAAAACTTCGTGCGGGCCGCATCGCATACACGTCCGGCATCCTCAAAATGCTGCGAACCGTCCAGTTCCACCACCAGATTTGCCGCCGCACAGTAGAAATCAACAACATACTTGCCGACAACTTTCTGCCGCAGAAAGCGGATGGGATACCCCCGGAGAAAGTCGTACCAAAGGTGACGTTCTTCCTTCGTCATATCTTTGCGAAGCCTTCTGGCAATGGGAGTCAGCTCTTTGTTGTGCTTGCCGGTCATAAGTAATGATTCCTTTCGGTTTCTCGCAAGGCTGATGGCCTGGAATCCCTCAGTCGCCTTATCGGCGACTGCTCCCTTTGACAAGGGAGCCTTTTTATTAATAGAACCCAAAGCTCGGCAGCACTTCCAGGGCATCCGCCCACCAGGCGGGGATGGGCAGGCCGGAGAGGGCCGGGTAGTAGAGCACAAACAGAACGGCCGCCGCCACGCACAGGCCGCCCGCAATGCGCCTGGCCCAGTCGCGGCGCTTCATGCGGGCCAGCACCAGGACCAGCGCCGCCAGGCAGAACATGGAACTGGGAAAATAATGGTACAAGAACGTACACCGCGACACCAGCATCCAAGGGATCAGCTGCGTGCCGTACAAAATCAGCACGCCCGCGCCCTGGCGGCTGCCGCGCCCGCTGACCTGCCGCCACAGCAGGCCCACCAGCGCCGCCAGCCCGGCCAGCCAGATGACCGGCCCTGCCATGCCCACAATGCTGGCCTTGGTGCCGTAGGGCAGATAGCCGTTGCGGTAGTACCACACCGGGCGCAGGCCCAGCAGCCAGGTGTACCAGCGGCTCTCAAACGGGTGGGTCGCCTGCAAAGTGGAATGGTAACTATACATCGAGACCTGGCACTGCCACCAATCGCCCAGACTGAACGAGGGGTTGCGCCACCAGTACGGCAGGTAGGACGCAATGTAGATGCAGAGCGGCAGCAGCACATAGAACAGTACGCCGCCCACCGCCGCCGTGCGGAACTCTGCCCAGAAGCCGGGCTGCTTCTGCCGCCAGCGGGCGTACAGAACGCCCAGGTAGAGCACCGCCAGCCCGGCCCCGGCGTAGATGCCGGTCCACTTGGCCGCGCAGCCCAGGCCGAAGGCCAGCCCGCCCAGCGCCATCGGCAGAAGGGCGCTGTCCACGCCTGCCGTCAGCACCTGCTGGCAGTACCACAGCATGAAGTACGCCCCCAGCAGGATGAAAAACGTGCCGTAGACGTCAATCGTTGCCAGGCGGCTTTGGGAAAAACGCATGAAATCCAGCGCCAGCAGCACGCCGGAGACCGCCGCCACCCATGGCTTGCGGGTCAGGCGGCGCACAAAGCACCAGGCCAGCGGCACCAGCAGCACGCCGAACAGCGTACCGGAGAACCGCCATCCAAAGCCGGTCATGCCGAACATCGCAATGCCCATCATGATCAGATCCTTGCCCAGCGGTGGGTGGGTCGTCTCGTAGACAGGCATCTTGTGCAGCTGCTCATAACCGGTACGGCCATGGTAAATCTCGTCAAAATACATACTGTTCAGCTGGCTGATAGTGTCCGGCACAGCGGCCTGCTCATCAAGCAGCGCACCGCCGCCCGCTGCCGGCACCAGCTGCCCCGCCGCGTCGCGGAAGGCCAGCTCAAACAGCTGGGCGTTCTGCACGGTCACGGTCAGGGGCTGCCCTGACGCGGCGGCCACATCGTTGGCCGTCCAGCTGAAGCAGGTGCCGTAGTTCAGTTCTTTTTCAAAGACCACATTGCCCGCAGCGTCGGTCACGGTCATACTGCCGCCGAAGGAAATGCCCGGGTACACCCACAGCGAGACCGCGTCGCCCTGCGGCGTCACCGTCTCGGTCAGTACGGTATCGGTGGCGTCCAGCGGGTTCTGCGGCGCGGTGCGGCTGCCCAGGTAGGCAAAGCTCAGCACCGCCGTGGCCGCCGTCAATGCCAGCAGTGCGCCCACCTCGCGGCGGGTCCATTTCGGCTGTGCGGCAGGCTGCAGCGGGGATTGCTCGGGTTCACGCTCCGGCAGGGGCAGCGTGTGGCTGTGGCGGGTGATATCCCACATGGCAAACAGCAGCAGCACAAAGCAGACCGTCTCGACCAGGCCGGTCAAGATCGCCACCGTGGAACTGGTGGCGCTGGTCAGCCATTCGTCGTCGGAGCCGGTCAGCGAGTAGACCGTGGCCAGGTTGATGAACCCGGTCAGCGACAGGCCCACCCCGGCCGCGTAAAGGCGGATATCGTTCCAATGCGCAGCGGCCAGCAGGGTCAGCAGCACGCCGGGCACCATGTAGCGCTCATGCATACAGTGGGCCAGCGTGAACACACCGATGCCGTAATACGCCGCCAGCAGCAGCGGCGAGAAGCTGCCGCCCCGGGCGCTGCGCACCGCAAAGTAGGCCAGGCCCGCCGTGACCAGCAGGATATTGAACCACCCCAGCTGCTGCCAGGTGATGCCCAGCAGTACCGTCTCGTCCAGGCCCTTCCAGTTGCCGCCCAGCGCCGCCATCCAGTTGAAGGCGTTGATGGTGGCGTAAGGGTAGCCGGACATCGTACCTGTGTACTTTTCTACAAGCTTAGGGAGCAGCTGTGCGATGCCGAAAAACGGCAGCCCCGCCGCCAGCGGGGGCAGCAATGCCAGCGCCGCACCGCCGAAGCAGCGGCCAAAGGCGCGGGGCTTATCTTCTTCCAGCGCGATAGCCGCCAGGTAGCAGGCCGCCAGCACCGGCCCGAACAGCAGCGCCTGCGGCTTGATAGCCAGCGCCACGCCGAACCAGACGGCGGCAGGCAGGTAGCGGCGCTGTTCCAGCAGCAAAAAGCAGAGCAGCAGCGGCAGTGCGAATGCGCCGTCGATCTGCTTCCAGACGCCGGTGTCAAACAATAGCAGCGGGTTAAACGCTGTGAACGCCGCCAGCACCAGCGCCATGTGCTCCACTACCCTGCCGCGCCGGGCTGTGGTATAAACCAGCGCCGCCCCCGCGCAGTCGCAGAGCGACGGCACAAGCGCCAGCAGAAAGTAGGTCCATTTGGACTCGTAGGCAATGTGCAGCGCGGCGCGGATGGCCCCCACCAGCCCCAGCATCCACAGGTAGCCGGGCGGGTAGTCGGCAAAGTAGCCCTCGCTGTAAAAGGCGGCGGGGCCCTCGGCGGCCAGCTTGTCACCCCAGGCCACAAAGCAGCTCATGTCGTAGGGGTAGCCCTCTGTCACAAGGGCCAGCACCAGCCGCAGCGCCAGCCCGCAGCCCAGCAGCAGCCAGAGGGTTTTGTTTTGTTTTTCGCGTTGTTTCGTCATATCATCACAAATCCCTGGTACAAAAGCAGGGGCCAGCCCGCGCACCCGCGCCCTGCGGCGCAGATGCGCAGGCCGCCCCTGCATCTGTTTTTGCTTACAGTTTTGCGATTTTCGGGCCCTGGGCAGTGTCGGTGACACTCCAGCCCATCTCGGTCAGCTGGGCACGGATGGCGTCCGCACGGCCCCAGTCCTTGGCCTTCTTGGCGGCGGCGCGCTCCTCGACCAGCGCCGTGACCTCGGCGGGGATGCTGTCGGTCTTTTTGCGGTTGTACAGCAGGCCCAGCACGCCGGTCAGCTCGTCCATCGTCTTGGCGGCTTCTTCCAGCGTTGCCTTGTCGGAGACATCGGACAGCGTGTTGATGTCCTTGACCAGGTCGAAAATAGCGGCCAGGGCATCGGGGGTGTTCAGGTCGTCGTCCATGGCAGCCTTGAACTTTTTGCGCGCTTCTGCGCACTTCTCCACCAGCGCAGTGTCGGTGCCGTGGGCATGCTCAATGGCGAAATCGAGGTTATCACGGCAGGTGTACATACGCTCAAGGCTGTTCTTGCAACTCTCGATCAACTCGACCGTGTAGTTCAGCGGCATACGATAGCCCGCCGTCAGCATAAAGTAGCGGATCGGCTCATAGCCGTACTTGTCGGCGATCTCGCGCACCGTGAAGAAGTTGTTCGCGCTCTTGGACATCTTCTCGTTGTTGATGTTCAGGAAACCGTTGTGCATCCAGTAGCGGCTGAAGGTGCAGCCGTTGGCGCACTCGCTCTGGGCGATCTCGTTCTCATGATGGGGGAAGATCAAATCCTGGCCGCCGGCGTGGAGGTCGATGGTCTTGCCCAAGTGCTTGCGGGCCATGGCGCTGCACTCGATGTGCCAGCCGGGACGGCCGTGCCCCCAGGGGCTTTCCCAGTAGGGCTCGCCGGGCTTGGCAGCCTTCCAGACCGCGAAATCGGCGGAATCCTCTTTCAGATCGTCGTCCATGCGGCTGCGCAGTTCACGGTTGCCGCTCTCGAGGTCGTCGAGGTTCAGATGGCTCAGCTTGCCGTAGCCGGGGTCAGACTTGACGCGGAAATAGACGTCGCCGTTGCGGGCCACATAGGCGTGGCCGCTCTCGACCAGATCCTTGACGATGTGGATGATCTCGCCGATATGCTCGGTGGCGCGGGGGCGCACGGTGGGGGTCTTGACGTTCAGACCGTCAGAGTCCTTGATGTACTCGGCCTCAAACTTGCGGGCAACCTCCTGCATCGAGGTCCCCTCCTCCTGGCCTTTCTTGATGAGTTTGTCATCAATGTCGGTGATGTTGGAGACGTAGTAGACCTTGTTGCCGCAGTATTCCAGGTAGCGGCGCAGGGTGTCGAACACGATCATCGGGCGCGCGTTGCCGATGTGGATATAATTATAAACCGTCGGGCCGCAGACATAGATACGGTATTCGCCCTCCTTCTGGGGGGTGAACTCCTCTTTCTGGCGGGTCATGGTGTTGAAGATCTGCATAGCTTGCACGTTCCTTCCTCTATATAGGGATACCTTTATTATAGCCAACACGCGGCGCGGTTGCAAGGGGGATTCAGCCGTTATTTGCGAATTGGGCGGCCAGCTCGTCCCACACGGCGCTGAAATTGTAAGGGAACCGCGCGTCCTCCTCGGCCAGATAGCTGCGGTAGGTGTCCAGCTCGGCCACAGTCGGGGCCTTGATGCGGCGGTAGGCCGTGATGGTGTAGCCGTTGCCCATGTCAAACTCCGCTGCAATCTCAAACGGCGCGTACTTTTCCTGGTTTTCCAGGAAAGCGGCGTCCATCTTCTCGGTGTGGTTGTTGGGGTCAAACGGCGTGCAGGTCAGCACGACCTGCGCCGTGAACAGTTCCTTCGGAAAGGCGTCGTTGCCGGGGTTACAGACACCGTAGGGCAAGATTTCGCGGATTGTCTCATCCGGCAGCGCCGACACGCGGAACACATCGGGGCTGTACACAACGCCGTGACAAATCATGTAGGCGGAGTTCTCGCCGGTGCAGTTTTCCCGCAGCCAGGCGTTGACCTCAGCCACCTGGGCCAGGTCGGCGCGAGGGCTGTCCACATAGAAATACAGTCCGCTGTTGACAGCGTTTGGCAGAATGACCGGCAAAAGCTGGCTGCACGCGCCGAAGTTGAGGGCACACAGCACGCCCAGCACCGCAGCTACGGCGCGGCGGGGCCACGCCCAGGGCAGGTTGGCGATGAGCAGCGCACAGAGGAAGCAGCCCAGCAGGTAGAACGGTGCGACGGCCAGGGATTGATGGTCGTCCATATTCTGCACCCGGGTCACAAGCAGCACGGTCAGCACCGCGCCGACAGCGGAGAGCACCGACAGGCTGCGAGTCCAAGATTTATACAATCCGTATAGTATGCCAACAAGCATAATTGCGAACACGAGCCAGCCCAGATAGACGCGCTGGTTGTTCAGCTCGGCCAAAAAGCCGCCGGTCTGGTAGGTGGCGTAACGGTCGCTGTAATCTGCGCGGACGATGCGCCAGAACATGGGCAGCAGCGGCACGCCGACGCAAACCAGCGATGCCGCAGCAAATTTCACAAAACGCAGGGCCGCACTGCCCTGTTTGGCGCGGGCGGCCCGGGCCAGCACCCAGACACCGTAGAGCAAATAGAACGCCACAACGGTAAACATATAGCTGCGGCGGGTCAGCATCAGCAGCCCGGTGAAGGCCGCCAGGCTGACGAGCCGTGCGGGGGCCGGGCCGCTGAAATCATATCCGACGCCCAGCGCAAAC
This sequence comes from Gemmiger formicilis, assembly GCF_018784445.1. Taxonomy (GTDB): domain Bacteria; phylum Bacillota; class Clostridia; order Oscillospirales; family Ruminococcaceae; genus Gemmiger. Next base: position 227,395 of record NZ_WQOH01000004.1, on the reverse strand, counting down.
AGCATGAAGGCGAACGCCACACCCAGCAGATCCGGCATACCACGGTAGAGCGCAATGTGTAAAAGCGGCAGCAGCAGCACAAACGCCATGGACAGCGCTGTGAAGAGCCGCGGCGCTTTCGGCTGCATTTTTTGACGAAACACCGTCAGGAAAATCCACGCACTGTAATAGACCAGCGTCGGGATCAGCAGCGCACAGAGTAGCGCGAAGGTGTTGGCCGTGCGGGGCGTGAACATGAAAAACGGCTCGGCCAGCAGGTTGATGACCAGCGGCGCGTAGTCGTTGAACCAGGTTTTATAAATGGTGGAACCTACGCCGGTGAACACGCCGTCGGCGAAGTTGGATTCCAGCCGCACCTGCAAATTGTAGTAGGTGGCGTTGTCCCACAGGTAGAGGCTTTGACGGCCCACCATGGCGTGCAGGTAGAACGCCGCGCTGGCCGCAATGCAGATACCGAGAATGACGGCATCTGCCTTTGTCAGCTTTGCGCCGACGGTCCTCGCCGCACGGCGGTAGAGGCAGAACACGCCCAGCAACGCCGCGCAGGAGAGCAGCAGCAGCCAGATATCCACCGGATTGCGGCCGCTGCCCAGCATATCCACGGCTTGCAGCCCCGGGACAAAATGCGCCGCGGTGCTGCACACAAACTTAACTGCAAACACACACAACAAAACCAGGACGGCCCGCTCCAGGCGGGTCATCCTGCGATACAACGTATAAAGTTTCGTTCGGAGTTTTGCCATTATTTTGCCTGCATGAACAGCTTGCGGTTCTGCCACAGGTAAATACCGCCCGAAAGCACGGTGGCCGCGCCGCACAGCCAGCAGAGCACGATGGTCACAAAGCTGACAACACCCACATCCGTCGGCCCGGCCAGCGCACCGCAGAAGTAGTAGAAGATGATGGTCAGCATCTGCAGAACGGTCTTGACCTTGCCCCACATATTGGCGGCAATGACAGTGCCGGTCTCGGCGGCCAGCATACGCACGCCGGCGACCGCAAACTCACGGAACAGGATGACCGCCAGCACGATGGGCGAACAGACGCCATCCGTGACCATATAAATAAAAGCGGCAGTGGTCAGGCACTTGTCGGCCAGGGGGTCCATAAACTTGCCGAAATCGGTGACAAGGTTATTCTTGCGGGCCAGGTAGCCGTCCAGAAAATCCGTGAAGCTGGCCACGGCAAAGATAATGCCCGCTGTCAGCATGAATGCGGCGTTGAAATCCGCCGTGCCATAGTGGGACAGTGCCGCAAATATCATGAACACAGGCACCAGAACCACACGCATCATCGTCAATTTATTAGGCAGATTCATCGTTTAATCCTCCAGCTTTTCTTCCACATAACCGTACAGGTCGTAGGTGTCGGAATCGGTGATGGTCACGTTGTAGAACGCGCCGGTCTCCAGCGGGGTGTCGGCAGGAGTCAGCACATTGCCGTCAATTTCAGGGCAGTCAGCCTTAGTGCGCAACAGGTACATCCCGGTCTCCTCGTCGATGCCGTCGCAGATGCACTCGTAGGTGTTGCCGACCTTCTCGCCCTCGCGCTCGGCGCTGACTTCGGCCTGCAATTCCATGATGTGGTCGGCGCGGCGCTGCTTGGTTTCCTCGTCGAGCTGGTTGGGCATCTTCGCGGCCACGGTGTTTTCCTCGGCCGAGTAGGCAAAGCAGCCCAGGCGGTCAAATTTGACGGTCTTGACGAAGTCGCACAACTCGGCGTACTGCTCCTCGGTCTCGCCGGGGAAGCCCGCGATCAGCGTGGTGCGCAGCGTGATACCGGGGATGGCAGCCCGCAGCCGGGCGATGGCATCCTCGATCTCCTTGCGGCCGCCACGGCGGTTCATCGCTTTCAGCACGGCGTCGTCGCAGTGCTGGATGGGCAGGTCAAGATAGGGCACGACCTTGGTGTTGCGGACGAGGGCCGCAATAAATTCATCGCTGATACGTTCAGGATAGGCGTACAGCACGCGAATCCAGCGGATGCCGTCGATTTCCTGCAAGCGGTCCAGCAACTCACAGATGGCACCGGGTTTGCCCCAGTCCTCGCCATAAGCAGTGGGGTCCTGGGCAACCAGAATCAGCTCCCGCACGCCCTCGCCAGCCAGCCAGCGGGCCTCGGCCACACAGTCGTTGATCTCGCGGCTGCGCAGCGCACCGCGGATCAGCGGGATGGCGCAGTAGTAGCAGCCGTTGTTGCAGCCCTCGGCAATTTTTAAGTACGCATAGTGGCGCGGGGTCGAGATGACGCGGGCACCGCCCAGCGGCATATCGCTCTTGGGGCCGTAGCTCTCGGTCTGGCCTGCGCCGTCGGCACACAGGCGGCGCACAATGGCGGGCAGCGCGGCGTTAGAGCCGATGCCGACGACCGCGTCCACCTCGGGGATCTCCTGGATGATCTGTTGCTTGTAGCGCTCGGCCAGGCAGCCGGTGACGATGACCTTGAGGGCCGGGTTCTGCTGCTTGTACTGGCAGGCCATCAGGATATTCTCGATGGCCTCGGTCTTGGCGGACTCGATAAATCCGCAAGTGTTGATGATGATGATGTCCGCCTCGGCCGGGTCGCCCACGGTGGTGTGGCCGTCCTTGATGAGGGCATGGCAGAAAACGTCGGCGTCCACCTGGTTTTTCGGGCAGCCGAGAGAGATAATGGCAATTTTCATTGGGTAGTCCTTTATAATTGGTTTAATTTTTGAATATCGCATTGGTTGCAGGGTGCGGCGGCAGCGACGGCCTGCGGGGCGGCAGATGCTTGCCGGAAATTGTAGGGCGGCCAGCCCTCTGGCCGCCGCGGAGGGGTCAAGACCCCTCCCTACATTGCGAACCGGTAAGGGGATGCAATCGACAGGCCGAGGGCCGGGCATGCCCGGCCCCTACAGTGCGGTGCGGTTTACTCGTCGTCGGATAAGACCTCACGTATGACCGCGTGGCTGAACCCGCGCCTGGCCAGAGCGGCGGCGACCTGATCGCGCTTGCCCGCAGCCAGCTTGGCGGTGTACTGTCGCTCCACCAATGCCCGGGCAGTGGCGAGTTCCGGGTTTTCGCCGTCTTCGCCCTCGGCAAACAACTCCTCCACCACCTCGGCGGCGGTGTCGCGGTCGATACCTTTTGCCGACAAATCGTTTAAAATTTCACGGCGGGATTTTCGCTTGCGCAGCAGCTCCGCTGCACGGCGGCGGGCAAACCCGGCATCGTTCAACAAGCCCAGCTCCCCCGCCCGCGCCACGGCGTAGGCGGCGCTGTGGGCGTCGAACTTACGGCAGAGCTTTTGGTATAGCTCCCCCGCCGCATGGTCGCGCAGGGCCAGGTAATCCATGGCCTTGTCCAGTGCGCGGCGGGTCTCGCTTTTCTTGCGCAGTTCCTCAATTTGCCACTCTTCCAGGTCATCATCCTGATGCAGCCCGGCATCGGCAAAGGTGTTTTCATCCAGCGAGAATGCAAATTCACCGTCAAAAAACAGCGCAAGTCTGCCTTTTTTTGTCTCTTTGATTTGCGTTAATCGCGGCATGGGTTATTCATCTACCGCGATTCTTTTGACATTGCAATATTTCATTTTAACTCCTTACGATTTCTGTACACTTTGTGACTTTGCTGCTGAAAACGCATTCAGTCAAATCCAGATAAAAGTGGCCCTGCATGACCGGACAGCTGTTCCTATCGATTCCAGCAAAATCTATCCGACCACTGGCAAACGTTCACCCCGATGCAAGAATGCGGACGCCTTGGCTTTCAAATTCAGGTCATGATTTTTTTATTCGACGCTTCGTTTAAAATATCACAAGACCTATTCAGACCTAGACACATTGAATATACCATAGTTTTTGCTGCTTTGCAAGTCCGCCTTGTTCCTAAAGAAACGCACTGAATCCGAGGAAGACTGATAAGAGGCATTCAGCAACACGTAACGGATGTGCATCAACGCAATGCAAAGCTGGAAACTAACGTCACTGTGTAGAAGATTGACTTTTACACGCCAACGTGTTACAGTAAAGCAAAAGGAGGCCGCACTACGGCAGCCAAGCCCAAAAAGAAAGCGAGGTAACCCAAATGGCAAAAATCAGCGTCCTGCGCGGCAGCGTAGTCTACGCCGATACCGACGCCATCGTGAACGCAGCCAACGCGCAGCTGGCTGGCGGCAGCGGTGTGTGCGGTGCGATTTTCACCGAGGCAGGCTGGGATGATATGCAGCGTGCTTGTGACCGCATCGGCAGCTGCCCCACAGGCAAGGCCGTCGTCACCCCCGGTTTCAAGCTCAAGGCAAAATACGTTATCCATACGGTAGGCCCCATTTACGCAGGTACGCCCCACGATGCCGAGCTTCTGCGCGGCGCCTACCGCAGCTGCCTGGAACAGGCAGAAACGCTCGGCCTGCACAGCATCGGGTTCTGCTCCATCAGCACAGGTATCTACGGCTATCCGCTGAATGAGGCCGTGAAGATTGCAGCAGACACCCTGCGCACCTTCCCAGCCAAGAGCCTGACCGACATCCGTGTCTACTGCTACGGCGAGCGCGAATACCAGGCATTCACCAAAGAACTCGGATAAAACTTTGGAACGCAGACGGAACAAATACGTGATTCAATAATTGAACCCCTGGGCTTCAGCGTTCCAGGGGTTCATTTTATTGAGGCATAGCGCCAAAAGTTAGGCCCTTTTAGTGCCTTATTCTGCCGTATTTTACGCCATTTTTACGACCTACGACCAAAATAAGACCTAGAATATCGGAGAAAAGAGGAGCACCGCGCAGCATAAGAATTGCCGTTTTTGGCGAACATTCGTTGTTTATTCGTGGCGTCGAAAAAGTTCCAAAAATCAACGATTATTCATCGACCATAATATCGAGGTCTACCTCGCTGCCGGTGGTTTTGGCAGCGGGGGCGGCGGGGGCTTCACCGGCGGCGACCGGCTTGACGATCTCGCTGGGATCCAGCGGTTTGACGGTGCCCTTCTTGCCGGCGGCCAGCAGACGGTCGGCGTTGGCGCGGACGATCTTTTCGATCTCGTCGGAGACTTCGGGGTGATCCTTCAGGAACTGCTTTGCGTTGTCGCGGCCCTGGCCCAGGCGCATTTCTCCGTAATTGAACCACGCGCCGCTCTTCTGCACGACACCCAGCTTGACGCCGAGGTCAAGGATTTCGCCGATCTTGGAGATACCTTCGCCGAACATGATGTCAAACTCGGCCTCACGGAACGGGGGTGCGACCTTATTTTTGACGATTTTAGCGCGGGTGCGGTTGCCGATGAATGCGCCGGTGGAGTCCTTCAGACCCTCGATACGGCGCACGTCGATACGCACGCTGGAATAGTATTTCAGTGCACGGCCGCCGGTGGTGACTTCGGGGTTGCCATAGACGATGCCGACTTTTTCGCGCAGCTGGTTGATGAAGATGCAGACGGTGTTCGTCTTTCCGATAACGCCGGTCAGCTTGCGCAGGGCCTGGCTCATCAGGCGGGCCTGCAGGCCGACATGGCTGTCGCCCATCTCGCCCTCAATTTCGGCGCGGGGCACCATGGCGGCAACGGAGTCGACAACGACTGCGTCAATCGCGCCGGAGCGCACAAGGGCCTCGCAAATTTCCATGGCCTGTTCACCGGTGTCCGGCTGGCTGACCAGCAGGCTGTCGATATCGACACCCAGGGCGGCGGCGTAGGTGGGGTCGAGGGCGTGCTCAACATCGATGAAAGCGACCTCGCCGCCCATCTTCTGGGCCTCGGCCAGAATTTGCAGTGCCAGCGTGGTTTTACCGGAAGATTCGGGGCCGTAGACCTCAACGATACGGCCGCGGGGCACGCCGCCGATGCCCAGCGCCAGGTCGAGGCCCAGGCTGCCGGTGGGGATGGCGTCGACCTGCATCGTGACGTTGGCGCCCAGCTTCATGACGGCACCCTTACCGAACTGCTTTTCGATCTGCGCCAGCGCGGTTTCCAGCGCGGCCTTTTTATCGGCGGCAGGGCCTGCCGTCTTGGGGGTGGTATCTTTTTTAGCTGCCATGTTGCGTTTCTCCTTTTATATGCAAAGTAAGGTTATGATTTGCGTTTGCCTCTATTATATACGATTTACGAACAGATTACAACATTTTGTTGTGCGTTTTGTGTCCCATAGACCGGATTTTCAGGCGGTTTTTTCAATTTTTTTGCAGCAAAACAACCCGGTCGTTGCCGCCGTAGTCCTTGCGGCAGCTGCCGTTGGCCCAGCCGTGGGTCTCGCCCAGGGCCAGCACATCGGCGGCCTGGGCATAGCCAATCTCCATGACCAGCCAGCCGCCCGGGCGCAGTGCGGCCTTGTAGCGGGTCGTCAGCAGGCGGTAAAAATCTAGGCCGTCCGCGCCGCCATCCAGCGCCATGGCGGGTTCGTGGGCCGTCTCGGGCATCAACGCCCCCATTTCCGGCCCGGTCAGGTAGGGTGGGTTAGAGATGATGAGATCAGCGTACTCTTCGGACAGCAACTTATAATAGGTAAAGACGTCGGCCTGCATAGTACGCACGCCGCTGTCCGCCGTGTTGGCGGTCAAATAGGGCCAGGCGTCGGGGCTTTTTTCCACGCAGGTCACGTCCGCGCCGGGGACATGGCGGGCAATGCCCAGCCCCAGGCAGCCCGTGCCCGCGCAGAGGTCGTAGACCCGCGGCGACGGCACGCCTTGCAGCAGCTCGATGGCCGTCTCGCAGACGACCTCGCTGTCAGCCCGGGGGCAGAGCACGCCGGGGCCGACTTTGAGCGAAAAGTCCATAAAATCCCACTCGCCTAAAATATATTGCAGCGGCTCCCGCGCAGCGCGGCGGTCGGCCAGCGCGGCCAAGCGGGCGGCCTCGGCTTCGGTAAGGCCGTCGTCCAGGCGCGGGTCACGCCGGGTCACAAAACGGTAAAGTTCCGCCGCGTCAAACCGGGCGCCGGGCACACCGGCGGCGGACAGCCGAGCGCAAAGAGCCTGAAATGCAGCGTTCACCAGCGGGCTTCCTCCTGATTCTCGGGCAGAACCGGCGTGACGGCGGCGATAGCGACCTCGATCATTGAGTCGTCAGGTTCAAAGGTCGTCAGTCGCTGCATCCACAGCCCGGGCTGTGAGACGATCTTGGACAGCAGGCTGTCCGAGCGGCCCGCCCATTTCAGAATTTCATACGAAATACCGACCAAAAGTGGGAACATGCACAGCTTGTACACCACGCGCAGGGCCGTGCTGGTCCAAGGCAGCACCGCATACAAAAAGATACTGATAATGATGACGAGAATCATAAAGCTGGTGCCGCAGCGGGGGTGGAAGCGGCTCTGTTTGCGGATGTTTTCCACCGTCAGGGGCAGCCCGGCCTCGTAACAGGCGATGGTCTTATGCTCGGCACCGTGGTACTCAAAGACGCGGTGCAGCTCCTTGAAGCGGGTGCAGAGGAACATATACCCAAGGAAGATGACCATTTTCAGTACGCCTTCCAGGATGACGCGCGGCCAGCGGCCCAGCGGCGCGGCCCGCATGACGAGGCCAGTCAAAAACGTGGGCAGGAAGGTGAACAGGAACAGCGCCAGCGCCACGCCGACGAAAGCCGCGCAGGTCATCATGGCGTTCTGCACGGCGGGGGTGGCGTGTTCCTCGAACCATTTGTCCAGCTTGGACTCGGCGGGTTCGGTCTCCCCCTCCATGGCGACGTCGGCAGCGTGCATCAGGTATTTGTAACCCTTATAGAGGTTTTCGGCCATGTTGCAGACGCCGCGCACCAGCGGGACTTTATTGTACCAGTGGGTCGTGACGGTGTCGTAGGTCAGATCAATGCTGCCGTCCGGCTTGCGCACGGCGCAGCAGATTTTCTCCGGTCCGCGCATCATGATGCCCTCCATCAGGGCTTGCCCGCCGACGGAGGTGCGAAATTCTTTGGACATAAGCGCTCTCCTTTGTTTCTTTGCCTTCTCCCTTGGGACTGCGCCCGCAGGCGCGTGTCGGAGCGCAACCGCCGAAGGTGGCTCTTAGCGCAGAGGCTGAAGGTGGCCCCGCAGGGCCGGGTGTGCCGTCATTGCCCGGTAAAGGGTGCTGCGGCAAGGTCGTCCCTCATCAGTCCGCTTCGCGGACAGCTTCCCCCTCGGGGGAAGCCTTAAATCTTTTCATGCAGATGTTCCTGCCCGGGGTGATAGATGGGCAGGGTGACGGTGACGGTCGTGCCCTGGCCCAGGGTCGAGTCGATATCGAATCGGCCGCCCAACGTCTGGACGATCTCATCGACGACGGCCAGACCGATGCCCGAGCCGCGCACCGAGTTCTTTGCCTTGAAGAATTTCTGCTTGACCTTCTCGAGGTCATCTGCCGCGATGCCCCGGCCCTGGTCGCGGATGGACGCCGTGACCGTGACCGGGGTGCGGCTCAATTCCAGAAAAATCGTACCGCTCGGTTCGGAATATTTTATCGCATTATCGAAGAGATTCACAAACACCTGCCGCAGGCGTGCGGGGTCGGCCCAGACCGGGTAGGGTTCCTCCGGCTCGGAATAGACGAGCTGCATCCCCTCCTGGCGGATGCGTGCCTCGACAAAAAGCGCTGCGTCGGTGGCCTCGGCCACAAAATCCAGCACCTGACAGTTCATTTTGATGCCGTTTTGCAGGCGGGAGAAGTCGAGCAGCTCCTCCACCATCGTGTAGAGACGGTCGGTCTCGGTGCCGATGACCGACAGGCCGCGGCGGTAATTTTCATTCGTTGGGTCGTCGATATTTTCAATCGTCTCGACCCAGCCTTTAATGGAAGTCAGCGGGGTGCGCAACTCATGGCTGACCGACGAGATAAACTCGTTCTTCAGCCGCTCGGTCTCGGCCAGGTCCTCGGCCATTTGGTTGATGGTCTTGCACAAGCGGCCAATTTCATCATTGTATCGTGTATCCGGAAGGCGGACTTTCATGTCACCCTTGGCAATTTTCGTTGCGGTGGCTTCCACCTCACCCAGGGGGCGCACGATGGAGCGCACAAAAAACAGGCCGCTCCAGACGGTAAAGGTCAGCACCAGCACGCCCAGGCCAATGCAGATGGCAATGGTGCGCCACCACCGCGCGTCCACCAGCGAGAGGCTTGTCACCATCCGCATGGCGGCGATGCTGCCCGCCGCGTAGGGCACGAGCATCGTCACGGCCATGACGCGCTCGCCGTTGGGCGTTGTGAAGATGGCCGCCCCCATGCCGTTGGCCGAGGTAAGCGCCCGGCCATAGTCGGTGCCGTCGGTCAAGTCGCGGCTCATGGTGCCGCTGCTGGTCGCCAGAATGACGCCCTGGCCGTCCAGCAGCATGAACTCGAACTTGTCCTTCTCGTCGAACTGCTCAACCACGCGGCGCAAGGCCTGGCCGCGGCTTTCGGCAGTGGTCGCAGTATTCCCCGCCGTGCCAGTGGCCTGCAAGCGGCCCACGACGGTGGAAAAACGGCTTTCCATCGCACGTTCCACCCCGCCGTAGAGGTCATTGTAGCTGTAATACAGGAACAACCCCTCGGCAATCGCCAGCACCAGCACGGTGATGAGCAGGCTGCCGCGTATCCAGCGGCGGATGATACTGCTAGACTGCATGAGGGGGACCTCCTTTCTGGGGGGATTTTTTGGGGGCTGAGCAGCCGTCAAACCCTTATTACGCGTTCCACCGGTACCCGTACCCCCACACGGTCATGATGTGCTGGGGGCTGCTGGGCTCGTCCTCGATTTTCATGCGCAGGCGGCGGATGTTCACATCGACAATTTTTACGTCGCCAAAATAGTTCTTGCCCCAGACGCCCTCCAGGATTTTTTCACGTACCAACGCCGTAGCCGGGTTGCGGAAGAACAGCTCCATGATCTGGAACTCCACTTGGGTCAGGTCGATGGGCGTGCCGGACTTGTACAGAATGCGGCTCTTTTCGTCCAGCACGAACGGCCCGCTGACCAGTTGCTCCGGCTCCTCGGCAGGTTTGGGCACACTGCCGCTGCTGCCGCGGTAGATGCGCCGGGTCAGCGCCTCCAGGCGGGCAATCAGCTCCGACACGGAAAATGGCTTGGTTATGTAATCGTCCGCGCCGATGGACAGGCCGCGGATCTTGTCGCTCTCCTGCCCTTTGGCCGACACAATGATGATGCCGATATCGCTGTCGTCGCGGCGGATGGTTTCGCACAGGCTCAGGCCGTCCATGCCCGGCAGCATAATGTCCAGCAGCGCCGCATCGCAGCGCTCACCGCCGTGCATCAGCTCCAGCGCACGCTCGGCGCTGGGGGCTTCCACCACTTCCCAGCCCGCCATTTTCAGGTTCAGGGCTACCATTTCGCGGATGCTGGCTTCGTCCTCGACCAGTAAAACTCGTTTCATACAACAGGTTCCCTTCCTTATTTTAATTGGAACCCAACAGCACGGTGTTCTGGCTGATGGTGTCCAAACTCAATCCGTAATAGGGTGTGACCACCCGCGCCTGCAGCTGCTGGCTGCCGATGTTGGCAATGCGCAGGTAGTTCCCCACGCCGGTGGCCGCGTTGTCGGCCGGGTCCACGACCCGCATTTCGCAGTAGACCGTCGTGCCCTCGGCGTTGCAGAGCAGCCAGCCCGTGCCGCTCTGGTTCGAGCGTATCAGCACACTGCCGTGCATTGACTCCGGCAGCTGCATGAAAAAGTTGTACTCGCTGTCGTACACGCCAAACCGGCTGTTGCCGCCGGCCGCCGAGGTGTAATCCTTCCAGAGCGCAAAACTCAGGCGCTTGTCCATCGGCGTTTGCAGCGTACCGCCGTCGTCGATCTCCACCGGGATGTCCACGGTGCCGTTGTTATCAATGTCGCAGCTCAACAATTCGCTGTGGTAGCGCAGGGTGCTGCGCTGGATGTCGCTCAAACCACTGGGGCGGTAGGGCTGCAAAAAGCCGGTCTCGGCGTCGTACAAAATAATGTCCGACACCAGGCCGCTGGCCCCGGTCCAGGCGTCCATGACCAGGTACATACCGTCGTCGCTGCCGGTGCCCGCGTGCAGGGCTGCGCAGCTGCTGTACACGCCCTCGCCTAGGTTCAGCGTTTGGGTCGAGCGGAACTCGCCATCGTTGGCGGTCAGTAATTGCAGCGTCACGCCTCCCAGTTCGCTGTCCGGCGGCAGGGCCAGCACAAGGTCCTGCGTGTCGCCCTTGCCGGTGAAGTCGGCGACGATCATGTCGGTATAGCTCTTGCTTATGACCGTAGACAGCGTAGCACCGTCATATTGGTAGACCACCAGATATTGATCCCCCTGGGGCGAGATGTACCCGGCCAACAGCTGCTGGCTGGTGGTGTCGCGCAGGTGCGCGGCAGAAAAGCTCTGCACCTCGCTGGTCAGGCCCTCGATGGCGTGGCTGACGCGCCAGCCGCTGTCGCCGCTGGGCTCCAGCACAGCCAGCCAGACGTTGGAGCTGGTCGTGTCGGTGGTGTAGAGGATGGCTGCCTCGTCGGTGCCGTCGCCGTCCCAGTCGCCGAAGGCGAAAGGCGAGAGGAAGTCACCGTTGGCGGGGTATTTCAGGGTGGCGCTGCCGCCCAGATAGCTGTTCAGCGCCTTTTGCAGGGCCGCGCTCTCACCGGAAAGCTGCGGCGCGCGCAGCAGGGTCTCCACGTTCCCCTCCGCGCTGCACCCCGCCAGTAAAAGCGGCACAAGGAGCAGCGCGGCGATTTTTTTCATCATGGCGGTCTGCTCCTTTCTCACATAAATATACGAATATAGTATACCACATTTACGGCAGCGCCGCAATGCCTAACAGCATCAGCAGGGTGCCTGCCGCCGCACCAAAAATGCCCGCAGCGCGATGTTTGGCTGCTAGGGCCTGGGGCAGCAGCTGGGCCAGGGCCACCCATACCATAATACCCGCCGCCAGCACGACCGTCCCCGTCAAAAAGCCGGGTGTAAAAAACCGGCGCAGGAACAGCCAGGCCAGCACCGCCCCCAAGGGTTCCGCCAGCCCGGAGACAAGCGCCGCCAGCACACCGGCTGCGCGGCTGCGGGTCGCGTAGGCAAAGGGCACCGCCACGGCAAGGCCCTCCGGGATGTTGTGCAGTGCAATGGCCGCCGCAGTGCGCAGACCCAGCGCCGGGTCTGCCGTCCCGGCGAAGAATGTGAGTACGCCCTCGGGGAAGTTGTGCAGCAGCAGTGCCGCGCCGGTGATGAGGGCCGTGCGCATGGCCGCCGCGCGGGCCGGGTCGCGGCCCTGACCAAAGCGGTCGGCCAGCTCGGATTCCTCGGGCAAAAGTCGTCCCAGCAGCGCAGCGGTCAGCATTCCCAGTGCCAGCAGCGACACCGCCGCCCCGCCGCTGCCCAGCGGCGGCAGGTAAGCGGCGTAAAAATCCAGCGCTTCGGGCAGCAGATCGGTCAGTGACGCCGTGAGCATGACCCCGCCCGCAAAGCCTGCGCTGGCCGCCAGCAGCCGTTCTGTCGGTGTGCAGAGCACCGCCAGCGCCCCGCCCAATCCCGTGGACAGCCCGGCAATCGTGGTAAGTACAATCGGTGAAGTTTGCATAGGTACGCCCCCAATCTTTAGATTTGTAAATGTATACGGTGCGCAGGGCAGCATATGACAAGAGGACAGGGGTGTTCTTTGGCGGGAGAGTATGATATACTTGATTTAGCATATCAAATCGGAATTTGAAAGGAGAAAACTCATGTATCCGTTAAAAAATAACAAGGTTAATCGAATTGGCATTAAAGTGGTTGGCGGTATTCTAATTATAGTTGGTTTACTTCTGCTGTATTTTTTATTATCAGGAAAATTGACATTGCCATTATCTAAGTAAGTGAAATTCCAGTTTGTAAGGATAAGCGGGTATTTATGGGAAACTGCGGGCCGGGCATACCCGGCCCCTACGGATGCACACAACATAAAAAGGCGCTGCTATCTATCTGACAGCAACGCCTTCTTATTTTATTTCGTGTTCCGCCCTTAGTACCCGCTGCCGGCCTCGCCGGAGGTGAGCAGCTTGACGGCACGGGAAGTGCCCAGGCGGTCCGCGCCGAGGTCGAGGAACTTCTCGATGTCCTCAACGGTGGAGATGCCGCCCGCAGCCTTGATCTTGCAGCGGCCCGCAACGTGCTTGGCGAACAGCTCAATGTCGTGGAAGGTCGCGCCGCCGGTGGAAAAACCGGTGGACGTCTTGATGAAGTCAGCACCGGCCTCGGGGACGATGTCGCACATCTTGATCTTCTCTTCCTCGGTCAGCAGGCAGGTCTCGATGATGACCTTCAGCACCTTGTCGCCCACGGCGGCCTTGACGGCGGCAATGTCGTTGCGCACATCGTCGTACTGCTTGTTTTTCAGCCAGCCGATGTTGATGACCATATCGACCTCGGACGCGCCGTTCTCAACGGCAGTTTTGGCCTCAAAGGCCTTGCTGGCGGTGTCCATAGCGCCGAGGGGGAAGCCGACGACGCAGCAGACCGGCACACGGCCCGCCATGTACTGGGCGGCCTGCTTGACATAGCAGGTATTGATGCAGACAGAAGCGCAGTGGTTGGCGATGGCCTCGTCACACAGGGTCTGGATCTGGGGCCAGGTAGCCTCGGGCTTGAGCAGGGTATGGTCGACCTTGCTCAGCATTTCTTCTTTCGTGTATTTCATCGGAAATTTTCCCCTTTCTCACAGCGCTTGCACAGGCGCGCCTGATGCAGGCCCAGCGCCGCAAATACGATGGAGGTGATGCTGACCGTGGCACCGATGATGCCCAGGATCAGCCCCACCAGGCGGAATGCATGACCGCGAACTTTCTGTTTCATAGGGGATGCCTCCTTTTTGGGACGTAATTTTTTGTGCACCAGCTGCTTTGCTCCATGGGTCAGCAGCGGATGCCTCAGTGCGAATTTGGCTACCTTAAAAATAAGCATGGCTGTCTCCTTCCCGGTTCAAGTCACTTCTTTTTAAAGATAAACAATTTGCTGAAAACATAGTTGGACAAAATGACGATGACTTGGCTGAATAGCTTGACGCCCATCGCCCACAGCTTGCCGTTGGCAGCGGCGAAGGCGACGTGCGGGCCGACCAGGCTGACGCCCACCCAGATAATGAGCTGGTCCATGACCATCGTTGCGATGCGGCAGGACACAAACTGCCCGAACTCTGCCAGGGCCGCCTTGCCTTTGTTCTCGCTCTTGAACACAAAGGTGTGGTTTGTCCAGTAAGCAAAGAGGATGCAGATGATGTTGTCGATGACATTACCGATACCCGCCGCAAAATCCGTGCCGAACGCCGCCTGGAAGGCCGCGAACACGACCAGGTTCAAGAGCGTTGCCACCCCGCCGAAGAATAGGTAGGCCAAGCCCTCGTAGTATTTTTTGATGAAGCCTTTGAGTTTTTGCATGATGTACCCGTTTTATTTGTAGGGGCGGGTATCGCCCGCCCGCGGGGCGTCGAGGACGCCGTCCCCCTACAACGTTCTTATACAAAAGGGGCCTGCCTGTTACAACAGGCAGGCCCCTTGCGGTTGCTCAGACTTATTCAGCGTCCTCGCCGTTCTCGTCGAGGCAGGCCTTCATGGACAGGCTGATGCGCTTGCGGTCAAAGTCAACTGCGGTCAGCTTAACGCGAACCTCGTCGCCAACCTTCAGCACATCGGAAACCTTGTTCACGCGCTCGTTGCTGATCTCGCTGATGTGAACGAGACCGTCAATGCCCGGCATGATGCGGACGAAAGCGCCAAACTTGGTGATGGAGACAACGGGAGCGGTGAACTCAGTGCCAACGGGGACTTCGTTCTCCAGCTTGACCCAGGGGTTGTCCTCTTCCTTCTTGTAGCCCAGGGAGACCTTCTGGTTCTCGGGATCGTAGCTCTTGACGTAGACTTCGATCTCGTCGCCGACCTTGACGACCTCAGAGGGATGCTTGATGTTGTTCCAGCTCAGCTCGCTGATGTGGCACAGGCCATCGACACCGCCCACGTCAACGAAAGCGCCGTAAGAGGTCAGGCTCTTGACAACGCCCTTGTACTGCTTGCCGACCTCAACATTGGCCCAGAACTCCTCGCGCTTGGCCTTGTTGGCCTCGGCAGTGACCTTGTTGATGGAGCCGACGATCTTGCGGCCGGCGCACTCGGTGATGACCAGCTGGACGTGCTGGCCAACCAGCTTGGTGTAGTCCTCGTCGCGGCGCATGGTGGCCTGAGAGCGGGGAACAAAGACGCGAACGCCCTTGACGTTGACAACAACGCCGCCCTTGTTGGCTTCCATGACATCGCCTTCCATGACGGTGCCGTTCTCGGCAGCCTCGGAGACGTCCTTCATGCCCTTCTGGGCCTCAAAACGGACGCGGGACAGGGTGTCAACACCCTCCTGGTCGTTGGTCTTAACGACCACCAGATCCAGATCGTCGCCCTCTTTAACAAGGTCTTCCATCTTGGCGTTGGGATCATGGCTCATCTCGCGCAGGGGCACAATGCCGGTGTGCTTGGAACCATCGATGCCGACGGTGCATTCCGTCGGAGAAACGCTGATGACCTTGGCTTTTACAATCTTGCCTGCGTACAGGGGCTTTGCTTCGGATGCGGCGAGCATCTCCTCAAAGCTCATGTCGTCACGGATTTCACTCATACTGTTAAGTACCTCCTCAATTATAGACGAAGGCGTTGAAGCCCCGGCCGTCACGCCCACCACCGCAGCACCGGCAAGCCAGCTTGGGTCGAGTTCATCAGCAGTCTCGACGTTGATGGCTTTGGTATGCCGCGCGGCGACCTGTAACAGCTTTTGGGTATTGGAAGAATGATGACCACCAATGACGACCATGCGGTCGCATTTTTGGCTGAGGTCTTCCGCTTCCTGTTGCCTCGCCCACGTTGCATTACATATTGTATCAAAAATTTTGGCTTTTGTACACTCTTTTTTTAAAAAACCTTTGCAATTTTCCCAACTTTCCACGCGAAACGTCGTTTGTGCGACCACGTAGATGGATTCTTGTTGCAAAAGTTCAGGGAGCAATTTTTGCAGTTGCTCCAAATCGGCAAAAACCCGCACCGGGCCTGTTGTATGGCCTACAATCCCCTGTACTTCCGGGTGATCAGCGTCGCCAGCGACTAGCAAAAGCGCACCGATTTTGTCTGCTTCCATAGCAATTTTATGGATTTTTGCTACAAATGGGCAGGTAGCATCATGATACGCCAGGCTGCGTGTGCTTATTTTATCATAGACAGTTCTGGGCACGCCATGACTGCGGATGATGACCTCGTACCCATCGGGTACGGCGTCGATATCGGGGCAGGTCACAGCGCCTTTTTCTTCCAGGTCGGCTACGACCTGGGCGTTGTGGATCAGCGGGCCAAGGGTCGCAACTTTGCGTCCCTGCGCCAATAAATCATAGGTCAGCTTGACAGCGCGGTCCACGCCGAAGCAGAACCCGGCTGTTTTTGCACGGATGATTTGCATATTATGCGTCTCCTTTTGGCAGCTGCGGCTTATCGGTCGTTTCGGGCACATCTACGGCGGGAGCGGGGTTCTCGGCAATCTGCGGGGTGAACGCGTTGTCCGCCAGCAGCTGCTCCAATTCGTCGCGCAGGCGGTTCTTCATGCGGCGCAGCTCGGCCATTTTGTGGCTCTGGTCTTTAATTTGCAGATCCTCGGCAGGGATAGCCTCACCGAACACGATGCGGATTTTACAGAACAGGTGCATTTTACCGTCCTTGGTGCCGTAGATGATGCGCACCGGCAGCATATCGGCCCCGGCCGCGGCGGCAATGACGAACGCGCCGCTTTTGATCATGCCCAGCTTGCCGGTTTTGGTGCGGGTGCCCTCGGGAAAGACCATGATGCCCGTACCATTTTTGCACTCATTCGTCAGCTTTTCCACGATGGTTGTGTCGCCCTTGCCGCGCTCAATGGCGACCGCGCCCATGCAGCGCAGGAACCACCCGGCCAGCGGATTTTTAAAGAGTTCTTCCTTTGCCAAAATGCGCAGCCGTTTCCAGTCAAACACCGTTATAGCGACGAAAACAGGGTCAAGATTGGCGATATGGTTCGGCGCAATGACGTAAGCGCGGCCATCGCGGACGGCTTTCAGATTCTCGCGGCCGATGACCTCAAACCGCCAGATGATGTGCGCCAGCACCCAGACAATGGGCAGCAGAATCCAGTATAAAAGCATAAGCAGCCCCCTCAGATATGCGCAAGAATGGTGTGCTTCAGCAGGTCAAAGCTCTCCTGCAAACCGATGTCACTGGTGTCCACCAGGATGGCGTCCGCGGCCTGTTTCAGCGGGGCGACGGCGCGGTGGCTGTCCTGATAGTCGCGCTGCTGGATATCTGCCAGCACCGTGGCGAAGTCGGCGGGCTGGCCCTTCTCGGCCAATTCCTTGGCGCGGCGCTGGGCGCGGGCCTCGGCGCTGGCGGTCAAAAAAATCTTGACGGTGGCATTCGGCAGAACCACCGTACCGATATCGCGGCCATCCATCAGGATGTTCTGGCTGGCGGCCAGCCCGCGCTGGGTGTCCAGCAGGAAGGTACGCACGGCGGGGTGCGCAGCCACGGCGGAGGCGGCCATGCCGATGTTCTCGGCACGGATGGCGTCGCTGACGTCCTCACCGTTCAGGTAGATGTGCTGTGCGCCGTCCAACAGGCGGATATCCAGCCGGATCTTCGGCAGCAGTGCGGCTACGGCGTCGGCGTCGTGGGGATCCACGCCCGCGCGCACGGCGTACAGCCCGATGGAGCGGTACATAGCGCCGGTGTCGACGTAGACATAACCCAGATCCTTGGCCAGTGCCTTGGCCAGGCTGGATTTACCGGCCCCGGACGGGCCATCGATTGCGATAGAAACCATGATATATCACCCTTTTTAAATAATAAGTATCACTTTGGCTTCTCCCCTGAGGGGAGAAGCTGCCGCCCGCAGGCGGCTGATGAGGGGAGCGTTTTCCGGCACAACCCATAAACATGTTGCCGCCGTAAAGTTGCGGGCCGGGCATACCCGGCCCCTACCGGGCGGTTTGCCCATCAACGGGCTGCCGCCGTAAGGCCGCCCCTCATCCGGCCCTGCGGAGCCACCTTCCCCCCAACGGGGGAAGGCTTGGGGTTACAGCGCCCGCACCGCCGCCTGCGCGGTTGACCATGCGATTTGCAGGTTATACCCGCCGGTGCGGGCGTCCACATCAAGGACCTCACCGGCAAAGTACAGCCCCTCGCAGAGCTTGCTTGCCATCGTCTTGGGATCGACCTCGCGCACATCCACGCCGCCCGCCGTGATAACGGCGTGCTCCTTGTCGCCCAGCGCCGACACCGGCACCTGCCAGTGCTTGCACAGGTCCACAAGGGCCTGCTTCTGCTCCCGCGTGATCTGTGCGGCTTTGGTGGCGGGGTCAACGCCCCACTTTTCCACAGCAACCGGGCGCATGGAATTGGGCAGCAGCTTGGCCAGTGCGCCCTGCGCGCTGTGGCTGCCCTGCTCGGCAAAGTCGCGGGTCAGGCGGTCATAGAGCGTTTTCTCGTCCAGCGCAGGCTTTAGGTCAAACTCACAGATATAGCGGTGCTTCGTGATGTCCTCGATGTAAGTGCTGGCCGAGAGCACCAGCGGCCCGGACAGGCCGAAGTGGGTGAACAGTGCCTCGCCCTGCTCGGTAAACAGCGGCTTGCCGTCGCAGAGCAGTGTCAGCGTGACGTTGCGCAGGGCCAGGCCCATCATGCGGCGGCAGGCCGGGTCGGGGCTGACCAGGCTGCACAGGCTGGGCTGGGGCGGCACAATGCTGTGCCCCGCCTGACGCGCCAGTTTGTAGCCGCTGCCGTCGCTGCCGGTGGCCGGGTAGCTGATGCCGCCGGTGGCGATCAGCGTGTTCTCGGCCCGCAGTGTCTCGCCCCGGTCGGTGACGGCACCCTTGCAGACCCCGTCCTCGATCAGCAGCTTTTTCGCGCTGCCGCGCACAAATTCAGCGTCCCGGGCATAGTCCCGCAGGGCGGCCAGCACGTCGGCGGCGCGGTCGCTCTGGGGGAACACCCGCCGCCCTCTCTCGGTTTTCAGCGGCACGCCGAGGGATTCAAACAGTTCCATCGCCGCTGACGGCGGAAAGGCGTAGAGGCTCGAGTACAGGAACCGCCCGTTGTGGCGCACATAGGGTAAAAACTCCCGCACATCGCTGTCACTTGTGACGTTGCAGCGTCCTTTCCCTGTGATGAGCAGCTTTTGACCGGGGCCTTTGGGGTTGTGCTCCAGTACGGTCACGGTCAGGCCCCGGGCGCAGGCCGCCCCGGCTGCCATCAGGCCCGCCGCACCGCCGCCGATGACCAATAAGTCCGTCATGCGTTGTCCTTTCTTTTAACAGATATAGGCCGTCCATACAAAAACAGCCCGGCAAATACGTAGAGAACCAGCAGCGGGTGTACCGGAGCCAGGTACATGGTGCTGGTGCCGATGCCGAAGCTGGACACCTCGACAAAGGCGATCATGGCGCAGCGCAGCAGCGCAATACCGAAGATGCCGAACAGCAGCAGCCAGGGCACAACGGTCTCCGCCGTGCATTTTTTGCGCAGACACGATAAAAGCTTCATAAGCTGGAACACCACCGCGCAGAACACGCAGACCGTCAGCACCACGCCGTACACCCAAGCCCACCCCTGCATAACGGCGAAAATCGCACGCTGGTAGGGGCTGTAATAGGGCGTGTCCTCCCCCGCGTTGGCGGCAGCGTTGAAGCCGCAGTGCAGGTAGCCGGACCATGCCGCAATGTCGTCGTCGGTTCCAATCGACCGCAGCGCCTCGTAGGGCGCACAGTCGCGGAAGCCCAGCACGTGCCGGAAGCCGTTCCAGGTCTCGGCCAGCGTGGCGGGCACATAGGCCGCCGTGATGGGTTGGCTGGTGGCGACCCGTTTGCCGGTGCGGCTGGGCAGGGTGCCCGCGTCGCAGGCGGCGTTGATCTTGTCCGCCACGGTCTGCCAATAGTTGGCTGCGGTCTGGGCGTCTGCGTAGATGCCCTCATACTGGGCGGCGCGGCGGATGGCCCAATAGAAGCTGCCCGCGCGGTAGTCGTCAAGGCCTGGGTCGCGGAAGTCGTTCTCCATCTGGGCGTCCTCTTCCAACCAGTAGGCGACGGGTTTCAGTTCCGGCACAGCTTCGTAGATTTTTTCGCGTGCGTCAGCGGGCACAGACAGGTACGGTTTGTCGCTGTCCGTGTCAACGCGCATCATCGCGCCCATGGCGGCGGCAAACGAGCCCTCGGAGAAATCCGACAGGGCAAACACGCCGTAGTGGGTGTAGTTGAGGGTGCAGAAGGTCAGCACACCGACGCCGAGCATGGCGTAGGGGATGACCTGCGCGGCAAAGGCTTTCCAGCGGCGCTTGCCCACCAGCACCAACGCCACAATGACGGTGGCCGCCGCGGCAAAGGGCAACAGGAACAGCCCGGCATCCTCGCGGTCGAGGTAGCCGCAGGTCAGGCCCGCGCCCGCCGCTGCCAGCCAGGGCCAGAGCGGCTTGTCTTTTTCAAAGACGGCCCGCAGTGCCATCCCGGCCATGCCCGCAAAAAAGTACAGGCAGAGTGCCGGGAAGATGTTGTCGCGGTAAACGCGCAGCGTGTAAGCCGCCCAGGACGACGGCAGAAACGCCAGCGCCGCAAACAGCGCCAGCGTCAGCACACGGCCCTGCTCGGGCCGTTTTTTTCGCCACAGCGGCGAAAATGCAAACGCTGCCAGCAGCGCCGCGCCGCACCAGAGCGCCGCGCCCGCGACCAGATACGGCAGGTGCAGTGCGTGCAGCAGGGCCAGCCACACCGGGAAGAACATGGCCTTGGACAGCGTCAGGTAGTCATACGCGCCCAGCCACTCCCCCGCCGTGATATTCTGCGCCGCGTGGAACATCAGTTCATCGTCCAGCGGGGCGCCGCCCACCCAGGTGTACGCCTGCTGAAAGCTCGTCAGCGCCAGGCGCAGGCAGGCCAGCAGGGCGCAGACCAGCCAGAAGCCCCGGCGGGACAGGCGAAGTTGCTTTTTGTGTAAATTCTTCATGGATCACTTTTGCAGCTTTTCGATGCTCTCCACTAAATATTTCTGCTGCTTGAACACCAGATCCACCAGCAGCGACAGGTACTTGACCACGATGGTCAGCACCGCAAACAGCCCGGAAAATCCCACCGTGATGACGAACATCGTGGTGGTCCAGCCCTCGACCGGGTGGCCGGTGATGAACACCACCAGCGTGTAGACCAGCTCGGCCAGGGCCAGCGCCAGCATGCAGAGGGTGACCGTCATGCTGGCCTTGAACCCAGCATTGGTGTACAGCGCCAGGCTGTCCAGCGCCAGGTTGAACCGTCCCTTGCTCTTGACGGTCAGCTGGCCGTCAAATTCCAGATCGGTCATTTTCAGGCCCGACGCTGCGTAGGCCGCCTTGCGGTAGGGCAGGTGGGCACTGGAAGCGTGTACGCGGTTGATGGCGCGGCGCGTGACCAGCCGGAACGCATCGGTGCGCAGCCGGTAGGCACTTTGGGAATGAGCGTTGAACACCTTGTAAAACAGGCCGCTGCTGCCCCGCACGGTGCGCGGGCAGACCGAGACGATGTCGCTGCCGGTCAGCGCGGTCTGGTAGGCCTTGAAAATCAGCTCCGCCGGGTAGCAAAGCTCGGTGGAATCGAACTCATACACATAGTCGCCGATGGCAGCGTCAAGGCCCGCGTTCATGGCGTTTTCCAAGCCGTGGTAGGTGCTCATGTGCAAAATCGTCAGCGGAGCGGCCTGCTCTTTGCCCCAGGCGCGCAGCTGGGCCACGGTGTCGTCGGTGCAGGCGTCATCCACGACGACCAGTTCATACTGGGCGAAGTGGGCGTCCAGCTCGGCGGCGGCGGTGCGGCAGAACTCCACCGCGCGGGCACCGTCGTTGTGCAGGTAGACGACTGCCGAGACAAAGTTTTTTTCTTTTGTGTTCATACTTCCAGCACCTCGTCCAGGTCATATACGGTATTGATCTTGCCGCTCAGCACGCTGACGAGCTTCGGCTCATCGCTCATGACGCGCACGACCGTCGGGCGCGAGTCGTCAATTTCGCTTGCCTTCAAAATTGGTTTCATGCTGAACAGGCTGCTGTGGTAGGCAAAACCGTATTCTTCCTTTAAATATTTGCGGGCCAGCTGGCTCATGTAGGGCCAGGCGCTTTGCGGCTTAGCCGGGCACTCGTTGCAGTTGTACAGGCTGCCCGGGGTGCAGCAACCGCCGCTTTCTGCCTGGCAGGGGAAGGTCGCTACGCTGTCATAGCTTGTCTCATGCGGGGTGAAGGTCACGCTGGTCAGGCTGTGCAGCCCGGTCTGGCCGAAGGGCATCAGGCTGAAAAACGGCCCATCCATGACCGTGATGCCGGTGTGCTTTAAGGCATCCTCCACCGTACACAAGATGATCTCACATTTTTCGTACTTGATGCCGAAGGGCGGCAGACCCAGCAGGGCGTGCACGTCGTTGACGCCCGCATAGGTAGCGTTGAGCAGATAGGGCGCTTCGGCGGTGGTGTCCCCCGCCGTGACCCGCCACGCACTACCGGCTTTCTCGATCTTGTCGGGCTTGTGGCTGTACAGGATTTCGACATTCGGCAGGGCGGCCAGCTTCTCCAGGAACCAGCGCTTGAGCACCTGGGCGTCGTAGGTGTATTCTTTCGTCAGGAATGCGCCGTCGCAAAGGCCGGGGTTGAAGTACCGCTCGGGTGCAACATCGTCACAGCGGATACCCGCCGCCGCACAGAAACGGCGGAATTCGGCGGCGTTCGTCCAGGAGAAATGTGCGCTGGTGGCGTAGACCTGGTCAAACTCCGTGTGCAGGCAGAAGCCGTAATCCGCGCAGAAACGTTCAAAATAGTGGGCCGACTTGATGGCCGTGGAGTAGCTGCGCGGGTAGTGGTAGCCCATATGGACGCGGGCCTGGTTGATGTAGGTTGCCCGCATAAAGGGCGCGGGGTCACGCTCCAGCACAAGGACGCGCTGGCCCGCCGCGCCGCATTTCTGCGCCGCATACAGCCCATACAGCCCCGCACCGAGGATGATTTTATCGTAGGTCAATTTATTTTTCTCCTTTGGGGCACACACTTACAAGCCCATGCGGCACAATAAGCCGCTGCACCGCCATACCCATACAAATGAACATATACGGCACAACGGTAATCATCGTCCGCATATATTCGCCGCAGGTGATAAAGAAAGTCAAGAAAGTCGTACACATCAGCAGGGCAAACAAGGCCATATGCAGCCAAGGCGGGCGTTTTTGCTGCACCCATGCAATGACCATCACCACGCCCCAGAGCAGCGAGAGTGCGTATAAAACCAGCTGAAGCGAAACACTACGATGAGCAGATAAATCGCTGCAAAGATGATTTCCCGCTTGTGCTCTGCCGCAAACTTTTTTATCTTGTGCATAGCACTCCCCTTTTACGGATTATACTTTCCCTTCAGCGCGTTGAGCAGGACCTTCATCAGGTCGCTGTTGCCCTTGAAGCCGGTGATCTTGGTGGGTGTTTTGCCGGTGGCCGGGTAGGCGCGGGTCACGGGGACCTCGCAGGCCTTCAGGCCCAGCTGGGTTGCGCGGATGCTCAGATACGCCAGCAGCTCATACCCGGCAAAGACATTGCGCAGCGGACGCACGTCGGGATGGGTCAGGTACTCGCGGCTGTACGCGCGGTAGGCGTTGGTGGTGTCGGTGAACCACTGGTGCGCCCCCAGGCTGATGAGCGGCGCATGGATGAGCCGCACCGCCGCATAGCGCACCGGCGGCGTGTTGATTGCATGGCCGCCGCGGATAAAGCGGCTGCCCTGCACCAGGTCATAGCCCGCCTGCAATTTTTCAATGAATTTGGGTACATCTTCAATCGAGTCTTTGTTGTTGCCGTCGATGGTCAGAACACCCTTGTACCCGCGATCCAGCGCGAAATAGAGGCCCATGCGCAGCTGTGCCCCCTGTTTGCCGGGGCCGATTTTCGTTAGCAGCGTATTGACGTGGTAGAGCTGCAAGATATCATGCTTCATGCTGCCGTCGGTGGAGCCGCCGTCGCAGATGACGATATCACAGATTTTGTTGATGCCCGCATTTTCGGCGCGGCCCAACTCGGTCAGGATGCGCGCCCCCTCGTTGATGACCGGAATCAGCAGGCAGTAGTCGCTGCGGCGGCCCTCAAATTCGGCGGCGGTGTAGTCCGGCACGCCGTTCAGGTTTTTGCGCTCGTACTCGATCATGCGAACACCTCCGCAATATAGTCCATCGTGCGGCGGATCGTGTCCAGGTCGGTGTGGGCCATCTCGATGGAGACAAAGCCGCGGTAGCCCACCGCCCCCAGCAGCAGCGCCAGTTCCCTGTGCTCGGGGCGTTTCTGGATGGGGGCCAGGCCCGGCTCGCTGATATGAACGTGGCTGACATACTGCATATCATCGATGAAAGTTTGCAGTTTCTCGCCCTGGGCCAGCACAGTGGACAAATCAAAGTTGACCGACAGGCCGGGGTTATCCAGCCGCTTGACCAACGCGAAAGCGTCCGCCGTGTCGTTCAGATAGTTCGTGTACATCGGCGGGTTGGCCTCCAGTGCCAGATGCACACCGTACCGCGCGGCCAGGTTGCCCGCCTGCATGAAGAATGCCTCGGCGGCGGCATCGTTGCCGCCCAGCGGGCGCATACGGTTTTTAGGGCAGCCGAACACCAGCGAGGGACAGTTCAGGCTGTGGGCAAACTGGAATGCCTGGGCCGTGTAATCCAGCAGCGGCTCTGTGTCGGCGGGGTTGAAGATATTGCCCTTCTGGCCGTACCAGATGCTTTGCAGGCTGGGCACCGAGAAGCCCCAGCGGTTTTTGAGATAGCCGCCGAACAGCAGCGCACTGGTCAGATTTTCATACGGTGCTTCGGAAAAAATGCGGGTGGGGGCCAGCTCCAGCCCGGTGAAGCCCGCCTGCTGCATGGCGGTGTAGACGGCCTCGTCGTCGTCCTTGAGCCACGCAATGTTTGAGATGGCAAGCTGATAGTTCGCCATGGGTCAATCCCTCCAATCGCGCAGAAAGCGCGTTATATCGTCAAGTTCCTGTTGTTTGGTACACAGGTAGTCCCCGCTGCCGCCCAAAATGTCCGCATGGCGGCTGCGCAGGTCGTAGTCAAACGGCGGCTTGGTAAGCTCGTTGTGCCAGTTCCTGCCGGTGACGGCGGTGTAGACCTCCCCCGCCGTGATGGGCGGCGTACAGAGGTGCAGCAGCTTCAAGTCGGCGGCGCGGGCTTTCTCAAGATCCGGCCAGAGCCGCCCCAGGTTGTAAAACTGGTAGCGGCTGCGGGAATCGGTGAAGGCCAGTGCATTAAAATCGTTGCCCACAAAAAACGCTTTGAGCGCTGCGGCATCCACTGTGCCGTTCAGCTTGTAAAAGCCGTTGTCCGCCAGCGTGTAGGCGGATTGCACCAACGGCGATTTTGCCGCCAGTTCGTCGTATTTTTCCGGCTTCAACATAGCCGGGGTGATGGTGTGCAGGTCAAAGAGGAAGTTCTTTTTGATGCCGATGCCGTAGAGCGCGGGCAGCCGCACGATGAGCGCGTCGGGGAAATCCTCCCGCACCCACTGCTCTAATTGCAGGCGGTTTTTGCCGTAGGCAGGCAGTTTTTCAGCAGGCTGGGCGGGGCTGTCCTCATAGACGCCGCGGCTGTCTGCCAGCACGGCAATACTGGAAATCAGGACGAGCTGCTGCGGCGCGATTCTTCGGATATTTTCCCGCGCGGCACGCATGACAGCCAGATCTGCCTCCGGGTCCGCGTTGGCCAAAAACATAGCGGCCGGCACGCCCGCATAGACGCAGAGATCCGGGCGGGTGCCGTACTGCGCGGCGATATCGCTGCTGTGGCAGGCCGCGGTGAAGGTATGCTTCGCCGCCAGGTTGCCCCCCACAAAGCCGGTGGAGCCGACGAGCAGATCACAGGACATGGCTGATTCCCCTTTGCACATTTATACAAGATAATTATACCGTATTGCGGGGGAAAAAGCAACGCCCTGTGCAGGATTGCACAGGGCGTTGCAGATGATTGCTCTGTAGGGGCCGGACATGTCCGGCCCTCCACGGTACGGCAGGGGGCTCTTACGGTAAAGCCGCGGGCCGGGCATACCCGGCCCCTACCTATCTGCCGACTTCATAAACTCCTCTATAATCTTCAACCCTACTTCCCCCGACTTTTCCGGGTGGAACTGGCAGCCCAGGACGCTGCCGTGGGTGGCGGCGGCACAGATGCGGCGGCCGCCGTAGACCGTGAAGGCCAGGCAGTCCGTTTCGTCGGTGGGCTTGGCCTCGTAGCTATGGATAAAGTAGCACTCCTCGCCGGGCTGCACCGCCGCCAACACCGTGCCGCCAAAATCGGCGCGGCTGCCGCCGGGGTACAGCGGGTTCCAGCTGATGTGCGGCACCCGCTGGGGGCAGCCGTCGGCGTCGGTGTCGGGGATTTTCACCACG
The DNA here is from genome assembly GCF_018784445.1 of Gemmiger formicilis. Taxonomy (GTDB): domain Bacteria; phylum Bacillota; class Clostridia; order Oscillospirales; family Ruminococcaceae; genus Gemmiger. The sequence goes on along the minus strand of NZ_WQOH01000004.1, from coordinate 201,077 downwards.
CGGCCCGGGATCAGCCCCAGGCCTTTGTGCAAGCCGAACTCCTCCGACTCGTCAAACAGCATCTGCATTCCCAGGCAGATGCCCAGCAGCGGCGTACCGGCAGCGGCTTTTTGGCGGATCGGCTCCACCAGGCCCAGTTTTTCCAGCCCGGCCATGCCATCCTGGAATGCGCCCACGCCGGGCAGCACCAGCGCGTCGGCGGCCAACACATCCTCCGGCTTGCTCGTCAGCAGTGTCTTCGCGCCAAAATGCGCGAAGGCGTGCTGCACGCTGAGCAGGTTGGACAGGCCGTAGTCAATAATCGTCACTTTCATACCCGGCGCACCTCCACCCCGCCCGCGCGGATGTCATCCTTCAACTCCTGCACGTTTTCTTTTTTATAATGCAGCACCGCAGCGCAGGCCACGGCGTCCGCGCCCGCGTTGGCGGCATCGACGATATCATCGCCGCAGCCTACACCGCCGCCGCAGATGACCGGCACGTTCACAGCCTTGGTCACGGCCTCGATCAGTTCCAGGTCCATCCCCTGCTGCAAGCCCTCGTTGTCGACGCTGGTCAGCAGGATCTCGCCCGCGCCCAGCGCCACGCCGCGCTTGGCCCACTCGACGACGTCATACCCGGAGTGGGCGCGGCCATTGTCGTAGTAGGCCTCCCACTTGCCGGGCCAGGTGCGGCTGCGCTTGGCCTGGATGGACAGCACCATGCACTGGCTGCCGAAAGCCTCGGCCACCTCCGTGATGAGCTCGGGCCGCTTGATGGCCGCCGTGTTGATGGCGACCTTGTCCGCACCCATCGCCAGGATGTGGCGCACATCCTCGACGCTGCGCAAGCCGCCGCCCACGCAGACCGGGATATACACATCATCGACGGTTTTGCGCACGATATCACTTAAGTTGTTGCGGTTGTACAGGCTTGCCACGATATCTATATAGAGCAGTTCGTCGATGCCCTGCTCATAGTACTCTTTCGCAAAGGCGTTGGGGTCGCCCAGCTTGCGCAGCCCTTCCAACTGGATGCCTTTGACAAGGTTGGTGTCTTTGACGTCAAGACGGGCGATCAGTCGTATTTTTTTCAGCATAAGTGAACCTCGTTAAAGCCTTCCCCTGAGGGAGAAGCCCTTTGTCAAATCTCGTGATGCGTGCCTCTCGGGTCGCCCCACAGAACCTCGCTGTCGCCCTCATAGGGGGTGTGGCGCAGCTTCCACATACCGTCCTCCCACTTCCAGATGTGGGGAGAGCGGAAGCGATCGGCCAGGTCCATGAAATAATCCCGGTCCATCTTGGGCTGCTCAAACAGCTGGCTGGCCCAGGGGAAGTGCTGGCGGTCCAGCGACAGATACTTGAAAATTTCCTTCTCAAAGCGGTCGGGGTACTCGCCGTCGAACTTCTTGCACAGCGCCTTGCCTTCGTCCAGCGTGATTTCCTCGTTGCGGATCTCCTGCGCTGCATCGTAGGTCGTGCGGCCGATGCCGTACTTGATGTAGGTGGTGTAGTAGAAGAAATCGTCGATTTTGTCGTCGATGGAGTTGTACTTGGAGTAGGTTCCCTGGGTGCGCTCCGGCGCGGGGCGGAAGCCGCCGTGCTCGACACTGTAATAGTACGCGCCCTGCGGGTGCCACTTTTCGTAGTAGCCCAGATACCGCACCTGGATGTGGTTTTTCTCGAGGTTGGACGTCTCACTCGGCAGATAAATCGCCAGGTCGGCCTTATCGACCTTATAGTCCTCCTCCAGCTGGCGCAGGCTGACGCCGCCCAGGTAGATATGGTCGTAATCGTTGACGGCGAAGAAGTGCTCATCGCGCAGGGCGGAGTTGTTGTCGGCAATGGGGTTGCCGAACTCGGCCTCGTTCTCGCCGTAGAACACCAGCGGGATGCCGAACTTGGCGGCCATCTTGGGGGCAAGCTGCTTCTGGCCCAGGATGAACGGCTGGAACGGGTGGAACAGGTTCTCAGTGGCAAGGCGGGTCAGCAGGCGGTGGGTCATACCGTTGGGGGTGCACAGGTAGTTGTCAAAGCCTGCATGGATCCATGCCTGCATATTTTCCCAGCCCCAGGGGGTGTAGATATGCGGGGCCCAGGTCACGGTCAGCGGGTGCATGCCGTACTTGTATTTCAGCAGATGGGCGGCGTAGAAGCTGTCCTTGCCGCCGGAGCCGGGCACCAGGCAGTCGTAGCTGCCGTCGTTCTTGCGGTACTGGTCGCAGAGTTCGCGCAGCTCCCTTTCGCGCTCGGCCCAGTCGATGTGACCATTGGCCTTGTTATGGCAGGCGTGGCAGGCATCGCAGACGCCGTCGTCCTGAATGACCATCGTCTTTTTGATGGATTTGATGGTGTGCTCAAACTCATAGCAGGAGTTGGGCTTTTGGTTGCTCATGACGCACTCGTTGCAGAACTGCACGTGCTTGGGCAGACCGTAGTAGGCTTCGAGCTGGTCCTCCGGGATATCGGGGGCGTACTTGCTGTAATCAATGTCCACATGGCGGGGAATCTTTTCCATATTCTTTACACTCCAATCGGCTCTGTATCAAAATGAAAAGGCACCGTCCGATAGCAATGCTATCAGACGGCGCCTTTGCCGTATGGATGTATTATAACACAGGTTTTTCGGTTTTGCAAGAGGGGCGCTGCGCTTTCGCGCGGTGATATTGCACGCAGACCCAGAAAACCAGCCCGGTCGGGATGGCCGCCACCAGCGCGGCGCAGCCCAGCACAGCCGGGGCCAGCGCACCGAACCAGCGGCAGAACAGCGTATAGCCGATATCCCCCACTGCTGTCCAGCTGCGATAGCCGCTGCCGAAGCCCAGCCACCCGGCCAGCACCGCGCCCGCCAGCAGGCAGGCATCGGCCATATGCAGCAGGCCGCGGCAGAATACCCGCCATCTCGCCGCCAGGCGGTATTGCAGCGCAATACACCCCACCAGCAGCAGCGCCGAGAGGTACATCGTCACGGCCACGACGGTGCGGTATTGTAGCACCATACTAATAGCCGCCGAAAACGGCGTTGCCATGGCGCTTTTCCATTCCATCTGGCAGTTGTACTGCAAGATGCGGTAGCCATCGTAGACGGCGGGTTCCGGGGCGACGTTGTCCTGGTAGGTCACGATGAGGTCATTGAAGGGGTCCGTCTCATCGACGGTGCTGCCGTGCCACAGGCCGTCGGCCCGGTGCAACACCCCGGCGCGGACAGCCTCCGGCGTAATGATGTCCGCCAGCGGGTCAGCGGTCGTACCCGCTGCCGCAGCGTACCCACCGCAGGTGTCCAGCACGGCGGTGTGAAGGGTGTCCAGGTAGCCGCTGTTTTCGATGCAGGCGGCAAAGTGCCCCTCCCGCAGCAGCGTGGCGGCCAGAGCCAGGCTCAGGGCCAGCAGCACCGCGCAGACGCTGCCCACCAGCTGCACCATGACCGAGAGCCGCGCCGCGCCCGGGTGTTCTGCGGGGCGGGTCAAGACAGACCCTCCAGCGCAGGGCCGCTGACGAAGCGGCCGTAGATGAAGTAGCGCAGATCGGTCAGCGCGGTCTGGCCTAGCGGGTAGCAGGTGTAGAGGATGATGTTTTCCTCCGCCGCGTCGAGGTCGTAGGCCGAAGTGTCGGTGTCGGTCGCAACCTGCATATCGGTGATTTCGTAGACGTAGGTACCGTAGACGGTGGTGACGGTGATCTGCGCACCGTTCTGGGCATGCTCAAAATCGCGGAAGAAGGTCGCCGTGTGTCCGGCCACCAGAATTGTACCGCCCTCGCCGGGGATTTTGCTGCCCGGGTAGATGCCCGCGCCCGCGTCCAGCTGGGCATCCTCGTCGCCATAGTACAGCGTGCAGTCCACCGACGTGCCGGAGATTTTGATTTCGCCCAAAGCGTCCCCCGCACTGGGGTAGCCGCCGAAATCATTGATGTTCACCGCCGCAGGCTGCGGCGGTGCCGTGGGGGCCTCGGTGGGCTGGGCGGTGTTGTCCGAAGTTGTCGTATCGATGGAGGCGGGCAGCGCAGCGTCCACGCCGGAGCGCTGGGCCGCGCCCGCCAGGCTGTGCCCGGGGCCAACCAAAACCAGCAGTGCCACGCAAACTGCGGCCACACAAAAAACAAGAGAAAGAACAACGTTCTTCCTCTTGCTGTGTGATGACACTGCTTTGCCGGAATGTGTTTCCTTCATAAGCAGTTTATCCTTTTTTACTTGTGCTTGCGGGCAACGCAGGCGAAGCCGCCGACCATAGCCGCAGCCAGAACCAGAACGGCCAGGACCATCAGGTTCATGTCAGCGCCGGTAGCCTTGATGGGGTTGGTGCCCACAGCCTTGGTAGAGGAAGCGGCGGCCAGGGTGGCAGTGCCCTTGACGTTGGGGTAGCTGCTCAGGTCCTTGGCCTCGATGTGGCCGCAGTGGTCGCACTTGTAGCCGCCCACAGTGCCGGTCCAGTTGTGGTAGCCGCAGGCCGGGCAGGTGTAGAACTGGGCGTCAACGCGGGCAGCCTCGGCGGCAGCAGCGGCTGCCTGGGCAGCGCGGTCAGCGTCGGTCTGGCTGTCGTTGCTGGGCTCAACATAGTCGCGGACGCGGACGATCTCATAGGTGGAGAAGTGGGGGATCCAGAATACGACCGCATTGTTGGCGGAGGACAGCTGGGTGTCGTAGGTGGTGCGGGTGCCGTCGTCAGCGACGTAAACCAGCTGGTAGCCCGCGCGGGACTCCAGGCCGTACACGGCGACCATAACGCCCATCTCGGGCTGGGCCTCATTGCCGGACCAGGAAGCATCCAGCACGAGAGTCTTGTCGTCTTTGCGGGTCAGGCTATTGACGACAACGCCGTTCTCCTTGTAGGACTCAAAGCTGATGGCATTGGAAACTTTGCTGCCGGTGGCAACCTTCTTAACGACGGTATTGCCGACAGCGTTCATAACGCCCATAGCCGCGTTGGCCTGCTCTTTGGTGACAGGGATGGTGGGATTAGCAACGATGTGCTCGGTCATCTCAACAGCCTCGGGAACCATGATGCCCTTGTTGGCGGTGTTCAGGATGTTGGTGGCCAGCTCGTTGGCGGCCTGGCCGGGGGTAGCCTCTGCAAAAGCGGAGACGGCGCACAGAGCCGCCAGCGCCACAGCGCAGAGCATGGCAAGGAATTTCTTCATTCAGGTAGGACTCCTCTCAATAGTGTTTGTTTACTTTGCAGTAAATTTCAAAACTATTGAAAGTATACCCCCCCCCATTAGCTTTTGTCAATTCACATTTTCACCAATAATCCACATTTTCTTTCACACTTTTGTACACTATTTAGGGGTCACAGCGTTTTCAACGCAGGGGCGGGGCTCTGCTCCGCTCGGCGGCTTACTCTTGTATCCCCTTTCCGGGAAAGCTCTCCAAAAGGCAAGCGACCACGGGCGGAGCAGAGCCCCGCCCCTACCGCACATTTTTCGATACGATTCTTTTATAGCGCCGCCAGCAGCATTACCGGCGGGGCGGCCAGGGCCAGGCCCAGCAGGCATCGGTACTCTCCCCGGGCAGCCAGGGGCTGCGGCTTTACACAGAGGGCCGCCAACACAAACACCAGCGGCAGCACACCGGGCATACTGATACTGAAAAACGCCTGCACCGCATACCCGAAAACTGCCAGTGCCAGCCCGGGCGCAGTCCGCAGCCCACGGCGGATATGCCCGGCCAGAAATGCCAGCCAGGCAGCCAGGCCCACCGCACCGCCGCAAAGCAGGTGCTGCAAATACTCGTTGTGGGCCGAGTCAAAAATGTCGCCGTTGAGCAGCGTCATATATTTGACAGAATAATCATCAATGTTCAGCCGCGCGTTGGTTGCGTCGCCGCCCAGGCCGAACACCATCTGCAGCGGCGTCAAATCGTCCTTGTAGACGGTCCAAAGGCGCTTCCACGCAAAGCCGCGGTTGGAACCCCACTGGTCGTCAAACCGCAGCGAGGCAGCAAGGGATTCGGGCAGAATGCTCGTGAAATTTGCCGCTACAAACAGCTCAGCCGCCAGTAAAACGGTCAGGACACCCAGCACCCGCGCGGCTCGCCAGCTGCGGGCCGTGGGCCAGCGGCGCAGCAGTGCGCCCAGCGCAAAAAGCACCCCTGCCACCGCCAGCGCGGGGAACAGCTGTGTGACAAGCCCGGACAGGGTGCGCCATTCGGTGCGGATGGGCAGCCAGCGGGCCAGCAGACCCGCCGCAGCGGCGCAGAGCGCCCAGGCCCCTCCCGCGAAGAGCAGCCGGGCCAGCCGCCCCGCCGTGACACGCCGTGCCATGCAGAGCGCCCACACCGCGCAAACGGCCCCGAGCCAGGCGGCGTCGCTGCCCGCCGCAATCAGCCCGGTGCCCAGGCAAACGGACACCGCACCCCACCGCCGGGCGGTGTCCCGGTCGGGGGCAGTCAGCAGCTCCCACACAGCGATGGGCAGGCAGATATCCAACAGTGCACCGTAAAAATTGATGTTGCCCACCGTGCCCAGAAATAGCCCGCCCCTGCCGGGCAGAAAGCTGTAATAGGCGTCCAGCGGATCGGCCATGAAAAAGTTCAGCCAGCTCAACAGCGTGACGGCGCAGCCCGCGCCCGCCAGCAACCGCCCGAACCACACCGAGGGCACACCGCCACCCACCAGCCGCACCACAAAGTAAAGCACCGTGCAGGCAAGCAGCATCAGCAGGCCGTTGTACCGTCCCGCCAGCCCCCACAGGGCCAGGGCACGATCCTCGGCAAAGAGCCAGGCCACCGTGTAGCTCAAACAGAGCACCGGCAACGGCAATGCGGTTGCCAAATCCAGCCGAACGGCAGGGGCGCGGCCGCGCAGGCCCAGCCACAGCCGCCAGACCAGCAGCGCAGCGCCCGCCCCCGCCAGCCAGAGCAGCAGGTGAAATTTTGCATCCACAAGGCCCACATAGCCGCTTGGCATATACAGCGGCAGCAGCAAAAGCGCCGCCAACGTCAGCACATTCCCGGCAATGGCTGCGGGGGCGCAGCGCAGCGGGCGTTCAGGCAGGTGCATACAATAATTCCTTTCAGCGTTGTTTTACAGGGTATCGACGCGATTGCCGTCGATGAAAACAGCCCGCGTTTCGGTCAGTACCTCAAAGGGGCAGCCGTTCGTGATGACGACGTCGGCGTCCTTGCCCACCTCCAGCGTGCCGACGCGGTCCGCTACGCCGATATGCTCCGCCGGATTGATGGTGATGGCTTTCAGCGCATCAAACTCATCCATGCCCGCCTTGACGGCCATACCGGCGCAGAGCGGCAGATATTGCTGCGGGATGACCGAGTTATCGGTGATGATGGAGACATGGCAGCCCGCTTTCGCCAGCACACCGGGCGTAGCCCAGGATTTGTTCTGCAATTCAAACTTGCTGGCGTGGGTCAGGCTGGGACCGACGGCCATGGGCACGTCTTTTTCTTTTGCCAGCTCGTCCACAATGAGGTGGCCCTCGGTGACGTGTTCCAGCGTGATGCGCAGGCCGAACTCATGGGCAATGCGCAGCGCAGTGAAGATATCGTTTGCCTGGTGGGCGTGGGCTTTCAGGGGGATCTCCCCTGCCAGCACCGGCAGCAGGGCCTCGAGCTTCTGGTTATAGGCGGGCATCTTGGTCACATCGCCGTTTGCGGCCTGCTTGCGTGCGCCGTAGTCCTTGGCCTGCATCAGCGCACCGCGCAGGAACGCCGCCGTGGACATACGGGTCGAGTCGCACTTGTCGCGGTAGCAGCGCTTGGGGTTCTCACCGAAGGCGCATTTCATGGCAACAGGGTCTTTGACGATCATGTTATCGATGCGGTCGCCGACGGTTTTCATGGCTAAAAACGTGCCGCCCAGCACATTGGCGCTGCCCGGGCCGGTGCAGACGCAGGTGACGCCCGCCTTGCGGGCAATGGCCAGCGAGGGGTCACGGGGGTTGATGCCGTCGATGGCTCGGAGCTGCGGCGTCCAGATATCGTTCATTTCGTTGTAATCGCAGCCCTCGTACCCGATGCCGTAGCCGTCCAGGCCAATGTGAGTATGGGCATCGACGAAGCCGGGGTAGACGTCGAGACCGTCCGCGTCGAAGATTTCCGCGTCCGCCGGGGCGGTCAGATCGGTGCCGATGCCGGCAATTTTGCCGCCCGCCAGCAGGATATCGGCGATATACGCCCCGCGGTGGACCGCGTCATGGATAAGGCCGCCGCGGATGAGGGTGGTCATGGTTATTCCTCCATTATACCGTAGGGGCGCATTCTATATGCGCCCGCAGAGTCCGCGGCTGCGGAAGCGTCCACGGGCGGATATAGAATCCGCCCCTACATTTTATTTTCTGCTTACTTACACGTTAAAATCCAAACACGTCCGTACCGCCGTGTATGGTCTTACTTTGCCGTCGGCCACAGCGACGTGGGCCGGGTGGGTGAAGTAGCCTTTCAGTGCGGCGGCATCGGTGAAAGTCGTGTCGAGCATCAGGTCTGCATTGGCACTGCTGGGCAGGGCGTCGGTGTAGACATGGACTTCCAGCAGACCGGGGATCTTACCCACCAAACCTTCCAGCCCGGCTTTGATGCCTGCCTTGACGGCGGCCTTCTCTGCGTCGGGCATATCCTTCAGTTTCCACAAAATGACATGGCGTACCATTACTTGTTCTCCTCCCAGATGGGATGTTTGAGCTGCCACTCGTCGTACTCGTTCTTCTCGAACAGGTCACGGTTGTAGAACTTGTCCATGATGGCCCAGAACTCCGTCTCGGTGTAGCCGCAGAAATCGCAGAAATCACGCACGCAGAGCGGATCCAGCTTGCCGTCGCGGGCCTTGATGATGGGGATAGCTTCCTCGCGGGTCATCATGCCGTAGCGGATGTAGCGGGCAGTATAGTCGGTGGCGGCGGCGTGGCCGAACTTCGGGTATTTCAGCCAGGAATGCACCAGGTACGCGCGGGAGTCGATCTGGTCGAAGTTCTCGGCGTGGTGGGTGCGGTCCCACTCGTGGGTAAGGTCGTGGAAGCCGTGGGCCTTGGCGATCTGGTAGTTCTTGTAGCTGTTCCAGGGCACAAAGTAACTCATGTAGAACGGGTCGAGCTTGGCGCGCTCCTCGGCGCTGGGGGCCAGCGTCAGGGACAGGTCCTTCTCGGTCACGCCGTCGCCCAGCAGCTCGTCCATGGGCATGCCCACAGCGACGCCGTTCTCGATCTGATCCATGGCGGAGTAGGTTTCCTTGTCGGCGTTGCCGCCGTACTCAAAGCTGACGTTCTCGCCGTAGCAGAGCATAGGGGTGTTGAACTTAGCCGCCATGTGCAGCGGGAAGGTGTAGATCAGGCGGTCGACGTACCAGGTCGGCTTGCCGTATTTCTCAAAGAATTTGCGCATCAGGACCTTCTGGACTTTGATGTTAGGCTTGCAGGAGATGATGGTGCAGCCGAACTCCTCGCTGATGTTCTTGAGGTTGTGGATACCCGCCTGCGTCATGGGGAAGTTGTCCTCGACGCTGAACAGGATGGGGTTCATGTGCATGACTTCCTTGAGCATCCAGACCTGGAAGTGGCTGTCCTTGCCGCCGGAGACGGCGACGGCGCAGTCATAGCCGCCGGGGCCGTTCATGCCGCGGTATTTGTCGCAGTAGGCCTCAAACTCCTTGAAGCGGGCGTCCCAGTCGACGTTTTTGCGGTTCTCGTAGTGGCGGCAGGCGCTGCACACGCCCTCGGCGTCAAAGGTGATACCGGGCCGGGTGTCGGGCATCGTACATTTTTTGCAGTAACGCATATGAAATCTCCTTAATTTATATATAGTATCGGGTTCGGTTGCAGGGGGGCGGCGTCCTCGACGCCCCGCGGGCGGTTGCAAGCATCCGCCCCTATATAACATGGTGTCTTGTCTTATTGTTTTGCATCCGCTGCCGCCTGGGCCGCTGCGTGCAAGGCGTCCGCATCGGCGAAATCGTAGATGACATAGCGGCCATCGTTGTACACCTCGGTGCAGTCACCGTACTGGATTAGCTTGGCGTTCTCTGCCGGGCCATCCGTCTCGGTGTCGATGAGCAGGAAGGGGTGCTCCGGGTCGGTGGTCAGGTGGCTCTTGGGCTGCAGCCAGTTGGGCACATCGTCGCGGTCCAGCGATTGCAGCGTCCAGACTTCCAGCTTGCCGCTGGTCAACTCGGTCATGGCATTGCCGTTCCAGAATGTGGAATAGCCCTGGGTATAGCCGTTGTCCACCAGCCATTCGGCGGCGGTGTTCAGCCCCTTGTGGGCCAGGTAGGGGTGTTCCTGCTCCTGGCGTACCGTGCTGACAGCGCAGAGCGTAAAGCAGGCCGCCAGCCCCACGCCCAGCAGCTGCCGGGCACCCAGGATGTGGAAGTCCTCGGTCTTGATCTCCACCGCCATCACGGCGATGGCCACCGGCATATTCATGAGCCAGAAGTAGAGGTAATACTCGTGGAAGTAGGTGTAGGCCACGCCGCAGACCGCCAGCATGGCGACGAGCAGCAGCACCAGCAGCTTGTCGTTGCGTTCCAGCTTGTCCAGCCGCAGCAGCAGCCGCACGATGCAGAAGAACATCCAGCAGCCCAGCAGCAGGCCCACGGCCGCCGCAATGCCGCCGAAGTGGAACACACCGGAGCCGTTCTCGTAGCCAAACTCATGGAAGAAGTCCATCAGGATGCGGTCGAGGGTGAACCAATCCTCGTCGCGGTTCCAGACGATGAAGTTATAGGATTTGAAGTCATACATCCGGGACAAAACCGCGTTGCTGACGAAGTATCCCGCCGCAGCGGCCACCGCCGTGACCAGCGACGCCGCAAACAAACGAACTTCTTTGCGGCTGGCGTCCAGGGCGGCCTTCCAGTTGGTCTTGCCGCAGCTGTGCAGTGCCAACACCAGCAGAATGGCCGCTGCCAGACAGAGCGGCGCGTGGAACACCATGAGCTGCTTGACGCCGTTCATGCCGGCCACCGCCGTGATGACGCAAGCCAGCACCCATTGCAGGGCGCAGTGCTTTTTATCGGCGTTCAGGCTGCGCAGCACCAGCGCCAGTACCAGCATATAAAAGAACGTATAAACGAGATAATAGCCGCCGTAGATCGCGTAGACCAGGTAATGCTGTCCGAAGGGCCACAGCAGCGTACCGACCATCCACAGGCCCGCGCGCCCCAGCCCCGCGCATTTGACGAAAAAGAGCATGGCCGCCGCGAACAGCGCCAGCGTGATGGCCATGCCAAACGTGCGGGCCAGGTGCCAGTCATTAGGGAAAATCCGCAGCCCCAGGCGGTAGAACCATTGCAGGTTGACGACTTTCAGCTCGGTGGAGTAGAACCAGTTATGGCTGATGATGGTTCCCTCTTTGTTGAGCAGGTCGGAGAGGATCATTTCCGAGGCAAGGTCGGAATCGACGATCCATTTGCCGGGCACCAGCTGATACCACAGGTCAAACAGGTACGCTGCCGCCATCCACAGCCACGGCAGCGCCTGCCAGACCTTGTGCAGCGCCCCGCCCTTTGTTTGTTGTTTCATGCAGTTTCTCCTAAATCGGATATGTTCAGTTAAGATAACTATACCGCATTTGGGGGAAAATAGCAAGGGTGCGCGATGCATTTGTAGAGGCCGCACATCTGTGGCCCGCGTGTGTAGGGCGAATGGTTTCTTATGGGAAAGCTGCGGGCCGGGCATGCCCGGCCCCTACAAACACAAAAGGCGGCGGGCCAAACGGCCCGCCGCGGGGATGCATTGTTAAATTATTCCACAATAATGCTCTTGCCGGTCATTTCCGCGGGGACGGGCAGGCCGATATAGGGCAGCATGGTGGGGGCGATGTCCGCCAGGCAGCCGCCCTCGCGCAGCTTCACGTCGCCAGCGCCGATGACCGCGAAGGGCACGACGTTGGTGGTGTGGGCCGTGAAGGGAGAACCATCGGGGTTCTTCATCTTCTCGGCGTTGCCGTGGTCGGCGGTCAGGAAGACCACACCGCCTGCGTTCAGCACGGCGTCGGTGACTTCGCCGACGCACTTGTCAACAGCCTCAACGGCCTTGACAGCGGCATCAAACACGCCGGTGTGGCCGACCATATCGCAGTTGGCGAAGTTCAGGATGATGACATCATACTTGCCGCTCTCGATGCGGGCCTTGCACTCGTCGGCGACCTCATAGGCGCTCATCTCGGGCTTCAGGTCGTAGGTGGCAACCTTCGGGCTGGGGATGACCTTGCGATCCTCGCCCTCGCAGGGCTGCTCGACGCCGCCGTTGAAGAAGAAGGTCACATGAGCGTATTTCTCGGTCTCGGCAATGCGCAGCTGGGTCTTGCCGTTGGCGGCCAGGTACTCGCCCAGGGTGTTCTTCAGCTCAACGGGGGGATACGCAACTTCGCAGTTGGGCATCGTGGCGTCGTACTCGGCCATGCAGACGTAGTTGACCTGCTTGCGGCCGCCGCGGCGCTCAAAGCCGGTGAAGGCGTCATCGCAGAAGATGCGGGTCATCTGGCGGGCACGGTCGGGGCGGAAGTTCATGAAGATGACGGTGTCGCCATCCTCGACGCGGCCGCCCTCGCAGGTGACAACGGGGATGACGAACTCGTCGGTCACGTCGGCGGCGTAGCTGGCCTCAATGGCCTCCTGCGCGTTGGCGGCGTGGTTGCCCTCGCCGTAGACAAAGGCGGCGTAAGCTTTTTCCTCACGGTCCCAGTTGTTGTCGCGGTCCATGGCGTAGTAACGGCCGGAGACACTGGCGATCTTGCCGATGCCCAGCTCGTCCAGCTTGGCCTGCAGGTCAGCCAGGAAGCCCTTGCCGCTGTGGGGATCGGTGTCACGGCCGTCCATGATGCAGTGCAGGTAGACGTCCTTCGCGCCCATGTGCTTAGCCATTTCCAGCACGCCGAACCAGTGGTCGGCGTGGCTGTGGACACCGCCGGTGCCGACCAGGCCCATCAGATGGATGGCCTTGCCTGCGTCGATAGCAGCCTTCATGTTCTTGACCAGCACCGGGTTTTTCAGCATCTCGCCGTCCTTAATGGACTTGGTGATGAGAGTCAGCTGCTGGTAGACAATGCGGCCGGCGCCCATGTTGGTGTGGCCGACCTCAGAGTTGCCCATCTGGCCGTCGGGCAGGCCGACAGCCATGCCGGATGCCTCAATGGTGGTCATGGGGTAGTTGGCGAACAGCTTATCCAAGTTGGGCTTGTTGGCGGCGGCCACGGCATTGCCGAAGGTCTTGTCGGGCGTCCAGCCGAAGCCGTCCATAATGCAGAGCATAACAGGTTTTTTGGACATAAAATTGAAACTCCTTAATAATAGGGTTGTAGGGGCGGCCGTCACGCTGCCGGGACGCATATATGCGTTCCCTACAAACATTCCGGGAAAACGCAATTTAGCCTTTGGTAGCAGCGTCCACGATAACAGCAAACTGGTCAGCCTTCAGGGACGCGCCGCCGATCAGGCCGCCGTCAACATCGGGCTTGCTCAGCAGTTCCTCAGCGTTCTTCGGGTTCATGCTGCCGCCGTACTGGACGGTCAGGGCCTTGGCGGCGTCCTCGCCGTACAGCTCGCCGACGACCTTGCGGATGGCGGCGCAGACTTCCTCGGCCTGGTCAGCGGTAGCGGTCTTGCCGGTGCCGATGGCCCAGATGGGCTCGTAGGCGATAACGACGTTCTTCAGTTCGTCAGCGGTCACGCCGTTCAGGGCAATCTTGACCTGCATACGGACCAGTTCCTCGGTGACGCCCTGCTCACGCTGATCCAGGCTCTCGCCAACGCAGATGATGGGCTTCAGGCCGCCGGCCAGCGCAGCTTTGGTGCGCTTGTTGACAGTCTCGTTGGTCTCGGCAAAGTACTGGCGGCGCTCGCTGTGGCCGATCACGACGTACTCAACGCCCAGGTCGGTCAGCATATCGGCGGAAATTTCGCCGGTGAAGGCGCCGGACTTCTCAAAGTGGACATTCTCGGCACCGACATGGATGTTGGTGCCCTTGGTCATCTCGACAGCGGTGACCAGGTCGGTGAAGGGAACGCAGATAACGACCTCGCAGCCGGCGTCCTTGACAGCGGGGATCAGCTCGCTGATGAGGGCCTTGGCCTCGGTAGCGGTCTTGTTCATTTTCCAGTTGCCAGCAATGATGGCTTTGCGGTTCTGTTTATCCATGGTAATTACTCCTTCCATAATAAGCCTTCCCACTCGAGGGGGGAAGCCTTTACATAAAAAGCGCGGCGGCTCTGCCGCCGCGCTCCTGCGGGTATTGTTGATCAAGCCTTCTGGATGACGGCGATGCCGGGCAGCTCCTTACCCTCGAGGTACTCGAGAGATGCGCCGCCGCCGGTGGAGATGTGGGTCATCTTGTCGCCCAGGCCCATCTGCTGGACAGCAGCTGCTGAGTCGCCGCCGCCGATGACGGTGGTGGCATCGCTCTCTGCCATGGCCTTGGCAACAGCCAGGGTGCCGGCAGCCAGGGTCGGGTTCTCGAACACGCCCATGGGGCCGTTCCAGACAACGGTCTTGCTGGCCTTGACGGCATCAGCAAACAGCTTCATGGTCTCGGGGCCGATGTCGCAGCCTTCCTGGTCAGCAGGGATGGCGCTGACCGGAACAATGGTGGTCTCGATGGGAGCATCGATGGGATCGGGGAAGTCCTTGATGCAGGCAGCGTCAACAGGCAGCAGCAGCTTGACGCCCTTCTCCTGGGCCTTGGCCATCATTTCCTTGCAGTAGTCCAGCTTGGAGTCGTCGCACAGGCTCTTGCCGATCTCATAGCCCTGGGCCTTCAGGAAGGTGTAGGCCATGCCGCCGCCGATGATCAGGGTATCGACCTTCTCGAGCAGGTTGGAGATAACGTTCAGCTTGTCCGCGACCTTGGCGCCGCCCAGAATGGCGGTGAAGGGACGCTCGGGATCGTTCACGGCGTTGCCGAGGTACTTGATTTCCTTCTCCATCAGGTAGCCGACAGCGGTGTCCTTGACATAGTCGGTCACACCGGCGGTGGAGCAGTGAGCGCGGTGGCAGGAGCCGAAGGCATCGTCGACATAAGCGTCGGCGAGGCTGGCCAGCTCTTCGCTGAAAGCGGGCTCATTCTTGGTCTCTTCCTTGCGGAAGCGGGTGTTCTGCAGCAGAACGACGTCGCCGTTGCCCATGGTGGCAACAGCAGCCTTGGCATTCTCGCCGACGACAGTGTCATCGTCCGCAAAGACGACCGGCTGGCTCAGCTTCTCGCTCAGGCGGACAGCAACAGGGGCCAGGCTGAACTTGGCCTCGGGGCCGTTCTTCGGCTTGCCCAGATGGCTGCACAGGATGACCTTAGCGCCGTCGTTGATCAATTTCTTGATGGTCGGCAGTGCGGCGTTGATGCGGTTATCATTGGTGATAACGCCGTCCTTCATCGGGACGTTGAAGTCGCAGCGAACCAGTACGCGCTTACCGGCGTAGTTCTCATCGTCAATGGTCTTTTTACCCAAACCCATAGTAAAAGCTCCTCTCGGTATGTTTCACATTTTTGGCGGGGCGCACCGCACCCCAAGGGGTTTAGTATTATTATACGCACAAAGTTCGATTTGCGCAAGTGTTTTTGATATATTTTTAACTGCTTTGTGTGAAGGGGGTGTAAAATTTTTGTGTCGGGCGGGGCTTTCCCCCTGTGCCTTGACGCCCCTCCCCCTTTGTGCTATAATTCCTCACGAAAGCATACTATTTTACTATGATTTACACAGGAGGGTTAGTGTATGCTAACAAGTGCATTCATTGGGATCCTCATCCCCTTTGCGGGCACGACTATCGGGTCTGCCTGCGTGTTCTTTATGAAAAAGTCCCTGCATCCCGGCGTGCAGCGGGCGTTGACCGGGTTTGCCGCCGGGGTCATGGTGGCGGCATCCATCTGGAGCCTGCTCTCCCCCGCCATGGAGCAGTCCGCCGCGCTGGGGCGGCTGGCGTTCCTGCCCGCCGTTATCGGGTTCTGGCTCGGCGTCGGGTTCCTGCTTCTGCTGGATGTGCTTGTCCCCCACCTGCACCAGGGCGCGGACACGCCCGAAGGCCCCAAAAGCGGCTTTTCCCGCACGACAATGTTGGTGCTGGCCGTCACGCTGCACAATATTCCGGAGGGCATGGCCGTCGGCGTTGTGTACGCGGGATACTTAACCGGCAGCGCGCAGATCACCGCCATGGGCGCACTGGCGCTGTCCCTGGGCATTGCCATCCAGAATTTCCCCGAAGGTGCGATCATTTCAATGCCTTTAAAAGCCGAGGGCATGAGCAAGGACAGGGCGTTCCTGATGGGTACACTGTCCGGCGCGGTGGAACCGCTGGGCGCGCTGTTCACGATCTGGGCGGCGGGGCTGGTCGTGCCTGCGCTGCCGTATCTTTTGAGCTTTGCCGCGGGTGCGATGCTGTATGTTGTTATTGAGGAGCTGATCCCCGAAATGTCCCAGGGTGAACACTCCAACGTGGGCACGATCTGCTTTGCGCTGGGCTTTACCCTGATGATGGCGCTGGATGTAGCGCTGGGGTGACTTGCGTTTGGCGGGCGGCGGACACCTTCCCAAATAAAAACGCCGTCCCTCACCCGGGACGGCGCTTTATTTTACGTATTACCGCTTGATATCGTAGTTCATATTCATCAGGTTGCGGATGCTCTCCACGTCGTCGGTGATGTTGGCATCGCCGTGGATGGTGTGCTTGATGGCGCTGGACGCGACCGCGAAGTTGACCATATCCATCGGCTTATAGTCGTGCATCATGGCGTAGATCAGGCCGCTGGCAAAGGCATCGCCGCCGCCGACACGGTCCAGAATATTAAAGGTATAGAGCTTGGACTCGAACGTGTGACCCTCGTACCACATAAAGGCTTTCAGGCTGTTCTCACTGCCGGAGTGGACATAGCGCACATGGCGGGCAATGCACTTGAGGTTGGGGTAACGGTCGATGAAATGCTGGAAAATTTCGTCCTGCTGCTCATAGCTGGGCTGCAGGGGGACGCCGTCCTTCCAGTCGCCCTTAGCATGATCCTCTTCGTCCTTCCACAGGTGGTACGGCTCGATGCCGAACAGTACATCAACGTAGGGCAGGCACTGGGTGCAGTAGTCGCGGGCATCCTCCCAGGACCACAGCGTGGAACGGAAGTTGCCGTCAAAGCTGACAGTCAGGCCCTTCTCCTTGGCGGTGCGCAGGCAGCGCAGGATAAAATCGGCGCAGTTTTTGTTCAGCGCCGGGGTGATGCCGGACAGGTGCAGCCAGTCGAAGCCGTCAAACAGCTCATCCAGATCGACCTTGGTCAGGTCGTACTCGGTCAGGGCACTGTGCATACGGTCATAGATGACCTTGCTGGGGCGGATGCCGTAGCCGGTCTCAAGGTAATAGGTGCCCAGGCGGTGGCTGGGGGTTTCCTCCTTGGTGGAGAGGATCATCGGCGTGCAGTGGACGTCATTGCAGCGGAGCCAGCGGATGGCGCTTTTGCCCAGGGAGTTGTTGGGCACAACGCTGAAGAAGGTGGAATCCACGCCGAGGTTCGCCAGAGCCAGCGCAATGTTTGCCTCGCTGCCGCCGTAACTGGCCTCGAAAGTGGAAGTCATGCGGATCTTTTCATAGTTCGGCGGGGTCAGGCGCAGCATCACTTCGCCGATAGTGATAAACTTCTGCGGGCTGCTGTTGCCCATCAGGATCGGATTGCTGTGTTCCATGGGGGGAAGTCCTCCTGTTTTTGCCATATTTTGTTAGTTTAAGTGTACCGCATTACAGGCCGAATTGCAAGGTAAAATGCGCAAAATTTGTGCGGTTAGTTTTTTAACAAGAGGGGAACAAAACCTTCCTTGTCAAAGGGGGCCTTCTTTATATTTCCTTCTCAAACTTATCGATCTTCCCGACCTTGCCGATTACCGCCACACTGTCCCCCTCCTTAAAGGTATAGTCCGCGGCAAATTCCACATTGGTCTGGTTGCCGTGCTCCACGGCGATGATATTGATGCCGTAGACTTTGCGCACATCCAGCTGGCGGACGCTTTTGCCCAGCATCTTGCCGCCCACGGCAATGCGCCGCACTTCGACGCCGTCGCCCAGGGCAATGTAATCCAGCAGATTGCCAGAGATCAGCCGCTTGCCAATGCGCACGGCCATGTCAGCCTCGGGGTAGACGACTTCGGCCCCCAGGCGCTTGAGCACTTCGCCGTGGACCTCGCTGGCGGCCTTGGAAATAACGTGGGGCACGCCCAGCTTCGTGACAAGCATCGTAGTCAGAATACTGACATCCACCTGCTCACCAATGCAGATCGTGACGGTGCCGCAGTTCTGCATCCCGGTTTCTTTCAGCGATACTTCGTCCAGTTCATCGATGACAAAGGCGTAATCGGTGTAGCCGCGCACGGCCTTGACCTTGGCTTCGTCCTTGTCCACGGCGATGACCTCTTTGCCCGCGGCAGCCAGCGTTTTGACCAGCGCCGTACCAAACCGACCCAGGCCGATGACGCCGTAACTTTCGGCAGAATTCTTCTTTTTGTCAAACATAGTGGCAATACCTTTCTGAATGTGCTGCGGCAAGCGTCCACGGCGGCATGAGGGCATGCCGCCCTACGGCACACGGTTTTCCGTATTTGTAGGGCGGGGTGCCCTCACCCCGCCGCGCCGTTTACCCAATCGTAATCGCTTCCTCGGTGTAATGGGCGCTGGGTTCAGGGCGCTCAACCCAGAGGGAGAGCAGCGTCACCGCACCCACGCGGCCGATGAACATGGTAAAAATCAGCACCGCTTTGCTGCCGGCCCGCAGCCCCGCCGTGATGCCGGTGGAAAGCCCCGCTGTGCTGTACGCCGACACCTGCTCAAACAGCAGGCGCAGGAAATCCGTCTCCGGCTCCAAAATACAGAGCGCGAAGGTACCGCAGCTCACAACGATCAGGCCCATCAAGGTGATGGTGGCAGCCTTTGCCAGTGAGCCGTCCGGCAGGCGGCGGTGGAATGCGCCGAGCCTGCGCTTGGAGAAGATCGACCGCACCTGCTGCATCAGCACAAAAAATGTGGTCGTCTTGATGCCGCCGCCCGTGGATCCCGGCGACGCACCCACGAACATCAACACCATAATGACCAACAGGCCCGCGCTGCTCAAGCCGCTGAGATCCACAGTGGAGAAACCCGCCGTGCGGGCCGTCATGCTCTGGAAAAACGCCGTCATAAAGTCAAGATGGTCGGTGATTTGCAGCAGCGCCGCGCCGCCGAACAGCAACACTGCCGTCGTCGTCAGCACGACCTTGGTGTGGAAGGTCATTTTGCGAAAATTGCCCCGGCAGCGACCCACATCCAGAATGACCATGAAGCCGATGCCGCCCACAATGACAAGCGCGTCGGTGACGATATTCAGCAGCACATCGCCGCGGTAGGGTATCAGGTTTGTGCCGCCGCCCAGCGCGTCAAAACCCGCATTGTTAAAGGAAGCGATCGAGTGGAAAATACTCAGCCACACCGCCTGCAGCGGCATATGGTTGCCGGCGAACGCCGGGAAACCTAGCACCGCGCCCGCGCCTTCGCAAATCAGGGTCATGAGCAGCACCGCGCGGACAAGGCGGACCATGCCGTCCAGACTTTCCACGTTCAGTGCCTCCCGCACGAGGGAGCGGCCCTTTAAGTTGATGCGCCGCCCGGTCACCAGTGCCAACCCCATGCCGATGGATGCGACACCCAAGCCGCCGATTTGAATGAGCACCGCAATGACGACCTGGCCGAACATACTGAAGGTGTCGGCGGTATCCACCACCACAAGACCCGTGACGCAAACTGCGCTGGTAGCCGTGAACAGGGCGTCCAGCGGGGCAATGTGCAGCCCCGGGTGTACCGCAAAGGGCAGCATCAGCAGCGCCGCGCCGCACAAAATCAGCAGTGCAAAGCCCAGCGCAATGATACGCGCCGGGGGCTGGGTCTTTAAAAATTTTGAGATTGCGCTGCGGATGTAGGACATAGCGGCCTCCGGCAAAAATTTAGCTTTACCGATAGTATAGCACAAATCACGCTGCACCACAACAACCCACTTGCGTACCCACGGCAAATCATGTATAATAAGGTATTACTGATTATAAAGGGGAGGTGTGGCCATGAGCCTGCAAAGTTTTGGATTTTTCGGTTTTCTGCTGGTCGTGGCCGCGGTGTACCTGCACCTGCCGCAGCGCTGGCAGAGCGCGTTTTTGCTGGCGGCCAGCTGGGTTTTCTACGCGCTGGCCATGCCGTCGATGCTGGGCGTGACGATCGCGATTGCGGTGTTCACCTACCTGTGCGGGCGCGGCATGGCGGCCCGCAGCAGCGCCCACAAGACTGCGTTCCTGCGCGGGGGCGTTATCGGGTTGCTGGCGATTCTGGCCTTTTTCAAATATAACGGCGCGTTCGCCAGCGAGGGCGGCTGGCAGGCCGTAGCCATGCCGCTGGGCATCAGCTTTTACAGCTTTGCGGCCATTGCCTACCTGATCGACACCGCGCGGGGCGACTGCGAGGTTGAGACAAATTTCATCGATTGTGCGCTGTTTTTGAACTTTTTTGCCACCGTCACTCAGGGGCCTATCTGCCGCGCCGGGGCGCTGCTGCCGCAGTTTAAGCAGGAGCACCGCTTTGACACCGACCGCACTGTGCGCGCGCTGCGGCTCATGGCGCTGGGCCTGTTTAAGCTGGTGGCTGTCAGCGACGTGCTGGGGCTGCTGGTGGACGAGGTGTTCCCGAATTACCGCAGCTACGGCGGGCCGATGCTGGTGCTGGCCGCCGTGTTTTACACGTTCCAGCTGTATTTCAACTTCTCCGGCTACTCCGAGGTCGCGCGGGCCGTGGGTCTGCTTTTGGGCCTGGAGCTGCCTGAAAACTTCAAGACGCCGTTTTTTGCCACGAATTTTTCCGGGTTCTGGAGCCGGTGGCACATCAGCTTTTCGTCCTGGCTGCAGGATTATCTGTTCATGCCGCTGGCGTGGGCGGATATGTCCGGCGTGACCGGGGGCAGGCTGACCCGCCTGCCCGCCGAGGTGTGCGTGTTTACGGTGTTTTTTGTGTCGGGTTTCTGGCATGGGAACACGCTGCCCTTTGTGGTTTGGGGTCTGCTGCAGGCCTGCTACCGCCTGGGCGAGGAGCTTTTGCACCGCCGCCTGGGCAAGCCCAAAAAGAAAGCGCCCGCCCGCGTTTTGTGGGCCAAGCGGGCCGGGGTGTTTGTGCTGTGGTGCATCAGCATGGTGTTCTTCCGCGTGGGGTCCGCCCCCGCCGCCGCACCGCTGACCGTGGGGGATGCGTTTGCCTACCTGGGCCGCTGCTTCCTGAGCTGGTCGCCCGCGCGGTTTGGCAGCGAATTGTACGCTGCTGCGTCTAATGGATTCTACGCCAACGCCATTATGGTGGCGGCGTACTATGTCTTTGTGGTGCTGGTGCTGGCGCTGGCGTTCTACCTCGACACCCGCCGGGCCTTTGCCTATAAGAACAAGCCCGCCGAGATTTGCCTGGCGGGAGAAAAGCACCGCTGGGCCGTGTATTATGCCCTGGTCGTCGCTTTACTGGTGGGGTACATCATGCAGAGCGGCGGATTTGGGAACAGCGGATTCGGTATGTATGCGGGGTTTTAACCCAACGCCTTCCCCCAAGGGACAGACTCCCCCGATACGGGGGAGGTGGCGCGTAGCGCCAGAGGGGGAGCAGGTGGCACCGCAGCGCCGGATGAGGGGCGTATGTACCGCGATTGCCCATGAAGGGGTCGCCGCGGCAAACTCGCCCCTCATCAGTCAGCGGACAAGCCGCTGACAGCTTCCCCCGAGGGGAAGCCATTTTAACGAAAGGAGGCTTCCGCCCATGAAGAATATCCTAAAAAAACTTGCATTATTGATGATTCCAGTTTTGCTTTGGTTCGCATTCTTCGTTGCCTTTGAGCCTAACAACTACTTCGGGCTGAAAGCCTCCGCTTCGTCCAGCCAGCCGGTGGCGCGGGTAAGGGCCTACCAGCAGGAGCCTGGCACGAATCTGATCTTGGGTGACAGCCGCCTGGCGCATTTTGATATGGCGCTGGTGGACGAGCTTTCCGGCCGGAATTGGCAGAATCTCGCCTTCGGCGGCGCGTCGCTGAAAGAAACCCTCGACCTCGCGGACTATGTGCTGGATTCCGGCCGCGAAGTTGACACCCTGCTGGTGGAAGTCTCGTTCTACACGCTGAACGCCGGGTACAACACCGACCGCTTTGCCACGCTGGAAAAGACGCTGAACAATCCGCTGGCCTACTGCTTCAATTTAGAATACAACGTCAACGCCCTGACCGTGGCCATGGATACGCTGCGCGGCACGCCGGACACCATCGAGTCCGGGGACTGGACCGACGCGGATTACCTGGCCGACGATGGTACGGTTTTGCCGCTGCACCGCAAATTATATGACTACACCGCCACCATCACGCCCCGCTGCAAAAGCTGGGCGCTGAACACTGAGCAATTCGACCGCCTGCACACGCTGGCCCGGCGCTGCCAGGCCGAGGGTGTGCGGCTCATCGTGGTTCTGCCTCCGATGGCTGATAATGTCCGCACCGAGGTCTGTGACGTGTTCGGCATCACCGATGTGATGCAGGATACCGTGCTGCCGCAGCTGACCGGCTGGGCCGCAGAATGCGGCTTTACCCTATTGGATTACGAGTGGGGCGGCAGCGCCATCACCGACGATGACACGCAGTTTTTTGACGGTTTCCATCTGGATGAAAAGTACGGCCTGCCGGTTTGGACACAAGAGTTGTTTAACGATATTGCAGGTTGACATATAGGGCGGCATACCCCCATGCCGCCGCGGCGGGGTGAGGACACCCCGCCCTACATCCACCGGACAAGGGGGCATCCTCATTTGTAGGGGACGGCGTCCCCGACGCCCCACGAGCGGATGCAAGCATCCGCCCCTACAACTTACTTTGCATGGGAGTTGCTATCAATGGCACTAGATTTCCTGATTTTATACGAGCATACCGTCCGCGAGTATGAGAGCGACCTGCTCTTGAAGCTCGAGCTGGAACGCCGCGGTTACACGGTGGAGATCCGCCAGCTGCTGGATCCGAAGCACCTGCGGCTGTTCGGCAAGGACAAGCCGGAAGTGCTCGTCGCCAGCTGTATGTATGACAACGAGGCCATCAACAGCCATGTCTACAACAACATCGGCAAATGCAACAAGATCGTCAACCTGCATTGGGAGCAGATGCTCTCCGACACGCAGGAGGAGGGCGACTGGTTCAATATGAACGGCAACGCCAAGCGCTGCGTGCAGACCTGTTGGGGCAAGCGCACCGCCGCCCGCCTGCAGGCCCACGGCATGGACGCCAAAAACACGCCTGTCACCGGCGCAGTCATGATGGACTTTCTGCGGCCGGAGTTTGACGGCTACTTTAAAGACAAACAGACCTTGTGCAAAGAGTTCGGCCTGGACCCGGCCAAGCAGCTGCACCTGTATATTTCCAGCTTCGGCTACGCCAGCATGAATGACGACGAGGTCGCCGAGCTTTCCAAGATGGCGGGCACCGATTTTACCGGCTTTGCCAAGACGAACCGTGTCTCGATGAAGGAGACACTGCGTTGGTTCGATGAATATTTAGGTCAGCATCCCGAGGTCGAGCTGGTCTACCGCCGCCACCCCAGCGAGTGGAACAGCCCCGCGCTGGAAGAACTGGCGAAGAAGCGGCCGAACTTCCATGTCATTTTTGCCGACTCTGTCAAGCAGTGGATCGTGGCGGCAGACTCTATTTCCATCTGGATGAGCACCGCCATCGCCGAGGTGTACATGGCCGGCAAGAGCTGCCACATCCTGCGCCCGGTGCCCATTGAGCACGAGTACGACCCGGTCATCTACAAGGATGCCCATTATGTGACGACCTGCGGCGAGTTTGCCGCTGCCATGGCCGCGCCGGAACCGCCGTTCCCGATTGCAAAGGACGTTATCGAGGGCTATTTTGACCCGAGCGATACGCCCGCCTACAAGCGGATGGCCGACCTATTGGAGGATGTATACAAGAACCCGCCCCGGGACGAGCCGATGGGCGAAGGCTTCACGCCGCACTTTAACAAGGTAAAGTTCTGTGCGCTGGCCGGGGTGCATTTTCTCTACCGCCACGGCTGGGAGCCGAAAAAGGTATTTGCCTTCTGCCCCCCGCTGGCCAATTTTGCCCAGCGCATTTATGGGTATGTGGACAAAGCCCATGTAACGCCGGAACAGGTGGCAGCAATGACGGAACGCATTAAGCCGTTCGTCCGCTGAGCATGTAGGGGCCGGGCATGCCCGGCCCTCCGCAGTGCGGCAGACGCGCAGTAATGGCAAGGCCGCGGGCCGGGCATACCCGGCCCCTACAACGCTATGATAGGACACACATATGTCAGAAAGCAAAAAATCCTCCGGTGAATCCTTTGCCGGGAATGTGATGAAATACTCGGTGGCGACCTATTTAGGCTTCGCCATCACCGGGCTGGCGCTCATCGTCAAGGGGCTGCTGCCCGCCGAGGTCCTGGGTGCGCCGGTCACCTTCATGACCTACACGGCCACCCTCATGAACATCGGCATCCTGGGCCTGGATCAGGCGCTGCTGCGCTTTTACCATGAGCCGCCCGCCGGGGCCGAGCCGCGCCAGCTGTTCGCAGCCTGCACCCGCATTTCGGCATCGTTCATGATGCTGCTGGGTGTCGCAGGCAGCGTGTTCTTTGCCCAGCCGCTGGCGGCGGCCTTCGGCCTGGGGTCGGCAGGCCCCGGCATCGTGCCGCTGCTGTTCATCAATGCGGCGCTGTATATGCTGGTGCGGTATCTGAACGTGCTGCTGCGCCTGGAAAACGACCTGCGCGCCTACACGGCTGAAACACTCTGGATGCAGGGCTGCTACAATCTGTTCTACCTGCTGCCGGGCTTTTTCACCTCCAACGTATTTATCCTGGCCGTGGCGGCCATTTTAAGCTTTGGCGTGGTTGCCATTGCATTCGGGTACAAGTACCGCAGCGCTGTGTTTGCGCCGCTGCCCGCCAGCCAGCTGGGCGGCATTGCCCGCCAGACTGTGCCCTACGGCGTGGCACTGGCCCCGGCCCAGATCTTGTTCAGCCTGTCCAGCGGTATCTGCCTTTCCTTTGTGGGCAACGCCTGCGGCGAGAATGCGCAGGGCCTGTTTGCCTTCGGGTACAGCCTGGCACAACTGGTCACGGCCATCCAGGCGGGCTTCTCCACCTACTGGGGCCCCTACGTCTACGCCCACTACCGCGAGGAGCAGGAGCGCATCTGCCGCGTACATGACGTTTTGAACCTGCTGATCTTCAGCTTCTTCTGCGTGCTGGTCATGTTCGAGGATATCGTGTTCGTGATTTTCCCCGACAAGCGCGGGTGCCTCGCCATTTTCCCGCTGCTGATGCTGGCCGTCGTCTTCAACATTCTGTGCGAGGGCACGGTCTACGGCAACTCGATTGCCCGCAAACCGTGGCATGATACCATCGGCATCGGGCTGGGGGCGCTGTCCAACCTGGGGCTGTGCGCGGTGCTGGTACCCGCCTTTGGGCTGACCGGCGCAGCGCTGGCCCTGGCCGCCAGCAACGGCATTGCGTTTTTGTACCGCAGCGTCACGGGCCAGATGTACTACCGCACCGTCGCCAGCTATGCCAAGACGATTTCCGGCTTTCTGCTGGCGTTCGCGGTCACAGCAGTCGGCACGTTGCTGTGGCAGCATTTTATTATAAAATTTGCGCTGATAGGTGTGATTTTGTTCATCTACTGCACCCTCTACCGTGCACAGCTCGCCAAGCTCTGGGGCATCGGCCTTGGCATCCTGCGCAGCATCTTCCACAGAAAGTAAGGCGAAACCATGAAACATTGCGGCACACAGGAATTGACGACGGAACGTTTAGTTTTGCGGCAGCTTTCCATCGATGACAGCGAAATGATGTACAACAACTGGGCCCGCGACAAGCAGGTGACGAAGTATCTGCGCTGGAACGCCCACCGCAGCTGGGGCGAGACTGCCGAAACGCTGAATGAGTGGGAAAAACACTACAACGACCCGAAGTTTTACCAGTGGGGCATCACCGACAAGCATTCGGAGGTGCTGATGGGGACCATCAGCCTGTGCCCTGCCCCGATGTTGAAAACCGGCTGGCACCTGAACACCGAGCGCCTGGGCGCCCCCTGGGAGGTCGGCTACGCGCTGGGCCGCAAGTGGTGGAACAAGGGCTACATGACCGAGGCCCTGTGCGCTGTGCGGGACTACTGGTTTGACACGGTGGGGGCTGACTGGCTGGCCGCCGTACACGCCAACGAGAACATTGCCAGCGCCGCCGTTTTGGAGAAGGCGGGCTTTGTCTACGACCATGACGTGACCGACCGCAAGTTTGACGGCACGCCGGTCCCCTGCCGTGCGTACCATCTTTTGAAAGAGGAATTATGAGCGATAACACGACTGAATTAGACTTTGGCACCACTGCCCAGAAAACCACCGACGCCGAGAAACTGCCGGTAGTGCTGCTGGCGTTGGACCAGGGCAAGTACGATATAACCCGCAGCCTGGACGAGCTGCGGGCGCTGGCCGACGCCAACGGTATGGACGCCGTGGCCGAGGTGGTGCAGAAACGCTCGACCCCCGAGGCCGCCACGCTGCTGGGCGAGGGCAAGGTCGCCGAGGCGCGGCTTGTCTGCCAGAACGTAAACGCAGCCGCCGCGATTTTTGACGGCGAGCTGACCGGCAGCCAGATCCGCAATCTGTCGGCGGCACTGCAAGTCGAAGTGCTGGACCGCACGATGCTGATCCTCGAAATTTTCCGCGCCCGCGCTACCACGAACGAGGGCAAATTGCAGACCGAACTTGCCACACTGCGCTACCAGCTGCCGCGCCTGCAGGGCCTGGGCGAGAGTTTGAGCCGCCAGGGCGGCGGCGGCGGGGGCGGCGGCGGTGCCCGCCGCGGTGCCGGTGAGACAAAGCTGGAGCTGGATCGCCGCCACCTGCACCACCGCATTGAGCATCTGGAAGGCCGCCTGAAAGAGCTGGAAAAGCGCCGCGGCGAGACCCGCCGGGCACGGCAGAAAAACAACGTGCCGGTGGTGGCGCTGGTCGGCTACACAAACGTGGGCAAGTCGAGTTTGCTGAACGCCCTGTGCGGCGAGCAGATCTTTGAGGCCGATATGCTGTTTGCCACGCTGGACCCCACAGCCCGCAAGCTGGTGCTGCCCAGCGGGCTGCAAATCATCCTGGTGGACACGGTCGGTTTCGTCAGCCGCCTGCCGCACCATCTGGTGGAGGCGTTCAAATCAACGCTGGAGGAAGCCGCGTTCGCCGATGTCATCATCAAGGTCGCCGACGCGGGCGACGCCCAGGCCGCCGAACAGCTGGCCGTGACCGATGAAGTTTTGGGCAGCCTCAACTGCGATGGCATCCCCCAGCTGGTGGTCTACAACAAGTGCGACGTCGCCAATGCCGTGGCCTTTGACCCGGATATCCTCTTGACCAGCGCCAAGACCGGCTATGGCCTGGACGCGCTGCTGGCGAAGATCGACGAGGTGCTGAACCACCGCGTCCGCACCATTGAGGTCGTGCTGCCCTATGACAAGCTGGCCTTGGCCGATATCTTGCGCAGCCGCGGCAGCGTCGCCGAGGAGGAATACCGCGAGGAGGGCGTTTTTTACCGCGCCACCGTAAAAATCGACGATTTGCATAGGTTTGAGGAATACCTGCTTTAATCGTTCTGTAGGGGCCGGACATGTCCGGCCCTCAACTTTCCCGCAAATGCGCTCCTGCCTTTCGGCTGCGGGCCGGGCATGCCCGGCCCCTACGGTGTGTTTTCCCGTTGACATCTCATAGCTCTGCGTTTTATAATAATTCTGGCGGGCTGTGCCCGCACCTTATGTATTATCTATTATCTTTTATCTATAAAAAGGGGTAATAACTATGTCTACCGTCCGCACTCGCTTTGCGCCGTCCCCCACAGGCTATATGCATGTAGGCAACCTGCGCACCGCACTGTATACCTATCTGCAAGCGCGCCACAACGGCGGCACCTTTATCCTGCGCATTGAGGACACCGATCAGGGCCGTCTGGTCGAGGGCGCCACCGACATTATCTACAACACGCTGAAGGCCACCGGCCTGACCTGGGACGAGGGCCCCGACATCGGCGGCCCTGTCGGCCCCTATGTCCAGAGCGAGCGCATGGGCATGTTCAAGCAATATGCCGAGCAGCTGGTCAAGGCCGGCAAAGCGTACTACTGCTTCTGCACCGAGGAGCGCCTGAATGAGATGCACGAGGCCCAGCGCGCCGCCGGCGAGATGACCCACTATGACGGGCATTGCCGCAACCTGAGCGCCGAGGAGGTCGCCGCCAAGCTGGCCGCCGGGGAGCCGTATGTCATCCGCCAGAAAATTCCCGAGAGCGGCATGGCGGGCTTTGACGATGTTGTCTATGGCCACATCGAGGTCGATGTCAAGGAGCTGGACGACCAGATTCTGATCAAGACCGACGGTATGCCCACCTACAACTTTGCCAATGTCGTGGACGACCACCTCATGGGCATCACCCACGTCATCCGCGGCAGCGAGTATCTGTCCTCGACGCCGAAGTATAACCTTTTGTATGACGCTTTCGGCTGGGAAAAACCGGTTTACATCCACTGCCCGCCCGTTATGAAGGATGCACAGAACAAGCTGAGCAAGCGCAACGGCGACGCCAGCTATCAGGACCTGGTGGCGAAGGGCTACCTGCCCGCCGCCGTGCTGAATTATCTGCTGTTGCTGGGCTGGGCACCCGAGGGCGAGCAGGAGATCTTCAGCCTGGATGAAATGATCAAGATCTGGGATCCGTCCCGCATCTCGAAGTCCCCCGCCATCTTTGACCCGCTGAAGCTGCGCGCCATCAACGCCGCCTACATCCGCGCTCTGCCGGCCGAGGAGTTCCGCCGTCTGGCCGACCCGTTCATCGACAGCGCCGTCCACTGCGACATCGACCGCGACCTGCTCTGCGCCAATTTGCAGCCCCGCTGCGAGGTGCTGGAGGATATCCCGCCGCAGCTCGATTTCTTTGATGCCGTGCTGCCGATCGATGCCGAGATGTACCGCAACAAGAAGCAGAAAACGACCCCCGAGTCCGCCAAAGAGGCCCTGACCGCCCTGCTGCCGGTGCTGGAGGCCCAGACCGACTGGACCCGCGACGCGATCTTTGAGGCCTGCAAGACGCTGGCCGAGCAGATGGAGAAGAAGAACGGCTGGCTGCTGTTCCCGTTGGGCATTGCCCTGTCCGGCAAGGCCCGCACCCCGGGCGGCGGCACCGATTTGGCCGCCATGATGGGCAAAGAGGAAACCCTCAACCGCGTGAAGGACGCACTGGGAAAGCTGTAAATGAACAGTAGTTTCCCCTTGCCCCGGCGATGCAATAAAAAAGAGGAGTTATACCCATGCGCCGGGTATAACTCCTTTTTTTAAATCACATAATCATTCCCCGGCTGGGCGGTGTTGACCAAGTCGGCTAGGGTGATGCCGTCGAAGTAGTCGTTGATCATCGTGTTCAGCTTGCGCCACATGGGTAGGGTGCGGCATTCCACCATGCGGGGGCACTCCACCGGGTTCTGTCCTAAACACGCCACCGGGGCCAGGCTCCCTTCGGTCAGGCGCAAAATATTCCCCACCGTGTATTCCCCGGGCGTTTTGGTCAGGCGGTAGCCGCCGGACTTGCCCCGCAGGCCGGTCAGATAACGCGCTTTGACCAGACTTTTGACGATGGCCTCCAGGTATTTTTCCGAAATTTCCTGCCGAGCGGCAATTTCTTTTAGGGGGATGTAGCTGTCGTGCTGGTTCTCGGCAATGTCGATCATGACCCGCAACGCATAACGGCCTTTCGTTGAAATCATCATTTGGTTTTTGCTCCTTCGTTTTCTTATTTCCTATTATACAAGTTGGTAAATAGGATAGCAACCCCTTTGCCGCAAAAAAAGTTGCCAAAATTCCCTATTTCCCTATTGACAAATGGGAAAATATGTTGTACAATCCTATCAACCTATAAGAAAGGTATGAATTGATATGTGAAAGGGATTTGCACCATACGCGCGATGTCGCCGTCACACGCTGTAAAAACCGTAACATTGTAAATAAACAGAAATGACGATGGAGGAAACTACCATGAGCAAGATTTATACTTCCGCTGACCAGCTGATCGGCCGCACCCCCCTGCTGGAACTCACCCACATTGAAGCCACCGAAGGACTGGACGCCAAGATCCTGGCCAAGCTGGAATATTTCAACCCCGCCGGTTCCGTCAAGGACCGCATTGCCAAGGCGATGATCGATGACGCCGAGGCCACCGGCAAACTGAAGCCCGGTTCCGTCATCATTGAGCCGACCTCCGGCAACACCGGCATCGGCTTGGCATCCGTCGCCGCCGCCCGCGGCTACCGCATCATCATCGTCATGCCTGAGACGATGAGCGTAGAGCGCCGCCAGCTGATGAAGGCCTACGGTGCCGAGCTGGTGCTGACCGACGGCTCCAAGGGCATGAAGGGCGCGATCGCCAAGGCTGACGAGCTGGCGAAGGAGATTCCCAACAGCTTTGTGCCCGGCCAGTTTGTGAACCCGGCCAACCCCGACGCCCACAAGCGCACCACCGGCCCCGAGATCTGGGAGGACACCGACGGCAAGGTCGATATCTTTGTTGCAGGTGTCGGCACCGGCGGCACCGTGACCGGCGTTGGCGAGTACCTGAAGAGCCAGAACCCCGCCGTCAAGATCGTGGCCGTCGAGCCTGCCACCTCCCCTGTGCTGAGCAAGGGCACCGCCGGTGCGCACAAGATTCAGGGCATCGGTGCCGGCTTTGTACCTGACGTGCTGAACACCAAGGTTTACGACGAAGTCATCCCCGTTGCCAACGAGGACGCCTTTGCCACCGGCAAGCTGGTCGGCCACAAGGAGGGCGTGCTGGTAGGTATTTCCTCCGGCGCTGCGCTGTGGGCTGCCATCCAGCTGGCCAAGCGCCCCGAGAACAAGGGCAAGACCATCGTGGCGCTGCTGCCCGACACCGGCGACCGCTATCTGTCCACCCCGCTGTTCGCGGACTGATTGCAATAACAGGAAACCTTTGCTATAATAGGGGTACTGTTGCATACAAAGTGGAGGCCGCAGGGGCCGGACAGGTTCGGCCCTCAGCTTTCCCGGCAATGCTCTGTCAGAGCAAGGCCGCGGGCGGAGTATGCCCCGCCCCTACAACTCAACAATTTTCAATGTGCAGCACGGTTTTGTGCTGCACATTTTTTATACAAGGAGGTTTTCCATGACTACTACCCCCGGTGCGCTGATTGCGATGAGCGGCGGCGTGGACAGCACGGTTGCCGCTTACCTGATGA
Organism: Gemmiger formicilis; assembly: GCF_018784445.1. Lineage (GTDB taxonomy): Bacteria > Bacillota > Clostridia > Oscillospirales > Ruminococcaceae > Gemmiger. The sequence goes on along the minus strand of NZ_WQOH01000004.1, from coordinate 169,878 downwards.
AAAAGGCGGGTTACCGCTGCATGGGCGCGACCATGCGGCTGTACCAGAATGAAGATTTGGGCCAGAGCGGCTTCCACACCTGCTGCTCAGCCCAGGATGTGGAGGATGCCGCCGATGTGGCATTCCAGCTGGACATTCCCTTCCAGGTCGTGAACTATACTGAGGAATTTCGCGAGAAGGTCATCGGCAAGTTCATTGCCACCTACGAGGCAGGCGGCACGCCGAACCCTTGCATCGACTGCAACCGCACGATGAAGTTTGACAAGATGCTGGACTTTGCGCGGGAGAACGGCCTGGATTACGTTGTGACCGGCCACTATGCCCGCATAGAGCAAGACCCTGACACCGGCCGCTGGCTGCTGAAAAAGGCCCTGTACGCCGACAAGGACCAGAGCTACGTTCTGTACGTACTGACGCAGGATCAGCTGGCCCACACCAAGTTCCCGCTGGGCGGCATGGACAAGCCCTCCATCCGCAAAATTGCCGAGGAGCAGGGCTTTTGCAACGCCCGCAAGCATGACAGCCAGGATATCTGCTTTGTACCCGATGGCGATTACGTCGGCTTTATGGAGCGCTACACCGGCAAATATTACCCGGACGGCGATTTTATTGACAGGAACGGCAAGGTCGTGGGCCGCCACCACGGCGCGGTGCGCTACACCAACGGCCAGCGCAAGGGTCTGGGGCTGGCGCTGGGTGCACCGGTCTACGTCTGCGGCAAGGACATGGAGAAGAACACTGTCACCGTCGGCCCCGAGAGCGCGCTGTTCACCACAACGCTGATCGCCGACGATTTCAACTGGATCTCGATTCCCGAGCTGACCGCGCCGATGCGGGTAAAGGCCAAGGCCCGCTACCGCCAGGTGGAGCAGCCTGCCACGGTCTACCCGCTGGACAACGGCCTGGTCAAGGTCGTCTTTGACGAACCCCAGCGCGCCATCACCCGCGGCCAGTCGGTGGTACTGTATGACGGGGATGTGGTCGTCGGCGGGGGGACGATTTTGTAAAGAGCGAGGCTTCCCCCAAGGGGGAAGCTGTCAGCGGCCCCGACCGCTGACTGATGAGGGGCCTCCTCGCCGCCATGACCCGTTTATGGGTTGACGCCGCACACGCGCCCCTCATCTGGCCCTGCGGGGCCACCTTCCCCCAAAGGGGGAAGGCTTAGGAATTTATAAATTTCCCTTTTTCCTATTGACATATCGGTTTATCCGTATTATAATACAGACAAACCTACGGAATTTATAGGTTATTTAGTAAATTCAAAGGAGGTGCAAAGCATATGGCCCATGTATTCGGCAGTCTGCTGCGTCAGAATTTCCGCTGTGGCCGAATGCCTAACTCCCGGGTGGAAAACGTCCGGGCGCGTGGGCTTGCTTTGCATTGCCTGTAAAATTTCGCGCCGCACTGTATTTTCTGCCCGGGAGTTGTAACTGTACGACCCCCGGCTTTTCTTTTGCGTCAACAACTTAAAGAATAAAAACAGAAATGAGGATTTTATCATGAGCGAGCGTAAACTGCATTTTGAGACCCTTCAGCTGCACGTCGGCCAGGAGCAGGCTGACCCTGTCACCGATTCCCGCGCCGTGCCTATCTACCAGACCACTTCCTACGTTTTCCACAACGCCCAGCACGCCGCTGACCGTTTCGGCCTGCGCGATGCCGGCAACATCTACGGCCGCCTGACCAACACCACCGAGGATGTCTTTGAGAAACGCATTGCCGCTCTTGAGGGCGGCGTTGCTGCCCTGGCCGTTGCCTCCGGTGCAGCTGCCATCAACTACACCATCCAGGCGCTGGCCCAGAACGGCGGCCATATCGTCGCCCAAAAGACCATCTACGGCGGCACCTCCAATCTGTTGGAGCACACCCTGCCTGCCTTCGGCGTTGAGACGACCTTCGTCAACGCCCATGACCTGGCCGAGGTCGAAGGCGCTGTCAAGGAGAACACCCGCGCCATCTATCTGGAGACGCTGGGTAACCCCAACTCTGACATTCCCGACATCGACGCCATCGCCGAGATTGCCCACAAGCACAACATCCCGCTGGTCATCGACAACACCTTCGGCACTCCGTACCTGATCCGTCCGATCGAGCACGGCGCGGACATCGTTGTCCACTCTGCCACCAAGTTCATCGGCGGCCACGGCACCACGCTGGGCGGTGTCATCGTCGATTCCGGCAAGTTCGACTGGAAGGCCAGCGGCAAGTTCCCCGCGTTTGCTGACCCCAACCCCAGCTACCACGGCGTCAGCTTCGTGGATGCTGCCGGTCCCGCCGCGTTCGTGACCTATATCCGCGCTATCATCCTGCGTGACACCGGCGCCTGCATCAGCCCGTTCAACGCGTTCCTACTGCTGCAGGGCACCGAGACGCTCTCCCTGCGCCTGGACCGCCACGTCGAGAACACCAAGAAGGTCGTGGAGTACCTGACCCATCACCCCAAGGTGGAGAAGGTCAACCACCCCAGCCTGCCTGACCACCCCGACCACGCCCTGTATGAGAAGTACTTCCCCAATGGCGGTGCGTCCATCTTCACCTTCAACATCAAGGGCGGCCAGAAGGAAGCCTTTGAATTCATCGACCATCTGCAGATCTTCTCTCTGCTGGCCAACGTTGCCGACGTGAAGAGCCTGGTCATCCACCCGGCCACCACCACCCACGCCCAGCTTTCCCCCGAGGAGCTGGCTGACGTCGGCATCCAGGAGAACACAATCCGCCTGTCCATCGGCACCGAGCACGTCGACGATATCATCGCTGATCTTGATCAGGCCTTTGCCGCCGTGGAGTAACCCGGCAAGGCATTTTTAGAGGGTATATAGGGATTTGAATACGACCGCCGCCCATGGGATGCAAGCCCTGCGGGCGGCGGTTTTGTTTGCAATTTGCTTTGAAATATTGTATGCTTGTTATAAAAACCGCGAGGCAGAGTTGTAAGGGCCGCGCATGTGCGGCCCGTGACCTTGCCTTTACTGCGCACCTGCCTTACACGGCAGGGCCGGGTATACCCGGCCCCTACACCTCAACGAAGGAAAAAGCCATCATGCAGATTATTGAAATTACAGATTTGTCCATCCCCGAGCTTGCCCCTTACACCAAGCTGACCGAATCCCAGCTGCGCAACAAGCTGGAACCCGAAAAGGGTATTTTCATCGCCGAAAGCCCCAAGGTCATCGGTACGGCGTTTGATGCCGGGTGCGAGCCGCTCTCGTTTTTGATGGAGCGCCGCCAGATTGACGGCCCGGCTGCCGGGGTGCTGGCCCGCTGCCCGGATGCGACCGTCTACACCGCCGACCGCAGCGTGTTACAGGTGCTGACCGGCTATGTGCTGACCCGGGGCGTGCTGTGCGCCATGCGCCGCCCTGCGCCCCACACGGCCGAGGAGCTGTGCAGGAACGCCCACCGCGTCGCCGTTTTGGAAGGTATTGTGGACTCTACCAACATCGGCGCGATTTTCCGGGGCGCGGCGGCTCTGGGCATGGACGCTGTGCTGTTGTCGCCGTCCTGCTGCGACCCGCTGTGCCGCCGCGCCGTGCGTGTGAGCATGGGCACGGTGTTCCAGGTGCCGTGGGCCGTTTTAGGCGACAGCCCTGCGGACTGGCCTGAGGGCGGCATGGCCCGGCTGCACGCCATGGGCTTTAAGACCGCCGCTATGGCGCTGGACAACCGCGCTGTCAGCATCGACGACCCGGCGCTGCATACCGAGGACAAACTCGCCATTGTATTGGGCACCGAGGGCGACGGCCTGGCCCACAACACGATTGCCCACTGCGACTACACCGTCATGATCCCGATGCAGCACGGAGTAGATTCGCTGAATGTGGCGGCCGCCGGAGCCGTGGCGTTTTGGGAGCTTAGGAAAAGATAATTCCCTAAACCTTCCCCCTTGGGGGAAGGCTTCTCATCGTCAAACTGCCTCAAAAATATGACGAAAGTTTTACGCCCTGTTGACCGAAACGTCAAGGGGGCGTGTTGTTTTTATGTTTCCAAAATGTTACAATATTTATACACGCGTGCGCAATGCGTGCAATAACGAAACGGAGGGGTTTCTCCCATGGGCTTCCTGAAAAAATTTACCAAGCAGGAGATCAGCTGGATGATGTACGACTGGGCCAACAGCGCCCACTCGGTCATCGTCGTGACCATCCTGCCCATCTTCTTTGACACAGTCGCGGGCTACACGGCGGACAGTGTTTCCAGTATGTCCACCTGGGGCTTTGCCACGAGCCTTGCCATGGCCATCGTCGCCCTCAGCGCACCGTTTTTGGGCGTGTTCGGCGATATCCGCGGAATGCGCAAAAAGCTGTTCCTTGTGTTCCTGCTGCTTGGCGTCGCTTCGGTAGGGGGATTGGCCTTCACCCCATTTATGGACTTCACCGCCTCGCCCGAAGCTGCGGGCCGGGTCGCGGCGATGGTCCTGGTGCTCTACATCACAAGTACCATCGGCTTTGATGCGTCCTGCATCTACTACGATGCGTTTTTGACCGACGTCACGACCGAGGAGCGTATGGACTCCGTTTCCACCCTGGGTTACGGCCTCGGCTACATCGGCGGCTCGACGATTCCGCTGCTGATTTTCCTCATCATGAACGCCGTCGGCGTGCCGATGCTGACCTGTCTTGGCTTCATCTTCGGCCTGACCGCCGTGTGGTGGCTCGTGTTCAGCCTCCCGCTTTTGAAAAACTGCGAGCAGACCACCGGCAAGCCCTACGAGAAGGGCGCGGTCGGCGCAGGCATCAAGAGCGTGTTTACGACCCTGAAGGAGATCGGCGCGGATAAGCCGATGCTTGTCTACATTGTAGCGTACTTTTTCTACATCGACGGCGTTCACACCATCATCAGTATGTCCACAAGCTACGGCACCAACCTGGGGCTGGATTCCGCCGGTATGCTGCTGGCGCTGCTGCTGGTGCAGGTGCTGGGCCTGCCGTTCTGCCTTTTGTACATGAAGCTGGCGGAGAAATTCGGCGCGCGCACGATGGTGGGCGTGGGCATCTGCGTGTATATGTTTATCTGCGTGTTTGCGTTCTTTATGAACAGCCTGTGGCAGTTCTGGATGCTGGCCGTGCTGTGCGCCACCAGCCAGGGCGGCATCCAGGCGCTGTCCCGCTCGATGTTTGGCAAGCTGATCCCCGACAAGGACCGCAGCGGTGAGTTTTTCGGCTTCTTTGATATTTTCGGTAAGTTCTCCTCCATCATGGGGCCCGCGCTGGTGGGGTTTGTCAGCGCCTTTGCCGCCAACAAAATGCTGGCTGACCAGGGCCTGACCGCCGCCACAGCCACCGCCGAGCAGATCGACGCCATCAACAAGGCTGCCGGCCCGTATGGTATTTTGTCCATCATCCTGATTATTATTGTCGGTGCTGTGCTGTATTTTGGCGTGCTGCCCAAGACGATGACGAACGATGAGAGGAAAATCTAAAAAAGATAAAAAATAAGAGATAAAAGATAATAAAATTGGTGGGATGCGTCGCTGATGCTCCGCAAATTTGACATTTTCCCCGCCCCGCGTTACAATATTTTCTACGCTCACCAACGAAAGGGGAATCCCGATGCCGGAAGGCTATACCCATGTGCGCACCGCCGCAAAAGCGGCGGTGGCGATCCATTACAAAATCCAGTGCCCGGCGGCGTTCGCGGCCGGTGCCAACGGCCCGGACAGCTTTTTCTGCTATGAGGTCTGGAAAAAACGCGCAAAACGCCACTACGACCTGCCGGGCCTCGGCAACCGTATGCACGAGGAAAAGACCGGCGCGTTCCTGCGCAGCCTGTGCGCCAACGTCAAGACCCGCCCCCAGGTGGAGTATACGCTGGGCTTTTTGAGCCACTACGCCACCGACACCGTCGTGCATCCCTTCGTCTGCGCCATGTGCGAAAAAGGCCAGCCATACGGCAAAAAGGGCGGCCACGGCTACCTGGAGATTGCACTGGACTCCACCCTGCACGCTGAGGATACCGGCTCAAGCCTTGTGCCCGTCGAGGACGTCAGTCCCCTGCCCACCGGCGAGGAGCTGGCTGACATTACGGCGCTGCTGCACACCTGCCTGCTGGAAACCTACGGTGAAGATATCCCGGTGGAGTACCTGGCCGATGCGTTCTGGCACACCTACAAGCTGCGAGGCATCTTTCCCAGCAAGCACGGCGTGCGCCGGGCGTTCTTCTGGCTCGTGGAGCCGCTGTTCGGCGGGCGCGGGTTCATCACCGGCCATGTATCGCCCCGGCAGCTGGACAAACGCCTGCCTGACGAGTGGACTGACCCCTTCACCGGCGAGCACCACGACGACGGGCTGTTTGCGCTGCTGCCCCGCGCGGTTTTGCGCAGCGAACAGTTTATGGGCGCGGCTTTGCTCTACTGGATGAACAAGCTGACCCCCGCCGAATTTTCCGAAAAGATCGGCAGCATGAGCTATTTGCAGGGCATCCCCACCCCGGAGAGCGACCCTGACGCACAAAATACCACAACTGAAAAGGAGATTTCCGTATGATCCGTATCACCATGCAGAACGGCAAGACCATTGACATTGAGCTGGACCACAGCGCCGCCCCCATCACCTGCGAGAACTTTGAAAAGCTCGTCAAGGACGGTTTTTACAACGGCCTGACGTTCCACCGCGTTATTTCCGGCTTCATGATCCAGGGAGGCGACCCCCAGGGCACCGGCATGGGCGGCCCGGGCTGGCACATCAAGGGTGAGTTTTTGCAGAACGGCGTTGCCAACCCCATCAAGCACACCCGCGGCGTCATCAGCATGGCCCGCTCGATGGATCCGAACTCCGCCGGCAGCCAGTTCTTCATCATGCACCAGGACGCCCCGCACCTGGACGGCAGCTACGCTGCTTTCGGCCATGTGGTGAAGGGCATTGAGGTCGTCGATGAGATTGCCGCCGTCGCCACCGACTGGAACGACAAGCCCCGCACCCCGGTCGTGATGGAAAAGGTCGAGATCGTCTAATTTGCCACGCGGTAGCACCCGGATGTTCGCGCATCCGGGTGTTTTGTTTGGGCAATCGCGCGCCTTTAGAATAATAGTTGAAATCTTCCCAAAAATCGGTTATACTATTTTGTAATAAAGTTGAAATATGGGGCATTGTCCCCTTTGATAAAGGAGCACAAAATGGCACATACCGTTATGGTCACTGGTGCAGACGGCTTTATTGGCAGCCATCTGACTGAAGAACTCGTCAAGCGCGGCGAAAAGGTCCGCGCATTCTGCCTGTACAATTCCTTCGGCTCGCTGGGCTGGATCGACACGCTGCCGCCGGAGATCCGCAATGAAATTGATGTCTTTATGGGCGACGTGCGCGACCCCAACGGCGTGCGTACCGCCATGCGCGGGCAGGAGCGGGTGTTCCACCTGGCAGCGCTTATCGCTATCCCCTTCTCCTACCACAGCCCGGACAGCTATGTGGACACCAACATCAAGGGCACGCTGAACGTGTTGAACGCCGCCCGTGAGCTGGGCACCCAGCGTGTGCTTGTCACCTCCACCAGCGAGGTCTACGGCACGGCGCAGTATGTGCCCATCGACGAGAAGCACCCCTTCCAGGGCCAAAGCCCCTACTCCGCCACCAAAATTGGTGCGGACCGCCTGGCTGAGAGCTTCTACCGCAGCTTTGACCTGCCTGTCACCATCGTGCGCCCCTTCAACACCTATGGCCCGCGCCAGAGCGGCCGCGCCATCATCCCGACGATTATTACACAGCTGCTGGCAGGCCAGACTGAAATCAAACTCGGCAGCCTGACCCCCACCCGCGACTTCAACTATGTCAAGGACACGGCCAACGGCTTTATGACGATTGCCGACTGCGACGCCGCCATCGGCCAGGAGCTGAACATTGCCACCGGCATTGAGCATTCCATCGGTGATCTGGCCAACGAGCTGATCGCCCAGATCAACCCGAATGCAAAGATCGTCTGCGAGGCCGAGCGCCTGCGCCCTGAAAAGAGCGAAGTCAACCGCCTGCTGGGCGATTCCACCAAGCTGCGCGAGCTGACCGGCTGGGCACCGCAGTACACCTTTGAGCAGGGCCTGGCCGCCACCATCGAGTTCCTGCGCGGCAACCTGGATCAGTACAAGGTCGGCCAGTACATCCTGTAATGCAGGGGCCGGGTATACCCGGCCTTCGACCTTGCCGCACCGGGCACTTTGCGGCGCGGCAAACAGCCGGGCGAGGTATGCCTCGCCCCTACCAAAATCTAAGTTTATGTCAAAAGTTTCCAAGAAAAAGTTACTTTCACCCACCGTGCAGCACCCCGCCGCCCGGTGGGCTTTCGTGTTGGTGCTGTGCGCCGCGCTGGGCATCGTGGCCAGCTACTACTGGCGCGTATTCTACGGGCTGGACGCCCGGGGCCTTGCGCCGCTGGCCGTCACCGGCTTTTGTGTGGGGCTCAGCATCCTGGCGGGCACAGCGGCGCTGCTTCTGCGCCGGGTCAAGGACTTTGCCAAACGGGGCACGGCGTGCATCCTTTTGTGCGGTACGTTGTTCGTCTTTGCAAATCCGCCGATGCAGACCCCCGATGAGACAGACCATTATCTGCGCACCTATGCGATTTCCATGGGGCACTTTGACTTTGACGCCGAGCGCGGCTACCCCGAGGACGTGAACGAGCTGGTCGCGGCGTTTCCCGGCGCATGGGTCAACACCCATACCTCGGCCGGTGTCGGCACGGACCCCGATACCCACGCCGAGCAGGCCTACAACACGACAGGCTATGCGCTGAAGCAATACGGCAAGGACGGCCGGGTCGAGAGCATCTGGGACAGCTTTACGCAGTATCTCAACTGGGAAAGCCGCGATTCTGCGGCAGATTCCGTAACTGAGCCCATCAGCTTTTTGATTTTGCCGTTTTTGCCCGGGGCACTGGGCATGGCGCTGGCGCGGCTGCTGGGATTTGGTGCGCTGGGCTGCCTGTACGGCGGGCGACTGGTCAACCTGCTGGCCTACGCGGCGCTGTGCTATGCGGCGCTGCGCACTGCGCACAAGTGCAAGCCTGCTTTTTTGTGTATAATGCTGCTGCCGATGTCGCTCTACATGGGCGCATCGTTAAGTTATGACGCCACGCTGCTGGGCTGCTACTACGTCATGCTGGCGCTGCTGACCCGCGCCGAGTGGGACGACCGCACGGCGCTGTGGTATGCGCTGGCTTGTGTGTTTGCCAACGGCACCAAGCCCTACATCAACCTGCTGTGGGTCGTGCTGCCCTTTGTGGTGCGCAGATCCGAGTGGAAGGTGCGGTTCAGCCGCGCCGTGTACGCCGTGCTGACAGCGGCGGGTGCGCTGGCACTGACCTTTGGCGTTGAGCAGTACGGCACACTTTTGCGCCACAATTACGGCGCGATTGCCCGACAGGGCGGCACCACCGTGAACGGCGGTGCGCAGCTTTTGTTTGTGCTGAAGAATCCCTTGCGTTATATCGCGGTTTTGCTGGGTACACTGTATGAGAACGACGGTTTTATCGGCCAACTGGGCTTGTTCGGCTGGAAGGATATGCCGGTGGCATTTATCAGCCTGACCGCGCCGCTGGTGCTGCTGGCGGCGGCGCTGCTCTGCACGCCGTCTGCCGATGCCCTGGGCCGCCGCCGCACCGGCTTGCTGTCGGTGTTCGGTCTCGTCTACGCCGTGGGCGCGATGACGGCCATGTATATTACCTACACCCCCGTGGGCATGGTGCGCATCGTCGGCCTGCAGACGCGGTATTTCCTGCCGGTGTGGCTGCTGGCGGTGCTGGCTGCTGCCGCGCTGGCCCGCCGTGCGCTTGCCCCGCGCTTGACCGCAGAAAAGGCCGCCGCCATCAGCGTCCGCCTGTGCGGGTGGTATGCGTTTGCAGGGGCAGCGCTCTTGTTCCAGCACTACTTTGTGGGGCCGGTGTATACGATTTATAAGTAAAGAAAAGGCTTCTCCCCTCGGGGGAGAAGCTGTCACCGAAGGTGACTGATGAGGGGCGGCGGTGCCTCTATAGCCCATGTAAGGGTTATCACGGGGACTTCGCCCCTCATCCGGCCTTCGGCCACCTTCCCCCAAGGGGGAAGGCATTCCACGAAAGGAGGCTCCCATGCTGCATCTTCTCTACGCCCTTGCGCTTTTGCTTTTGCTGTCCGGCGCTTGTGCGATACTGGGCGAAAAATCCAATCTTTCCCCCGCCCTGCTGCCGCTGCCGGTGTTGAGCGGCGCGGTGGTCGTGCTGTACCTCTGCGGTATCGCGGGCGTCCTGCGGGCCGGAGCGGTGCTGGTGCTACTGGCGCTGGCCGCCGTGTGGGTGCTGGGCCTTGTGCAGCTGCGCCCCGCCGGGGTGTTCAAAGCGTGGCAGAGCGCCCTGTACGCGCCGGGCTTTGCGCTTTTTTTAGGCGGTGCTGCGTTTATCTGGGTGCTGTTCTGCGTACAGAAGCCCATGTTTACCCAATGGGACGAATTCACAGCCTGGGGCCTGGCCCCCAAGATGGTCGTGGAGCGCGGCGCGTTCTACGTGGCTGACCCGGTCAACCTGAAAGCCAGTTTCACCTACCCTGCCACGAGCCTGATTACGTTCTTGTTCCAGCCTTTCGGCCGCTGGGCCGAGTGGGCCTGCTTGGCCGCCATTGACACGCTGGCGCTGACCTGCCTGGCCGCCGCTGCCGCCCTGCCGCGGGAGCGCTGGGCCTGCGGCGTGTTGGTGTTTGCCGCTGGGTTCCTGCTGCCGCTCTTCTTCTCGGCCACGCCCACCGGCAGCTACGCCACCCAGTACGTCAACGCCATGGCCGACCTGCCGCTGGCAATGCTGTTTGGCGGCGTGTTCTGCCTGTATTACGCGGTGGGGCGCGAAAAGCGCACCTTCTGGCTCACGGCGCTACCGCTGGCCGTGCTGACGCTGACGAAAGATATCTGCTTTGCCTACGGCCTGATCGCGGCGTTTTTGATTGGCCTTGACCTGCTGTTTGCAGCGGACGGGCCTGTTAAAAAAGCCTTTCCGAAAGCCCTGCTCAAGGCGGGCGGGCTGGCCGTCGCCGTGCTGGCGGCGTTTCTCAGCTGGGGGCGCTACACAGCGGCTGTCACCCCGACGGCGGACACCGCCGCCAGCGTCGGCAGTGAGGGGCTGAGCTACGGCGCGGTCCTCGTGGGCGGCGTCAAGCAGCTGCTGGGCATCGGCCGCACCGAAAAGTTTTCCCAGATCATGGCCGCCATGGGCAGCGCGTTCTTCACCCGGCGCATCTGCCTTTTAGGCGGCGGCGTCATTGCCGTGGCGGCTATCACGATGGTGGCCGCAGCCGCCTGGCTGACCGCCGAGAAGGGCCCCGCCCGCCGCCGCGTGCTTGCGGCGCACCTGGGGTTTGCGTTCTGCTTTGCGGCGCTGTATCTGTTCCACTTGATTCTCTACAACTACAACTTTTCCGATATTGAGGGCCTGGCGCTGAAGGACTACGACCGCTACCTGGCCCCTTACTATCAGGCGTGGATGCTGGCGATGCTCTGCCTGTTGGCCCGCAGCGCAAAGGAGCAGCTGGGCCAGCTGGCGCTGGGCGGTGCGGCGGCGGTCATCATGGCCGTGTTCTGCTGGCGCGGCATCCCTGCGGCCGGGTTCTGGACCGGGGCCAACAGCCTGTATACCCTGCGCGCCGACGTGCAAAACCGCGCTGACACGATGAATACTGTGCTCAACTGGCCCGACCGCGTGCTGGTCATCAGCCAGGGCGACGACGCCACGCGGTGGTACTACTACCGCTATGAGCTGACCGCCCAGGTCGTGAACGGCTTTGGCGGCTTCTATGGCCGCCTGGGCGAGACGCAGGACCGCTGGGACAGCGATTTTATGAACCTGGTGGAGAGCGAAAACTGGACGCTGTACGACTACAAGGCCGTCTGCGTGCCGGACACGCTGGTTGCCTACATGGCCGAGAAGGACTGCGATTATATCTTAATCGACCGCGCCGACGACTATTTGCAGCGGGAGTTCAGCCCCCTGTTTGAGGGCGGCCTGACCAACGATATGCCCGCGACGCTCTACCATTTTGAGGGCGCGGACGCCGACGTGCCGTTCACGCTGGCGGCTGTGGCAGAAAGCGGGGTGGCGTAAATGAAAAAACCGCTTTTTAAGGCACGGCAGCTGCTGGTGCTGGCTTATCTGCTGGCGGCGGTGTTCTGGGTGGTGCGGTGTCTCGTCGGCTGCGGCGTGATGCTGAACTACAAAATGCAGGGCAAAATGCCCCAGACCCATGTGGACGCTGCTGACCTTGTGACCGAGAGCTTCGCGCCCTACTCCTCCAACGAGTGGTGGACGCCGCCGGATGATGACCCGGCGTGGTATCTTTCCACCGACAGTGACCCGCACATTTACTGGCAGGGGCAGGGATACATCGAGACAGTGGTACTGGACGCAGCGCACCGGCTGCCCCCGGGCGGCGTGGCGCTGTATTACCTGAAACCCGGCCAGACTGACTACACCGAGGCGCAGAAAGTCTACGCCACCGTGACCGCCCCCGGCGTGTATACGTTTGATCTGGGCGGCAGGTGGGTAACGGGGCTGCGCATCGACCCGGACAGTGTGGGCGGCGTGCCGACACTGTTTACCGGCATTGAACTGAACCCTGCCCGGGCGTGGTACACCCGGTTTATCCCCACTGCCGGCTGGTGGCTGGTGCTGGCGTTTGGGCCATGTATCGCCGCCGCTTTCGTTTCCCTTTTTATAAGGAAAAAATAAAGCACACCGTAGGGCCGGGTATGCCCGGCCCTCAGCCAAAAGGCAAAATCGCTTTTGCGGGAAAGCTGCGGGCCGCATATGTGCGGCCCCTACATCCCTGCACACTTGTAGGGGGGCGGCGTTCTCGACGCCTCTACCATCATCCCATATGAAGGAGTCTGTCCTATGGAACTGCTCTGCGTACTGGCTGCCGTGGCGGCGCTGTTTTGCGGCTGCGCGGTACTTACGCTGAAATGCCGCGTCCCGGCGTCGGTGGCACCGCTGACGGCACTGTCCCTCATCGTGGCGGTGCTGACGCTGGCCGCCATGGCGGGGGTGCTCTACCCCATCACCTGGGCGGTGTATGCGCTCTGCCTGGCGGGCGGCGTGTGGGTGCTGGCCACCCGCAAAAACCACGCTGGAGCGGCGCAAAAGCTGTTCACCCCGGGCAGTGTGCTGTTCTGGGGCATGGCGCTGGCGTTCACCGTCTACTTTTTTGTGCGCCAGCCGATGGCCACCGATTTTGACGAGCTGAGCCTTTGGGCCACCGCGGTCAAAATCACGAAGGTCAACAACGACCTGTACGCCACGGCAGAATTGGGCACCCCCTGGGCCGCGACCCAGAACCCCGGCCTGCCGCTGCTGGCGTATTTCTTCCAGTTTTTGGGCGATTATGCAGATTGGAAAATTTACATCGGTTATGACATTTTGTATTTTTCTGTATTTGCCGCCGTTGTCGGGGCTATCCCCCGCAGCAAATGGCGTGTGGCCGTGCCGATGGCCGCCGCGCTGTGGTGCGTGCCGTTCTTCTTCACGAACTACAACCACACTATCTACCTGACCACCACCTACATGACCAGCTACGGCGATGTACCCGCGGGCCTTGTGTTCGGCGGGGCCGTGGCCGCGTGGCTGGCGCTGCGCCAAACTTCGGCCCCCAAATGGGCCGTGCTGCCGATTCTGGCGCTGTCTGCCAACATCAAGGCCAATACGTTTGTATTGGCGCTGGTGGCAGCGGGGCTGGTGGCTGTGGATGAGTGGCTGTTTGCCGATGACGGCGATTTCAAGGCCGGTCTGCTCCCCCGCACCGGGTTCAGCCTGGCCTGTTTTGCCGCACCGATGGCAATTTACTATCTGTGGAATGTGCGCTATGTGGGCTGGCTGGTCAGCCGCAGCGCCAGTGATTCCGGTGTCGGCGAGACGAGCGCCCCGCTGTCCGCCGTCGTGGTCAACGGCATCAAGATCCTGCTGGGGCAGTCCGTCGAAGGCTTTTACGCCGAGCGCGAGGCCCAGTTCCGCACTGCGATGGCCGACATGGGCCACCAGTTCTGGACGAGTGACGGCAAGTTGAGCATGATCGGGCAGGGCCGCAATGTGGTCGCGCTGATTGCCATCGTGTTTGTTGTGGCGGTTCTGGCGGCAGCATCGCGGCGGCTCAAGGCGCGCATTGCGGTCATCGGCGTGCTGTCCGGTGTCTGCTTTTTGGGCTACAACCTCATGCTGGCGCTGAGCTACGGCTTTATTTTTGTGCCGTTCCAGGCCGAGCAGCTGGTTGACTACAACCGCTACATTTACAGCTATTACATCGGCTGGTTCATCCTTGCGCTGGGGTGTCTGTCGGTGGCGCTGCTGCCGCAGATCACAGTCAAGGGCGGGGCCGACGGCCCGACAGCGGTTTTTGCTGCGACCCGCCGCGAGACTGCGCCCGTGTTTGAGCTGTTTGTGCTGGCGCTGGCCTGCGGAATGCTGTTCCGCCAGAGCCAGCTGATTTTGCCGCAGCTGAGCGTGCTGGGCTTTGCGGACAGCGAGTTCACCGACCGCCGCGCCGAGCGTGCCGAGGCCGAGCTGGTGTGCAGCTACCTGGCTCCCGATGACCGCGTCTTTTATGTCGGGCAGGGCGACAACGGCGAGGGCTGGTTCAGCGCCGTGTTTGACTTCTACCCGATTTTGGTGGACTATTCCGGCACCGTGACCACGGACCCCGACACCGGCGAAACCAAGATGATCGGCGGCGGCGGCGAGCTAGGCCTGCCCGAGCTGCAGCCCGCCGAGGGTGTGAAAAACACCTACTACCACGCCTTTACAGCCGAGGAGCTGGATAGCATCGTGCGCGGCAACGGCTGCACGGTGCTGTATATCCAGACGCTGGATGATATTTTTGTGCAAAGCTACGCCGACCTGTTCACCGACAAGCTGGCGGCGGCCCAGAGCGGCGAGACGCTGCTCTACCGCGTGACCGATGCGGGCTTTGCCCCGATGCAGATGGAGGTGAGCGCCCTGTGAAAGCGATGAAAAACTGGTTTGCGCGGCGCGGGGCACTGCCCATCACCGCGTACCTGCTGGCGCTGGCCGCCTGGCTGGTGCTGGGCGCGGCTCACTTTGGCAGCGATGCGCTGGCGAAAGCCCAGGGCCGCCTGGCCGAGGAAACGATGGCCGTGACCGACTGGCAGCTGGTGGGGCTGACCCAAAATGAGGACGGCACGCTGACCACTGTGGACGGCGACCCGCAGATGATTTTGGAAAATGTCGATGGCCGCGTGGTGCGCACCATCAGCTACACCGCGCAATTTGACGGCGAAGCGCGGGAAATGTGCCTGTACTACACCACAAAGGTCGGCGAAGATTACTCTGCCGACCGCCGGGTGTTTCCCCAGAGCGTGGGCGAGGGGCGGTACATCTACACGCTGCCCCGCACCAGCCTGGCCGCGCTGCGGCTGGACCCCTGCAGCCCCGAGGAAAACAAGACCGTGACACTGACGGTGCGTGATATCACCTTAAACGCCGCCGACACGCTGCCCGCCGTGTGGCAGTATTTTGTGCCGACGTGGTACCAGGCGTTTTGCCTGGTGCTCTACCCGGCCTTGGCGGCCGCCGCCGTGAGCATGATTTTTGCGGTACTCAAAAAAGAAAAATAATTACGGAATGAGCAGATGTTTCACTTTGGGTGGGGCATCTGCTTTTTTGGTGGGGTAGAGAATGCAGGGGCCGGGTATGCCCGGTTCCTACAATCTTTTTGGCAAAGCCTTTCATTTTGCACCGTCTTTTTCTATAATTTTGCACGAATCTGTTGCTTTTGGCATTTGTGTTATATTATAATAGTTAATGTATGGGAGAATGTGCTTTTTCGGGCGTTTTCTCCGGTCTTATGTATAGGTAAAGGGACCATGAGCGAAAAAGAAAAGATCCTGATAGCGGACGATTCCGCAATGAACCGCGCTATCCTGACGGAGATGCTGGGCGACGGTTACGAAATCCTTGAAGCCGAGAACGGCTGCCAGGCAGTTTCCATCATGCAGACCAACGTCGACATTGACCTGCTGCTGGATATCATGATGCCCGAAATGGACGGCTTTGACGTGTTGGCCATGATGAATAAATATCACTGGATCGACGATATCCCGGTCATTATGATCTCGGCCGAGAACGCATCCAGCTATGTGGAGCGTGCCTACGATCTGGGCGCGACTGACTACATCAGCCGCCCGTTTGATATGGCCGTTGTGCGCCGCCGCGTCATCAACACCCTGATGCTTTACGCCAAGCAGAAGCGCCTGGTGCGGCTGGTGGCCGAGCAGGTCTACGAAAAAGAAAAGAGCAGCTCGACGATGATCAACATTCTCAGCCATATCGTCGAGTTCCGCAACGGCGAGAGCGGCCTGCACGTGCTGCACATCCAGACGGCGACCGACATCCTGCTGCGCACACTGGTCCGGAAAAACGACAAATACAATCTGAACGCCGCCGATATCTCGCTGATCAGCACGGCGTCGGCGCTGCACGACATCGGCAAGATCAACATCCCAGCGTCGATTCTGAACAAGCCCGGCAAACTGACGAAGGAAGAGTTTGACACGATGAAGACCCACACCACCACCGGTGCGGAAATTCTCGACAAGCTTCCCTTCCAGCAGGAGTCGCCGCTGGTCAAGACAGCCTACGCCATCTGCCGCTGGCATCACGAGCGCTGGGACGGCCGCGGCTACCCTGACGGCCTGAAGGGTGAGGATATTCCCATTGCCGCGCAGGTCGTGGCAATGGCCGACGTCTACGACGCCCTGACGAGCGAGCGCTGCTACAAAAAAGCCTTTGGCCATGACAAGGCCATGGAGATGATTTTGAACGGCGAGTGCGGGCAGTTCAACCCGCTGCTGCTGGAATGCCTGACGGATGCGGGTGCGCGGCTGCACGCCGAGCTGAGCCTGGCCTCCTCCGGCGGAAGCCGCCGCAACTACCTGGCCGAGGCACAGCATATCTCGGAGGTGCTGCTGCACGAGAAATCGCTGCCCGGGCAGGATCACATCCTGCGCACGCTGTCCGTGCTGCGCACCAAGGCGAATTTCTTTGCCGAAAACGCCCGCTGTGTGCAGTTTGATTACAACGAGGCCACCGGCCTGGTGCGGTTCTCGCCCTGGGCGGTGGAGCATATGCAGGTGCCGGAAGAGCTGCATCTGCCGGACGAAGCCGATCAATCCAGCTTTGCCATCGCGGATATTGATCGTATCCGTACCGCGCTGCGGGCCACGACAGTGGACCGCCCCCACGCCGAGCTTTCGATGCTGCTGCCCATTGACGGCGAGCTGCGCTGGCATCATGTGTCGCTCTGCGCCCTGTGGAGCGATGAGATACCGCCCCTTTACATCGGCGCGGTTGGCCAGGCCAACCCCGTGTAACAAGGGGCAGCGCAACACCTGTGTCACCGCGGAATTTACCGCTGAAGAATAAAAGTGAAAATGAGAAAGGCAGAAATGATATGACGTTACAGGAATTTTATGCCCGCGTCGGCGGCGATTACAATGCCACCCTGAGCCGTCTGCCCAGCGAGGCCCTTGTGAAGAAGTTTATCCTGAAATACCCCGGCGACCCCAGCTTTGCCCAGCTGAAGGACGCGCTGGCCGCCCAGGATTGGGAGCTGGCTTTCCGCGCCAGCCACACACTGAAGGGCGTGGCCCAGAACTTAGGGATGGACCGCCTGTACAAGGCTGCCGCAGCCCTGTGCGACGCCGTGCGCGGCCCCAAGCCGCTGGAAGATGAGAGCCTTTGGCCGCCCGTCCTTGCTGCCCACGAGGAAGTGCTGGCGGCAATCCGCGAACTGTAAAGCCCCTCCCCTTGCAGGTCGGCCCTGCAGAATACTATGTGCGGCGTCTCTGCCGCTGCACAGGAAACCGGAGTGCCCCTGCCATGTATAATAAAAAGGAGAACTTCCCCGCTCTGCGGCGCACGGTCTGCTGCCTGCTGCTTACCAGTATGCTGTTGGCCGCGCTGCTGGGCTTTGCCATGCCTACCAGCGCGGCGGGCAGCGATGACACGCCCCGGCGCACCCTGCGCGTAGGCTTTTACGCCTACACGGGCTACCATGTCATGGACGAGGACGGCCACAGCAGCGGCTATTCCTACGAGGTACTGCAGCGCATTGCCCAGCATGAGAATGTACAGTTTGAGTATCTGGCTTACGACTGTGATGCCAACGAGGCCGCCGATATGCTGGAGCGCGGCGAGATTGACCTGCTGCCCACGCTGCGCAAGACCGACGAGCGCGCCGAGCGCTTCGACTTTTCCAGCGAGCCGATCTCCAATGTAGCCACAATGCTGACCGTCAAGGCCGGCAACCGCAGCATCGTGGCGGGCAACTATGATACGTTTGACGGCATGGTCGTCGGTATGAGCCGCAGCGGCAACGGCCGCAACGAGAGTTTCAAGGCCTACGCTGAGAGAAACGGCTTTACCTACACGCCGGTCTATTTTGACACCGATGAGGAACTTTCCGCCGCACTGCGCAGCGGCACCATCACGGCGGCAGTCTCCAACCGGATGCGCCAGACCTCCAACGAATGGGTCATCGACACCTTTGACAATGAGGACGTCTACATTGCCGTGCGCAAAGGCGATGCTTCGACCCTGCGGCTTGTCAACGACGCGTTGATCCGTATGGACCGCGACGACCCCACCTGGCGCACGACCCTGTTTGACAAGTACAATAAGAACATCCACACCAGCAACAAGCTCTACCTGACCGCTGCTGAGGAAAACTACATCACGGCCCACAATGCAGCGGGCAAGGAGTTCACCGTGCTGGCCAACCCGGACCGCTACCCCTACTCCTATCTGGACAAGGACGGCAAGCTGACCGGCATCATGGTAGACCTCTTTAAGCTCGTGGCGGGCCGCGCCCGGCTGCACTACAAGTTCTTGACACCGGCTGACCGCACCGAGTACAAGCAGATTCTCAATGACCGCGCGGCGGATTTTGTCATTGATTTGACCAGCGATTTTTCCACCGCCGAGGATTGCGGCTACAAACTGACGGACAGCTACCTCTCGGCGGAGTTTTCCTGGGTGTTGCTGCGCAGCCACGACGGAGACCTGCGCAGGGTGGCCGTGGCCTACAACTTCAACACCGACGCGCTGGAGCTGCCCGGCCTGGACGACTGCGCCACCGTCGAGTACATGGATTCCTTCGATGACTGCCTGGCGGCGCTGCACAGCGGCGAAATTGACGCCTACTACACGTATACCTACCAGGCCGAGCGGACCGTCTTTGACGACAAAAAGAACGAGCTGCGGTCGATGCTCAGCGACGAGCGGCGCAGTTTTTGCATCGGCGTCGACCGCGATTACGACGTGCTGCTGCGCAGTGTGCTGAACAAGAGCGTAAACAGCCTGACCCACGCCGAGGTCGTCTCCATCACCAACAAATATATCAACCTGGGCACGCAGAAATTCTCGCTGGTGCGCTTGGCGTACCAGTATCCGCCGGTCATTGTACTGACCTACCTGTGCGTTGTCGCCGCGATCGTCTGCATCAGGCTGGTGTTGCGCAGCCGCCGTTTCCGCGCCGAGGCCGAGAAGGCCCTGCACAAGGCCGAGGAAGCCAGTGCTGCCAAGACGGAATTTTTGTCGAATATGTCCCACGATATCCGCACGCCCATCAACGGCATTATGGGTATGCTGGACATTGCCGAGGAAAATTTTGACGATAAAGCACGTGTCAAGGACTGCATAGCCAAGATGCGCGGCGCGGCGTCCCACCTGCTCTCGCTGGTGAACGACGTGCTGGATATGTCCAAAATCGAGTCCGGCAGTATGCAGATGCTCAACACCCCGTTTGATTTGCGGGTGCTGCTGGATTCCTGCTGCGGCATTTTGGAAGGGCAGATCACCGAGCGAAACATAACGTTCACAAAGCAGATCGGCCCGTTCTGGCATCCCTACCTGGTGGGCAGTGAGCTGCACATCCGCCAGGTGCTCATCAACATTCTGTCCAACGCCGTCAAGTACACGCCCGACGGCGGCGAGATCAACTTCCGCGCCAAGGAGACGCTGTTTGAGGAAGGCCTTGTCCACCTGCGCATGGAGATCAAGGACAACGGCATCGGCATGAGCGAGGAGTTCATGCAGCACATCTTTGAGCCGTTCACCCAGGAACAGCGCACGAGCCGCACGACCTACAAGGGCACCGGCCTGGGCATGGCTATCACGAAAAAACTCGTTGACCAGATGCATGGCTCGCTGGATGTGGAGAGTGAACCTGGGAAGGGCTCGACCTTTATTTTACGGCTGTCGCTGCCGGTGGGCGAGTGCCCTGCCAACGCCTCTGACCCGATGGAGGAAAAGCGTGCGCCTGATTTGAAGGGCCTGCACCTGCTGCTGGCCGAGGACAATGAGCTGAACGCTGAGATCGCCGTGACGCTGTTGGAGGAACAGGGCGCGAAGATCACCGCTGTGACCAACGGCAAGGAGGCGCTGGAGGCCATCCAGAACGCCGCGCCCCGCACCTACAACGCGATTCTGATGGACGTGATGATGCCTGAGATGAACGGTTTGGAAGCTACCCGCTGCATCCGCGCGTTTGAGGGCAAAGGCCCCGACGAGGGCACGCCTATCATTGCCATGACGGCCAACGTCTTTGCCGACGATGTAAAGGCCTGCTTGGATGCGGGCATGAACAGCCACGTAGGTAAGCCGCTGGACATGAAGATCCTGATGGCCGAAATTTTGAAGTACGCGAACCGCGCCCGCTCGATTTGCTGAAGAATCTAAAGTAGAACCCGCTTTTTTCAAATTAGATTAAGAAAATGTGCCCGCCATATTGCAAAAACTATTTTTTCGGATGTATAATAGGAAGGATAGTTTTTGTGGTATGGCGGGTGCTTTTGTGTGCCCCCGAACATGGAGGGTGAATTATGGCAACGAAGTATATTTTTGTGACCGGCGGCGTTGTGTCGGGCTTAGGCAAGGGCATCACAGCGGCCAGCCTGGGCCGTCTGCTCAAGACCCGCGGGCTGAAGGTGGCCAGCCAGAAGCTGGATCCCTACATCAATGTGGACCCCGGCACGATGAGCCCCTTGCAGCACGGCGAGGTGTTCGTGACGGACGACGGCACCGAGACCGACCTGGACTTGGGCCATTATGAGCGTTTTATCGATGAAAACCTGAACAAATACTCCAACCTGACCACCGGCAAAGTCTACTGGAACGTCCTGAACAAGGAGCGGCAGGGCGCCTACCTGGGCCAGACCGTGCAGATCATCCCCCACATCACCAACGAGATCAAGAGCTACATTTATAACCTGGCCAAGAGCACCGAGGCCGATGTCGTTATCACCGAGATCGGCGGTACCACCGGCGATATCGAGAGCCAGCCCTTCCTGGAGGCCATCCGCCAGGTCGGCCTGGAGCAGGGCCCCGAGAACTGCTGCTACATCCATGTCGTGCTGGTACCCTACATTTCCGGCTCCGACGAGTACAAATCCAAACCGGCCCAGCATTCCTGCAAGGAGCTGCAGGGCATGGGCATCGCGCCGAACATCATCGTCCTGCGCGCCGACGGCCCTGTGGGCAACGACATCAAGCGCAAGATCAGTATGTTCTGCAACGTGCGCCCCGACTGCGTCATTGAGAACCTGACGATGCCGAGCCTGTACGAGTGCCCGCTGATGCTGGAAACCGCCGGCCTGACCAACGTAGTGGCCCGTCAGCTGCACTTGCAGACCCCGCCCACCGACCTGACCGAGTGGAAAGAGCTTATCAGCCGCATTGCGACCCGCAGCAAAACCTGCACCATCGCGCTGGTGGGCAAGTATGTCAAGCTGCACGACGCCTACCTGAGCGTCATGGAGAGCCTGTACCATGCAGGTTTTGAGAACGAGAGCAAGGTCAATATCAAGTGGGTGGACAGTGAGCACCTGGTGGACCAGAACTGCTGCGCCGAGGAACTGGGCGACGCCGACGGTATCATCGTGCCGGGCGGCTTCGGCGACCGCGGCATTGAGGGCATGATCCAGGCTGCCCAGTACGCGCGGGAGAACCATGTTCCCTACTTTGGCATCTGCCTGGGTATGCAGATCATGGTCATGGAGTACGCCCGCAATGTGCTGGGCTACGCCGACGCCAATTCCAGCGAGTTTACGCCCGAGGGCCATCATAACGTCATTGACCTGATGCCGGATCAGCAGGGTGTCGAGACGAAGGGCGGCACGATGCGCCTGGGCAAGTACCCCTGCACCATCACCCCGGGCACGAGGATGGCCGAGTGCTACGGCACACTGAACATCGACGAGCGCCATCGCCACCGCTATGAGTTCAACAACGAGTTCCGCGCCGAGTTTGAGGAAAAGGGCCTGGTCATTGCAGGCACCAGCCCGGACGGCCGCCTGGTCGAGGCTGTCGAGATTCCGGGCCGTGACTTCCACCTGGGTGCCCAGTTCCACCCCGAGTTCAAGAGCCGCCCGAACCGCGCCCACCCGCTGTTCAAGGGCTTCATCGCCGCCGCGCTGAAGTACCAGAGCGAGCACACCCCAACCGACCATCCCATGTCGCTGGGGGAATAAAATTGTAATAATAGAGCCTTCCCCCGAGGGGGAAGGCTTTTTGCTGCCCATCAATTTACAACTCTTTCACATTTTCCCCGCAATATCCCCTGCCTTCGATTCGTACTGTTATATAGAGCAGGCTCACACAAAAAAACCGCCAATATCCTGTCAAAAACCCGCGTATTTCTTGTGCGGATTTTCGCTTGCTTTATGCGTCCCTGGCGGCGTATAATGGTACATCATCGAAAGGGTGTAAATCTATGCGTAACTGGTGTTCGCGCCATCCGGTCTGGTTCATGGCGCTCTATGCTTTGTTTTACTTAACGTTTTTCTCGCTGCTGGAACACACCGTCCTGACGCCGGACCTGTGGGTCCACTGCCGGTTGGACGATGTGATTCCTTTCTGCAAATATGCCATTGTACCGTATCTTTTGTGGTTCCCGTGGATCCCGTTCACGCTGTTCTACCTGCTGTACAAGGCCCCGCGGGAGGATTTTTGGCGGCTGTGCGTGCCGCTCTTCACCGGCATGACGATGGCGCTTTTGTTCTACGTCATCGTGCCCAACGGCCTGGCGCTGCGCCCGCATTTTGTGCCGGGCAACGACATTTTCGCGCAGCTGGTGCGGATGATCTACCGCAGCGACACGCCGATGAACGTCTGTCCGTCCATCCATGTCTTCAACTCGGTCACGCTGATGCTGGCCTACTACCGCAGTGCGGTTTTTGACGCCCCGCGCCGCCGCTGGATGCGCCCCGCCGCCATGGTGCTGTGTATGTCCATCACGCTTTCCACGATGCTGCTCAAACAGCACAGCGTTATTGACGTGGTGTTCGGCCTGCTGCTGGCCTTGGCGCTGGACTATGGTGCCACGGTCTTGCAGAGCGAGGACGTCGGGCACAGGCGTCTGCCGGAGAGGTTATAAAAAACAAAAGCCTCCCTTGTTAAAGGGAGGTGAAGGGATTCCTGCGGCGGCACGGCAAGCGTGCACACTCCCGCAAGGTCGCAGCAATCCCCCAGTCCGCTCACGCGGACAGCCCCCTTTAACAAGGGGGCCTTTTTATTTACAGCGCATACACCAATATTCCCACAAGGATCATCGCCAGCGCAATGATTTTCTTGGGGTTCATCTTCTCATGGAAGATCGTCACACCGAAGATCGTGACGTAGATATACCCGGTCGCTTCCAGCACCGGGCCGACGTTCAGCGGCACACCCTTGTAGGCCAGCATCGTCAGCAGCGTGCAGCCCACAAACAGGCCGTAACCCAGAATCACGCGCCAGTCGGTGTACTCAGCCAGGACGGACTTGTGCTCCCGCAGGGCGGCCTTTTTCAAAAGCACCTGTGAGACCGAGGATAAAAACGTGCTGCACAGATACAGCAGCACGTAGGGCAGCTGTGCCTGGTTCATTGGCCGCCCTCCCCTTCGTTATCGGCACGCACAAACAGCACGATGCCGCAGATAATAATGACCGCGCCGATGACTTGCCGCGGCGTGACGGCCTCGCCAAAGACGGCCAGGCCCAGCAGGATCCCCCACACGACGGTGACGGCCTTGTTGGCGTAGGCGGTCGTCAGCGGCAGATGCTTGATGACCTGCTGCCAGCCCACCGCATAGACGACCAGCGCCAGCAGCATCAGGCCGTACAGCACGATGAACGCCGCGCTCAAAAACGGCTGCTGCGCGGCCAGCTTGCTGCACACGCTGCTGCCCGCATAGATACCCAAAATAATATGCAGCAGCAAGAACCACTTTGCCTGCTTCATGCGTTGTCCCCCTCATGCCGGATGACCTCGCGCTCGACGTACTGGGGGGCGGCGTTGGCACACATATAGATGCGGCCGACGTACTCACCCATGATGCCCAGCACGACCAGAATCATGCCGCCCAGCAGCAGCAGCAGCGCCGTGGTGGACGCCCAGCCGATGGGTGCGCCTGTGCTGGTGAAGTGGCTGACGATAATATAGATCAGATACAAAAAGCCTGCCGCCGCAAACAGTGTGCCAAAGTAGGTGGCAATGCGCAGCGGCTTGACGGAAAACGACGTAAAGCCGTTCATCCAGAGATTCAGCAGTTTGCTTAAGGTATAACCGCTGCGGCCTTCCTCGCGGGCGCGGTGGTGTACCGGCACGTTGCAGATATGCTTGGTGGAGCGCAGCACCAGCCCGATGACATAGGGGTAGCAGTGCTCATAGCGCAGCATCTCGTCTACCACAAAACGGCGGGCGGCAAAGTAGCTGTTGACCACCAGCTCCGGCGGCTTGCCCAGCATGATCTCGGTCATTTTGCTGTTGACCCAACTGCCAAAGTTGCGCCAGCCCGCCTGGCGTTTGCTGTCATAGCTGGCGTAGACGACGTCGTAGCCCGCGTCAATTCTTTCCAGCAGCTTGCCCACCTCGTCGGCAGGGGTCTGGCCGTCGTCGTCCAAGCAGACGACGATATCACCGCTGCACTTGTGGAAGCCCGCCATCAACGCAGCATGCTGGCCGAAGTTTTTCGCCAGATCCACGCCCAGCACATGGGGGTCCGCCGCCACCAGGCTGCGGATGGTGCCAATGGTATTATCAGGCGAGCAGTCATTGACGAGGATGACCTCGTAGTCATACTGGGGCATCGTCTGCATTGTGGCGGCAATTTCCGCCACCACGCCGCCCACCGTATGCTGGGAGCGGTAGCAGGGAATCACATAAGAAATTTTCTGCATAGCTGTGTACATCCTCTCAACTGCGCTTATAAACGACCAGATCCTCGGTGGAGACAAGCTCCTGCCAGTTTTCGGCCATCAGGCGTTCCTCCACGCGGGTGCCGTGGCCGCACATGACATAGCGGGAATAGATCGGGTTTTCGGCATCCCACAGGTAGCTGTTTTTGTCAAATTCAATGCCCATGCCGTCCGGCACGGCGTAGAGGTAGCCGTGGAACACGCCGTCGTCGTAGGTGTAGGCCAGCGTGTTGTCCCAGGGATCGGCACCGGCGGTCTGCACATCGGCAGCCAGGGCGTCCTCGACCACAGTCATCTGGGCGGCCATGACCTCATTCATTTCCGGCTGGCTGCCACGCTCAAAGTTCATGGGCAGCAGCAGGACGACCAGAATCGGCAGCCAGACCACCGCAGGGGCGGCGTCCTCCACAACAATAGCTCCCAGCAGCAGAATGGCAAGCAGCATCATGTGGCGCGGGTCGATGTTATACATCGTCAGCAGTACCAGCGCAATGGCGGCGCTGCAGAACAGGGCACAGGCTTTCAGCACCACCGGGCGGCCCTTGCGCTTATCCCAAAGCAGGCAGCCCACCGCCGCCAGCACGACCACCAGGAAGGTGACGCAGCCGCCGCCGATGTAAGTCTTGCCGCCCTTGATGGTGGGCCAGATATCGTAGAGCCAGGCGTTGCCCAACAGGGCCGTTGCGCGGGTCCACTCATAGCGAATCGCCGCGATGGGGTGGCCCTGCAGCAGCAACTGCACGCCGTCAAAATCCATGCCGCCGTCACTGAAATAGGGCGCGGCCAGCTTAGTCATCGCAAAGAGCGAGACGCCGAACCCCGCTGCTGCCGTGATAAAGCAGACGCTGCGGCGCCGTTTGTTCTGCCACACCGCCATCAGCGGGAACACCCAGAACAGCAGCGCGTAGGGGCGGAAGATCGTTTCCACCGCGCAGGCCACTGCGCAGACGGCGAGCCAGCCGGTCTTATCAGTGCGGTGCAGCGCCGCAGCACTGCCCACGATGAGAAACGCCAGCATATAGTGCATGGCCTCCGACGCGCCGCTGATGCAGGAGCGGATGGGCATGGCAATGGCAAACAAACCGGCGCAGAGCACAATGCACTGCCACCAGTTCAGCTTAGCGCTGCGGGCAAACACCGCAATGCCCAGCGTGATAAACAGCAGGTTGCACCACAGCACCACATTGACGCTGCTGCCGAACAGAAAGCCCGGCAGCGCGTAGGCCCAGATGAGCAGCGGCCCCCAGGTTCCATAGCGGCCAATGTCCGCCGTGCCCTCCTGGTAGCCAAAGTACCCCTGCGGGCCGCCGTGGGTGATGACGCTGACGACCTGGCGATTATAAAGCACTTCGTCGTTGTTCATCGTGGTGGGCAGCCAGATTTTGTTCAGCGGGGTGCGGCTGGTCAGGAAGTAAAATCCCGCAAGGAACACGACTGCCCCCAACACGCAGAGCAGCGCATTGGGGGTCTTTTCGAGAAACGTTTTGACTTTTTGCATCGGTTTTGCTTTCATCATTCCTTCTCCGCCAGGCGGGCCATAAACACAACGTCCCGGTATTGGCCGTCCAGCAGCTCCATATCGCGGAAGATGCCTTCCTGCACAAAACCGGCCTTTTCATAGCTGCGGCGGGCGGCGGTGTTTTCGGCCAGCACGCGCAGACTGATACGGTGCAGATGCAGCCCCGCAAAGCCGAAATCGGTGAACAGGCGGGCCGTCTCGGTGCCCAGACCCTTGCCGCGGGCACTCTCCTCGCCGATGAAGATGCCGTACTCGGCGCTGCGGTTGTGGGGGTCGATATCGCGGTAATAGACCGAGCCGACCGGCTTGCCGTCGGCCTTATCCACAATGATATACTGCACGACCTGGCCGGTGGCAACCTTCGTTGCCAGCCAGCTGCGGTGCATTTCCGGCGTGAAGGTCTGGCGGAAGATGAAGTTCTGCACCACAGACGGCGTGTTGCGCCATTTGACGATCAAATCGGTATCGGCATCCGTGATGGGCCGCAGCGTCACCGCCGCGCCGTCCAGGATGGGAAGTTGGGGTGTGTTCATAAAGCCTCACCTATTTTTACATTCTGCTGCCATGCAGGGGCTGCACATCTGCGGCCCGCAGCGCGGTGGAAAACGGCCGTCTGCCCTATACGCAAGGGCCGGACATACCCGGCCCCTACATGGTGCGCATATAAATCATGCACTTCTCACTCTGATAAATCACCTGCCACCCTTCGGCGTCCAATCGGGCGGCGGTGGGGGTGTCGGCGGCAGTCATCACATAGCGGGAATAAATTTCGTGGTTCGGGTCGGTCAGGTAGGCGGCCTCGTCAAACTGGATGCCCATGCCGTCGGGCACGCCGTAGAGCAGGCCGCAGTGTACCGGGTCGCCGAAGGCGTAGGCCACCGTGTTGTCCCAGGGGGCGTCGCTGTCGGCGCGGTAATGGGTCAGCACGGTTTCCACCTGCTGGACCTCGGCGTCCCACTCGGCGCTGTAATGGGGCATCGTGTAGCCGTCGGCCAGGTTCACCACACCCAGCAGCGCCAGCGCGGCCGCAGCCAGCGCCGTGCCGCCCGTCGGGCGGGCATCTTCCACCAGCAGGCTTGCCAGCAGCAGCACGTCCAGCACCAGCGTGTGGCGCGAGCCCTCGCCGGGGCGATACATCAGCATCAGCGCCAGAAAAACGATGACCGCCGTGGCAGCGGCGCAGCCCTTCCAGAAGATGGGCCGCCCGCGCCGGGCATCCACAGCCAGGCAGACAACTACGACGGCCAGCAGCGCGAACAGCAACAGGTAATACCCACCGGTGCGGTTTGCAAAATCCGACGCCATTGCGGCAAAAACCGTCTGCATTGCACCGATGAGCTTGCGGGCCATATCCTTGGCCGCTTCTAACAGGTGGCCGTGGGCGGCCTCCTGCAAAGCGCCCATATCGACGTTTGTGAAGAAATAGGGCGCATAAAATTTGGACATCAACACCAGCGTGCCGCCCAGCGACACAGCCCCGCCCACAACGCAAACCGCGACGCGGCGGCGGTCGCGCCAGGCCAGCGCCAACGGGTAGAGCCAGAGCACGGCCTCATAAGGGCGCACAAGGGTCGCCACAGCACACAGGGCGCAGAGTACGCCCCAGGCGGCGCGGTTCCGGTCCCGCCGGGCCAGGATGCCGCACCCCAACACGGCCAGCACCAGCGCATAGTGCAGCGGTTCCTGCATGGCGGAGAACACATACCGGATCGGTGCGTTCATGGCCGCCAGCGCCAGCGCAAACACAGCCTGGCGTTTCCAGCTCAGCCGCGCGGCCAAGGCGAAAAACGTCCAGCCTGCCGCGACGAACAGCAGGTTGCACCAGAGGAACGCATTTTGCCCGCGCAGCAGCAGCCCGGGCAGCGCGTAGACGAAGAACACCGCCGGGCCCCAGGCCGCGTAGGTGCCCACTTCGGCGTGGGACTCGTTGAAGCCGAAATATCCCTGCGGTGCGCCGTACCGCACAGCGGCGGCCAGCTGTTTGCTGTAAATGACCTCGTCGCTCCAGGAGCTGGTGGGCAGGAAAATCTGCGTGACCGGCACTTTGTAGACGGCCCACTCGTACACCAGCAGAAATACCAGCGCCGCAGCCGCCGTGCAGGCCGCCTGCGCCCAGCCGGGCAGGCGTTTACTGTGCATAGAACTCCAAAACTTTCGCAATGACCTTCTCGCGGTCGGCGTCGGTCAGGCCGTAGTACATCGGCAGGCGGACCAGGCGCTCACTCTCGGCGGTGGTATAGACGTCCTCGCCGTCGAAACGGCCGAACTTCTCGCCCGCCGGGGCGGAGTGCAGCGGGATATAATGGAACACCGCCAGGATGTCATTGGCCTTCAAATGGCGGATGAACGCGGTGCGCTCCTCAAGATTCTTGCACTTGAGGTAGAACATATGCGCGTTGTGGACGCAGCCCTCGGGGATGGTGGGCAGCTCGACCTTGCCCGCGTCGGCCAGCGGCTTAAAGGCCGCATAGTAGGCGTTCCAGGTCGCCATGCGGTTGTCGTTGATCTCGTCGGCGTGGAGCAGCTGCGCCCACAGGTAGGCCGCATTCAGCTCGCTGGGCAGGTAGCTGTCGCCAAAATCGACCCAGGTGTACTTGTCCACCTGGCCGCGGAAGAACTTGGCGCGGTTGGTGCCTTTTTCGCGCAGGATCTCCGCGCGCTCGTTGTAGTCAGGATTGTTGATGACCAGCGCACCGCCCTCACCCATCGAGTAGTTTTTCGTCTCGTGGAAGGAGTAGCAGCCGAAATCACCGATGGTGCCCAGCGCCTTGCCCTTGTAGCTGCTCATAACGCCCTGGGCTGCGTCCTCGACGACCTTGAGGTTATGGCGGCGGGCAATGTCCATGATGGTGTCCATCTCGCAGGCAACACCGGCGTAGTGGACGGCCACGATAATCTTGGTCTTGTCGGTGATGGCCTGCTCGATTTTCTTCTCGTCAATGTTCATCGTGTCGGGGCGCACATCCACAAAGACGAGCTTGGCCCCGGCCAGCACGGCGGAAGTGGCGGTGCTGGAGAAGGTGAAGCTGGGCAGAATGACCTCGTCGCCGGGCTGGATGTCGCACAGCAGCATGGCCATGTCCAGCGCAGTGGTGCCGCTGGTAGTCAGCAGCACCTTCTGGGCGTGGAAACGCTCTTCCAGCCAGGCATTGCACTGTTTGGTGAAAGCGCCGTCGCCGCAGATCTTGTGCGAGTCGATCGCCTGTTTGACATACTCGAGTTCATCGCCCACGCAGGGGGGCACGTTAAAAGGGATCATGAGTAAAGCCTTCTTTCCAGCTGAATTTTTATAATCGTGTTTAGTATAACACAGTTTGCGGTATTTGTCACTTTATCGCGGAACAGATTTGCGGAAAATCGCCTTATTTTTTTACGCGGGCGTCGTTGTAGGCGCGGATCATGCTGGCGGCGAACCAAAGCATGACGACACTGAACGCCACAAAGGCCACGGCAGCGACGGTGGCAGCGGACGGCAGAAAATGCGCCACGGTGTAGACGGCCAGCGGCACAGCGGCGACAAGCGGCATTTTGCTGGCCGCCTTGCCGCACAGCCGCAGCAGCACCAGCGCCGCGCCCCAGAACAGCCACAGGTCCACCGCACGCAGCGCCGGTTCCAGCCAGACCCACGCGCCGCCGCTCTGTGCGCCGCTTAAAATCAATTCCAGCACCAGCCCCGCCGCACCGAACACGATGGGCAGTTTGGCCTCGCCCGCCAGCAGCAGGTAGCCGACCAGCGCCAGCACAGTGAGGGAAACTTCCTGAATGGCAGCGGCCTCCGGCACGGCGAGCAAGGCCCGCCCCGCCGCCGCCACCCCGATAAGCAGGTAAGCTAATGCGGTTTTGTTGCGTTTATCCATGGTGGAACTCCTGACGGTTTATTATACGCTTTTATCTGCGCCGCTTTGCAGGGGCCGCATAGGTACGGTCCCTGCACGGATGCAATAACAAATTTATTATACCTCTTTTATAAATCCCTTGCAAGGTTTGTCGGCGGGGCGTATAATGAGAATGTTTATACACGGAAACGTGCGAATCGTGTATAAATCTACATAGAGAAGTGAGGTTTTTGGAATGGAGTTTTCCCATCGTCTGGAACTGTTCGGCCCGGAGATTTTTGCTGCGCTCAACGATAAAAAGGTCGCGCTGGAAGCCGAAGGGCGTCACCTGTACAATTTAAGCGTCGGCACGCCGGATTTTGCTCCCGCCGACCACCTGAAGCAGGCGCTCATCGACGCCGCGCAGGACAACGAAAACTGGAAGTACAGCCTGCGGGATATTCCCGAGATGCTGAACGCCGTCTGCGGTTACTACCAGCGCCGTTTCAACGTGGACACCATCACGCCGGACAAGGTCATGAGCTTTTCCGGCAGCCAGGACGGCATCGGCCATCTGGGCCTGGCGCTGTGCAATGACGGCGATTTGGTTTTGCTGCCCGACCCCTGCTACCCTGTCTTTATGACCGGCTCCCGCCTGGGCGGTGCCGAGCCGTGGTACTATAAACTGACGAAGGAAAACCATTTTTTGCCCGACGTCTCCGCCATCCCCGAGGATGTTGCCCGCAAGGCAAAGTTCATGCTGGTCAGCCTGCCCGCCAACCCGGTGGGCAGCGTCGGCACGCCGGAGCTCTACGCCGAGATCGTCGCTTTCTGCCGTAAGTACGATATTTTGCTCGTGCATGACAACGCGTACAGCGATATCATCTTTGACGGCGCCCACGGCGGCAGCATCTTCAACACGCCGGGGGCCGAGGAATGCGCGGTGGAGTTCTTCTCCCTGAGCAAGAGCTTCAACGTGACCGGCGCGCGCATTTCGTTCCTGGTCGGGCGCCCCGATGTGATCGCCGCCTGTAAAAAACTGCGCACCCAAATCGATTTTGGTATGTTCCTGCCCATCCAGAGAGTTGCCATCGCGGCTTTGACCGGCCCGCTGGACGGCGTGCAGCGCCAGTGCGGCGAGTACCAGCGCCGCCGCGACGCCCTGTGCGGCGGTCTGCGCAGCATCGGCTGGGATGTGCCCAACAGCCACGGCAGTATGTTTGTCTGGGCACCGGTGCCCGCAGGGTACAAGACGAGTATGGAGTTCTGCCTGGCCCTCATCGATAAGGCTGGCGTTATCTGCACGCCGGGTTCCAGCTTTGGTCCCAGCGGCGAAGGCTACGTGCGTTTTGCCCTGACCATGCCGGTGGAAAAGATTGGCGAGGCTGTGAACGCTATCAAGGAAAGCGGAATCCTGTAAATAAACAAAAGCACCGTCGACCCAAGCCGAGTCGACGGTGTTTTTTCGTTTTGAACAAATCAAAAATTACTGTGCATTATCCCGCAAGGCTGCACGCATTTCCTTCTGGATGGCCGGGGTCGTTTCGACCTTCTGCATCAGGGCGGCCAGCAGCTCAGGCAGCTGCTTTGCGGGCAGCTGCTCCGCCACAACAGACGCCAAATACTCTGCATGGGTCATAGCCGGTTCAAAGGTACGAGCATACGTTTTGCCACTGCGCACAAAGCCCACTTCACGCAGAACACCCTTTTCCATCAGGCTGTTCAGCATGGAAAAAATGGAGCGCTCCTTCCACTTGCGGTCAACACAGGTGGAGACAACTTCCGTCTGGGCCATGGCGTGGTCAGCCTGCCAGAAAATTTCCATAATCTGTTGTTCGCTTTTTGTCAGATGCACGTTTCTATACCTCTCTCAACAAATATCTATGCTTTAATAGTATAGGTTCGTGAGATAAATGTCAATGGTTTTTGGGAAATTTCTTCAAAAAAGTTTATGCTATATTGTAACATTTTAACAAGTCTCGCACATTCCCTCTGTATTTTTGTAGATTTCCAGTTTTTGGGCCTAGATTCGACGTTTCGCGTACTGTGGCATATGCGTGGCAAGCCGTGCCGCACCATGCCACACTTTTGCCGCATTTCCGTTTTTTTGCTGTAAACCGCTCCAATTCAACTCTACCGGTTAAGTGGTTCAGCCCCCTGCCTTCCACTGCTCCTGCAAGTGCTTTAAGGCATGTTTTTCAATGCGGGAAACATTCCGCCGCGCCTATTGTAAACGATTGGCCCTAAGAAATCGCTTCCAACTCACGGAAGCGGAATTTGATGATGATTTGTTTGTTTTCGGTCAGTTCCACACGCTCGATGAGGCTGACCAGAAGCTCCCGGCTGGTGTAGGCAGAATCCAAAAACTGCTGCACCAGCTCTCTTGCTCGGTCTTCTGTGCTGACCGGGCTTTCTTTTTGTGATTCCAGCTCTTTCAGCTTCTCTTCCAGAGAAGTTCTGTCCATCTTCACTCGCTGATAGATGCGCTCGAAGTCCGCTTCGGCAAGAAGTCCGGTCAGCCGATCCATATACATCTTATCCAGGTTGGCAGTCAGACTGTCGATCTTATTCTGAATGGACTGGATTTCTGCTTCATGGTTTTCCGCCTTGCGGGCTTTCTCTACTGCATCGGCAGCAATTGGCTGAAGCTTATTTGGATCAAGATAGGCTTCACAGACTTCTCTGACTTTAGCCAGAACCGCTTCGGTAACGACCTGCTCTTTGATGGAGTGGCAGGAACAGACACCTGCTTTGGTGAAACGCTGGTAGGTTCGACACACGAAAAACAGTCGATCTTCACCGGATACCGGCGGACGATTTAGCACCGCCATTGGATAACCGCACTCATGGCAGAAAATCAAGCCTTTTAATAAGAAGTCATAGGTTCTGCTTCGGGTGTGCTTGCGGCTGTTGACCAGCATCCGCACCTTCTGAAAGGTTTCTTTGTCAATCAGCGGTTCGTGGGTGTTTTCAACTACAACCCAGTTTTCCCGATCTTGTTTCAGACATTTCTTGGACTTGTAGCTGATTTTCACCGTTCGTCCTTGAACCATATTGCCCAGGTAGGTTTCGTTCTGCAGCATTTCAGAAATGCGTTCGCTGGACCAAAGTCCGGCATAAGGACCTTTGCGTCCCATATTCCAGCCACAGTAAGTTGCAGGCGTCGGAACACCTTCTTCGTTGAGAGTCGTCGCAATCTTGCGGCAGCTCATACCATCCAATGCCATGGCGAAGATTCTGCGCACCACAGGAGCCACTTCCTCGTCGATGACAATTTTGTTTTTCTCCGTCGGATGCATCTTATAGCCATACATGGGCTTGCCGCCAATGAACTGCCCTTTCCGCTGTTTATCCCGCTTGACGGATTTGATCTTCTTGGAAATGTCTTTGGCATACATATCGTTCATAATGGCACGGAACGGGGTAATGTCATTGGCGGTGGATTCTACACCGGTGTCAATACCGTCCAACAACGAAATGTAGCGCACTCTCTTTTCGGGGAAGTATCTCTCCATATAATGACCGGTCATGATATAGTCACGGCCCAGACGGGATAGGTCTTTGGTGATAACCATGTTGACCTTCTTGGCTTCGATATCCTCAATCATGCGCTGAAAGTCAGGGCGGTCAAAACTGGTACCGCTCCAACCATCATCGACATAGGTATCGTAAACGGAAAGGCGATGCTGCTGAACAAATTCATTGAGCAGGGATTTCTGGTTGGTTACACTTTGGGATGGTCCTTCGGTCTCATCCTCCTTTGATAAACGGATGTACAATGCGACATGGTAATCCATAGGGTTGCTTATTTCTAAGTACATAGTTTCCTCCTTGAAATAAGCGACCACTCATCGCAAACATTGTACAACGGGTTCCTCAGATGTCGCAAGGATGCGGACAAGATAAAGCCGAAAAGACTCCTCCAGCAACTCAGCGAGGCTCTTTTCGGCTTCAGTATATATGCAGTGCACAACAGGCAAGGTTTGTTTCATACGCTCTACCTCCTTTGTTCATCGTATGTAAAGGGGCAAATTTTCTTGCCTGTCCATGTTGTGAAATTGATTGAAGTTTGCTGGAGCCGATTTTGGCTCCAGCTTTATTTTTGTCTGACGGTTGTGGTTGAGCGCTTACAGTGTTTAGAAAAAAATCCCTCTATACCAAGTTCTGTGTTGGTGTAGAGGGATTGCCTATTTAACTAAGTGACGTTGACTATGGCCTCGGCTGGCTTCTTGCAGCTCGTTGTTACTGCGGCTTTCGGATCTCCCTACTCTCCGTCTGCAAAACCTCCCCGAGTAGGAACAAGAACTTTCCTCCCATGTAACCGCCACATGATATTGTCAATATCACTTCCTACTGCCAAGCGCGTAGTGGTCTCTCACCACTTAGTTGTTGCCCATGCCTGGCACACTACGCCAGAAACCCGGCTCATACTTGACGTATAGCCGGGTTTCTTGAGAGGCTAATATCAATGACTGTTTTATAGATTGTGACCAAGTTTGTCATTACCTATATTTCAGAAGTTCCAGCATACTATGTTTATTTAGCTTGAACTATCACTTCTCCCTGACAATGAAGCAACTGAATCTCTAGTGTGCCTGGGATTCGCTGCGCAAATTGCGCTGGCTCTCCATCAATAGTAACGGAGTAGTCCGAATATTCCTCATTCATCACGGCTAGAAGTAAGCCTCCCACTCGACTGGTTTTATACTGAATTCTAGCGCTGGAATAATCGTTAGAAAAGTGCCATTCCTCCAGCCAGGTGTCAAACCCAACCGTTACGTTACCCGGCTTATAGTATGAATGATACCACACCACAAGTGGAGAGGATAAGCCACTGAACTGATGGAACCATCCTCCTCGCTCACTTTCAATTTGGATCAGTTCAAAGGTGTTATAGCTGAAATCCGTCTCTTGGCTCCAGGCATGCAAGGCTGTTTTGGCAATTTTCTCTGCAAATTTCCCATATCCCAAATCCAGCATGGATTTCCAAAGGAAATACTGATACGGAAGCCACACACTTCCGTTCCAGTATCCATTGTCATAGTAATATCCAGCACTCTGGTCCACAGTAGATATACCTACCGGGGTAAACAGCTCTTGCTGACTTGTCAGGTGTGCAAGTAGCCGCTGGGTCTGCTCCGGGGTTGTGACCCCCGCAATCAGCGGGGTAACGCCGTCTACACCCTTGTTATAGTTTTCTCCCGTTTCCGTTCTCAAAATACCTGCAGCGTAGAGATTTTCGTCATGTACCACATAGCCGAAATATCCGCTTTCCTCGTCCCAAGCATGGTTGACAATGGCATCTCCCACCTGCTTTGCGTCATCGGCATATTGCTGGACATCCTGCTCGTACCCAAAATACTCCGCAATAGCCTTCATGAATTTTGCGATGCGCACCAGATGTACGCTGCTGCAAAGGGGAGCCACAGAATGCTCCAACTTCTGCTTATGCAGTTCCACCTGGGCCGGATAGTCGTCCATGCCGCTGGCGTTGTAGAAGTAATCGTACACAGTAAGCAGGCCGCTCTTATACCGGGCGGTTGTAGACCCCTCGCTTTTCCCAGCGAAAAACTGATAATACCTCCGGAGCATGGGATAGTACTGCTTGAGCCGGGCTTTGCCCTCTGGCGGCAGCTTCTGTAGCAGTTCGTAGAACAGATAAAATTGTGTGGGCACCATAGATCCGTGGAACAAAAAGGCAAAATCCTGGTTGTCTTTTTCTGACAAGTAGGTATCCAGCACATATTCCGCTTTTTGCGTGGAATACTCCAGCATACCAATCCCGATCATTCCGGAATCCCATGTATAGAGACTGTCCCACCGCTTTCCCGGGGTGTAGTGGATAATCTGACAGCCGTGCCTGCAAATCGGGTAGACCACATTTGAGAATATGGCCGATTTCATCAGCCGAACAGCAAAGGCAAAGGGCTCTCCCGCCCGGTTGCAGCATTTTTGCTGCTGTTCCACATAAAGTAGCCGCTTTTTCTCCAGCTGTTCCTGAGTATACTGAGCACCAGTGCTGCTGACATATAAATACTCTGTCTTTGAAGTGTTAGGCGCAAGGAAGATCGCCTCCACCACATTGATGTGATAAAAGCCATCATCCGAGTGCTTCTGCTGAAACGAGTTGGAGAAGCTTCGGGTCAAGTCGTCATAGGTGTGGTCGGAGTTACTCATTCTTGTAACCAAGGCATCCTCAATGCAGCCGGAATGCAAGGTTCTTTTCCGCACGCGGGGATTGAAAATAGTCAGGCCAATCTCTTTCTCGTGATAATGATAGCGGTATTTTGTAGTGTGTCCAGTTTCTTCTATATCCGGAATGACATTTCGCTTTGTCTGCGTCACGGTTATTTCGTGGATATCCTCCCGCTCCACAATACAGAAAAAGTCCAGCTTCACTCCATTTCCGTTGGTACCTTTGGATACCAGATCCAACTGAAACACGCCTGGCTCCAGCTGCCCCAATTCCAGGAAGGCTATTCTGGTTGTGCTTGTTTTTTCAAAAGTAATGTCTCCGTATGCAGTGGCAAATACCACATTCTCGGACTCATTCACCGTCTGGTAACGCACACACAGTACTCCATTCCGGTACTGATTCTTAATCTCCCGCTGAAATGAGATTGTGTCATCAGAATCACCGCCAAAAGCCTTCAGCTTCAGGTGGGCAGCCATGAATGCATAGAAGGTTTCCCCCACGCCCACACCGTCCACAAAGTCTTTCTGTTGTACTTCCCCTTTTTTCAATCCATCCGGATTGAGTCGGTCCCACGGTCTCTTTCTGGCAAATTGCAGGTTCTGGTAGTCGATGGCCTTCCAGTAATCATGCTTTTCGGGCAGCACAGGGGTGTTGACAGTTATCTGTGGGTATTCAATGGCTGAAAGTAGATTGAGCAGGCAATTTTGCGGTCGGTCCGTGTGGTTGTGATACTCCACCCGGACGCCCCAGGTCTCCTCATCCAGTTCAAAAAATTCCACATCCGCATACAACTGATCCTTCCAAATCAGCTCATACCGATATTGGAAATATCGCCCCTCCGGGTCCGCCTGCCAGGGATGATAATTGGACGGCACCGTAACATTGGGCGCTGGCACTGAGCTATTGGCATAGGTGGGATATATCACCAGGTCAAATCTGGCACCGGGAATCGCGCTCTCCTTCATCACACGTGAGAGCCCCATGTATTTCTTGGAATACGGTCCCCATACCGGCATCTGTTTTTGCTTCTCAAGATCCATATATCCACATTCCTTTCTTGGGCGGCTTGGCTGACGGAGAAGAAACCGGCGCATAGCATAACGCCATAACTTGGCTAAATATCGTTATACGTGCGCCGATTTTATCCAACGTTTTATTCTTTTGTCTGCTTCAGTTGCAGTTTAGCGATTTGATCTTCAATCTCAATCATCTTTTTGCCAGTAAGCGGGTAGAACTTCATGGCGATTACGGAGATAATCCAGCCAGCAATGGGCATGCCGTTGTACAGGATCATAATAACAAAAAACAACTCCGGGGTCAAGGAGTCAGTTACCCTTTCTTTTTGTACCCGCAGTCGCAGCAGGGTCCGCCGGAGGCAAGGGTGTACTGCCGCACAAAATTTGTCACACCGCCCGCTTCGCTCATGGTGTAGTCCAGATGGCACAAAGCAGGGGTCAGGTCGTACAGCCCCAGCTCCTTCATCAGCACACAGATGCCGCATTTGGTAAAGCGTCCCTCGTAGCCGCTGCCATCCGGGTATTCGTAAAACTCCATATTCCACGAATAGGGGTTGCGGTCGGCGGCTTTTAGGGCGGCAGTGGCTTTCATGGCAGCGATATCCTTTGCGGTAAACTTGCTTTTTCCGCTCTTACGGCAGAACCACTGCATGGGCTTTGTCATCATGGATCTTGCGTAGTAATCCGTCAGCCTGTCCACCTCCGGGCGCTGCGGCATGGAGAGGATGAACGCGCCGAGCATTGCGCAGTTGACGATGTTCATCTTGAAGCGGTCCGCTTTTTCAAACTCCGGCAAACCAGCAATGATCTGCCGGTATTGCGGCTTTGCCTTTTTCGTGATAGCTCTTGCGGTGGCTGCATCATAGCCCAGCACAGCGGTCAGCTGCTTTTGAAAGGAACCGGCAAACAGCGCCCACATTCCAAAGGGCATTCCATCGTATTTCATTGCAGATACCTCCCGGCTTCCGCTTCCAGTGCCTGCCACACCGGGTAGGCTGCGCCGTTCGCATCGAAAAATTTCTTGAGATCCCGGTTCAGCGCACTCATTTCATCGATGGCGTTCATGGCGTGGTCGGAGGCGCAGAGCTTGCCCAGCGAGGTGGCACACATCAGCTTGAAAAAGCGCAGGCAGGTCTTGCGGTACTTTTCCCCTTCAAAGTCTGCATCCTCCTTGGGCAGAATGGTGTGCCCGGCATTTCGGATGGCGCGGTATCCCTCGATGTTGGCATCCAGCACACGGTTCAGGTACGCGGTATCTCCCCTGAGCTTTTTCAGGTCGCCGTCTGTCTTATAGCAGGCGAAGGCCGCCGGCATCACAAACGCGGCATGGCAGAGCAGATAGTCCTCCATGTTCGGCTCGTAAACAACCTTATATTTTGTGCCGTGGAAGATGCGCCCGATCAGCTGTTTATTGGAGATTGCACCCGGCAGCTGTCCGATGGTGATCTTTTTCAAGTCGATGGAGACCACCCGGTCAACCTCCCGATGCCCTGCCGAAAGCGCAAAGGCAAACAGGACGTTCTTCCCCGGCAGCGCCGCCGCCAGCGCCCTCGCCTGCACATTGTTCCCCACAAAAACGATGTTCTTCGTCCGGTTCGCCCGCAGCGTGTCCAGAACGGAATCCAGCTGTGTATAGCGCAGGACCACAAAGATCACATCGTATACTGCATCCGATGCAAGTTCCGTCACCACCGGAATACGGCTGACTGATACGCAGGGCGAAAACTTATCCTTGATCCGCAGGCCGTTCTGCTTGATCTCCGCAGCCCAGTTTCCCCGCGCAAGCAGAGTGACATCCTTTCCTGCGCGCAGCAGATTTCTTGCCAGATTGCACCCCAGAACGCCTGCACCATATACCAGAATTTTCATGGCTTGCCTCCAAATCCGATCTTCACGATCTGCATTTTCATCCCGTTGTCTCCAACCTTTGCGAGGAATCGGAAAAAGCCGCTGACGGAAGGGTCTTTCAAATCGTTGTACCCCAGCATATAGCCCTTGCTGGATACTTGCAAACGGCTGTCCCATGGAGAAAGCTCCCTTTCCGCGTCGGAAACCGCGAAATACGCGCCCACATCCTTGATTTTCGCCGTCCTGAGCCACGTTTTGGCAATCATCTTCACCGCCGTGCGGTTGGCGGCATCAAAGACCAGCACCCCGCCGGGAAAGGCATTCGCCATCCCCTGCACCAGCGCCCTGACCTGCTCCGTCAGGAAGTAATAGAACACCCCGGAGGCAAAGAACACCGCCCCGCCGGCGGCATCGATCTTGTCAACCCATGCGGGGTCTTTCAGGTCGCAGGGGATGTTTTGCTCCCGCTCCCCGGCAGGCAGCAGCTGCTGCCGCAGGGCAATCACATCCGGAAAGTCCAGATTGTAGATCTTGCAGCTGCCATTGTCGCAGGCTCTGCCGGTGTTATCCAGCCCGCAGCCGAGGTTGACCACTGCTGCGCTCGGATGGGTTTTCAGATAATTCCGTACCTCCCACGCAAGGTCATTCTGCCGCATGGCGACCTCCAGCGCACCGAAACGCTGCATCAGGCTGCGGGAGTTTTTCTCTGCCTCTGAAAAGTCGTAGTCGATTTCATCGATCAGGCGCACCGCTGTTTCGTCCCGGTAAAGGTTCGGATACAGCTCTGTGCACAGCTTCCGGGAATACAGCGGAAGAATTAACGTTTCCTGCACGGTGTTTTTCTCAATTTTGTATTTCATAAAAACATCTCACCTTCTGATAAAGGGCAGCTTCGGCATACCGTCATACGCAGCGATATATGTCAGCATTTCAGCAAAGCCTTGCGGGTCACGAATCTGATATTGCATATGATCGTACCCCTCAAACACGGGATAATTGCCGCAGGGATAGGCTTCCATCACTGCCTGACGGTATTTGAAATAGTCTTCTATGCTGCCAAACTCGAAATAGATATGCCTTTGCATTTCTTTAGAAAGTGACGGAAAGGGTTTATCCTCCAAGCTGTCCAAAATCTGCCGCCGCAGATTTGTATAGGTCAGATTTTCGCCTGCGGCTATAAAATACGGCTTTATGGAGTCATCGTCACACCACAAAATCTTTTTCAGTGTGCCGCCCTTTGACCAATACAGGCTCTTGATAGCGAAATACAAAAACGGCGTCATAACGCGGCGCGTTCCTTTTGCGATTTGCGCAAACTGCCCGCCGTCAAAGAAAACGTGTCCGATGGGCAATTCTGTACTTGTCAAAAACGCCATGGCAAGGTCTGCACCGATGGAAGAAGCGACCACCATCGCTAGCCGCTCCACGCCCTGTCGATGCAGAAAGTCCTCCACCTGCCGTATTTCGTCCAGCTTGCTGACATATTTCTGCCCTTCGCAGTAAACGGTGGAGGTTGGTAAAATGCAGAAATACCTATCCTGTAAGTATTTCGCAACTGGTTCGCTGCTCTCCCCCGTCACGCCCATAGCGTGAAAAAACAAAACAGCGGGAGCATTTCGATTTCCCAATGTCTTAAACTTCATTGTCTCTCCTTTCCTCAGTGAATAAAAGCCGTCATAAGGACCGCCAGCACCGCCGCTATACCTGCCATACCCACCGTGCCGAAAAGCCACTTTTTCTGCTTGTCTTTTGCGGTGATGTAGGGCTTCAGATCTTCTGTTCCGGGAATCGTCCATGCGTTCGTGTGCCCCACCCAGTAGCCATCGACCAAAAAGCGGTCAATGAGATTCATAACGGACAAGATGACAATCAGCTGCCAGAAGCCCGCCGCAAAGCCGTGCGCACCGTTTATCCCATAGACACAAACCAGCACATAGCCAATATAGCCGGGAATGCAAACGGCTTTGAAAAGTAGAGAATTGCGCTTGATTTTCTCGTGTGTTGTAAGTCCCAGCTTCACGCACCGCTGCTGCACCGCCGGGCTGTAAAGATGCACCATGCCCACCGCGCCCTTGCGGATACCGATGGCGCAAACCAAAATGAGCAGAACGCCCAGCCCGATACCTTCCAAAATCACCTGTAAAAGCATTACCGATTCCTCCTGAAGCCCGCCTCATCCCGGTATTCGGGATGTCCCTTCAAGTACGGGTCTTTATCGCCGCAGATGGTGTAGTCGCATCGGCAGCCGTCCACGCAGGTGGTCGTCCGCACCAGCTTGGCATGGAGCAGTTCCATGGACGCATAGTCCACATTGCACAGGGCGGGCATGATGTCCGTAAGACCGTGCCGGATAGCAAACTCCGCTGCCGGGCACGCCGTAAATTCATAATAAATAGGCTTGTCGGTTTCATAAGGCGCAACCGACATCTCGTAATCGTGCCATTTGTCGCAGCCGCTTTTCGCACGAACAAACGCCTTGTACATCAGCTTCCTCCAGAACGGCTTGTTGCAGTCCACAATTTTCAGCTTGCGGAAAGTCGGAAGAATCAGATTTTCCTCCATCTCTTCGATTTCACGGAACGAAGTAACTGCTTTGCAGACCACATAATAGCTCATGAAGGCGATGCAGTCGTAGGTGCCGCCTACGCCGTTGTGGAAGTTCTTTTTGCCGCCCAAGTCGGTGCGCCAGTCGGAGAGAAAGACCGCGTACTGCCGCTGCACCTTTTCCCATACTGTCTCCCGCTCTGCTTCCGGATAGTGCAGGGCGATTTTCGTCAGTATTTCCTTTTTGCAGGGCTTGGAATACAGCACATGGCAGCTGCGGTCAATTTGTAATTCGCTGTCCTTCATCTTCCC
The DNA here is from genome assembly GCF_018784445.1 of Gemmiger formicilis. Taxonomy (GTDB): domain Bacteria; phylum Bacillota; class Clostridia; order Oscillospirales; family Ruminococcaceae; genus Gemmiger. The sequence goes on along the minus strand of NZ_WQOH01000004.1, from coordinate 127,449 downwards.
ACGCCTTTCAGAAAACCGCTCTTTGCATTTTCTTCGGTGTCGTCCGATTCGTCGTAGGCATCATAGGGTGCCGACGGGTCGTGTACCCGTTTCTTGAATGGCGAACAGAGCTTGTCCTTATGGGCAAAAGCAAATTCCAAATTGTCCGTCCATCCCGTGTGACCGGTGATGAAATACGGATGCAGACCACGGGCGCGCAGTTTCCGTTCCAGCTCCGCCAGTGACTGCACAGCCAGCTTATTATCCTCTGCCAGAGAGGAAATAAAGCTGTATCCGCCGTCCGCACCGAACCACAGCGTGTCGCCGGTGAACAGATACTTATCGTCAATGAGATATACCATGTGCCCCCAGGTATGACCGGGAACAAGGAAGCATTCGATTTTGATGCCGCCAATATCGAAAACCTCGCCGTCATGCAACAGTACCTTTTCGTTGTGGATCGTGACCTGCGGCAGCTTGTACAGGCGATAGATCACCTTGCGGCGCACTTCGCCGGTCAGATAGCGGTTCTCAACCTCGCCGATGTAGAGCTTTGCGTCCCGGAATAGTCCCGGACTGTCGGCCTCCACTGCACCCACATGGTCAGTGTCCTGATGCGTGATGAGGATGTGCCGGACGGATGCCGGATTGATGCTGAGCCAGCTCATTTTTTCAGCAAGGCGGTCGTAGTTATAGCCCGCATCGATCATAATGGCCGTATCGCCCTTGCGGTAGAAGAAGATGTTCGCCACCCATTCGCGCACACAGGCGACACTCCCGTCGATCCAGCCTGTATTCAGCGGCTTGAAGATCTCCTTGCCTCGGTACATCTTGCTCATTTCTTTTTTCTGAAACTCGGTTGCTTTCTTTGACATATCATCGCCTCCTATTTTGCCTTTCTGCAGACAAACCACGCCATGCTTTTCAGGTTTCCCATGTCCACATCCGTATACATTCCATCCAGCCGTGCTTTCAGACCGGAAACCGTCTCATAGGGCGGCGTGAAGAAGCCCGCCTTTTCATAAACGTGCCGGACGAACCAGTCCGTCCGCTTCTGCTCGCCCATCACATAAAAGCATCCGCAGAAGGTTCCTCCGGGCTTCAGCACCCGAAAGACCTCCCGATAAGCGGTCTCTTTATCCGGGAACGCATGAAAGCCATTCAGCGACAACACAATATCAAACGCACCGTCCGCAAAGGGCAGTGCGCCCACATCCCCCTGCCGGAAGGTCACATTTTCCAGGTGCAGACGTTCCGCCTTTTGCTGCGCCTGCCCCATCATGTCCGGCGAGTAATCGAGGCAGGTAATATCCGCTTGGGGCAGCGTTTGGTAAAGCGGCATGGTCAGAATGCCGGTCCCCACCGGTACCTCCAGCAGCTTACCCGAGAAGTTTTCAGGAATACCTGCCATTGCCTTTTCCAGATAGGCGTCGTTTTCCGCCTTGTTCATATCCCACACCAAGCGGCATACCGCTTTTCCGCTCAAGGTCGAGCAGGTGATCATACCGTCGTAAAAATTGTTGCCGCCTGTCAGCCGATAGGCGCTGCGGATCGCTTCCTTTCGCTCCATAGGGGTTCCTCCTCATTTTTCCGCATTATAATTGCCCTTCTGATGCCGGATGGTTCACCGCTGCATCCTATTTCTGTGCCGTGACGCAAAGCCAGTTTTTTCTTTTGTGTATCTGAATATTTTGAAAACCCGCCTGTTCCAAATACGCTTTCAGTTGGCTGTCCTTGTAGATGGTCATGCCGCCGATGATCTCCGTCCACTTTTCGTCCTTGTCCGTGTCACCGTTGCTTTCGTTGCAGATGAGAAAGGTCCCGCCGGGCTTCAACACCCGCCGAACCTCCCGGAAACACTGCGGCAAATCCGACCAGAAGTAGACCGTTTCAAACGCGGTAACCGCATCAAACCAATCCTTGGCAAAGATGATACGTTCCACGCTGCCCTGCCACACCGCACAGCGCCCTTTCTGGATGGCAGTCCGGTTTAAATTCCGGGCTTTCTCTACGCTGACAGCAGAATAATCCACACCCCTGACGATGCCTTGCGGGCATTTTTTCAGCAGCCTTTTGATATTGGCGCCTCCTCCGCAGCCGCAATCCAGCACTCTGGCATCCGGCGCAAGCTCTAAAAAGCGAAGCCCCCACCGCGCCACGGGACTGTGTCCCAGATTCATCATAGCAACCATAATTTTCCCGCCAAAGCCAACAGGCTTGCGGGTGTTTTCAAAGAATGACATATCACACCTCCGTTTTCTCACACTCGGCATAGGTCAGCGGGAATGAGGCTTTCAGAACAACGCTTTTCCGCACCGCCCAGCCGTTTTGCCGCAGGAAGCGCAAGTATTCCTCACTCGTCCACTTGCTGTGGAGATGAAAGCCCGCCAGCTTCATGAAAAATGCCCTGACCTTGCCGGAAAACGAGTTCCCCGCGTGGGTGAAGGTCGGCGCGATGAGCACGCCATCATCCTTCAGCACCCGATGAATCTCGGCAAGGGCTTTCTCCGGCTGCGGCACGATGTGCAGCGCGTTGGACACGATCACCACGTCGAAGGACTTGTCTGCATAGGGCAGGCGGAACATATCCTGCACCGAAAAGTGCAGCTTTGCAGATTGATTATCCCGCTTTGCCTCGGCGATCATCTCCACGGAGGCGTCCGTCGCCTCGATGTGTGCCGCCGCGTTCACGATGCTTTTTGCGATCAACCCCGTACCGGTGGCAAGCTCCAGCACTGTTTTGCCTTTCACGACCGGACGGATCAGCGCATACATTTCCTCATACGCCGCCTGATCCTTTCGCATAAAGCGGTCGTACCGACCGGCATTTTTGTCCCAGAAGTTCTTGTGTTCCTGCATCGCTATCATTCCTTTCAATGTTAGGCTTGCCTAGCCGATACGTACAGCCACGCCGTTAGATGGTACTAACTACTGTATCTCAGAAAAGCCGCATCTCTGCGGCCTTCCGCTTATTTAAACAACTCCCTGCAAGCGCCGTACACTAACGTTTCCAGCACCTGCGGGTACAGTTCTCCAATCTGCTCCTTGTGGGAAACAGTCAAGATCAGTCCCCGCACCGTGGCGGCAGCTAAAGAGATGCCGCGATTCGGCACAAGGTCATATTTCTCCAAAAGCTGGCGGATGTGCGTCTCGTCATCGTGGTAATGCACGTTTTTGACATCCTCCGGCAGTCTCTGCAAAAGCAGCTTTGCATCGTTTTCAATGAAAACCATGTCGCCGGTATCAGACAGTCGCCGGCAAACGGCAAGAACCGCCTTTGCCGCGCGCTCCGGCGGCGGTAAGCTGTCAGCTTCGCTCAGTGCATGGTCAGCCACTCTGTAAAGCTCGGAGTGAATGTTTTCCAAAACCGCGAAGAAAAGCATTTCCTTGGATTCGTAGAATTTATAGAACGAGCCCTTCGCAATGCCGACCGCCTTCGTCAGCTGATCCACGGAGGTTTTCTTCATCCCCAGTGTAACAGCGCAATGTCTTGTTTCCTTCAGCAACGCCTTGCGGAGCTGCTCGGTCTCGTAATCGGTAAAAGCCAAGCTCGCGCCTCCTTAAATATGACCGTTTTAGTTCATTTGGTCATATTATATCGCGCTTCTTTCCGTTTTGCAAGAGGTGCGGGGAAAAACTCGCTCATAATAATCAATCTGCGCGTGAAAAAATCTGCCAAGAGCCGGACACTCTTGGCAGAAAAAATCCTGGTTTTGATATGTTCTCTTTCGAAAGCTTTAGGCCTACGTTAGAGACAATCAAATCAATCGTAGAAGATGCAGATCGTAACTAATAATTTGATGAGTGGCCGCTAAAGTCAATAGTCAAAGCACTGATGCCCGGGGAGCCTTTCGGCCCTCCGGGCATCGTTTACATTAGTGGCGGCGCTATACATAGCTGCGGCTGATGCCCAGCGCTTGCGCCGTCTGCTGCTGGGTGCGCGGCCCGCCCCCAAAGCCGTACCGCATCCGCATGACTGCCCGCTCCCGGGGCGGCAGGGCGTCCACCAGCCCGCGCAGCCGGGCAGCGTCGGCCCGCTGCTCGCAGTCGGCTTCCATCTCGGCGTCATCGGGCAGGGTGTCGGCCAGCGTCAGCTGCCCGCCAGCCTCCAGCGGCTCCTGCAAGCTGACCTGCACCCCTGCCTTGCGCACCCTCCGCAGCTCCATACGGAGTTCGTTTTCAATGCACCGGCTCGCATAGCTGGAAAAGCGCTTGCCTTTGTCCGGGTCAAAGGTGTCCACCGCCTTAATTAGGCCGATGGTGCCGATCGAGATCAAATCGTCCTGGGCAGCTGTGCCCGCGTAGTATTTTTTGCAGATATGCGCCACCAAGCGCAGGTTGTGGCGGATCAGCAGGTCCCGGGCGCGGGCAGCCCCGGCCCCGCCGCCGCGCAGCTGCGCAAAGGCCGCACGTTCCTGATCCGGGGACAAGGGCCGCGGGAAGGACCCACTTTCCAGATGCAGTGCCAGGTACAAAATATGTCCCGCCGCCGCGCGCAAAAACAAACCCAAAATGCCCAGCATACACACCACCTCGCACCAATGTATGCCGGGCTGCGGGCCTTTATGCTTCGGCAACGGGCCGCAAGGTATTGCGCCGCAAGCACAAGCAAATATGACCCCCGGCACGCCGTGTGCCGGAAAAACCAAACGCCCTGCCGTGTGTACCGCGGCAGGGCGTTTCATTTTGGGCAGAATTTATTTTGTGGTGTAGGCCGGGTTAGCGGCGCGGGTGTCGGTGCCGTAGACGGTTTGCAGCTGAGCAAAGGCCGCCTGCACCTCGGCAGCGACCTCCACATGGGCCAGAAAGTTTTTACCCCGCGGGCCGCAGAACGCCCCCAGCGTGTCGATGGCGGCGGAAAGTTCTTGCAGGTTCATAGGGAACTACCTTCTACTATATTACAGCGTAAACTGCACTACACAAAAGGCGGCGTAGATGGCCAGCAACAGGATACCCTGGCCGCGGTTTAGCTTGCCCTTGACGAGGGCGGGCACGGTCAGAATCAGCATGACGGCCAGCATGACCGGCAGTTCCAACACAAGGCTGGAATTGATACCGAACAGCGTGGAGTTCTGCGGGATGGTGAAGGGTGCCAGCGAGACGGACACGCCGCTGACCAGCACAAGGTTGAACACGTTTGCGCCGACGACGTTGCCCAGCGACAGATCGCTGTGGCCCTTGGCCAGCGAGGTGATGGCTGTGACCAGCTCTGGCAGAGAGGTACCCAGCGCGACAAAGGTCAGTGCAATGACGCTCTCCGGCACGCCGAGGGCCTGGGCAATCAGGGTACCGTTGTCCACCAGCAGGTTTGCGCCCACGGCGATCAGCACCGCGCCCAGCACCAGCAGGATCAGCGTCCTGGCCAGGGACATTTCCTCTTCTTCGGACGTCTCAGCGTCAACGGCGGGGGCTTTTTTCATCTGCAGCACGTTGACGACCATGTAGGCCACGAACATAGCCAGCATGATAAAGCCCATGACGCGGGTGAACTTGCCGAAAACATACGCCGCAATGCAGTAGATGGCCGCCGCCGCAAAGAAGAAGGCGACCGGGGTTTTCAGCGTTTTGGGGTCGACCTTGCCGGGGCGCACAGCGATGGTGATAGCCGCAATGAGCGCCGCGTTGCAGATGACCGAGCCGATGGCGTTACCGTAGGCAATCTCGCCATGGCCGGACAGCGCGGACATGGTGGAAACCATGACCTCCGGCAAAGTCGTACCGATGGAAACGACGGTCGCACCGATGAGCAGTTCCGGCAGATGGAACCGCCGGGCCAGCGCAGAGGCACCGTCGACAAACCAGTCACCGCCTTTAATAAGGAACAGCAGACCGACGATAAACAGCAGTACAGGGATAAGCATAGGTGATTCCTCCGTAAAAAATGACGAGTGACGTCGGAATTTTTATTATAGCATAGAAAACGGTGCTGCGTCAAATGCGGTGGGGTTTAAATTGTAAATTTTGCAAAGGCTTTCCTCCGAGGGGCTGCGCCCGCAGGCGCGTGTCGGAGCGTAACCGCCGAAGGCGGCTCTTAGCGCGGAGACTGAAGCTGTCCACGAAGCGGACTGAGGAGGGGCGAACCTCCCGCAGCAACCCATTTGCGGGCAATAGCGGTACACGCGCCCCTCCTCCAGCCCTTTGGGTCACCTTCCCCCGAGGGGGAGGCTTTCGTTTGCTCCATATTTTGCACACATTGCCCGCATCTGTCCTATCTGTGCAAACACAAAGGCCCGCAGGAAATACCTGCGGGCCTTTGTGCATAGAGGGGTGGGAAAGTATATAAAGGTCAGTGAATGTCTTGGTTGATTACAAATATTATTATAGCAAGTTTTCTTAAAATGTCAAATGTCACACTTGCATTTTGGTTTTCAAAAGATTATAATAAAACCACGATAGCTTAATTTTATTTAGCACGTGCAGAAAAAAGCATACTTTTTCAATTTTGTTAAAGATAACAACGACTGTATACTTCACTTTATTTTTTTGTGCGCATTATACAAAAGAAAAGCAAGGAGTCAACTCATGGATGATCTCGACCACAAAATTATACAGCTGCTGGCGGAAAATGCACGTATGCCTGTCAAAGACATTGCCCAGCAGGTCAATCTGACCAGCCCGGCTGTTTCCAGCCGCATCCATCGGCTGGAACAGGAGGGCATCATCGGCGGGTACACCGTGGTGCTGCGCCACCCAGACGCCCCCGCCCGGGTCGAAGCGCTGATCTCGGTGCTGGTGGACGCCGCGACCCGCGCCAGCTTTCTGGCGATGATCGAGCAGGAATCCCAGGTGCTGCAATGCTTCCGCGTGACCGGCAGCTACAACTTTATCATAAAGGTCAGCTGCACCGACATTGACGCACTGGAACACCTGCTGACCAAGATGCAGAAGATGGGTTCCACCAACACGCAGATCATCCTGAACACCCAGCTGGACCGCAATCTGACGCTGGCCGAATAACGAGGTAAAGATGTTACGTTACTGCAAAAACTGCAGCCTGCTGCTGCCGCACGACGCTGACCGCTGCCCCCAGTGCGGTGCCCCGGCCCCGCTGGCGGTACGCCCCGCCGCCCAGCCCGGTCCCGCCGCGCCGCTGTATGGCACGCCCGACGACCGCGAGGCCGAGCCGATGGCAGAAGCCATGAGCCAGGGCGCGACCACCGGCACGATGATTTTGTTTGCCATCCCGGTCGTGGGGTTCATCCTGGCGCTGGTGTGGAGCTTTGGCGGCACCCACAACGAGGCCCGCAAGCGGCTGGCCCGGGCGCAGGTCGTCCGCACGCTGGTCGTGGCGGCAGCCGCGGCGCTGCTGGTGCTGGTGGCCGCGCTGGTGTTCAGCGCCGTGGTGCACAGCCAGCTGGCCTACTACTACGCCACCCCTTACTACCGCTGAGGAGACGCCATGAAAGCATCTGTTATCATCCCGAATCTGAACGGCGCGGGCTGGCTGCGGGATTCCATCGAGTCGGTCTGGGCACAGACCGAGCAGGACTTTGAGCTGATCGTCATTGACAACGGCTCCAAAGACGAGAGCCTGGAAATTGCCCGCAGCTACCGCGGCCGTGACCGCTACACACTGATTGAGAACGCCGAGAACACCGGATTTTCCCACGCAGTCAACCAGGGCATTGCGATTGCCAAGGGCGAGTACGCGGTGCTGTTCAACAACGACGCCTTTGCCGAGCCGGATTGGCTGGCGGAGCTTATCAGGACCGCTGACGCCGACCCGAAGATTTTTGCCGTCAGCAGCCTGATGCTGCGCTTTTATGAGCCGGAGCTGGTTGACGACGCGGGCGATTATGTGACAATTTTGGGTTTTGCCTGCAAGCGCGGCGACGGCCTGAAAGCCAGCCGCTACACCAAGCCCTGCCGCATTTTCAGTGCCTGCGGCGGTGCGGCGCTCTACCGCAAATCGATTTTGGACGAAATCGGCGTATTTGACGAACTGTTTTTCGCCTACTATGAGGATGTTGACCTGAGCTGGCGCGCGAACAGCCTGGGCTACAAGAACGTCTACTGCCCCACGGCCAAGTGCCGCCACATCTGCGGCGCGACGACCGGTGCGGTGCGGTACAATCCGTTCAAGAGCATCCAGAGCGGGCGCAACAGTATTTTGCTGCCCTACAAAAACCAGCCGCTTTTGATGCTGGTCATCAACTTTATCCCGATGCTGCTGGGGTATCTGCTGAAGGTTTTGATGTTCCGACTGCGCGGGTTCGGCAATGACTACGCCAAGGGTTTTCACGAAGCCTGGGTCGCCCTGCCGAAGATACAGAAGCCGAAGTTCCGCTGGCGCAACCTGCCCAACTATTTTTGGGTGGAGGGCAGTCTGATCGTCGGGCTGTTCCGATATATTGTGTATCGGGTGCAGCGGGCGCTGAAGATTACCTGACAGGGGGATTCAGGCTTTGCCCGCGGGGCGTCGAGGACGCCGCCCCCTACAACGCAACACAATAAAACACCTGCTGACCGGTCACACGCATACCGGTCAGCAGGTGCTTATTTTTTACGCTTTAATCCTCATCTGCAAAGTTGCCCAGCGCCTTGGCCTTCTCGATGACTTTGCTCTCGAGCATCTGGGGCAGGGTCTCGTACCGCACGAACTCGAACGTGTAGTACCCGCGGCCCTGGGTCAGCTGACGCAGGAAGGTGGTGAAATCCTGCATCTCGGCCATGGGCACTTCCGCCTCAACGACCTGCAGGCCGTCGTCATCGGGGTTCATGCCCAGCACGCGGCCGCGGCGCTTCGTGACTTCGCCCATGATATCGCCGGTGTTGTCCGCCGGGACATGAGCTTTCAGTGTGCCGATGGGCTCCAGCAGGACAGGGCCGGCCTCGGGGATAGCAGCCTTGTAGGCCAGCTTAGCGGCCATGATGAACGCCATTTCGCTGGAATCGACCGGGTGATAGCTGCCGTCCAGCAGGGTAGCCTTCATGCCGACCATCGGATAACCGGCCAGCACACCGTGCTCGGCCGCCTGGCGCACGCCCTTTTCAACAGCGGGGAAGAAGTTCTTCGGCACGCTGCCGCCGAACACGTTCTCGGCAAACTCAATGGCCTCGCCCTGCACAGGCTCGAACTGGATCCAGACGTCGCCGAACTGGCCGTGGCCGCCGGTCTGTTTCTTGTGGCGGCCCTGGGCCTTGCAGCTCTTGCGGATAGACTCGCGGTAAGGCACGCGCGGGGTCTCCAGCGTGATCTCCACGCCAAACTTATTCTTCAGCTTGGCAAGGGCCACTTCCAAGTGCTGGGTGCCCAGGCCGCTGATGATCTGCTGCTTCGTCTCGGGATCGACCTCAAATTTGATAGACGGGTCCTCCTCGATGAGGCGGGTCAGCGCACCGCCGACCTTGCCCTCGTCGCCCTTCTTGGCGACCTTGACGGCCATGCGGTAGCAGCTGATGGGGTAGACCGGCGCGGGCAGCGCGACGACGCGGGCCGGGTCGCAGAGGGTATCGCCGGTCTTGGCGGTAGCCAGCTTGGCGACCGCGCCGATGTCACCGGCAGCGATCTCGGGGGTGTCGGTCTGCTTTTTGCCGCAGACAGTCAGCGTCTTGCCCAGGCGCTCCGGCTGGCCGGTGCGGGCGTTGATGGCGTTGCTGGTGGCGGTCAGCTTGCCGGACAGAACCTTAATAAAGCTCAGCTTGCCGACGAAGGGATCCGCCACAGTCTTGAACACGTAGGCGCACAGCGGGGCAGCGGGGTCGGCGGTGATCTCCACCGGTTCGCCGTTCGCCTCACCCACAGCGGAGGCGGTATCCGCGCCGGGCAGCAGCACGTTCATGTTATAAATCAGCATATCCAGTGCCTGGCCGTTGACGGCAGAGCCGCAGAACACAGGGGTAATTTGCCCGCTGCGCACGCCTGCGGCCATGCCCTGGACGATCTCCTCGGTGGTGAAGGCCTCGCCCTCGAAGAATTTCTCCATCAGGGCCTCGTCGGTTTCGGCGATGGCCTCGCTCATGGCCTGGATCAGGCCCTCAAAGCGGTGGCCGATATCAGGCACGTCGATCTGAATCTGCTTGCCGCCCTCGTACTTGAAGGCCTTCTGGCTGAACAGGTTGATGTAGGCGACAGTACCGTCGTCCAGACGGACCGGCACAACGCAGGGGCAGACACTGGGGCCGAACTTAATTTTCATCTGCTCCAGAATCTTGAAGTAGTCGGCGTTCTCTAAGTCGGTCTTGGTGACAAAAATCATCCGCGCCTTGTTGTTTTTCAGCGCCATCTGGTAGGCTTTCTCGGCACCGACGGTGACACCGGAACGGCCGGAAACACAAATCAGCACGCTCTCGGCAGCCATGATGCCCTCGGCAGCGCCGGTCTCAAAGTCAAACAGACCCGGTGCGTCGATCAGGTTGTACTTGACACCCTCGAACTCAACCGGCACGACGCTGGAATTCAGCGATGCCTTGCGGCGGATCTCCTCGGGGTCAAAGTCGCTGGCGGTGGTGCCGTCCTCGACGCGGCCCATACGCTCGGTCGCGCCGCTCATGTACAGCAGCGCCTCGGTCAGCGTCGTTTTGCCGCAGCCGGCGTGGCCGGCCACCAGAATGTTGCGGATGTCTTTGCTTGCGTAGCCCATGGATCGTCAAACCTCTTTTCGCGCCGGGGCATTTCCAACTGCCCTGCGGCGTAGATATTCTTTGCGGCGGAGCGATTTTTGAACACTCCCGCCTGTTTGATACTACTTTACCACATTATCATGGAAATTTAAACAGTTTTTTCGGATTTTTTGTAAAAAATTTTAGGCAAAAGATTGTGGAAGGTGTAAAAAATCAAAAAAAGCCGCCCAGCCGCGAAACTTTTTTGCGGCTGGGCGGAAATATTTTACTGTTTTTTGCTTCGCTTGCGGCGGGCACGGCCGCCGTCGGGCTTGACTTCGGGCACGTACAGGCTGTAGCTGAGCAGGTAACGGCCATGAGCGGGCACACGGTAGAACGACGCCTTGATGCGTTCCAGCGGGCTGGACCCGGTCTCGGCGGCACTGCCGCACAGCATGATGACATACTGCGTCTCGGTATAGCGGGCGGCCACATCGCACTGGCGCAGGCTCGTGTGGATGAGCTCGCCCAACTGGTCCACCATCGTGGAGGTCTCGTCGGGTTCGGCATCCTGGCCGGGGGCCACCGTCATGATTGCCAGGAACACCGGCAGGCCGTAGCGGGCCTGCACGCCGCGCTGCACGCGGTAGGCTTCTTTGAATGTCTCGAAGTCGCAGATGCAGGCCCCGGCGTTCTCGGTGTCGGGCAGAGCAGCCACCAGCTTGGCGACCTCGCCTTCCATATTGCGGTCAGCCTGGCGCATCTGGCGGTAAGCTGAACCGGCGCGGCCCGGCTCAATGGCATGGTGCAGGCAGCCCATGGCAGTACCGCGGCGGGCCAGTTTCTGGGCTTCGTTATGGCGGCCCAGGGCTTCCAGCGCGACGATTTCTTCCAGATACAGGCGCTCCTCGTAGGGGTCCAGTTCCAGGGCGTGGTTGCACAGCGAGATGATGCGGGTGCTTTCGCCCCACTTTTTGCAGAGCTCCAGCAGGCTCAACATGGCGGTGCGATACTGGCCATGCAGCCGCACGCTGACGCCCTCGACCCACTGCTCGGACGCAGACTGGGGCAGCAGGCGGCCGCGGTACAGATCAACGATCTGCTCATACAGCTTAGCGCGTTTTTCGGGGTCCTCCTCGCGGCGGGCCTGCTCGGACAGGTCGCCGACTCGGAACACATCCACGGTGCAGTCCAGGTGGGGGTTCCACTGGTAGCAGCCGCGGCTGGTCAGGATGCAGTTTCGCAGCTCGTCCAAGCCCTCGGCCTCGATCATATTGCGGAAACGGTGCAGGATGGCACGCAGCGCCATATCCGGGTTACTGGACCGTTCCCCCGCCCACAGCGTATCGGTGAGGACTTTATGGGTTACGCGCTCACCCCGCTGCAGCACCAGATACTGCACCAGCGCGGTAGTCTTACGCGACTGCCCCAGCACCGCCAATACCGGTTTGCCGTTGACGCGAATCTCGAAATCGCCCAACATTCTGATTTCAATGGTTGCCATCATGTCCCCCTCTTTATTTTGGCAGCGACCTGCTGCACGTCTCTATGTTTCATAGTATAACAAGCCGTCCGGCATTTGTCCAGTGCTTTGTCACATTTTGTTATAATATGGCAAAAAATCTCTTATCGCTCTGAGGATGCCTTCCCGTTCCAGGTGCCGGGCGCGTACAAAATCACCGGTTCGCCGGGCAGCGGCACAATGGCCTTTTGGGTACACAGGGGGACATCATTGCCGCTGCTGTCCCGCTTGGCTACTGTGATGACCACCGTCATCGCCGTGATGCGCGGGGTGTCGGTGTCGTTTTCCTGTGCCCAGCTGCGGGCGTAAAAGTGCAGGTCGCTGATGTACAGCCCCATGTAGGATTCCTTCGGGTAGGCGGTGGTGTAGGCGTAGGCGATCTTCTCGCCGTCCTTCTTGTGCAGGGGGGCGAAATCACTCTGCTCCTGCTGGTAAAACCGCATATGCAGGTAGCCGTTCAGTTCCTCGGCCTGGGCCTGGGTCAACAAGTCCTTGCCCTTGCTGTTTTTCAGTGCGGGTACAAGGTCCTTGTCGATCAGCTCCACATGGTTCGGGTAGACGCTGAATTCCAGCGCCGTGCCGTCGCTGTAACTGGTCTGGGCGTCAAACACGCTGTCCGGATTTGCGCTGTCCGTCGCGCCGTTTGTAAAGCGGATATAGCCGTTGGCGTCCAGCACCTCGCCGCGTATCGTCTCGATGAGGGCATCGGCCAGATTCTGGGCGCGGGTCTGCAGCTGGATATCCCGGTAGGCCTGGGCGCTGGGGCGTATCAGCGTGACCGCCGCCAGCGTCAGGATGGACAGCAGCACCATACAGACGATCAGCTCCACCAGCGTGGTGCCGCGCTTGTTTTGCAGCTGCTTCATGGCGTTGCCTCCCCTGCCTCCTTGGCGTAACGGTGGAAGGTGTGCGTCTCGGTGGTGGGCGTGCCGCCGTTCTCGCTCACTTCGGCTTGGGTCTCCACCTGGTCCAGTTCCACACCGTCCACGGTGAACGCCCCGGCCCCCGCGCCCGCGCTGAAGGTAAAGCTCTGCCCGGTTTTTTCGGTCTGCCAGGCGGGGGTCTGTTTTTCCTGCGGGTACAGCCCGGCGCAGAAAGCGTAGGCCGTCTCCCGCAGCGTCTCGGCCTTTTGGGACATGGCCCGGGCGTACCGCAGCGACACCACAAACATGGCTGTGAACATCAACAGCAGCATAAAGGAGACGATGACCTCGACAATAGTCTCGCCGCGCTGATTTTGCAATTTGTGTTTCATGGCGGCTCACTCCTGTGCTGTGCTGGTGCTCTGGCGGGCACCGCGGGTGTAGTGGATGGTGGACTTATCCGGGTTGGTGGTGTCAAAGTGGGGCACAATGATTCGCTCTGCGTCCTCCGGTTTAATATTGATACTCGACAAACCGGGGCTGGCAAAGGTGTTTGTGCCCTTGCTCCATGTGTAAACCGTCGTACTATCGTCAAATGTGTAGCCAGACACCGGGTAGTGTACCTGCCGGTCATAGGTCACGGTATAGGCGAAGCTCTCCCCCGCCTTGGTGGCGGTGACGGTCACGTCCAGCTGCAGATCGGTCAGCAGGTAGTCGTTGCTCTGCCAGCTGGTCAGTTGGTCGCGCCAGCCGCTTTTGGTGCTGACGGACTGGCCCACGCCGCTCAGGTTCAGCTTTTCAGCGTCCTCGCCCGGGCGGCGGCGCAGCGTGACGGTGATTTCCTCCGCACCGCTCGTGTCGGCATCGGCCGCTTTCCATGTGTAGGAGTAGGGCTGCGAGGGGCTGCCGTAGATATCGCCGCCGTAGGCCGTGGAGGTCATGAAGCTGTCATTCACGAACGCGGCGAAGGAGCTTGTGGGGGTGTTCAGTTCCCCTTCCAGCACGTCGGAAAAACTCGTGGCCAGCTGGTAGGCCTCCTGCTCCAAAAGCTGGCGGTTGGCGTTGGCCGTCAACACGGACGCCGCGTACACCAGTGCCGCAGACAGGGCCACAAACAAGGCACCGATGCAGAGCACCAGAATCATCGAAAGGCCCTGCTGGTCCCGCAGGATATCGCGTGCTTTTCGGCGCATGATGCCACCTCCTTTGTTGTAGTTTACCCGGCCTTGTCGGTCAGCTCCACGGGCTGGGGCGCGTTTTGCGGCTCTGCGGGCGTTTCGGTCGGTTGTGTGGTTTCGGTGTTTTCGTCGGGCGTCGGCTCTTCTGCAATCAGCTCGACGGTCTGGGTCTAGTCGCCGATTTTTACAGCCTCGGCGTCTGGTGTGCCCACGGTCTTGCCGTCGGCCTTGGAGTGAGCCATCGTCTCGACCTGGATGCTGGTGGTAAACTTTTGCAGGGCATCGCCGCTGGTGAGCACATTGGCCATATCGGGCAGCAATACGCGGTAAGCGGGTTCGCCGTTGTCGTTTTCCACGACCTCCAGCTCGGCCACAACGCTGACCTGATAGTACGGTTTCGCGTTGTCGTCCTGCGTTACACAGCCACGGAGCCATTCCGGCTTGCTTTCCCAGTGGTCAACATCCGTCGTGTCCTCTTGGAACACAGGCATCACGCTCAGGTCGTACCAGGTGCGGGTCACATTGCCGTCGGCGTCAGTCACGTTCTGCGGGGTAAGTTCGGTCGTGTACGCCGTGTTGTTTATCGTGACAGTCTTTTTTACCTGCCTGATTTCGCCGCGCGAGTGTAGCGTCGTGTTGCCGTCAGCGTCTTTCGTCTCGGTATCGGCATCATAGGTCCACATTTCAATCGTGTAGGCAGTGCCACTCACCGGTGTCACCGTGAACTTATAATAGTCGGTCAGGTTGCTGACCCTGCCATCGTCCGACGTGCCTGTGGACGGATAACGGTTGGCCGCTTGCCATTGTACCGCAAAGCGGTTTAGCGTTATTTCGTCAGTTTTGCCGGTAGTGCTCGTGTAGGCATCACTGTCGTACAAATCGACCGTATAATCCACCCCCACCGCGGTCAGGCCTGCATCCGGGGCGTCCAACTGAATGGCGGGCAGCTGCATATCTTCCGGCTTGCCCGTATAGTCGCCCACATAGTAGTACCAGTTGGAGGATTCCATGCCGCTGCTGGTCTCTGCCATAGCGCGCAGGGCGGGCAGCAGGTAGTAGCGGGAATACTCGGGCTTCATGGTAAAGCCGTTACTCAGGTTGTAGGCCGCGCTGTTGCCGCTGCCGTCGGCGGGCGTGCCGCCGCCGCTCTGCCGGTCACTTTCGGGGATGATGCAGATGGCGTCACCGTTTTTAAGCATGGCATCCAGCGCAGTCTGCAATGCAGCCAGCTTGTCTGCCTTATCCTTGCCCAAGGCAGCGGTAGTTTGCCAGTCATTTGCCAATGCAGCAATCGTCTGATAGTTAGCCTTCTCTTTAAACAGATAGCCGGTAAAGAAGTAGCTGCTGGCCGTGCTGCCGTTGACCGTCATTTGCAGCGTTTCGCCATTCAGGAACTCCGCCTGGCTGGGCGCAGCCGGGGCAAAGGCCGCACTGCTCACCGTCGGGGCCGCCACGCGGGACTTCACAGCCTGCGGGTCGCAGAGTGCACCGTCCGGGCTGTCAAAGCCGGTGGTGTCGCCCGCCGCACGGTTGGCAATAACGTAGAAGCGCAGTTCCTGGCCCTGGTACTGCTCCATGTCGATTTCGGTCTGGGTGCCTGTGATATTCTCCCAGGTCTCCACGGTTTCCCAGGTGGTATCGGCGTTCTGGCGCTGGGCGTACAGGGTGTAATGATCCGCACCCACGACCGCAGGCCAGTTGATGCTGTATGTCAGTGCATCGGCGCTGTTTTCGTCATACAGGCGGGTAAATCCGCCGGGGGCGTCGGGGGCATCCAGCCGGGTGTTGACGGCGTAGCTCTGCTCGTCCGCCAGGCCGATCTGCGCGTTCGTGTCGGACACGCGGGCCACATGGAGAATGACGTTATTGTACTTCCAGCTCTTGCTGCCCTCGGCCAGGTCGTCGTCCACGCAGAGCTCCAGCGTGTAGCGGCCTGCATTGTCAAACTTGACTCTGTCAGCCAAATCCACGCCGCTTGCCAGGCGGATGGTCTCCTGCTTGCCGTCGGCCTGCACGCCGTACAGTTCGATGGTGTACTTTTGCACTGTTGTATCCGGTATCGTGCCGTCGGTGGTCTGGGTCCAGCTAAAGGTATAGTACAGCTTGTTTTCGGCGGTACGCACTTCTTCCTTCGTCAGCTGCTCGTCCAGCTTCGGGGCTTGCAGGGTGGTTACGCCGGTCTGCAGTGTCTTGACCTGACTGGGGGCAAGGACATCGTTATAGGATTTGTCTTTGTCGTTGGTATTGTACGCCTTGCCTACAAAGTACAGCGCGGTCATATGGGCGTACTCGTAGCCGTCGCCGCCTGCCTTGCGCACGATTTCCAGGCCGTCATAGTAGGCGACCGGGTCTGTGCCGCGCTGGGCAATCGCTGCCGTGACTTCGTCTTCGGTAGCTGCCCAACGGCTGTACGAGGGGCCGATGCCGCTTTCGACAGGAGCCGCGACGATTTTCAAATCCTCGTAGTCGCTGGTGAAGGCTTCCTTCGGCAGATTGCGGAAGGTCACGGTGGTGGCCGCAGCCCCAACGCGGGTCTGCTGCGCGGCCAGCGTGATATACTGGCCTGTCAGGCTTGTGCCGCTGGCCGTCGTCTCACTGTCGCCGACGTATTTGCCGACGAGCATGACGCGGTAGATGGGCTGGGCTTCCTGCATCTTGTTATCATCCCGCTTAAACGGTGCATAGGACAAATTCAGGCTGATAGTCAGGTCATTGACCGTCGTTCCTGTAACAGTCGGATTTGTGACGGTCACATTGCCCTTAGCCGCCAGGCCGGTGTTCCACTCATTGTTCTTATCCGGATTTGTAAAGGGGCCTGCAATGGCGGTACGCTCGCTGAACTGTTCCGACCGCATGAACGGCGCTGTGCTGGTACTCGGGTTAGCAATAGCAGTCAGGGTTCTGATATTGTCCAAGCCGTCGGTGATGGTCTGCTCACTCTTGCCTTTGCTAAAGCTGCCGGAGCTGCCGCCCACATAATTAAAATCAACTTTCCACTGGTCATTGGCGATTCTGACATATTCGTCATAGTTTGTCAGCACAACTGTCTGATAGTATATGTTGCCCGTGCCGGTACGCTTGAGCCGTACTTCAATTTCCGGCTTGGGCAGTGTCTGGGCGAAGGTCTGCACCGCAGAATCGCGGGATGTACCGCCGCCCTTGCTGTTCACGGGGGTAATGCGCACGACAAAGTTGCCGGTCCAGCCGTCGCGGTCCGGGTCGTTATCAAAGGTGTACTTCGTCTCGTAGACCATGGCCGTGTGTATGGGGGTGGCATCGGTCACATTGCCGCTTGCGTCGGTCTTGTACACCTCCAGCTTATAGTACATGGCCGGGCCGTGGGCGGCGTCCTGCTTGGGGGCAGTCCAGCTTACGAGATAGCGGCCATACACTGCACCGGTGCCGTCCTTAGTCTCCTCACTGCGCTGGATCGTGATGGATTCGGGTATCTGGTTCGGTTCATTGGCCTCCAACACATACTTATAATAATTTTGGATGACTTCATCGGTAATATCGCCATTGCTGGGGATGTTCTGGCCGCTTGAGCCCTTGATACTGTCGTTTGTCTCGGTAAAACGGAGCAGGATATTGCCCAACACATCGCCATCTTTTGTTTCCACTGTACGCTTCCATGTATCCGTTACATGGATATAAGCCGTGTTGTAGACAACCCGGGACAGGTCATACGTTGTGTTATCATTCGTATTGTTTGGCACCGCCAGCATGGCAAAATAGCTGTCGTCTGTGGTGTCTTTGCCCAGGTTCAAACGCCGACCGCCGCAGTTTTTGGTTTCCGCGCTTTCCTTAAAGCGGCTGTCTGCACCAGACCATGTAAAGTTTATCAAATTGGTACTTGTGTGACCCAACCAGCGTTCATTCCAGGCTTGCGCGTTCCAAGCGCTCTTGCCACCCTTACTATATGCGTCAATATAATAGTTATTTGAACCCTTGATGTTCTCTACGGCACCAACGGGACTGTCATAGGCCAGCGGGTGCCAGTTATCACCGCCTACCAGCGAGAAGCAGTTGTTCAGCGTCGTAGGCTGCGTACTTCTGCCGCCGCCGCCACGGCTGCCGACGATGCCGACTATGTAGCCGGCGCTGGCGCTCATATTCGTACAATAGTTGCGGCAGCGGTCAATATTGACGATAACATTATCGATTGTAGAGCCGCGCGTATCCCACGGCCCCAGATAACCGAAAATACCAACCGCCATAGACTGTGCTTTGATTTCAACCGTACTGCCATTGACACAGTCGTATACATTGATGGTCATGGGGTCGGTCTTATCTGCCATCTGCACCTTGCCAAAGATACCGCCGATATCGTTCGCACTTTTATTATTCGTTCCCTTCATTGAGCCATGGTTCTGGCAGTGCAGGATATTGGCGGAGGTATTCTTGACAGGCGCATCAAAGTAGCCCGCGATACCGCCCATGGTGCCGCAGCTGTCCCAATTATCATTCATATTTGTCAGCAGGTCGCCGAAGTTGAAGCTGTACTCGATCGTGCCGCCATAGTCCGTCCAGTAGGAGACGATGCCGCCGATGTTGTTGGAACGGCTGTTGTAGACCGTGCCGTAGTTGACGCACTTGCTCAGCGCCCACAGGTCGTCGCGGTCGTTACCCTGGTGGCCGATGATGCCGCCGACATGGACCTCAATGCGCGTGGCCTTAGCGCTAGTATATTCATTTGTCGTGTTATCATCATTTTTTTGGGAGCTGAGCCGTGTATACCGGCGCACCGCCGCGCAGTTGACCAGCGTGGTCAGGTCTTTGCTGGAAATATTGGTGCCGACAATGCCGCCGATGGTGGATGTCTTGCTGATGTTATCGCCGTAGACAAACCAACGGCCGGTAGCGCTGTCGGTGATTGCCCCCGTCACTGAGTTATAGCCGGTGATGCCGCCCAGGTAGCCGCTGCCGCGCTGGCTGTCATTGTTATCCACATTATTATTGCCGCGCAGCACGACGGTCAGGTCGTTGGCAGCCAGGCCCGCCTTGGTGGTGGTCGTCGTCCCCCACCGGCCGCCGGAGGTGGTCGTTTTGTTCTCGGTCAGGTACACACTGCCATAGCCGTAATCATGAGCGCCCACGGTATCCACACCTTTAAAGCCGGTGTAAGTACCGTCCGTCTTTGTCAGTTCGGCCACCATGGCGTTGATGCCTGTGTTGGCGTCGTCGGTGTTCAGGGGGAGCCACTCGTTGTTGACCTTGCTGACAAGCGCCTGCGCCTGCTGGCTGCCGCTGTTTGTGATGCTGCCGCTGTTGGAGCCTGCCACGCCGCCCACAAAGCCGTACCTCGCCGCAATGATGCTCTTGCCGTTTGCGTCGGTCGCCACATAGCTGGCGCTGATGGTGCCGTTGTTGCGGCCCGCAATGCCGCCCACGTGGGTGGCATTGTCCAGCTTCTGCGCGTCGGTCTGCAAAGAGCTTACGTTGTTGGAGCCGCGCGCCTGCAATACGATGGCCGGGACCGCGCAGCTCTGCACCGTGCCGTTGTTGACACCCGCAATGCCGCCGATGGTGTTGCCGTTCCTGCTGGCCGCGCCCCAGGCAAAATCGCCGTCAGCCTTGGCGCCGGCCAGGCCCAGCGTGCCCTGATAGGTACACGTATCCAGGGTACCGTCGTTTTGGCCTGCGACGCCGCCCAAATTCTGATATCGTTCCAGTTTGTCGCCCTCGGTCACGCTGAGGGTGACGTTAGTGCCCTTGACCTTGCCCGCGTTGCTGCCCACTGCGCCGCCCAGGGTGACGAGGTTTGCGTTGACGGTCAGGCCGTTTAAGTCCAGTGCTCCCGCGTTGACGGCGGCGTTTTCAATCCATGCCGCGTCGGTCGCGCTCTCGCCCGGCTCATTGCGGCCCGCAATGCCGCCCACGATGGTGGCCGGGCCGTTGAGGTGCACCTTGGCGTCCTGCGCCACCGCCGTGCCGCGGATGATGCCGCCCTTGCGGTTGTAGGTCGCCACCGCGCCGATGGTGCCGCTGGTAAAGTTGATGGTACCGCCGCGGACCGTGCCGTTCTCGATCAGGCCGCTGTTCTCCGATGCAAAGCCGCCCGCCGCGCCGTTGGCGGCGGTGACGGTGGCCCCCGCCGTAATTTCCGCATTGCGGATGGCCGCACCCGCCGCGTTGGTGCCCGCGATGCCGCCCGCCACGCCGTTGGTGGCGTAGACTTCGCGGTTCGTATCCCGGCAGCCGTCAATGACGCCGCCCGCCGCGTTCTGGCCCGCAATGCCGCCCGCCAGCGTATCGTTGGCGCGCACCGGGGCCTGGTTGTTGACATTGCGGATATCGGCATAGTTGATGCCCGCAGCACCGCCCGCGTAGGTCGCAGCCGTGACCTGGGCCATCGGCACGCCGCCGGTGATAAGGCCCCGCGTGCTGCCCCGGGCGTTGTTGCTGCCCGCGATGCCGCCTGCGTAGGTCGTAGCCGTGACGGTGAAGTTCAGCTGGGTAGTGCTGCCCAGCGTGATGGTGCCGCAGTTGACACCTGCCACACCGCCCGCGCAGTAGGTAGCGACCACCGATGCGGCGGGGGTAGCGGCCTGGTCATACGTGACCGCCGCGCCGCTCATGTTGATGCCCGCGATACCGCCGATGACCTGATTGCCGCGCAGCACAACGCCCTGATCCGGAGCCGCGTTGGCGATGCTGCGGGTGTTGACGCCCGCGATGCCGCCCAGGTACAGGTAGCCCGCCTGCTGGCTGCCCAGCGAAGCGCAGGTCATGCCGCCGCTGATCGTGCCGTCGTTCCAGCCGGTCAGGCCGCCCGCCGCGCAGGCGTGGGCAATGTTGCCGTAGCTCGTACAGTTTTCCAGCGTGGTATTTTTGGCGGCAAAGCCGATGATGCCGCCCGCCAGGTAGCCGCGCGTCTCGCCGAACTCGTAGTTCTGGTTCAGGCTCAGCAGCTTGACGCCCTGGTACAGCCGGTGGGCTGTGTCGTCGGTGCCCATGCTCAGACCGCCGACGGCCAGCGCGTTGCTGCTGCTGCCGTTGACGGCATTGCGGATGGTCAGATTCGTCGCTGCATCGTTATAGCCAAGGATGCCGCCGACGTAGGCGTTGGCCTCGAGGTTGAAGGTATTGGTGAAGTTTTCAAGGCAGACCGCTGCGCCGCTGCTGGTCACGGCCGTGCTGTCGGTCAGCACATTGTCGTCGCTGAAGGTGGGCAGCATGGCCGCATAGGTCACGCTCTGCGGCAGGGCTGCCAGCAGGCGGTTGTAGCCGATGATGCCGCCCGCCACGCCGTCCGCGCGGACACGGCCCGCCGTGACCGTGGTGGTCAGTGCGCCCGCCTTGCCGAGGGTGTCCTGCACGGTGAAGCTGCCCACCGGCATATTTGCGCCGATGACGCCGCCGACAAAGTGGGCGCCCTCGACGCGGGTAGCCTCCACGGTGGCGGTGGGCAGGACGGGTGCGGTGTTCAGGCCGATCATGCCGCCCACGGCGTCACCGTCGGCCACGATCTGGCCGCGGATAGTCAGGGGCTTGCCGCTGGTGTTGGTGATGGCAGCGTTCACATCGTTGTAGCCCGCCAGGCCGCCGACGAAGGTGTCGCCGTACAAGATCGCGCCCAGCGTCGGGGTGCCGTACCGGTCCCAGGTCACGCTGCCCTTGGTGCCGTTATAGCCCACCAGGCCGCCCACATAATTGGCATACTCGGTGATGCCCGCGTGGGTGCTCAATGCCTGCAAAAGGCGGATGCGGCGGCTGTCGGTGGCATTGTCGCCGGACATACTGTTGGTGCAGTTGATAAGTTGCGCTTTTTCGGCCTGGGCGGCGCCGTCCGCGCCCCAGGTGGCGTCGTTGACACCGACGATGCCGCCGACGTAGGCTGCATTTTTGCCCAGGCCCGCAACGAGGCCGCTGTTGGTGCTGGTCTGGATGATGCTGCCGCTTCCGTTGACCGACACGATGCCGCCCACATAGCGGTTGCCGAACACATCACTGGTGTTGGCGGCGCTGTCTGCGTGGAGCGTGCTGCCGGTGAAGCCGCCCGCCAGGCCGCCGACAAAGCGGCTGCCCAGGACATAGCCTTTCTCGGTGCGGCTGTTCTGCAGCAGGATATTTTTGCCAAAGCCCACAAGGCCGCCGACGAAATCGCCCTTGAGGGGGCTGTTGTCGTTCAGCGTGCCGTCGCTGGCGTAGCCTGCATCCACCTGACTGCGCAGGTCGGTCTCGGTCATCGTACCGCGGGCAGTGCCGGTGCAGTTGGCCAGCACGACATCCTGGGTGTAGCCCGCAATGCCGCCGAAGAACTGGCCCAGCACCAGGCTGTGCTCGGTCTTAGTGTTGTCGCCCTGATAGTTCACGCCCGCGCTGACCGTGCCGGTGCTGGCGAGCCTGTTTACGATTGTCTTTATCGTGCCGTCGGCGGCGGTATCGGTGCTGTACAGGTTGCCCGCAATGCCGCCCACAAAGCCGCTGCCGGTGACATTGGCCGCGTTGGCAATGACCGTTTTATCGTCGGTTTTCAGGTTAGCCGCGTCCAGCGTGCCGAACACGCCGCCCACGCCGACACTGCGCCAGCGGGTGGGCGTTTTCGTGTCGTCCGTGTCGGCAGCCGCGGCGGTATAGCGGGCCTTTTCCCCTGCTTCGCCGGGTTCGTCGGTGGTGTCAGTGGTATCGTCGTCCACCAGCAGGCCCGCCACCGTAACGTTCTCGCCCACGGTCAGGTTTTCCAGCTTGGTGCCTGCATCGTTTTTGGGTATGGCAACGCCCACGAGGCCGCCAATGCCCTGCGGCTCGTGCTCGTAGTATGTGTTCGCAGCGTCAGGGATGCGGGTCTTTTCGGTCGTATCGTCGTCAAAATGCAGCGTGGCCAGCACCTGCGCCTTGTAGGCGTTGTTGGTGCCGTGGAGCAGCGTGCAGTCCTGCAGTGTGCCGGTGTTGACGCCGCACAGCGCACCCACGGCGCGCACACCGTCGCGGCGGGCGGTGTCGCCTTCCGGCAGTTCGGCCAAGTAGGTCGTGTTCGTCAGGCGGATACCGCCCTCGGGCACGTTCTGCCCGGTGGTCAGCGCCTTGATTTCGGTGTTGACCTGCACGTCGGCGTCGCGCAGCGTAATGTGGGAGATCGTGCCGTTGTTCTCGCCCACCAGACCCACATAGCGGTCCAGCGGATTCTCATTCGTCTTGTCAACTGCCGCGACCGAATTGCCGCGCAGCTGCAAGTTGAGAATCGGCACGCGGGCCGTGCCGGCCACAGTCGTTTCGCTTTGCAGGGTGATATTTTCCCCCAGCGCGGGGATGGTGGGCCAGGCCACCGGGTCGGTCTGGCTGGGGACCTTGGCCTCGGGGTTTTTGCCCACACCCGCCGCCGTGTAGACGGTGACGCCGCCGGTCCAGTTCAGGCCGTTGGCGCCCATGCCCTGGGCTTTCAGGGTGTAGGTGGCTTTCGCATCGCCCCAGTTTTTGGTCCAGCGGACATTGTAGAGGTGGCGGAAATATTTCAGCTCTGCGTCGGTTTTGGTGCCGTCGATGGCAAACAGCGTGTTCTCGGCGTTGGAGTCCTCGCTCTTGCTGGCGGTGTAGCTGTCGGCATACTCGTCCCGCGGGGCAGCCTGCAAACGGATGATGATATTCTCCGGCTCGGCCAGCAAGCGAGTGATGCTATACAGGTCGTTGTCGGCGGTGTTTGTATCTTTCTCACAAGTGCGCAGCAGCGAGGCATCGGCCATGGCGTCCAGCGTCAGGACAAAGTTGCCCTTGTTGTAGCTCAGCGGATAGCGCAGGGTGCGCTTGGTCTCGGTCCTTGTGCCGTCGGCGCCGTAGGTGCAGACGGTGGTTTCCAATTCTGCCAGCACCTGCTGTTCGGTGTTGGGGCGCTTGATCTCGATGGAGAACAGCGGCTTCGATTCATCGGCAATTTTGTAGCCGGTCAGGCCGTTTTTCTCGGCCCGGTAGGCCACTGCCGTGTAGACAGTGTCCATGTCGGCCAGGTTGGAGTTGCCGCCCCAGTTCAGGGTCAGCGTCTCGCCGTTGGACAGGCGCGGGTTCTTGACTTTCAGCTTCGTCTGCTGCAATTCCACCACGTTGACGCGGTCCTCGGCCGAGTAGTAACCCACCAGGCTGTCATTGCGGCGGTGGTCGTAGCTGCGGTCGGTGATATCGGTTGCGTCGGCCACGCCGTCCGCGGCAAAGCGCAGCTTGTCGGAGTTCGTGTCATAGAACACCGAGTACACCTGCCCGCTGGCCCGGTCGATCTCCACGCAGATGGCGGCGCTAAACATCGAATCATCGTAGATATAATCGTCCAGCAGCCGCTGGACCAGCTCGTTCTGGCCCGTGCCGTCGGTCTTATCGTAGTACAGCGCGTAGATGCCGTTGTTCAGCTCACTGGCCGTGCGGCGGCGCACCTCATTCCCGGCGGCATCGGTGATGACAACATCATCGGTAAAGTGCGTGCCCGCCTTGCCCTGATCCTCGACATCGGCGCAGAACGCATCCAGCTCGCCCGCAGTATCCATGCGGGTCAGCGAGATTTGCGCCGCCTGGAACAGCGTGCGGGCGTTGGCCTCGTTTTTCTCAAACCGGGCCAGGCGAGTGTAGGCGATAAGGCCGCCGCCCACCAGCGCAGCCAATATGCCCATAATGGCCAGCACGACCATAAGCTCTACCATCGTAAAACCGCCGGTGCGCTTTTTGTTTTTGCGTTGATGCAGCATAGATGCTCCCTGCATATCTAAAAAAATCCTGACAGATAGACACAATAACAGACTATATATGATGTTATTATACTAAGCCTGTGACGTTTTCGCAACAAGGAAGTGCGATATTTCAAAAAATCACACTAAATATTGTGGTTTGCGGCAATATCCGCATGGATTCGGCCCATCTAGCGTTACTTTGCAACAAAAATGAGGAAATTTTGCGGATTTTCTTGCAAACAGTGTCCTTCCACGGTATACTGAATAGTGCGTTATTATATATAAAGTACAGGGGTGAAACGATGCTGGCAGCACGACTGGGCGCATGGCTGCGCAAAACCGGGGAACGGTGGGCCAAGGCCGCCTTCTCGGAAAAACTGGCTGTTGCGCTGGCATTGGCGGCGGTTATCTATACGGTCGTCACCGGCGCGGCAGAGCTGCGCTACCAGGCCCGTGCCCGGGAGGCGCTGGCCCAGGTCAAGGCGGCTCGGCTGGCGGCAGGGGCCGTATCGGCCCAGTATTACGCCACAGGCCGCCCCTATGCCGACCAGACCAGCCCTGACGGCTTTGCCGACGGTGTGGCCGATGCCATTGAGACACTGGGCGCACTGCCCGGTACCGTGACGCTTTTGCAGATCGGCGGCAACGGCTACGCGGTGGAAAAACTGCTCTACTGCGAAAACGGTATGTACGCCATCTACGACGCCGCCGAGGGCTACCGCGTGTTCCGCGCGGAGGATCGGCTGCAATACAGCGCGGAGGTCGGCCATGCTGCTTCTTGAGTGCCTGCTGGGTCTGATCCGGTTTCTGCTGGGCGCGGCGCTGTTCAGCTTTATGAATGTTGTGGCCTGGCGGCTGCCCCGGAACATGGACCCGCTGAAAGGCCGCAGCATCTGCCCCCGGTGCGGCCGCACGCTGGACGCGCCGGATCTGGTCCCGGTGTTCAGCTGGCTGTTCCTGCGCGGGCGGTGCCGCCACTGCGGCGCACATATTCCAGCGCGGTATCTGCTGGTGGAAGTTTTGGGCGGCGTGCTGGCGCTGGGGTGTACCCGGCAGTACGGCGCGGCCCTTGGTCTGCCCGACGGACTGTTCGGCATGAGCTGGGCGGCGCTGCTGGCGCTGGCGGTCTGCGGCATTCTTTTAAGCATTGCGCTCATCGATGCCGAGACGCAGACCATCCCCGATCGGCTGAATTTCGCGCTGGCGATCTGCGGCGTGGCAGGCACGGCGCTCTCCCCCGCCGGGTGGCGGGGGCATATCATCGGTGCAGTCTGCGTCAGCGTGCCGATGTTTTTGCTCTGCCTTGCCATTGACGGTGCGTTCGGCGGCGGCGATATCAAACTGATGGCAGCCGCCGGGCTGTTTTTGGGCTGGCAAAATACCCTGCTGGCGATGTTTTTCGGCATCCTGGGCGGCGGCGTGTACGGTATGTACCTGCTGGCCGCCAAAAAAGCCGATAAAAAAGACCATTTCGCCTTCGGCCCGTTTCTCTGCGCCGGCATCGTGCTTGCCATGCTGTTTGGTGAGCCGGTGCTGGGGTGGTATTGTCAATTTTTGTAATGCAGCGCAGGGGCAGGGCGTCGAGGACGCCGCCCCCTGCCACTCTATCCTTCGGAGGTTTCTCCCCTATGCCACGTTTCCGCTATACTGCCGCCAATGCCCAGGGCAAGACCGTCCGCGGCGTGACCGACGCCCCCAGCGAGGAGGCGCTGTACACCAAACTGCGCGACGACGGCCTGTACATGACCGACGCGCAGGAGACCCAGAAAAGCCACTCCGCCTTCCGCCCGCTGAAAACTGCCATGCTGGCGGATTTCTGCCGCAACCTGGGCACGCTGCTGGCCGCCGGTGTGCCGCTGGTACGCGCTATCCGTATCATGGCGGATGAGCGCAACATCGACGCCTGCCAAAAAGCCCTGTATGAGGCGATTTTGGGCGAGCTGCGCAAGGGCGTCCCGCTGTCCGACGCGATGGAGTCCTGCGCCCCGGCGTTCCCGAACCTGCTGCTGGCGATGATCCGCAGCGCCGAGGGCACCGGCAGCATCGACCACGCCTGTATGCGTATGGCGACCTACTACGAGCGCGAGCACAAGATGAACCAGCAGGTAGGCAACAGCCTGATGTACCCCATCATTTTGGGCGTGCTTATCGTGGCAGTTATTGCGATTTTGATGACATTTGTGCTGCCGCAGTTCAAGCCGATGTTTGACCAGATGGAGACGCTGCCGTTTTTGACCCAGCTGCTGTTTGACATCAGAGACTTTGTGGGTGCGAACTGGCCGGTGCTTATCGTGGTCGTGCTGCTGCTGATTTTGGGCGGCCGCATTTTGCTGGCCCAGCCGAAGGTCCGCCGCCAGTGGGACCGCTTTATCCTGCACGCGCCGGTCGTGGGTGTGCTGAACCGCAAGATCTGCACGGCCCGTTTTGCCAGCACTTTGTCGAATCTTTACGGCAGCGGCGTCCCCATCATTACAACGTTGGGCGCGGCGCGGGACGCCATCGGCAACCGCTGGATTGAGAGCCAGTTCGGCGACGCGCTGGACAGCATCCGTGCGGGCCACAGCTTGTCCCAGGCGATTGCAGGCATTGACGGCTTTGAGACAAAGCTCTCGTCGTCCATCGCCGTCGGCGAAGAGACCGGCAGGCTGGACAGCCTGCTGGCGACCATCAGTGAGACGCTGGACTATGAGGCCGAAATGGCAACCAAGCGCCTGGTCACGCTGCTGGAGCCTGTGATGATCGTGATCATGGGCATTGTGGTCGGCGGCGTTGTGGCGGCCGTTATCGTGCCTATCTACCAGTCCTACGGCACCATCGGCGGCTCGTCCGGGGCGATTTAAACTAATTTTTTCGGAGGTCTACATGGCAACACTTACCTCTTTGTATCTTTGCAGCCGCACGGTGTATGCGGCGGTGGGCAGTCCTACGGCGGGCGGCGCGCGCATTACCGCCGCCGCGCAGATGCAGCTGCCCGAGGGCTGCCTGATCAACGGCGTTATCACCAACGAGG
The DNA here is from genome assembly GCF_018784445.1 of Gemmiger formicilis. Taxonomy (GTDB): domain Bacteria; phylum Bacillota; class Clostridia; order Oscillospirales; family Ruminococcaceae; genus Gemmiger. The sequence continues at coordinate 99,703 of NZ_WQOH01000004.1, read as the reverse complement.
CTGACCTGGCCGACGCGCTGAAGGCGTTTTTCGCCCAGAACAAACTGCCTGCAAGCCGCGTGGCGCTGATTGCGGGCGGCAGCCAGTTTATGCACCGCATCCTGTCGCTGCCCGCCATGAGCGAAAAAAAGCGAATGGCCGTGCTTTCCCACGAGCTTTCCACCGGCGGTGCCGAGACAAAAGCCCCGCTGGATGATTATATGCTGCTCTCCCGCGATGCCAAGACCCGCACCGATATCGTGCTGGCCGCCCGCGTGGAGCAGAGCGTCATTGCCGGGTACGATGCCCTTGCCAAGGCGGCGGGCTTCAAGCTGACCTGCATTGATCTGGGGCTGGCCGCACCCATCAAAGCCGTGCGCACGATTCCCGATTTGCAGCAAAAGACCTTTGTTCTGCTGCAATTTGACGATGATACGATCTCTGCGACCCTGTTTGTGCGGGGGCAATACAGCTACTCCACCCGCAGCCGCCTGTTCAACCCGTGCGGCTCGGCCGAATCCGGCACCGAGATTGCCCAGAAGCTCTCGGGTATTCTGCAGTTCCACATCGCCAACAAGAGCGAGCACCAGATCGGCACGGTCTACTTTGCCGGTTCCACAGCGGAGGACTTTGCCGTCTGCCGCCCCGGGTGTGAGGCCCTGGGCCTGGCGGTGGAGATTTTCCCGGATTCGCCCGCTGTCAAGCTGCCAAGCGGCACCCACCTGGCCGACGTGCTGTACGCCGCCGGCAATCTCATCGCCCGCTGATACCTTATATAAATAGCCTTGGGGATTTATCGATTATGGCAATGAAACAAAACAACTTTTATCTGCGCTGGCAAAAAGCTGCCGGTGCCGCCAAGACGGAAAGCCGCAGCAAGGATCTGCGCGCCGTTGTGCCCGGCATCGCCGTGGTGGCGGTCTGCATGGCGGGCTGGGGCGTGATGGTACTGCACACCTCGATGCTGAAAAGCCGGCGGCAGAATATTCTGAACTGGTGCGCCGACAACTCCGCCACCTACCTTTCCTCGACCCTGGACGCTGAGGAGGCCGCGGAGTTCCGCAGCCTGACGGACTACGCCACTGGCATGACCAACCTGCTGAACAGCTACCCCGACGTGACCAGCACGCTGCTCCACCGCATCGAGGCGGCGGGCGGCGCGTCCATCTCCATCCAGTTCACCAGCTACAATGCTTCCACCGGCGAGCTGCTGTTCAACGCCAATTCCAGCCAGGTCATTGACATCCCGACCTACATCCGCTCCCTGCAAAACTGCGGGGTCTTTTCCACCGTGAGCTACACCGGCTACACCGCCGATGACAACGGCTATTCCATCGACCTGCGCTGCATTCTGGCAGCACCGCAGTAAGGAGGGGCGCGCCATGGAAATTGCACCGATGACAAAGCGCGACAAAATTTTACTGTATGTCGTGTCGATGTTCGCCTTTATCGTGCTGTTTGTGCGGTTTTTGCTGATCCCTGGCATCGAGAACCACCAGCAGGCCGCTGCTGATTTGACCGAGGCGCAGGATGCCCAGATCGCCATGCAGGATACCATCATGAAGGCCGGGTTCAACGCCAACACCAAAAACACCAACTGGGGCGAACTGCAATCCGCCAATGCCCTGTATTACAGCATCCTGACCAGCGACGAGCTGGACACGCTGGTGACAGGCCTGGAACTGAACCACAGCTTGCAGCCGACCTCCTTGAACATCGGCCAGCCCGCCACCCAGAATTTGAGCTGGTACATTGCCAGCGAGAGCGCGGGCCAGGGCGCCGCGCCGAGTGCCGGCACCACCGCCGCTGTGACGGCGGACGATGTGGGCACCACCGCCGAGGGCAACGCCATTTTGCAGCAGTTCCTGGCGGCGGACCTCATCCCTGACTATGACCAGCCCGGCTACTTTAAGACGGCAGCCGTGACCTTCAGCTGCACCGGCAGCGATACGGATTTCATCGCCATGCTGGACGATCTGGCCGCAGGGTATCCTTCGGTCCAGCTGCAGACCTTTACCATTTCCACCCGTAGCTACGCCAATCCCGACGGCACGTCGGAGGAAGGCTCTGTGTATACCGTTTCCCTGAATGTGATTCTCTGCGACAAAGGAGGGGTGCAGCCGTGAAGAACATCCGACTGGGCGATCTGCTGATCGAGCTGGGCTACATCACGCCCGATCAGCTGACCGCCGCCCTGGCCTACCAGAAGGAGCACCGCGACCTGCGCGTCGGCCAGGCCCTGCAGGAACTGGGCTATGTCAACGAGCGCCAGGTGCTGGAGGCCCTTGCCAAGCGTTTGCAGATTCAGCTCATCGACATTGAGCACACGACCGTCGATGTGACCGCCGTGGAAAAGGTCCCGCAGGAGTTGGCGCAAAAGTACGATATGCTCCCCATTGCGCAGAGCGCCCGCACCCTGACCGTGGCCGCCAACGACCCGCTGAACTACTACGCCATCGAGGATATCCGCCAGCTGACCGGCATGGAGCCGGAAATTGTGCTGGCCGAGCTGGAGCCCCTGCGCCGCGCCATCCGCTACTATTACGCCGAGGTCCGCGCCCGCAAGGCCGCCCGCACCGCCAATGACAGCGACATGGCCGCCGCCCAAACCGAGGATTTCGCCATCGATATGACCGCCGAGGGCGGCGATTTGGACGCCCCCATCATCCGCCTTCTGAACAGCCTGGTCCAGCGCGCCGTCACGACGACCGCATCGGATATCCACATTGAGCCGTTTGAGGGCGAAACAAAGGTTCGTATGCGCATCGACGGCGTCATCATCGATTATGTGACGTTACAGCGCGCGTTGCATCAGCCGCTCATCGCGCGTATCAAGATCATGTCGAATCTTGACATTGCCGAGCACCGCATCCCGCAGGACGGCCACTTCCGCGCACGTCTCGAGACCGGCCCCGACGTCAACGTCCGTGTCTCGATTTTGCCGACGGTCTTTGGCGAAAAGGCTGTGCTGCGTATTTTGTCGTCGAACACCTACATTAAAAACGCCGACCACTTCGGCATGAACGACGCGACCTACAAGCGGTTCCAGCCTCTGCTCAACCGCCCCAACGGCATCGTCTACCTGACCGGACCGACAGGCTCCGGCAAAACGACGACGCTGTACATGGTCTTGCAGGCCATCGCCGAACGGCAGGTCAATATCTCGACGATTGAGGACCCCGTGGAACGCAACCTGGCCCGTATCAACCAGACGCAGGTCAACAACATTGCGGGCCTGACCTTTGAGAGCGGTCTGCGCGCCCTGCTGCGCCAGGACCCCGACGTTATCATGGTGGGCGAGACCCGCGATGCCGAGACGGCGTCCATCTCGGTCCGCGCGGCTATCACGGGCCACATGGTGTTCTCGACCCTGCACACAAATGACGCACTATCGTCCATTGTCCGTCTGGAGGATATGGGCGTGGAGCGCTACATGATAGCGAACTCCGTCGCGGGCCTCGTCGCCCAGCGTCTGATGCGCCGCGTCTGCCCGCACTGCGCCAGGCAGATGCCCGTCACCGAGGAAGAACGCGCCTACCTGGGACCTGCTATCCCGTTTGTGCGGCGCGGCACCGGCTGTACCCAGTGCAACGGCACGGGCTACCGCGGCCGTGTAGCGATCCACGAGCTGGTCATCATCAACCGTGAGCTGCGGGAGATGATATCCGCCGGGGCCACGCAGGAGGAACTGACCGCCGCCGCCCGCCGCAACCAGGGCATGACGAGCCTGCGCGAAGCCGCCCTGCAGCTGGTGCGTGAGGGCGAGACCACCCCGGAAGAATTGCTGAAAATTACGTTCTATGAGGAATAAATGATGCAAATCCACGAGCTCACCGCGCTGGCGCGGCAGATGAAGGCCAGCGATATCCATATTTCCGAGGGGCTTCCCCTGATGTTTCGCATTGATGGCCGCCTGGTCAACGCGCCGGTGCAGATGAGCGCCGACGAGACCCGCTCGCTGATTCTGGGCCTGATGGATGAGGCCCACCGCGAGGCTGTCATCACCGAGCGCATCGACGCGGACTTTGCCCTCGTCGCGCCCGACGGCACCCGCAGCCGTGTGAACGTGTTCTACCAGCAGAACAAGGCCGCCGCGACCCTGCGTCTTTTGAACAACAGCATCCCGACACTGGCCGAGCTTTCGATGCCTCCGGTGCTGACGAAACTGGCCGACGAGCCGCGCGGGTTGATCCTCGTCACAGGCCCCACCGGCAGCGGCAAATCCACGACGCTGGCCGCCATGATCGACCACATCAACGAGACGCGCAGCGACCACATCATCACGATCGAGAACCCCATCGAGTATGTCTATCAGGGCAAGCAGGCGCTCATCCACCAGCGCGAAGTCGGGCAGGATGTGTCCAGCTTTGCCGCCGCCCTGCGCAGCGCTCTGCGTGAGGACCCGGACGTCATTCTGGTCGGCGAGATGCGCGACTATGAGACGATCTCCGCCGCCGTTACCGCCGCCGAGACCGGCCACCTGGTCATGAGCACACTGCACACCATCGGCGCGGCGCAGACCATCGACCGTATCATCGACGTCTGCCCGGCCGGGGCACAGAACCAGATTCGCGGTCAGCTGGCCGCCGTGCTGCGGGGCGTTATCACCCAGCAGCTGCTGCCGCTGGCAAGCGGCCAGGGCCGTTGCGCCGCCACGGAAATTCTTGTGGGCACCGACGCCGTGGCGAACCTGATCCGCGAGGGCAAGTGCTACCAGATCCCGAGCGTTTTGCAATCCGGCGCGGCGCTGGGTATGCACAGCCTGAACGCTGACCTGGCCCGCCTGGTCAGCCTGGGCCGCATCACCCGCGAAACCGCCGAGCGCTGCGCGACAGACAAGAGCGATCTGCGGAATTATTTGTAATAGCAACCGAAAAAAGGGTATCTGCCGATTCGACAGATACCCCTTTTTGTTTTATTTCTCCACTTTCCCCTTCCCTTCCGCCAAGATCTTTACCAGGCAGCCTGGCACCGGGGCGCCCATGGCGGCGGCGTTCTCGGCAATGGAGCCTAGCTCGGTAAAAATATACCACACCAGCACTACCGGCAGCACAACGCCGTCAAAGGGCAGTTCCAGCCCCGGCAGGTTAGCGGCGGCCATGCCCAGCACCGCATCGGTCAACGCGCTGACCAGCACGACCACCAGCATTCCGGCCTTGTGCCAGATGCCCGCCCGCGCCGCTGCGCTGGACCACTGCCCCCGGCTGGCCGCAGCGGCACTGCCGCTGAGCCAATCCAGCGCCATGCAGGCCGCCCACGCTGCGATGAGCCACCCCAGCCAGCCGAAGGCCGCCGTAAACGCCCCGCAGGCGGCGCAGACCGCCGCCCTGCCCCACAAAAACACATTGCGTTCTTCCACTCCTTGCTCCTTTCCGGGCGTTACGCCCACTTGCTTGTGTACAGCCCCGCCGCCGTCAGACCCCGGGCGTCGCACAGGGCTTTCACCGCGTCGGCGTCACCCTGGCTGACGGGGCCGATCGTGATGGTTTGCAGCTTTGCCGCCGCGCCGTAGATTCCCACCGCGTTCTCACACCCGGCGTAGGCCGTGGGGTCCAGCCCGGTGCCGCCCGCTGTGGCCCGCACCTCCAGATGGCAGTGCTTGTAGCCGCCTGCCGCGTTGCCGGTATTGCCCATCACGGCCAGCGCGTCGCCGCTGGTGACCGTTTGGCCCGCCTGCACCAGCAGTTTTTCACAGTGGGCAAAGTACAAAAAGTTCACGGCGTCGGGCGTCTGGGCGCTGTCCAGCTGCACGCAGACATACCAGCCCCACTCCCAGGTTTTGTCGCGGCGGTCGGTCACAATGCGCGCCCGCACCACGCGGCCGGTGATGCGCTTACCCTTATAATAGGGCATCCGCACGGTGGTGTCGTCCAGCCCCACCAGGTCCAGCCCGCCGTGCCAGACTTTGCCGCCGCCCCGGGTCCAGCCGTAGCGGCCATAGGGGTACACCACCTGGGCGCGGCCCGCAAAAATACCGGTCTGCCTCACGCCTTCGCCTCCAAAGCGGCAATGCGCTTTTCCAGGGCGCGGCGGGTGGCGCGGGGATCCTCATACCCGGTCACGGTCAGGGTGCCCCCGCCCTGCACGGTACACAGGCCGTCGGCATCCGGTACGGCGCACAGCGGTTCGGCGGTGCGTTTTGTCACCGTCGGCGTTTCGGTGGCGGGCGTCAGCTTGTACACAAACGTCACCGGCGTGCCCGCGTCGGCCTGGGCTTTCAGGTATTCTTTGAACAGCGCCAGCGTCTTGAAGCCGTGGCGCAGGATGATCCGCGTTTTGCCAGGCTCGGCGGTTGTGTTGGTGCTGACCGTGTACAGCCCCGCGTCCGAGGACAGCGTGCCCGCCAGCGGGCTGTAATGGCTGCACAGGATGTCCCCCAGGCTGCCGATGGTGCCGGGCACGGTGATATCCGCCGTGTCCCGCGGGTTCGTCCAGGAGATCCAGTTCTCGCTGCCGTCCACGGTCAATTTTACTGCGCGGTGCGTCTCGGTCACGCTGCCGTCTGCCGCCAGCGCCACCATGTCCCCGGTGTACAGCGGTCCGGTCAGCGGGATTTCCACTTCCCGCGTCTCGCCGCCTGCGGCGGTCAGGGTCAGGCTGCCGTTCTCCCCCACGCCGCCCAACGCGCGGATGTTCCCGGGGGCGGCGGTGCCCCCGCCCGCCTGGGTCGTCGCGCCCGCCGCCGCCACGGTCAGGGCACGCCCTGCCAGTGGGCTGCAAACGACCGTCCCGCCGCTGGCGATGAACGGCGCGCAGACAGCCTCGGCCCAGTCGCCGCCCGGGCCGCTTTGGCCGCCAAACAGCAGCGCGGCCTGTATCGCTTTCAAATCCATGTTACACACTCCTTTTTCGGGCTTTATTGGCCCACAAACCGGCCGGACTCGTCGGCCACGTAGAACTTATGCGCTGCCGCCGGGTCCACCACATACAAAACCGACATCGGTGCAAAGGTGTGGGCGTCGTTCATACCGTCCACGTCCTTGCCGCTGGCGGGCAGTGCTGCCGGGGCCTTGTCGGCCACCAGCAGCACCTCATAGGCGGTGCCGGTTTTCCAGGTTTCTTCGATCAGTTTCATGCGTCTTCTCCTTTCCGCAGGGTGTAGATTACTTTCATCGTCTTATCGGCGGTTTTCTCCACCGCCTTGGGCAGGTCGTTGATGGTGGCCAGGTAGTTGGCCCGCAGCACCCGTTCCGTGCGGATGCGGTTGTCGCTCAAATAGCGGCGCAGCGGTACGGCAGGCTCCCCCAGCACCGGCACGGTGGTCGAGAACCCCGAACTGGCCGTGTCATACCCCGCCGCCTCGCAGGAGAACAGCTCGTTCTTCTCGGTGTTCAGCACGACGCCGCGGGTGCGGTAGTAACAGTAGAGCCGCCCGTCGTGGGCGTCGCACAGCGGCTGCATATAATCGCTGTGCATCGTGACGGCCTGCACGTCGGTGGGATCGCTAAGCGGGAAGCGGTAGATCTGGTAGGTCGCCGGATCCGTCATGTACAGGCTGCCGCCGTAGACCGTACCGTTCAGCGGCGTGGCCCGGCTCTCGCTGACCAGGCCGCGCAGCGTGCCGCCGGTGTTGTTGGGCACGGTATAGTCCTTGGCGGCCAGCGTCTTTCGGTCGTACTCCCGCACTTTGATACTGGCCCCCACCGCAATGCTGCTGCCCGCCGGGATGGAGACAAGATACAGCTTGTCGGCCTCGGCGTCAAAGCAAAGACGGCAGTACCGCCCGGCGTTGGCCGAAACATCCTGCAAAAAGTCGGTGATATCCAGCGTCTCGGTGCGCAGCAGGCTGTCCCAGGTGCCCGCCGTATCGCGGCGGAAGAGGTCCAGGGTATGCAGCCCCAGGCAGTGGTGGCGCAGTTCCAGCGCAGCGTTCTCCACATCCACCCGGCCCGCCACGGCCTCATCTGCCGCCGGGTCCACGTAGAGCAGCACCCCCTTCTCGTTCGTGGGATAGCAATCGGTCGCCAGCAGCCCGGTCAGCAGCTGGTCGCCGCCCAGTGCCCCGCCGAAGGCCAGCCGATCAATGTTCGTCGGGCTGGCGTCGGGGGCCTCCGTCATCTCGGAGTAGAGCGCTCCCATCGGGTGGGTCAGGCAGACCGAGCGGATGATGCCGTTGGCCTGGTTCGTGGCAAACTCATAGACGTAGCTCACCACGCCGCCCGCCGGGTCGATGTTCGTCTCGGTCAGGTTGGCACTGCCGCGGGTCGTGTTTTTGGTGGTGTTGACGACATTGCACCGCGCCGTGCCCACCACGCCTGCAGCCGCCGGGGCAAACAGGGTGCCCGGCTCGGCCCCCAGCGCGGTATCGTACAAAAGCAGCCCGCCGTAAAACATCGAGATCAAATCCTTCGGTGCGCCGGTGTAGCCGGTATCGCCGCGCCACAGCAGCATGGCCTTGTTCAGGCTGCCGCCGTAGCCGTTGAAAATATCGCTCACCGCGTTCGTGATGAGGTTGTCGCTCTCCACCACCTCTACTTCCCCGGTGTGCACATCCGTCAGTTCCAGGCGGGCGTGGCCGTGCAGTTTCATTCCAAAATCACCTTTCTTTCTGTCAGTTGCAGCGGCATCAGCAGCTCCTCAAATTGCAGCGTGCCGTCCCAGGGCAGCTCGCTGGCCATGCCCTGGCCGGTCACGGTGGCCTTGATGCTGTAGGGCGCAATTTTTACCGTGCCGCCGGTGCAGACCAGCCGCACCGAAAGCCGCTTGGCCGCATTGGCTTCAACACTGGCGAAGGGGTAAAACAGCGCCAGCGTGTGCGCCCCCGCCAAAAGCCGCTGCTGCGGGGTAAAGTTTTCCACCCGCACTTCATTTACATAGTACCGCACTTCCAGTGTCAGCGGGTCGCCGCCCTCCGGCTCGGCGGTCAGCAGCAGCTGGGCCAGGAACATGGCGCTCGTGTCCTCCACCGCCGCAAAGGCGATGGACACAGCCGGAGTCTCCGCTGTGCGTACGGTCAGCGCCGCCGTATTCGTAAAACTGTAATACACCAGCCGTTTGCTCTCGGCGCTGTTCTGCACTTTGCGCAGCAGCTTCTCCGTCGTACCATCGCTGTTGTTGGCCAAGTAAGGGTTGCGCCCCACGCTTTTCAGTGTCTGGCGGCCATGGTAGTGCCAGACAAAATGCGTCACCAGCATTTCGGGGGCCGTACCGTCAGCCTGGGGCAGCGCCACCCGGTCGCCCGGTTCCAGCGCCGGGTCGCCGGGCATCGTCACGGTGGCCGGGGTGTAGTCCAGCTGCCGCAGCTCGGCAAACAGGTTGTCGGTGATGCCCTGCCGCGTGTCGGGCAGGCCCTTCTCGGCCAGCGGCATATCGGCAATCGCCATCGTCAGGCCGGTGTCCTGCCCACCGCCTGCGGCGTAACTGCCGCTCTGCGTTGCCACGGTCAGCGCCGCATAGTGGCAGCGGAAGTCCGACACGCCCGCCTCGCTGCGGGCATCAGCCCCCAGCGAAACGCAGCTTGTCTTGGCAAACTGCCGGATAACGAGCCGCCCGGCGCGGTCCACCGTGCCAAAGCCGCCCAACAGCTGGGCGATGGCCGCCACGCAGTCCCGCCAGGTCGTCAGGCCGTCGGCGGCGCTCAACTGGCAGGCCAGGGCAGCGTTGGGGTTCAGCGCGGCGATTTCCTCCGCCGTCTGGCCCAGTTCCAGCCCGCAGCCGTCGGCGATCTGCGCCAGCATCTCATAGGCATTGCCCTGGATGGCCGTGCCGTCCCAGCGGCTTTGCAGCGGCAGGATGTTGTCATACGCCTTGATGCTCACATACAGCGCCCTGCGTTCGGCCTCGGCCACCGTGTAAACGCCCAGAGGGACGGCCTCCCAGCTGCCTCCGGGCAGCTGCAATTCGTACCGCAGCACAATCTTGGCACCGTAAAAGGCGTAACGGCTCAAACTCGTGCGCAGGCTGAACGCCGCCTGCCCCAGGTAGACGCAGCCGAAGGCCAGTTCCTCCCCGGTGACGCACTGGTTATCCAGCGTGAGCGATCCGCTCATGAAGTCCTGCACGCCCAGCGCCAGCACCGTGCCGTCGGTCAGGGTCAGCGTGCCGACCACCCGGTCCGTCCGCGCCCGCGCCCGGATGGCGGTTTTGTATCGTTCCGATACAGGGTACATGATGGTTCACCTCCCGTTTGGTTGCAGGGGCGGATGCTTGCATCCGCCCCTGCAAAATCAGTATTCGATCAGATTCACCGCCACCTCCCACACGGCCCGGCCCTCACGGGCGGCCTTCAGGTCGGCGGTGCGGTCGCCCGCGTACATCTTGGCGGTGCGCGTCCCGCCAAAAAAGTAGGCCACCTGCATACTGTCCGGGGCGGTGGCGTTCAGCACCCTGGCGCAGTCCGCCGTGCTCAATGCGGCCCAGCTGACGCTGATTTTCGCCACGCCGCCGCGCACCCGCTCGCGCACCAAAATTCCATCTTCGGTGCGGCCGGTGCCGCTGCTGTCCAGGTCGGAGAGCTGCACCTTGTACTCGTTGGGCGTGGGCAGCGCCACGCCGTCAATGACCAGAATATCCATGAGTTACCTCCCACCGCTGCGCAGGGCACGGCGGTTCTGGCTGTTGGCGATGACGCTGTCCAGCAGCTCCTCGCCAATATAGATGTTGATGGGCTGGCCGTCGCCGCCCTGCCACCCGGCCAGCGTTTCCGCCACGGCCTGCTTGATGGTGGACAGCGGCGCTTCGACGTTCGTGCCGCCGGTCTGGTCGCCCAGCATAGCGAGAAAGCGGCGGTTGGGCGGGATGACTGCGCCCTGCGCCAGCGCCGGGATGGGCATCGACGCAGCATACCCCAGCCCGGGCAATGCCGCCTGCGCCGTAAGCAGCTGCCCCGCACCGCTGAGCACACTGCCCGCCATCGACTTGGCGCGCCCGATGGCCGACAGCAGCCCATTGATAGCCGCCGCAATGGCGCTGACCATGCTGCGCACGACGCCCAGCACCGTGGAGACCGCCGTCTGCACGATGGAGACGATGCGTCCCCACACGGTCGAGACGGTCGCGGCCATGGCGTTCCAGGCAGCGTCCCACTCGCCCCGCAGCACAGCGGTCAAAAAGTCGGCCAGGCCGCGCAGCACCGCCAGCGCAAGGGTGATGGCATCGGCAATGATACCCGCCGCACCGGTCACGGCAATGCCCACCGCCGTGAACACCTGCACGGCCACCGGGGCCAGCGTGGCAATAAGCCACTGCACCAGCGGGGCCAGGATCGTGTTCCAGACCGTCAGCAGCAGCGCTGCCACCGCACCCAGGCAAGCGGTCAGCTCGTTCCAAAGAGGCTGCAGATGCGCCGACCAGAGCGCCGCCAGCAGGTCAAACAGCTGCAAAAATACAGGCTGCACCACGCCGCCCCACAGCGCCGAGAGGATGCTCACCACGTTCTGCCACCCCTGGGCCAGCCCCTCCAAAATCGGCTGACCGTAAACGGCCCAGGCGTTTTGCACTCCCTGCCAAAGCCCCTGCCAGACTGTGTCCAGCAGTTCCACCGCAGGCGTGACCACGGTGGAAAGCTCTGCCCAGAGCGGCTCCCAAACGCTGCTCACCGCCGCGCCAAGGCCCGCCCACACCGTCTGCCAGGCTGTGACGAACGGCGCGAAAAAACCTTGCAGGTAGGCCCAAAAATCTGCCCAGATGCCGCGCAGCTGGGTGAGTACCTGCTGCCACACGGCGGAAAACTCGGCTGCATCCGTCCCAGCCTTACCGCTGCGGCGGGTGCTGCCCGCCGCGGTGCCGGCGGTGGATTTTGCCGCTTTGGCGGCGGCTTGGGCCGCCTGTTTTTCTTTGGTGGAAGCGGCGGTCTTTTCCGCTGCCGGGGCGGACAGACGGTTGATCTCATCAAATTTGGCAAGGCTGCGGGCGGACTTCACGCCCTGCACGGCGGCTGCCTGCAAGGATGCCCGCAGCTCGTCCACTACCTGCCGCGCCTGCTGCCCGGCATCCCCCACGCTGCCCAGCGCCGCGGCCACCTTATCCAGCGCCGTCTGCAAGCTGCCGGACGGCAGCCGCAGCGTCGATAGTTCGTCAAAAATTATGTTTGTCGTTTTGTTCACTCCTTTCACCCCAACATTGCCAACAGCCGCTGCTTCTCAGCCTGCTCCTCTGCGGTGGCTGCCGGGCGCAATTCCACCATGGTGCGGTGGGTGCGGTAAAAATCCAGCTCCCAGTTTTCCAGCCGTCTGCCGCGCCGCAGCTTGTCCCGGATGGCCACCACCGTGGCAAAGCTCCCCTCGCCGATGGCGTCAAACAGCGCAAGGAAGCTCCACCAGTGCAGGTAGGGCAGCGTGCGCACATCCTGCCCCGCCGCCCGGCCAATGCCGGCCGCAATCAGCGGCGCGTCCTGCTGCCAGTCCATCAGCGCGGGGCCGGGGCGGGTTTCCTCTCTGCGGCCCGCCGCCAGGAACTCCGCTAAAAAGCGCGTTGCCTCCGGCCAAACATCCTGCGTCATGGCGTCAAATTCCGGGTAGAACAGTCCCATCGCCACGTACCACCGCTCGGCCTGATCCAGCGCCGGGTCGGCCTGGCCGCCCAGCCAGCGCAGCAATTCCAAAATGTCCCGGTAGTCGGTGCGGATGGCATATGCCCCGCCGCCCAGCGCGGCCTGCGTCGGCAGCGTCCAGGGGCCTGTCATACCGCGCCCCGGGCCGCGCGGGCGGCAGCGGCCTCACGTTCTGCAGTGTCGGCGGCGGCTTTCAGGCGGCGCTCAGCCCCCTCACGCAGAATCGGCGTCAGGGCTTCCAGCAGGTTTTGCACCACGCGCTTGCCATTGGCCCCCACGCCCGCCAGGTTCACACCGCCCAGAATCGCGTCAAAGTCGTTCTCGGGGCCAAAGATGCCGGTCAGCAGCGCCTTGATTTTGCCGTCGTACTCGTTCAGCAGGCGCAGCCCCGCCGCGGCGCAGGCCTGCTCGTCGCCCTCGACAGTCTGCAAGGCCTTCGTCAGGGCGGCATCGTAGTCGTTCAGCGTCCGGCCCGCCGCAAAAAAGCGGTGGTAGAGGTTCGGGTCAGCCGGGTTGAACCGCAGTACGCCCTGCCCATTGACGGAAAATTCCTCCACGCCGGTGTCAATGTTCAGCTTTTTCATTCATCATGCCTCCGTAAATTTCTTGCTTGCCGGGTCAAACGTACCCTTGGTCTTGACGCCGGTGTAGTGGATGTTGAAGGGGATCTGGTAGCCGGTGGTATCGCCGCCGTAGCTGACAATCTCGATGTAGCATTCCTCGCGCACGGCGGGGTAGGCCCCGGCCGTGTCCTTGCTCCAGAGCTTGACCTCGACGATGTCGGTTTTCAGGTCGTCCAGTACCAGGTCGCCGTCGATGATCCCCTGCAATTTTTCAAACAGCGGGTCGCCCTCCTCGGCGTAGTAGGGGCTGACCTCACCCTGCTTCTGGTAGCCGTCGATGACCACCGACGTCTGGCCCAGGATGTTGGACTTTTTCTCAACGTTGGCAGTCAGTTCGGGGGCGTACTCTTCCAGGTCCTGCCCCAGGCGGGTGTAGTCGGCCTCGCCCTTGCCAAAGGCGGCGTTCAGGTAGTGGGCCATGTATTTTCGTTCAATTTTCATGGGGTTTCCTCCGTATAAAGTTGTGTGTATTCGGCGCGGATGCGCAGGCTGTACACGGCGGTGCCGCCTGCGTCGGCGCGTTCCAGTTTGCCCTGCTCGGCCCGCAGGGTCTCCCGGGCCGGGTCGGCATTGCCAAAGACCGGGGCACGGCCCGCCGCACACTCGGCGGCCACCCAGGTCTGCAAAGCCAGCAGGTGGGCGGCGTTTTCGGCAGCGGTGGCACTGTCCCCGGGCGGCAGCGGCAGGCAGAGGCGCAGCGTGAACTCGGCGCGGCAGCGCTGGCTCACGGTGCCCAGCAGGTTTTCCCTCTGTTCCAGCACCGTGACGCCCTTGCACCACAGCCCCGCCGTGCCTGGCGCGGGACCTGCATCCCCCACCGCCAGCGTGATCCCGGCCAGGGCCGGTGCCCGGGCCAGAAATGCGTAGAGTTTTTGCAGCATGGTAGTCCTCCTATCTCTAAGCCTTCCCCCCTTTTGGGGAAGGTGGCCCCGCAGGCCCGGATGAGGGGCAGCCTGCCACCCGGCGTCCCTTTCCCGTGCAGCAGCGGCCGGCTCGCCCCTCATCAGCCGCCTGCGGGCGGCAGTTTCTCCCCCGAGGGAGAAGCCAAAGGTTTTTTCACCTCGTCAAGCTGTGGGCCCCGGTGCCGCTGGCGTTCCACCAGGCACCGGCCTCCACATGATGCACCCGCCCGCGCAGGCGCAGCGGCAGCACATAGGCCACAACCGCCAGCCCCGCCACAGCAGCGGGCACAAAGCCGGGCCAATCGGCCCAGGCCACGCCCGGCCCCTCGCCCAAAAGTACCCGATCGCCGGGGTCCAGCGTGTAGTCCGCGCCGTACTGCCCCGCCGCTTCGGGGATGACCAGCAGCAGCGCCGTGCCTTGCTTTGTCCCGGCAGCATCGGGCTTTTCGCGCCGGCCCTGCTGCCAGCTCACGCCCCGCAGCACCCGGCGGCAAACGGTCTGCGCCGCCGGATCCGGGTGGTAGAGCGTCACGGTCTCGCCGCAGAGCCGGTTTTTACGCATGGGGCAGCCACCGTCCGATCTCGTAGTAATAGCCTGCCTCGTGACGGTAGTGGCCCGCCCGCAGGGCCAGCGTGGCGGCGCACAGCTGGGGCGGTGCGGTGTAGGTCTCGCTCACGCTGCCCACGCTGACCTTCGCCAGGCCCCGGGCCTCGTCCTCCTGCGCGAACTCATACATCGCATCCGCGATGCTGCACACCGCCATGGCGTAGGCCGTGTCCGGCTCGATGCCCTTGCACGGGGCCATGGGGTAGATGTTCTGCATTCGGGCCAGTTCTTCCGCCGCACGGCGGGCGAACCGCGGGAAGGCAGCCTCAGGGATATCCTCGCCCAGGTATTTCTCGGTGTAATAGGTGTAATCCGGCACGCTCCCGCCCCCTTACGCCTTGAACTTTGCCAGCACCACCTTGGCCTCGTTGGAGAGCACAGCGACGTAGAATTCATCAGCCGTGATCTCGGTGGTGCGGGTCTTGGGCTTGCGCTCGGTTTCGATGTTGACTTCACGCTTGCGGTAGATGGTCAGGGCCGGAATCTCGTCATCGACCTCGGGGTCGGCCTCCAGCTTGACGATGGGGCAGGCGTAGACGCCGCCGGTGAGCGGGACCTTCTTGCTGGGCACCAGGCGGCAGCCTGCAATCATGCCGATCTCGCCGGTCAGGCTGACGCCCGGGGTGTACTTGTCGGCGCTCAAAAAGTCGGGATTCTTGCGCAGCTGAGTCACCTGCTTGGGGTGGATGAACAGCACCTTGTCGGAACAGCCCATCTCCTCCTCAAACAGATCCACGGCGTCCACAATGGCGTTGTAGCTGATGTTCTCCTTGCTGCCGTCGTAGACAAGGCTCGCGGTCTGCAAAGCGTCCATGCAGTCGCTGTCGATTTTCGCAGCGATGGCCAGCGCCAGCTGGGTATTGGCCTCGCCCACCGGGTTGCCATAGCCGGACAGCACCGCCTCGTCGGTCAGACCGATGCCCTTCATGGCCTTCTTGATGGTAGCCTTGCGGGTGGAGGTCGTCATCTTCTCGATGGCGACCTCGCCGCCCTCGGCCACGTCGGCAGCGTCGCCGATGTAGGTGTAGGCGGGCACGGTGATGGTATCGCCGGGCACGCCCGCCAACGTATCGTCAATTTTAGCAAAGGGTGCGACGCGCAGCTTCTTCGGGATGCGCGCGGACACCATATCCCCCATGACTTCCGGGTCGATCATATCGGACAGTTTGGTAATAAAATCAGACATAAAATTTTCTCCTTTTTGATAATCACATGGCAGGGGCCGGGCATGCCCGGCCCTCAACTTTTTGATAGCTGCCTCATTTTCGGTCGCATTGTAGGGGGGGTCTTGACCCCTCCGCGGCAGGGGGATGGCCCCCTACTTCTTCAATTCCTGATACACCTCCGGGTTTTCCCGCTTCAGTGCCAAGCGCTCGCGGTATCCCATCCGGTCAAACGCGGCACGGTCGGGGGCTACCGGCACACTGCCGGTGCCTGCCGCATAGGGCGCGGGGGTCTGCCTGCTCTGCTCGTCCATCTTGTCTCACCTCCCTCTTCTTTCTTCTCTCTTCTCTCACTTCGGCATAAACTTCTCCCTCACCTCCTTCAGCTCTGCCTCGCTGCCGCAGGGCAGGTCAAAATACCAGGCCAGCGCCAGCTCGGGGCGCAAAAGTCCGGCGTCCACCATCTCCCGCTGTTCGGCCCAGATGCGCGCCCGGTCATACAAAACGCCGTCGCCCCAGTCGATAGCCGGGACAACGGCGTCGGTATGAAATTCCAGCCCATACAGGGCTCCCAGCGTGCCGCACAGCACCATGGCGTCCTGCACCGCAGCGCCCCACGCGCCCTGCAAATCGCGGATGGTCAAATCGTAGTCCACCGACGTTGCGGCAATTTCGGTGGCCGTGCGCGGGTCGGCGTTGGCTTCGGTCTCGCTCAAAATACCGCGCCGCAGCCCCAGCAGACTCTCACACCCGCGCAAAAGGTCCTGCTTGCGGGCCAGGTAGCTTTGCTCCCGCAGGGCGGGGCTGTACACGGTCACGCCCACATTGGCCGGGTCGTCCGGCAGGCCGACGAACAGATCATCTCGCAGCGCGCGCCGCCCCTGGGCATCGGGCCGCAGCAGATCCTCCGACGCAAACACCCGGGACGCGCCGTTGGCGAACTCGGTGTTCAGCTGTTCCTCGCAGCGGGCCAGGGCGTGCAGCAGGCCCGCCGCCGGGGCGTAGATACTCACCGCGTCGGCGCTGCCGTCCACACAGTTCATCAGCGGGGTGCGCAGCACAGCCAGCCCCACGCCCTGCACGCCGGGCAGCATCAGCTGAGGGACCAGGTCGGCACAGGCGGGCAGTGTGGCCAGCGGCACGCAGCGGCCCAGCGCCTGACCGTTCAGCTCAAACAGCCGCGTCTCGATGGTCAGTCCCTCAGCCCCGGCCGTGCGGCGTTCCAGAAGCGCATATTGGCGGCCGTCGCAGCTGTGGCGCTCCATCGTACCCACAGCCAGAATGCGCCCGTGGGCATCCCGCGCCAGTGGCACATAGCAGTCGCGCCGGATGGGTACAAAGTCGAATGCGCCGTCCTTCGGTACAGGTTTCAGCAGGCATTCACCGCCCACCAGTGCGTACTGCATGGCGGGCTTTGCGATGGCGTTCAGTGCAGCCAGGCTGCACCGCATGGGCTGCCCGGCGTTTTCGGGCAGCCGGGTCTCGTACTCGGCAAAAACGGTGCGGCATAATTTGCCCACGATCAGCGCCGCCAGCCGGGGCGCAGCGTCCTCGCCTGCGCGGGGCGTGCCGTAGTACAAGTCCAGCCACTCCCGCAGTGCCGCCCGCATCTTCACCGATGTAACATCGCTTTTTCCAAACGCTTGTTCCAGATACGATTGCAATTCATCCTCTCCTTTCAAATCTCTTTGCCTCCCCTTCCCTGCTTCGTAGGGGTCGGGCATGTCCGGCCCTCCGCTTTCCCATAAGCGGTCGTCTGCCTTACATTTGCGGGCCGCACATAGGCGGCCCCTACATTCTCCGCGCCTTTTCACGCCCCTCTCCGCCTCCACACCCCCTCCACTGCGTACCGCACCGCGTCAATGTGGTGGTTGTTCACATCCGGGTAGCCCGCCAGCACCTCGCCGGTGTGGGGGTCGCGGTCGTACTCGTACTCGCTGAACTCCGCCGCCGTGGCCGGGCAGCGCACCGGGTCAATGACGATAGCCGCCAGCCCTTGCAGCCACTTCATGCTTTGCCGCACACTGCCGGGGCCTTTCTGGGCCGCACGGCAGGGCAGTCCGGCGGCGCGGTAGTCGGCGCAGGATTTCGGCTCGGCGGCGTCCGCCGTCAGTGTGCCGCTGTCCGGGTCGGTCAGGCCGCGCTCCACCAGCAGCTGGGCCGTCTCGCGGTTGGGCGTGCGGTTCCGCGTCAGTTCGTCAAAAATCACCAGCGTGCGCCGCGCGGCGTCATAATACACCGCATTGTAGGCCCAGGGGTCGGGGTACCAGCCCCAGTCCACGCCGTGGTACACCCGGTCGAACCGCTCGATCTCGGCATCCGTCACGGCCCGCAGCTGCAAGTTCTCAAACACCGCCGCGCCGCTGCCCACGACCTCGCCGCCGTACTCGTGGCGATAGGCCGCCGGGTTCGTACTTTGCAGGTGCTCGGCGTCGGCCCAGAACCGTGCGCCAAGCATTTCCTGCGGCAGATCGCGGTAGGTGGAGTGGTGGACCAGCTTGCCGGGGCGCTGCTCCAGCGCGTAGCGGTTGGCCCAGTTCCGGGCCATGGCAGGCGGATTGAAGCTTTTCAGCGTCAGGGTCCAGCTGCCGCCGCGCAGGACAGTCTGCTCGACGTTGCGCACTTCCTCGGGACCGTCGAACTGGTCAAGCTCCTCAAACCAACAAAGCCCGACAGCGCCAAACGGCAGCTTGAGACTTTTGAGCTTGCCAGGGTCATCCAACCCGAAGAACAAAATCTTCTGCCCGGTGGGCAGGTAGGTACACTCCATCGGACTGACCGTACAGCGGAAATACCCCGCGCAGCCCAGCTCACCGATGGCCCATACGATCTGGTTGTACACGCTGTTGCGCAGTGTGCCGCCCACTTTGCGCAGCACCACGGCGTGGCAGTCCGGGTGGCGCAGCAGCTGCCAGACCAGCTCCATCGAAAGATAGCTTGACTTGCCCGACCCGCGCCCACCCTTGGCCACGACCTCCGTCACCTCGCCGCGTCGTATCGCCTGATGCACCGGCCAGAACACCGCCGGTATCTTCTCTTTCAGCCGGATCTTCACCCCCGCGCCCCCTCTCTTTTCTTTCTTCTGTCTTTACTCATCCACAATGACCACCCCCTCATCCTTCGCGCCGTCGCCCAGACCCAGATGCTTGTACAGCATCTCCAGCGCCCGCAGCTTGTCGGCCACCTTGACCGGCAGGCCGCCCTCCTCGCCGGGGGTGGCAAAGGCGATCTCCGCCAGCTCGTCCAGGACGTGCTCTTCATTGATTTCGCACAACGGCATCCCTCCTTTTGGGTATAAAAAAACTCGCGGGAGGATTTGGTTCCTCTCACGAGTTTCGATGCTACCATGTTACCACCGTTAGTTGTGAAATGCAATGAAATTCCGCGAAACCTTTGCGAAATTTACTGAAATGTTTTCAGCTCCGCAGTTCCACCTTCTCCACACCCGCCTTGTGCAGCTGGTAGACCCGGCGCTGCACTACTCCCATCGCATTGGCAATATCGGTGTAGCTCTGGCCCATCACATAGCGGCGGCGCAGTACTTCCTGCTCGGCGGTATCGCCCAGGGCCATGATGCTGTGCATGACTTCCATCCGCGTTTCCAGGCAGCTGTCCAGCTGCTGCGCCAGCTTTTTCTGCGCCTTTTCGATGCGTTCCACCGCCCGCGGCAGCCGGTCGACGTTAGGCCCGCCGCGCCCGGGCATCCCGCTCATGCAGGTAGTCACACGCTCGGCATCACTGCGCAGGACCTCGATCTCATCCTCCAGCATATGCTGGTAGCTCAGCGCCGCCTGATACCGCCCCAACCACTTCATCTTTTCTTGGTATGTCATTGTCCGTCCTCCCTTATTTGCACGTTTCGCTTCCCTGTCAGGCTTTGTTGGTTATCTCCATCCTATATCAACAACTATCCGTTGTCAATAGCTTTCCCGCATTTTCTTTTTGGCAGTACCAAAAAAAGGACTTCCACTCCATGTTTCATTTCCCGTGCTTGACACCCTCTCCTATCCATGCTACGATGACGATACTACGAGAAAAAGGAGTGTTCCAACATGAAGTGTGCAAAAGGTATTTGGCTCCGCTGCGGTCTGCTCCCATACCGCCTCCGGGGGCAGCAGCTCGCCCTGGCCCTCCTGCTCAGGGATAAGCCGCGCACCGCCGCTCAGCTCGCGGCGGCTCTCACCGAAAAGGGCTATCCCTGCGACTCACAGATGCTGGAAAAATCGCTGGCCCGCCTGACAAAGCGTGGTATCCTCTCGATCTCCGACGGCGTCTACCGCTGCACGTCCCCTAAGCTGGACGCTGCCCCCTACACGGAAAACCAGCTGCTCGACCTCGTCGGCATGACACAGAGCACCGTAAACGGCACCGTCTTTTACACCGCCGCCCCGCCTGCAAGCGTCAGTTCCCGCGGCCCCAGCGGCTCCTGACCTTTTTATAGCGAGGGATCTCTCCATGAAACACTTTTTCCTCCTCACCACCTGTCTGCTGGTGCTGACCGCCTGCACGGCCGCGCAAACCTCCGTCCCTGCGGCCTCGCCTGCGCCGACTTCTGCCCCTGCGCCGACAGAAGCACCCGCAGCGACTCCCACCACGGTGCCCTTCTCCGTCCCGGCCCCGTACAGCGACCTATCCTACCTGCCGGAACTGTCTTGGGACGCCGCGCATCAAAAGCAGACCTACCAACCTGGCGAATACGATCGCCTCAGCCTCAACACCTACTCTTTCAATGACCGCACCGTCCTTGCCGGGGCCGAGGAGGAAACCGCCGCATTACTGGAAGCGGGCAGAGACCCCGGCCTCGGTGTGCGGTCGCTGCAGGCCCGCAGCATCACCGGGCAGGGCGTCAATGTTGCCATCATCGACCAGCCACTGCTGACGGACCATCCCGAAATTTCCGACGCCATCGTTGACTATTACGACGCAGGCGGCTATACGGACGAGGGCACCATGCACGGCCCCGCCGTGGCCAGCATTCTGGCGGGAAAAACGATCGGCGTTGCGCCGGGCGCACATATCTATTACGCGGTCACGCCCGGCACAGCCGACAGCCGCCCCTACGCCGACGCCCTTCATTACATCCTTGCCTTAAATGATACCCTGCCGGAAAGCGAAAAAATTCGTGCCGTGTCGGTGTCTGCCAATCCGGGGGATGCCAGTTTTTTTGAAAACGCCGGCCTCTGGCAGGCGGCTCTTTCCGACGCCGAGGACGCGGGCCTTCTGGTACTGACCGTGCAAGGCGCAAGCGCAGGCTCTGCGCGTCTCGTGCCGGGTCTTGCCGCCTTCGACCCAGCCCAGCGGGATACCCCCGCAGCCTGCCGGATGGGCCAGCCCGGGGCTTTCCTTATCACCCCCCTCGCCAGGAAAAATCCAAACTATGTGGGCGTGCCCTGCGCCTACCGCACCGTAGCCGAGGAATACATTTCCGAGCAGTGCGGCTACCGATATGACGTGCAGGGCGGCTTGAGCTGGGGCATCCCCTACTGCGTCGGAGTAATGGCGCTGGGCTGGCAGGTCGCCCCCGCCCTCACCAATGAGGAAATGCTTGCCCTGCTTGTCTCCACCGCAGCCCCAACCGCCGACGGTGCCCGCATGATCGACCCCGTAAAATTTATAGAAGCCGTAGAAAACCGATACACGTAAAAAATTGCAGGGGCGAACATTGTTCGCCCCTGCAAAGCGTTCTTCCTCAGCACAACGGTGCCACCAACCTCAGCACCGCACTATACATTGTCCCCACAAACCCGGTGCGGCAATCCCCCAGCGTCAATTCTTTGCTCTCCCGCTCAATTTCCGCCAAATCTTTCCGCACATCTTCCAGCACAGCCCCGCCGTAGATCAGCACACTGTTCTCAAAGTGTAAATACAAACTGCGATAATCCAGGTTCACGGTACCCACTGCCGCAATGCGGTCGTCCACCAGCCAGGTTTTGGCGTGCAAAAAGCCCGGCGTGTAGCTGTAAATCTTCACCCCCGCCCGCAAAAGATGCGGGAAATAACTCCGCGTCAGCTGATAAATTGTCGGCTTGTCGGGCACGCCGGGCGTGTAGATGCGCACATCCACGCCGCGCTTGGCTGCCAGCCGCAGGCAGGTCAGCAGGTCGTTATCCAGTATCAGGTACGGCGTGCAGATGTACAGCCGCCGCTGCGCCTGGTTGATAAGTTCCAGGTAGACGTTTTTCGCCACGGCCTCGCGGTCCACCGGGCTGTCAGCGAAAGGCTGCACCAGGCAGTCCGTTTTGACCGGCGCGGCCAGCGGCAGGTCGCGGTCCATGTCGATTTCCTCGTCGGGGTACTGCGCTTTCCAGAACGTCAAAAAGATGTTCGCCAGCGCAGTCGCACCGGGGCCTTTCAGCCGCACGCCGCTGTCCTTCCAGTAGCCGAACCGCTCCAATTTGTTGATATACTCGTCCGCCAGGTTCACGCCGCCGGTAAAGCCGATTTTGCCGTCAATGACCATGATCTTTCGGTGGTCGCGGTTGTTCATGACCAAATTCAGCAGCGGCACGCAGCGGTTGAAGCTGAACGCCCGGATGCCGTCGGCCCGCATCATTTCAGCGTAGTTGTGGGGCAGCAGGCTCAGGCAGCCCGCATCGTCGTAGATGACCCGCACGTCCAGCCCTGCGGCGGCTTTCTGGCGCAGGATCTCGTGAATTTGCCCCCACATCTCGCCCATGCCGATGATAAAGCTCTCCACATAGATGCTGTGCTCGGCACTTTGCAGCGCGGGCAGCATATCGGCAAACATACTCTGGCCATCGGGGTAGTATTTCACCGCCGTGTCCCCGCACAACGGCGCGGGGGCGTAGTCGTGCAGATAGCGCGCTGTCTCGGCCGCGCGGGGGTTCTGCTTCCGCAGGGCAGCCACAGCGGCAGGGTCCTCGCGCCGGGTGTGGGCCATGGCGGTTTCGGCGCGTTCCAGCCGGTGGCGCAGGCCCAGCGCCGGGCGCTTGTTGCCCCACAGCAGGTAGAGCAGCCCGCCCTGTACCGGCATAAGCATAAAAATGATCATCCAGCTGATTTTAAACTCCGGCGCGGTGGAATCCTGCCGGATAAGCGCCAGGCACATAATGACGCTGAGCGCCAGCCCCACGCCGTTGAGCCAAGTCGAATAGGCGTCGAGCCAGTGGAACACCGAGAACAGCCAGAACACTTGCAGCAGCACCAGTGTTACCGTGATGACCAGGCGGCTGAACACCAGGTTCAGCACCCTGCGCAGCATCAGCCGCCAATTCCGTTTTTTCATAAGCACACCTCAATAGCAAAAAAGACCGCACCCATCCCACAGGGGGACGGCGTGCGGCCTTGCATTCAGAATTTCTTACAGACGGTCAATGGCAGCCATGCAGTCTGTCATAGACAGAAACGTCACGGCGCAGTTGGAGCCGATAAACCAGCGCTCGTCCCCATTACAGACGATTTTGCGGATAAGTTTGCCGTGGTACTCAGTCTGGATATAAATTCCATTGGGCACGCTCTTTCCCTCCCAGATATAGTAGTGTGGGCCGGGCGGATGTGCCACATCATGGCGTCCCGCACCGCGGCTGTACCCCAATTATGCCATAAAATCCGGCCGGGCGCAAGGTATTTTTCGCCGTAGTTTATGTACGATTCGCCCCATTTTTTGGCACAACGCACAAAGGCCGCATAACAAAAGGCTTTGCTGTCCCTCACTTTTTGCACTTTGGATGCAAAGGGGCTGATTTTCCATGAAATTTGTAAAAAAATGTTGCGAGATTTTACGAAACGTGTATAATATATAGTAGTATATTGTGTAGCAGTATCTCTCAATACTGCCCAATTTCAGCATTAGTGACCGGAGGAGCTTAGCTATGACAAAACTGGAAACGCTGCAGTTGAAACTGACTGCGACCCGCGTGCGCATGGGTGTGATCGAAGCCACCCACGGTGCCGGGTGCGGTCATCCGGGCGGCAGCCTGTCCGCGGCGGACGTCCTTACTTACCTGTATTTCCGTGAAATGCGCATTGACCCCGAACAGCCCCAGGATCCCAACCGGGATCGTTTTGTGCTGAGCAAGGGCCACTGCGCCCCCGGCCTGTATGCCACGCTGGCGGAGCGCGGCTTCTTCCCGGTCGCCGACCTGCCCACGCTGCGCCATTCCAACAGCTATCTGCAGGGCCACCCCAACATGAACACCGTGCCCGGCGTCGATATGAGCACCGGCAGCCTGGGCCAGGGCGTTTCCGCCGCCTGCGGCATGGCGCTGGCCGCCAAGCAGAGCGGCTCCGACATCAACGTCTACACCCTGCTGGGTGACGGCGAGATCGAGGAAGGCGAGTGCTGGGAGGCTTTCATGTTTGCCAACCACTACAAGCTGGATAACCTGTGCATCATGGTCGATGTCAACGGCCTGCAGATCGACGGCGCGACCCGCGACGTCATGAACTCTGAGCCGCTGGACAAGAAGATGGATGCCTTCGGCTTCAACACCATCGTCTGCAACGGCAATTCCTTTTCCGATTTGGAGCAGGCTTTTAAGATGTTTGACCTGTCCCACGGCAGCGGCAAACCCACCTGCTTCCTGCTGCGCACCACCAAAGGTCTGGGCGTCAGCTACATGGAGAATGCCGTTGACTGGCACGGTAAAGCCCCCAACGACGAGGAATATGCACAGGCAATGACTGAGCTGCGCGCCGCTCACGCTTCGCTGGAAAAGGAGATCGAGTTCAACAATGGCTGATATCAAGAAAATTGCTACCCGCGTCAGCTACGGCAATACGCTGGTAGAGCTGGCCCAGCAGGGCGCTGACAATCTGGTGGTTTTTGACGCCGACCTGGCCGCCGCCACCAAGACCGAGATTTTCCGCAAGGCTTACCCCGAGCGCCACTTTGACTGCGGCATTGCCGAGCAGAACATGGTGGGCGTCGCCGCCGGTATGTCCACGATGGGCTATGTGCCCTTTGTTTCCAGCTTCGCCATGTTCGTGGCGGGCCGCGGCTTTGAGCAGATTCGCAACTCCATCGGCTACCCGCACCTGAACGTGAAGATTGCCGCCACCCACGCCGGCCTGTCTGTCGGTGAGGACGGCGCCTCCCACCAGTGCTGCGAGGATATCGCCCTGATGCGCTCCATCCCCGGAATGGTCGTCATCAGCCCGGCCGACGATGTCGAGGCCCGCGCCGCCGTCATCGCCGCCTACAACTACCAGGGCCCTGTCTACCTGCGCTTTTCCCGCCTGGCCACGCCGGTTTTCCATGACCCGGAGACCTACGAGTTCGAGATCGGCAAGGGCGAGAAGCTGACCGACGGTTACGACATCGCCGTCATTTCCACCGGCCTGATGACCAACGAGGCACTGCGCGCCGCCGTGCTGGCCAAGCGCCAGGGCATGAACGTCCGCGTCATCAATATGCCCACCATCAAGCCCATCGATGAGGAGATCATCCTGACCGCCGCCCGCGAGTGCGGCCGCATCATCACCGTCGAGGAGCACAGCGTCATCGGCGGCCTGGGCGAGGCTGTCTGCGCTGTTGTCAGCGAGAAGCTGCCCTGCGTCGTGCGCCGCATCGGCGTCCAGGATCAGTTCGGCCACTCCGGCCCCGCGAACGAGGTCCTGCGTGACTACGGCCTCTCCGCCGAGAACATCGTCAACGTCATCCGCGAGATGGTCCGCCCCGAAAACAAGTAATTTCCCCAAATAACCCAACAGCCCTTGAGGATAAGTTCCTCAAGGGCTGTTTTTTGTTGTAGGTGGCGGCGTCCTTGACGCCCCCCAGGGGAGGTACCGAGCGAAAGCGGAGGGGCTTTGCCGGGCCTTTCCGCAGCCGCCGGAGCGGTGCTTAAGCCGCAAGGCGGGAATTGTGCGGTGTTGCCTTAGAACTGCTCCACCCTAAATACGGTCGCTCCGCTGGCCTTGGCTGCTTCCAGCCCAATGCCCGAATCCTCAAAAATCATCGTCTCGGCAGGTGTCACGCGGAAATGTGCCATCGCCTTGCAATATCCTTCAGGGTCGGGTTTCTGCTTTTCCACGTCCTCGCCGGTCACGATCAGCCCAAACAGTTCCCGCACACCGAAATGCTCCAGCACCTCGGTGGCGTTCTGCTTGCTTCCGGTGGTCACACAGGCCAGGTCATGCCCGGCGGCCTGCATCGTGCGCAGTATCTCCATCAACGCCGTATTAGGCCGCACCACGTCCAAAAAGTCACTGTACAGCGCCTTTTTGCGGTCGTGTACCCGCTCTACATCGGCGGTGCTGGGTGTACCACCCATCAGCGGCGGCAAAAAACGCGTGTAGTGCCCGCCGTTGCAGCGCTCGGCGTAGTATTCATCGGTCACGGTAAAGCCCAGCTCTTCCAGTGCCGCGCGGTAGGACGCCGCGTTGGCGGGTACGGTGTCCAGCAGCGTGCCGTCCAGGTCCACACAGATCAGCATAGTTTTCCCTCTCCCTGTACAAAATCGGCCACATCGTTGGCCACCATCACCAGCCCGGCGTAGAACATCGGCGCGCGTTTGCGGTCCTTCGCCAGCTTGTAGGGCATCAGCCGCAGCCAGTGGACAACCTCGTGCATCAGGATGCTCTCCACCTGCTCCCGCGGGTAGCGGGCTTTCAGGTCGTCCAGCATGGCCGTCAGCAGCGCGTCATAGGCCGCCGACCGCGTCAGCTGGAAGTCGATGCGGTCATCCTGCACCGTCACCCGGGGTGTTTTCATCATGAACTCATAGCTGCCGTGCAGGCTTTGCAGCAGTTTGCCATAATCCAGGAACGGACTTTCGTGCAAGTTGCCAGTGTTCGGGTCGATGAGGTACCATCCGTCCGTGTCAGTGCGGCAGATGATGTTTTCAATGGTCAAATCGCCGTGGATGGTGCCCACCGGGTCCCCCGCAAACAGCTTGCGCAGCCGCTCATGGTCGAACATCCACCCCAGCTGGTTCAGGTTGCGGTAGGTCGTGCCGTTGATGCGCAGCGTGCTATACCCCATCAATTCCCGCAGGGCGCGATCGTCGTGCAGTTTTTTCAGGTTTCCGTCCACTTTTGTTTCGATGTACCGCTCAATTTTTTCCGCATCTGCCGGGCAGGCCGTGGGCTTGTAGAGCTTTTCTTCCAGCGTATCCAGTACTTCCCGCAAAATGCGCTGGCTGTTCGCCACGGGGTTGGAGTGCAGGTAGCGGAACATACCCACCGCCTGCGGGCTGTATGTCATGTCATACCAGCAATAACCGTTGTCCTCGCCGCTGCGCAGGATATCACACAGCGGCAGGCGGCTCTGCTGCGCCCGCAGCCAATCCAGCTGCTCAGCCAGCTTGTCGCCGTCCTTGCCAAAGGCATATTTGCGGTAGAACGTCGTTTCCTTGTCCATGCAGAGCATCGTCGTGGCGTTGGATCCCGCCGAATAGTCCTGCAAAATCGTGATATCCCGGTTCATCTGCAAGAACCGCTTGACATAATCCTTGTTTTCCAGGCCGAAATACTTGCTCAAAAACGCCGCGCGGTCGTGCTCGTCGGCCTGGGGCAGCAGATTTAAGTAATTTTCCCCCACCGGGGCCGCCTGGGTAGCGTGGTTCACTGCGCCGCGCACCGTTTCGGGCAGCAGCGTCGCCGCCCACATGATGACCAGCGGCAGTACCGACCACAGCACCAACAGGCCGCGCACCATCGGGGCCGCACCGCCCAGCATCCCGCCGGGCAGCAGCGCCGCCAAATCCGCCGCGTTGCGGCCAAACAGCAGGTCAAACACATCCACCAGCTGCATCGGCTGACCCGCCGCCGTCAGCGCCGCCGCCAGCGCCCCATAGGAACCCAGGTACGCCGCCCACATGACCAGTGTGTTCACCACAAGCCGCCCGATCTTGACGCGGCCCAGGTCCTTGAAGGTGTTGATGAGGCTCCAAAAGAACATCATGCCATCCAATTTCAGCGTATCGTTGAAGATACCGCAGAACGCCAGGCAGATTTTTTTCAGCCAGTCGCGCAGCAGCACCACCAGCACCAGCCCCACGGCCAGCACCAGCGAGAACACCAAGTAATACCGCGCCGCGCGGTGTACGACCTCGCCGCCAAACCCAGCAGCCCAGAAACCAATGAACCCCAGCGCCACGAACCACACATCCAAAAAACGGTCCATAATGACGGTAGCCAGGCTGAACCCGATGCCGCTCTTCATCCTCCGCCCGGTGAACACCGCGCGGAACACATCGCCCAGATGGAACGGCAGCACAAAGTTCAGCGCATAGCCGCCCGCCATACCGCGCAGCATCCGCCCACGCATCGGCCGCTCATAAATGCGGATGAACTGCTCCCACCGCAGCAGACGGAAGGTATGGCCCACCAGCACCAGCGCCAGTGCCAACACAAAATATAGTCCGATCATCAGTCCGTGACCCTCTCCCGCTTCTTTTTATCTTTCATCACCGCATAGATGATCCCCGCCGCAGGCAGGATCACAACCGGACAGCAGACTTTCATTGTCACCCCAGCTCGTCAAACCCGGCGCGATTTTCAGGCGCTTCGGCGGTGCGGTACTCGTCCGGCGTGCCGAAAGGCAGGTGCAGGTCGCAGGCAAAGCTCGCGATTTTTGCGCCCTGCGCCGCCAGCACATTGTAGATGCCGGAGACAAAAAACTCCTTGTATTCGCAGTTTTTTAGGTACTCGGCGCAGGCGTCGGCGTAGGTGCGCTTATCCTTAAAATAATACGCGCCGCAGATGGCGTCATGGCTGACGACCTGCTTTTCCACCGTATGGCAGACATTGCCGTCCGCGCCGTACTGCAGGTAGCTGTAGGCCGGGGAATCGCTCTCAAAGGTCAGCAGCGCCCCCGCAGGGCCATCGGCAAAGCGGCCCTTTTCGCAGAACGCATTGAACGCGCTGCAGATAAACAGGTGGTCGCAATCATTGAAAAGGATCGGCTCACCGTCGGGCAGGCCCTCGCAGCCCTTCAGTGCCGTGACAGCCGCCCCCTCGGTCACCTCCGGCAGGGCAATGATGCGCGCCTCAGGCCAGTATGTCCGGATCTTTTCGTCAATCGCAAAGTCGCGGATATGCTCCTGCAGCACAACAAAGGTGATGTCGGCGCAGTCCACATATTTCTCAATACTGCGCGCCGCCCAGTAAAAGAACGGCTTTCCGTTAATTTCAATCAATGGCTTCGGGCAGACAAATCCGTTTTCAAAAAAGCGGCTCCCCCGACCGGCCATGGGTAAAATCAAATGCAGCTTACTCATAAGAAGCTCCTTTTTAAATAATAGATAAAAGATAATAGATAATAAAAATGGTGGTTCGCGGTGCTGGCGCACCGCTTCAAAATTTCTCTACGACCGTAAGGGCGCATTCCATATGCGCCCATTCTGCTTTGGGCAACGCCGCGGGCGGATATGGAATCCTCCCCTACAATTTTGTTTTGACCTTCAGGTCAAAACTCCCCATCTTTTATTATCTTTTATCTATTATTTCTTATCTTTTTCCGCCAGCATCTTCGTTTCTGCCTCGATGACCCGGCTCAGGCCTGTCTCGATGTCCACCTGCGGCTGCCAGCCGTAGGCCTCGCGGGCGTGGGTGTTGTCGCACTGGCTGAACTTGTTCACCTCATGGTCAAGGATCTCCGGCTTGATGCCGTAGGCCCCGCCGTACAGCTCGGGATATTTGGCCCAATAATGGCTGCTCGGGCAGTACTTGGCCTCGATGCTCTTGTCCATCAGGCGGCTGGCAATGGCATACAGCTCCTTAACGGAATAGCTGCGGTTGCTGGAGACATTCACCGCGTCAAAGCCCTTCTGGGGCTGCTCCACCACGCGCAGCGCCAGCGCGATCAGGTCATCGACATAGATATAATCGCGGCGCTGGTTGCCGTCAGAGTGGAACTCCGGCGTGCGGTCATAGTACAGCTCGCGGATCATGTAGCCCACAAACGGCGGCTGCTTGCGCAGGCAGTCGATGTGGGGGCCGTAGACATTGGCAAAGCGCAGGCAGGTCACGGTCATGCCGTAGGTGTCGGCAAAGCTCTGGGCAAACCGCTCGCCGCAGTACTTCGTGTTGGGGTAGATCAGCGTCGGCGGGTTGAACTTCGACTCCACGGTCGGGAACTCAGTCTCGTTCTCATACATAGCGTTGGTGGAGGCCTGCACCAGCTGCCGGATGCCGGTACGGCGGCCTGCCTCCAGCAGGTTCACAAGGCCCAGCGTATTGACCTCGATGGCCTGCACAGGGTCGCTCTGGCAGTCCGGCAGGGGGGCAATGCCCGCAATGTTGTACACGACCTCGAACTTTTCTTCCTCAAACAGCTGGAGCATCCCGGCCTTGTCGCGGATATCCATCTTCCGCACCTCGGCACCGAAATCATGGTCGTCAAACTTCAGGTTGTCCAGATTGCCGTAGGAAAAGTTGTCGATACCCACGACCTCATCGCCGCGCTGCCACAGCTTGTGCCAGAGCTGACCGCCGATAAACCCGGCTGCACCCGTTACCAGAACCTTCATTGCAAAAACCTCCTTACAGGTTGGACGCTACGACCTCGTAGCTGTAATCCTCAATAATGTTGTCGCGCCACTCGCGCGCAACAAACGCCTTCGGCCCTGCCAGATACTTCCCGCAGAGCTTGAGCAGGCTGACGCCGAAGCTGGTCAGCTTATTGTTGCTGACCTGATCCTCCTCGCGCCAGCTGATGGGGAAGAACAGCACCCGCTGTTTCATCTGGCAGAGCGCCAGGATCATGCAGTCGTTAAAATACAGCGTATCCGGGAACTTTTTGTAGTACTCGGTTTTCAGCGGCTCGACTGCGTACAGGTTCAGCCCGCTGCCCAGATCGGTAATTTTCTTGCGGGCCACTACACTGAACAGCCAGTTGAAGCCGTGGTTGCCCACGACGCGCAAGGCGCTGTACCCGCCGATCTTGCTGCCCTTCATAAAGCGGGAGCCGAGGCAGCAGTCGTAGTTTTTGTATGTGCCATCTTCCAGAATCGGGAGCAGGTCCGCAATGGCCCCCTGGTCGTCGCCGTGCAGCACCACCAGATGCTCATACCCATGGGCCGCCGCATAGCCGAAGGCCACCTTATGGCTGCCGCCCAGGCCGTAGTTTTGGTCGTTGCGCAGCAAACGCACCGGGGCGTCAGGGTGGCGGGCCATCCAGTCCTGCACGGCGCTCTCGGTGCCGTCGGTGGCGCGGTTGTTCACCACGATGCACTCCCCCACCCAGGGGGCAATGCGCTTATCCAACAGCTGGGAAAGCACACGCGTGACCTGCTTTTCGCAGTTGTAGGCAGGGATAAATACCAGCAGTTTTTCCATGTTCTGCTCCTTTGCATCATTATCGGGGCGGGCATACCGCTCTGCATTATTATACATCACACCGGGCACAACTACAACCCATCACCCGCAGACCAGCACCTGCAAACTCGCGGTGCCATGCTGCACGGCATAGCGCTGTGTGATGGTAAAATTCGTTTCGATCCACTCGTGGAACTCCGTCATATCCCGCACCTCGGCGTCATCGTACAAAATGACATCGGGCTGTTTATCGGGCAGTTCGGTGTAATACTGTTCAAACCGCGGGTCGCTGTCGGTGCCGGAAATGACCGACGCCTGCGCCACGGTCAGCGTGCCGTCCGCCATCAAAAAGCCCAGGCCGTGCTGCTCGCCGATGGCCTGCAATACGGCCTGCCCAGCGTAGGGTTCCAGCGCCTCAACCAGGCACTCCTGCATATCGGCGGCCTTCTCGTCGGCGTAAATGCCCTTTGCGGGGCCGCTCTCAATGCGCACCAGCGGCGTGTCGACCACGCTGGCGGGCTTCCAGCCGGTCACCTCCACGCACCAGACG
Organism: Gemmiger formicilis; assembly: GCF_018784445.1. Classification (GTDB taxonomy): domain Bacteria; phylum Bacillota; class Clostridia; order Oscillospirales; family Ruminococcaceae; genus Gemmiger. Next base: position 68,170 of record NZ_WQOH01000004.1, on the reverse strand, counting down.
CGGCAGACCAGCAAAAATGCCAGTGCCGCCGCCAGGCAAATAGCCCCCTGCGCACGGCGGGCCGCGCCGCGCTTATCTCTCGCGTTCAGCATTGCCAGCGCACCGCAGACAGCGGGCCACATCAGGTACATAAAGGTCGGGGCCAGGCCCAGCAGCGTCGAGCGCAGGATCATTGCGTAGGCCGCCAACCCGGGCAGGTAACCCAGCCAGAACAGCGCCGCGCCGCCCGGCGTGCCGCGGCCTTTCCGGAACGCTGCCGCGCCCGCCAGCACCAGCACCGGCACAAACTGTCGTTCGTCAAGGCTGCGGTCCGCCACCGCACGCACCAGACATTGCAACGCCGCCAGTGCCGCCCACAGGCTCAGCACCCGGCACAAAGCATCCCCTTTGTCATAGAGGGCGGCGTCCCCGACGCCCCGCAAACGGAGCGCCCACATCAAAGCACAGACGAGTGCCGCTGCCGCCAACGGCCACACCAGCGATTTTGCCACGCTCCACGCCTGGGCGGCCAGCGCCGCCAGCCGCGCACCGGTGGTAAAATCATACTGCGGGTCGTGTAAAATCAGCTGCAAACGCGCCGCTAGCAGCGCCGGGTCAAACCCAACGCCCCACAGCGCATAGAGCAAAAATGCCGCGCCGCACCCGGCACAGCTGCCGGTCAGCAGCCAGACGCCGCGGGGAATGCCCCAGCGGCAGCGCTCGCCGCCGCGCCGCCCCAGCACAAACAGCCCCACCCACAGCACCGCAAACGCCGCAATACTCTGGGGGAACGCCAGATAGCCGAAGCAGGCGCAGACCGCTCCCACCGCCACGAGCCACGGTTTTTGAAACCCGCGGCTCACATAATGGTGCAGGCACAAAAACGCCGCCACAGTCCAATGGAACTGCTGGCCGGTGTAATCCGGCCCCAAAAACCACTTGGGCACAAAGGCAAACAGCACCAGCGCCGCCAGCAGCGCCCCGCGCCCGCCTAGATCCCGGCGGAACTCCCTGTAAAACGCATAGCTCATCGCGGCCTTGCACACCAGCACCACAAGCCGGAAAAACAGTAGCACGCCGGTCGTGCCGCCGGTCACAGCCATAAACGCCGCCAGCAGCGCCGCCGACGGCAGGCTGGAAAGCTGGTGCGGCTCCCACATCGAGTAGAACAGCCTGTCCCCGCTGACGAGCCGGAACCCCAGCGACAGCGCGTACTCTTCGTCGATTTCCAACCCCACAAAGGCGCTGCGCACCATGACCGCCGCACACACCAGGCAGAGCAGGGCCGCACCGCACCGGCGCAGCCGCGCGTTCTGCGCCGTCATCGGCCGGCCCCCAGCGTTTTGTGCAGCAGGGTATCCCGCAGGCAGTACCAGCAGGGCAGGTAATTTTCGCAGAAGGCGCCCCATTTTCGCGCCAGAAATCCGCGCTGCTTCGTTTCTTTGTTTTTCACCGCCGCCACATCAAAGTAGCGGGCCTTGTCCCGCACCGATATCTTTTCCTCAAACGGCATATCCCAGCCCTCGGGATACCAGTAGGCCGGGGTCAGCAGGCGGTAATCGCTGCGCTCAGCCGCGTAGCGGTTCAGCTGGCTTTCGTCATGCCACAGGGCGATCACACCGTTCTGCAAGTCCTGCTCGGTGCGGCGTTCCAGCTCATGGCACAGCACCAGAAACGCCTCCGCCGTGCCACCGTTCAGCCCGCCGGAGACGTAGTCCTTCCCGCAGTTGTAGGGGATGTAGGCCGTGCTCTTGGGGTTGCGGTCGTAGGTATAAAACGGTGGCTTTTTGTTCCAGAAGCCCGGCTGCTGCACGAGCAGCAGATTTTCGCCCTTCTCGGGCCGGGGCAGAAATTCCTCCGCTGTAACGGTCTTTTTGCAGGTAAGATTCGCATTAAAGAAAAAGAGATAATCCATCCCCCGCAGCGCGTCCTCCTGCGTCAGAAAGATGGAGAACCGCTTCAGTGTGCTGTACGGCCAGGGGTAGGCCTCCTGGTAAATGCGGTGTACGCGGGGCGCGTCCTCATACTCAATGGCGGGGGCATCCGTAAAGACAAAGTATTCCTTCTCGCACCCGGGCAGGAACTTTTCCTCAAAGCTGCGGTAAAACTCCGGCCAGAACACCGTGTACTTGCCGGTACAGATGTACAGCATCCCGATTTTTGTCATGCGGCATCCCCCTTTCGTTTCAGCTTGCGCAGCACCTTCGCGCCGTACTGGCGCAGGTAGGCGGCGTCTTTGCCCCAGCTGTAGACGGCCAGGTTCAGCAGGTTGGGCACCACCAGCACCACCAGCACCCGGGGCGCCAGGCCCAGCCAGCCGCCGGGCATTCTGGCGCACAGCGCGTAGCTGCCGCCCATGCAGGCTGCCAGCGTGACCAGATGCAGCGCCTGTACGGCCAGGTAATGCCCCAGCCCGCCGCACATATACTGGCGGAACACGACCCGGATGCGCCCGGCCCACATGATGCAGTGGGCCACCACCGTGGCGATCAGTGCGCCGGTGATATCATACAGCGGGAACAGAATAAAGCTCAGCGCCAGGTTCACCGTGGCCGACGCCACCATGAACCACTGATCCTCCTCAAAATGGCCAAGCACCGCGCGGTAGGACCCCAGCATCCGGTGGTTCCAGCCGACGTACTCATTCAGGCAGAACACCAGCACAAAGCTCAGGGGCAGAAGCCATTTTTCGCCCATCCACGCGCCCATAAACGGCTGGAACAGGCAGAAATACGCAGTTGCCACAAAGCTGCCGAACAGGTAGCTGAACAGATCCATGCCCCAGAACACCTGCTTGTCGTGGTCGTTGGCGGCGGCGGATTTGTCGTAGACAATGTTGCCGATGGCCGCCGCAAAGCTGTCCATGACCTTGTTGCCCAGGTCGGTGGCGGAGGTGGAAATGGTATTGTAGTTGCCCAAAAACGTCGTCTGGGTCGAGCCGCCCATGCGGGACGTCACGATGGTATCCGACGAGCCGTAGATCGTGTTGGAGAGACGGTGTACCAAAAAATACCGCAAATCGTGGAAAATACCCAGCTCTTTAAAGTCGTTGACCGTGACTTTTACGTCATGCACATAGGGGAAGTCCTTTTTGAACCGCCGCGCAATGATCAGGTTTGCCATGACGTTAAAGAAGATCGTCACGCTGAAATACAGCACATAGTTCGGGAACCACAGCGAGACGGCAATTTTCGCCAGACTCGTCGCCACGTTGCAGCAAAAGTCAATCTGGGTGCAGCGGTAGCCCTGCTGGGTGCAGGTGTACATCAGGCGGCGGGTTATCAAAAAGTAGCTGCACAGCGTCGAAACCACGTTCAGCCCGTACACGGTGTAGGCCGTGGCGGCGGGCACATCGGGCATGATCCACCGCAGCACAGCCGCGCCGATGAGTGCCAGCCCCGCAATGACCATGCCGACGACGCGGTACGCCCATTTGTACATCGACATATACTTGCTGATTTTTTCCTCATTTTTCGCGGCGATCTGCTCATACAGCCGGTAGCTGATAACGCTGCCGACGCCGAACTCTGCGATCGAGAAAAAGTTGAACAGCTGGCTGACGACCTGGGACGCCGTGGTGATCTGCGGGCCGAAGTTATCGACCAGCAGCCGCCGTGTGACCAGCCCCAGCAGCAACAGCAGCAGGCTGGAGCCAAGGGCGTAAGCCATATTCAGTAAGGTACGTTTGGTACGCAAGGCAGTTCCTTTCACAAAAGCCTTCCCCCAAGGGGGAAGGTGGCCCGGAGGGCCGGATGAGGGGAGAGTATGAGTTGTAAGCCGTTAATGGGCGGTGATGGCGAGGTTAGCCCTCATCAGTCGCCTACGGCGACAGCTTCAGTCTCCGCGTCAAGAGCCGCCTACGGCGGTTACGCTTCGACACGCGCCTGCGGGCGCAGCCCCTTGGGGGAAGCCTTTAGCGGCGGCTCGCCGCCCACAGGGTAAATTTCGGCCCGAAGGTCTGCATCAGCTTTTGGAAAAGCCGCCAGTCCCGGCGGGTCTTTACCTCGGTGCCGCAGGCATACAATGGCCGCAGCTGCTGGATGTAGGGCAGGCAAGCCTTGCGGATGGCGGCATCCTTCACCACCGCTGTGCGGGCCTGCGGCCAGAACACATCGGCCGCCGCGTTCTCCATGACGGCATAGGTCTCGGCATCCACCGCGCCGCTGGCCGAGAGTTTCGCCAGCCGCCGCTGGGCCGCCGCCAGCCCCTTGAACCGCTTGGGCAGGTTTTTCGCGTCAGTCAGCAGGCTGCCCTGCCGCCCCACGCGGTAGTGGGTGAACACCACATCCAAAAAATACAGCCGTTCGCACTTTGTCAGCAATTCCAAATCAAAAGGCCAGTCCTCGGCCCAGACGCAGTCGGGCAAAAACCTCACGCCGCTTTCGGCCAAAAACGACCGCCGGATGCAGTATTTCCACACCGACCAGTGCCCCGCGCCGTACAGCGCTTTCAGCCGGGCGGCGTAGTCGCTGCTGTCAAACAACCCGGGCACCAGATGCAGCCCCGCGTGTTCGGTCAGGCTGCCGTCGGGCTGCCATTCCAGATGCTTGCCGATGAACCAATCGTACTCCGGGTGGGCGGCCAGCTCGGTGCGCAGCGCCGCCAGCAGCCCGGGGGCCATGGCGTCGTCGCTGTCCAAAAACAGCACCCACTCGCCCTGGGCGTGCTTTAGTCCGGTGTTGCGGGCAGCGGCCAGGCCGCCGTTTTTCCGGTGGACGACCTGCATGCCGGGGATCTCGGCGGCGAACGCGTCGCACATTGTCCCGCTCATATCGGTGGATCCATCGTCCACAAGGATGCACTCCCAATCGCGCTCCCCCGTCTGCTCCGCCACGCTCTTGACACACGCCGCGAGGTAATTCTGCACATTATACACCGGTACAATAATAGAAAATCGCGGCATAACGTTCTCCTTCTCTATGCCTTCCCCCGTCGGGGGAAGGTGGCCCCGCAGGGCCGGATGAGGGGCAGCCTTGCCCCGGCAGCCCCCTTGCCTTGTTGTAGGGGCCGATGCTCACATCGGCCCGCGCAGCACTGTCCCAACAGCGGCCAAATGCGGTTCACGCGCCCCTCATCAGTCCGCTTCGCGGCCAGCTTCCCCCAAAGAGGAAGCCTTTATAAGCTTCCACCCATCCAGATACAGCGCACTATCCTTCGTGTGCGCGTACCACCTGTCCGGGGCCCAGACCTGCTTATCCGGGGCCTCAGCCAGGTATTGCGCCCACCAGCTGTATGTAGAGTTGCTCACCACAAACCCATGGCAGAGCTGCATCAGCGCCAGGTCGTCCACCGCCGCGCCCTGGGGCATAAACACCGCGGGCAGCCCCGCCGTGTCCAGATGCTCCTGCGCCCAGGCGATATCGTCCGAGAACACGAACAGCTCTGCCTCGGGGCGGGCCGCTTTCACCTGCGCCGCTGCCCGGGCGTAATACGCGGGCGTGCAGACCTGCAAGATGGCGTTCTCCGGCTTCTGGTAGTCACCGCGCCGCAGATGTACGCAGACCGGCCAGGCCGCGGCGCGTATCCTGTCGGCGCACTCCCCCACCGGGACTGCTTTGCTGCGCAGCTCAGTTTTTACAACATCAGCAAAATCGTCAAAATATTTCTCACTCTGGAAATACCCCCACGCGAGGAAATCTTTGCTTTTTCCCCGCCGCGCCGGCGTGTAGCCGTCGGTGGCAAAGTGCAGGCCCAGCGCGTTCAGCAGCGGTGCGGCGGCGGCCTCAAAGCCGTGCCAATCCCGGGCCAGCAGGCCGCGGCGCTGCTCATACTTTATCATCAGGGCCTTGGCGGCGTTCTGCCGGGGCAGATGGGCCTTGGCGAAGCCGGAGTCGGCCAGAATTTCTACCTCGGGGCTGATGTTCAGTGCCCCCAGTGCGCAGACCGTGTGGGCGGGCGCACCGTCGCGCCAGTCCTGCCGGTCCAGCAGGGTCACACCCTCGCCGCAGCGCAGGCCCAGCGCCCGCGCAAAGGCGTAAATAAACATCTGATTGCCCAGGCCCCCGGCCAGCTCCGCGTAAATCATGCTCGGTCTCCCAGTTTGTCGTACAGCTGCTCCATGCGGCGGGCAGCGGTCTTTAGCTCATACCCGGCGGCGGCAAGTGTCTGCCAGTGGTCGGCATGGTCACCGCCCACGGCAATTTCATCAGCCTTGGCCGCCCACTCGGTCAGGGGCGCGGCCAGCGGCAGAAAATGCACCAGCTCCGTCACCGAGCCTTCATCCGGCACATTGGTGGAGGCCAGACACGGCACGCCGCAGCCCTGTGCCTCTACCAGCGTGACCGGGCTGCCCTCAAAATTGCTGGGCAGCAAAAACAGGTCAAAAGCGTTCATAAAGGCGGGTACATCGCTCTGTACGCCCGCAAAAATCACGCGGTCGGTCAGGCCGTGGGCCTCGGCGGCGGCGCGCATTTCCGGCTCTTTCTCGCCGGTGCCGACAAGCAGCAGTTTCCACCGCACATCCTGCGCGGCCATAGCTGCAAAAACCTCCATCAAAAACAGCGGGTTTTTCTGGTGGTTCAGCCGCCCCACAAACCCGGCTAGGCGGTCGGTGTCGGCAATGCCGTAGTTGGCCCGCGTGGCAGCCCGCGCGGCGGCGTCCGGGTGGAACCGCCCGGCATCCACGGCGTTGCAGGCCACGGAAAAGTTTGGTTTTTCGTCGATATGGTCGCCAAATACAAATCGCCCCGCCGCCACGCCGCAGCCGAGGAAATAATCCGCAAACAGCTGGTAGACGCCGTGGGCGGCCCGCCAGGTCAGCGTCAGCGGTGGGTAGACAATGTGGCTGTGTACCACGATCTTGGCCCGGGGGCAGAGCAGCCGCATCATGCCGCAGACCGGTGCGCCGATCTTGCTGGCCGTGTGGTAGTGGATGATATCGTAGTCCTTGTGGGTGCGCAGGTGCGCCGCCAGTGCCCGGATGCGGTCCTTTTTATTGTCCGGCACCGCAATGATATGCACGCCGTGCGCTTCCAGCACGGGGGCGGTGCTGGCCTGGTCCGCCGGGCACTGCCCCACGAACAGGTCGATATGGTATTTCGCTGTATCGAGGTTCAGCAGCAGATTTTGCACATACCGCTGCACCCCGCTCTGCACCCCAAGATGGTTGCTGATCATTAAGATACGCATAAAGTTCTCCGATTACCAGTAGCTCCCGCCTTCGACCTTTTCTTTATGGGTGATGCCCTCCGTCTCGTCGGGGCGCACCCAGGCATCGTTGTACAGCTTGCCAATGATGGGGTGGCTGTCCCACCGTTTGCCCTTGATGCCAAACAAAAGCTGCGTGGCACCGCTCATTTGGATGGCGGCGTGGCCGGTGTCCCGGGCGTGGGCCGCCAGCGGCAGGCCGTAGGCTCCCGCGCCGACGATGGCCACATCGTAGTCGGCGGCGTCCATCTCGCGCTCCATGGCGGCCAGGGCATCAAACCAGCTGGCATAGCCGGTGTCCTGCCCACCCAGGCCCTGCACGGCCTGCACCACGGTCAGCGACGCAAACTCCGGCAGGACATTCTTGCCGGGGAACAGCTGCGCCCGCCGGGCATACTGCGCTAAAATCGTCTTGCGGAAGGGATGCACCACCAACACCCGCTTGCCCGCCAGCGCCGCGCTCCACGGCTTGGCGTGGTAGTAGGGTTCCAGTGCGCGCAGTTCGGTAAAGCGGGTGGCATCGCAGCCGCGGATGACCTCCCGCTCGGCCCCCACGTTCCACAGGGCCAGCAGCTCCGCATTCTGGGCGCATTTGACGTAGAGACGGCAGAATTTTTCCAGTGTCGCATCATCCGTGGGGAACACGCCGGACAAATTGCGGATATCCTCCCGCGTGCGGTCGTCAAAATCTTTGCCGCCGTTCTGCAAATAGTCGGCCACGGTGCGCATTTCGGTCGCGCCGCAGCGGCCAAACAAAAACGGCTGGCCGCTTTCCAGCAGTTCCCGCGCCAGGTCGTTGCCGGCCCCGGCAGGTAAGATATCCACGCCGCGGTACTTCATCTTGAACCGCAGACCGCGGTAAATGTCGGCGGCCTTTTGCAGCAGAATGTTGTCGTTATCCATTGGTTTTCCCCTTTTTCGGCAGCAGGGTCAGGGCCAGTTCGGCGCTGTTCTGCCACAAAAAGTGTTCGTTCACGCGGTTCTGCGCCGCATGGCCCATGGCGTCGGTCGTCTTGTCCAGCGCGGCGGCCATCTCAGCGACAGTATCACACAGATACCCGCTGACGCCGTTTTCAATAATTAAATCCGGCCCCGGCGCATGGCGGGCCACCGGCGGGCAGCCCGCGTACATAGCCTCCAACAGGCTCATGCCGAAAATCTCGTTTTCGTTCAGGTTCACAAAAGCGTTGCAGGCATGATAATAAATATGCACCTGCGCGTTGGGCAGCTGGGGGATCAGGCGGCAGCGGCCCATCAACCCGGCCTCGGTCAGGCGGCGGGCCAGCTCATCGCTCTGCGCCCCCTGCCCAATAATGACTGCGTACCAGTCGGGCGCGGCCTGCAGCAGCGGTACCAGGTCGAGCGGCTGCTTGTAGGCGTCCAGCCGCCCCACAAAGGCCAGCACCTTGACCTGCTCGTTGATGTTCAGCTCCCGGCGTATCATGGCCTTGCTGCCCGGTATCGTCGGGATGATGGCCGTGTCCAGCCCCACCGGCATCAGCCCGCAGCAGGGCACGCCCAGGCTTTCCAGTTCGGCGGCCACAGCCGGGGTCTTGGCATAGGTGGGCGTCTTGCGGTACACCGTTAAATTCCGGCGCAGCAGCAGGTCCATCACCCCGCGCACAATAGCGTGGTTGGAGGTACTTTTCAGCGCCCCCAGCTGGCTGTAAAACACGATGCCGTGCTTCTCGCAAAAGCGGTACAGCCCCGGTACACCCAGGGAGTTATCCCCCATGACGTGTACGGCATCGGCCTGCTCGTCCAGCAAGATCTGCCAGCTTTTGTATAATGCCTGGGTGCCGAAGGCCACGGCGGGCAGGTAGCAGATTTTCACGTTCGGCTCGGGTGTCTCCACCTTGGGCGCTTTTGCACCCGGTTCGGGGTAGAGCACCACGGCGCGGCAGCCCAGCGCGGCAAACGCCCGGGCCAGGCCAACCTCCTGTCGGTTGTACAGCCCTTTCTGGCCGGAGGGGCCGCGATAAAACTGCGGTATGACGATGGTTTTCATTTACACTTCTGCCTCCGGCTTTGCGGGCTTGGGGATGCGCGTCAGATACCGCGCATCGATGACTTCCAGCACATCATCCTGGCAATAGGTGTGCACGCCGATGACATCCGCCGCGTTCAGTCCGGTGATCTCCACATTCTGGGGCGTCGCCGCGCAGAGCGGCACCTCGGAGCTGCCGCGCCGCGCGAGAAATTGCAGGTAAACGCCGTAGTCCACGCTGGTGCTGACCTGCGTGGGGTGGATGACCTGCTCACCCAGCACAAACAGCGGCCCCGCATTGCGGCTGACAAAATCAAAATCTCGGTGTTGCAAATTGTATGTCTCGTCGGGCAAAAGTTCAAAGGGGCCTGCGGGCGCGGCAGCGGGCAGGGTGTCTGCCTCAGCCAGCGGCAGGGCGGCAGTCTCCTGCACGGCATGGCACAGCGTGTAGCGGCGGTAGCGCACATACAGCTGGTTGTCGGGCTTTGTCTCGCTGCACAAAATCGTCAGTGCCTCAGCTCGACGATCCACCAAAATCGCGTCGCACAGTTCCTCATCGGTGGCAAACCGCTGGACCAGTTCCCATTTTGTGGGGAACACCCGGCAGCGGTAAAGCCGCAGGCTGTGGTCGTGCCCGGTCTCGGGAATCATCCAGACCTCGCCGTTCCAGTCAAACACCATCGGGAAGGAAAGGTGAAAATCCTCCTCCAGTGCCACGCGCCAGCCGTCAATGCTGCCGTCGTCGTGCAGTTCGCACACTTCCAGCCGGCCCTTGCCGGTGGAAAGGTCCATCGCCTCGGCAAACAGCCATCGCTTGCCGCCCCGGTGGCAGAGCAGCGGGTCGGCGAACCACCAGCCCTCGCGGCCGGGCAGCATCGTGTAGGGGCCGGCGCCCAGGGCGGGCAGCGGCTCGGTGCCCTCGGCCGTGGGGCGGGGGCGCACTGCGATCGTATACACTTCTTTTTCGCCCATCACTTTGCGCAGCAGCCGTTTCGGCGGCATATGCAGGGCGCGGTAAAACTGGTTCATGTCATTCCTCGGCGGCGCTGCGGCCGTACAATCTCATCAACGTCTTGTAATTTTCTTCTTCGCCAAAGCGGCGGCGGGTGGCGGCGGCGATGGCCGCGCAGTCAAACTGCATGGCACTCATGGCCCGCACGGCCCCGGCCAGCGCAGTGGCATCCCCCGGCGCAAAACACAGGCCGTCAAACCCGGGCCGCACCGACGCCCCCATATTGCCGATGCCGCTTGCCAGCACCGGCGTACCCAGGGCGTGGGCCTCGGCGGGCACCAGGGCAAAGCTCTCATAGCACAAGCTGGCACCCACCACAGCGCGGCTCTCGCCGATGATGCGGTGCAGCTCGTCCCGGGGCAGCTGGCCCAGAAAACGCACCTTCGGCAGCTTCTGCGCTTTCGCCCAGTCGGCCAGCGGGCCGTTGCCCGCCACCAGCAGTTCCGGCGCGTTTTTATCGAGGATACGCCACGCTTCGATAACGGTGCGGATGCCCTTCAATTCTTCCAGCCGCCCGGCAAACACAAACTGCCGTTTGCGCTCGTCCCAGGGCGTCACCGGGCCGTTCGGCACGCAGACCGGGTTCGGCTTGACGACCAGGCGGTTTGCGTCGAACATCGGGTAGATTTTGTTGAATTCCAGCAGCTTTTCGCGGTCGAACTCGGTGGGGGCGGCCATTGTCACGCCGCGCCAGGTCCCCAGGACCCGGTGCAGCCAGTAGGCTGCCACAACCACCAGCGTCTGCGCCTTGCTGCCCCGGTAGCAGCTGTGCTTCAAAGCGCAGTGCAGGCCGTGGTGGGGGCACTCCTCGCAGACCTGGCCGTCCCGCAGTAAAATCCCGTTGGGGCAGAACAGGCGGAAATTGTGCAGCGTCTGCACCACCGGCACGCCGCAGCTTTTGGCGGCCCGCACCACAGCGGGGCTGAGCAGCAAGAGCGTGTTGTGGATATGCACGGCCTCGACGCCCTCGCGTTTTATCAGGTCTTTCACCTCGCGGGCAGCGCGACGGTTCCAGACGGCGTGCAGCGGCAGCAGCGCCTTGGCCGCGCCGTGGGCGGCTTCCTCGTTGCTGCGCTCATACACCAGCACGGTATGGCCGTGGCGTTCCAGCAATTCCCGCTCCGCCGCAAAAACGGCATCCTCGCCGCCGGGCAGCCGGTAATGGCAGTGTACCAGCAGAATTTTCACGCTGTCGCCTCCTTTTCCGCATAATAAGCCTATTATGTCATTATACCCTTTTTATAAAGAAGGTGCAAGATGTTCCCGCTGCTTTCGCCGCCCGCCGTCCATGTAGGGGCCGGGCACACCCGGACCCCAGCCTTCTCATAACCGCCCCTACAAACAAGCAAGGGGAACGCGTCCCCGCGTTCCCCTTGCAATTTTTATTTGTCCTCATTCTCGCTGTTCAGCTGTGCATCCCGCATGGCCTTGATGGTTTTCTCCAAATCAAAGCTCTTGTCCAGCGCGGGGTAAATCGCCATCAAGTTCAAAAGGCAGGGCAGCCACAGGCTGCACAGGATCACCGCAAAGCTGCTGACAGGCCAGAACAGCGCCACCGCTGCCCAGTAAATGCCCTGCCACAGAACACCCAGCGCACTGCGGGGCAGGTAGCCCAAAAACAGCATCAGCGCGTTTTTCAGCAGGCCGCCAAAGCTGACCTCGACCAGCGCCACCTGGGCATAGATGTACTGTGCAATGCCCGCCAGCAGAATCAGCGCCACCAGCACGGCCACCGCAGGCACAACGCTCTGGGAGGTATCCAGGTGGAACGCCGTGAAAATTTCCATCGCCAGCAGCAGCCCGCAGACAGCGCCCGGCAGCAGCGACGCCTTGACGTTGCGCTTCCAGGCGCGGCGGTAGGTCGCCCACCAGAAGCCCGGCTCATCGCGCAGGCTGCGCAGAATCGTGTCGTTCAGGCCGACGATCTGCGGTGCGGCGATCATGCCGCCCAGAATGCCCGCCGCCAGCAGCGGGATCAGGGAGTGGGTGGACACGGCGAGCCACAGCAGCAGCGCGAAGGGCAGGCTGCTGATAAGCGCCAGCAGACCCGCCATCCATATGGTGGAAAAGTCGCGGCCCAGAATCTCAAAGAAGCGGGCAGCGCCCTTTTTTCGCGGTGCATCGGGCGAAACGCCCGGCCCCGGTTTGTCAAAATTCTGATGAAAAAGTCCCATGACGGTGTTCTCCTAGTTTTGTAATTTTTTAGTGTTATTCTCGCGGCCCATACATCGCCGCACCGCTCGTTATCAGCACATCCGGCTCCACGCGCAATCCGGTCTTGCGGCCCTTCTGCGCCTCGACCAAAAACAGCCAGGGCGCGGCGTCGGGGCGGTTCTTCACAAAGGCCAGCCGCTTGGGTTCCAGCCGCGCAGCACGCAGGGTGCTCAATACCTCGGCCAGCTGCTCGGGCCGCTGGCACAGCAGGAACCGTCCCCCGTCCCGCAGGGCGCGGCGGGCGCAGTCCACGGCGTCTGCCGTCGTGCAGCTGTCGGTGTGGCGGGCCTCGGCGCGGCGCTTGTCGGGGCTGCGCGGCCCCGCCGCAAAGTAGGGCGGGTTGCAGGCTGCAAAATCATACTGCCCCTGTTCCGGCCCTGCCGTGCAGAACTGCCGTAAATCCGCGCAGACCGGCGTGATATGTTCAGCGCCGTTCTCCGCAGCCGCCTGGCCGCAGAGTGCGCTTGCCGCCGGGTCAAATTCCAGCGCCGTGCATGGTCCCCGGTGCCCGGCATCGTGCCACAGCAGCGCCACAATGCCGCACCCGCTGCACAGGTCCAGCGCCCGCTCGTCCCGCCGGGGCTGGGCAAACCGCCCCAGCAGCAGCGCGTCGGTGCCAAACATGGCTCCCGGCGCGGTCAGTACGCGGGTGCCGTTGTCCAGTATTTCAACGTCCATTTACGCTTTATCGCGCAGCTGCGCGTATTTCAGCAGGGCAACCTGGGTCTTGCTGTCCTTGATGGTACCGTCCATCACCAGGCCCAGGGCCTTGTCAAACGGCATCTTCACCACATCCAAGAACTCCCCGGCGTCCAGGTGCTGCTTGACCTCGTGCAGGCCGGTGGCAGCCCACAGGTAGATTTTTTCGCTGTCATAGCCCACAGTGGCGTAGACGACGCCCAGGTCGATGAAGTTGTCCGCCGTCAGGCCGCACTCCTCACTCAGTTCGCGCTTGGCGGCCTCAAAGGGGTCCTCGCCCGCTTCCAGTTTGCCGGCGGGCAGTTCCCAGATTTCCTCGCCAAAGGCGTAGCGGAACTGGCGCACCATCGTCACGTTTCCATCTGCATCCACCGGCAGGATGCACGCCCCGCCGTGGTGATGGACGATCTCTCGGGTGCTGGTGGTGCCGTCCTCCAGCTGCACCTTATCCACCGTCACGCGGATGACCCGGCCATTGAATATCTCCTTGCTTTCCAGCATAGTCTCTGTATGTGCCATGGCTTGTCTCCTTTTTTGCACTTTTACTAATCTTACAACAACCGCAGGCAATAATCAATAAAATCCACCGTATATTTTTGGCTGCGCACCCGGTCGCCGGTTTTGCCCTCCTCCAGATAATTCAGCACTGCCTCGGTCATCTGGGGATCCTCCATCAGATATTCGCGGCAGTACATTTTGCCCGGTTCCAGCACAGCCTGGCAGAACACCACCCCGCGCCCGCGGAAAGCGTTCACGCTCATCGACGGTGTCAGCGGCAGCTGGGCCGATTCCACAATGCGCAGCGTCTGCTTGTCGGAGGCCGCCGCCCGGCGCAGCCGCAGCAGCAGCTCCCGGCGCGTCTCGACGTCCGGCGGTTCGTACAGAGCCGAGGGCAGGTCAAACATCTGCCCGGTGCGCACAAACTGCAAAAGTCCTTCCTCGCAGAAATACAGATCCGGCGTCTGCTGGTTCCAGGTGTTCAGGTAATCCAGCAGCGCGGGCAGGTAGGGCTGCACGGCTGCGTCCTGCCGCACGACCCGCAGCGCGATCTTTTCATCGGCAAACAGGCTGAACGGCGGCTGGTAGCGCACCATGCAGCACTTGCGCGTCTCGGCAAACAGCTTGCTGTACAACTGCATGGACTCCATAAAACCGTGGGTCCCGGTCGCCAGTTTCAGCACCGGCACTGCGTCGATGTACTTTCGGCTGAACGACAGGCGCAGATTTTCCACGACCTCCCGGTCGGTGATGATATATCCTTTCTGCCCCAAGCGGTCCATCATCAAGGCGGCCGTGGGCAGCAGCAGATACACCGGCATCAGCGTACCGGGGCTGGGTTCGCTCGTCACACACCGTACAACGCGGGCATCGTAGTTGAGCTTGGGCAGAAACAAGAGCGGCAACGCGCGGGTCAGCGTGGCGATATTCCCGGCTTTCTCCCGGGGGATATCGCTTTCCTCGACAAAAATCAGCAGCTGGGACAGCGACGCCGTCTGCCCGTCTGGCGCAGAAAAGCGGTTCACCAGCACCCGGTCCAGCACCGGATTCGTGAATGGCGAGAGCAGCAGCGGCCGCGTATCACCGGATAGCATATGCTCGGCCACCAGCGCCGCTGCGGCAGCCGTCACCGCGCGGGTACCCTCCACATACTGTCCTGCAACGCTCATCTGCCGCGCGGCCTCGTTGGTGATGTTTCCCTCGCGCCGGGTGTAATCCTCGACCCGGAACGCCGCTTCCAGCAGTTGGTTCAACGCAGCGCGCATCTTGGGGTCCGTGCCGCGGCCACGCTGCTTGTACTGCACCAGCAGGGTGGTTTTTTCTTCCTCGGTCAATTCCAGTGCGTCGGTCAGGCGCTCCAGCTGTTCGCGCCGAGGCGTGCGCTGCCCGCCGAGTATCTTATATAAAGTAGAGCGGTCGATGGCCGCCCGGCGCGCCAGTTCCGCCATCGTGCCCGGATACCGCGCCACCGCCGCCTTCAGGCTTTGGATCAGTTCAGTCATAGGTGGGTCCTTTTTGTTGCATCGTCAATCCGTGTATGGCAGGGGTCGATGCTCGTCATCGCCCTGTCCCTGCACTTCTACCCGGAAAGCATTTTCTTCTATCCACAGATACTATACCGCGAAAACACTTTTGTGGCAAGTGTAAACTTTTTTGGGGAATCATTGCGGTTTTGTGGCACATTTGCTATAATAAACACAAATTCCCGCCAAAGTGAGGTGTCCTGCATGAAAAAACATCCGTTGCTTACTGCGGCCGCCGCAGCCGGTACTGCCGTGCTCGGCGCAGCCTACGGCATCTACCGCGTCGCCTTTTACCAAAAGCCCACCACCGCCGTGCCCTCCCCCGCCGATATGCCCACGCGGGAGGTCTACCGCAAGGCCATGTGCCCCGACGCCGATGCGCTGGCGCGGGACACCTTCACGCCGGTACATATCACCGCGCAGGACGGCACACCGCTGGCCGCGCGATACTACCACCACAACGACGGTGCCCCGCTGGCTATCATCTTCCACGGCTACCGGGGCTATGCCGTGCGGGACGGCCTGGGCGGCTACACCCTCTGCACCAAGCTGGGCTATAATGTTCTGCTGCCCGACCAGCGCGCCCACGGGTACAGCGGCGGCCACACCATTACCATGGGCGTGAAGGAGCGCTACGACGCCCGGGACTGGGCTGTCTGGGCACGCAGCCACTTCGGCCCGGAAGTTCCCATCTTTTTGATGGGCGTCTCGATGGGCGCAGCCACCGTGCTGCTGGCCGCCGGGCTGAATCTGCCGGACAACGTCTGCGGCATCGTAGCCGACTGCGGCTACACCAGCCCGCGCGAGATCACCCGCAAATGTCTGCCGGAGTACCTCCCCGGCTTCCCTCTCGGCCCCACCTACGCCATCGGGCGGCTGGGGGCCATCCTGTTCGGCCATTTTGACCCTGAGGATGCCGACTGCACCGATGCCGCGGCCCACAGCAAAGTGCCGATCTTCTTCGTCCACGGCGATGCCGACGGCTTTGTTCCCTACGAGATGGGCCGCCGCAACTACGAGGTCTGCCGCGCCAAGGGCAAGCGCTTTTTGACGGTGCACGGTGCCGAGCACGCCGTCAGCTACTACCACGACAACACCGCCTACACGAAAGAATGCACCGACTTCCTGCAAGACTGCCTCACCCGCCGCCACTTCGCCTGGCCGAAGGAAGCCTCCGACGACGCGCGATAACCGCATTGCCACCCCGTAGGGGCCGGGCATACCCGGCCCTCAACCTTTCGGCAAACGCCCCGTAGGGCGGTCAGTCCCCTCGCCGCTCCTCTCATTTGTAGGGGGCAGCGTCCTCGACGCCCCGCATATCGTCCGCTCTGTTACCCCCGTTTTTCTAAAAAAATCAAACATAGAGGAGTGCATCACTATGACCCACGTTTCCACCCCGAACGCCCCCGCCGCCCTCGGCCCCTATTCTCAGGCCGTTGACACCGGCTCCACCGTCTATTGCATCGGCCAGCTCGGCCTGGATCCCGCCACCGGCAATCTGGCCGATGGCGTGCAAGCCCAGACCCACCAGGCCCTCAAAAATCTGCAGGCCGTCCTGAACGAGGCCGGCCTGAGCCTCGACAACGTCGTCAAAACGACGGTTTTCGTGCAGGATCTGGCCGATTTCGGCACCGTGAACGAGATTTACGGCACCTACTTCCACGGCGGCTTCCCCGCCCGCAGCTGCGTCCAAATCGCCGCCCTGCCCAAGAACGCCCTCGTCGAGATCGAGTGCATCGCGGTACGGTAATTGCCCACTTTTAAAAAAACGGCAGACCGCCATCCAACGGTCTGCCGTTTTTTATTTCCCATAACTCGCCAAAAACTGTCTCGTCCGCTCCTCTTTGGGGTGGTCGATGACCTCTTTCGCATCACCCTGCTCCACGACCACGCCGCCGTCCATAAACAGGATGCGGTCGGCCACGTCGCGGGCAAACTTCATCTCATGGGTCACAATGATCATCGTGGTCTTGTGCTCGGCCAGCTCGCGCAGCACCCGCAGCACCTCGCCGGTCAGCTCGGGGTCCAGCGCACTCGTCGGCTCGTCAAAGCACAAAATATCCGGGTGCAGCGCCAAGGCGCGGGCGATCGCCACCCGCTGCTGCTGCCCGCCCGAAAGCTGGTGCGGGTAGTGCCCTTCGCGGTCAGAAAGACCCATCTGCGCCAGCAGCTGCCGCGCCTGCGTCTCGATATCGGCCAGGATCTGCTTTTTGTTCTGCTTGTAGTCCGGGCGTTCCTTCGCCAAAAGCTGGCCCGCCAGCATCACGTTTTGCAGCGCCGTGTACTGCGGGAACAGGTTGAAATTCTGGAACACCAGCCCGAAATGCAGCCGCTTTTTGCGGATGGCCTCCTCGCTCTGGGTGCGGGTATCGGCGGCGCTCCACAGCGTCTCGCCCGCCACCGTAATGCTGCCTGTGTCCGCTGTCTCCAAAAAGTTCAAGCAGCGCAGCAGCGTCGTTTTGCCGGAGCCGGACGACCCGATGATGGCCAGGGCCTCGCCCTCGGCCAGCTCAAACGAGATATCGCGCAGCACCTTTGTGGTGCCAAAGCTCTTGCCGATGCCGTTTACTTCCAACAATGCCATAGCCGCGCCCCCTTACTTGAAATAGTCCAGCCGCTTTTCCAGCCAACCGAACAGCAGCGTCAGCGCACCCACGAACACAAGGAAGAACACCGCCGTGGAAAACAGCGGCCAGATCAGTCCTTTGGCACTGTACTCTTTCGCCATCATAATGATGTCTTTGTTGGCAATGACATTTGCCAGCGAGGTATCCTTGACCAGCGTGATGATCTCATTGCCCATCGGCGGCAGAATGCGCTTGATGACCTGCAAAAGCGTCACGCGGAAGAAGATCTGCGCCTTGGTCATGCCCAGCACCTGCCCGGCCTCGGTCTGGCCTTTGGGGACTGCCTCGATACCGCCGCGGTAAATTTCCGAAAAATAGCAGGCGTAGTTGATGGCAAATGCCACCACCGCCGCCACCAGGCGGCCGCTGCCGCCCGACGGCCAGGGGCTGGTAAAGCCCATCAGGCCCGGCCCTAAGTAGATGACCAGAATTTGCAGCATCAGCGGCGTGCCGCGGATGATCCAGACAAAGGTCTTGACCACGCCGCGCAGCGGGGCAAACTTGCTCATGGAGCCAAACGACACCACCAGCCCCAGCGGCAGTGCGAACAACAGCGTCAGACCGAACAGCTGGCAGTTGAGCCAGAATGCCTCGGTCAGGCGGCCCCAGATGACAGCCGCCTCGCCCATCAGTCGGCCAGCGTCAGGCTGTACTTGTCGGCCAAAGCCTGCATCGTGCCGTCGGCCTTCAGTTCGTCAAAGGCAGCGTTCACGGCGTCGGCGGCATCGCTGCCCTTGCGGAAGGCCACGCCGTACTCCTCGGCGTTCAGCTCGTCTTTAATAGCCAAATCCGCGTAGTCGGTGCCGTCGCCGATCATGGCGGAGGCCAGCGTCAGGTCCAGCACAGCGGCGTCCGCCGTACCGGCGGCCACTTCCATCAGACAATCGGTCTGGACGGATTTGCTGACGTAATCGGCCTGGGACAGGCTCTCGTCGTCGTTGATGGCGCTCTCACCGGCGGAACTGGCCTCTGCGACCACGGTCTTACCGACGAGGTCCGCAGTGGAGGAATAGTCGGCGTCAGCCTTCATCACGACGACCTGCGCGTTCTTGGCGTAGGCCTTGGTGCAGGCGGTGTTGGCCTGGATATCATCCGTCAGCGTCATGCCGTTCCAGATGCAGTCAATGCTCTTGGCATCCAGCTCAACAATTTTGGTGTCCCAGTTGATTTCCACAAATTCCGGCTCCACGCCCAGCTTCTCACACACAGCGGTCGCCAGCTCGGTGTCAAAACCGGTGAAATTGCCGTCGGCGTCGGTGTAGTTCATCGGCTCATATACCGTGTAGCCGATGGTCATTTTGCCCTTGCCCTTGATGTAGTCCAGGTCACTGTCCCCGGCTGCTGCGGTAGATTCCACAGTGCTCTCGGCCGTGGACGCCGCCGTGGATGCGCTGCTGCCGCAGGCTGCCAGGCTGGCCGCCATACCCAATGCCAGAACGGTGCTGATCAGCTTTTTCATGATGACTTCCTCCTTGTATACACTTTACACAAACCCTCACACCACCGCTCTAAAGCGGTAGCATTCTTTAATAGTAATGCAAAACCTCTTTTTCTGCAAGACCTTTTGCAAAAAAAGAGGCAAGAAGTATATTTATGCAGTTTTACGCCCGCCCCGCCGCATACTGCGGCATAAAAAGAATACCATGTCTCGGCAGTTTTTGCAGCTGCGGAACATGGTATTTTTTATTTTACTTTACGACCCTGACCATATCCCGGCTGATGTCCGCCAGGCTCGCCGCGCCGCACAGGCGCATCGTATCGGCCAACTCGGCACCCAGCTTTTCCACATAGGCAGCCACGCCGTCGGCACCGCCGCCGTACACAGCTGTCACAAAGGGGCGGGCAACCAACACGCCGTCCGCGCCCAGGGCCAGCGCCTTGAACACATCGTTGCCGCTGCGGATGCCGCCGTCCACCAGAATTTTCGCGCGGCCATCCACGGCCGCCACAATGTCCGCCAGCACTTCCTCGGTGGCGGGGCAGTCGTCCAGCACGCGGCCGCCGTGGTTCGAGACGACGATGCCCGCGGCCCCGGCCTCGATGGCCTTTTCCGCGCCGCGCACCGTCATGATGCCCTTTAAGATAAACGGCACGCCCGCCGCCTGGGCGATTTCTTGCAGCTGCTCCACGGTCTTGCTGCCGGCGGGCGGATCCAGGTGCTGCAAAAACGGCAGGCCCGCTGCGTCAATGTCCATCGCCATGGCAAAGCAGCCGGACTGCCGCGCCATCGTCATTTTTTCCGCCACTGTGGCGTTGTCCCACGGCTTCACAGTGGGGATGCCCGCGCCGCCGCTGGCCGCAATGGCCGCCGTTGCCCCCTCCATGACCTTGGGGTTCGTGCCGTCTCCGGTGAACGCCGCAATGCCCGCCGCCGCGCAGGCAGCGACCAAAATTTCATTGTACTGCAAGTCGTTGTATTTATCGCCGTAGTGCAGCGTCATTGCGCCCACCGGCCCCGCAAAAAACGGGTATTTGAACTTGCGTCCAAAGAGCTCCAGGCTCGTATCCGGCTCAAAATTCTCGTGGATCGTATCCATGTTCAGCCGCACATTCCGCCACGCGTCAAAGTTGCGGATCGCCACCGTGCCGCTGCCCTTGGCCCCCGGGCCGGGGATGGTGCCACCGCAGGCGCGGCCATTGCACACCGGGCAGGCATGGCAAAAGCCCATCTGGCCCTTCGCCGCCTGCAAAACTTCTGTATAGGTCATAGCAATTTTGCCTCCGTTGGCAGGCCGACGCATCCCATCAGCCCCACAAAAAATCAAGGAAATTATGCTCCGCGCCTATTATACCGTGTTTTGGCCGCGACTGCAAGACCGCTGGCTGCCACCATTGCACCCAGCAGACACAGCCCGACCCCTGCGGACCCGGCAGCATCCCCCAGCCAGCCCAGCATCGGGCTTGCCGGGATCATCAGCAAACTGTACGTCATGCTGTCCACGCTGATAAGCGTCGCGCGGCGGTCGCTGGAAATTGACTCGTTCATCCGCTGCATACTGTGCAAGAACCACGCAGCCAGTGCCCCCTGCACCAGCATCGGCCCGACGGCACAGGCCCACGCCGGGGCCGCCCCGGCCAGCAGTGCCCCCGCGCCAATGGTCAGCGCACAGGCTAAATACAGGCCGCGCAGGGTCTTAGGGTGCAGCCGCCGCCCCAGTGCCGTGCCCGCCATACCTGCAGCCCCGGCCAGCAACCCCGGCAGGAACAGCCATTCCATGGCCCCACCCTGTTCCGTCAGCCGCTGCTGCACAAACATCGACGTCAAGTAGCTTGGCAGCGAAATCACCGCGTCCGCCGCAATCAGCCGCCGTGCCAGCGCACTGCCGCGCAGGCAGTCGGCGCTGTCCAAAATATGCACACGCAGCCGGGCGGGCAGTTCCAGCAGGGTGTGCCGCTCCCGGGCGGCCTGCTCATCGGTGACGATGGGTTCTTCCAGCCGGGCCGCCGCCAGTGCCGAGAGCAGCGCCGACACGGCGTCCGCCAAGTAGTACCCGGCGTAGCGCAACACCCCTGCCAGCAGGCTTGCCAGCGAGCCGAACGCCGTTGCAATTTTCATGCAAATCGACGCATTGGCGTCCACTTTTATATAGTCTTTCTCCCGCCCGGCCATTTTCAGGCTGTCGTAGATCAGGGCTTCGTCCGTGCCGGAAAGCATATTGTAGCCCAGCGCCTTCAGCGCCATGGCCGTGCAGATCAGCCCCAGCCCCGGTGCAGACGCCATGGCCAGCGCCGAGAAAACGCCCAACACACCGCCGAAAATCAGCGTGCGCCGCCGCCCCAGCAGATCCGCAGCCATGCCGCTGGGCACCTCGCACAGCAGGCTCGTCAGATGGAACACCCCTTCGGCCAGGCCGATTTCCGCCAGCGAGAAGCCCCGCGCCGCCAGCAGCGCCACCCAGACGGCATCGGTAAACCGCAGTGTCGAGAAAAATGCGTGCAGATACACGCAGCGCAGTTGTTTTTGTAAATTCATCGGGAACACCCTTTCGCTCAAAAATCACGAAAACGTGCCCTTTTTTGCACACAAAAAGCGCCCCGCAGCAAAGCCGCAGGGCGCAAAAATGCACACACTTATAGCTTTACCGGAACTTAGGGCAATACCGCATAATTCTAAGTGCCGATACGGCGAGCGAGGTGCGGCAGCTGCTAAGCCAAAAGCGCAGATAATACTTTGTGTATTATCGAGCATTTTGGCAACGCAGATGCCGTGCCGCAGCCGCCGGAGCGGTGCTTAAGCCGTCAGGCGGGAATTGTGCGGTATTGCCTTAGGCAATGCCTAAAAAAGGGCACACTTACAGCGTCAACTCGTCAGGGGTTTCCTTTTTTCTGGAACACCACACCGAACTGCCAACGCATACGTGTGCTCTCCTTCCCGGTAAATTTGGCTTTACTATACCACACCGTTTGCCAAATTGCAAGAAAAATTGTACAATAGAAGCAACTTTGAAAAGCTCGGGGGAAACATCTATGAAACGTCTCGTCATCGGCCTGCTGGCCCATGTTGACAGCGGCAAAACCACACTGGCCGAAGGGCTGCTCTACCGCGCCGGCGTGCTGCGCAAGCTGGGCCGCGTCGACCACCGTGACGCCTTTCTGGACACGGACAGTCAGGAGCGGGCGCGGGGCATCACGATTTTTGCCAAACAGGCGGTGCTGACGCTGCCCACCGCCGACGGCTGCGGCGAGACCGCGCTGACCCTGCTGGACACCCCCGGCCACGTGGATTTCTCCGCCGAGGCCGAGCGCGCCTTACAAGTGCTGGACTACGCCGTCCTCGTCGTCTCCGGCACCGACGGCGTGCAGGCCCACACCGAGACACTGTGGAAGCTGCTTGCCCGCTACCGCGTTCCTACGTTTGTTTTTGTCAACAAAATGGATCTGCCCGGCGCGGACGCTGCTGTCCGTCTGCGGGAGCTGCGGGGCCGCTTCGGCGACGGCTGTGTGGATTTTTCCGCCGCGCCCGACCCCGAGGCCCTGGCCCTGTGCAGTGAGCCGCTGATGAACGAAGTCCTCGACACCGGCACCCCCGCGCCCGAAACCGTCATCACGGCCATTGCGCGGCGGCAGGTCTTTCCGGTGTTTTTCGGCGCGGCGCTGCGTCTGGACGGCCTGGACAGCTTACTGCGCGGCTTGCAAACGCTGACCCGCACCCCACCCCAGTGGCCGGAATTTGGCGCACGCGTGTTCAAAATCAGTGAGGACGCAGGCACCCGCCTGACCTGGCTGAAAGTCACCGGCGGCGTGCTGCACGTAAAAGACGTGCTCCCCGGCGGCGAAAAGGCAGACGCCCTGCGGCTGTACAATGGCGGCAAGTTCCGCCTGGTCAGTGAGGCGTTTCCCGGCATGGTCGTGGCAGTGGCAGGCCCGGCAGCCACCCGCCCCGGGCGGGGCCTTGGCGCAGAATCCGACGCGGAGACGCCGCTTTTGGAGCCCGTGCTCAACTACCGCGTCGACTGTGACGCCGACGCCCACACCGTTTTAAAAGCCCTGCAGACCCTCGAGGACGAGGACCCGCAGCTCCACGTCAACTGGCGCGACGACCTGGGCGAGGTACACGTCCAGCTGATGGGCGAGGTGCAGCTGGAAATTTTGCAGAATATTTTACAGGACCGCTTCGGGCTGGACGTCACTTTCAGCGAGGGCGGTATCCTCTACAAAGAAACCCTGACCACCGCTGTGGAGGGCATCGGCCACTATGAGCCGCTGCGCCATTATGCCGAGGTCCACCTGCTGCTGGAACCCGGTGCGCGGGGCAGCGGCGTACAGCTGGCGGCAGACTGCCCGCCCGACACACTGGCCGAAAACTGGCAGCGGCTGATTTTGACCCACCTTGCCGAGCGCACCCACCCCGGCGTGCTGATCGGTGCGCCGCTGACCGACGTAAAGATCACGCTGGCGGCGGGCCGCGCCCACCAGAAGCACACCGAGGGCGGCGACTTCCGCCAGGCCACCTACCGCGCTGTGCGCCAGGGCCTGCGGATGGCCGCAGCCAAGAACGGCGTAACGCTGCTGGAACCGTGGTATGACTTCACGCTGGAACTGCCCGCCGACGCGCTGGGCCGCGCCATGGCCGATGTGCAGCGGATGTGCGGCAGCTTTGAAGCGCCCGAGACGCTGCCGAAATCCGAAAACACCGTGCGGCTGACAGGCCGCCTGCCGGTGGCCACCGCGCGGGGCTATGCGCGGGAGGTCGCGGCCTACACCCACGGCCTGGGCCGCTGGGCCGTGCTGCCTGCCGGGTACGACACCTGCCACAACGCCGACGAGGTGCTTGCCGCCGTGGGCTATGACCCAGACGCCGACACCGAGAACCCAGCTGACTCTGTGTTTTGCGCACATGGGGCCGGGTATCTCGTCAAGTGGGATGAGGTCCCCGCCCGCGCCCATGTGTCCAGCGGGCTGGAACGCCGCTTAAACGGCACCCCCGCCGCCGACGAGGACGCTGCCGGGCAGGCTGACGCCAACGATCGTCGCCGCCGGGCCGCCGCCTACCGGGGCACGCTGGAACAAGACAAGGAGCTGCTGGCGATTTTTGAGCGCACCTACGGCAAGATACGCCGTCGTGGCGAGACCGGAGACGCCAAAAAGGCAGCCTGCGCCGCCCTGCACACCGCCCCCGCTGCGGCCAGCGTCCCCGCCAAACCAGTACCCACCGGCCCGGATTACCTGCTGGTGGACGGCTACAACGTGATTTTTGCCTGGGACGACCTGCGCAGGCTGGCCGACGGCAATCTGGACGCCGCCCGCCGCCGCCTGATGGACATTTTGTGCAACTATGCGGGCTACAAGCGCTGCGTGCCGATTCTGGTGTTCGACGCCTACAAGGTGCGGGGCGGCACACGGGAGGTCGAGCAGTACCATAATCTGTATGTCGTCTACACCCGCGAGGCCGAGACCGCCGATATGTACATCGAACGCGCCACCCACGAGCTGGCGAAGGAGCACCGCACCCGCGTCGTCAGCAGCGACGGTGCCGAGCAGATCATCGTCATGGGCCACGGTGCCCTCCGCGTCTCCGCCCGCGCCTTTGAGGAAGAAGTCCGGGCGGTGGAGAAAGAAATACGAGAGTTTTTGGAAGAATAAATCAGCAGAATGTAGGGGCGAGGCATGCCTCCGCCCGCAGCGTACCCACAAAATGGCGTTGATGGGATGGCTGCGGGCCGGGCATGCCCGGCCCCTACTTTTTCATAAACGGAAAACTTTCAGAAAACTCCCCCTGCTATACTGTCCTCACACCCACCGGAAGGAGGTATTCCCCATGCTGCCAATTCTGATCGTCGACGACGAGCCGAGCATTGCCCAGCTGATTGCCATGACGCTGGAACCGCTGGGCCAGTCGCTCATCATTGCGCACGACGGTGAACGCGCCGCCGATCTGCTGGAAACGCAAAAATTTGACCTGATCATCCTCGATGTCATGCTGCCGGGCGTCGACGGTTTTGCGCTGATGGATTACATCGCGCCCACCGGCACGCCGGTCGTATTTTTAACAGCCAAAAACGCCGTGGCCGACCGGGTGCGTGGGCTGAAACTGGGCGCATATGACTACATCGTCAAGCCCTTTGCTCCGCCGGAACTGCTGGCCCGGGTGGAGGGGCTTTTGCGCCATACCGGCCGCCGCGCGGCCACGCTGAACGTGTTCGACGCGGTCATCGACCCCGACGACCGCACCGTGACCCAGCACGGCCAGCCGGTGGAGCTGACCCCGCGGGAGTTTGACCTTCTGCTGGCCCTCGTCCGCGCCCAGGGGCAGGCGCTTTACCGCGAGACGCTTTACGAGCGGGTCTGGGGCCTTGACGCCGAGCCGACGCCCCGCGCCCTCGACCTGCACATCCACCGCCTGCGCAAAAAACTAAACTGGGCCGATAAGATCGTCACCGTACCCAAAATCGGGTATCGCTTAATAAAATGACGTTTCTCCGTAGGGGCCGGGCATGCCCGGCCCCTGCACGCCCACCCCGAAAGGAGGTTCCCCATGTCCCGCTCCATCCGTCTCGCCCTTGTCCTTTTCTCCCTTGCTCTCACCCTCACGGGCAGTGCGCTGGCCTGCCGCACCTTCCGCGACCAGCTCGACGCACTGGAAACCCAGGCCATGCTCCAACACCAGCGCACCGTCTGTGGCGTGGAAAGCGACTTCACCACCGCCTGCGCCGCTGCCCGCGCAGCCGCCTCTACCGACAACTTCACCACCCCTGCCCGCATCGGCGACAGCTACACCCGCGCTCAGCAGCTCATCCTCGGCGCCAGCACGCCCGCCTTTGCACTTCTGCGTGACGGCACAGTCGAATACTCCAACACCGGCCTGTCCGGCGCCGCGCTCCAACAGGCCGCTGCGGACACCGACACGATCCTGCTGCGCGACCGCCAGCTGCTGTTGGCCAGCGTACTGAACACGAACCAGAACATCATTCTTGTCTCTGCTGTCGACGCCGCCGAAGCCTAC
Source organism: Gemmiger formicilis (assembly GCF_018784445.1). Lineage (GTDB taxonomy): Bacteria > Bacillota > Clostridia > Oscillospirales > Ruminococcaceae > Gemmiger. Next base: position 42,042 of record NZ_WQOH01000004.1, on the reverse strand, counting down.
ACAGCCCGCGACCAGCTGCTCCTCAGCTGGCTGGCCGTGCAGGCGCTTGTGACGATGGCCGCCCTGGCAGCGGGCTGGCATTACGGCAAAGTGCAAGAGCTGAACGCCCGCCAAAGCCGCTTTGTGGCTGACCTGACCCACGAGCTGAAAACCCCGCTGACCAGCATGATTGGCTATGCGGACCTTTTGCGCAGCGGCACGTTAGATGACGCCCGCCGACGCACAGCCGCCGACGCTATCTACCACGAGTCCACCCGGCTCGAGAGCCTGAGCCAGCAGCTATTGGCCCTGCAAGGGCTGCAAAAGAACGGTATAGCGCTGCAAGCCGTTGACGTCGCCGCCGTGTTCCACGACGTTGCCCGCAGCCTGCCCAATGCACCGCTCACCCTTGATGCCCCCGCCGGGGCCACGGTACAGGCCGACCGGGTTCTGTTGGCGGACCTGTTGCGCAACCTGGCCGTGAACGCCCTGCACGCCAGCACCCCCGGCAATACCGTGCGCCTGATCTGCACCGACGCCGGGAACGGCTGGCGGCTGGCCGTCATTGACACCGGCTGCGGCATCCCGGCCGAGGCCGTCCCCCACCTGACGGAGCCGTTTTACCGCGTTGACAAAGCCCGCGCCCGGGCCGACGGCGGCAGCGGCATCGGCCTGGCCCTCTGCGCCGAAATCGCCGCAGCCTTTGGCACGAAGCTCAACTTTGCCAGCGAGGTCGGCGCAGGCACGACCGTCTCCCTCACCCTGCCGAAAGGAGGCCCCCGCCATGAAAAAGCTGTCTCTTAACGCAAAATTCATCACCACATCGCTGTTCTGTCTGGCACTGCTGGCGGTGCCCGCGCTGGCCGTGCAGGGGCAGGCGCTTTACTACGCCGCGCCCCAGCCCCGCCCGCAGGTGCCCGGCGTCATGAGCGACGAGGTTCGGCTCGACCCGCTGGCCGGGGCACTCTACCGCTACGGCGTGCAGGGCGGCTCCAGCACTCCGCAGAGCTACGATATCACCAAGGACGTGTTCACGGTCCTCCGCGGCAAGCTGCGGCAAGCCGCTGCCCGCAGTCTGCTGACCAACGACCAGCTTACCTATCTGCTGGCCCAGCTGGACGCGGGCGCGGACACCAACCCTTTCCAGCAAAGCCTTACCGAGGGCGAGCCCAACGTCACCTACGGCATGGTAAAGTTTACCGGTGACCTGACACAGGTCTACTTTGACTACTTTATCCCCAGGGATGTACACGAAACCGAGAGCGGCGGCACCGCCTGCGTCATGGACACCGAAACTTACCTCGTCATCGACTACCTGCCCGACAACGGCCCGATTGTGGACCTGTCCATCCACGACGAAAACTACCCCGCCGGGGAGGATCTGGACACCGTGACGCAAAATTTCATTGCCCAGCTGAACACCACGATTCCCGGCCAGTGGCAGCAGACCACGACCCCCGAGGACGACCCGACTTACCAGCGCTACATTTACGCCCATGATTCCGGCGTGCTGCGGGTGACGTCGCACCACATCCACCAGCAGGATTTCAGCCTGACCGTCATGCTGGAGCCCGAGGTCTACGGCAGCCTGTACCCCCTGAACAACCTGGCCCACGACCCCTACGGCCAGACCTACACCGCACCCCTAAAATAAAAAGCACAAAAAACGCCCTGCACCGCAAAAATACGGTGCAGGGTTATTTTTATCTTTCAGTATCTTGTAGGGGCCGGGCATTCCCGGCCCGCACGCTTATGGGGGCTGCCCCTTTCTCCCTTTACATTTCCTTCGCCGCACACAGCAGCACTTCCAGGGCCTTATCCAGCCCTAGCTTGCTGGTGCAGAGCGTCAGATCATAGTTGCGGCTGTCGCCATAGACCTGGCCGGTATGCTGCTTGCAGTAGTTGCGGCGGGCGCGGTCAGCGCTGTCCATATCCGCTTCCAGCTGGTCAAACGGCGTGTCCGGCATCAGCTTACGCATATGCAGCAGACGCCAGTTGCGGTCAGCGTGTACAAACACCCGCAGGCAGTGGTCAAACTCCCGCAGGATATAGTCTGCATTGCGGCCGACGATAACACAGCTCTCCTTATCCGCAATTTCCCGGATGGCCCGCACCTGGGCGTCCCACAGTTCCTCGCTCAAGGGGCGGTTGTAGAAGTTGAACAGGCTCTGGGTAAAGCCGAACTCGTGGGGTACGCGCTCGTCCCAGCGGCGCACCTGCTCGGGTGTCAGGTGGGCGCTGGCCTTGGCGGTCTTTAAAATGATATCGCGGTCATAGTAGGCAATATTCATCTCCCGCGCCAGGCGTCGGCCCAGCTCGCCGCCGCCCGCACCAAACTCGCGCCCGATGGTAATGATACGCTTCATGGTCGTTTCCTCCTTACAGCGTTTACAGCGGGGCCATTGCAGGGGCGGATGCAAGCATCGCCCTCTGCAAGCCTACGGCACCACTGCAATTTCAGGATTTCTTATTACTCCTATTGTACCAAATCCCGCGGGAAATGCAAGGGTTCAGCTTGCACTATTCAGCCGATATCCCACTTTATATACGGTCTGGATGTCATTTTCCAGTCCCAGCTTGCGGCGCAGGCGGTTGATATGTACATCCACGGTGCGGCTCTCGCCGATGTAAGCGTACCCCCAGGCGGCCTCCAACAGCTGGCTGCGGCTCAGCGCCTTGTCGCAGTGGGTCAGCAGCACAGCCAGCAGTGCAAATTCCCGGGGCGTCAGGCACAGTTCGTGCCCCGCGCGGCTGACCCGGTGCGCCGCTAGGTTCACTTCCAAATCTTTATAAAAGACATCTTGTGCGGTTTTCATAACGAATATCCTCCTTCCGAACAGGACAGCTTTTTGCGATTCCTCACATCTATTATAACGACAGATGTTTCCAACTTGTTACAAGATTTGCGAAATTTAAGGCAAATTTAAAGATTCTGTTTAAATTTTAGAAGTTTTTATTTCTCTGCGCTCCCATTTTCCACATTTCAACACTTCCCTCTCATCGTACTATTTTGCACCTTTCCCCTGGGTTTTCCACCATTTCAACACAGTTTTCCACATTTCCACAGTGGAATCCTGTCGAAAACCTGTGCAAAACGCGGAAAACCCGTCCCAGCCCCACCGTTATGCGGATTTTTTGCGTTTCGTTCAAAGTTGCTTCATACGCTGTTCATTTTTTCAGTCCATGCTATACTTGTCACAAAAGAAAAGGAGGCTACCCCCATGAAAGAGACGACACAGCCGCCGAAAGACCCAAAGAAGAAACTTTGGATCGGCTACGCGGTCATTCTTTCCATCGTCATTTTAAGCAATATCTTCCTCTTCCCTGCCCTGATGCAGGCCAGCGTCAAGAGCGTAAATTACAGTACCTTCCTGCAAATGCTGGAGGATAAGGAGCTTTCCACCGTCCAGATCGAGGATCAGCAAATTTACTTTGTGGACAAAAACGAAAACTCCTACAAGACCAATGCCATCGCGCAGGATAACAACCTTGTCGCCCGGCTGGAGGATGCGGGTGTTGAGTTCGGTACAGTCTATCAAAGCCCCACCATCTGGGATTCGCTGCTGAACCTCGTCATTTCCTTCCTGCCGATGATTTTGCTGTTCTGGTTCGTCAACCGCTGGGCATCCAAAAAGATGCAGGAGATGGGCGGCGCAGGCGGCAACGCCATGTTGTTCGGCGGCGGCAAATCCGGCGCAAAACAGTACGTCGTGGACGACGAGACCGGCATCAAATTCAACGATGTAGCGGGCGAGGACGAAGCCAAGGAGAGCCTGCAGGAGATTGTAGACTTCCTGCACAACCCTAAAAAATACGAGGATATCGGTGCCAAAATGCCCAAGGGCGTGCTGCTCGTAGGCCCTCCGGGCACCGGCAAAACGCTGTTGGCCCGCGCCGTCGCCGGCGAGGCCGGTGTGCCGTTCTTCTCCATCGCGGGCAGTGAGTTCGTCGAGATGTTCGTCGGCATGGGTGCGTCGAAAGTCCGCGACCTGTTCAAGCAGGCAGGCGAAAAAGCGCCCTGCATCGTCTTTATCGACGAGATCGATACCATAGGCAAAAAGCGTGACGGCGGGGCGAACCTCGGCGGCAACGACGAGCGCGAGCAAACGCTGAATCAGCTGCTGACCGAGATGGACGGCTTCGACGCCGCCAAGGGCGTCGTCATCCTGGCCGCCACCAACCGCCCGGAGTCCCTCGACCCTGCGCTGACCCGCCCCGGCCGTTTTGACCGCCGCGTGCCCGTCGAGCTGCCCGATTTAAAGGGCCGCGAGAGCATCCTGCGCCTGCACGCGAAAAAAGTCAAGCTCGGCCCCGACTGCGATTTCGGCGTCGTCGCCCGCATGACCCCCGGTGCCTCCGGTGCCGAGCTGGCCAACATCGTGAACGAGGCCGCCCTCTGCGCTGTGCGCCACCGCCGCAAGGCTGTGACCCAGTTTGACTTGCAGGAGGCCGTGGACACGATCCTGGCCGGTGCGCAGAAGAAAAATAAGATCCTCAACAACAAAGAAAAGTGCATCGTCTCCTACCACGAGGTCGGCCACGCCCTTGTGGCCGCCTTGCAGACCAACAGCGCCCCGGTGCAGAAAATCACCATCGTACCGCGCACGTCGGGTGCGCTGGGCTTCACCATGCAGGTGGAGGACGGCGACCATACCCTGATGACGAAAGAGGAAATCCTCAACAAAATCGCCACCCTGACCGGCGGCCGCGCAGCCGAGGAACTGATTTTCCACTCCATCACCACCGGTGCATCCAATGATATTGAGCAGGCCACCAAGCTGGCCCGCGCCCTCGTCACCCGCTACGGCATGACCGAGGACTTCGACATGGTCGCCCTGGAGACCGTGAACAACGCCTACCTCGGCGGCGACGCAAGCCTTGCCTGCAGCGAACAGACCGCAGCCAAAGTCGACGCCAAAGTCGTGGAGATCGTGCAGGCCGAGCACCGCAAAGCCTACCAGCTTTTGAGCGACAACAAGCGCAAACTGGACGAGATTGCGCAGTATTTGTACGAGAAAGAAACGATTTCCGGCGAGGAGTTCATGCGCATTTTGAACGCACAGCCGCAGTTACCGGCGGCTCCCTTGGCAAATTCCACAAAAGCAGCTGAATAATTTTGTGCAGTTGTTGTCCGTTTGCCCCTTGACGGAACTGCCGTGGGCTTGTATGATAAGAACACAAAACATCCCAGTGAGAGGGGGAAACAAGCGTGACCTTTGAAGAATTGCAGGACCTGCTGGCCGAGCAGTTCAGCTGTGATACCGGTGAGCTGGGCCGCGGCGTGACGCTGGCCGACCTGGGCGCTGACCACGAGGACATGGTAGAGCTTGCCTGGGCGCTGGGCGAGGCCATCGGCGAAGAGATCGACGAAAGCGAACTGAGCGACGAAGCCACCATCGGTGAACTGTGGCGCTTCATCCGCGACAAAGCAGAAAACGCAGAACTGTAAACCCTAAAAAAGGCCTGCCCCACCGGCAGGCTTTTTTGGTATGCTATCCTATAAAACATCCCTATCAAAACTCGGCCTTTTGCCTTATATCGAATGCAGGGGCGAACATTGTTCGCCCGCCAGCTTGACCCGGCAATGCTTTTCCGGGAAAGCCTCGGGCGGGCAATGCTCGCTCCTACACAAACCCACTCATACAAGAAAGACCACCATCCATGACCAACACCAAATCCAAACATCTCCTTGCGGTCGCGGCACTGCTGGCCGCCGCCCTGGCAATGATGCTGTTCTACACCGCCCAAAAACAGGGCTACCATGTTGACGAACTCTACACCTACGAGCTGACGAACTATCCCGGCAGTTTCTATGCGTTGAGCGATGGCTATATGGACACCTGGCACGACGGCAGTTTTTACGCCGGGGTTCTCTCTGCGGGCAGCCCCGCAGACTACCGCATCCCCTGGAACAACCAAAAAGCCGACGTCCACCCGCCACTCTACTACTGCTTGATCTACACAGCCGAGCTGATTTTCCCGCATCTGGGGCTGCCATGGGTGGGGCTTCTGCCTAACTATGTCTGCCTGCTGGCGGGCGGCGTGCTGCTGTACCTGGCGGCTCGTCGGCTGACTGGGCGGTTCTGGCCCGCCTGGTGCGCGGCAGCTTGCTGGCTGCTCAGCGTGGGCGTGCAGGGCATGGCGGTCTTTACCCGGATGTACAGCCTGATGATGCTGGAAGGCATCGCACTTCTCTATTGCCATGTCGTGCTGTGGCAGGCTTTGCAGCAGGGTCGCAAACCGTCCCGCGCCGTCTGGCTGGGGCTTTTTGCCGCCACGCTGGCCGGGGCGCTGACCCAGTATTTCTTCCTGGTGTTCTGCTTTTTCCTCTGCGGGCTGTTCGGCCTTTGGCTGCTTGTCACGCGGCGGTTCAAAGCAGCCGGGTGCTATGCGGCGGCCGAGTTTGCCGCGCTGGGGGCCGCGTTCCTGGCCTTTCCTACCATGAAAACCCATATCTTCTCCGGCTCCCGCGGTAAGGCGGCGTTTTCCAGCGTGTTCGACCTTTCCGCTCTGGCCGATTGGGCCGCCAGCCTGGGCCGGGTGTTTCGCCTGCTGGCCGCCCAGTTCGGCGGGCTGCTGCTTTGGGCCATTGTGCTGGGTGCGGCCGCCCTGGTGCTGTGGCGGCGTGGGCTGCGCCTGCGCGGTAGCGGCCTGTTTGCCGCTGGGCTGCTGATGGCATCCTGCGGCTACATCATTCTTATTGACAAGGCCGCGCCGTTTGAGGCTGACCGCTACTATGTCATCGTCTACGCTGCCGTCGTGCTGGCTGTCTCCGTCGTGCTGGCAAAGCTGGCCGCCAACAAAGGCGCACCGCTGGCGCTGGCGCTTGTCCCGATTCTGGCCGCGCATTTCCTCGACCCCAACGGCTATTTGTTTGAGCAGTACGCCCCGCGCACCCCAGCCCTGGCCGAGACCGCTAGCCTGCCCGCCGTGGTGCTGAACAAAGCCGGGTACGAGGTCGCGCCCGACCTCTTTATTACCGAGTTTGCCCAGCGGGAGGCCGTCTACCAGGCCGGCGGCCGGGATGACGCGGCCAGCCTGCAAAACGCCGCTGCCACCCACGACCTGACCGGCGGCTTTGTGCTGTACGGCTACATTTATAATGCCGACGACCTGCTGACCCTGGCTGAATCCGCTCTCCCCATTGCCCACGCCGAGCTATTGACCGACACCACCCGATGCCCGGTGTATTATATCAAGTTAAAATAATTCACCAAAGGATTTTTCCATGCCATCACGTAAAAAACTCTCCCCACTCGCCCTGGTAGCGCTGCTGTTCTTTGCCTGCACCATCGTGTACGGCCTGCTCAGCAGCTACCCGCGGCAGCTGGCCGTGTACAGCGACGAGCTGCGCTATCTGGACGTAGCCCGCAGCCTGCTGGCCGGGCGCGGGCTGCGCGTGCGCAATATGCCCAGCGACTACCAGAAAATTCTCTATCCGCTCTGCATCCTGCCTGCGCTGCTGCTCAAATCCACCGCCGCGCAGATCACGGCCATCGGCTGGCTGAACGCCGCCTACATGGCCAGCGCGGTTTTCCCGGCCTATGCGCTGGCAAAAACCATGCGGATGAACCCCCACCGCACGGTGTTCCTGGTGGGCGTCACGGCGGTGCTTCCCACGATGTCCGCGGCCTCCACCTTCATGAGCGAGACGGTCTTTCTGCCGCTCTCGCTGTGGCAGGTGTATTTCTTCCTGCGGGCCATGCTGGCTGCGCCCCGGGCGCGCATTGGCTGGTGCGCGGCAGCGGGCGCATTCTGCTACCTGCTCTACTTAAACAAGGAAGTGGCACTCTACTACCTGATTGCCTGGGTGCTCGTCCGCGCCTGGGTCTGGTGGCACGACAAAGCCAGCTGGAAAGCTGAGCTTGCCGCCACCGCCGCGCTGCTGGGCAGTTTCCTCGCCTGCTTTTTGCTGGCGAAGGCCACGTTGTTCCGGGGGCTGGGCAACTCCTACAACCAGACAAGCTGGCTGAACGCCGAGCAGTGGCGTTTTCTGCCCTTTGCCCTCGCCTGCGACGCGCTGTTCATGGCGCTGGCGTTCTGGGTGTTCCCGGTGCTGCTGCCGATCTGCGGGCTGCACCGCCCCCGCAAGGGCAGCGACGCCCGCCGTACCCAGCTGCCGCTGTTTCTGTTGCTGTCCCTTGCCATCGGTGTGGCGGTCATCGCCTGGTCCATCACCGTGCGGGAGGACCTGCACTCCCCCTCGCCCCGGCAGCATATGCGGTACTTGGAGCCGCTGCTCATCCCGCTGCTGGCCGTGATGCTGGACACGCTGGACGAACCCCTGACCCAAATGCGCCGCCGCGTGCTGGCCGCGCTGACCGCCCTCTGGGGCGTCGGCTTCGTGCTGGTCTGCCGGGCCATCGGTGCGGGCGCGGGGGACAACACCCTTTTGCAGTGGTTTGACTTCATCGCCGATCGTCTCGACCGCCTGCCCGCCCTGGGGCTGAACGGCTGGCTGGCCGTCTGGCGCGTCGTCATTGCTGCAGGCGCGGCCGTGCTGGGCGTGCTGCTGGTGCGCCGCAAATACCGGCACCCGCTTGCCGTGGCCGCGTTGGCGCTCTGCGTGCTGTGCTATGCGGGCGAGTGGCGCATCAACCGCTGGACCTACGCCATCCCCGCCGAGACTGCCGCCCGGGCCTCAGCCCTGAACGACGCGCTGCAATCTCTGGACGGCACTGTGCTGTTTCTTCCCAACGGCATCCGCCAGCGGGACAGTCAGCTCATCGAAACCTACATTTCCCGCGATTTCTACATTGTGGAATACGAGACGCTGCAAGCCTCCGGCCAGCTGGCAGACGGCGTGCTGGACCTGACTGCCGAGGCCGTTGGTCCCGAGTACCCGGGCCGCCCCTACACCGATCTGACCGCCGCCGACTGGCTGCTGGTAGCCGATGGCGTACCCGTGGACACCACCGCGCTGGAGCACAGCGGCATCCCCTGCCCGGACGGCTATACCCTCTACCGCAACCCCACGCCGGGGCTGGTCGCTTTCCTCGTGTAATTTTTACAATCCAGCCTGTTGCCATTGGGGCGCGAAGCATGGTATACTGTATGTGTATCGTCCATTTTCGCAAGGAGGCGCCCTATGGGCCTGATCAACACCATCCAGACAAAAACCGAACAAGCCCGCGCGAAGGAACGCATCCGCCCGCTGCTGGAAAGCCGCATGATGCGCGATATTCTGCTTGAGATCAGCCAGCGCGGCACTGAAAAGCTCGACCCGCAGAGCGTCCCGCTGGATCAGCGCCCCTTGGCCTCCAAACGCGCCGCCGAGTGCGGCACCGCCGGGTTGCAGCAGAGCGTTATCCGGGAAATATTGCTCGACGAGACCGGCATCGTGCTCTATGCTGGCAGCGACGAGGTCAAGTTCCTCTACGGCGACTACAATTACGAGAACATCGACGACACCGACTGCCTCCCCGCCGTGGCGCAGTATCTGGTGCAGCACCTGCTGGGGTATTACAACATCACCCGGACGTTCTACTCGGTGTCCAAGCACAACGGCCGCAGCGTAGCCGAAAAGACCCGCCAGGTCTTTATCAAACGCCACCACGAGGGCACCCCCTTCGACCCCCAGCCCACCCGGAAACAAAAATTATTTTAAGGCGCACCGCGCCCCATGCCAGCAACGCATGGGGCGCGGTTTTGTTATACGCCTTTCCCCCTTGTCTGTTCCTGCGGGCGGGGCCACGCCCGCCCCTACGCTCTCTTCCCCATCGCCAGCACCGCCACGGTAATATCATCCCGCTTTTCCCCGGCGCGGCAGGCGGCGGCATCCGCTACCGTCTCGGCGGCCTGCTTGGGGGTGTGGCCCAGCTTGACGCAGAGCTGTAACTGCTGCATCAGCCAATCGCTGCCATCTGTCAGGGCACCGTCGCTGACCAGCACCACCCAGTCCCCCGCATCCAGCGCAAAGGTCGTGGAGCGGCCCACCAAACTGTCCAGCACGCCCATGGGCAGGCTGGCACCGTCCAGCATCCGGGGCACGCCGCCCCGCACCAGAAAGCTCGGCGCAGCTCCGGCCTTGAACAGCCCGGCCCGTCCGGTGTACAGGTCCACCGTCAGCAGGTCCAGCGTCGCCCCGGCCTCCTGCTCGGCCCCTTTCAGCCCCAGCGCCACATTCACAAGCCGCGCGGCGCTCTCAGCGGCAAAGCCCGCCCGCAGCAGCTGGGCTGTCAGTTTGGCGGCCATCTGGCCGTCCACGGCGGCGGCGCGGCCTGTGCCCATGCCGTCACACAAAAGCATCTGCGCCCGGCCGCCGGTATCGCAGAACTGGTCCAGCGCGTCGCCGCTGACCGGCTGGCCGCTGGCCGCGTGGGCCGCCGCGCCGAATTCCACCGTGAACAAGGGCCGCTCCCCAAAGGTCAGCATCGTGACGGTGCGGCAGTGGGTGATCTCCGGCGTGTCCATATCGCGGCGGCAGATGCGGCTCATCTCGTCGGTCAGGCCGCGCACCTCGTCCTGGGTAAAGTGAGTGCGGCAGATCGTTACGCTGGCGGTCAGCCGCCCGGCCAGGTCGGCGGTCACGCTGCATTCCAGCGCGTCCAGCCCCAGGTCCGCAAACAGCTGGGCCACTTTTGCCTCCCGCCGGGGGTCCGGCAGCCCGGCCTGGCCCAGTTTGCCTGCCAGCTGGGCCAGCGCCCCGGCCAGGGCGCTGTACTGCTCGGTCAGGGCGGTGCGCAGCATCGACGCCCGCGCCCGGGTCTGGCGGCGGCTGCGCCACAGCCGGTAGCCGTGGTTGGCCGCCGTACACAGGTCCGCCGGGTGGATGCAGACCGACAGCTGCCCCGGCAGGTCCTGCACCTCCACGCGGCCCTGGCCCTCCAGGATCGGCTTTAGATGGTACAGCCCATCCATGGCCGTGGCGTAGCCCCGCACCCAGCAGCGATTGCGCCGGGTGCAGCTCTGGCAGGTGGTGCGGGCCACCTGCTCCACCACAAAATCAAAGCTCTCGCCCTTGGGCGGCATCTGCCGCTGGCAGACCGCGTTGACCGTGTCGGCAATATCGCTTAAGGTGTCGGCCACGCTGGCCAGCTTGCGGGCCGCGCCGCTCAACCCCTGGGCCTGCACCGGCGGTGCGGGCGGCGGGAAAATTTTGCGCATGACCCCGCCCGGCACGGCCATGGCCGCCGCTATGCCCACCCCGGCACTGACGGCCAGCGGCAGCGCACCGGCGGCATCCGGTGCGGCCAATGCCCCCACCGTGCAGCCCGCCGTGAACACCCCGGCACAGCGCCAACGCTCACCCGGGCAGAGGCAGGCCGCGGCCAGGCTGCCCATTGCCACGGCCAGCGCCGCAAAAGCCAGTGTCGGCCCTGACGCCGTGATGGCCGCCGCCAGCGCAATGCTTAAAACTGCCGTTTGTTCCAGCGTGCCGCCGATGGCTGCGCACAGCCCCGCCCCGGCCGCCAGCGCCAGGCCCGGAGCCAAAGGCCCGACGGCACAGCGCTGTAAGCAGGCCGTGACCGCTGCCAGCCACAGGCAGACGCCCCGCGGCTCCCGCGCGGGAAAATGCGCGAACGCACAGCCCAGCCCCGCCGCAAGCAGGGCCGTGCACCCCACCGTGACCGTCTGGGAAAAATTTACAAGGCCCCCCAGCAGAATGATTTGCACCAGCTGCGCCGCCGCCAGGGTCAGGCAGCCCGCCAGCAGCCCGGCCTTGGGGCGCTCATCGATAAGCCGCCGCACCGTGGCCGCAGCCACCGCCGCCGCGCCCAGTTTGATGCCCAGCAAGGCGGGCTGGAACGCTATCCCCGCCGCCAGCGTGCCCACCGCTGCCGCCAGGCAGTAGGCCGGCGGGCAGCTGATGACCAGCGCCAGCCCAAAGGGGGCCGCCCCGCCGTAGACCTGCCCGGCCCCCAGCGCCAGCCCACCCGCCAGCGCCGCGCCCTGCCACAGCAGCGCCGCGCTGCGCGCACCGGGCAGCAGCTTGTCCATATTGGTATGTAAGCGTTCCCCACTCAAAACAGCCATCGTTGTTTCCCTCCGCAAATATACAGTGTATGTCCGGACGCTTTGCACTATACCACGCCCCGCCGCCGCATTTTGCCGCAGAGCGCAGAAACCCGAAAACAACGTATAAACAAACAAAAAAGAGCACCGCAGCCCATAAAAGACTGCGATGCTCTTGTGTAAAGGCTTCCCCCTTGGGGGAAGCTGTCGCCAAAGGCGACTGATGAGGGGCAGGTTTGCCGATGCAACCCGTTTACCGGGCAATCGCGGCAAACTTGCCCCTCATCCGGCCCTTCGGGCCACCTTCAGTCTACGCGCTAAGAGCCGCCTTCGGCGGTTGCGCTCCGACACGCGCCTGCGGGCGCAGTCCCCTGGAGAAGGCTTTTCACTGCCGCCACGTCCACCACAAATACTTGGTGTTCGTGACAAAATACCGCTTGAACAGCCGCTTGGGGTCCTGCATCAGGCGGTAGAGCCATTCCAGGTTGTGCTTCTGCATCCACTGCGGGGCACGGCGGATATTGCCCGCCTCGTAGTCGAAGGCGGCGCCCACGCCCACCATCAGCGCCTGCACGCGGTCCTCGTGTACGGCCATCCAGCGCTCCTGCTTCGGCGCGCCCAGGCCCACCCAGACAAAATCGGGCTTGGCCTCATTGATCATCCGCACCACGTCCTCGTCCTCCTCGGGCGTCAGCGGGCGGAATGGCGGGGAGTACATTCCCGCAATGACGGCTCCGGGATAATTCTCCGTGACTTTTTCCCGCAGCACATCCAGCGTTTTCTGCGTGGAGCCGTAGAAATAATGGCGGTAATGCTTGGTTTTGCTCTCCTTCAGCAACTCCTTCATCAGGTCGGGGCCGGTCACGCGGGCCGCGTCCACATACCCCTGCTGGCGGCTGTATTTGGAGAGCGGGCCGCCGTCCGGCAGAGCCATGACTGCGCCGTTCTGCACCTTCTGGTAGTCGGGGTCCTCGTGGGCTGTCACGGTGGTGTGGACGTTTGCCACGCAGATGTATTTCCCGCGCCAATCTTCCAGTTTTTCCTCGATGAGGCGCAGGGTCTTGTCCATATCGGTCACGACGATGTTCACGCCCATGATGTCGCAGGTGTTCATCAACCGCAGGTCCATGTACCGCATACCGCCGATGCTGTCCAGTTCGCTGCGGGCGGTCACAAAGTCGTTGTACACCGGCACCGCCGCCACCCGCAGGTGGAAGTTATCGGCCAGCAGCATGATACGGCGCACTTCCTCGGCGTCCTGCACATCCTGGGCCAGCACCAGCATTTCAATTTTCTGGGTGCGCACGACCTCAAACAGGTCGGCCACCGTGCCGCGGTAGTCGGGCAGGTCGGCGCAGGGGGCCGCCGCCAGGTAGCCGCTGTACCGCATGGCCATCGTTTTCTTTTCCCGGAAAACTTCGTTGTAGAACCGGTGAGCCAGCTCGCCGCTGCCGATGATCAGCGTGCGGGGCACAATGTCATGCCGCCGCACATAGGCGGTCGCCAGGGCGCTGAACAGCATCCGCTTGGCCAGGATGCCCACCACCGACAAGACATAATAGTAGGCCAGCAGCAAACGCGAAAGCTGACTGACGCGGAAGATGTAGAACACCGTCGCCATCATCGCCAGGCCCACCAGGTTCGTTACGCCGATCTGGAACAGCTGGCGCATTTTGTTCTGGCTGTGCAGCGAGCGGTAGCAGCCTTCCACCACATAGCAGGCCACGTTCACCAGCGCATACAGCCCCGCGATGGGCAAAAACGCCCAGACGTCCCACATAAAGAAGCGGCTGCCGATCGGGCTGACGGAGCGCAGCGCGCCCGCAATGATAAAAACGACGACCAGCAGTATAAATTCAAACAGCGCGTTGAAAAAACGCAGCATGGGCGATTTGTTGTAGTGCATAAAGTCCCCCTCCAAACGGCAGACATATATTGGGATTATAGCATATTCCACACCAATTTTCAACCAACCGGACGCGATTTTCCACACAAGCGGCATCATTTCCGGGTGGAACAACAACTGCGGCAACCAGGTTTTGTTAGTTCAAGCGCGAAAAGCCCGTTTGCCATTCTTTTGTCAGCGCCCTTGAAAGCTGCAGCCCGGGCGCTGCTGCCGTTGCGCCTATAAAACAGCACCAGCCGTCACAGGGGCGTGACGGCTGGTGCTGTTATACTTTCTGGTTTCGCTGCTATCAGCGGTCAAGACCGTGGCGGGGATGGTCACGGTGTAGACAATACTTGGCTTACCACAGTAGATGCAAACGCTGTTTTCACCATACTCGTGCTGCTGGGTGCCATGTTCCGTATTGGAATAACGCTTGCAGGGGAAATTGGCTGCCGTGGGGGAAGGCTTTTTTATTTCTTCTCAAACTCTTTCGCCACATCCTGCAGCAGCGTCCGGATCGGCAGATGCTGCGGGCAGATGCGCTCGCACTTGCCGCAGCGGATGCAGTCCGACGCGCGGGAGCCGGGCTTGGTGTGGACATCCTCATAATAGTAGTCCGCATTCCAATCGTGGTGGATGCTCTTTGTGTTCATGATGGCGAACAAATCCGGTATGGCGATGTGTCGGGGGCAGCCCTCGACGCAGTAGCGGCAGACTGTGCAGGGGATCAGGTTCATCTTGCGGAACACTTCCACCACCTGATGCACAGCGGCCATTTCTGCGTCATTCAGCGGCTGGAAATCCTTCATGTAGGAGAGGTTATCCTTCATCTGTTCCAGGCTGCTCATGCCGGACAGCACCATCATCATGCCGGGGAAGCCAGCCGCAAAGCGGATGGCATAGCTGGCAGGGCTGCCGCCGTGCAGGTCGTCGAAAATCTTCTTCGCGTCATCGGGCAGGTTGACCAGGCTGCCGCCCTTGACCGGCTCCATGACCAGTACCGGCTTGTCGCGCTTACGGCAGACCTCATAGCATTTGCGGCTTTGGACGGCAATGTCATCGTAGTCCAGGTAGTTGAACTGGATCTGCACGACCTCAACCTGCGGGTACTCGGTCAAGATCTGGTCCAGCACCTCGGCGCGGTCGTGGAAAGAGATGCCCACATGGCGCACCTTGCCCTCGGCTTTCAGCTCGAACGCCGTCTCATAGGCGCGGCAGTCCTTGAAATGCTGGTAGTTGGTCGACCCCTGGGAGTGCATGAGGTAGAAGTCAAAGTAATCGACACCGCAGGCCTCGAGCTGGCTCTGGAAGAAGGGACGGATATCCGCCTGCGTCTTGAAGTAGCCCTCGCTCAGCTTATTGGTCAGGATGTAGTCTTCCCGATTATGGCGGCTGGTCAGGCACTCTTTCAGGGCCAACTCGCTTTTGCCCTGGATGTAGCCGTGGGCCGTGTCAAAATAGTTGAACCCCTGCGCCAAAAAGGTATCGACCATCTGCTTGGTCTGTTCAATGTCGACGTCCTCGCCCTGCATCGGCAGACGCATACAGCCGAACCCGAAATTTTTCTTGATTTTTTCCACTTGTAAATGCTCCTTTCACAAGTTGTTGCCTCCGGGAACATTGTAGCAAACTTTAACTTTAAGTTCAAGAGGGGGATATAAAAAGGCTTCTCCTGAGGGAGAAGCTGTCTGCGAAGCAGACTGATGAGGGGCGCGTTTGCCGTTACCACCCGTTCACGGGCAGCAGCGGCAAACGCGCCCCTCATCCGGCCTGCGGCCACCTTCCCCCCAAGGGGAAGGCTTTATCTGTTTTCCGCTTACAGCACCTTACTCAAGAAATCGATCGTCCGCTTCTGTTTCGGGTGGTTGATGACCTCGTCGGGGGTACCTTCCTCGACGATATACCCACCCTCCATGAAGATCACACGGCTGGCGACCTCGCGGGCAAAGCCGATCTCGTGGGTGACAACGACCATCGTCATACCCTCGGCGGCAAGCTGCTTCATGACTTGCAGGACTTCACCGACCATTTCCGGGTCCAGCGCACTGGTCGGCTCGTCAAACAGCATGATATCCGGGTCCATGGCCAGGGCGCGGGCAATAGCCACGCGCTGCTTCTGGCCGCCGGACAGCTGCGCCGGGTAGGCTTCGGCCTTGTCGGACAGACCCACGCGGTTCAGCAGGTGCAGAGCCTTCTCCTTGGCTTCGCCCTTCGTGGCCTTTTTCAGCTCCACCGGGGCCAACGTCATGTTGCCCATGACGTTGAGGTTATTGAACAGGTTGAAGTGCTGGAACACCATGCCGACATTCTCGCGCACTTTGTTCAAATCGGTTTTCTTGTCGGTCAGGTCGTGGCCATCCACAATGACTGTGCCGCCGGTGATTTCTTCCAGGCGGTTCAGGCAGCGCAGAAAAGTCGACTTGCCGCTGCCGGAGGGGCCTAGGATGACAACGACCTCGCCCTCATAGATATCCGTCGATACATCGCGCAGGACCTCGAGGTTGCCGAAGTTTTTTTTCAAATGCTCAACGTGAATTTTGACATTCTGCTTATTGACGCCCACGGTTGAGCCTCCTCTCCACCCGCTTGGCAAGGCGGGACAGCAGTGTAATGACGATCAGGTACATCAGCGCGACAATGCTCCACACCTGGAACGCGCTCATCGTGTTGGCCACGACGTTCTTGGCAGTGTTGACCAGCTCGGGGAAGCCGATGACCGACAGGATGGACGTGTCTTTCAGCGTGATGATGAACTGGTTGATGATGGAGGGGATCATCGTGCGGATGGCCTGGGGCAGCACGACCTTGGCCATGGCCTTCCAGTACGACAGGCCCAGGCTGCGGGCGGCCTCCATCTGGCCCTTGTCCACGCTCTCGATACCGGCGCGGATAATTTCCGCCATGTATGCACCGCAGTTCAGCGCCAGGCAGATGGTGCCTGCCTGCAGGGCGGTCAGCGTGAGCTGCGTGTTGATGCCTAGCATGGTATTCAGGTGCATGATGTTGTTGAGCAGCATCGGCACCGCAAAGAACACGTAGAACGCAAGCACGATCATGGGCACGCCGCGGATGACGTCAACAAAAATCGTAGCGATGATGTTGCAGGCTCGGTTTTTGACGACACTCATCAGGCCGACGACCAGGCCGATGATGCAGGCAAAGAACAGCCCGCACAGCGCCAGCAGCAGCGTCTGGCCCATAGCGGCCGCCAGCAGCCCGCCGTAGTTTGCAAGAATTTTAGCCAAGGGTCAAGACTCCTTTCGGGGTAGTTGGATACAAGGCTTCCCCCCTCGGGGGAAGGTGGCCGCAAAGCGGCCTGATGAGGGGCGGCCTGCCCGCAGCTGCCCCTGTATGAGGCGGCCCGGCAGACTCGGCCCTCACCCGGCGCTGCGGCGCCACCCTCCCCCTCGCGGGGGAGGGCAAGGGATTTTCGCAGAGGCCGCAAAAGCGGGGCCGCCCGCAAAAACAGGCGTCCCCGCGTGCTTTATCGCTTGTTAGCCCAGGTACTTTGCCAGGATCTCATCATACTTGCCGTTGGCCTTGATGTCAGCCAGACCGGCGTTGAAGGCATCCAGCAGCTCCTGGTTGTCAGCGTTGAAGATGGCGAAGCCGTAGGGGGCGGGGTCGCTGGCGGTGTCATCCAAAACCTTCAGGGCCAGGTCGCCGTCCTTGATGGAGGCCTTCATGATGGGGGTATCCTCAAAGCAGCCAACGCACTGGCCGCCCAGGACAGCCTGGTACATCGTGGGGGAATCCTCAAAGTAGGTGATGTTGAAGCCGTACTCGTCCTTCAGGCTCTCAGCATAAGAAGCACCCTGGGTGCCGGTCTTGACGGCAATGGTCTGGCCGCTCAGGTCGGCGAAGCCGGCGATGGTGGAATCCGCGCCCACGGTCAGGGTCTGGGTGCTGTCATAGTAGCCGTCGGAGAAGGTCCAGCCGCTCGCCTTGCGCTCATCGGTGATGGAGGCGCCGGCGATCATGCCGTCAGCCTGGCCGGCCTGGCAGGCCGCGATGGAAGCATCCCAGCCCAGGCTCTTGAGCTCATACTCAAAGCCCTGGTCCTCGGCGATGGCCGCCAGGATGTCTACGTCGATGCCGACAAAATTGCCGGAGGCGTCGGTGTACTCAAAGGGCTTGAACACCGTGTCGGTAGCGATGGTCCACTTTTTGCCGGTGGCCTCGGTGGTGGCAGCCTCAGAGGAGGCAGTGTCGGCGGCTTCCGAGGAAGCAGCCGTGGAGGATGCACCGCCGCAGGCAGCGAGAGACAGGGCCATGACGGAGGCCACACCGAATGCAAGCAGTTTTTTCATGAGATACTTTCCTTTCCACTCCACAAATTTTTCCGCCGCCGCGCGGCGGGCCGATGCAGGAACCAAAAAAGGGCAATAGCGCCATGGGACCATGCTGCTATCGCCCTTGATAGTTTCTGCTGTATCGTACTTATAATTATAGCACACCGTCGGTAAAAGTCAATACCAAAAAGCAGTTACAGCTTTATTAAATTAAGTTTCGCCGCCGTTTCGACGACGTTTTTGTAAATTTGTGCGTAACGCAGGGACACAAGACTGCATATGACTCACGACAGCTCGAACATACCGTGGTAGAGCTGGTAGTATTCACCCTGCTTTGCCAGCAGTTCCTCATGGGTGCCGCGCTCAATGATATGCCCGTGTTCCAGCACAATGATGGCGTCGGCGTTGCGCACGGTGGACAGCCGGTGCGCGATGACAAACACCGTGCGGCCCTCCATCAGGCCGTCCATGCCTTTTTGGATGAGCGCCTCGGTGCGGGTGTCAATACTCGACGTTGCTTCGTCCAATATAAGTACCGGCGGGTCAGCCACCGCCGCGCGGGCAATGGCCAGCAGCTGCCGTTGTCCCTGGCTCAGATTCGCACCGTCAGCCGTGACCATCGTGTCATACCCCCTGGGCAGGCGGCGGATGAAGGAGTCCGCGTTGGCGATCCTGGCCGCCCGCTCAATTTCCTCCTGCGTGGCATCCAGCTTGCCGAAACGGATGTTGTCCGCCACGGTGCCGGTGAACAAATGTGTATCCTGCAGGACGACACCCAGCGAACGGCGCAGATCATTTTTCTTGATAAGCCGCACATCCATCCCATCGTAGGTGATGGAGCCGCCGGACACCTCATAGAAGCGGTTTATCAAATTGGTGATGGTCGTTTTGCCCGCGCCGGTGGAGCCAACGAAGGCGATTTTCTGGCCCGGTTTGGCGTAAAGCGAGAGGTTTTGCAAAATCATCCGCTCGGGCGTGTAGCCAAAGCTGACGTCGTGGAACCGCACATCGCCGGTCAACGGCTCGGGCGGCACATCGGGGCGGCTGCGGTCACACCAGGCCCAACGGCCGGTCTTTTCGGCGCATTCGGTCAGGGTGCCGTCGGCGTTTTCCCGCACGCGGACCAGCTCCACCGTGCCCTCGTCGATCTCGGGGCGCTCTTCCATGACCGTAAAGATACGCTCCGCGCCCGCCAGCGCCGCCAACAAAAAGTTGCCCTGCTGGGTAAACTGGTTGATGGGCAGGGTTGTCTGGCGCACAAACACCAGGTAGCTTGCCAGGCTGCCCAAATCGGACCAGCCCCACATAACCATCAGGCCGCCCACCACCGCAATGATGGCGTAGTTGATGTAACCGATACTGACGACGGCGGGGATCATCGTGGCGGCGTAGCTCTGGGCACCGGTGCCGGCTTGGCGCAGTTTTTCGTTGCGGGCGGCAAAGGCGGCCATGTCGGCCTGCTGGTGGTTAAAGACCTTGACCACCTTCTGGCCCGCGATCATTTCCTCCATGTAGGCGTCCAGCTCGCCCAAGCTGGCCTGCTGGCTGGCGTAGTAGGCGCGGCTGCGCCTGGTGGAGTAGTTGATGTACCAGAACATGGCAATGTAGCCCACCACGACCAGCAGCGAGAGCCGCCAGTTGAGCACGAACAGCAAAAACAGCGTGCCTGCGATCTGTATAAACATCTGAATGACCACCGCAAAGCTGTTGTTCAGCGCGTCGGAAATCGTGTCCACATCGTTGGTGAACAGGCTCATCAAATCGCCCTTGCGGTTCGTGTCAAAGAAGTTCAGGGGCATCGTCTGCAGGTGGGCAAACAGGTCGCTGCGGATTTCCTGGGTGATACGCTGCGCCGTGCGGACCATGAGCTGGGTGTAGCCCAGGGTGGACAGCGCGCCGATGAGGTAGACGAACGCCGTGAACGCCACGACCCCGGCCAGGTAGGCAAGACTGCCGTTTTCCAGAATGCCGTTGACGGCCGGGCGTATCATGTAGGTGCCAATCAGGGCGGCCAGGGCGCTGATGGACGTCAGCACGCCGATCAGTGCCAGTTTGCGCTTGTGGTGGCCGAGGTAATCACCGAAGCGGCGCAGGGTGTGGCGCAGGTTTTGCGGGCGCTTACCGCCGAATGCTTTCGCCATCTGCGTCGCCCCCTTTCATCTGGGAATTGTAAATTTCCTGATAGATCGTATCCTTTTTCAGCAGTTCGTCATGGGTGCCAACGGCGTGCAAACGGCCGTCGTCCAGAATCACGATGATGTCCGCGCTCTGGACCGACGAGATGCGCTGGGCAATGATGAGCTTGGTCACGTCGCCCAGCTCGGCCAGCGCGCGGCGGATGCCGGACTCGGTGGCCGTATCCACGGCGCTGGTGGAGTCGTCAAAAATCAGCACCTTGGGGTGTTTGAGCAGCGTGCGGGCAATGCAAAGACGCTGCTTCTGCCCGCCGGAGACATTGCACCCGCCCTGGCCCAGGTCGGTGTCAAGGCCCTGGGGCATACGGTTCAGAAATTCATCGGCGTGGGCGGCGCGGCAGGCGGCCCACAGGTCGTCGTCGGTGGCATCGGGGCTGCCCCATTTGAGGTTGTCGCGGATCGACCCGGAGAACAGCAGGTTCTTTTGCAGCACAATTCCCACAGCATCCCGCAGAGCGGCCAGGTCGTAGTCACGCACGTCATGCCCGCCGACCTTGACGGTGCCCTCGGTGGCATCGTAGAGGCGGGGGATCAGCTGCACCAGCGTCGTTTTGGCCGCGCCAGTGCCGCCGATAATGCCCACCGTCGCACCGGCGGGGATGTGCAGCGTGATGTCGGACAGGGCGTTTTTCTCCGCCTTTGCGTTGTATTTGAAGCTAACGTGGTCAAAATCGATCCGGCCGTCGGGGATCGTCTCCACCGGCGCGGCGGCGTTGGCCAAATCGGGCTGCTCTGTCAGCACCTCGCGGATGCGGCGGGCGCTGGCCAGCGAACGAGACATCTGGAGAAACACGCCGGAGAACATCATGACCGAGTTGAGCACCTGCAAAACGTAGCTCAAAAAGGCAGTCAGCTGGCCGACGCTCATGGTGCCATGCAGCACAAAGCCGCCGCCGAACCAGAGAATGCAGACGATGGCCGTGTACATGACGGCCTGGAATGCGGGCAGGTTGAGCACGGCATAGCGGAACGTCTCGGTCGAAGCGTCGCTGAGTTCGGCGTTGACGGTGTTGAACTGATCGTTCTCATAGTCGCCGCGCACGAACGCCTTGATGGCGCGGATGGCGGTGAGGGATTCCTGGATGCGGCCATTGAGGTGGTCCACAGCGCTCTGCTGGCGGCCATAGAGCGGGCCGACTTTCGAGACGATCCAAGCCAGCACGGCAGCAAGGATCGGCGTTGTGATGAGGAAAACCAGCGTCAGCCGCGGGCTGAGCACGCAGGCCATAGCAAGGCCCATGCCCAGCATGACCGGGCTGCGCACCAACGGCCGCAGGCCGGTATTGACAGCGTTGAGCATGACGGTAACGTCGGTGGTCATGCGGGTGACGAGGGACGCATTGGAGAAACGGTCAAGGTTCGCGAAGTCGAATTTCTGCACGGCGGCATACTCCGCCAGGCGCAGCTCCGACGCAAAGCCGTTGGCAAACCGCGCGGCGTACCGGGCATAGAGCAGACCGGTAATGAGCGCCAGCACCGCGCAGAGAATCATCAGCCCGCCCTGCCGGAAGATGACGGCCATATTGTGGTCCGGCACGCCGTCGTCCACCAGGGTAGACATCAGCACGGGGATGACCATTTCAAAGATACATTCAACAAAGATAAGCCCCACCGCCGCAAACAGGTCTTTGCGGTAGGGTTTACCGTAACCAAAAATCATGCGCAGGTCCTGCATAGGAGACCTCCTTTGGGACGTTATGCGGGAAGGGAATGGGTAACGATGGGAAGGCTGCAAAGCCCCGGACCTCGCCGGCTCGGACAGTCCCTTTTGACAAGGGGGCCTTTTTAGCTGCGCTTTTTCTCCGGCAGCTGGCTCGCCACAATGGCCCCAAACATCAAAACGCAGCCGCACAACTCGGTGGCGGACAGCGTCTCGCCCAAAATCAGCCAACCGGCCAGGGCGCTGAACACACTCTCCAGGCACATGGCAAGGCTGGCAATCGTCGGATCCAACTCCTTCTGGCCGACGATCTGCAGCGTGTAGGCCACGCCGCTGGACATGATGCCGCAGTAGGCAATGGACACCGCCGCGCCGCGGAACTGCTCGACGGTCGGCGTTTCAAACGCAAACATAAACACAGTGGACAGCACCGACACCACTAAGAACTGCATAAAACTCAGCTGGATGCCGTCCAGCTGGGGGCTGAAATGGTTGACCAGCATAATTTGCAGCGTGAACAGCGCCGCGCAGAGCAGCAGCTGCCACTCGCCGCCGGTCAGGCTCAGGGTATCGCGGCCCGCCAGGCAGAGCAGATACAGCCCCACCACACTGACCACCACGCAGCCCCACAGCTTGACGCCGGGGCGGCTGCCAAAAAAGATGCTCGTGACCGGCACCAGCACCACATAGAGCGCCGTCATAAACCCAGCCTTGGCCGTGCTGGTGGTGCCAATGCCCATCTGCTGCGCCGCCGACGCCGCAAACAGCGCCGCACCGCAGAAAATACCGCCCTTGACCAGCACCTTTTTGTTCTGCCAGAACCCCGGCTCGGCGGCGGTATTCGTCCTGCCCATCTTGCGCAGCACAGCCATCAGCCCCAGCAGGAACACGCAGGCCAGCCAGCTGCGGCCCGCCAAAAACGTGTACGGCCCCATGTAGTCGCTGCCGACGCTCTGCGCGACGAAAGCTGTGCCCCAGATGAATGCGCCGCACACCAGCAATAAGGTGTTGCGCAGCTGTTTTTTGTCCATAATTTTCCCCTTTTCCCTCTGTGTTGTACTTTCCTGCGGGCCGATGGCAAGCACCGGCCCCTACGATGTATCATCAAAAATGCCGCCCGGCCATCTGCGGCGCGGGCGGCATTGTTGCCTGTTTTTAACTGTTGGTGGTTTCCTCGTCGCCGTAGGTGTTCAGCTCGGTGCTGCCCAGGCCCTCCACCTTCAGGCCGCCGGTAACGTAGTATTTGTTGCCGTTGTCATAGCTGATGGTGATTTTGTACTGCTTGCCTGCGGTCAGGCCGGTAATGGTGTACTGGTAGTCAGCCTCGTCGGCGCGGAAGTAGATCGTCGAGTCCGGCACATAGCTTGTCATCGTCTTATCGTCGGAAAGCTCCCAGAACGCGATCTTGAAGTACATATAGTTCTCGCTGCTGGCCTCGGTAGACGCATAGCCGGTCACGGTCATGCTGTCGCCGCCCGCGACGAAATACTCAGTGGAGCGGTTGGCAATGCCGTTGAAGGAGACATACAGCGTATCATCCACCGGGTAAGTCACCACACGGGCGGAGTCGGTATCCATCTCGGCGGGGAACTCCACGCTGCCGCCTGCGGGGGCTTTCGTGGTGGTGTCGGTGTCCTCCTCGTCGGATTCCTCGACCAGGCCCAGCTTGTGGACCAGATTGACGACAACATTCTGTGCCCACTCTTTGGGGGAGCAGGCCGTCAGGCTGACTGCCAGCAGCACGGCCATAGCCAGCGCCGCGAGCTTGCGGGTAAGTTTCATATCGTGAACCTCCAATGGGTGATGTCTGCAAAAATACACAGATTATTATACCGCAAAATTCCCGTGTGTACAAGCGTTCCGGCGGTTTTTACACATTTGTTTTTGTGCGGAAATCCTTGATGTAGTCGATGAGCAGCGACGACACCGTGACCGTGACCAGCGAATAGGCGATGCGCCGGAACGGAATGTAGGACAGCGACGCAAAAAGCACCGTTAAATCGGTAAAAAGGTACGCGCGGGAGAGTCGCCACCCGGTCAGCTTGTGGATGACGAGGGCCAGCGCGTCGTCGCCGCCGCTGGATCCGCCCTGCCGCACGATCAGCCCGACGCCCACGCCGACGAACACACCGCCCAGCAGCGCCGCCGCCAGCGGCCAGGGCGTCAGATCAGGCAGCATCGGGGGAAAACACTCCCACAGGCGGTAGAACCCGGCCAGGCTGATGCTGGCGATACCCGCCGAGAGCAGGAAATCCCACCCCAAAAATTTAAACGCCAGCGCGTAACTTATGACATCCAACAGGGGCGACGCCACCGACGCCGGAACGCCGAGCCAATGGTTGATGAGCAGCACCAGTCCGATGATGCCGCCCTCCGTGATGGCGGTGCGCTGGTGGATGTTGTGGATGCCGAAGGAGAGTATCGCCGTGCCCAGCATGATAATGGCAATGCGCCGCGGCGTGAACCGGGCCAGTGCACGTTGGATTTTTTGTTGCAGCGTTTGTTTTGACATGGCGGCACTCCTTGGACAGTGATATATCCAGTATAACACAGCCTGTCAAGGGAAGGCGGTGAAAGACCCTCTCGCCCCAACAAAAAAGCAGGGCCGCACTCTGCCCTGCTTCCTGTACTTTATTTCCCCGCCAGCAAAACTGCCAGCACGGCCTTTTCCACGTAAATCCGGTTCTCGGCCTCGTCAAAAATCTCCTCCATGTGCCCTTCCAGCACATCGGGGGCGATCTCCTCGCCGCGGTGGGCGGGCAGCGGGTGCTGCACTATGCAGTCCGGCTTGGCCAGCGCCATGCGGGCCGCATCCAGCGTAAAGCCAGTGAAATCCCGGCGGCGCTGCTCGGCCTCGCGCTCCATGCCCATGCTGACCCAGACATCGGTAAACAGCACGTCCGCATCGCGGGCGGCCTCGTCGGGGTCGTTCGTCAGTGTGAATTTATCGCCGTACCGCTGCGCCAGCATCAGCACATCGGCTGCCGGGCGGTAGTGCTTCGGGCAGGCGACCGTGACCGCCATACCCATGGCAAGGCAGCCCACAATCACGCTGTTCGCCATGTTGTAGCCGTCGCCGATGAACCCGGCCTTTAGCCCGGCCAGCGTGCCCTTGCGCTCACGCACGGTCATTAAGTCCGTCAGCACCTGCAAGGGGTGGGCGTAGTCAGTCATGCCGGAAATCACCGGTATGCCGCTGTATTTTGCCAGCGCGTCCAGGGTCGTCTGCTTGTAGGTGCGGCAGACGATGGCGTCATAATACCGCCCCAGCACGCGGGCGGTGTCCTGCACAGGCTCGCCGCGGGCAGTCTGCAGATCATTGGCGCTCAGGTAGGTGCCCAGGCCGCCCATCTGGTAGATGCCCACTTCCAGGCTTGCGCGGGTGCGGGTGGAGTTTTTGGCGAAAATCAGCGCCACGGCCTTGCCCTGCAAGTCCTTCGGGTCGATGCCGTCCCTGTGCAGTCGCTTATATTCGTCGGCCACATCCAGGATGTGGGTGATCTCCTCGGGCGTCAGGCCGCCCAATTTCAGCAGATGTTTCATACGCATTTCTCCAGCACGGTGCGCAGGGTATCCAGCGCGGCGTTCACATCCTCCGCCGTCAAAATCAGCGGCGGCAGCAGGCGCAAACGAGTCTTGGCGGTCAGCACCAGCAGGCCCTGCTTCTCGCAGGCGGCGCGGACATCGGCGGCCTTGATGCCGTCGTCAAAGGCGATGCCCACCATCAGGCCCAGGCCGCTGACCTGCTGCACATGGGGCAGTTTGGCAAGCCCGGCGCGCAGCTGGGCCGCACGCTCGTTGACATTGGCGAGGAACTCCTCGTCCATCGTATCCAGCACGGCCAGCGCACCGGCGCAGCAGACCGGGTTGCCGCCGAAGGTCGAACCGTGGCTGCCAGGCTTCATATGCTCGGCAACCTTTTTGTTCATGACCACCGCGCCGATGGGCAGGCCGCCGCCCAGACCCTTGGCCAGGGTGACGATATCGGGGTGCAGGTCAAAATGCTCGCAGGCCAGGAACTTGCCGGTGCGGCCCACGCCGGTCTGCACCTCATCGACGATGAGCAGAATGTCTTTTTCCTTGCAGAACGCCGCGACCTTGGCAACATAGTCGGCATCCAGGGCGACAACGCCGCCCTCGCCCTGTACCAGTTCCATCATGACGGCGCAGGCAGAGGCATCGGCTGCCTTTTCCAGCGCGGCAAAATCGCCCGCCGGGACATAGGCAAAGTTGCCGGGGAAGGGTCCAAAGTCGTGGTGGAACACATCCTGGCCGGTGGCGGTCAGGGTTGCCAGCGTGCGGCCATGGAAGGAATTGACAAGGGTGATGACCTTGCTGCGGCTCTCGCCATACGTGTCTACGCTGTATTTGCGGGCGCACTTGATGGCACCCTCGTTGGCTTCGGCACCCGAGTTGCCGAAGAATACAGCATCCAGCCCGGTGCGGCGGCAGATTTTTTTTGCCAGCTTGCCGTCCGGGGCAGTGTAATACAGGTTGGAGGTGTGCTGCAAGGTCGCGGCCTGGTCTGCCACGGCCTTGACCCAGGCGGGGTGGCAGTAGCCCAGGGAGTTGACGCCGATACCCGACGTAAAATCGAGATATTCCTTGCCGTCGGCATCCCTGGCGGTCATCCCCTTGCCCTCTGCCAGCACGACCTGGCTGCGGCCGTAGGTGTGGAGAATATAGTCGTTGTCCCGGGAAATCACTTTTTCGGTATTCATCTAGGGTACCCCCTTTATCATGTGCAAGAGTCTTCCCCCATCGGGGGAAGGTGGCTGGGTTTACGAGGCCGGATGCGGGGCGCGTGTGCCGCTGCTGCCCGGAAAGAGATTGCAGCGGGCAGGCCGCCCCTCATCCGTCGGCTTTGCCGACAGTTTCCCCCGAGGGGGAAGCCTTTTCAATCAGCGGTTCCCCCGCCGATAGAACATTGTACCTGCGCCTCTGTCACTGAACATTTCCAGCAGAATCGAGTGGGGCACGCGGCCATCGATGATGACGGCCTCGTGGACGCCCTGGTAGATGGCGTCGGCCATGCCCTCGATCTTGGGCAGCATACCGCCCGCAATGACGCCTGCGGCCTTGTAGCCCTCGATTTCGGAGACTTCGACCTCAGGGATCAGCGTGGATTCATCGTCCTTATCGTAGAGCAGACCAACGATATCCGTCATGATGACGAGTTTTTCTGCGTGCAGGGCAATGGCAATTTCAGCCGCGGCCGTGTCTGCGTTGATGTTGTAGGGGATGCCGTTGTCGTCCATGCCGACGGTGGCAATGACCGGGATGAAGCTGTCGGCCAGCAGGTGGTCGATCAGCGTCGTGTTGACCTTTTCAATTTCGCCGACATAGCCCAAATCCACATCCGATTTGCGCTTGCACATGATCATGTGGCCGTCCATGCCGCACAGGCCGACGCCGCGGCCTTTGAGCAGCGCGACCAGGTCTTTGTTGACCTGCCCGGCCAGCACCTGCTGGACAATGCCCATGGTTTCTTCATCGGTGTAGCGCAGACCGTTCACAAATTTGGATTCCTTCCCCACGCGCTTGAGCATCTGGTTGATGGCAGGCCCGCCGCCGTGTACCAGCACGACCCGCACACCCAGCAGCGTCAGCGTGACCAGGTCGTTCATGACGGCCAGTTTCAGTTCATCGTTGACCATGGCATTGCCGCCGTACTTGATAACCAGCGTTTTGCCGTGGTATTTTTGGATATAAGGTGTAGCCTCGCTGAACAGCAGGGCCATTTGTTCATTCTTCATCGTTTCCTCCATCCCCTACCTCTAAAGCCTTCCCCCAAGGGGGAAGGTGGCCGAGCTTGCGAGGCCGGATGAGGGGCACACCTGCCGCAGCATCCGTCTACCGGTCTGCCGCCGAAAGCCCGCCCCTCATCAGTCGGCTTCGCCGACAGCTTCAGTCTACGCGCTAAGAGCCGCCTTCGGCGGTTGCGCTCCAACACGCGCCTGCGGGCGCAGTCCCGCGGGAGAAGCCTTTTTCATCAGGTTCTGTAATCCCCATTAATTTTCACATAATCATAGGTCAGATCGCAGCCCCAGGCCTTGGCGGTGGCGTCGCCGCTGCCAAGGTCAACGAGGATATCGATCTCATCCTCCTTCAGCACCACGGCGGCCTCATCCTCGCTGTACGGGTGGTAGGCGGCGTTCTCGCAGACGAACACCTCGCCGGCCTTGCTCTTGAGGCGCACCGACGTCTTGCTGATATCGAAGTCCCCTGGCGTGTAGCCAATGGCGCAGAGCACGCGGCCCCAGTTAGCATCTGCACCGAACATGGCGGCCTTGAACAGAGTGGAATGGATGACGCTCTTGGACACCGCGCGGGCGGTCGCCAGGTCGGGTGCGCCGGTCACGGTGCATTCCAGCAGCTTGGTCGCGCCCTCGCCATCCCCGGCCAGCTCGCGGCTCAGGTGCTCGGCGGCCTCGGTCAGCGCAGCAACAAACGTATCATAGTCGGGCGTACCGTCAACGATTTCCGCGCCGGACAGGCCGGAGGCCAGCAGCAGCACGGTATCGTTGGTGGAGGTATCGCCGTCCACGGAAATCTGGTTAAAGGTAGCGGGCACGACGGTGGACAGCGCCTTCTGCAGGGCGGCAGGCTCGACCTTGGCGTCGGTGGTCATGAACAGCAGCATCGTCGCCATGTTCGGGTGGATCATGCCGCTGCCCTTGGCGATGGCACCGATGCGAACGGTCTTGCCGCCGACCTCAAACTCCAAAGCGATTTCTTTCGGGTGGGTATCAGTAGTCATGATGGCGGTGGCGGCGGCGTGGCTGCCTGCCTCGCTGGCGGCCAGCTTGGCGGCAGCTTCGGGGATGCCCTTGGCAAACGGCTCAATGCTCATGGCCTGGCCGATAACGCCCGTGGAGGAGGGGAGCACGTCGTCGGCGCTGATGCCCAGCTCTTTCGCGACGATATCGCAGGTGTCTTTCGCCAGCTGCACGCCGCCCGGGGCGCAGGTGTTGGCGTTGCCGCTATTGACGACGATCGCCTGGGCATAGCCGTCCTTCAGATGCTCGCGATCCACCGTGATGGGAGCGCCGTAAACCTTGTTGGTAGTGTAGCAGCCTGCGCCCGCGCAGCGGACATCCGCCTTGATAAGCGCCAGGTCGAGCTTGGAATGGTTATGGCGGATGCCGCAATGCACGCCCGCCGCAGAAAATCCCAGCGGCGCACAGATGCCGCCGGGGATGGATTTAAAGTTGCTCATAATATGTACCTCTCTCTTTACATCTAAGCCTTCCCCCTTGGGGGGGAGCCTTTATCGCGCCAGCCCTTTCGTTTCCTCTATTCCCAGCATCAGGTTCATGCACTGCACGGCCGCGCCCGAGCTGCCTTTGCCCAGGTTGTCAAACAGGCTGATGAGCTGCATCTGGGTCCCGGCCGGGTTGGCCAGGCAGAAGATTTCCAGCGTGTCTTTGCCCGCCAGCTTGTTGGCCGCCAAAAAGCCGCCGTCCGTGCCCTCGCACAGGGGGTGCACTTTGATCATCGGCTGCCCGGCATAATACTCGGCCAGCGCGGCGGCGGCCTGCGGGGCCGAAACGCCCAGTGCCGTCAGATCCAGCGGGATCATCGTCTCCATGCCCGCATAGTAATCAGCCACGACCGGCACAAAGTTGGGGGCCGTTTCCAGCCCGGTGATGGCCGCCATTTCGGGCAGGTGCTTATGGTGCAGCGCCAAGCCGTAGGGACGCGGGGCGTTCAGCGCTTCGTTCGTGCGCTCACCCTCATATTCAGCAATCATCTTTTTGCCGCCGCCGGAGTAGCCGGTCAAACTCGTCACACTCAGATGGGCGGTCTTGGGGAGGATCCCCAACTCCACCAGCGGGGCCACCGGCGTGATAAACCCGGTGGCGTGGCAGCCCGGCACAGCCACACGGGTGGCGGTTTTCAGCGCCTCGCGGGTGCCATGGAGCTCGGGCAGGCCGTAGAGCCAGCCGGGGGCTGTGCGGTGCGCTGTGCTGGTATCGAGAATGCGCACATCCTCGCGCAGCAGCGGTACGACCTCGCGGGCCGCATCGTCCGGCAGGCAGAGGAACGAGAGGTCGCTCTCATTGATGACCGCTGCCCGGGCGTGGACGTCCTTGCGGTCTGCCGCGGAGATTTTCAGAATTTCAAATTCGTCCCGCTCCGCCAGCCGATCCGCAATGCGCAGGCCGGTGGTACCGGAGGAACCATCCACGAAGATTTTGTACTTTCCCATTGTTACACCCCTGATTATTAGATAATAGATAAAAGATACTAGATAATAAAATTGGTGGTTCGCGGCGCTGCGCACCGCTCAAAATTTTCTGCCTCCGTAGGGGCGCATTCTATATGCGCCCGTGCAGCTTACGGCAGGTGCCGCGGGCGGATATGGAATCCGCCCCTACGGTATGTTTTTTGTTTTGGCCTTGGTCAAAACTCCACATTTTTTATTATCTTTTATCTATTATCTTTTATCTTATGCCAGCTTCCCCTTCACATCGCTCACCTGCCGCAGCACGCTCGCCTTGGTCGGGCCGCCGTAGCTGGTACGGCCCTCGCAGCAGGTGGTCAGGTCGATGGCGGTATACACATCCTCCGCAAACAGGTCGCTGTACTGCTTGAACTCGTCCAGCGTCAGTTCTTCCAGCGTCTTGCCCTCGCGGATGCAGGCGGCCACCATCGTACCGGTACACTTATAGGCATCGCGGAAGGGCATACCCTTCTTGGTCAGGTAGTCGGCGCAGTCGGTGGCGTTGATAAAGCCCTTGGCGGCGGCGCGGCGCATATTGGCGGGCAGCGGGGTCATGGTAGCCAGCATCGGCGTGACGGTGCGCAGGCAAAGTTCCAGCGTATCCACCGCATCAAAAATTGCCTCTTTGTCCTCCTGCATATCCTTGTCATAGGCCAGGGGGATGCCCTTCATCATGACCAGCAGCGTGTTCAAATCGCCGTAGACGCGCCCGGTCTTGCCGCGGATCAGTTCCGTGACATCGGGGTTTTTCTTCTGCGGCATGATGGACGAGCCGGTCGTAAACGCATCGTCCAGCTCAATGAACTTGAACTCCCAGCTGCACCACAGGATGATCTCCTCGCTCAGGCGGGAGAGGTGCATCATGCAGGTGGCCATGGCGCTGCACAGCTCAATGCAGAAATCGCGGTCGGACACGCCGTCGATGGAGTTGCCGCAGGGGGCTGCAAAACCCAACTGCTCCGCCGTGTAGAAGCGGTCCAGCGGGTAGGTCGTACCCGCCAGTGCGCCGCTGCCCAGGGGGCACTCGGCGTCCATGCGCTTGGTGGCGTCCTGCAAACGGCCCAGATCGCGCAGCAGCATCCAGGCGTAGGCCATCAGCTGGTGGCCGAAGGTCACAGGCTGGGCGCGCTGCAAATGGGTGTAGCCGGGCATAACGTAGCCCGCACCCTTCTCGGCCTGGTCACAAAGCACGTTGATAAGCTCTTTGATCTGGCCCTGGATATGCTCGCTGGCGGCACGCAGGTTCAGCCGGATATCCAGCGCCACCTGGTCGTTGCGGCTGCGGCCGGTGTGCAGCCGCTTACCCGCATCGCCGACGCGGGCGGTCAGCGTCTGCTCGACGAAGGTATGCACATCCTCGGCGTTGGGGTCGATCTCCAGTGCGCCGCTGTGCAGATCCTCCAAAATAGAGTGCAGACCTTTGTGGATATCGTCCACATCCTGTTGGGAGATGATACCCTGTCTGCCCAGCATGGCCGAGTGGACAAGGCTGCCCTGAATATCCTGCTCGATCATCCGCGCGTCAAAGCGGATGGAAGAGTTAAAATCGTTTACGCGGCTGTCAACGGCCTTGCTGGCCCGGCCCTGCCAAAGTTGGGGCATAAGTAGAACCTCCATTTTTTTAGATAATAGATAATAAAATTGGTGGTTCGCGGTGCCGGCGCACCGCTCAAAAATTTTCTGCCTCCGTAGGGGCGCATTCTATATGCGCCCGCAGGTCGTCTGCCTGTTGACGGGCGGATATGGAATCCGCCCCTACGTTTTTTTGTTTTGGCCTCAGGCCAAAACTCCACATTTTTTATTATCTTTTATCTTTTAATAGTAACGCCAAAACCGCCAAAGGGTGTCTACGCCCCTTGGCGGTTGCATATTAGGCGTTTGTTTACTTACTTTTATTCCTCGGTGGGCCAGTTCTTGGCCAGCTTGGCGCGCTCGGCGATGGGCAGGCCAAACAGGTTGATAAAGCCGTTGGCGTCTGCCTGGTTGTAATCATCATCCTCACCGAAGGAGGCCGTCTGCTCATCGTACAGGGTGTACGGGCTGGTGACGCCGGCGTTGATCATGTTGCCCTTGTACAGCTTCAGGGTCACATCACCGGTGACGGTCTTCTGCAGGTCGTCGGTGAAGGCGCTGATAGCCTCGCGCAGCGGGGTGAACCACTGGCCGTTGTAGACCAACTCGCCCATCTTCTGGGCCAGCTGTGCCTTGAAGTGCATGGACTCCTTATCCAGGGTGATGGTCTCGAGGACATCATGGGCCTTGTACAGGATAGCACCACCGGGGGTCTCATAGACGCCGCGGCTCTTCATGCCTACGAGACGATTCTCGACAATATCCAGCAGGCCGATGCCGTTGGCGCCGCCCAGCTTGTTCAGGTACTCGACCAGCTCAACGCTCTCCATCTCCTTGCCGTCCACGGCGGTGGGGATGCCCTTCTCGAAGTGGATCTTGACGTAGGTCGGCTTATCGGGGGCCTGCTCGGGGGAAACGCCCAGCTCCAGGAAGCCGGGCTTATTGTACTGCGGCTCCAGGGACGGCTTTTCAAGGTCAAGACCCTCATGGCTCAGGTGCCACAGGTTCTTATCCTTGGAATAGTTCGTCTCACGGTTGATTTTCAGGGGAATGTTATGGGCCTCGGCGTAGTCGATCTCCTCGTCACGGCTCTTGATGCTCCACTCACGCCAAGGGGCGATGATGGCCATATCGGGGGCCAGGGCCTTGAGGGTCAGCTCAAAACGGACCTGGTCGTTGCCCTTGCCGGTGCAGCCGTGGCAGATGGCGTCGGCGTTCTCCTTCTTGGCGATCTCCGCCAGGGCGGCGGCGATGCAGGGACGCGCATGGGAGGTACCCAGCAGGTAATCCTCATACTTGGCGTCAGCCTTCAGGCAGGGCCAGATGTAGTTTTCGACGTAGTCCTTCTTGAGATCCAGGACGTACAGCTTGGAAGCGCCGGTCTTGATGGCCTTCTCTTCCAGGCCGTCCAGCTCGGTGCCCTGGCCGACGTCACCGGAGACAGCGACGACTTCGCAGTTGTTGTAGTTTTCCTTCAGCCAGGGAATGATGATGGAGGTGTCCAAACCGCCGGAGTATGCCAGAACTACCTTTTTAATATCTTTCTTATCCTTTTTCATGATGAAATTCCCCTCTCCGTATTTGTCAAGACCCGCAGGGTGCTGTTGCTTGCTGTGTGTCTTGAATATTTATTCATTCATTGCTGTATATTATACACTCTTTTATACATTTTGCAAGGGGCAAACCCGCCAAAGGATTTTCTATTTTTAGCTTTGTTTTAGGCAGGTTGCCGAATAGTTATACATTTATGCAGGGGGATGCTTGCAAAAATATACAAGCGTGTATGTATACGCAGCGCCGCTAGGGGTATTATAGCATGGTTTTCCCGGGTAAGCAACACAAAATTGCGCGTTTTGCAACACGGGTGGTGCCAACGGAAAAGTCCCCCCGCCTTCCCCTGCGGGGCTGCGCCCGCAGGGGAAGGCGGAGCGCAACCGCCGTAGGCGGCTCTTAGCGCGTAGACTGAAGGCGGCCCGCAGGCCGGATGAGGGGCGCGTTCGGTCAACCGTCCCGCAAAGACGCAGTCAGGCAAGGCCGCCCCTCATCAGTCCGCTTCGCGGCCAGCTTCTCCCAGGGGAGAAGCCTTTTGGACAAACGCTTTCACCATCCCCAGCTCCTCCGGAAAGATGCAGTTCGGTATCGTCCCCTCGTCCACGGCGCGGATGGCCTCGTCCAAATCGAACCACTTCACATAGTCGATCTCCGACTTCTGCACGTTGAAATCCTCGGCCTCTTTATCCAGCCACAAACAGAACACCTTGCTGACCTGGTTGTCCTTAAACGGCTTGCCGTGGAACTCCGCCTCAAAACGGAACCGCCGCAGGCCGCACTCGTGCAAATCTTCAGCGCGGGCATCAACGCCCAGTTCCTCCCGCAGTTCCCGCAGGGCCGAGCCGACAAACTCATCCCCCGCCGGGATATGCCCGGCCGAGGAGATATCGTAGCACCCTGGGTAGGAATCCTTGGCCGCGCAGCGCATCTGCAAAAGCACCTGCACGCGGCCCGCTTTGCGCCGCACGATCCAGACATGGCTGGTGCGGTGGCGCAGCCCATCGGCATGGGCGACGGTGCGCGGCACGCTGCGGCCGGTGGGCACGCCGTCTTCATCGACTATATCTAACATTTCAGGCATGGAAGTCACATCCTTATATAATATAGTACCGTTATACCACATTCCCGCCCCCACCGCAAACGGGGTTTAAAAATTCATAAAGTTTTTGTATACTGGGAATATAAATTTGTAGGGGGCGGCGTCCCCGACGCCCCGCGTCCGCCGTACCGCATTATATAAAAGGAGACTCCCATGTCCCAAATGACCAAACGCGCGCTCGTTGCGTCGCTGAAAGACCTGCTGGCCGAGAAGCCGCTGGACAAGATCACCGTCACCGACCTGACCGAGCACTGCGGCGTCAACCGCATGACCTTCTACTACCATTTTAAGGATATCTACGACCTGGTCGAGTGGGCCTGCATCGAGAGCGCCACCCGTGCGCTGGCCGGGCAGAAAACCTACGACACCTGGCAGCAGGGCTTTTTGCAGATCTTGCAGGCCGTGCAGAAGGACAAAGTGTTCGTTACGAAAGTCTACCACTCCATCAGCCGCGAGCACATCGAAAACTACCTGTACCGCCTGACCTACGATTTAATGTTCGGCGTCGTCGAGGAAAAAGCCGCCGGGATGACCGTGCGCCCCGAGGACAAGGAGTTCATTGCGAACTTTTACAAGTACGCCTTCGTCGGCCTGACGCTGGAATGGGTCCGCACCGGCATGAAGGACGACCCCGCCGCCCTGGTGGAGCGGGTGTCTGTGCTGATCCACGGGGATATCACCAAGAGCCTGGAAACGTGCAGAATCGATAAATAGTTTTCATTGCCACCTCAAACCCGCCGCCTTGTAGGGGTCGGGTATGCCCGGCCCGCAAGTTTATGGCCGCATCCCCATTTTTCAATGGATTTGCAGGGAAGGGTTGCGGGGTTGCGAGCGCGGGGCCACGGTTGAGCGAAGCGAAACTGGGGAGCGAGCAATGTTTGCCCCTGCGGGGCAAACAACCGCACGAGCGGGTTCGCGAAGCGAACTGGCGGCGCTCGTTGTGCGCCGCCAAGCGTTGACCCCTCCGCGGGGCGTCGAGGACGCCGCCCCCTACAAAGCCGCGTTTTAACATTTTTTTCAAAATCTATACAATCCCTCCCCTTTGATAAAATTCTTATCAAAGGGGATTTTTTGCTGATTGTAACCGTTACACCCGCCGGGTATACTACAGACATACCAAGTAAATCACAGGCCGCTCCCCAACAAGCACGCGGCCTTATCATCACAGGAGGTACTCTTATGTATTATTCCAGCGGTAACTATGAAGCCTTTGCAACGCCCAAAAAGCCGGACGGCGTGGACGGCAAGTCCGCGTATCTGGTCGGCTCCGGTCTGGCAGCACTGTCCGCGGCCTGCTACCTGGTGCGCGATGCCCAGATGAAGGGCGAGCATGTCCATATTCTGGAGAAGGACCCCATCCCCGGCGGTGCCTGCGACGGCTACAAATATCAGGATATCGGCTACGTCATGCGCGGCGGCCGTGAGATGGACAACCACTTTGAGTGTATGTGGGATCTGTTCCGCTCCATCCCCTCCATCGAGGACGAAAACCACACCGTTCTGGATGAGTACTACTGGCTGAACAAGGCTGACCCCAACTACAGCCTCTGCCGCGCCACCTGCAACCGCGGCGAGGATGCCCACACCGACGGCAAGTTCGGTCTGAGCGACAAGGCCGCCATGGAGATCATGAACCTGTTCATGTCCCCCGATGAGAAGCTGTACGACAAGAAGATCACCGACTTCTTTGACGATGAGGTGCTGAACTCCAACTTCTGGATGTACTGGCGCACGATGTTCGCCTTTGAGAACTGGCACAGCGCGCTGGAGATGAA
Organism: Gemmiger formicilis; assembly: GCF_018784445.1. Classification (GTDB taxonomy): domain Bacteria; phylum Bacillota; class Clostridia; order Oscillospirales; family Ruminococcaceae; genus Gemmiger. The sequence goes on along the minus strand of NZ_WQOH01000004.1, from coordinate 5,849 downwards.
GCGCTATCTGCAGCGCTACATCCACCACATCGGCGGTCTGCCCGACTTTACGGCGCTGCGCTTCACCCGCTACAACCAGTATGAGTCGATGATTCTGCCGATGGTCAAGTACCTGGAGGGCTTCGGCGTTCAGTTCCACTACGACACCAAGGTCACGAACATCGCCTTCGACTGTGCCGGCGGCAAAAAGCAGGCCACCCGCATCGACATCCTCCACAACGGGCAGGAAGAGTCCATCGACCTGACCGAGAACGACCTCGTCTTTATCACAAACGGCGGCTGTGTCGAGAACTCGACCCTCGGCAGCCAGGATACCCCCGCCGAGTTCAAGCCTGAGCTGAAGGAGGGCGGCGGCTGGGACCTGTGGCGCAAGATCGCCGCGCAGGACCCGAGCTTCGGCCATCCCGACAAGTTCTGCTATGACCCCGAGCTGTCCAACTGGATGAGCGCCACCATCACGACGCTGGATCAGCGCATCGTGCCCTATATCAAGAAGATCTGCAAGCGCGACCCGTTCAGCGGCAAGGTCGTCACCGGCGGCATCGTCACGGTCACCGATTCCAACTGGCTGCTCAGCTGGACGCTGAACCGCCAGCAGCAGTTCCGCGACCAGCCCAAGGATCAGCTCTGCGTCTGGGTCTACGGCCTGTTTACCGACAAGCCGGGCGACTATATCAAGAAGCCGATGCGCGACTGCACCGGCAAGGAGATCTGCATGGAGTGGCTGTACCACATCGGTGTGCCCGAGGACCAGATCGAGGATATGGCGACCAACAGCGCCAACACCGTGCCCTGCATGATGCCGTATATTGACGCGTTCTTTATGCCGCGCGCTGCCGGCGACCGCCCCGACATCGTACCCGAGGGCGCTGTGAACTTTGCGTTCCTCGGCCAATTTGCCGAGACCGCCCGCGACACGATCTTCACGACCGAGTACTCCATCCGCACCGGCATGGAAGCTGTCTATACCCTGCTGGATGTAGACCGCGGCGTGCCCGAAGTCTGGGGCAGCGTCTATGACATCCGCTGCCTGCTGGACGCGACGGTCAAGCTGCGCGACGGCCGCAAGATCACCGACATGGAGATGCCGCTGGTCGGCAAGCTCGCCATGAAGGAAGCGCTGAAGAAGATCGAAGGCACCGAGGTGGAGAAGCTGCTGAAGGAATACAACGTGATTTAAGCGGTCGACAATTTACAAATTGTTCATACCCATATCATAGTTTTTTAGCAGTTATCCTGTATCTTATAAGCACAGGGTCACGGAGCCGCAACCGATGATCCTGGAACATGATTCCTCCTCACACAAACCGATACCCCAAGCCCCCATCCGAAGCCGCAATCGGATGGGGGCGATTTTTGTGCATACAGCTTTCACAAAAAAAGTGGTGACAAACCACCGCCCCCTGTGGTATACTAAAGATTACAAATCGGTTAAAACAAGATTTTCCTACTGGGGCACAGATGCAAGTGCGGTGTGCCCCGGCTTTGCCGTGTACTACCGGAGGTGCTTGACTACGCATTCTATCACGAACCGTATGCCCCGCCTGTTGGCTATGCTGTTTTTGCTGCTGGGGGTATTTTGTGCGGGGGCGCTGACCGTCCACGCCGACGACTACGATACCACCATCGACCGCCTTTCCCGCCTGCAGGCGCTGGCAAAGGATTTTTCAGCATCCCAGAGCGACACGCCCGACCCCATTGAGCTGACGCTGGCCTACACCCGCACCGGCAGCTACAATACTACCATCTGGCAGCTGACTGCCGGTACCCGCGACCCGGAGTTTGAGAGCTATGTCAGCAGCAATGACCCTGACCTGGTGGCTTTACAGTCTGTAAACACCGTCACGCTGCCCAACGGCGAGAAGATCGACTTCGGGCACCTGCTGGCCTCGATGAACCTTGTCTACAATGGCATCCCCATCACCGGCAGCTGGGGCGGCGACTGCCAGGAAATGGCCAAGGCCTACGCTGGCCAGGCCAGCGACGCAGCGGGCTATGCCAGCGCCATGCGCGCCACCTTTAATATTGACGACGACGGCTCGACGAGTTATTTCGGCAACCAGGACCTGCGGGCCGACATGGACTCGGTGGTAGTCGGCTCCAAGGTGACGAAGGACACTGACCTGGCCGACGCGCTGCGCAGCTACTACGCCAACCTGACCGATTACGACCGCGCCAGGGAGTTTATCTCGCTGAGTTTTGGCACGGTGGATACCTCCAGCAGTGACTTTGCCGACGCCGTATACCGCGCCCTGATGGACGATTCCGGTATGCAGCTGCTGTTCTATATGAACGATATGTGGTCGGTGCAGGGCTGGGCCATCAAGGACGAGTATGCCCCCGCTGTGCGCGGCATCACCGACCTGTTTGCCGAGTATCTGTCCGGCGCGGTCAACGGCGAAAAGATCAAGAGCGACACGAACGACCGCCTGGTTGCCATGGGCGGGCAGGCGCTCTCCGATGCGCTGTCTGCCCTGGGCGACACCGACGCAGCCCAGGCAGCTTTGAGCGCAGCGGACAGCATGGCGAACAATGCCGAGTCGACGGTGTCGTCGGGTTCGGACGCCATTTCCACCGCGCGGGAGACCTTCCAGACGAAGTTTGACGTGAAGATTTTCCAGATGATTTTGCTGATCGTCGGCGGGCTGGCAGCGTTTATGCTGGTGTTCAGTCTGGTCATGTTCGCCCTGCGGCGCAGGGATTGAGATAGCGTATAGTTTTTAGCGGGCGGCTTTCCCGGAAGGGGCAGGCCGCCTTTTTTTGCTGTTCACATCCTATTCACAATCCGTATATTTGCCACAACTTATCCACCGCGTATAGGGGTTATCCACCGTGGAAATGTTGAAAACTACGTGGAAACTGTGGAAAATCACTCCACTCGCAGCCGTTAAAAAGCGGAAAACCTAAAAAATCCACGATAATCAACCGTTTACTTTCCACAGTTTCAACCATCACACTGTGGAAAACGGTGGAAAGCCGGGGAAAACTGTCCTTGCATTTTTCGCAACATAAAATTCACAAAATGTAAATAAGGGGGTTGCACTTGCCGCTTTACAGCGCTATAATAGGCTTAATCATCACCCGCACTGCTGTGCGGCGGTGCGCTTGAATATAAAGGGAGAGTGCGAAAAATGTTGGATATCAAAATCACCAAAACAACCCATCCGAAAGAAAAACCGCAGGACGAGTCCAAGCTCGGCTTTGGCAAAAAGTTCAGCGACCATATGTTCCTGATGGACTATACCGCAGGCGAAGGCTGGCATGACGCCCGCATCGTCCCCTATGGCCCGTGGGAGATGGACCCGGCTACCACCGTGTTCCACTATGCCCAGGAAATTTTTGAAGGCATGAAGGCCTACCGTACCGCCGAGGGCAAGATCCAGCTGTTCCGCCCCGAGTGCAACGCGAACCGTTTCAATGATTCTGCGGACCGTCTGGGCATGCCCCCCATCCCGCCGGAGGATTTCGTCCAGGCTGTCAAGGCACTGGTCGATGTTGACCGCGACTGGGTGCCCCATTCTGACGGTGCATCCCTCTACATCCGCCCCTTCTGCATCGCTACCGATGTGGGCCTGGGCGTCCACGCCGCCAAGCATTACCGCTTTGCCATCATCTGCGCACCTTCCGGTGCGTACTACGCCGAGGGTCTGGACCCTGTCCGCATCTATGTCGAGGATGAGTACATCCGCGCCGCCCCGGGCCTGACCGGCTTTACCAAGTGCGGCGGCAACTACGCTGCTTCCATCAAGGCTGGTGAGCTGGCTGAGGAGCGCGGCTTCTCCCAGGTCCTGTGGCTGGACGGTGTCGAGAAGAAGTACGTCGAGGAAGTCGGCTCCATGAACATCATGTTCAAGATCGACGGCGAGATTTACACCGCTCCCTGCGTGGGTACCGTTCTGCCCGGCGTCACCCGCCGCTCCATCATCGAGCTGCTGAAAGACTGGGGCTACAAAGTCCATGAGGAGCGCGTCGCCATCGCTGACATCATGAAGGCTGCCGACGAGGGCAAGCTGGAGGAGGTCTTTGGCACCGGCACGGCCGCGGTCGTTTCCCCTGTCAAGGAACTGGACTGGGAGGGCAAGGTTGCCCACATCAGCGGCGGCAAGATCGGCGAGCTGACCCAGAAACTGTACGACACCCTGACCGGCATCCAGTGGGGCAAGCTGCCTGACACCAAGGGCTGGATCGTTCCGGTCGAATAATCCATATTCAGAAACAAATTAAAGAAACTTTCTTGCGCTTGCGGTTTACGATGCCGCAAGCGCTTTTTCTATGACATTTCTATGAACGATTGTGCAATATGCACAAAACAACTACCGCGCTTTACAGCACATTGTACAAGTACGCATCTTGCAAATTCGACAAAAAAGGTGTACTATAAGAGCATCGAAAGCGAGAGCTTCCGAGCGAAAAGTGAAGAGGAAGAATACCAGAGCGCCCTGCCGAATCCGTAGGGAGGGTATCACTTGTAGAGGGGTGGTTCCGTTCGCATTCAGGCGCCGGCGAGACGTTCTGTTTTTCTCCTTCTTTTTAAAAAAAACGAGACGGGGCAGTGGCCGTCTCGTTTTTTTGTTTTTACAGCGGAAAGCCCCCTTTCCCCACCTGCACATTCCTGCTTTTTCTCTTCTCATTCTAACAGATATTTCATCTTTACATTTTCGCGGAAATACGCTACAATATAAATGTATAAATATAAAAACAAAGAGAAGGAGAGATCGCTTTGTTTACTATCATCAAACGGCGGGAGCTGAACCCCACCGTGACCGAACTCTGGATCCATGCGCCGCTCATTGCCAAGAAGGCAAAGGCCGGCCAGTTCATCATCGTCCGCGCGAAGGAAGATTCTGAGCGTATCCCCCTGACCATCGCAGGCTTTGACCGCGAAGCCGGCACCGTTTCCATCATTTTCCAGGTCGTCGGCGCAGGTACCATGCAGCTCAACTCCCTCAAAGAGGGCGAAGCTGTGCATGACTTTGTGGGTCCCTTGGGCAAGGCCACCGAGATCGAGGGCCTGAAAAACGTCTGCGTTGTCGGCGGCGGCGTGGGCTGCGCCATTGCGCTGCCCATTGCACAGGCACTGCACGAGCAGGGCACCAAGGTCACCGGCATTGTCGGCTTCCGCAACAAGGATCTTGTCATTCTCGAGGACGAGTTCCGCGCCTGCTGCGATGAGTTTATCATTATGACCGATGACGGCTCCTACGGCGAGAAGGGCGTTGTCACCGCCCCGCTGGAGAAGAAAATCGTCGAGGGTGCGAACTTTGACGAGGTCATCACCATCGGCCCCCTGATCATGATGAAATTCGTCGTCAAGACGACGAAGCCCCATGGCGTCAAGACTGTCGTCTCGATGAACCCCATCATGGTCGATGGCACCGGTATGTGTGGCGGCTGCCGCCTGACCGTGGGCGGCCAGACGAAGTTTGCCTGCGTGGACGGCCCCGACTTTGACGGCTTTGAGGTCGATTTTGACGAGGCTATGCACCGCGGCACGATGTACAAGCCCTTTGAGGCCCACGCCCGCGAGGCCGAGTGCAATTTGCTGAAGCAGGAGGTGCAGTAATTATGCCGAACATGGATCCGAAAAAGTGCCCCATGCCCAGCCAGGAGCCGAACGTCCGCAACAAAAACTTTAAAGAGGTCGCCCTCGGCTACACCGAGGAGATGGCCGTGAACGAGGCTAAGCGCTGCCTGCAGTGCAAAAACCACCCCTGCCGCTCCGGCTGCCCCGTTGAAATTGACATCCCCGGCTTCATCAAGCACGTCGCTGAGGGCGACTTTGAGGCCGCCTACAACGTGATTGCCCAGTCCAGTGCGCTGCCCGCCGTCTGCGGCCGTGTCTGCCCGCA
>NZ_WQOH01000049.1 GCF_018784445.1 Gemmiger formicilis | reverse complement strand
TCCGAAAGGAAACCGCACAGGAAAAGCTGGAACGCTTAAAGCAACTGATGAAGCAGCGAAAGGAGAGCCTATGACAGAAACCAAACAGACAAGCACCACCAAAACAGACCGCCGCCCGGACTGTGTAACGGAAATCCGCATGGGCAACTCTGTCCTTACCGTTTCCGGCTTCTTCAAGCAGGGCGCAACCGACACCGCAGCCGACAAGATGATGAAAGTGCTGGAAGCGGA
>NZ_WQOH01000048.1 GCF_018784445.1 Gemmiger formicilis | reverse complement strand
TACTTTTATTGGCAGCTGCATATATGCCACTGTTTCCATCACACTGAAAGTTCTTGAATTTCTCTCAAAATACAAAATCAGCCGCTGACTTTTGTCTAAGTCAGCGGCTAAAATGCGGCAATCATTAAAAAACAGCCTTACGTTTACCGTAAGGCTGTTTTGTGGTGCACCATCGGGGACTCGAACCCAGGACCCACTGATTAAGAGTCAGTTGCTCT